>CAZVXY010000001.1:0-556851 GCA_964631245.1 uncultured Fimbriimonadales bacterium
CAAGAACAAGATTTTCTTCTGCAATGTTCAGGTTGTCCCCGGTGGCAAAATCGGGGGTGATTGCAACAAAGAGATTCTTTACTCATTTTTTTTACTTGTTGTCCCCGGTGGCAAAATCGGGGGTGATTGCAACATCCACAAGCTCCACATCGTAATCACCACCGTTGTCCCCGGTGGCAAAATCGGGGGGCGAAGAAAAATGTAGGGGCAGACCCTGGTGTCTGCCCCTACCAAAAAATCACGCCAGGGAGGGGGAAGCCCTATCTCGGGACCGCTATGGTCTCAAACTGACTGCTCAGCACCTGGTCGGGCGTGAAGCCTTCCACTTCCGCTTCCGGACGAAGGATAATCCTGTGCCGAAGCACGGGCAGGGCAACCTCCTTGACGTCGTCCGGCGTGATGAAGTCCCGCCCCCGAATGGCAGAAAGAGCCTGGGAGCACAATAGGATGGCAATTCCCGCGCGAGGTGAGCCCCCAAGGGTAGTCAGGTCGGATTGTCGTGTGGCGCGAACGATCTTGTTGATGTAGTTCAAAATCGCATCGTCCACGCGCACCTCGCTCACTTCCCTTTTCAGCTTCTCCAGGTCATCTGCAGTCAGCACGGGTTCTATCCCAGCCTTATCTAATTCTTGCGCCCGGAAGCCTTCCGCATAGCGCTTCAAGATAGCCACCTCCTCTCCTTCTTCGGGATAGGTGACCAGGAGTTTCATCAGAAAACGGTCCAGTTGGGCTTCGGGGAGGGGGTAAGTTCCTTCAAACTCAATGGGATTCTGGGTGGCAAAGACGATGAAGGGCACGGGCACAGGATAGGGGACGCCATCTATGGTTGCTTGGCGCTCCTCCATCGCTTCTAAAAGGGCGGATTGCGTTTTGGGAGGGGTTCGGTTGATCTCGTCCGCCAGGAGGACCGAGGTGAAAAGGGGACCTTTTCGCAAAACAAACTCGCCCGTTTTGGCATCAAACACATTCGTGCCCACAATATCGCTTGGCATCAGGTCGGGGGTGAACTGGATTCGTCGGAAGTCCAGGTTGAGCACTCGCGCCAGGGCGCGCACTAAAAGCGTCTTCGCCACGCCCGGGACTCCCTCCAGCAGGACGTGCCCATCCGCGAGGATGGCAACGAGGGCGTGCTCTATCAAGGAGGTCTGCCCCACGATTGCCTTGGAAAGTTCTGCCTTTATGCGATGCGCCGCCTCTGCAACGTTCAAACTCTCCTCCAAGCAAGGAAAACTCAAGGTATGCTACCCGAAGCCCGTTTGGGGAAGGGGCGTTCGCCCCTACGCTTTCAAAGCCTTAGAGGATCTTCCTCGGCTCTTTAATAGGGCGGGGGAGTATGGGGCTTTTCCTCCTCAGGTATCTCTGCGACCGCCGCCTCGGTGGTGATGATCATCCCCGCTATGGAGACAGCATTTTGGAGGGCGAGCCGAACTACTTTAGCGGGGTCCAGGATGCCCCGCCCCGCGAGGTCACAAAACTCCCCCGTAACCGCATCATAGCCGATGGATGCGGGCTCCTCCAGAAGGCGCGCCACGACGGTATCCCCATCGGTGCCCGCATTGGTAGCAATCACGCGGGCAGGCTCAGTAACCGCTTTTTTCACCACTTCCGCGCCCAGCTTTTCTTCTTCGGGCAGGTTGAGTTTGTCCACCACCTTTCGGGCGCGCAAGAGGGCAAGTCCTCCTCCGGAAACCACCCCCTCTTCCAGGGATGCCTGGGTGGCGTGAATCGCATCTTCAATGCGCGACTTTTTCTCTTTCATCTCAGTCTCTGTGGACGCACCCACCTGGACCACCGCAACCCCACCCGAGAGTTTCGCCAGGCGCTCGGAAAGCTTCTCTCTATCGTAGGAACTTTCCGTGGTTTCCAGTTGGTGTTTGATTTGATTGATTCGCCCCTCTATGGCGCTCTTCTTCCCTTTTCCTCCGACGATGGTGGTGTGGTCTTTGGTGATGACGATTCTTCGGCACGTGCCAAGCATTCCGAGGTCCACGTTCTCCAGTTTCATCCCCAGGTCTTCGCTAATGAGTTGCCCGCCCGTAAGAATCGCCATATCTTCCAGCATCGCCTTGCGCCTCTCGCCAAATCCGGGCGCTTTGACCGCGGCACACTTCAGGGCTCCACGCAACCGGTTGAGAACTAACACCGCAAGGGCTTCGCTTTCCACATCTTCGGCTATGACGATAAAGGGGCGCCCCGTTCGTGCCACCTTCTCCAGCAGGGGCAAGAAGTCCGCCACCGAACTGATCTTCTTTTCGTGGAAGAGGATGAGGGGGTCTTCATAGACCGCTTCCATCGCTTCGGGATTGGTGACGAAGTACGGGCTGATGTACCCCTTATCAAAGCGAAGCCCCTCCACATCTTCCACAGTGGTTTCCCTTCCCTTGCCTTCTTCCACCGTCACCACACCATCTTTGCCCACTCGCCACACCGTCTTCCCCACCACTTCTCCAATCTGGGCGTCGTTGGCGGCGACGGTCGCCACGCGGATGGCATCGTTTTCATCTTTTACTTTCCTCGCCTGGCGCTGGAGTTCTTCCACGATGGCGTTCATCGCCTTGTCCATTCCCCGTTTCAATGCCATCGGGTTCGCCCCTGCCGAAACCAGCCGCATCCCCTCACGTACCATCGCCTGGGCAAGGACCACGGAGGTGGTGGTCCCATCACCCACTTCATCATTCGTTTTGGTGCTCGCCTCACGCAAAAGGGCGGCGCCCAAATTCTCAAACCGGTCAGGGAGTTCAATTTCCTTAGCGATGGTGACGCCATCGTTGATAAGTTGAGGAGCGCCAAATTTTTTCTCCAACCCCACGCACCTGCCCCGGGGACCCAGGGTCACGCGCAGGGCTTCCGCCAACTTGTTGACGCCAGAAACAAGGGCAGAGCGAGATTCCGCTCCATAGCGAATCGCCTTGGCAGGCATCACTTACCTCCTTTTTTCGCTACCTCTTTGGCTGTGGGCGTGCCTTCTAAGATGGCAAGCACGTCCTCTTGACGCAAAATGACATATTCATCCCCATTCACGGTCACCTCGGTGCCCGAATACTTGCCATAGAGCACCACATCACCCGGCTTCACCTCCATAGGAGCCAACTTTCCATTGTCCAGGAGTTTCCCGGGACCGACCGCGATGACCTTGCCTCGTTGGGGCTTCTCCTGAGCGGTGTCAGGAAGAAGAATGCCCGATGCAGTCTTTTTCTCCTTCTCCTCAGGTTTCACGACGATGCGATCATGCAATGGTGCGAGTTTCACTTGATTCACCTCCCTTAGCAGTTTCCATTTTTACCTTACGACCGAACCCTGCGAGGCGTTCGGCGGAGTAGCACTCTCCTTATTAGAGTGCTACTCCATTATACTCACCCCTGTCAAGGGGTCTCCTGCATAAAAAGGGGAAAGGGAAAGACCTGAGCCCCCACCTCCCCTACCTCTACCCGGGTACCTGCCAGGCAAAACTCCTTCTTCAAATAAGCAGAGGCAATGGGACCCATCTGAGGAGAAACCGCCGAACTGGTAACCCTCCCTATCTCCTTCCCCGAACCATCCGTAATGCCAGCCCCCGCTTCTACAGGTGCCTCGCACCGCAACCCCACCCACGTGCGGTGGGTATGCCCCCGAGACATCACCCGTGCCACCACTTCCTGCCCCGTATAGCAACCTTTCTCCAGGCTCACGCGTGGGGCGAGAAAAGTGTCCCCCATCTCCATTACCAATGTACCCTCATCAAAATCGCGCCCATAGAGAGGAAGCCCCAACTCCAGCCGGGCTATATCCCATGCCAGCAAGCCCACAGGGGTGAGGTCCGCAAGTAAAGAAGGGAAAAACTCTGCATCCTCAGCCGAAACAAGCACTAAAAAGCCCCCCGAGCCCGACACATCTTGCTCCCACATCGGGAAATGCGAACCCCGCAGAGGCAGGCTCTTTCCAATAGAGGGACCCTGCAGGGCGATCAAGCCCATAGAGGGGGTGACGTCCTCCAGGGTTACGTCCTCCAGGACCACCATCCGGGCGAGGCGTTCCACCACAAGCGGAGGGGGCGTCTCCCCCGCAATCAGGAAAACACTCTCCCCAAACACTCCGAGGAACAGGTCTGCGATGATTTGCCCGGTCGGTTTTAGCAGACAGGCTTGCCCAGAACCTCGCTCTCGCAGAAGTGCCACATCTTGAGAAATCTGCCCCTGGAGCCACTCCCACCGCTCTCCCCCGCTCACCCGGACCTTCGTCCAATGGGAAAGGTCTATCCAGCCTGCGGAACCTCGCAAGGCAAAATACTCGCTTTCTGGGGAGCCGTAATGGAGCGGTAAGCCCGATTCAAAATGAGCACCCCTGCGACTTTCATATTCCTTCAGGAAAGGAAGCATTCCTTTCTGGCATTATACAGGAGAGGGGAGCGGGGGGCTCGCCCTTGCCCCTCCTTTGGTACCATCATCAAACTATGAGCGGAGAAAACCTTTGAAATGGCTTCTGGTCGCACTGGGGATGGGCATTGCCCTGGGTGCTCTCCAGCGGGAAGTACGCCTATTTGAGCGGGGGTCGGCGGAAGACATCGCCTCCAGGCTTGGAGGCGAACAAAAGTCAGTAAAGGTGCACGTGCGTTTGGATGGGGTTGCGGGAGGGAGCCAGGGACGCTTGCGCTCCGCACGTATAGAGGCGCGCTCCTTTCAGGTGGATGGGTTACCGCTTTTTACTGAGCGAGACCGCGCCCGGGATGGTTTCATCGGCGTTCTGGAACTCCGTTTATACGACTTCACTTTGCGGACGCTTTTCATCAAAGAATTGAGCGCTGATCTGCATCAATGCCGATATGATTTCGGTCTGGCAAAGCGTGAGCGGCGGGTTCGCCTGAGCCAGTCCGGCACGGGACCAGGCTATGCCCTCGTGACCGCTGATGCCTTAGAAAGATTCCTCCTTTCCAAATATCCCGAAATCAAAACCGTCTCCGTGCGTTTGGAAAAATACAAAGCTTTTGTGGAAGGTTATGGTGAATTCCTCGTCGCCCGCTCCCCTTTTTACGTGATTGCGGACCTCCAGCCCCGCCAGGGGACACAAATTTGGCTTTCCAATGCAATTGTCTTTTTGGATGGGAGGCGCGCCTCTCAGGAAACGGAGCGCGCCCTTTTGAACTCCATCAACCCCGTGCTGGACCTGGACAAGGACCTGCACCTACACGGCGCCCTTCAACTTTCCCGCGTGGAGATACGGGATGGGGTTCTTGCAGTTTATGGCACCGCAAAGATCCCCGAGCGCCCCGAGGAAAGCCCTTAGATAGGGGGGTATCCCCCCGTATAAAAACGAGTCTTTCGTCCTACCCGGGATAATCCGCCCTTCCGAGATGTCCACGCGGTATACTTCTTCGTCTATCTTTTGCAAGGAAGGAGCATCAATATCGTGAAACTCAAGTTCCTGAAATACGGCTTGGCTGTTGGACTTCTCCTGGGCACCGCCTGTCAGGGAGGGCTAAGGGTGGAGGACTTTTTCTACAGATTTACGAATCTGATCCCCGACCTCGCAGGGGTGGACTTCTTTATTGATGAAGGAGGGGTGAAGGGAGAGCAACTCATTTCGCCTAACCTCGCCTATTTGAGTTCCTCCGATTTTTTCCGCGCGGACGTAGACACCCGGCAATCTGAAGACCTCATCTTCTTTATTGCTCGCGAAGCGGGAACCACCAATAAGGTAGACGCCATTGTGGTTCAAAAAAGACAGGATCAGGACCACCACGTGTTCGCGATAGGTTTGTTTAATCCTGGAAGTCTTCAGCCTCCTGCTCGCCTCGTCTCGTTTCAGGTTGCGAGACGCACCCCTTCGGGCTCCAACGCCCGTGTTTATGTGTTCCACGCCTTTGCCCGTGAAGCGGGCACCCAAACACCCAAAATTGATTTCTGGGATGCCTCACGCCCCACCCCCCTCATAGAAGATTTAGATTTCGGGGAGCAAGAAGTGCTGACCATGGCGGCGGGAACCTATGACTTTGAAGTTAAAATTGCGGACCTCCGGAAGGGAGTCCTTCTCACCAAGCCCGGCGTGGTTCTGGAGGCTGGCAAGATCTACATCGCCATCATTCACGGCATTGAAAACGACCCTTCCACTCCTTTAGACCTCACCTTCCTGGAAGAACCCCCACGCAACAACTAAGGGTATAATTTCCCTTATGGTTTCCAGGGATCTCGCCTTAAAAGTTCCGCCCAGTTGCCGACCCGGGGATAACCAAAAGACAAAGCGAAATGTTACCGAAATCGTGGAGGAGTATGTGGAGGGCATCTACCGTCTGGAGGAATGCAGGGAGCCGGTAACGATCGGAAAACTCGCTTCTTATATGTGTGTGTCCCCAGGCTCCGCAAGCACAATGGTTAAAAAGTTAGCCCGAATGGGATTGGTAAGGCACACCCCTTACAAGCACGTC
This sequence comes from uncultured Fimbriimonadales bacterium, assembly GCA_964631245.1. Lineage (GTDB taxonomy): Bacteria > Armatimonadota > Fimbriimonadia > Fimbriimonadales > ATM1 > CAZVXY01. Next base: position 6,398 of record CAZVXY010000001.1, read on the forward strand.
CAGCTCACCCCTAAAGGAGAGCGCCTGGCAAAACAACTCACCCGAACGCACCGCATCCTCAAACGCTTTCTGGTAGACGTCGTGGGGCTTCCCTGGAACAACGTGCACGAACTCGCGTGCAAATTGGAACACTATGTGACCCCTGAAGTCGTGGAACTCATCTATGAAAAACTCAACCGTCCCCAAACTTGCCCCCACGGCAGTCCCATTGATCCCGATCACGATGACCAAACCCACCAACTCTCTACCGTGGCTCCTGGCTCGCAGGTTCGCCTCGTCAAAATCACCAATGAAAGTTACGAATTCCTGAGGTTTCTGGAAGAAGTGGGGCTTCTGCCGGGCACCCCCTTTACGGTTAAAGGGAAAAACCCCTTGATGGAACTGATGCACTTAGAGGTGGGAGGGCGCTCCCTGACCGTAGGTCCTGAAATCACTCAGCATCTCTGGGTGCATCCCGCGTCATAATCTGCCGAAATAAATCCTGGTATGTGCCTGCGTGGTCCCTTCACCTGCTTGGCTCTCCTCTTCGCCTTGCCCTGTTTCCCCCTACACGTCGCCTGCGAGAAACTCAAACTCGCAGGGGCGTGGTTTTATGTGGTGACGGTGGACCTCAACTCGGAAAACGTAAAGGTGACGGGCGCCGTCTCTTATGCCAGGGGAAAGGCAGAATCCTTCCCCTCCCTCATCCGGCGGACCCAGCCCACCGTCGCCATTTGCGGAACCTTTTTTGATCCCAGAACCAAAACTCCCGTGGCAGACATCGTGATTGAAGGGCAACAGCATGCAGAGGGACACCGGGGGAGTGCCCTCGTCATAGATTATTACAATCGCGTGGGGATCCTGGATTCCAAGCGGGGACAGCCCGTGGACTGGACGCTTTACCGCTTCGGCTTGCGTGGGGGGATACGCATCCTCACCGCAGGCAAGACCACCATCAATCCCGCCTCTCAAGGGTTTAAAGACAGGCGCATCTGGGCGCGCGCCCGCCGTACCGCAGTGGGAATAAAGCCCGGCAACAAACTCGTCTTCCTCCTGACCAAGGAGCAGGTTCAACTCAACCAACTCGCCTCTGCAATGAAGGCACTCGGTGTGAGGGATGCCCTTGCCTTTGATGGAGGGAGTTCCACTGCCCTGTACTACAAAGGCACATTTCTCATTAACCCTGCCCGCTCCCTTACCAATGTGGTCTTAGTATATGAGAAAAGGGGCGCCGCCTGGCTACCCCTTGTCCCTGGAGCCCTATAAACCCTATAAAAAGGAGAGGGCGCCCCACACTCTGGGTCGCCCTTCGTTTCCTCAGTTGTTGAACCAGTGCTTATTTGCGCCGTCGCGCCAGGAGCAACGCCACACCCGCTCCCAGAGCAAGGAGCGTCCCAGGCTCGGGAACGCCCTCAGTACCCGTGAAGAAGATGGTGTAGGTGCCTGTGGCCGCTGGAGTACCTGTCCACGAATTGACGGGACCGGGAGCACCGGGACCATCGGGCGTCCTCTGCTGGCCGAAAGGGGAGTTAGCCCAGATCAGAGCACTCGCTGGATTCAGGGGATCTCGGTTGTATGCCGTGATCTGGATGATGTAGTCGCCTACCGGCAGGTTCGCAGGCGCCCACGTCCCCCAGGGAATGCCTCCCGGGTTTACAGGATAGGCGTTTCCAATGTAGGACTGGAGGCCTCCACCCGGGTTGTCATCATTGTGGAGAACCCCGTTGAAGTTATCCGAACGGAACAGGAAGAGTTGGGTGTCAAACGTGGCTCCTCCTGTCGTGGTTGCGGAAAAGTTCAAGGGATCCACGATACGGATGAGATAGGCATCACCATCGCCTGCAAAGGAAATGGTACCCATAATGGTGGAGAGGGGGCCTGAACCCGTGCCTTGAAAGCTTGGTGCTTCAGGAGCATCTCCTTGCTCGTTCCACTGGGCATAGGCGCCAAGAGCGAGAACAGCGCACGCACTGGCTATTACGATTCTTTGCAGCATAGATTTCCTCCTTTGCAAAGGTTTAGGGCTTAGCCCTTGAATGGTTGGATTATAACACGCTTTTCCAAAAATTGTCACTTTTTTTTTGGGGGGATAAAAAACCAGTATTATTGACAGGTTTTGGTGATTTCCCCCTTTTCCCGTAGGAAAAAGTTTAGAGCCATTCCCAGGAGACTTCCAGGGTGCTCACCCGGGGGTCGTCCGAGAGAAGGAGCTCTGCTTCTGCCCGGGCTTTCTCAATGACTGCCCGGGAGTTGCCCACAAAAGCCAATGCAAGGGTGGCGGAGCGGAGGCTGTTTTGAAACCCCACCTCTGCGATGCTCACCCTGAGTTCCCTGCGGGCACGCTCCATAAGGCTTCTCAGCACGCGCCGTTTGTCTTTGAGGCTCATCGCCGAGGGTATCTCTATGGTAAGGAGCAGGAGGCCTACGTGAACGGTCATTTTGAGGGTTCAGCAGGAGCAGGCACCGGAGGTAATTGGTAGCGCCTGTGTTTGTATTCTTCCACGAAGGTGGCATCCACTTCGTAGGGTTCCAGAGCGATCACGGGTCTTTCCAGGGTGCGTTGCAAATAATACTCTCTGGCAAGGCGAAAGGCACGAACGCCATACTCAAAGGTCCGTGGAGATAGAAGGAACGGTATCTTTCCCTGTGCCACGCTTTCCAGGGTGCGGTCATCCACATCCACGGGAAAAAGGGGGCGCGGGAAGGACTTTTCGCTGAACTGAACCGCATCCCTCCCCACTGCGACGATCACCTCACACCAGCGGGCATCTTCTTCCCTGACCGTTCCCAAAGTGGCAAAACGCGCTTCAAAAGCGGTGCCCTGATTGGACCTTGCGATGACTTCGCCTGTGATCCGTTCGTCCTTGATGGGGAAATCCCCAAAGAGGAAGAGGAACTTGCGTGCCCGGGGGAAAACCTGGCGGGAACGCACCCTCCAGAGGTGAGTCCACCGGTGGGTGTTATCTCCCACATGCCCGATGCGATTGGTAGCGGGGTCGTCTGCGCCAATAGTGATCACCCCTATGCCTCGTTCGCTGAGAGTAGAGACCACGGGCGCGACTTCTTTTTTTCTGCGAAACACCACACACCAGGGGACCCCCCAGGAGGCGCGTCCCTCACCCACCTTCAGGATGGCATCCGGAGCAGGAGCGGAATAGCGGAGGATGAGAACCTCTGCCCCAAACTGCTGGGCGCTCTGCCGAAACCCCTCTGCGATTTCTTTCAACCATTGGGCATCCCCCTCCGGGAGGAAAAGGGGATAAACAGGCTTTTCGGGCATTGGGACACGCCTGGATTGACAAGCCCATAGGGGCACGAGGAGCGTGAGACATACAAGGAAAATGGGAATGGAGAAGTTTTGGCAAGAAGAAAAAGACGGGGTCCTCATCTACGTCAGTCCCACGAGCATTCGGGCGAATTCGTCGGCGCGGAAATCGTGCAAGTCGTCCAGTGTTTCGCCCGTTCCCAGGAGTTTTATGGGGACGCCGAGGCGCTCATAAATGCCCAGCAGGAAGCCAGCCTTTGCGGAGCCATCCATTTTGGTGACTACGAGCCCTGTAATGCTAAGGGGAGGCGAGGACTCGGGGTGATGGTGGGCGTGTTTTTTTCGGAGACCTGCGAACTCCTCTGCCTGCCGAAGGGCGTTTTGCCCCGTGTGCCCATCCAGCACCAACAGGACCTCATCGGGGTCTCGCCCGAGGGCTTTGGAGGTCACGCGGAGGACCTTTTCCAATTCCGCCATAAGACCGAGGCGCGTGTGCTGGCGTCCTGCGGTATCCGCAAGGACGTACTCTATGTTTCGAGCGCGTGCGGATTCTATTGCGGAGAAGATGACGGCCGAGGGGTCACTTTTGGGTGCCCCTTTGATGACCTCCACGTTCAGGCGTTCCGCCCACACCTGGATTTGCTCGGTGGCTCCCGCCCGGAAGGTATCCCCACTTGCGAGCAGGACCGATTTCCCCGCTTTTTTCAGGCGATGGGCGAGTTTCGCCACCGTGGTGGTCTTACCGGAGCCGTTGGTTCCCACGAAAAGATACACGGCGGGGGGATGTTCGGGCACGCTCAGGGTTCCTTCCGCATCTGCAAGTCTTTTTCGGATGAGTTCCAGAAGGGCGCGCCTGAGGTTTTCGGGCTGGTTTCCATCGGGGTGTTTTCGGGGGTAATCCCGGAGTTCCCTCAAGAGGTTTTCGGTTTCTACGGGACCCGTGTCAGCAAGGAGGAGGGCTTCTTCCAGGTCTTCAAAAAACTTTTCATCCACTTGCCCTCGGGAGAAGAGGGCATCCAGGCGTTCTTTGAGGCGAGAAAAGATTTTGAGGGGCATATTATGGGGTTGGGGGGAAGGGTGGAGGGAGAGTAGGGGGAGGTCCCTGGATGAGGGTAAGGCGTGCTTCTGCCACGGGCGTACCGTGATAATGGACATCCAGGCGATAGGGACCGGGACGGGGAAACTCCAACCCATCCACGCGGAAGGTTTCAAAAAGGGTAACAGGTCTTCCGTCGGGGCTTTTGGGTATCAGGAATCTTCCCTCCACTGCCATAAGTTCCTTACCGTCTTCATCAATGAGGACGATGCGAATTTCGGCTTCCTTCCCCCCTTCAAAGGGGTCAAACTCAAATTCCACGGCGATGAAGAAGGTAGGATGTCGGAGGGGGAAGCGCATCCCCCCGATGGTATCAAACATTCCAATAAGGCACCCCTTCCCTCCGTCCACCCGACAGGCATAATCACAAAACTTACACAGGACGACTCGCATTTCTTTCCTTATGTTATCACAAACTCCTGAAGGACTTCCTTTCCGAGAGGCGGTAGCAGATAAAAGGAGGGGCATTATCGCATAATCTTCTTTAATGGACCTTCCTACCCTTGATGGGCGTTTCGGAATCTATGGTGGGAGATACGTTCCCGAGACCCTGATTCCCGCCCTGGATGAGTTGTATTCCGCCTTTCAGGAAGCGTGGGCATCCCCCGAATTTCAGCAAGAATTGCGATACCACTACACGTACACAATCGGGCGCCCGACCCCGCTCACGTTTGCTCCTCGGCTTTCCCAGGAATTGGGGTTTCGAGTCTATCTCAAGCGCGAAGATTTGTGCCACGGGGGGGCGCATAAACTCAACAACGCCCTCGGACAAACCCTTCTCGCCAGGCGAATAGGGAAAAAACGCATTATTGCGGAGACGGGTGCGGGCCAGCACGGGGTTGCTACCGCGACGGCGTGTGCGATGCTGGGGCTTCCCTGTGTGGTCTATATGGGGGAAGAAGACGTCCATCGGCAACAACTCAATGTTTTTCGGATGAAGCTCCTGGGGGCGGAGGTGCGGACGGTAAGAAGTGGAACGCGGACCTTGAAGGACGCCACCAACGAGGCTATTCGCGACTGGGTGACGAATGTGAACACGACACACTATGTGATTGGTTCCTGTGTGGGGCCTCATCCTTATCCCTTGGTGGTGCGTGAGTTTCAGAAGGTGATAGGGGAAGAAACCCGGGAGCAGATTTTAGAGAAAGAGCAGAGGCTTCCGGATGCCCTTATAGCATGCGTGGGAGGGGGGTCCAACGCCATCGGACTCTTTTATCCTTTTTATGGGGATGCGGGGGTGAGGCTCATCGGTGCGGAGGCAGGGGGGGAAGGCTTGACGACGGGCAGGCATGCGGCGCCCCTGTGCGCAGGGACGCCGGGCGTCTTGCACGGGGCTTTCTCCTACCTGTTGCAAGATGGAGAGGGGCAGATCCTCCCCACGCATTCTTTATCGGCAGGGTTGGATTATCCGGGGGTAGGTCCTGAGCACGCCTACCTGAAGGAGACGGGGCGCGCGGAGTATCACGCCGTCACGGATGAAGAAGCCCTGGAGGCATTTGTCTGGCTGAGCCAAAAGGAGGGCATCATCCCTGCCTTTGAAGCGGCGCACGCGGTGGCTCTTTTGAAAAAGTTAGAGTTTGGCAAGGACTCCTTGGTGGTGGTGAACATAAGCGGGCGGGGGGACAAGGATATGGAGAGCGCCTCGCGCCTCCTCAAGTTGGATTGAGGTTTCAGGGGCTAAGCGGCGAGCGATTCCACGATGTGCTTGATGGCTCCTTTCACCCCTCCAAATTCCGGCACCATTCGTGCCAGCAGATAGGAGCATCCTGCATTGAAGCGAGTTCCACTTATTCCCATCAGGCGGGTGTACTTGGCAACCTTGCCCGCAAGCACCCAATCTGCCAACTTGGCATCGCGGGCTTCGGGGACGAAAAAGGGCGCCAGAAAACGCACGGCAGCATTGACGGGCTGGGCATGGAAACGCTCGGCGGGAATAATGTGTCTTTCCAGGTCATAAAGGAGCACGCAGTCACGCAAAAAGAGCGAAGATAGTTTGGGGCCAAAGGTTTTTATCTCCTTCAAGCGATAGAAGATAGGCTCCAGGTGTCGGGTGAAACGCACGCGGTCGCGCACCCATCCGAAGACATTTCCCACACTGTCCTGCCGGTAGATTTCAAAGGCTAACCCGGTGCATCCATTAAGCAACGGCTGGAAGCGCTCGGGTGATTTTTGTCCCTGGCTTGTCCAGACGGTTTCAAAGGCGGAATAGAGTTCGTCTTCATCGGCTCTTTGCAGAAAAGCCTCAAAGGAGCCTCGCTGAATCACGTCATTCATTGCGATGCCATAAGCCCTCGCCAGCGTTGCCTGGTCTGCACCAAAATTTTTCCTTGCCCCATATCCCACCAGGAAAGCGCGAAATGATTTTTCAGGGTTCTCCAGGGCTTCCAGGACAGCCTCTTTTTCGGGGTGGGGGATGTTCACCAGGTGGGCAAGGGTAGGGAGAAGGGCGTCGTGAATGTATCGCTCTGCCAGTTCTTCGGCGAGCGTTTCCAAAAGCCCCCTCACTTCCTTTTCTGTGAGTTCCAGTGCCACGCTTTTATGTTCGGTTTTCCCTGAAGGTTTAGAAGGTAGCGGTCGCTCCCATTCCCACCAGCACGGGCAAAGTGGGGGTTTGGGCGCCTCCCGCATTCCGCCCCAGGCTTCCCCGCACCTTATCAAAGACAGCCCAGGCGAACTCGTGCACGGGGATGCGGTTATTTTTCCACTCCTTCAGCACTTCCACAATAGCCAGAGCGTAAACCCCTTGGGGCTTATCTCCCCAAACGGTACTGAAGACGGTTTCTCCCGGCATACAGCCGAAGCATTGGGCAATGCGTCCCACCCTCGGGATCTCCAATCCGAAGTATTTCCCCCGCGCCACCATTTCCCTATCCACCTGGAAGAAACAAAATACCGTCGCTCCTCTCTGGACAAAGGGCTGGAAAAGGTCTAACTTTTTAAGCATTTGGTCATAGGCTTTTGGTCCCTGGGTATTGGTTCCCAGAAGATAATCCGTGCCCGTTTGGGGGTCGTGAGTTGCCTGCCCTGCAAAAAAGATGAAGACCACGGCGCTATCGGGGAGGCGACGGGCAAGCGCCTCCGCAGTGGAGAGGAGGGACTGTGCGGTGGAGTCCTTCAAGGTCACGATATTAGATTCCGCATATCCCGCGTACTTGGTCAGGGCTTCTTTCAGGAGGTCCACGTCGTTGTGGGCGGACGTTTGCTGAGAGCCCTGCGCATTTCCAATGAGAAGGGCGAACTTATAATCCAATACGGGAACAATGCCCAGGGGGCTGGTGACGTCGGGGAGCGGGAGGGATCCCGTGGATGGGATTTCAGCCTGTCGGATAACGCGGAGGTCTTTGAACTCAATGATTTCCTGGTCCACGCGGGTGGCTTTCCGGCGGTCCAGGGCTACCAATTGCTGTTGGATTTTTTCTGCGGCGGGGAGGTTATTGTCCGCCGAGTGCGCCGCAGCAAGGAACAGGAGGGCTTCTACGCTCACTTTGCCCGAGTTGATGAGTTTTTCAAATTCCTGAATGGCTTGCTTCAGCCACGTATTCCTTTCGTCGGGGGTGCGAGCTTCAGCGGCTAACTTAAAGGCGCAATAGGCCGCTCCAAAATTAGGGGAGTAAGGTGCCCCGGCTCTCCAGGGTCGGCGGTCGGTAACGCTTCCCCCCACGTACACGGGCCCAGATTCGTCCTCAGGCTTTTCTTTGATCGCTTCCAGAAAATGTTGCCGTGCTTGCGCCCATTGCCCGCGTTTAGCCAGAGCAAGGGCTTGCTCATAATTCGTCCGCCATTGCTGGAGGGGCACGAAAGTCCCTGCAAGGGCAAGCGAGGCAAAGAGGACCCAGGGCATCACCTGGGACAGAGAGAGCCTCAACTTTGGGATATGCACTTGTCGCTGTCTCACGTTTTCTAACCTCCAATCAAGAAGGACATTGAAAGCATCACGTCAGGTCGGCGCTGGCCTGAGCCAGTGGCGAAACTGAGGTCTATCGCATAGGCTTCCTTATGAGGGCGATAGCCTACTCCAAAGGTAAAGACGTTCCGATCGCTGAATCCACTCGCCGCTTTTTCCACTCCGCGGTAACCAAAGCGAACAGGGATATAGCCGAAGGGTTGGGCAATATTATACTCCAAGCCCACTCCTCCCGTAAACTGGTCATCCCGGCTAAGCACTCTGCTTTCGTTCGTTTTTGGAAAGAAAGCGGCATCAATGCCTCCGATAAGATAATCTTCGCCACCCCGAAGCCCATCCACTCTCCACACAACCCCTCCCTGAATCCTGGCAGGCACCTTATCGGTGTAAAGGCTCATAGCCCCTTCGGTATCCAGGTCAATTTCGGTGCGATAACTAATTCCCACAGAGTAGTTTGCCTCCGGTGGGGCATATTGAATGCCCACAATTCCGCCAAACCCCACGGCGGAGTCCGAGAAATCCGTAGACGTTTCAATGGGGTCGCCCGTTCCGCCGGGAATGGTTCTGATGAGCACTCGCTCCGAAACAGACTGCCTCGCCGCCACCAAGCCAATTCCCAAGCCAAGAGAGCCACGCTCCGTGCCCCAGGCGAGGGTGTAAAACTCCGTGACGACCCGAAGGAGTTCAATCTGGCGATCGACGAAGGTGGGGTCGCCGGGGTCACCGCTGGAGAGGTTACCGTCATTTCGGGCAAACTCCCTTGCATATCCCCCTACCGCAAAACTAAATCCGAGGGTGCCGTTTTTCATAGGATAGGCAATGCCCGCAAAGGTGAAGGCTTCAGAACCATAGCCCACCCTCCCCTCGCGGTCAGGATTGATGAAGGTGCCTGTGAGGCGCGTATCGGTAGTGGGGCGATTTCGGAAATTGAATTCCCCACTCGCCTGGCGAACCCACCGAAGCCCTGCGGGGTTCCAATAGGATGCGCTGACATCGGTAGCATTGGAATAGAGAGCGCCCCCCATTCCAGCGCCTCGCCCGCCCATCTCAAAGAAACTCATCAAATCAGGAATTTGAGCGAAACTGTTGGGGATACCTGCCAGAACAAGCAGGAACGCCCAAGTGCAGATTCCAAACCATCTCATCTCTTTCCTTCCGTTCCTCCGTGTGCTATGTGATTTCTTGAAATCTCAACGCCTTCTTCCCACAACAAGCGGGACGCGTTGGACAACGGCTGGATTGCCTGCCTTGTCAATGGCAGTGATGACCAACTGAAACTGAGTGACATTGCCAGGCAAACGCACCAGCGCCCGCCCTTCCCACCGCGCAGTGGTATCGCTTACCTCACGATACCTCATTCGGGCGACGCGACGGATAAGGTTATCGGACATATCCCGCAGTTCCACCGTGATTGCCATCACGTCCACAGAATCAGACCGCGAGTCCACGACGTCAAAGGTTACCCCCAGCACCGTGTTCGGTCTAACAGACTGATTGGAACGCGGGAAAAGAACATTGATCTGGGGAGGCTCCCGATCCAGAAAAACCTCTATCTCCTGCGTAGCCTCGTTTTGCGCTCGGTCCTTCATCTTTATCTTGATAGTTTGAGGACCGTCCTCTTCTATATTGCTGGGGTCCCACAGGATATCTATTGTGTTACCCGTACCTGTGTTATTGGGAATGTCCTCATCATTCACCGTAACCCTCCACTCTTCCATATTCGCCTCCAGGATCTCCGCCGTGATGCGAATCGTGGCCCTCAAAAAAGTGCCGGGTTGGGGTGAAAAGTCCAATAACCGTGGCTCCTTACGGTCCAGAGTCACCGTGATCGTCACCGTATTGTAAGGGTTCCCGGGCTCTTCTGCAGAAACCTCTATCGTGTAAAGACCTTCGGGGAAGGAGCGAGAGGGATTCCACGTCATAGAGCCAGAGGCACGACCCTTGGCATCCGGGATCACCCGAGTGGTCAAGGTGGTTGCTTCCCCTCCTGCCTGGGGGGTAATTCTGGCTCGTACCGTGACCTCCAGCACCCCTCCCTCAATGCGAAAGTTGATCGTGGTGGTGCCCCCCACAAAAGCTCCATCCACAGGGCTGGTCACGACCAAAACTCCTGCCAAAAGTGGGGAGCCGAGAGCCAACCCAGTGATTACCAAAGCAACCAGATCTTTCAACACGTGATTCACCATAGAATCCTCCTCTGCCCGCCGAGGCAAACCAGGACGGGCAATTTCCTTCACATTATAGACGAATCAGGCGCCAAAGGTTTCCTCCCCTGTGGGAAAACCCCGCAGCCTTGCCAGAGAGATCCGCTTCCCATTCGCCTTAGCCCTCCCTCTCCTTTAACAAAAAGTCCACGTACTCAGCAACCCCTCCTTCTTCGTGGTGGGAGACGACGAGGTCCACCTTCTCCCTCACTTCCGGCGGAGCATTGCCTACCGCAGAAGAATGCCCTGCCCACATCAGCATAGGAAGGTCATTATAGTAGTCCCCGATAGCGGCGACCTCCTCGGGGCGAAGCCCGAGGTACTCAGCCACGCATCGCAAGCCGGTTCCTTTATCGCAAGCCCCACTAATGAATTCCAGATATTCCGGCTCCGAAATCCAGACGGAGACCTCCGCATCCCGAAAGTGCCAGGAAAACTCTTCATAGAGGTCGCGGATGGTCAAAGGGTCCGACAAGAGAATAATCTTATTGGGATTCAAATTCAACATCTGTTCCCAACCCACCCATCGCACGTTGGCTCTTCTAACCCGTCGAAGATACTTCTGAGACCATTCCCCATCCTCCACCAGGTGAATCGTATCATCTGCGTAAACGTTCACGGAGAAACCATTTTTCTTGCAAAACAAAAGCACCTGTCGAGAAAAGCTTAGGGGAATTCTATGGTCCGCAAGGACTTCGCCTGTCTCGGTAACCACATAGGCACCATTACAGGAAACGAGGGGACTTGATAAGTCCAGCTCTTCTGCATAAAGCCTCATTCCCGATGCCACCCTTCCACTGCAAAGCACCACCTGAATTCCCCTTTCCTGTGCCCTGCGGAGGGCTTCTGCGTTCTTGGGCGGGATCGCCCGCTCTTTATCCAGGAGGGTGAAGTCCAGGTCAATGGCGAGGAGCCGAACGCGCAAGGGAGAATTCATACTCCTGCTCTGGCAGTAGCGAAATGGCGGACCACATCCGCCACGTACTCCACCTGCTCGGCGCTCAAATGGGGGTGGATGGGCAGAGAAAGGACCTCCCGAGCGGCGCGTTCCGCTTCGGGGAAGTCCCCCTCCTGATAGCCCAGAAAACGATAAGCGGGTTGCAGGTGCAAAGGCAAAGGATAATAAATTTGAGACATCACTCCGTGCTCGGCAAGGTATCGCCTCAATTCATCCCTTCGGGGTGTGCGGATCGTGTATTGATGGTAGGTATGGCAGGTAGTTTCCGGAAGAACATAAGGAATCTGAACCTCCGTCCCCTGGAGGGCACGATTGTATACTCTCGCATTCGCCTGACGCGCAGAAGTCCACCCCTCCAATCTCCCAAACTTCACCCGCAGGACGACCGCCTGGATTTCATCCATTCGGCTGGTGTAGCCGATATAGTCATAAACATAGGGAGAATCCCCCGCACCATGGACGCATAACTTTCGGCATATTTCTGCAACCTTGGGGTCGTTCGTCAAGACCATCCCCGCATCTCCCATAGCGCCCAGGTTCTTGGTAGGGAAAAAACTGAGAGCGGTCGCGGTTCCCCACGAGCCTGCAGGCTTACCCAGGCGCGTGCTCCCAATAGCCTGAGCAGAATCCTCCAATATCATAATTCCGTAGCGTTCCGCTACCGATTGAAGCGCTTCCATCTCTGCCAGCTGTCCAAATAGATGCACGGGGAGGACCGCCTTCGTGCGAGGAGAAATGGCTTTCTCCACCTGCTCTACATTGATGTTGAATGTGTCCGGATGGATGTCTACGAAAACGGGTCTCGCCCCGTTCTGCAAAATGGCTTCCACCGTTGCCACGAAAGTAAAAGGAGTGGTGATGACCTCGTCATCCCTGCCTATCCCCATTGCCTGAAGCGCCATCCGAAGGGCATCCGTACCGCTGTTGCAGGCGACCCCAAAACGCAATCCGCAATAAGTGGCTATCTCTTCCTCCAGCCTGCGGACGTGTTCCCCGGGCGTGTACTGCCCACTCGCCAAAACCTCCAGCAGGGCAGGCTCCAGCTCCTGCCGCACCTCTTCGTACTGGGCACGCAAATCCACAAAAGGGACATCCACAACTCAAGTTTACTTGATTATCCCCCCTTGCCTGACAGCAACCCCCGCCTGCCCAAAAGGGACCTAAAACGCCGAAACTCTCCGGGGGGGGGCCCCCCAAGCGCTATTCTTACAGGTTCATCCCAAATTGCCAGCGAGGGTGAAATCAGGCAAGTGAGTCCCCGGAGCGAGGACACACTCACGCAGGTGGCAGTGTGCCCCCAGAACACACCCTTCCCCGATGATGCTCCTTTCCAGTCGGCAACCTTCCCCGATTTCCGCCCCATCCAGAACAACGGAGGACTTGAGGAAAGCATTTTTTCCCACTTTCACCCCTGCTCCCACGACACTCGCATCCTCTATCTTCACTCCCTCTTCCACCCTGGCGGAGGGAGAGAGGACGGAGTCGCCCATAAGGGAAATAGAGTGAGGAGAAGGCACCCAGCCTTTGACGACCGCACGAACCGCCTCCAGATATTGGGAAGGACGGCCAATGTCTATCCAGAAGGCTTTCTGCACACAGCCAAACACCTTTTTTCCTTCACGGATAAGGACAGGAAACACATCCCGCTCCACACTGGAAGGACCCCTGGGGAAGGCTTCCAGCACCTCGCGAGAGATGACATAAAGCCCTGCATTGATAAAGTCGGTTCCCCCTTCTGCGGAATGGCTCAACGAACGTTTCTGTTCGTCTGTGGGCTCTAAAAAGCCAAGCACGCGCCCATCCGAACTGAGGGGCACAATGCCATAAGGATGGGGTCGCTGGACCTCTTTCAGGGTGAGGGTAACTTCAGCGCCTCGTTTGCGATGCAGGTCTATAATCTCTGAAATTTTGAAGGCGTGGATGGTGTCTCCATTGAAAATAACGCAATCATCTTTTTCGGGGAATGCCTCAAAGGCATTGCGAATGGCGCCTCCGGTACCCAGAGGCTCTTCCTCCCGCGCATAAAGGAGACGGACACCATAAGCCGACCCATCCCCAAAGAACTTCTCCACTTCTTCCGCAAGATAATTCGTGGCAAAGCAGACCTCTTCTATTCCCGCCGACTTCAAGTAATAAATTTGATACTCCAGAAGAGGGGCATTCACCAAAGGCATAAGGGGCTTGGGACGCGTGAGGGTAAGCGGGCGAAGACGAGTGCCAAATCCTCCTGCAATGACTATCCCTTTCACCAATTTTAGGGTACCCCACAACCCTATAGGGGCGCGCTCCCTTTTCTAAGTCTTCAGGAGCCATTGAGCCTTTTCACGAGCTACGAGGGAAAACCCGCCCTAAAAGGGGTGACTGAGGGATCCCCCCACGCTTCCACCAACGGTAAAATGTTTGAATGCCTTGCTTCGCAAAAGAGCGCTCCGCGTTTCAAATACTCAAGCGATCGGTAGAAACCAACGAACTCCTGAAAGCGGACCTGGAGGTCGCCCTCAAACATCTACTTCAAAGGTTTGCAACCAGCATCCGCGAAAACCGATTTGTTGTCGGGGGTGTCCTGGAGGTCATTTTAACAGCCGCTTTGCGTGCAGTGAGTATTGATGGTCAAGATGTAGGAATCCAAGAAAAGCGATTAGACATACGCATTCCTGAGGGAGGCTTTTCGGTGAAAGGGCACTTTACGCTACAAGGGGATATCAGGCTAATTAACACACTCGGCGAATCTACAGAAACGATGTGGGATACTGCCACACTTTTTGTTCTGCATAGGATAGGTATTGCTTACGCTGACCCGGATCTCGTTTCAGGAGTAAACGCCATCAAACGAGTCAAAGATGCCATTGTTTTGCGTTACAAAGCCCTCCGCGAATTTATCCAAAGCCACCCGGAGTATCTTATAAAAATTGATGTGCCTTCCGCTTTAGATAACCCCTCTGACAGTGAATTGGTTAGCCGTCGCATCGCGCGCGAAATTCTGCAACACACCCCACTACTCAAAAACCATTATTAAAAGTTCACTCCAGTGGTAATGAAGATCTGCCTGCGAACTCTGTTTTGATACGGTAAACTCCTTCCTCCAGGCGTCGCAAAGCAAACTGGTAAATTTCGGGCACAATCTCAAAGCCCAGGTATTGCCGACCCATTTGCTTAGCAACTATGACAACTTGTCCTGAACCTAAAAAGGGGTCAAGTACGAGGTCTCCTTCCTCTGACGAATAGTGTAAAATCTTTTCAACCAGCGCAAAGGGCAGTTTCGTGGGAGTCTTTATATCTCCATTCCAATATTCGCGTGGAATAACCCATACATCCTCCATATCTTGATACCGCCGACTGCGTCCCTCCGCATCACGGGCAGTAGACAAGAAGCGCGAGGCAGGGTAAAAGCGTCTCTGCCGATCATCTTTGCAGACATAAAGACAATGATAATGAGATGTCACGAAGCGACGGGTCGTATAAACACCAAATTGATACTTCCAAATAATATGGTTGACCACTTCAAAGCCAAGTGCATCTAAGGCATTTAAGACATCACGAAGATTATTCCATCCCGAAAACACGTACATACTGCCTGAACTCTTCAGCACGCGATAGGCTTCTCGCATCCAGGAAAGCGTAAACTCATAATATTCTTCCACAGGGATTTCGTTGTAGCCTTCTAACACACGCTCAGGCGTCCGGTTATAATTGGTTCGTCGGGCACGAAAATCAATAGCAAACGGCGGATCGGTAACAATCAGGTCTACTGTCTCGTCGGACAAAAGACGCATTCCGTCCCGACAATCCATTTGATAGATGTTATTCGGCTCAATACTCATTTTCACTGGAGTGCCTTCCTTGGTTATTATACATTGACTGCCCTCATGCGAATTCAAGCGTGTGCAGGGAGAAGGGTGGAAAAGTGCCTTGGGCTTTTACTCCTTGCCAGCGCAGAAAAAGTCCTGGTGTGCAGAAAGGCTAACGGATGGCTCGCCCAAAGGCATCTTCCCTTCCACCCCTAAGGAAACGTCTTATATAAACCTCCCCCCTTTGCGAAGGGGATGGAGATGGCAATCCGGCGCCCTAAGGGGTGGGCACATAAATCAAATCAATCCCCACGATAAAAATTAATCCCCCCATAGGAAGATTAAACTTAGGTCTCACCTTTCCACTCCCCCTGCCCGCCCTGATAGGACGCTAAAACCTGGTTACCTCAGGGACAGAGCCTGGAACTATGTTTGACTGCCAAAACGGCGCCTATCCCAACCCAAACTCCTCACTCAAAAAGCCCCGTCCTTTTTGTGAGAGGCCTGAAAGCCAAAGGTTTCGCAAAATATTTTGTTAAAATTTTGTTAAAAAACACCTATCCTCAAAAAACTTGTCCCAACGATTCCCATTTTGTGCTATACTGAGATTACTCACTGCAACTTTGCAACGAGTGGAGGTGATGCAATGCTGTGCTGGAAAAGAGAAGGGTTGTTTCTGACCTTTGTGGCAGGAGTTCTGATGCCCGCAACAAGCCAGGCGTTCCTGTTGGAACAACCTGCCAGCGGGTTCGGCATCGGGCGCACCATTTCCGGTAGGAACGTGGCTCAGGGATGGATTGTGTTCCAAGCCTTTGATGTCCCTGCTCCTGGCTGGAACGTCACCACCATCGGAATGGACGGATGGACGGTCCAGGACCCCGGGCAAGTGGGCTTCTCGGGAACCCTGTTCCCGGACGATGGGACGGGCAACGCACCCAATGAAAGCTCCCCTATTGCGTCCGCCGTCTACTTCCAGAGTGGAGACCCTCAAAGCTCCCACTGGGTAGACCGTCCCTTCAACGTGACGTTGCTTCCCGGGAGATACTGGATGCGCTGGAGCGCCAACGACGATAACCACTGGTCTGCCATCTATTTCTCCGCGGTGGGTATCCCTTCGTGGTCTCGCCGTATAAGTGATGGTGCCCGGTTTAATGCCAACACTTCCACCACTCTTCGGATAGATGGTTCTGTGATTCCCGAGCCTGCCACAGCACTCGCCTTAGCCACCGGGCTTTCGCTCGTGGCTTTGCGCAGAAAGCGAACAAGGTAAACCCCTGATTCCACGCCCCGAAAAGCCCCTCTCCCCCAAGGGGGGCTTTCATTTTATCTCGCCTAAAGTTGGAAGCGAAGGCTAAGCGTTACCCCCTGGGGCTTCAGAAGAACCCACTTGCCAGAGCGCTGGATGATCCTCGCCCCCTGCCACTCTCCTTTGGGTGGGAGTGGAAGCCAAACAGAAGCCTGCCTGTGACGCTCGGGCACCGCTACTTTCCACTCCTGGCGTTCCTCTAAAGCCAAAAAGAAACCCCTGAGTGTGTCTTGGGGGTGAGTGCCCCCCAGCCGAAGAGCGCGAGGAAGCGCCTCGGGAAACGCCTCCGCTATGTAGAGAACCAGACCGACATATTCTTTCATCGCCCGCTCCCCTTTCTGGGAGAGCACAGCCTCATTCACCCCTTTCAGCCATATTGAATCCATAAGGGGAACTACCTTTCTGCTCACCCATCCCGCCAGCGCGGAGGGATCCACTCCAAAAAGATCTTCGGGTCTCCCTTTGCCCTTATGCAGCTCCTCCAGAGTCCGGTAAAGGAAAAGGGCTTCGCCCAGAAAGCCGTTTGCCCAAGGCTCGGGTTCTTCAAACCCCCCCACGGGTGGCAGAACCGCATGCCCGTATTCATGGGCAACCTCCCGCAGTTTTTCCACCGGGTCCGCAAAGGATTCCAGGTGATAGATGTAAATGGTGTTTTGCAAAACGAGATTGCCCTGCAGGTCTGGGCCCTCAAAGATGCCCTGCTCCCCGCCGGGAGTGCCCCCTTCTGTGAGGAAGACCAAGATGCGCTGGTGATAGGAGCGTGGGTGCTCCCCTTTAAGGTGCTCCTTCAAAATCTCATAGAGCCTGGCAAGAGCCCGTGAAACTTCCTCCGCATCCGCAAGGCGTTTGGCACTCTGACAGTAGACCTCAAAACGCAATTCGGAAGCCCCGGTGCTCTCGGATTCCCTTATTTGAACCCGAAACGGGTATTCCCAACGGTATTTGGGGCATAGCCGGGGAGGCGAAAGGGGTCCTTCAGGTTTGCTAATGACGAGGAGGGAGGGGCTTTGGACAATCGTGCCCAACAGAAGAACTCCCAACCAGAGCATCACGGGTTTATTGTGGCGAATTTCCCAGCCGAGGGTAAACTGGGGATGTGCCTGCTCCGGAACACGAACCTGAGGAGGACACTCCCGATAACGGTTGGGGCTTACCAGAACCGCCCCCTTGGGAGTTTCGGCGTCCCAAGCCTCCCCCATCTCTCTCTCCTGGACCGCTGGTGGATGTTTCGCTATTTCGCCAGGCGTGGCTTCCCCTTTCCCTGGGGATTGCGCTGGTGGTGGTTCCTCTCGTGGCATACTGGTTGGGGAGGTGGCTTGCGAAAGCGACAGGGCAGACTGCCTGGGAGATAATAGGCATCGGGTTGGGGTTAGCGTCTATGGTGGTGATAATCTTTCGTCTTTTGCGCTGGCTCACGCGAAATGGAACTTAGGGAGAGTTTTTTTAGGTACTTTCGCTTCGGGTTGTTCCTCGGGGTTTTATTTTCTTTAGTAATATACTTTTGGCTGGGCTTCTGGTCCACGATAGGCTGGCTGGGGGGAATGACTTTAGGGGCGGGGGCTATTCTGGCGACGGTGGTCGTGGTGGGGCGCACCCTATCCCCTTCAACCCCCCCGATGGTGGGAGTAACCCGGGTGCTGATGCTCCAAGGGGCGAAATTGCCCATTTTTGTGTTTGTGATATTTTTCACGAATTCTATGGGGTATATTCCCGCCTGGACGTTCCTGAGTGGATATTTCTTGGTATACTTGGCGCTAATTGCCGGGGCACTCGGTGAAGTCTATGCCCCTTCCAAAACCGAATGACTCTTGAGAGGATGACCTTTGTGCCTATTTCGGCTGCGGAAGCCCACGCAGAGTATGCGTGGTGGGCTCCCGTGTTTTTTCTGGCAATCCTTTATGGGTTCATCCTGGTGATGGGAGTGGTGGGGGCTCGTGGAGCAAAGGAGATGGTGCCAAGAAATCCCATCACGCGCGTCCTGGAGTTTTTGTATCTTTACTGTGAGAGGCTGTGTGAGGACGTGATTGGTCCCCACGGAAAGAAATACGTTACGTTTATTTTCACGATTTTCACTTTCATTCTCCTCGCGAACCTTTTTGGGCTAACGGGGCTCATCACTCCCACAAGCGTATTTGGCATCACGCTGGGCACAGCGGTTACGGTGATGGCTTATGTGGAATATGAAGGGATTCGCTCCCAGGGTCTTTTAGGCTACGTGAAGCACTTTTTAGGTCCCAGCCTGCCGTTGCCTCAGTCTCCCCTGTTGCGGGCTTTGTTGATGCTCACGGCCGTCCCTGCTATGGCTTTGCTCTTCCTATTTGTAGAGGGTATCTCCGAACTTCTAAAGAACATTTCCCTTTCCGCACGGTTGTATGGGAATATGAGCGCAGAGCACTCCATTGGCGTTATCCTCGGCTCTATGACCCGCATCGGAAATTTTGATGTCCCCTGGCATACGCCCTTACTGCTTTTAGGTGTTTTGGTATCCTTAGTGCAAGCAATGATCTTCACGATTCTGACGTGCGCGTACCTCGCGACGCTCACCCACAAGGAGGAACACGCGCACTAAAGCACATCAATCTCTAAGGAGGATGAACGAAACGATGGGAACAGCAATCTTGGGAATCGCCTTGGGGGCGGGGCTTGGTATCGGGCTCGCCGTCCTTGGTGCTGGAATTGGTCAGGGCATTGCCGCCAACGCTGCGATGAACGGTATGGCGCGGCAACCGGAACTGAGCGGGAGGATTTTCACCTCTATGCTCATAGCCCTCGCCTTTCTGGAATCTCTGTTTCTCCTCTCTCTGTTTCTTGTAGCACAAACCTTGCAGGGGAAACTTCCCGACCTTTCCGAAGCGACACCGGGACAGGTAACGGGATACGTCCAACCTGCAACCCCCTCAGGGGAGCCCACGTTCCTAACTCAGGAACGTATCCCCGAGCCGTAGACATAGATTATGAGTGGACGCGGTTGGCTCCTAGCTTTTGGAAAAGCAGGGATCGGGGCCGCCATTTTCTGGTGGCTTTCCACCCTGGAGGTCGTGCATCACTGGAATGAAATCGCCTTCGTCAAGCAGTTGGGCATAGACCTCCGGCATACCCTTATCCAGATCGGGGCGCTCATTCTTATGTTTCCTGCGGTGCACCACCTGTTTCTGGTGCCCCTGAAGAAGGCTCTGGATGAGCGCACCCAGTATCTGGAAACCACCTACCAGGAGGCAGAAACCCTGAAGGCACGGATGCAAGAGCTGAAGGCTTCCTATGAAGAGCGCCTGGCTCAATCCGAGGCAGAAGCCAGAGAAAAGATCCAGCAAGCCCTCAAGGAAGCCCAGGGAATTCGTGACCGTCTGCTTGCGGAGGCGCGGACCCAGGCAGACGAAATCCGCCGGCGCGCCTCTGAAGAGATGAGTCGCGAGCGAGAGAAAATGCTCGTGGAACTCCGCTCTCACGTGGCAGAACTCACCCTATTGGCGACTGAGCGCCTGTTGAAAGAGAGCGTGGACTCGGACCGGCAGAGGCGCCTCGTGGAAGAGTTCCTTGAAAGCGTGGAGGTCAAACCCTTATGATGGATGCCACTGTTGCCACTCGCTATGCCCGAGCGGTCTTGAATGTGGCGAAGGCAACACATTCCATCCAGCAAGCGGAAGAGGACCTGGAAGCCATCTCTCGCTTGCTCACCACGCGCGAAGACCTCCAGCGCACGCTGGAAAATCCTGCCCTGTCGCGAGAGCGAAAACTGGGGTTGATTGACCGTCTCTTTGCAGACCGTGCGCGCCCCATCACTTTGAGGCTCCTTCGGCTTTTGGTGGAAAAGCGCCGAGAATCCCTTTTGGGGTTGATCTATCGGGAGTTCGTGCGCTTGCGCGAAGAGTCAGAAGGGGTTTTGCGCATCACCATCCTGGCGCCCCAGGAGCTCCCCGACGACTTGCTGAAGCAACTGATCCGCAAATTAGAGAGCCAGACGGGCAAGCGCATCGTCTACGAGTTCTCCCTTGCCCCCAACCTCCTCGGAGGGATTCAAGTGCGCTATGGCGATTTCGTTCTGGATGGTTCGCTGGGTGGAGCCCTGCGAAGGCTTCGTGAACAAATTTTCATTGAGGCTTTGAAACAAGCGAGGTGAACAGGAGAAAACTATGCCTATCCGACCCGAAGAAATCACAAGCATCCTGACCGAAGAACTGGCGAAGTTTGAGACCAAGCCGACTACGGAACACGTGGGCACCGTGCTCCAGGTAGGCGATGGGATCGCCCGCATCTATGGCCTTCCAGACTGTCAAATGGGAGAGATACTGGAGTTTCCCCACGGCATTTATGGGCTTGCCCTGAACCTGGAAGAGAACACCATCGGTGCTATTATCATTGGCTCGGACGAGGAGATAAAAGAAGGAGATCCCGTGCGAGAAACGGGCCGAATCATCCAGGTGCCAGTAGGAGAAGCGATGCTGGGGCGCGTCGTGAACGCCCTGGGGCAACCCATAGACAATAAGGGAGCCATCCCTGCCAAAGAGTTTCGCCGAGTGGAAGTGAAGGCACCCGGCGTAGTGTGGCGCCAGCCCGTGAAAGAACCCGTGCAAACAGGAATCAAAGCCATTGACGCTATGATTCCCATCGGTCGCGGGCAGAGGGAACTCATCATCGGAGACCGACAAACGGGAAAAACCGCCATCTGTATAGACACAATCATCAATCAAAGGTCTACTCACGAGCCAGGAGGTAATCCCCTTTATTGCATCTATGTTGCCATTGGTCAACGAATGTCCAGTGTTCGGCGGGTGGTGGAAACTCTGGAAAACTTTGGAGCGATGAAATACACCACGGTGGTAGTGGCATCCGCCACGGACAGCCCCGCGGAACAATATCTCGCCCCCTTTGCTGGGTGTGCGATGGGAGAATACTTCCGCGACAACGGGATGCACGCTGTGGTTATTTACGACGACCTCTCCAAGCACGCCCAGGCGTACCGCACTCTGTCACTCTTGCTCCGCCGACCACCTGGAAGAGAGGCATACCCTGGAGACATCTTCTATCTCCATAGCCGACTTCTGGAACGAGCGGCAAAAATGAGCGACGAAAAGGGAGGGGGCTCCCTCACCGCCCTGCCCATCATTGAAACTCAGGCGGGCGACGTATCAGCCTACATCCCCACGAACGTGATCTCCATCACGGACGGGCAAATTTATCTGGAGCCCGACCTCTTCTTCGCAGGCATCCGCCCCGCCATCAACGTGGGCATCTCGGTCTCTCGCGTGGGTGGCGCCGCTCAAATCAAGGCGATGAAAGCCGTAGCAGGACGGCTGAAATTAGAAATGGCGCAATATCGCGAAGTCGCTGCCTTTGCCCAATTCGCCAGCGACCTGGATAAAGCCACTCAAAGGCAACTGGCACGCGGTCAAAGGCTGACGGAACTCCTGAAACAAGACATTTACCAACCCTACGATGTGGTGGACCAAATCCTCTCCATCTTCAGCGGAACCGCAGGATTCCTAGACCCCCTGGAGGTCAACGAGGTGCGAAAGTTTGAAAAGGAGATGCTGGAATATGTCCACGAACATTATCCCGACTTAATTGAAAAGATTCGGCAAACCAAGGAGTGGACGCCGGACGTGGAAGAAACTGCCCGAAAAGCCCTGACG
This sequence comes from uncultured Fimbriimonadales bacterium, assembly GCA_964631245.1. Taxonomy (GTDB): domain Bacteria; phylum Armatimonadota; class Fimbriimonadia; order Fimbriimonadales; family ATM1; genus CAZVXY01. The sequence goes on from CAZVXY010000001.1 coordinate 28,528, forward strand.
GAGTTCCAGCATATCTTCCTGCAAAGGAGACAAAGCGAACAAACCGTTTCTCAAGAGGCCGCGCAGGGATGAAGCAACAAGGCGACGAACTGTCTTATGCTCCCTTCATCCCGAGGCCCTCATAACATCGGTGGATCCTTATGGCAACCCTGAGGCAACTCCGAAGACGGATCCGAAGCGCTAAAAACATCCAGCAAATCACTCGCGCAATGAAACTGGTGGCAGCGGCACGCCTCCGGAGAGCCCAGGACGCAGTGCTCCAGGCACGCCCCTATGCCCAAAAAATGTATGAAATGCTGGCATACCTTGGTGAAGCCACGGAAAAACCCGAGCACCCTCTCCTTGCGGTGCGCCCCGTCCGGCATTACGGCGTGGTCCTGATCACTGCGGAAAGGGGGTTATGCGGTTCCTTCAATAGCAACCTTATCCGCAAGGCGCAGGAATTGGTACAGCAAGCACCGGGAGAACCTCACTTTTACTGCGTGGGTGCCAAGGGGCGCCACTTCTGCCTGAAAAGAGGGTTCCCAGTGGAGTTGACGGTCACCATTCCAACCAGTGGACCCAAGCCCGACCATGCCCGAGCCATCCTATCCGCCATAGAACCTGCCTTTCTCAAGGAAGAGATTGACGCCGTTTATGTGGTGTACAGCCGGTTCCATTCCGCCATTCGGCAAACCCCCGAGGTGGTCTCCCTCCTGCCCATTCAGCCCCCCCAATCCCAGGAAACCACCCCTTATGCCAAGGTTTACCAATTTGAACCGTCGCCCGAGGTGCTCCTCTCTTCCCTGCTTCCCCGCTACGCTTTCACCGTGATCTGGCAGGCTCTTCTGGAATCGTGCGCCAGCGAGCACGGAGCACGGATGACCGCAATGACCAACGCCACGGACAACGCGGGGGAGATGATCTCTCAACTGACGCTTCAAGCAAACCGAAGTCGTCAAGCTGCCATCACCAAGGAGATCCTGGAGGTGGTGGCAGGTGCGGAGGCGCTCAAGGGTTAAAATAAGCCTGTGAGCGAAACCGCCGTACTTCTTTCCGCCCTGGACTCTGCCTACCGAGACGCCCACCTGGCATTTTCGGGTATCCGAGAAGAGAACCTTCACCGAAGGCCTGGACCGAACATTTTAGCCCTGAGCGAGCAAGCGGTCCACATCGCTCAATGTGAGGCCCTCATCCTTTTGGGAGGGGTGCTCCAAAAACCACCATCGGAATGGGGAATCACCAGCCCCCTCCTGGACGAACGCTATAACTACCCTCCCAACGCTCTGGCGCATCCTGTGCCCGAGGCGCTTTTGAAGTTGTCCGCAGAAGAAGTGTATGCGGAAATGAAAAAAGTTCACCACCAAATAATGGAATCTCTCAAGGGATTTGGCAAAGGGGCGGATGAGATAGTTCTCACGCCATGGGGAGAGAACTGGTCCGTGCGGGAGTGTTTGAATTATGCCGTTTATCACGTGGCGTATCACATCGGACAGGTTTATTGCACTCGCCATTTTCTCGGTGAAGAACCCCCCAACAATTGACGACTCCTATGGAAAACCAAGTCCCCTCAAAAACCTCTCCCTCTAAGTCCCCCCGGCTCCTCCGCCCCAGGCGTCAATCCCCGCCTGGCGCTCCTCCTGGAACCATCGCCCCCCCTGCCTCTCTCCCAAAGCCCACCTTGAGCATCATTGCTTATGGAGCCAACTCCTTTGAAGAACGAGGCTCTATTTCCCTTGACGAATTGGAGGAACTTCGGGGGACTGCGCCCGTGCTGTGGGTCAATGTGGAAGGGGTGGGAGATGCGAAGACCATCGCCCGCATCGGGGAAATTTTTGGGCTTCATCCCCTGGCATTGGAAGACGCGGTGAACGTGCATCAGAGAGCAAAAGTTGAGGATTATGGTGAAAACCTATACATTGTGTTGAGAGAGCCTGACCAATCCATTGAATATCTCACCGAGCAAGTAAGCCTTTTCCTCGGGAAAGATTTTGTCCTTACCTTTTTGGAGCGCCCCGGCGATTGTTTTGAGCCTGTGCGAGTGCGCCTCCGTCAGGGATCAGGTCGGATCCGCCAGGCAGGACCTGACTTTCTCGCTTATGCCTTATTGGATGCCATCCTGGACAGTTACTTCCCTATCTTAGAAGAGTATGGAGATCGTTTGGAGCAAATAGAAGATGCCCTTTTGGAGGAGCCGAACCCTGCGGACATTCGCAAAGTCCACCAAATCAAGCGAGACCTCCTTTCTTTGCGTCGCGCCATCTGGCCCCTTCGGGATGTCTTTTACACCTTAGTGTGGGGAGAGAACCCCCTTTTCGCCAACGAGACACGCCTTTACTTGCGCGACTGTTATGACCACGTGGGGCAACTGCGCGACTTAGTGGAAACGTATCGTGAACTCTGCACTGACCTATCGGACCTGTACCTTTCTTCCACCAGTCATCGCTTGAATGAAGTGATGACAGTCCTCACATTGATTGCCACTATTTTTATCCCCCTTTCCTTTATCGCCGGAATCTATGGGATGAATTTTGACCCGACAGCCTCGCCCTTCAATATGCCCGAACTTTCCTGGCGATACGGCTACTTCTTCGCCCTGGGGCTGATGGCGATCACGGGATGCGTGTTGGTTCTCTACTTCAGGTGGAGGGGATGGATTGGAAGCAAGAAAAGACCAAGACGAAAAGAGAATAAAACTCTGGGACGATTTAATCATCTTCCAAAGTGATGCGAATGGCTTGAAGGGTGTTTGACCCCGAGTCATAGTGTCCTTTTACCTGGGCAAAGGGGAAATTCAGCAGTTCATTCTCTGTGACGAGGTTCCCGCTTCTACGAAAGACGGTGCCCTCCGTCCAGGTGACGATTATGGAATCACCGGGGGGAGTGAACCCTTCCACCTCCCGCAGGTTGGTGAGGACCATTCGGTTCAGCACGAGGTCCGGATCCTGGATACGCCCTCGGGCTTCTGCCTCCCCCGCCCCAGGCCCAAACTCATCTTCCAGGGTAATGCGTACCGCGGTGAGGGTGTTCGTGGTGGCATCATAGGACCCTTTGACCTCTGCGATGGGGAAACGGGTGAGCCAGGATTCATTGACGATTTCCCCGCTTCTGCGAAAGAGGGTGCCTTCCGTCCAGACCACGTTGAGGGTGGAACCCTGGGGCTGAAAATTCTCCACTTCGCGAATATTGTTCAGGAGCATACGGTTGGCATTCAGGTCCACATCGCTGATTTCCCCTTTTGCCTCAGCAAGTTCACTGCTGTTGCCATCCTCAATCTTTATTTGCAAAGCACGCAGGACTCCCGAGGAAGGGAGGAAGAAGCCCGTTACTTCCACACGAAGCCCATTGCTTAAGCTCGCGGGACCCGTTCCTGACTCACGAAAGATAACCGTTGCGGAATCAAATTCCACCATAAACGAAACGCCATTGAAAGCACTGAGACGGAAGCGATTGCTGGATAGCCCTGAGATGATCCCCTCGTAGTCCTCTATCTCGTGACGGCTCCGGTCGTCAATGCCATTGGACGAACCTGCCCGCAACACCGCCACCACCTTTCCATCGCCATCCAGAGAAAAACTGGCGAGGTCAAAATCAACCACCGTGAAGGCTTCGCCGGGAAGGGTTACGGGCACAGGAAGATCGTAACTCAACATAGCCCGCCCCATCCCGTCGCGAGGAGTGCTGGATGAGAAGGTGCGGGGCGGGTCTGCCACGGTAGAGCCTACCGGCACTAAGATGACTTCATCCTTGAGCGAAACTCGCACCCCATTATAGGTTCCCGAAGCCACGGAGCCATTGCCTAGGAACTGAAAGCGACCCCCGGAGCCATCGCTAAGCCTTCTGGCGTCAAAGAGCACGCCTTCTGCACTTTCAAAGGCGGTCCGATATTCTCCCGTGCTCGCATCTCTAAGTTCAATTTTGAAAAGGGTCATCCACACCTGGCGGTAATCATCCCGAAAAGAGTCCGTGAGGAAGAACGAGAGGATTCCGCCTCCCCCACCTGATCCGCCCGAACAACTCACCAGTGTCCCCACAAGCACAAAGGTGGAAGCGAGCCCTGCATACTTTTTCCATCGTTTCAGCATCGTCTTGTCCCTCTTTTTAGATTGCTTGTTTAGGATTACTTGCTCATTAAAGAGACTGGAAACGTCCCCCAAAATACATAGGTGAGGCTAAACTCCAAGCGACCAGGTGAGAAAATCTACCCGAATGAGCCAGGGATAGACGAGAACGGGACCCACCGGTTTCCAGCGGACCCGTGCCCGAACACGTCCTGTCGTGGGATTGACATACCGAGCAGGGTTGTCCGTGAGGATCACGTCAACAAGGGAATCAGCCAGGCTCGCCACACGAGTATCTACGGTCACCCAGGTATTCGTAGCAAAGTTGAAGAGGTCAATGGATTGGCGAATCCCTGCCACTTCCGAACGCGCCTCTATTCCAAAGTAAAGGCGAGCAGGATTTCTTCTGTTTGCGACACCCTCCACGACCAACTGGATAGGGTCCTCCTCGGCACTAAGAACTAAAAGAGGGCGAAGAGTCAAGTACTGATCGTCTGACGCCAGGAGGTCTCCGATACCCCCACTCACTACTGCCCCGCGCGGAAGGGAGAAAGTATCAGGGGGCACGATTTCGGGGGGAGTCCTCCTATAGATGACGCCCGAATAGCCCCCTACCCAAACATTCCCCATTCGAGTGGCGTGGAGACTTGAAAGGGTAAAGGGCCAGGAGGACACCCCTTCCCGAACCCAGGTCTGTCCTCCGTTATAAGTGTGATAGACCTCGCCTTGAAAACTCGTGATCCAGACTTCCTGAGGGCTCAAGCAGACAACGCGGGAGAAATTCAAATCGGGCCGTCCTATATCCACGGTCACCCAGGTCCGCCCGCCGTCCGTGCTCTTCAGAACCGAGCCAAACCACCCCACGACCCATCCGTTGTTAGCATCACAAAAGTCCATATCCTCATACGGTCCGCCCGGCAAAGTGACTTCCGCCCACGTATTCCCCCCGTCGGTGGTCCTCCACAAAAGTCCCGTAGTAGCCATCCAACCCCGCTGGGTGTCCACGAAGTCAACGGCAATAGGTGTGATGGAGCGGGAATAGACAAGGGTCCAGGTGTTCCCGCCGTCTGTGGTCCTGTAGGCACACCGGAAATGCCCCAGATCGCCGTCCTGGCCTACCAACCACCCCAGAGAGCGGTTTACAAAACACACATCGTAAATGTAAAAGAGGTCGGGAAGCACGGGATAGCCGATAGATTGCCAGGTGTTTCCCCCATCCGTTGTCCGAAACACAGTTCCACCGGGACCTGCAGTCACGGCGAATTGGGAATCCACGACAGAGATGGCTCGGAGGCTTTCTTCACGACCGAAAATCTGCCCCGTCACCTCAAGTTTCTCTAACCTCCAGGAGCGTCCACCATCCGCGGAAATGCCTGTGTAGCCGTTCAAAGCCACTGCAACAGGACGGTCGTCTGTAAAAGTGCCGATACCATACACCGTTGTCGGAACGCCCTGGCTCACCTGCTGCCACGTCAATCCCCCATCGGTAGTTTTGTAAATCATCCCATACTTGCCCACCACCCATCCATTCAACGCATCCCTGAACCGGACCACCCAGGTATCAGGGAGGTCTCCCTTGCCCCGCATAACCAACGTCCACGTCTGCCCACCATTGGTGCTCCGCCAAATGTCTCCCATAGAAGAAACCCCCACATAAAGGCTGGGAGTCACCACAGCCATACTCACCAAACCCGTGGGAGGACCAGGGGCATACAGTTCCCAACTCTCTCCCTGATTGACGGAACGATACACATCCCTCCCTACCACCGCAATCGCCGTGTTAGTGTCCAGCCAGGCAACCACATTTGCCGACTGGGGGAATTTCAGGGACCAGGTTGCTCCTCCATCCGTAGTCTTGAAAATCCCCTGGACTCCTGTAGAGGCAATGACGCCTCCTACCAAGCCCACGTTCTGGTCACGGAAGTCCATAGAAAACATTACCGGGCAATTGGGGTAGCCGGAACGCAGTGTCCACGTAACACCTCCGTCGGTGGTCTTGACGCACGCCCCGTTGGCTCCCATAAACCCAACGGTAGAACTCACAAAATCAACGTGCCGCCAGGACCCCCCTTGAGGAAACGAGGTGACCTGCGACCAACTTGTTCCTCCATTCACCGTCCGCCAGATGTCTGGGAAGTTAACTAAAGAATTACCTGTGATGAAACCCAGGTTCTGGTCAACAAAGTAAATGCGATAATAAGGATTGTCCGAAAACTGCCCCGTGAGTGTTCTGGGTATCCAGGTGTTGCCCCCATCCGTGGTTTCAAAAAGGGTGTGAGCAATGCCGCAGATAAACCCCCGGGTCGGAGTGGGGAATGCCACATCATAAAGTTGATTGGAAGTAGGAATGGGGCTCTGCTTGACCCACGTGGCTTGAGCCCACACCCCGTGGCTCATCCAGATGGCGAAACCCAGAAGAGATGCCTTACCCATCCGAACGAAAAATGTCTGCTTTGCCATTTTTTGCATCCTCATCAAAAAGAGATTGTCTTGCCCTGTCCTGATACATTCGGGGAAGGAGTCAGCCCCCTTGCCTGACACAAACAAAAAGGGCGACGCCCCGCAAAGGTTTGGGCGCCGCCCCGAGATTACCGGACGAGCCAGACCGCCTGATCTATGCGAACCTGCCAGGGATAGACGAGGACAGGTCCTGCAGGCTTCCAGGTAAGGAGCGCCCGCACACGTCCCGTGCCAGGCTCCACGTACGACGCGGGGTTGCTCACCTGGACGTCTACCACCGTCTCGGTGACGGAAGCAGGGCGACTGTCTATCAAATCCCACCGGTTGGTCGTGAAGTTATATACCAGGATCTCCTGGGTCAGGTTCCCGACGGAGACGTGCCCCTCCAGTCGGAACCCAAGAGCAGTGGGAGAACCGCTCAGTGTTCTTTGCAATTCCAACTGCACCGGAGGCTCGCCCTGGTTGAGCACGACGAAGGGTTGCATAATCACTCTCTGGTCATCACTGAACAAGAGTTCCTGCAACCCACCGCTCACCACCTGCCCCCGAACTGCGGTATAGGAGGCAGGACCATAGGTGCTCCAGGCGGATTGGTTGAAGAAGACGCTCACCGTGTTGGAATCTCTGTTCGCCACAGCGAGGTCGGGATCGGCATCTCCGTCAAAATCCGCCGTGGTTAGGGTGCCGGGACGCAAGCCGGTTGAGAGAAGGGTCGGTGCTCCCAATCCACCCAGACCGTCCCCCGCAAGGACTGCCACGTTATTGGAGTCCTGGTTGGAGGTGGCAGTATCCAGGTTCCCGTCTCCATTGAAATCAGCGAGAACCACGCTATCGGGATTCTGTCCCCCGGTGGCAAAGTTGGCAGGACCCGTGAATGTCCCTCCATTGTTGCGGAACACTGCAAGGAAGTTTCCGCCAGTCCCTGAGGTAGCGACCACGATGTCTCCATCGGAATCGTTGTCTACATCGCCCACAGCCAACCCATCGGGGCGGACGTTACCCCCGACGGAATAACTGGTAGCGCCACCAAACGCTCCGCCACCCTGATTGAACACCACCGTTAGGGTGCGGTCTCGGTGGTTGGAGAAAACCAGGTCCAACCTGCTATCCCCATTCAGGTCCGCTATTCCCACGGCGCGTGGTTCCACCCCCGTAGGCAAAACGGAGGTCGTGAAGGTTCCCGCCCCAGAATTCCAGAGCAGGGAAAGGGTATTGCCATCACGGTTGACCACCGCAACGTCCGCATCTCCATCACCGTCCAGGTCACCCACAGAAAGCCGGCGAGGATTCATCCCCACGCTGACGAGCGCGCCAGCAGTGAGGACCCCGCCAGCATTCATAAAGAACCGGACGCTATTGATGTTGTGCAAAGAAACGGCGATGTCGGGGAACCCGTTGCCGTCAAAATCCGCAACCGCCATATCCCCTGCGCCCGTGCCTGAGCCTGTGGGATAGTCAATCGGGGCTCCGAAAGAACCTGCGGTGTTAAAAAGCAAGGAGACGCGGTCAGGATTATCACGAGTTACTGCGAGGTCCTTATCCCCATCTCGGTCAAAGTCTGCGCTCACCACACCATCTGGCCTTTCAGGGAGTGAGAGATTGACAGGTCCCGAGAAACTCAGTTGTGCGAAAGCAGAAGCCCCACAAGACGCCATCGCCAAAGCGAAAAGCGCGTGATGCATCGTTCCATTCATTGGTATCCTCCTTCCTGCACCACCATCTTGTGGAGGTGCTTGTTGCTAAGAAAGAGCAGGGAAACTCCCCCTTGATACATCCCCTGCGAAAAGAGGTAAGCCCAAAGAGGTGAAGATAGAAAAACCCGCCTCTACCAAGCCACTCCCTAAGTAGCCGGAGAGACGGGTGGGGGCTAAGCCCGCTTTCGCAAGCACTGCCAGTGCAGCGCTCACCTCTATAGAGGGTTTTCATTTCTCCTGTGATACAATGAAAGGAGTTGAGAAGTCAGCCTCAAAACTCCGATCTGGCGCGCCTCCTGGAACGCTGTAAGAAAGGAGACGCCCGGGCCTGGGAAAAACTCGTAGAGATTTTCCAAAAACTGGTCTTTTCTATCCCTGCCAAGCTCGGACTGAGTCCCGAGGATTGCGAGGACGTCTTTCAAAACACCTTTGTAGCCCTTTATGCGAACTTAGACCGTCTACGCTCCCCCCAAGCACTTCCACGCTGGCTCGCGGTGACGGCATACCGCGAGTCCCTCCATATTTTGCAGGCCCCCCGCCCAAGCCCCGTGGAGAACAGCGAAGATGCCTTGAGTTCCATAGAATCTGTTGAGAAGAACGCCGAAGAGTTGCTGATGGAAGCCACCCAGGCAGAAGCGGTCCGAGAAGGGCTCCGTCGCCTTCCCAGGCGCTGTCAACAACTTCTGGGACTCCTTTTCAGCAACGAGGAGTTATCCTATGCTGAGATAGGAAGACGCCTGAGTATGCCTGTTGGAGCCATCGGTCCCACCCGGGCGCGATGCCTGGAAAAACTCCGTGCGGAACTGGAAAAGATGGGGTTCTTCAATGAATAGAGGGTATCACGAAAGGGGCACGTTCCCTCCTATAGGTGAAGGATTATGAAAAAAAAGCAGGAGTGCAGGATGAACGAAGAGCACTTGATAGCCCTCGCGGAAGGTAAGGGAACACGGGAAACCCGGGAGCACGTGAACCAGTGCGCTCCCTGCCAGCGACGGGTCAAGCAGTTCCGGCACCTTATAGATAGGCTCCGGTTCCCCCTCCTCCAGCCCTCCCCGCAAGCCCTGAAGAGGGCGAAAGCCATAGGAAAGGCGAGTGGGAAGCGAGTCACCGCGAGGCTTGTTTCTACCAGCCTGGCAATGGCAGGGGTGCGCCGTGCGAGCTCCCCTTCTTTCCAATCCGTTTATGAAACGCAGGGCGTGCGGGTGCGGTTGATGTACCAATTGAGGGGAGAGCAATGGGATGTTCGGGGAAGGGTTACGCCCCCCATCCCTGCTTCCCTCTATGTGGGGGGCTCCCGTAAAGCCACCGCCATAGATGAGGAAGGGCGGTTTGCCTACCAAGTGAAGGATCTGGCACGGGCGGGCTTGCGATTGGTGTTCGGAAAAACGGAGATAAGTGTTCCCGCTCCCTCCCTCAAGGAGCCATCCGAAAAAAAGAGAGCCAAGAAAAAGAAAACAAAGGGGAAGCAATAATGCCCCAAAAGGCATAAAGTGAGTAACCGTGAGCCGAAAGAGAGCCAGGAAACTTAGCGCTGAAAAAGTTATAACCCTTTTAGAGCGGTTGAAGACCCTTTCAGCAGGCAAGCGACTCCTTAGCAAGCATCGCCCCCCTCGCCTTAGCGAAGCGTTTCTAAACCGGGTGAGGCGATACATCGCTCAAGATCCAGAACGTGCTTATCGGCTTTCGCGTTTCTGGCGCCTCATAGAAAAATTCGGTGAGTCCCCAAGCCAGGTGTGGCGGGCAAAAGCCATCGGAGAGCGCGCTCGCGGGCTTTGGCTTCAAAGTGCTCGGTCGTTCCTCACCGCAGGGAAAAAGTGTTCCGACCCCGTAGAAGCCCTCTCGGTACAAACGGGTGCGGTGGATTCCCTCGCCCGGGCTGGGCGATGGAAAGAGGCTATTCGGCTTGGCACGCGCCTGTCTCGAGGCCTCCAGGCAAGGGGGAAGCAGGAGCTCTCGGCACGGGTTCAGGTCAATATGGCGAATGCCTATCTGTGGGCTGATGAATATGAAAAGGCACGGGACCTATTGCGGAGAGCCCTGCCCGTTCTGGATGGGGCGGGCTTTCGCGAAGAAACCAGTGCTGGGCTTCTGGCGCTATCCACGGCGGAACTCTTCGGAGGTGACCCAGACGCCTCTCGCCAGTATGCACTCACCGCTCAAGCACGCTTTCGGCGGGAAGGCAAACGCTTTTATGAACTCCTCTGTGCCGTCAATTTGGCTCAGGAAGCCCTTTTGCGTGGGCGGGGCGACGAAGCCTTAGACCATCTTCTGCCCCTGCGAAAAGAGTTGGAGCGTTTTTCGCCCCCCGAGTCCGCACGAGCGGAGGAGTTTATGGGTTATGCCTATCTCGCCCTGAACTTATATGATGAGGCTTTCCAATGTTTTCAGAACAGTTTACGGCATCCTGCCACGCGCCGAACACCCCTCAACCAAGCGAACTGCCACTACGGACTCGGGATGTCTGCTCTCCATCTGCAACGATATGCTCTCTCTGCTCGCCACTTTCGCAAAGCCCAACAGATGTATTCCAGGGTGAACAATCCCGTGTGGGAAGCAGAAGCGTGGCGACAGTTGATTCTTTTGAGCCTTATCACAGGGCGCGTGGCGTGGAATGCCCGCCTCTCTCGCCAGGTCCTTCTCACCCGAATCCTCCAGGTCATTCGCGCCTTTGAGAAAAAAGGCGCTCCTCATCACCTTGCAGGAGCACTCCTCACCTATGCCCGCGTGCTTCTGCATCTGGGAAAGCACCGGGATTCACGATGTTCGTCCGCTATCCGCCGAGCCTTAAAGATTATCCGTCGGCAGGGGTACCGCACCCTGGAATGGGAAGCCCACTTCCTGCTCGCCAAAGGGGCTAAGTCTCGCAGGCAAAGAATTCAGCACTACCGCCAGATGATAGAGAGTTTATGGGAGGCTCGCCTCTTCACCGTCTCCACTCTTTCCCGTGCCACCTTTCTCCGCGACAAGGCAGAAGCCCTTCAGGAATACTTCTCCGAACTTCTCCGAGAAGCCACCCCTGCCCGGGTGCGAGAAGCTCTGGATGTCATATCCCGAGCACGCTTTTCAGCCCTTTACGACGAACTGGTGCACGCTCAAGCACTCCCGATAGGGAAACGAGAGCGAGAGATCTTGAGCCAACTTCGGGAACGCCTTTTAGCGATCCTTGGGGAGACCCTGCCAGGTGCTCCCGTGCGTTCCCGTCCTCATTCCCCCCATTCCCTCATCCCATTACAAAAAGAATGGGTGGAAGTAACGCGCTCTCTAAAGCGACTATCCCAACAAGGCGCTTCCGAAGAAAAGTTCTCCGAAAGCATAGTGTTTGCGGAAACAGCAGAAGGCTATCACGCTCTGATCCACAACCGGGCATTCCCCCTTCCCATCACCAAAGAGGAACTTTGCGAGCGAAGTGATTGGTTGAGGTTTGAACTTCTTGCCCCCCTGACCCAGGAGACCACCAACGAACGCCTTCTCAATGAACTCCTTTCCTCCCTGTGGACTGATTTGGTAGAGCCCTGGTATCACAGAGACCTCCCTCCCTGGTTATCTCCAGAGGGCTACCTCTGGAGCATCCCCTGGCAGGCACTGCTCCAGCCTTGTGGGTGGGAGCCTATCCTCCTGCCCAATCCCCTCTTTCGGGCACCCATTGACCCCTTCCCCCTGCCCCCTAACCCACGGGTAGTGGTGTGGGCAAGCCGTGCTCCTGATTTGCCAATGATGGAAAAGGAAATTCAGGCAATTTTGCAAGTTTTTCCCAATGCAAAAATTTTCACGACCTTGCGGAGTATCTTAGAGGAGGAGGAATGCAGTAAAATAGATCTATTACACGTGGTGGGACATGCCACCTATCATTCTCAAAACCCTATGTTTTCACATCTGCCCATGGAGGACGCCAATCTAACCGCTTCCGAGATTGCCCACCTTTCTATTCGCCCTGGAGTTGTGGTGCTCTCCGCCTGCGACACAGGGGTGCTTTCCCAGGCAGTGCCCTGGGAGCCGAATGGGCTGGTGCGCTCCTTTCTTGCCCTGGGGGCTAAGGCTGTATTAGCCAGCCAATGGGTTCTCCACGACCATTCTGCATCAGACTTTATGAGCGCTTTCTACGCTTCTCTGAAAAAAAGCGGAAGAATCCTGAAAAGTTTGCAGGTGGCACGCCAAGGAGTCAAAGAAAAGCATCCCCATCCTTTCTTCTGGGCACCCCTGGTGCTCTTCTCAGGATATGCGAGGAACGGAGGTATAAGAAAATGATTCGCCGACTGCTCATCTTCTTCCTGTTTGCTTGCCTAATTCCCCTTGCCCTTAGCGCCAATCTCCTGATTTGCGAACTTCAACCCGGGACCGACCCCCAACAAATAGCCAAGGACTTTCAAATAACCTTGAGGGACAACACAGAACCGGCCCCCTTCTATCTCTATGAGGTGCCTCAGGGACGTGACCCTCACGAGGTCCAGCTCCTTATGCGCCAGGATCCGCGGGTCGTTTGGGTGGAAGATGACCAATCCCTGGAAATGCCCGAGCATAGCGGGGCAGGACGAGGCTCCACAATAGGAGTTATAGGGGACCCTCGCGTGTTTTACGAGCAAAACCTCTTCGCCTTGAAACAAATCAGATGGGTGCCGGGCTTCTCCTTCACCAGCGTGAGGCGCCTCAACGTGGCTGTCCTGGATACAGGTCTTTCCCCTTTACAACCCATCCTCTGGAACCACGTCCTCGCCAGTCTGAACGTCGTGGAGCCCGGAGAACCTGCCTATGACTCACCAAGAGGCACGGATAGCAACCTCAACGGGATACCCGATGAAGGCCTCGGGCACGGCACGATGGTAGCGGGCATCATCGCGGATACCTCTCCGCTATGCAACCTCATCATCGTTCGCTCCGCCGATAGCGACGGATTGAGCACCGCCTGGTGGATCGTCAAAGGCATTGCCTTCTCCGTCTTGAACGGCGCCAAAATTATCAACATAAGCCTGGGGTCTCTGGAGCGGGTGCCTGCTCTCAGCGAGGTCATTGATTGGGTGGAAGCCCGCCACTCCATCATCGTCGCCGCTGCGGGCAACAACGGACAGCAAACGCAATTCCACCCCGCTTCCCTCTCCAAGGCGGTGAGCGTTACCGGCGTGGACCCCTTAGACCGCAAGGCGAGCTTCGCCAACTGGGACAGCTCGGTGGACGTATGCGCCCCTGCCACCGGGATCAAGAGTTATTGGTGGGATGGGACGATGGGAATTTGGTCCGGGACTTCCTTTTCTGCGCCCTTTGTGAGCGCGGCGATCGCCAATGCTCTCCTTCCCGTTTTCCGCACCGTTACCGCCGAAGAAATCCGCGAGGCGCTTGCCCTTACAGGAGACAACGTGGACGGCAGAAACCCTCCCGAATATCGCGGGAAGATAGGAGTGCGTCTGAATGTCCAGCGCCTGGTAATGTATTTCCTCCAGCGACGATAAACTCAAGAGGGAGCTGATCCCATCAAATCTGAAGGAATGCCCGCAAGTTTTCCAAACTAACCCTGGCACTTTCCAGGGGGCTCATCTTCGGGCGATCCAATTCCACCACCAGAGTCTCCACTCCACAAGAAACGCAGGCGTTGAAGATAGACGCCCAATCCAAAACACCCCGTCCAAACTCCACATCTTCCCCGTCACTTCGCATATCCTTCACGTGTACGGAGGGCACGCGTCCCCTCACATATTCCAGAACCGCCTCTACATTATGCCCCGCATACGCCACCCAATACGTGTCCACCTGAGCGTACAAAGCAGAGACCCGCCCCATCAACCAATGCCAAAACGTTGAAGGCTTGCCTGCGTTCCCCTGTCCCGAGGAGGGTGCAGGAGAACGAAGCTCCCCATTATGATTGTGAAAACCCAGACGCAGACCTTCCTTTGCATACCTTTCCGCAAGGGCTTCCAACCGCATAGCCAGCTCCTCGCTGGCTTCTGCGGAAGCCATCACGGAGCGGGGCAAAGAGGGGATAATCACATCCTTGCATCCCAGGGCAAGATGATAAGCCAGCACCTGCTCCCCCTCTGCCACCACTTTTTCATAAGGCATATGGGAACCCGAAACTCGCAACCCCAAAGACCGAAAGCGCGCTCCTGCCTCTTCGGCACTCACATCCGGTAAGCCCGCCAGCTCCACCCACTCATAACCCATCTCCGCCACCCGCGCACACGTCTCCCAAAAGTCCTTCCTCGTCTCTTCACGGACCGTATATAGTTGAAGAGCGATGCGAAAACTCATAGGCGCGGAAAAGTATACGGCGCAAAGCCCTTGCCCTGCGTCGCAAGACTGGGGAAACCCTATTGCCTGCTTAGAGTGAGCCTATCCCTCCGGGACACCGGGTGGCTTGGGCAAAGGTAACTCCACCACGCCATCCAAGCGGAAGGGGCTTTTGTTCACCTTATACAGGCGATTGCCCATCAAGATGTACACGAAATCCCCTTCGGAGAGAACCACAGGCGTGGGCGGAATTCCCATTCCTGGCGGATGGGGGGGGCATCATACCGGGAAAGCCGCCGGGTTGCTGAGGGGGTGGAGCGCCAGCCCCTTGAGAAGGTGGGGGGCTTCCGGGCTTGGCAGGTCCGGGTCCTTGTGCCCAAAGAATCATCGTGACCACGAGACAAAACGGGGTAGCGAGCAACGCTATGGGGAGTTTCTGAGAAACCATCGTGAATCCTCCTATAAGCCAAAAGGCTTATGCTCAGTTAAACGGAAGTTAAACGGAAAATACCCCTTATCGTTCACTCCTCGTGAGAGGACATACACCTGAGGAGCCATTCCCGAGCGCTTTCCTTATCGCCCGCAGGGATCTCCCCTTCCAGCACCGCCTCTGTAAGGCGCCTTTTCCAATAACCCACCTTTTCCCCCGGCGGAATCTTCAATGTCTCCATAATTTCCTCTCCCGAAAGGGGGGAACCAAGAGGGGCTTTTTCAGCCTGTTCCAAAACACTCTGAAGCTTTTTGCGTATATCGTGAAAATCCAGTTCTTTTTCCCTCCGCCCAATCGCCTTTGCATCGCACTCCACAAGGGCCACCAACGGATCGGTCAAATCCTTCATATCCCTGACTAACCTACGCGCGGCGGTCATCGTGAAAGGCACCGCTGAACCCAGGCGCATATGATTTGCCACCAGTTTGGCAACTCTATCCGCAACGGCGCGGGAGAATCGCAATTGCAGGAGACGGGAGCGAGCTATCTCCGCACCCTGCTTATCGTGCCCAAAGAATCGGATGCGCCCTTGAGAATCAACGGTTTTGGTTCTTGGTTTGGCAACATCATGAAAGAGGGCAGAGAGCACCACCAGCAAGCGCTCCGACTCATCACGATACTCCCGCTTTACCGCCTGGTCCACCACATCAAGAGTATGGTCCCACACATCCCGGGTGTGATAACTGCCCTGGTCCACCCCCACCCCTTCGCAGAACTCGGGCGCAAAGACGCTAAGAAGGCTTCGGTCCATCAGGTCCCGCAGGCTTTGGCTTGCGGTTTCATGAAGGAGCATCAGCACGAGTTCATCCCGGATTCGTTCGGCACTCACGATGTGGAGGCGGTGTTTTTCCTCCCGGATCGCCTCCCACAGTTCGGGAACGGGTTGAAAACCGAAGCGGTTTTTGAAGCGAATAGCACGGAGCATCCGCAAGGGGTCATCCGAGAACGTTTGCCTGGGATCCATCGGGGTCCGCAACACGCGCGCCTGCAAATCCGCAAGCCCGTTTCCCAGCAAATCCAGAAGCTCCCCCGTGTGGATATTCTTCAAAAGAGTGTTTACCGTAAAGTCCCGGCGCAGAACATCTTCGTAAAGGGTGGCGGGTTGAACTTGGGGCTTCCTGCTACGGGATTCATAGGATTCTTTCCGCGTGGTTGCCAACTCCACTTTAGACCCTGCCACCATAACGAGAGCCGTACCAAAACGAGGATACAGGGCAGGAGGGATGGTGGATAAGCCTTTGGCGTGGAGGAACTTTGCGAGTTCCAGGGCATCCCCTTCCAGCACCAGGTCCACATCCTTAGGAGGGGGTAAGCCAAGAAGCACATCCCGCACCGCGCCCCCCACCAAAAACAGATGATTTTCCCAGGGGGTGCCAACGGTTGCTTCTGCGATCTGCTTCACGACATCCATCGGGTTCCTTATGCGGTTAGAAAGCAGGGGAGCCCCCCTTTTAGGGGAAGCCCCGACATTTCCCAGCCTGCCTCTGCTATGATTATCCCCCGTGCTACCCATTCCCTTGCAGAAACTCCTTCAACAAGCAATTGACTATGCGGGGGTCTTTCCTCCTGCGCGTCTCCCCCTGTCTTCAGCGGTGGAAGAATTTGTCCAACTCATCACCAGCGACAAGCGATGGATCCTTCGGGGATTTGTGGTTCCCGCCGAAAATGTGCCTCGCCTGGAAGAGTTTGTGCCTGTGCTCCAATCTCATCGGGTTTGTCTCCCCCTGGTCGTCATTGCCCGAAGCCCCGCTGATGACGGCGAACGAAGAAGACTCTGGAAGGAAGACCAGGATGCCTTGCGCGCCTTGCGGGCAGATTACCCCGACACCTTTTCCCTCATAGGGTGGGAAACCAAATTGCCCCTTTCCCTTTTGAATGACCCCCGCCTGCCCGAGATCATCTCCGAACTGGAAAAGCCCCGCAACTCTCTGTTTCTTGAGATTCCCCTTCAACAATTAACCCCAGAACAACTGGAGCACTTCTTTTCGGTACTCAAAAGCGGGAATGGAGCAGGGGTGAAAATACGGACGGGTGGCGAAGAGGCCTCTGCCTTTCCTCCTGTAGAAGAAGTAGCCCGCGCCCTTGCCCTGGGCGCCCTGCAAGGAGTTCGGTTGAAAGCCACCGCAGGGCTTCATCACGCTCTTCGCTGGTATGATGAAGAACGGGGAATCTGGCAGTACGGGTTTTTCAACATCCTCTTTGCTTTTGCGTACGCCAAGAAATATTACGCTGACGCCGGAAACACCTCCCCCGACAAGAAAAAGAAGGGGCTTGAAGATATTGAGGCGATCCTTAAAACAACCCAATGGGAAGATTTCTCCTTTCAGGAAAATGCAATCGTCTGGAAGGGGGTCCCTCTGGACATCACGGACATTGACTCCGCCAGGCGCCTGTTTGTTTCCTTTGGCTCATGCTCCGTGGACGAGCCCCTGGAGGACCTACAAAAACTTGCCTTGCGCACCACCGCCTGAGCTTCTTGCGGGACGGATGGGACGAAGGCATATAGTGTAAAGTCTCCGAACGGAATGCTGGAGTCCTGGATTGAATATCCCGAAAATCATCCCTTCCCCATAGAAAATCTCCCCTACGGCATCTTCTCCCGCGAAGGTGAAAAGCCCCGAGCAGGTACCGCTATCGGAGATTATGTCCTGGACCTCAATGCCCTTCAGGAAGAAAACCTCCTGACGGGATTGCCCAAAGGGATTTTTGCCCAGCCTTTTCTCAACGAGTTTATGGCGCTCGGACGGAAAACCTGGCTCCAAACCCGCGAACAACTCCAGGACCTCCTTTCCAGAACCAATGCAAGGCTCCGCAATAATCAGGCACTCTGCGAGCGCGCCCTGATCCCCATCTCCTCCTGTCGGCTTCACCTTCCCATACGAATAGGACAATTTGTGGATTTTTATTCCTCCATCTACCACGCCACCAATGTGGGGAGAATGTTCCGACCCGAAAATCCACTCTTCCCCAACTATCGTTATCTTCCTGTCGCTTACAACGGGCGCGCCTCCACCGTGGTGCCCTCGGGGACGCCCATTCGCCGTCCCTGGGGTCTCTATAAGCCAGATCCTGAGAAACCTCCCGTTTACGCCCCCACGCAGGCTCTTGACTTTGAATTAGAAATGGGATTCTTCGTGGGAAAAGAGAACCCTATGGGCACCACAGTTCCCCCTGATGCTGCAGATGAGTTTATCTTCGGATTTGTGTTAGTGAACGATTGGTCCGCCCGGGACATCCAGAGATGGGAGTATCAACCGCTCGGTCCTTTCCTATCTAAATCCTTCGCAACGACCATAAGCCCCTGGGTTGTCACCCTGGAAGCCCTCAAGCCCTTCCTGTGTGAAGGAGAAAAACAAGAGCCCCAACCCCATCCCCATCTCCTACCCCGGCGCCCCTGGCATCTCAACGTGAACCTCACCGTCCACCTGAAAACTCAGAAAATGCAAGAGCCCCTTTTGCTTACCCAGGTCAACTTCCGCCATATGTATTGGAGTTGTGCCCAACAACTGGCGCATCAAACCTCCAACGGCACGAACGTGCAAGTGGGAGACCTTTATGCCTCGGGGACTGTTTCTACCCGTTATGCGGATGGAGAAGCCCCCCCGAACCTCCCCGACCAGTTCGGATGCCTCTTAGAGCACACCTGGGGAGGCAAATTCCCCCTGCGGGTGCCTGAGACAGGAGAAGAGCGAGTGTTCCTGAAAGACGGGGACACGGTGATCTTCTCGGGATGGGCAGAAGGAGAGGGGTATGTCATCGGGTTCGGGGAGTGCTCGGGCACCCTATTGCCTGCAGAAGGGACTACCCAATGAGAGGCTCTTAAGGCTCCTGGGCTTTTTTCAGGCACTGCGGGATATTGGAAGGCAGGGCTAAACATCAGAAATTCAGGTTTTCCCTTCGTCCTTCTTCCCTCTTGAGCCTTCTTCCAGAGATTCCAGAAACTCTTTCAACTTCTTCTCGTACCCCGCTGGGATGGGAACATAGTAAGGGAGGCTCAAGGAATGCCCCGGGGAGAGGTATTCCTGTCTTACGTATCCTCCATAGTCGTGGGGGTACAGATACCCTTCCCCACCCCTCTCCCGGTCAAATACGGTGGTATGAGGGTCACGCAAGTAAATGGGAATGGGCGGGGCAGGCTTTTCCTCAAGGTCTTTCATAGCCTTGCTGATCCCTTTGTACGCAGAGTTTGACTTTGGAGACGCGGAAAGAAAGATGGTCGCCTGGGCTAAAACGATGCGCGCCTCCGGCATCCCGATGCGCTCCACTGCCTGAAACGCCGATTCCGCTATCAACAATCCGAGAGGTTCGGCATTACCGATGTCCTCGCTTGCCAGAATGACCAGACGCCGAGCGATGAAGCGAGGATCTTCTCCCGCGACCAACATCCGTGCCAAATAATGCAACGCCGCATCCACATCACTTCCCCGCACCGACTTTATAAAGGCAGAGATCACATCATAGTGCGTGTCTCCACGAGCCTCGTAGCGGGTCACAGGTCTTTGCATCACTTCGGAAATTTCCTTTTCGGTAATCTCTCCCCCTCTCGCTATTTGCTCTGCCCATTCCAGAACATTGAGCGCCACACGCGCATCTCCATTAGACCAGCGCACCAGAAGGGCTTTTCCCGCAGGACTGAGCGAGACGTTCAGGGCTTTGCATCCCCTATCCACGATTTCGGAAACCTCCTCTTCAGAAAGGGCGCGCAGGACCAAAACCCGACACCGCGACAGAAGGGGAGGTGCTAAGGAAAAGAGGGGATTTTCTGTGGTGCAACCAATCAGGATAAGGGTTCCCTCTTCTATATAACCCAGAAGCGCATCCTGCTGAGTTTTGGTGAAATGATGAATCTCGTCAAGGATGAGGACGGTGGGTCCCTTTCTATTACGGGCGATACCTGCCAGACGCTTAATATCACTCACCCCACAGGCGACCGCGCTTTTTTCCTCCCAATGGGCTCCTCCCTGCGTCGCAAGAAGCCTCGCGAGTGTGGTCTTCCCACATCCGGGAGGTCCCCAGAAGATAAGAGAAGCCAGGGGCTTGCCCGTCAAAGCGCGCTTGATGGGGGAATCCTCTCCAAGGAGATGTTTCTGCCCCACGAACTCCTGGAACGAACGAGGTCTCAGTCTTGCCGCAAGGGGCACGTTTTGCGGTTCTAACTCCTCAAACAGAGGCATCTTTCTTTGAGAATACCGCCAACCGAGAACTCAAAGTGGGGTAGGATACGGCTGATTTGAGACGTCGCAGGTTGCGTTTGCTGTTCTTGCTGGTCGCGGTGGTGATTCTTGGCACCGCAGTTTATCAAATTACGAACCATCCCGAATGGATTCGCTATGTGGATATACCCCCCATCAAAAGCCGAGGGATGATAGCGGCGCTCAAAAACTCAGAAGAAGGGGGGACCCACCTCGTGATCCTCACACGGGAGGGGGTTGCCCGCGAGTTGCCAGCCACCGGTACCACGGACCACGACGTCACCTGGGACCCCAAAGGCAGGCGCATCCTCTTCATCAGCAACCGCACCACGGATGGCTCCTTCCAGGTGTTTGAATGGAAGCCTGACCGCGAAAACGCCCCCGTCCAGATCACCCCCAATGGAGCCTCACGCAGTCGCCTCTGGAGAAGCGCAAACGGGAAATTCCTACTTATAACCACCCGGGGAGAGGTCTTCCAAATAGAGTATCCCCGCAGGCTTTTTCGTCGGGTCTTTCCCCCAAGCAATCAGCCCGACCCCTTCGCCGGCACAGAGCAAGAGCTACGACAGATGCACACGCACACCACTGCGGAAGACCTCCACCTTGAAAGATGGCGACAACTGCAAGAAGCCATAGAAGGCGAAACCTTTACGGAAGGGCAGGTGGACGCCACGGGAGCCTACTTCGCAGGTGTCTACAAAACCGCCACGGGTTATGCCGTGGTGATGCACCAATTGCAGGCAATGGACGTCTTCCCTCAAGCCCCCTGGGGTGGAAAAAACATTGAAATCGCCCTCCACCCCCAGCGTCCCGAAATCATCGTCGCTATCCAGGATTTCCAATTTCCCAACCGCGCCCAAATCCCACGGGAACTCATTCAGCCCGACGGCTCCGTAAAAAGACCCTTCCGCAATGCGCTCCTCTGGGGTTCGGTTCCAGATATGCTCACGGGAAGATCAGCGGGAGCAATTATTTTCTCCAGTGAATCGGGAGACGAGGCTTGGGCAAGCCCTGTTTTCGCTCCCGATGGGGAGCGCTTCGCCATCATTCACCTGAAAAAACACGGGGGGCAATGGATTCGTGACGGACTTTATGTGGTGAACCTCTCTTCGCAAGGTGGCACCTCCATCGTCCAGGTTGCGGAGGGAGAGGTCTATGACCCTGCCTGGTCACCCGATAGTGAGCGATTAGCCTTCGTCCGCCAAGGCGACGTGTTCGTGGTGGAACGCACGGGCGGGGGGGAAGAAAACCTCACCAGGGGCACAGGCTCCTTCCGTTCGCCTGTCTTCAGCCCTCAAGGATGGCCCTAAAACGGGGGACCCTACGCATCTAACTGGGGAAGAATCGTGCGGAACTTCTGGATATGCTCCATCACATGCACCCGAATAAAGGGACGCAGTTCCACCGGCTTGCCTGAGGGAATCGCTATCTCCTTGATAGCCTCCCCCGCCTCCTTCTTCCTGGAAATCACTGAGTCCAACCATTCCCGAACCTCCTCCGGCTGAATGGTGACGCTAAATCCATTAATGCTCAGGAAGGTCAAAACCGCAATAAAGGCAGTACCCACATTCCCCTTTGAAAAGGGCCTGAGGCGGAGAAAGCCTCGCAAAAAATTGCCCGCCTGTTGTAACACGTCCTCACTCTTGCCATATCCGTACTGACAAAAAGTCGCCTCCTCCAAAGGGGCATAACGAAATTCGTTGACCGTCTTGGTAACCTGAGTGTTTATCCAGAGCACGTCCTGGACCGTGAGATAGTGCAACATACGTCCTTCCCGGGAGCCTTTCTGCTCCCTCACGTCGCTTTAGAGTTTTCACACAACCCGTTCCAGCAGGAACACCCCCATTCTACACCAAAAAGGCAAGGACCTCAAAAGCCCCCCGCTCCTCACCGTGTCCGCGTCACCTTCTTTATCAGGCGTGGCTGGGAGGGGTCAAGGTTTCTCGCACGAGCGGAAGCCACCGCCACACGCTGGGCAAAAATCACCGCGGGGATCGGGCGCAGTTCCTCAGGAAGCGAGCGGGCACGAGGAACAAGCAAAATCTCCACCCCAGCTCCTTTCAGGGTCTTGAGAATCCTCCCATCAGGCTTGCCCCGCGCCCCTTCAAACACTAACGCCACGGCGCCTTTTTCAGATAACGATATGGGCCCATGGGCAAAATCCGCAAGGCTATACGGCTGGCAGGGCACCCGAGCACACTCCATAAGTTTCAAAGCAAATTCACAAGCAATCGCAAAGTGATAACCCCGCCCCAGAGAAAAACACAACCGCGAGCGGGCAATCCTTTCCCCATAAGACAAGGCTTGCCTATCCCTCAAGGCTTTTACGAGAGTGGACCCCCAGTTAGGCTCAGGCAGATCCGCCCCCAGGGCTCGGACCAACTGATAAAATGCAAGCAAGGTGAGGGTAAAGGTTTTCGTCGCCGCCACTGCCCTCTCCTTCCCTGCCTGAAGAAAAAGGGAGCGCTCCGCAGAATCCACCACCACCCCTTTCGTTTCGTTCGTGATGGCAAGGGTCTGGCATCCCTGCTGTCGTCCCATCTCCAAAACTTGCGCCACATCGGGGGCTTCTGCGGATTGAGAAACGCCTATCACCAACGTCCCCCTGGGATAACGGGGACCTGCTCCATAGCGGGTGACGACACTGGGAGCCGAGAGAGCCGTGGGAACCCCCAGATGCACCTCAAAAAGATATCGGGCATAAAGACAAGCGTGGTCACTGCTTCCACGAGCCACGAACACCACCAGAGCAGGCTTTCGCAATTTTGCCGAACAAGCCTGCCTCCACAAGTCATCCGAGCGAGCAGGTAAAAGAAAAGCCTGCTCCTCTATCTCCTCATCCAAAACGGACTTAGCCCCATACCTCACTACGAGGAACTCCCAGGCTCCACTATTGCTTCCGCCTCTATCTCCACCCGCCAATCCTCCTCCAAGAACCTATCCACAATGATCATCGTCGCAGAAGGGCAAATGTCCCTGAAAACCTCCCCATAAGCACGGCATACCGCACCGAAGTCAGACCTCTCCCGAATGAAGATGCGCACCCGCACCACGTCCTCAACAGTGGCGCCCAGTTCTTGCAGGGCTTGCCGAATGATTTCAAGACACCGAAGAGTTTGCCCGTAGGGGTCTCCCGGAAAGGCGGTTTTTCCATCCTCCCCAATGGGGGCAGTTCCGCTCACATAGATGAAGTTCCCCACCCGCACCGCACGAGAAAACCCTATGCGCTCCTCATAGGGAGAAGGACCGGACACTTTGCGACGGTTAGTCATAGACGCCCCATTCTGCCTTAAACCTATGCCCTTCGGGCACCCCTATGGGAAAAATGGTTGCTGGGAAGAAAACCCCTGGCGAATGCAAGGCTCTTCCTGAGGTTCCCCCCTGGGATGGACGAAGGGGGGATAAGGCGAAGTGCCCCCTATTCAATGGGGAGTGTTCTGATTCCACAAACACCCTATGGAGGAAGATTCAATGCCTAAGTACGTGATAGAACGGGACATCCCGGGGGCGGGAAGCCTCTCACCCCAGGAACTCAAAGCCCTCGCCCAAAAATCCTGCAACGTTCTGAGGGAAATGGACCCCGAAATTCAGTGGGTGGAAAGCTATATCACCGACAACAAGCTCTACTGCGTCTCCATCGCTCCCGATGCAGAAGCCATAAAAGACCACGTCCGCCGAGGGGGATTCCCCGCAGACCGCATCTCCAGGGTCCACTCTATCATCGACCCCGCCACTCGGGAATAGACGCCTCCCGGTCCAAGGGAACACTGGGCTCTCTCCACGATCGGGAGAACGCACGGGCTTGCAGGAACTGGCTAAGCCGGGCGACCATCGCGTCCTGCACCTCCCGAAAACCCTTTCCAGAACCACCGGGACGCATTATCATAATGCAAAAGAGTAACCCCTTGGTCCCTTGATGAGAAGCAAGAGGCAAAGGAGAAAGCCCATCCCTCCGCTTCGCCCTTTCTGAAAAGGGAGAAAGTGCGTCCCATATGGGTTCCTGAGGAGACCAAGAGGGTTCATCCATCGCCTTCACAGGCGGGTAAGAAGGCCGCCAGACGACCCCTGCGAGGCAGGAAACACCGGAAAGGGTTCCCGTCTTACAAGCGACTGGGAAACCGAAAAGGCGCTCTCTCAATGTCCCTTCTCCTGGCTCCGCAAGCCCCTCCAAAAACACAGGAGAATACTCGCCCGAAAGTCCCCGTTCCAGGATGGTAACCACCGCGCGGGGGCTCAAGCGGTTCCTCCTTGACAAACCGCTCCCGTCCACAAGAGAAAAAGAGCCTTCCCTCAAGCCCACCGAACGCAGAAACTGGGAAGCGGTGTGCATCGCCTCCTCCCAGGAAGTTGCCCCGCCCACCTTGAAAGCGGAGAGCCGAAGCAACATCTCCGCATACACATTGTCACTCTCCTCCAGCATCCGCTTCAGCAGATGCGCCACCGTTCTGCGCCTCAAGCCCACCACCGCTCTTCCCTTCTCATCCACTATCAGGGAAAAAGCGGGTGGAGCCTGCAAAAACAAAAATCCAAGCGGAGGACCGGGGGCAAGCCCCCTTTGTGCCTTCGGATGAAACACTCTTCCCGCACTCAAAGCCGGGTCCGGAAGGCTCAAGGTCGCTACTTTCCTGGGCTCCGGGCTCGGCGCAAGCCCCGTGAATTTGGCGCTTCCTTTCCCATCGGGATAAGGGACCGTGACCTCAAGCAAGCCCCCTCGCAACCGGGTTTTCACCTCCAACCCAAAATTCAGGGGAAGCAGGTAAGCACGGTTTCCCTCAACCCAGAGTTCCACTTTTCCCTCATTAACCGTAAGAGAGCGAATGGGCGCGGCATAACCATAAGGAAAATCAGCAGGCTCCCACGTGGAAGGGCGAGAAGCCTTTCCAAATAGGGAATCATCAAAAATAACCCTATCCCCCGGCTGAACCTGGAGAACCTCCCTAAAGGAAAGCAAATCCTGCACGGAGAGCCCTGGGTCTCCCCCGCCCCAAAGGTAGACCGTGCTTCCCTCCCGCCAGGCACAGGTCAAAGGAGCATAATCGGGTCCCAGCGACTCTAAAGCGAAAAGGGCGGTAGCCAGCTTCACCAGGCTCGCCGGCACAAGGGAATCGTCAGGGTTTTTGGAATAAAGGACCTCTCCCCCGATCTCCTTCACCAAAACACCCACCGTAGCCCCTTTGAGGTCCTGAGCCTGCCAAAGAGCATCCAGGTCTGCACGTAAATCCTGAGACAATAAGCCCGCTACCGCACAGACCACTGAAAACATCGCCCAAATTTTAGACGCTCCAGGGGAGAAGGGTGCTTAGCCATAAACGCTGGGGAGGCGTCCCCTGTGTCCCCACCCTTACCATTTCTTTCTGCGCCAAGGGCGGTTTCACCCCTTATTCCTATCCAGGTTACTCTCAAGTTACCCATCCTCCCTTTACCAACACCCCCGGTGGGTCAAGGAGCCTCCCCACACACTCCAAAGGCGCTTAGTACCAAAAGGGAAATGGAGGCTCCTTACCGTGGCGAGTCGCGCCTTCGTCCGAGGGGAGTCGGACCTCGGCGGCTCCTGGTTCTGCTTTCCGGGCAACGCCGGATTGCAGAAAGGCTTCGCAAATTTGCTTTGAGCCTTGGTTTCCCAAGACTGCGGCTTTCTTCGCAGAAACCTTGCCGTCGCTTGCGCTTCGGCACCTGCTCCGGTAGAAGCCTCCACTACCACTATAGCACGCTTTTCCAAAAAATGAGCATCCTTTTAAGGGTTTTTTTGAAAAATCCCTGTGGAAAACCCTCCCTGCCTGAGTTCTCCACACAGTTTTCCACACGCCTTGCCACCCTAAGGCGCCCCTGAGCCTCTCACCTCCCCCTCTGGGAACTCTCAGGCAGGGTTTCCCTGAGAAATTTCTCCGCCCAATCGCGTATCTCATCCCGTATGCGCCGGGTCACCTCCATCGGCTCCGCTCCCCCATCAATGAGCGCCTGGGGGTCCTCAAAGGAATGATGAAGCAGGCGCCCCGCACCGGGGAAAAAAGGACAGGCTTCACGAGCGGAGTCACACACCGTAATCACATAATCAAAAACCTGGCCTGAAAACTCTTCTACGCTCTTAGAGCGCTGGTGCGAGATGTCCACCCCTACCTCCGCCATAGCCTCAATCGCATAAGGCGATACAAAGGAAGGAAACACGCCCGCAGAAGCAACTTCCACCAGGTTCCCCCCAAAATGCCGGAGCCAACCCTCTGCCATTTGAGAGCGAAAGCGGTTACCCGTACAGAGCACGAGAATGCGTACCGGGCGATTCATCCTCGGGTAATGGTGCGCTGGGGAAGGGGCTCTCCTCTCTCTTCGGATGAGGAGCCTCCAACGCTCCCTTGCTCAAAGCCAAGATACTGCCCCTCAAAAAAGGACTCCAAGCGCTGGCGCTCTACCGCCAGGTAAGGCTCCCCTTCTCCAACCAAAACCACGGGGGGCCTGGGGAAAAGATTATATTGACTCGCCATAGAAAAATTGTAAGCACCCGTGCACTGGACGGCGAGAATATCTCCTTCTCGAGTCTCGGCAGGAAGGAGGGCATTCTCTATCAACAGGTCTGTCTCGCAATGTCTGCCCACCACCCGAAACGGCGTATCGTGAAGCTCTTTCGCCCGGCTGGCGTTCAAAACCGAATATTTCGCACCATACATCAAGGTCCTCGGGTTGTCGCTAAGCCCCCCATCCACCGCAAGATAGACTCGTTGCCTTCCCCCACCCAGGCGCACCTCTTTACGGACACCGATGCGATAGAGGGTAGTTCCTGCCTCGCCAATGAGGGCACGCCCGGGTTCATACCCAATACGGGGAGGAGTAAGCCCCGCACTCGCATAGGAGCGAAGGATCGCCCCCGCGACACGAGAGCAATAGGTGTCAAAGTCTTCTATGTGGTCTTCAGGAAGATAAGGGATGCCCAAACCACCTCCTGCATTGATCTCTTCCACATCCCCACATATACTTCTCATTTTCAGAGCAAACTGGGTGACCCTTTGCACCCCTTCCACCACAGCACTCGCATCCGCAAGTTGGGAGCCAACATGGGAGTGGAAACCTACTAACTGGAAGCACCCCTTTTGCAGGATCCGCTCCA
The DNA here is from genome assembly GCA_964631245.1 of uncultured Fimbriimonadales bacterium. Classification (GTDB taxonomy): domain Bacteria; phylum Armatimonadota; class Fimbriimonadia; order Fimbriimonadales; family ATM1; genus CAZVXY01. The sequence goes on from CAZVXY010000001.1 coordinate 55,719, forward strand.
CCGCTTTCCCCGCTGAACCATCCGAGATGCTTATACCAAACTTGGAATCTTCTTGCCCTGTCTGAATTGCCTCGTGAGTTTCGGGGTCCACGCCGGGTGCCAGCCTCAGCATCACGCGCACGTTCTTCCCAGAGAAGCGGGCAATCTCCGCCAGGCGGTCAATCTCCTGAAGATTATCCAGAACAACCGCATCCAAGCCCAGTTCCACAGCAAGGCGGAGTTCTGCCTCGGTCTTATAGTTGCCGTGAAGATGGATCTGGGAGGGGGCAAACCCTGCCCTAAGAGCGGAGAGGAGTTCCCCCTCCGAGCAGACATCCGCTCCAAGCCCCTCGCTCCTCGCGATAGCGAGCACCGCCAGGGCGAAATTCGCCTTGACCGAGAAGAAGACCCTGGTGTTCGGGTGGGCGCGGAGGGCAGACCCTTTAAAAGCCCGGATTTTTTCTTTGAAATAAGGCACGTCTATGACATAAAGGGGGGTTCCCAATCGCCTCGCCAATTCCTCCGCAGAAACTTCCCCAAAAACGAGTTCCCCCGTGGGGGAAACGCTCTGGCATCCTATGCATCTTGGAAACATTCTGCCAAGTTTTCCTTAAAACAGGCAAAGAAAAATAGCACCTTCTTGTGGAAAACCCCCACAAAATCCATCAGAGGGGGCTCCCCCGCGCCCGTGCCACCTCCCAGGTTCTCCGGAAAAGCACCCCCCTTGGGTCACCTCCTGGCGAAAGGGCTTGTCCTCGCGGTATAATTTCCCTACCCGTCAGGTAGGCACCAGTATATTCGTATAGGGAAAAGACCCTGCACCGTGGAAATTACTTACACACGTTCCTTTCAGAAATATGCATTCCGAAACGGAAGACACCAGGATGTACGCTCTCAATTTCTATTCGGACCTGTATCTGGACGTTCTTCACAATAACCGAAAGTCGGTCACCATCCGCCTCGGGGACAAAACCCACAAATACCGAGAAGGGCAGATTGTTTGGGTGACCGTGGGACAGCGCTTTGGGAAACGACAAAAACTTTACGCGGCGGTGATTGACCGTGTGGAAGTGAAAACCATCGGGGAGCTCAGCAGGCGCGAAATAGAACGGGAGAACCCGGACTATCGCACTCCCCAGGACGTCGCCAACCTGCTTTCACGCATTTACGGGGAGAAGATAGGTTTAGAGCACATAGTTTCTGTCATTCACTTTAGCCCCATTGAGGAATAAGGCTATCGCGCAAGGATAACATCCGAGGGCTTCAGGAGGGCTAAAACCCTATCTCCCACACGCAATCCCATCCGGCGCAAACTGGAACGGGAAATACTCGCCACGATTTCTAAGCCCCCATCCAGTGCCACCGTCACCTCGGCGAGGAGCCCCTCTATGGCTATGCTTTTGACATAGCCAGGGAGGCGGTTCGGGGTACTCACCACCATTGCGGGGATTTCCAGGGTCGGTTGAGCCCGCTCATCGCCCAGCAGAGTTCTTCGGATCTCGGCAACGGTTTCCGCATCATAAACCCGCCAGCCCCGCCAATCCCTTTCCGCGGGGGGAATTTTGCCGTTCTTTTCCCAGAGGGCTAAGGTTTTTGTGGAAACCCCCAGTGCCTCCGCAGCTTCTTTACGGGTCATCTTGTCCATTGCTTTTCTCATAGCGCTTTTCAAAACTCTAAAAACCCTGCAAACCAGGAGACACCGTGCCTCTCATGAGCGAAACTGACTCGCCCGGCGTCGTTCCTCGCGCTCCAGGATTTTCTCTCGTTTGTCATACTTTTTGCGTCCCCTTGCCACGGCTATTTCCACCTTGATACGCTTGTTCTTGTAGTAAACCCTGGTCGGCACAAGGGTCAAGCCCCTCATTTCTGCCTTGCGCCGTAATTGTTCTATCTCTTGCTTGTGGAGAAGGAGTTTGCGGGGCCTCTTGCGTTCGGGCACCGACACGCTTGCCTTCTCATAGGGGGGGATGTCCAGGTCATAGAGCCAAACTTCCCCTTCGTCCACCTTGCAATAGGCTCCCGCAAGGGATATTTTGCCCGACAGGATGCTCTTGACCTCCGAGCCTTGAAGGGCGATTCCCGCCTCATAACGCTCCAAAAGGTCATATTCATATCGGGCTTTTCGGTTCTCCGCCAGCACCGGCGACTCCGCTCGTTTTTTAGCCATCCTGCAAAGGATAGATTACCTCTGGGTATCTTTGGGTGTAATGAGATGGATCCTTCTTCTATTGCTACTGGGTACTGCTTGCGCCCCTCAGGGCGATTTTGACCAGGTGGCTCAACGAGTGAGACAAAAATTGGGTGAGCGAGCGAGCACGATAGACACAAGTCAGGCCCCTTATCAAGAAAGTTGTGAGGGACCTGCTCGCTCCCAACCTGAACTCGCGGTGGAACGCTCTAAAGATATTACGGAAGTAAGGATCATAGACTTGGAGAAGGGTACTGGTCCCTTCGTCCAGCCCAACCTTTTCGTGACCATCAACTATTGTATGCGGATACCCGACGGACCCCCCGAAGCCATCTGGCGAGGCACCGTGATTGAAACGAACAAGCACTTAGGGGGGCGCCCCTATCGGTTCAAACTGGGGGAGGGAGAATTCCCCAGGGCTATCTACACCGACCAGGAGCCGTGGTTTCGGGGGATGCGAGTTGGGGGGAGGCGCGTCATCATTCTGCCTGCTTCCGAAGCGTATGGCGAGGACCCACCTCCCGGGGTCCGGGTACCCAAAAACTGCGCGGTGGTTTTAGAAGTGGATTTGCTATTCGTGGGGCATCTCCAGTAGAGAAAATGTTGGAAATCAAGAACCTGCACGTATATTACGGAGCCATCCACGCATTGAAGGGGATTGATGTGAGTGTGGAACGAGGGGAGATTGTTTCCATCATTGGGAGCAATGGGGCTGGGAAAAGCACCCTTTTGCGAACCATCTCAGGCCTCCTCAAGCCCCGGCAAGGAAGCATTCGCTTTGAAGGGGTAGACATTGCAGGCAAACCCGCCCACGAGATCGTGCAGATGGGCATCGTTCACACACCCGAAGGGCGGAGGATTTTCACGGATATGACAGTAGAAGAAAATCTCCTGTTGGGCGCTTATTGCAGGCGAGACGGGCAGATTACAGAAGACCTGGAACGGGTGTTCCGAGTTTTTCCCCGACTTAAGGAACGCCTTCGGCAGAAGGGAGGCACCCTTAGCGGGGGGGAACAGCAAATGCTTGCCATCGGCAGGTCGCTAATGGCACGGCCCAAACTCCTCTTGCTGGATGAGCCCAGTCTGGGGCTTGCGCCCAATTTAGTCACGGAGATTTTTCGGATTATCAAGGAGATCAACGAGCAGGGATGCACCCTTCTTTTGGTTGAGCAGAATGCCCATCGGGCATTAGAACTGGCTCATCGCGGGTACGTTCTGGAAACAGGGCGGATTGTTTTGACGGACACAGGAAGTTCCCTTTTGACCGACCCGAGGGTACGAGAAGCTTATCTGGGAGGATAAAAGGTGCCACCCCGTTACGAGTTTTCTCCTTTGCAAAGGCACCATATAGAGGGGGTGCTGGAGGTGGAGCGTTTGAGCAACCCCGCTCCGTGGTCGCGGGCGAGTTTTGAGTCAGAACTTCAAAATCCCCAGGCGCATTATTGGGTGGTAACATATGGAGGCGAAGTGGTGGGGTTTGCAGGCTATTGGGATGTGGTGGATGAAGCCCACATTACTAACCTCGCGGTGCATCCCCAGCACCGACGAAGGGGCATAGCCAAAAGGCTGATGGCAATCTTGCTTGAGGATGCCAGGGCGCGGGGGATGCGATGCGCCACTTTAGAGGTTCGGCGGAACAATCACCCCGCCATCGCTTTATACGAGAAGTTCGGGTTTGTGGCAAGCGCCATCCGCAAAAACTACTACGTGCAAGACCAACAAGATGCTATCGTGATGTGGCTTTATGGATTGCAGGAGCGTGGGTCTTTTGCTCTAACGGAAGGCTCCCAAAAGCGAGAGAGCCAAGGGTAGCGACCCTTCCCCCAGTGATTTATGCTGCCTCTTCCCAGGGTGCCCGAAGGCGGATAATTTTGTCTAAGGCGATCTCCCCGAAATCAAAGACCGCATTACTGCCATACATAGGCACAAACTCAATATCCAGCAGTTCCCCTTCTGCTTTCTGAATCAGCCCCCTGCGATCAGCGTATTCTACTTGTACCTTAGACCCAATATATTTTTTGGCGTCTGAAAGTGTCATCCTCCGATTTCCTCTATGGCTCGTCCTGTGCATCCCAAAAAGGGAATTGCTTGCAAGGGGAACTTTCCACATATAGCGAGAAGGCACCCTGGTATTATTGGCGGGAGAGTGCGAAATCCTCACGGGGGAAATATCCAAAGGGGATTCAATTATAAAGTTTTCTGCACCCCTGCCGACTCAACGCAGTCCCCTATTATCGGAAGAAGTCCAGGGTCTCCAGTTGCTTTTTGATGGCTTGCAAAAAGCGTCCCGCGAGCATCCCGTCAATAATACGGTGGTCATAGGTGAGCACCAGGTGCATCACGGAGCGAATGGCGATCATCCCTTCCCTAACCACAGGCACTTCCTGAATGGCATAAGTTCCCAGAATAGCGCCCTGCCCAGGGGGAATCATTGGGGTGCCCACCAACGCCCCATAGGAGCCGGGGTTAGTGAGTGTGAAGGTGGCACCTTGAAGCTCCGAAAGTTCAATCTTACTCTCTCTGGCTCGGCGAGCAAGGTCTTCCAGGTCTCTGGCGATTTCAATGAGTGTCTTCTGGTGGCAGTTTCGGATTACGGGGACAATAAGCCCCTCCGTTCCATCCCCTAAAGCCACGGCGACGCCCATATGCACTGCCCGATTCATCAAAAGTTTGCCATCTTCCAAATAGGCACTGTTGACCATCGGGAATTTAAGGAGCGCCTCGGTAGCGGACTTGATGAAAAAGGGGGTGTAAGTGAGACGAACGCCATAAGTTTGCTCAAAGGACTCTTTGTTCGCCCTGCGAAACTCCACCAGCGGAGTCACATCCACCTGAGTGACGGTGGAGACAGAGGGAATCTGGTGGGCACGGATCATAGCCTCGGCGATGGTACGTCGCATCCCTGTGAGAGCCAGCACTTCTTGTTCGGGTCCTGGTGCGGTCACGGGCGGGGGAGCAACGGGGCGAGGGGCTTCTGGTGGGGGAGCCTCCTTTCGCCCACGGGCTTGAAGATAGGCAAGCACATCACTTTTGGTCACCCGCCCTCCTTCTCCAGAGCCTTGAATTCCCGCCAACTCTTCTAAGGAAATACCGTGCTCCTTCGCAATGGAGCGCACCAAAGGCGAATACCATCTCTTTTCCCCAGCTGGCTTTCCCACAAGGGGTGGGGGGGGAGCCGTAGCAACGGAAGGAGGAGCCGTGGCGATGGAAGGGGGGGCAGGTTCCTGAGAGGGAGGAGAAGGGGGAGGGGATTCCTGAGGGGCAGGCCGGCGGTGTCCATCGTCACCCGCTGGGGAAGGCTCCCAGGCTTCTCCAGGCTGGGCAATAAGCCCAATGGGTTGGAAAACGCGCACATCTTCGCCTTCGGGGACAAGGATTTTTACCAAAACACCCGTAGCGGGCGCCCCTAATTCCGTGTTCACCTTGTCCGTCATAATCTCCACCACGGGTTCGTCTTCTTTGACGGGGTCACCCTCTTTCTTGAGCCACTTATTGACTCGCGCCTCGTGGACGCTTTCGCCCAGTTCCGGCATAATGATTTCAACCGGCATATCGTTTCACCCCCTTCCACAAGTGAGAGGGGATCATCCCCTTAAGTTCTGGCAGAGGCAGTTCCCCACCAGGAGGAATGCTTTTCTGCAAGGGAGATAAGGGTAGTCTACGAAGCACCGCCAGGGAAAAGCCCTCCTCCCTATAGTAAAAACCCAGGAGAGAAAAGAGAAGACCCGTTTTGGGGTCTTTCCCTAAAACGCTTGGGCGGGTAAAGGCTTCCGTTTTCAATACCTCACCACCTTCAAAGCGGTTTCATAAATTTTGTCTACGCTGGGCATCACCGCATATTCCAGAGGTTGGACCCAGGGCACGGGGGTATCCGGGCGTGTCACCCGAGCGGGCGGAGCATCCAGGAGTTCAAAGGCAAACTCGTTGATGCGGGCGATGAGTTCTCCTGCGAAACCGCAGGTACGGCTCGCTTCATTCACCACCAAGACACGGTTAGTCTTAGCGATGGAGGTCCTGATAGTTTCCTCATCCAGGGGCACGAGGGTACGCAAGTCAATCACTTCCGCCTGGACACCTTCCTCTCTGGCGAGACGCTCCGCCGCTTCCAGACAAAGATACAGGGGGTTTCCGTAACTAATCATTGTGAGGTCTTTTCCCTCCCTGCGAATGGCTGCCTTGCCGAGGGGGACAAAGTGCTCGGGTCCTCCCAGGGGCTCCATAATTTCACGCTTTCTATAGAGTTCTTTCACTTCATAGAAAATGACGGGATTAGGGTCGCGGATGGCGGAGCGAAGGAGGCCTTTGGCGTCATTAGGGGTTGAGGGGCACACCACCTTTAGCCCCGGGGAGTGACAGAACCAGGCTTCGTTTTGCTGGCTGTGATAGGGTCCACCCCCTCCATAGCCTCCACTGGGTCCCCTGATCACAATGGGGCAAGGGACGCGGCCTGCGGACCTATAGGAGAGGGTAGCGGCGTTGTTCACAATTTGATCAAAGCCACAGGAGATGAAATCAATGAATTGCATCTCCGCCACTACGGGCTTTCCTTTCATCGCCAAGCCAATCGCAACCCCCACAATGGCGGACTCACTGATGGGCATATCCACCACCCGAAGGGGTCCGAAACGGTCTAAAAGCCCTTCGGTAACCCCAAAAGCGCCTCCCAGAATGCCGATGTCTTCACCTATGCAAATGAGGTCGGGATTAGCCTCCATCTCCTCAAGGAGGGCTTCCTTGAGGGCGGTAACGTAATTCTTTTTTTCACTCTCAGTTGCCACCGCACTCATAAAATTTTCTCCTTTTTCCCCGGGCTCTTCCCCGCTTTCCCTTTTGAGGACACAGGGGGTTGCATCTCCTTACGTGGGATCACGGGGAGTCCTCCACAAAAACCCACTTCAGGGCTTCTTCCGGCTCGGGGAGGGGGGAGTTGATAGCAAATTCCACCGCTTCCCGGAGGGTTTCCACCACTTCGGGGGGGAAATCATCATCCGTAACTTGAGTCGCCTCGCGATTTTCAGGAGAGAAGCGCTGGGCTTCCTCCTGAGTGAGGATTCCCACTTCCACCAGATAATCTTTATAAACCTTGATGGGGTCTCTGCTTCTTCCTCTTTTAATTTCTTCCAGGTCGCGATATTGCATCGCCCGGTCATCATCGTGGTCTCCGTGCCCATAAGCCCGATAAGTTTTGCATTCAATCAAAGAAGGACCTTTACCCTTGCGAGCCCGCTCCACCGCCCACATCGTCTTATCATAAACGTCCAGCACGTCTTGCCCATCCGCAATCAATCCAGGAATCCCAAAACCCTTTGCCCTGTCCGCCACGTCCTTGGTGGGGCATTCCAATTCCACCGGGGTGCCATACGCCCACATATTGTTTTCCACAATGACGATGACGGGTAATTTATGAATGGCAGCGAAATTGAGTCCTTCATGGAAGTCGCCCCGTGCGGTTGCCCCTTCCCCATTGTAAGTGAGGACAACGTTATCGCGCCCTTCCAATTTGAAGGCAAAAGCAACCCCCGCCGCCACGGGGATGGTGGAAGCGAGCATACTGGTACTGAGGATGATTCCGCGGGCGGGATCACCCAGGTGAGACCAGTTATCCCGTGCCCGAATGGGAGAGGTCGCTTTCCCCCACACCTGGGCACATACTTCCGCCACGCTCATTCCCTTGCGGTGAGGGTTTTTCCAACCTGAGCGCATATCCTTGAGGAAGAAAGCGGGCATATCCCGGTGCACGGGCGAAATCCAGTCATCGGGATGAAGCCCATATAGGGTTCCCACGAGTATGGCTTCCTGATTGTGAGAAGAATAGAGGGTGCCTCGCAGGCGTCCCCGCCTCTTTTCCTTGATCAAGCGGACATCAAAATACCGCGCCAGGTACAATTGACGCAAAATTTCCCGATGGTCCTCAGGGGTTAGGGCGTCGCGCGGACGGATTGAGATCTCCTCCGTCTCCAAGACTTCAAGATAAGGGCGGGCAACCGCCGGGTTGTCCTTATTCAACACAAGACTCCTTACTCAGAACCTCACTCCTTCCGTGGTTTCTTCGGAAAAGGGCTCTTATTTTACCCCAAAAACTCGCTTTTTGGGGGTCTATCCAGGGAACATTATCGGCGGTGACTGCCGTCCAAAAAGGTGTGAGTATCACCCATTTCCTCGCAGGCATTGCGGGTGGCTTATCCCTTTTAGGGGGTCCCTCTCTTCTTTGGGCTCAGGGACCCGACCCCTACCCCTTTATCCTCAATGCGGTGAGAAACAGCCTTTCCGCCCCGCGGTTTTATGCGGAAGTTACGGGATGGGAGCGCACGGGGAACAACCCGACACGCCAATACCTGATGCGGTGCTGGTATGAAGGGGGAAAACTCCTGGTAGAGGCTTATGAGGATGCCAAGATTCGCCTGCTTCTGGTCAACGACGGGCGATATGTATGGCGCTATGACCCCGTGGCGAACGAGTACACGTTTTTGCCTCAAGGTTCTACATTTCAGGAAGTCATTGGTACCATAGTTGCTTGGAGTCGGAAAGAGATGCAGCGCCCTATGCGCCTGCTGGCATTGAGCCCCCGGTGGCTCACGGCGCCTTCTTCCAATGTTCAGCCCACCTATGTGGAGGTCTGGCAATCCACGGGGCAGGGGAACTCGTGGCGAGGGACTTCCCTTCGTTTTGATTTTGATGCTCCCCATCCTGCGGGCAAAATGGACAAACTTTACATTTACGAGCGATACGACATAACAGGCGGGGGAACGCGGGAGGGCGAGTTCACTATGACCTTCAGTTACCCTGCGAACTCCTTCGGCATCCCCTTCACCTTTGTGCCCCCTCCTGGCTCGCGCCCCGCGGCAGACCTCCCCCGGCGGATTCCCTGAGGCCTGGCTCACATCAAGCGCCTGCGGAGGGCAGGGGGAGCAAAGGTGAGAAAGAATCGGAGAACGGATTTAAGCCGATAGGGATGCATTCTGAGCGACTCTCCAAAAAGGCGCCTGGCTTCGGACGGTTTTCCTAAAACGGAATAAAGGTTGCCAAGACAGGCAGAGTTATGCGCCAACGCCAAACGCATTTCTCGGGCGTCTTCTGCTTTCGCCAGCAATTCCTCCTTGCGGGCACGGATTTTTTCACGGATCCGAGCATCCTCCCGGAAAGTGGTTTCAGCGAAATAAATGGTATTGCTGGAATGGACGCGATAAAGCGTCAAGGGCTGGGGAACAAAACCAATCCGCCCCACTTCGGCGAGCCTCAACCACATATCCCAATCCCCGAGGTTTTTAAAAGTCTCATCAAATCCTCCCAGGTCTCTCACCAAAGGGACCCGAAACATCACACTGCTCGCAATGGCACAGTTATTCCTAACAAAATCTGCCAGCGTATAGGAGCGTTCTCCTTCAGGAAAAGAAAACCCCATCGGTTTTCCCGTCAGCCGTTCACCCTTATCATTAATAAACCACCCGGAGGTATGGCAAAAGGCAATGCGGGGATCGCTTTGCAAAAGCGCCACCTGACGCTCCAACTTTTCGGGAAGCCAGACATCATCGCTATTGAGGATGGCGGCGTATTCCCCTTCCGCCTGGGCGAGGGCTTCGTTTACAGAAGGGTAAGTTCCACGATTCTCCTTACGAAGAATGAGTTTAGCTCGGGGATGCCCTCTCAACAAAGTCTTCAAAATTTCCGGAGAAGCGTCCTGACTGCCATCATCCACCGCAATGATCTCATAATCTTGAAACGTTTGCTCCAGAGCAGAGAGCACACATTCCCTTAGATAAAGCTGATGATTGTAACTGGTGAGAAGAACGCTGACCTGGGGCACTTAGGGAACCGTCCTTACCTCAATTCGCCAGTCAATGATATCCAAACTGGGCTCTCTCACGTCGCCTTGAGGCTCCAGATTGGGAAAATCCGAATTACGGATGACACGGTCTGTGCGAATATCAATGGTGATGTAATCATTGATGGATGCGGGGTTTCGGGAGTCCCCGAAGGCGTCCCAAATTTTTTCGCCCGGGTCATTAGGATCTGTGGGCACGCGGTCCATAGTGAGGATATTGATTTGCAAGAACTGCACATCCATAGGGTCCTGGGGCGGACGGCGGATCTGGCTTAAGTCTATTTCAAAGTCAAGGAATCGGTCGTCGGGTCCCGGAGTGATGAAGTTCACGGGAACGCCCACAAGCACCCAGGTGAGCAAATTTTGAAGGTCAGTAAAGCGGTAAAGGGCGTATCCCCCACTGGGCTGAAAGCCGTCATATCGCACAAAATGGGTGGCTTTTCCCGCGACGAAGCCATTACCCCAGGGACGGCTGATAACCGGGATGGGTCCCCCCATCGCCCCTGTAGGGTCATTACCATCGTTGATAGCCACGATGTAGACAAAATTGGGGTTTACGGGCGCGGCAAATTCTATGACGAAGTGGAGACGACGACTGGGGCCCGCCCCTCCGCCGGGGGGAAATCGGGCACATCCCCAAAAACACAAGAGCACCCCTATCCCGACGAGCACCCCAAGGAGCACTCTATATTTTCTGCGAATGAGTCGCCCGGTTATCATCTCGTGCATCTTTTAGAATGACCCTGTGATTATGACTCCGTTCCTATTATTTCTAACGTGGGAAGGGCGGGGGTGTCACGGTCTTTTTCTCTCCTGGTTTTCAGGACTTCTCTCCGCCACACCAAAGCCAGTAAACCCAGGTCCCTTTTCTGCAAGTCCCCCCCAATTCCTCTGCCTCCCCTCCCGATGGGAAAAGAGGGGTGAAATAGGCTAAACTCTGTTGCCACTATGCCTACGGAAAGGCTCGTGACCGGAGAACCTTTAGAAGAAGATTTTGAATGGGATCGTTCCCTTCGTCCCAAACGCTTGGAGCACTTCATCGGGCAGGAACGGATCAAAGCGAACCTCTCGGTCTTCATCTCCGCCGCCAAGGCAAGGCAGGAACCCCTGGACCACATTCTTTTGAAAGGTCCCCCCGGCTTAGGCAAGACCACCCTTGCCCACATCATCGCCAACGAGATGGAGACCTCCATCCGCATCACGAGCGGACCCGCTATTGAGCGAGCCGGGGACCTGGCTGCCATCCTCACCAATCTGGAACCGGGTTCCGTTTTGTTCATAGACGAAATTCACCGCTTGAGTCGCCCGGTGGAGGAAATCCTTTATCCCGCAATGGAAGATTTTAAACTGGACATCGTGATAGGAAAAGGACCAGGAGCCCGAAGCATTCGGCTCAATCTCCCCCCTTTCACTCTGGTGGGTGCCACCACACGGGCAGGACTCCTCACCAGCCCCCTGCGGGAACGCTTCGGCATCGTGCACGATTTTGAATTCTATGATGTGGAATCCTTACGACAAATCGTTCATCGGTCCGCCCAAATTCTCCAGGTTGACATCACCGAAGAAGCGTGCCTTGAAATCGCACGGCGGAGTCGGGGCACCCCACGTGTAGCCAATCGCCTTTTGAAGCGAACGCGAGACTTTGCCCATCACCTAGGCTCCCCGCGAATCACTCAAGAGGTAACAGACTACGCCTTAAAGCAACTGGATATTGATGAATTCGGCTTGGACAGGGTAGACCGGGGCATCCTTTCTGCACTCATCACTCGGTTTCGGGGAGGACCTGTGGGGTTAGATTCTTTGTCTGCAGCCTTATCGGAAGACGCAGGGACCCTGGAAGAGGTCTACGAGCCCTTCTTGCTCCAGCAAGGCTTTCTTATTCGCACGCCCCGTGGCAGGGTCGCAGGGGAGCGCGCCTATGAGGTGCTGAACCTGCCACGCCCCGAGGCTCAGGAGCGTCTTTTTTAGGCTTCTTTTGTATCTCTTACATCCCTCTCACCCCTCGCAGGGGGCTGGGTGAGGCACCCTCCTCCGAGTAGCCCTAAAATCCAGCGGTCCTGGACTTGCAAAGGGAGTCCCCTTTGGGGTATAAAAGGATCTGCCACCTCTCCACGTGGCATCTGCCCACCTAAGGAGTCCCGGGTTTGCTCCTAATTGTCCCGGGGCTCCTCTAATTTTTGTGCCTTATCCTCACAATGTCTCCATCTTGCAACTCATAGTCTTTCCCGTGAACCTGCCATCGGTGCTCCCTGGTGGCGACCTGCACGCTTCCTAAAGACTCAAATTCGCGAAAGGGGAGCACTTCGGCACGGATGAACCCTTTCATAAGGTCCGTGTGAATCACTCTCGCCGCCTGGAGGGCTGTGGTGCCCCTTTCCACCAACCAGGCTCGTGCCTCATCGCCCTCTATGGTGTAAAAGGTGATCAGTCCCGCGGAATCCCGAATCACCTGAGAAAGGTAGCGAGATGGAAAGACCTCCACCCCCCACTCCCGATAAAATTCTTCCCTCTCCTTTTCTGTAAAGCTCTTCAGGTCCACCTCACACTGAGCACACATCTTCACCACGGGCACCCCGGGGGCGAGGTCTTCCCATTGAGGGATGGGGGAAAGGGCATACTCATCGCTATTGATCACTACCACCCAGGGCTTGGCACTCAAAAAGGAATAGAATTCAAGAAAGGGCTTTTCACTTGCCAACCAACTGCCCTCGCGCAAAGGTTTCCCCTGCTCCAGAAGAGCCTTTGCTTTCTCCAACACTGCTTTGTCCCCAAAAGCAGGAGTTCCCGGAACACGAGACGATGGCTCCTTATCCAGGCGCTCCAGGCGATTTTCTATGAGTTGCAGGTCCGCAAAGAGCATCTCTGTGGTGATGGCGAGATAGTCCCTTTTCGGGTCAGGCTCAGAATGAAAGGGGACTTCGGGAGCCAGGAACTCCCGCAGAACCAACACCAAGACATCCATTTTTTTGGCAGTGGTCCAAACGGTGCCTGGCACAACCGCACCTGGATTGGGCAAAGGTGCCGAATCGTCCACAAGGGTAAGGCTCGCTCGGGTGCACCGGGCAGGGGATACATCTTCGCAAAGGCGGTCCAAACGGGGGTCATCCACCTCCAGGCTCGCCATCCCTCGCGAAGGATTTCCCGTGCTAAGCCCCTTTAAAAGTGTAGTTTTTCCCGAAAAACTATAACCTACAAGCCCTGCCTTCACTTCCTGGGGGTCTCCTCAAAGACGATTTTGAGGCTCCTGGGTGGGAGTTGCTTGGGAAGAACGAAAAAGACATAGGCGGTAGCCAGCGTGAGCACAACCAACAACACTAAAGGCAGGTAGGAACCCTTCCGAGAGAGACGCTCGGGCATAGCACCCTCATTATACGCCTCGGAAAGTATAATGGGGCCTGGATGATTCAACGCCTGCCCGAGTGGCTGAAGGTTCGGCTTCCCCGTCCGGAAACCGTTGCGGAAGTAGAACGGATGATGCGGGAAGCACGCCTTCACACCGTTTGCGAAAGCGCCCGATGCCCCAACCTTCCGGAATGCTGGTCCCGGCGGACTGCTACGTTTATGATTTTGGGAGATACTTGTACTCGTGCTTGTGGGTTTTGCGCCATTCGGGTGGGGCGCCCCCTGAGCGTGGATCCCGAGGAGCCCGAGAACGTTGCGAAAGTTGCAGAAAAACTGGGCTTACGGCACGTAGTGGTAACCAGCGTGGCTCGCGACGACCTTGCGGACGAGGGGAGCACCCAGTTCGCCAAGACCATTGAAGCCATCAGGAGGCGTATGCCTCTGGCTATTGTGGAAGTGCTCACCCCAGATTTCAAAGCAAAGCCCTGGTGCATCAAAATCGTCACAGACGCAAAACCGGAGATTTTCAATCACAACATAGAAACCGTGAAGCGACTTCAAAAGATTGTGAGACCTCAAGCGAAGTATGAGCGCAGTCTTAAGGTTTTGGAAACCGTAAAGGCTCTGGACCCCAAGATCTACACCAAGTCGGGAATTATGTTAGGGCTTGGAGAGACCGATGAAGAAGTTATCCAAACTCTCAAGGACCTGCGTTCCGTGGGGGTGGATGCAGTCACCATCGGGCAATACCTGAGGCCCACTTTGCGTCATCTTCCTGTCCACACCTTTGTTCACCCTAACAAGTTCCGCGAGTTTCAACGCATTGGCGAGGAGCTCGGTTTCCTTTTCGTGGCTTCCGCGCCTCTGGTTCGGAGCTCTTACAATGCCATTCATTTCAGTGAAAAGGTGATGGCTGAACGGCTTTCCGCTATGGGAGGGTAAACCATCGCCAGAATATTATCCAGCGTCCTCACCCTTGCCACTCCCCCACTCCTGGTGCTCATCGCAGGCATCACGTATATGCTCCGCTTCGTGAACGCCTTTCAAAGCCCCTTATATGGGGTGAGTTATCACTATCGGACCCCCTCCGGATGGGCAACCCTGCAAGCCAGCACGGTGCATCTCAACGTGGGGAACCGCACAGTAACCGTTCGCGGGGTGTTCCTTCTGGACTCTTCCAAACGACCAATCGCCCGCGCGGAGACCGGGGAGATTACCTACGCCTGGGCTGAGGGGAGCCTGCGCCTCAAAGCGAACCTGAAAGGGGTGTGGCTGGATGTAACCCGGGATGAGCAAGGGAGGTGGAACATAGAACGGCTCCTGCCCCCACCCCCTCCTGAGGAGCGACCGCGTATCCCGTTTACTGTAACGGTAGAAGATGCGCAAGTGCGATATACAGACTTCTCCGCAACTTCGGAACGCCATTGGCAGTTAGAGATTCCTTTCGTGGAGGTGCGTCACGCGGAGGGGGATGCGTTCATCCACGCCAGTGCCTCTATCCCTCAATTGGGAATGCTAAAAAGTCGTGCTCTGGTATCCCGAAATGGGGAGGTGTGGGGATTTATGGAAGGGAAAGGAATAGATCTCACGCGCGCCCTTGCCTATTTCCAATCAACTCCCGAATGGGTACGCACCATACCCTTACCCCACTTGCGCGCTCGGAATATGACGTTTGACGGATGGGCGCAATGCTTCTTTGCCCCTTCCACACCTCTGAAGATGTACGGAGAAGGCTCTCTCCGCGCGCAGGGACTCCGGGTGGGAACCCGCCTCATTGAGTTCGCTCAGTTCACGGGGACCTTTTCCCACAATCAGGCTCAGGGAAACTTTGCATTCCAGGCAAAGGGAGGAAAAGCGAACGCCTCAGGGATAGTCACTTTCGCGCCTGAATGGCAGTTCGCCCTCACTGGGTCTCTTTCCCTCCAAGATGAAACCGTTTTGCGAAACTGGTATGAGGGAGAGTTGGTCCCAGACTTGAGTTTTGAAGGGGCGAAATTTATTGGCACAGCCTTTTATGGGCGAACCTTTGGCGCTACGGGAAAGTTGAACCTCAAAAAGGGAGAATACAAAGGCGTCAGGGTCTCTGCCCTTTTCGCCAACACCCTGGTTAATGACACGGGGGCGCGATTCCGCAGTATTCAGGGAGAACTGGAGGGCGCTCCCATAGAGGGGGAGGTTTTCGTGGGGCTAAAGGCTCCTCACACCATCGCAGGGGAGTTCCGAGCAAGCGGGCTTTCCCTCTCAAGAGTGCTTGATCTCCCAAAAGATAAGGTTTTGGCAGCAAACATAAACACACAGGGAATTATTTCAGGTACCTTAGAAAGCCCGAAAGTCACCCTCTCTGCCCAGGGAATAGCAGACATCGTGCTTCAGGGTGAGCACTTTTCCGCAGTAGAGCGAGCCAGAGTTACGGGAGCATTTTCCTATCAAGGAGAGACCTTCCAGGTGAAAGACTTGCACCTCAGTGCCCCTGCAGGGGTTGCTTCTGCCCAGGGGGACATCAGCATCCAGACGGGCGAAAGTTCTATCCAGCTCTGGCTGGAGTCCATAGCGATGGAGCGCGTTCCCGGAGTCCCCTTTGCGGGGATAGGCTTTGCGGAACTGACCCTGCAGGGCGACTGGAGAAATCCCCGGGTGGATGGGCGAGCAGAAATCTATCAGGTGCGAATTCCCGATATAGAAACCACCTTGCCGTTTGTCGCGGGGGAGGTGTCCTTCGAAAACCACACCCTCCTGGTAAAGGACCTGACGGTGCGAAGCGGGGTGTCTCTGTTAGAGGGTTGGCTGGACATCACGCTCTCACCGCCTTACGAAATGCGGGGGGAGGGGTCCCTTGTGGATGTGAACCCTGCCTCGTTCCTCACCCCCGAGATGAGGAAAGAAGAGGTTTTCCAGGGGCTTTTAGAAGGACAATGGTCCCTTTCAGGTACTGCCTCGGAACCGTCTGTTTCGGTGCATCTCCTTGGAAAGGAGGTCGGTTTGGGGCGCATTTCTCTGGACAGTTTGGAAACCCGTGCCTGGTGGAATAAAGAGGGCATCCACATTGACTTCCTCCAGGCACAGCGCGAGGAAGGCAGTATAGAGGTGAGCGGGGATTACGCGCTCCAGGGGGATAGCCATCTCAGATTCTCCATAAAAAACTTCCCTCTTTCCTCTCTGGACGCTTATTCTTCCCCTGATGTGGCTTTTCAGGGTTGGGTCTCTGGGGAAGGGAGCATCGGATTCCGGGACGGAGAGATTAAAGAACTAACTTCCCGCGCTTCTTTAGAGGATGTAGAAGTCAATCGCCAGTTAATCGGCTCGGGCAACGCGGACGTGCATTTCGCCAATTCTCTCTGGACCCTCACGGGAGGCATTGGGACCCTGGAAGGCTACTTCACCATAGAGGACGCAAAATATGACATCCGGGAGCACACCCTTTCCGCTCAAATGAGCGTGCTCAATCTGAACATTACAAGTCTCTGGAGCGCCTTGGAAACCAACCTCAGTGCGTACCTGCCTCCCGAGACACTTCTGGAGTTACGGGAGGTGGAAGGGAAACTCTCCGCCAGTGCCAACCTCAAAGCCTCCTTCCTTCAGGAAGCCTCACCCCGCTGGGAGGGCACTTTCCTCGCAATCGCCGATGACCTTACCTACCGAAAAGAGCCAATGGGACGCTTTTCTGGGGAAGGAAAACGCGAGGGCAATAAGTGGCTTCTAACAAAAATGGAATGGACCGACGCCCCCTGGCACCTTTCCCTCTCTCCCCAAAGGGAAAACTTTATTGAAGAGGGGGGGCAGATAGACATTGACGGGGAGATTTCCCGCGTGGACCTGGAAAGGATTTCAAGGTTGTTCCCTGAGTTAGAAGGCTTGCAAGGCTATTTAGACATTCCTTTTCACATTACGGGGGAAGCCCAAAAGCCCGTGATTGTGGCGAGCATCAACGGTACGGGAGTTGCCATTGAAGATTTTTACGCTGACGGGCTGAACGTGGGACCGATTGAGATTCAAGACGGGGCTATCCGGGTGCTGGGGGGAGAACTTCAGGTGCGTGGCTTTGTGGCAGAACTCGTCAATGCGGTTATTCCCTTTCACTATCCCCTGGAATTTCCTCGCGAGGAGCCGCTGGAGGCAACTCTCATCATCCCTTCCCGTGACATTAAAGACCTGAGCCGATTCTTTGGGGGGCTGGATGTGGAGAAGACGGAGGGGACTGTCCAACACGGTCTCCTCCATCTTACCGGGACTCTCGCTGAACCCATCCTCACCGGGACAATAGAGGTTCGTGCTGACGCCCTCAAATTTGAAGCCCTGGAAAACGTATATCGCGAGGTCACCCTGCTGGGTGAGTTACACAACGACCTCATCACCTTTCGCGCGACCGCTAAATCGGAGCGGGATGGGAGCCTTCAAGGCATGGTAACCCTTCGGTGGACTGATGGCGAAATTCTCCAGGGTCAATTGAATGCCCAGCGTTTCCTGGTAAGTTATGACGACGAGACTTTAATGCGTGCCCACTCCGCCCTCAATGCGGACCTTGCCCTGAGTGGCACCTGGAAGGCACCGAAGTTAGCGGGAACCCTTTCGGTGGCAGAAGGCTCTTTACATCTTTTGGGCGAGTTCCTCGGGGCTTATCCCCCGCCCGCGCTCCTCATTGACCCCCAATGGGAAATTCAGGTTCTCCTGGCACCCTCTCGGTTCCGGAGCGGATTGCTAGATGCAGTGGTCACGGGAGAAGGACAGCTGAACGGGAGCCTCTCCGACCCTCGGCTTTCTGTGGACTTTCAGGTGGGGAGAGGAAAGATCTCCTTGCCATCCGGGGATGTGGATTTAGAAGCGGGGGGCACGGCTCGTCTTGCCTATTCACGCTCCACCTGGACAGAACGTTCCTCGTTGAGAGTAAATCTCCCTGCAAGGACGTTCATCACCGTGGCAACCTCGTTTTCTGTACAACGTTATCAAATAAACTTAAACATTTCCGGGGATGTGCTGGGTGACCAGCCCCTTCATATTGATGCGGTGAGTGACCCCCCAGACCTAACCCGGAGCGAGATTTTGAGCCTTCTGGCACAACGGCAATTCTTTGAGGAGATAGGGGGGCTTACGGGGGGGGGCCTGGAGCAGAAGATTGGTCATATTTTCTCCTCCGTGCTCGCGCCCTATGCTTTAGGACCGCTGACCCGAAGCCTGGAGCGAGAGTTTGGATTAGAATATGTATACTTGGATTTCAGCCAGGAAGGCATCGGTATGATAGCAGTCGGAAAAACTTTAGGAGCAGGTTTTTCTGTAGAGTACCGACGGGCACTCACGGAAGAGATGGTTGCCCGATTTCAGTCATTAGACCAGATTCAGTTCAACTATCGTCCTCAAACGCG
The DNA here is from genome assembly GCA_964631245.1 of uncultured Fimbriimonadales bacterium. Taxonomy (GTDB): domain Bacteria; phylum Armatimonadota; class Fimbriimonadia; order Fimbriimonadales; family ATM1; genus CAZVXY01. Next base: position 74,407 of record CAZVXY010000001.1, read on the forward strand.
AGACCCATTTTTCTCCCACGTTCGGGCATCCGTGGCTTATGATAGGCTGGGCATCTGGCGCATCACCTTGAACTATGGCAAGCGGTTTTAGGATGGGTAAGGATCTTATGGGAGACACGCTGGGGCAAAAGAGGCGTCTAATCAAACGGCGACGACATAGGTGGAGTCTGTGAGCGACCCCAAGGACGAGTTTGAGCGCATCGTCCTTGCCTATGAGAAACGGCTATACAACGTGGCTCTGCGTCTCACAGGCAACCCCGAAACCGCCTTTGAACTCACGCACGAGACGTTTATTCGGGCGTTTCGGGCATGGCGGAGATTTCGGGGCGACTCATCTGTGTATACCTGGCTGTACAGGATAATGATCAATCTAAACAAGGACAGGATAGCCCGTGAAGCGCGCCGGCGAGAATACGAAGTTCCGCTGGAGCCTCACCCTTCTGAGGAAGGGCATCGGGAGTGGCTATCCCCTGCCCCCTCCCCCCAGGAAGCGGTGGAGGCAAAAGAGTTGAGAGATTTCCTCACGGAGGTGGTGGAAAGTCTCCCGCCGGGTTACCGGGAGTGCCTTGTTTTAAGAGAGGTGGACGGGCTATCCTATGAGGAGATTGCCTCGGTGATGGGCATCACCGTAGAAGCGGTTCGAAGTCGGCTTGCCCGCGCCCGGCAACACATCCGACAAAAACTGGCATCCTATCTGGAAAGGCGGTAGAGCATGGAAGCGAGCACAATCAAGCGAATCTTCATCCCGATCCTGTTGGCTTTCACTGTCCTTGGGGCACAGGCTCAACAAGGGGGAACCGTGGCGGAAGTGGTGGTCCGTGGCAACCAGCGCGTGTCGGCAGATGCCATCACCTCTGCGATGAGGACCAAGGTGGGGATTCCCTACCAGCCCCGCTTGTTATTAGAAGACCAGCAAACCCTCCAAGCCCTTCCCTTTTTCTCGGACGTGAAGGTTTTTGCGGAGGAACTGGAGCCCGGGAAGTGGCGGGTGGTGGTATTGGTGGTGGAGTGGCCCTTCATAAGAAAAATTGTGGTCCAGGGTGCAACGATATTTTCAGAAGAAGAAATCAAGAGCAAATTACGCAACAAGGAGGGAGCCCCCTTTGACCCACGTTTTTTATCCAGCGATGCTCGCGACATTGTTCGGATGTATCGTGAAAAGGGTTATTTCGCAACGGTGGAAAAATATGAACCCTCAGATGGGGACCCGGAGACCTTGGTGGTGGAGATTAGAGAAGTGCGAGTGAGGAATATCGTGATCAATGGGTTGACGAAAACCAAAAAAAGTGTCATTGACAAACTTATGGACACGAAGCCCGGCGCCCCCTTTCATGAGCCCACCTGGGGGCAAGACCTGCGGAGATTATGGGACACGCAATTTTTTGAGGAGTTTGAACCCGATTCCCAGGAGCCAGAAGCAGGATGGGTGGATCTCATCATCAACGTAAAAGAGGCACGCACGGGAATGTTCAACGTGGGGCTAAGCGTGGACCCTCGCAACCGTCTTGCGGCAATGGTGAGCCTGGCAGAAGCCAATCTTTATGGGACAGGAAAATCCGTAAATCTTTTCCTTTTGCAGTCCGCTCAGGGATTGGGCACAAGTTTTTCCATAGATTATAACGACCCCTTCGTGGACGGGCGAAGAAGTTCACTTGGCATAAGCCTTTATTCCCGAGAGTCGCTGGTCTTCGGAACGAGTTTTTTAGGAGGAGGCAGTTTTCAACTGGACAGCCGGTTCGCTCAAAGGCGGACAGGGGCGCGCATCAGCCTTTCCCGATCTCTCACTAATGATATAAGGGCATTCATCGCCTTGCGAGGCGAGGGCATCAACACCGAAAACTTCCGCCCCGAAGCGCCTTATGAGCGCGTGGTGGCGATGGATGGAACGGTAGCGGGAATTACCCTGGGGGTGACCCGCAACCGCCGAGACAGCGCGCTGGATCCCTCCCGTGGAGATTGGATCAGGATTGCCCTTGAGCCATCCTATGGAAAGATCACCTCCGTGGGAGGTGCCCGAAGCGGTTTTGACATCCTGGGAGAGAATTTCTTTACGAAGGGGACTCTGGATTATCGCTATTATTGGAGTCCGCAACCCCCACGAACGCCCGAAAAGTTGGATGAACCCCGGCGGGTAGTCGCCCTTCGGGCTTACCTTGGAAACATTCAAGGGAAAGTGCCCTTCTTTGAGCAGTTTTTTGTGGGGGGGTCGTATGGGCCTCGGGGGTATCCTGAAGACCGCTTCTGGGGACGAACGATGATGCTTTTCCAGGCGGAATACCGGCACCCCATTCAACAATCCTTCAACCTCGTGGCGTTTGTAGACTACGGGGGGGCTTGGGACGGATATGGAACCATCCGGGACTTCACTCAAACGGGCGTGATGAGTATGCACGTGGGCTATGGTTTTGGCATCAACTTTCGCACCCCCCTGGGTCCCATTCGTCTGGATGTAGGATTTGATGAAAACGGAAAAGCCCGCACACACTTCTTAATAGGAGGAAGTTTCTGAAAAGTATGACTTTCCCTTCACAGGAGGATCACGAGACAAAAAATTCCTTCCGCAAGTGGGGAGGAATACCCTCAATCCTCCCCCTAACCCACAATCCCTTTCTAAAGGAGGTATGCGATGAATAAGAGCGTTGGAATCACTCTAACTATGGTGGTGGGAACCTTTCTGGCAGTGTTGCTCACACAGGCGTTTCAGACGCCTCCCTTGAAGTTCGGCGTCGTGGATATGTCCCAGGTTGCAGATTCTTCCAAATTGGGGCAAAAGCGCAAGAAGGAATTTGAAGAACTTCGCGCCCGAATGATGTCTCTGATGGAGTTCGTGGACGACAATCCCGCAATGACTGCCAGTGAGGCAAACCGATTGCGACAACTGATGCTGGCAACCACGCGGAGCGGAACTGAAGAAACAGAATTGACTAACCTTCAAACCACCATCCGCGCCCGAACCCAGGAACTCTTCACCCTGAGTGCCAAACAACCCCTCACGGAGGCTGAGCAGTCCCGATTCCGAGAACTCTCGGAAATGGCTCGGGATTCGCGTGGGCGCCTCCAACAGTGGAATGAAGACCTGTTTAACCAAATCTCTGCCCTTCGCGAAGCCTCACGCAACGAGGTGCTTCAGAAGGTACGGGAAGCGGTAAACAAGGTAGCCAAACGTGAGGGATACACCCTCGTTTTTGACAAAACCGTTGCACCCTATTCCGCCAACGACCTCACCGATGCGGCGATCAAGCAAATGGACACTGACAACCCTTAGCACCCTCCTGCTTCTGAATGGATGTGGGAGTTCTTTCTCAGGTCGCGTAGACCCCGAAAGAGCGGAACGGGCGGTGACGGAAGCCTATAAAGGCTCCTGGGTAGCCCCCCGCCAACGCTCACCCCAGGGTATGTATGCCTCTATGCCCGGCGAGAAACGGGTGTTAGTAGTCCCCCCTATGCCTGCGGAGAGTTCTCAAAGTGCGGAACGTCGGGAGAACGCCCAGGAAATAATGCGCCAACAAACTCAAGAAGTGCAAGAAATCCTATTAAACTTTTACATACGCGAGGAGGAACTCCGGGCTCGCAGGTCAGGAGACGTGGTGATGGAAGAAGCCTATGCTCAGGTGTTAAGGATGGCGGACGAGCTGGTAGAAAAAGCCTATGAGAAACTCCTGCACCGCGCTCCCGAGCGTGCTCGCCAGGTGGCCGAACGCTCGCTTTGGGCAGGATTTCCCGACCGAGGGGGAGCTCCCCTCCTAACAACCGAACTCTCCCTTTCCCGCAAACGAATCACGGAACGCCTTGAGCAACTCCGCACCCTCCTCCAACAAGGGGACGAAGAATACACAAACTGGCTCACCACTGAACTCGCTAAGTTCCACGTGTTCGCTCAATCCGCTTACACCGCAGGGCGCCAAATTCAGGAGAGGGCTCGGGAGTTAGCCAGAAAGCAAGCCCAAAACCGAGTGGGGGAGCGCCTCGCCCAGACGGGGCGGATGGAACTGCCTCCGCTTCTCCAAAAAAGCCGAATATCTCAAAGATTCTCTCTAACCGAATACACAGAGATACCGGAAATCACCGTGCAGATTCCTTCTTTTCCCCCTCCCCGCCCTCTGGCCCCCGACTTCTCTTCCCGCATTATCCGCATCTGGTATGAAACAGAAGGACTGGTTCCCAAAGAAGGGGGAGCAGACCGCACCGGAGAGTTCACAAGGTGGCTGTTCAGGAGCGAGAAGGAGTAAGCTCCCCAACTTCTCCGCAGGCAAGGAGGACGAAGGATGTCGCACAATAGAGGTGTAGAGAAAGAGATGGCGAAGAATACAGAAGGTGGCTGGACCCTATCCGAGATCGCAGAGATTGTGGGTGGGGAGTTGTGCGGTCCTGGCGATTTAGTGGTACGGCGCCCCGTGCCTGCAGGCTATAACGACCCCGAAGGGATTGCGTTTGCAGAGACTCCGAACTATTTGTCGGCAGTGGAGAGGTCTTCGGTGGCTGCGGTGATTGTTCCCCTTGATCAGAAGGGGTGCACCAAGCCCCACATCCGGTGTCGGAATCCCCGCGAAGCCTTCGGGCGGATTCTGGCTCTTCACTGGCGGGACCTGCCGTTAGATTCGGGAATTCATCCCACCGCCATCGTCCATCCCGAATCTCAGGTTCATCCTTCGGCGTTGGTAGGGGCATACGTTCTCATAGCCCGGGGTTGCCTTGTGGGAGAAGACGTGAAGATTCACCCCTTCTGTTATGTGGGAGAAGGATGTCGTTTAGATCGCGGGGCTCGCCTCTACCCCCATGTGGTGCTTTACCAAAATGTGCACGTGGGGGAGCGAGCGGTCATTCACTCGGGCACTGTGCTGGGAGCGGACGGCTTTGGATATTTTTGGGATGGTCAAAAGCAAAGAAAAATCCCCCAGGTAGGCTCCGTGGTTCTGGAAGAAGACGTGGAAATTGGCGCCCTCACCGCCGTGGACCGCGCAACCGCAGGAGAAACTATCATCCGCCAGGGGACCAAGATAGATAACCTGGTGCAAATTGCGCACAACGCAGAGATAGGAGCTCATACGGTCATCGCTGCGCAGACGGGCATCAGCGGGAGCAGTACAATAGGCTCGCGCGTGACACTGGGAGGGCAGGTGGGCGTGAGCGATCACGTGAATATAACGGATGACGTGAGGATTGGAGGGCAGGCAGGTGTCACGAAAAACATTCCCGAGCCGGGTGAATATTGGGGAACACCTGTGAGTGAATTCAAAGAATATGCCCGCCTGATCGCCCTTGTTCGCAAACTTCCCGAACTCTATGAGCGAGTTAAGCGCCTGGAGAAGGCCCTGGAAGAGATTAAAGGACGCGAGGAAAAGAAGGATGCCGAGTTTTGAACGCTTCACACTTGCCTCCTCCGTGGCTTTCACAGGTATCGGCATCCACACCGGAGAAGAATCCCGCGTTTATATCCGCCCCGGAGATGAAGGGATCGTGTTCTGGCATAATGGAAACAAAATAAGTGCCGACCCAGAAAAAGTTACCGATTGCACACGGAGCACCTCGCTTGGAGAAGTGAGGACTATAGAGCATCTTATGAGTGCCCTCGCAGGGCTTGGCATAACCGATGCAGAGATTGAATTGCGCGGTCCAGAGATACCGATTTTAGATGGAAGTGCGCGCGAGTTTTGCCGAGGCTTGCGATGCGCAGGAACGCAATCCCTGGGTAAACGTCGCACGTTTCGCTTGCTTCAAGGCGTGCACCTCCAGAATGGGGTGAAAGAGATCCGGATATCCCCCGGCGAAGGCCTGTGGAGATATGCCTTTCTCCCGAGGGGACACTGGTCTTTTTCTGCCGAAGCGATCTTTCGCCTCTCCCCGGAGGTTTATTTTGAAGAAGTAGCCCCTGCAAGGACCTTTGTGTTTGCGGAAGAGGTAGCGGAAATAAGGTCCGCAGGGTTCGGGAGGGGTGGAAACGAGGCGAACACCGTGGTGCTAAGCAAGGAGGGTTTTCTCAGCACCCCACGGTTTCCAGACGAACCCGCCCGCCACAAACTTTTAGATATAATTGGGGACCTCGCGCTTTGTGGGGTTCCGCCCTGGTACTTAAATGTGGAGGCGAAAGGGAGTGGGCATTGCCTGAACGTGGAGGCAGCAAAACAACTCAAAAACATCATCCTCTGGGAGGAACAATAAATGGACATTCGCGAAATACAAAAATTTTTGCCCCATCGGTATCCAATGCTTCTGGTTGACGGAATAGAGGAATTGGAACTTGGAAAGCGAGTGAGAGGCTTCAAAAATGTATCGGCGAACGAAAGTTTTTTTCAGGGGCACTATCCGGGAATGCCCATTATGCCAGGCGCTCTGGTGGTGGAATCTATGGCTCAGGTGAGCGCGATGATTTTGCTCGCTGATCCAAAGTTTTCTGGCTACAAACCCCTTCTGGCTGCCCTGGACGAGGTGAAATTCAAAAAGCCTGTCTATCCAGGAGACAGGCTGATCACGGAAGCGGAGGTCCTCTGGTTTCGCAACGGGCTGGGCTGTGTCCAGGCACGAGCCAGCGTGGATGGGGAACTCGCAGCGGAAGGGAAAATTTTCTTCAAAATCCTCAGAGAGGGAGAAAAGATTTAATGGACGCCTTCGGGCACAAGGAGCACCCCCTGGTTCAAATTCACCCCACCGCGGTGGTGGACCCCCAGGCGGAAATAGGAAAAGGCGTCCGTATTGGACCCTTTGCGGTAATTGAGCAAAGGGTTTGCATTGGCGAAGGCACGGTGATAGAGGCGCACGCGGTCATTCACTCGGGTGTCCTCATCGGTAAGAACAACTACATCGGCATCGGATGCGTTCTGGGAGGCGACCCACAAGATAAAAAATACCAGGGCGGACCGACCTTTCTAACCATCGGAGATGAGAATATCTTTCGCGAATACGTAACGATTCACCGAGGCACCGAGGAAGGGAGTTCCACGGTGGTCGGAAACCGGAACTACCTTATGGCTTACACTCACCTTGGGCACAACGTTACGCTACACAACGACATCACCATTGCCAATTCCGTAGGCGTTAGTGGAAATGTGACCATTGAAGATGGAGTGAACATCGGAGGGATGACAGGGATTCATCAAAATGTTCGCATTGGGAAGTACGCTATGATTGGAGGAATGTCCCGCGTCACGCGGGATGTGCCACCCTTTATGCTTACTGAGGGAACCCCCCTCCGGGTGTACGACATCAATAGCATCGGCTTGCGACGACTCGGAGTGTCCCAGGACGTCCGGATGGCACTCCACAAGGCGTGCAAAATCCTCTTCCGGTCGGAAATGAACTTGACGAAAGCCATACACACAGTGCGCCAGGAAGTGAATTGTACCGAAGAAGTGGAATACCTCCTTCGGTTTTTAGAGAATATGCGCCGGGGCCGTTATGGAAGACAACAACAAACCTGACGCCGACCCTGCTGTTGCACCTCCCCGGGAAAAACAAGGTGGAACCATCCTTTTCTCTGCAGGCGAAGCCAGTGGAGATGCGGTGGCGGGCGCTCTCCTCAAGGTTCTAAAAGAACAGGGCTTTAGGGGAGAAGCCTTTGCTGTGGGAGGGCATTGGCTTTTCCAGGCGGGCGCCACTCTCCTCGCCGATAGCAGTCGCTGGGGAGCCATTGGCGTGGCTCGTTCGCTTCTCGTAGCGCCCAGAGTGCTGGCGGGATACCTGCGGGTGAAGAAATGGTTAGCCCACACCCTCCCGGACGTGGTCGTTGGGGTGGACTTCGGTCCGTTCAACGTTCCGCTCCTCCGTTATGCAAAAGCGCTGGGAGTGAAGACGCTGTACTTTATGCCACCGGGCAGTTGGCGGCGCGATTATCAGGGAAAGGACCTTGCCAGGGTAGCCGATGTTATTGCGACACCCTTCTCCTGGTCTGCAGAACTCCTCCGCCTCATGGGGGCGAACGTGCATTGGGTGGGGCATCCTGCCGTGCAGATGATCGGCAACCTTGAAGAGCGAGAACGCGACGGGGTGACCGTGCTTCCAGGAAGCAGGTGGCACGAAGTGGCTCATAACATTCCTGTTATTGCCCGCGCTCTAAGTCTTTTAGAAGAAGTGAGGTCAATGCGGGTCTTTGTGGTTGCCGCTCCTACAGTAAACCCCGAAAGCCTCCGGCGCCTATGGATGAGAGAACGGACTAAAAGCCATCCCCCCGGCGGAAAAGGCTCCCCGTGCTGGGTTGCCCCCCCTCCTTATGAAGCCCTTCAGCAGAGTCGTTGCGCCATCGTGTGCTCAGGTACCGCGACACTGGAGTCTGCTCTCTGTCAATGTCCTATGGTGGTTCTGTATCGGGGAGATTGGTTGATGAGGCTGGAATATTTTATTCGGCGTCCGAAGTTGAAATACATAGCCCTCCCCAACGTGATCTTAGACCGGCAGGTCGTCCCAGAACTCATTCAAAATCAAGCAACTCCCGAAGCCCTTGCCCACCATCTCCGCCCTTTGCTTTATGCCACTGATGTTCGCGGGAAGCAGCTTTCTGCCTTTCAAGAACTGCGCAGGCTCCTGGGACCCTCCGATGCGCTAAGCCGATGCGCCCAAATGGTCATAAAATTGATGCCCCAACGATAACGCCCCTGCCTTTTCAAGCCAGAGAGGCACTCTGATGTTTCGCCAAAAGAGAGAGTATCTCGTCCACCTTTTGCTGAACCAGGCTGGGGTCGCCCCGCGACTCCACATTGAGCCGAACGACAGGCTCCGTATTGCTGGGTCGGACGTTGAAGCGCCACGTATCAAACTCCACAGAAAGCCCATCTATGCGGTTCATCCTGCCTCCCGAATAGACTGCTTCCAGCTCTCGGAGGGCGGTTTGTGGGTCGCTTACCCGAAGGTTAATCTCACCACTACAGGGATACCTGGCACGCATCTCTTTCACCATTTCTCCCAATGACCTCCCCGTCCTTCCTATGAGGCGTGCTATTTGCAGGAATGGAATCATACCGCTATCGCAAAACCAATAGGACTTGAAGTAATGATGGGCACTCATTTCCCCTCCATATTCCGCATCTTCTACCCGCATTCGCTCTTTTATGAACGCATGGCCCGTCTTAGAAATCACTGCCCGTCCTCCTAACCGTTCAATGATTTCCAGAGTGTTCCACGTGAGGCGTGGATCAATAATAATGGTGGAGCCCGGCTTGTGAGTGAGAACATCTTGAGCAAGCAAGCCCACGATGTAATATCCTTCTATAAACTCGCCCGTCTCGTCAAAAAAGAAACAGCGGTCATAGTCCCCATCCCAGGCGACTCCGAAATCAAATTCCTCTTGCCTCATCCTTTCCTCTGTCATTGCACGGTTTTCCGGCAAAAGGGGGTTCGGCACCCCATAGGGGAAAGTGCCGTCGGGCTCAAACAGCATTTCCGTGATTTTGATCGGCAGGTGGGGAGCGAGTTTTCGCACCGCAAGCCCTGCACACCCATTTCCCGCATTGGCAAGCACCTTCAAAGGAGGCAGAGAGGAGGGGGGCACCACGCTCAAAAGGTGCTTCACATAGTCCTCGTAAACGTCCCTTTTCTCAATCCGCCCCTTGCCCCTGCGCCGAAAGTCCTGCTCCCGCGCCCCTCGCTCAATGTTCCAGAGTCCACTATCCCCACTGATGGGGCGCGCCCCTTCACGGACGAACTTCATCCCGTTATACTCGGCGGGATTGTGGCTCGCAGTGACCATAATGCCCGCTCCAAAACCATAGTAAGCGGTCGCAAAATACACCATCTCGGTCCCGCAAAGGCCAATATCTGTTACATCCACCCCCGCATCTGCCAGCCCCTTCGCCAAACCACGCGATAATTCCACGCTACTCAAACGAACGTCATAGCCAATAACGGCCCTTTGGGCATTCGTTTCGTCGGCGGTGGCGCGCCCGATCCGATATGCCAACTCTTCATTCAGTTCCGTCGGGACCACTCCTCGCACATCATAGGCTTTGAAACAGGATAAGCGCTCACTCATTCACTCCCTAAGTCTACCCCTAAAGTCTGCCTAACAAAGGTAAAAGACCCCTCTCGTTGGCTTTACGAAACGCACCCTAAAAACCCAGGTCCCCCATCAAAGGCGAGGAGAGCCTTCAGGGCAAGGGCGCCTCCGCTCTCATCGTCTCTCCCGAGGCAAGGCGCACGTCATATCTCTTCCCTAAGAGCCACCACCCCCCCCTCAAATCGTATTTCGCCGTCAAGGTGGCAGAGACACCGGTGGGTTCAATCACAAGAACAAGGCGAGCAACATCCCCAACATTGCCAAGGAGCGTGATATGCCTCGTCCCGATGTAAAGGTAGTCCTTGCGAATTCCCCTTTCCCTAACAGGGGCATACCTCGCCCCCAAAGAGAGAACGGTAACGGGTGCTATCCGCCACTCTCGGGAACCCGAAAAAACCCACAACCCATAGCCATCCCCAAGGGGCACGAGGGCGACATAGCGATTCCCCTGTTTTATCCACCAGGGCCCCTGAGGAGAATCCACCAGGGGAGCAGAGGGCAGAGGGCAAAGGGCAACGGGGACCCGCACTACCCTCACGTCTTCCAGCGAGCCATCCCGAGTGACCCACACCCAGAAGCGCGCGGGCGCGGGAGACTTCGCCACGCCATAGATCCGTCCCCCTTCTTGCCAGACCTCCACATTCTCAAAGCCTGCCAATCTCAAAGCAATCCTGTCATTTGCCACAGGCTCTTCCCAGCGAAGGGCGAAGCGTTCCCCTGGAAAGACAAAAGGAGGCTCAAAAAGGAGTGGGGGGGCAAAAAGCATCACTGAAGAAACCCCCACCGCTAACATCATTCCAGGTGAACACCATTGACCGAAAGCTTGAACTTGTATCCCAGAACTTCGGCACTTTTCCGGCACATAACCATACGCGACAAGAAGATCTCAAAATACTCCATAACACTGGCGACGCTGGTGTCCACCTCCAAGGTCAATTCTATTTCGGGTGGTTTCGCTCGCATCTCCACCCGACTTCTTTGCACCGCATAATTCACCCGGTCGTGGATATCAAAAGTAGTAAAGTCAGGGTTCTGGACCCTACTGAAGTGCACATCACTCTTATCCGCAATGATGAGCGCTGCGCAAAGGGTGCTGATGGGCTGTCCTTCTGGCTCCTCGTGATTGCCAATGGCTCCCATAACGGGGATAATTTCTGAAATGGGCATCCCCATCTCGCTCAAGAGGTTATGCGCAATGAGTGCGCCGATGGCGGGATGGTTCTTGCGATTGATGACATTGCCGATGTCGTGCAAATACGCAGCGATGGCTCCTAATTCAATGTCCCTTTCGCTGGCACCATAATTCTCCAGGATGTAGCGGGTCACTCCACTCACGATGCCCGCATGGCGATGCCCGTGCTCGGTATAGCCCATCTTATTGAGCATTTCATTCGCGCCGGAAATCAATTCTCGCACCAGGGGATGGGAGCGAACCTCTTTAAGGGTCACAGGGGTTATCCGAGGAGAAGGTTGGCTCATAGCACGCCTCCTATTTTATAGCAAGGAAAAGTCGCACCGGGTCCCGCACGCCCGGGAGAGCATAGGTTTAGCCTTTCTAAACCTCCAGAGCCTCCCAGGGGAAACGACGAAACCCGCAAGGGGAAAAGCAACCCCGGGCGTCCACCCGTCATACCGCTGATTTTTCTCCCACCTCCACGCGCCAGATAGAAAGCACCCGGTCTAATCCGCCAATAGCCAGATACTTCCCGTCCTCCGAAAATGCCAAGGCGCGGATGGCTTCTCCATGACCTCCCAAGCGCGCCACTTCCTTCCCCCCAAGAGCATTCCATAATTGCACCTCCCCGCTCCGACAGCCCGTCGCCACCAGCCAACCACAGGGATGAAACGCCACGGTTTCTATGGTCAGCTCGTAAAGCCAGAGAAGCGATTTGAGATTCCCCGTTCTCAATTCGTGGATGCGCACACTCCTGTCTGCCACACATATCGCCAATAAGGAATTATCGGAGGAAAACTCCAGAGCACTTGGAGGAACTCCAAAGGGTCCTAACTCACAATAAGGAAAACCAGAACGGGTTTCCAGAAGCACCACGCGGTCATCGTTCCCCCCGGAGGCAAGCAGGCGACCATCGGGGCTAAATGCCAGAGCGGTTACGGATGATGTATGGGGACGGCGAACAAAAAGAACCCGATCATTTTCGGGGCTCCAGAGGACGACCGAGCGATGAAGGGAACCCAGGGCAACCTTGCGACCGTCTGGGCTTATGGAATGTGCCGAAACCCACTCCGCGGGCTTCGTTTTGGTTTTTACAAGACGCTGGTCTTCCACCACCCAGTAACAAGCCACCTTCTCGGAAGAACCCACTGCCACTAATCGAGAGCGATTCACCCATCGGAGGACAGAAGGACTTGCCCGAGGCAGAGACACTTCGCCCAACTTCTCCCCGGTAAGCGCGTGGGTAAAACGGATGGCGTTATCAAAGCCTCCGACGGCTATGCACAAAGAACGGGGCGCAAAGGCGAGGGAATAAAGGGGCGAGGGAAAGTCCACAATGGAAAGGACGTGGCTCACCCCAACTGCCCCCGCAACGGTAGGAGGAGGGGGCGCTTCGCTCACGCCCCGTCGGCGCCGAGCGTCGTATTCTGCCCTCAACTCCGCATCCGAGATCACCCGATAAGCCTCGTTGAGTTCGGACATCCGCTCCTTGGCGTCCCTGGAGGGGTTGACGTCAGGATGCAACCTTCGCGCCAGTCTCCGATAAGCCCTCTTAATAGTCTCCGCATCCGCATCTTCGGAAACGCCGAGGACGCGATAGTAGTCTTTCAGTTTTGATAGGCGATGTAGTCGTGCCACTTCTTGATAAGATGAAGTATGACAGAAAACTCCGAAGTTCGAAAACGAAGGCGAGCAAGGCTTATGCCGCCTCGTTCAGACCTGTCTCGCCTGCCTTCTCTTCCAGGGCGCCTGAGGGATGTTCCCCGCTCACCAAGCGATACCTCTCATCAAGGTCTACAGGCTCTTCCGCAACTTCGCGGACAAAGTCGGCGTACCCGGATAAGAAACGCACAAAATGAACGCCCACCTCATAGCTCTCCTCAGCAGAAGGCTCGGAGCTGGCGGTGCGGACCACCTGTCCGATTACGCTCGCCACGCAGTCCGGTCGCAAGTAAAGTTGAAGGTGAATAAGACTGCCCACTTGTAAGGGTTTGCGAACTCGTATCCGAGCTCCCGTCAGGCTTATGTTGACTGTTTTTCCTCCGGTAATTTCCGTCTCCTCACTCTTCGGGGGCGCCCAGCGCACCACCACCGGCAGTTGCTCCGCAACCCGAGTTGCCCGTGCCCTTCCCAAAAACTCCCAGTGCGGATAGCTTACTTCCAACAAAGAGCCTTCCAGGCTCTGCACCATCTTTTCCAACACTGACCAGCCCACGAACTGCGGAGCAGAAACAGGCTTGATCATCAACATCACCGTAGACTGCAAGAAGGGAGCAGGTTCCGAGATGGCAATTTTAATGGAACGTGCCAGCACTTCCACCACTTTGCCTTGCACGCTTGCCAGGTAATCGTTTCCCGCGAGGGACACGACTACTTCTTCACCCACGTGGACATCAAAGTTTGGCATAGGCTCCTTACGCCCGAAGCAGAGTGATTCCCCAATAAATATTTTCGGCATTTTTCCCAAAGCCATCTTGACCCCTTCACCGCAAAATGGCGAGTTTTTTATAAGAACCAAACAAAAACACTTCCCCTACTCCCACCCCTCCTTTTGAGGCTCTAACAAAACCGCCAAGCCCGTGAAAAGACCTGGAAGAACCTATCCCCCCGCCAACTCTTGCAGGGCTAACAGGTCAAAAGAAGGATTTTTGAAATCTTGAAGATAACGGGAGACATCTACTTTAGCCAGGATGAGTTTTTCAAACAGATCGCTCAACGGCTCCTGGGCAGAATAGTCGCGCCGAACATCCACCATCCCAATCACACGACTGTCTTTGGCAAGGAAAACCTCCGTGAAGGCGGGTTCGGAAACGTCCCCAAACACGAAAGAAACACTCGCTTTTTCAGGATAGCCTCGCCAGACCATAGAGAGCGCGCCCACATCGCTAAAGAAATAAGGGACCCGGCGATAAGGCTGTATCTCCCCCGCCATTCCTGCACCTGCGTGCTCCCCCGTCCACTTGGCGTGCAAATGATGCTCCGCATGATAAGGACCCCCGGACAGGGTATCGGAAAACTCCGCCACATCTCCCGAAACCCACACCCGCGCATCGGTGGTCCGCAACGTTTCATCTGCCAGCACACCCCAACTTCCCGTCTTTAACCCAGCCTCTCGGGCGATCTCAATGTTGGGAGAAACACCCACCCCTGCAATCACGAAATCTCCCCTAAGCACTTCTCCAGAATCCAGATGAACTTCAACAGGTCCCTCCCCACGCAGTTCGGTTACCTGCCGGGAGGTCAGCACCCTGCATCCCCCCTTTTCCAATTCTGCCTTCACTGCTTGCCGTGCAGGGTTGGAAGGCACGGGCGTCCAGAGAGTGGGCGCAATCTCCACGAGGGAGACCTCCACCCCACGGTGAAGCAAAGAGGCGGACACTTCGCATCCAATAAACCCTCCCCCAATTACTACCGCAGAGCGCGCCCCCTGGGCTTGCTTTCGGATGCGTTCCGCATCCCGCGCGGTGCGCAAAAGCAAGGCGACCTCTCCACCCGGAACTGGCAGTCTCTTTGGCGTGGAACCCAGGGCAAAAAGGAGATATTCATATTTGATTTCCCGACCATCCTGCAGACTCACGCATTGAGCATTGAGGTCCAAAGCCCGAACGGGAGAGTCCGTGAAAAGCGAAACATCGTTTTCTGTATAAAAAGACTCATCCTTGCTATGGGCATCTGCGACCTGAAAGTCATCCCGCATAAGGAAGGCTTTGGAGAGTGGGGGACGGTCATAGGGAGGCTCGGGGTCCGCACCCACGATAGCAAGGCTTCCTTTGGGGTCCCTTTCGCGCAGGCTCACTGCAGAATAAGCACAACTGGTGCCTCCGCCCAAAAGGACGTACTTGAAAGATTCCATCATTTCCTCCTGTCCAAAAAGAAAAAATCTGGCGCCCCCATCTTACCTCTTGTTTTCTCTCTCCTGCCCTTGCAAACCTGCGCACCCCTCTCCCTTGAAAGACATAGGAATTTCCCACACCCTGATAAGGGCCCAAGACGGAAGAAGAGAGCCAGCGAAGATGAGCCTCGTCCCCGGTTGGCGTCGCCTCACCGCTCTGCGGTCAGAAAATCCCTGAGTTTGTCCGTGCCCTTGCGAGGCGGTTCTAAGAGGGTGCCCATCACTCTTTTCAAAAAGCGCTCCTGCGAGAGGCGGGCAAGTTCGGGGGGCAAGGGCACAAAACCTCTCTGCACCAATTGAGACCGCGCCGACTCGGAGAAAACAGATTGGACAAAGAGCCTTAAGGCGTCCACATCCATCACCTCTGCGTTAATGTAAAGCAAGACGGGCATCGTGAAAGGGGTATAGGAACGATCCTCAAAGCTTTTCGGACCTGGCATAATCGCCCCCTCTCCTGATTCTATGGCAAGGGCTCTCAAACCATTCTGATATTCCTTGTATTCAGGAAAAGCCAAAAAAGCCATCCCAAAAGCCACGGATTCCAACGCTTTTCCTATCTTTCCTTCGGGCAAGGGGCTGTAATCCTCGCGAAGGCTTTCCGGTTCTCCGAAGAGCGCATCACTCAAATAACGATGAGAAGGGCTCCCCTTGGGGGGACCATAGAGGGTAATGTCTTCGGGGGGCCAGGTGGAGCGAACTTCCTTCCAGGATTTCAAGGTACTCCCCTTCCGCCACAGGCGCCGGAGCTCTTCAATGGTAATATCCCGCGCAAAAGGGTTTTGGGTGCTCACCGCAATCACAATCCCACTCAGCGCTACCGGCACCTCTAAAAAAAGCACGCGGTCTTCCCGAGCAATCTGCACTTCCTCAGGGGTGATAAAGCGAGACGACAAAAACACCTGCCTCTCCCCTGTCACAAAGGAGAGGAAATTAGAGGACTCGGGAAGGCATTGCAAGTGATGCCCTTTTCCCACAACCCCATCGCTCCAATCCGATAGGAGAGCACGGGTATAAGGGGAATCTGCGGAGAGGAATAAGGGCTCCGTGGTTTGTTGGGGAAGGGGCGCACATCCCACGAGAAGCCCAGCCAGGCAGAAGCGGATAAATCGGCTCAATAGAAAACTCCTCCAGAGAGTTTAGCCTAAAAAGGACGCTATTTTCCTATGCAGAATTCTCGGAAAATTCTGTCCAGAATATCGGCGGTCGCCGTCCGCCCCGTTATCCTTCCCAAGCACTGGATGGCTCCATACAGGTCCACGCATACGAGGTCTGGAGGAAGGTCGGTTTGCAAGGTCATCATTGCGTTTTCCAGATAAGAGCGCGCCTCGGTCAAATCTGCTTGATGCCGGTCATTGATGAGGGGTATTTCTTCCTGGGCGTCAAAGGAGTCTTCCAATCTTTGAAGGAGATGGGGAATGCCCTCTCCCGTGAGGGCACTTACGATCACCGCTCCCTCCTTTTGTTGGGGGTTAGGGGCACTGAGGAGGTCGCACTTGTTCGCCACATATAGAGCAGGAGAGCGACCGATTTCCTTCAAGAGCCTCTCATCTTCAGAGGTCCATCCCCTTGGGGCTTCGTAAACGAACCAAACCTGGTCTGCCATCTCCACCGCCTTTTTGGAACGCAGGACACCAAGGGTTTCCACTCTGTCCTGGGTTTCACGAATACCCGCAGTATCGGTGAGCACCACCGGGAAACCGTTGACGGAGAGAGTCTCTTCTATCGTATCGCGGGTCGTGCCTGGGACATCCGTGACGATGGCACGGTCCGTTCCAAGGAGGGCATTGAGCAAAGAAGACTTTCCCACGTTCGTCCTGCCCACGATGGCAACCCGCAATCCTTCCCTGAGGAGGCGCGCGGTGGGATAAGTATGGAGGACCTTGTCCATTTCGTCCAGCACTCCGCGGAGGTTGTTCGCCACCGCCTCGCGGTCTAACTCCCCGACTTCTTCGGTGAAGTCCACGCTGGCTTCTATACGGACCGCTTCGCTCGCAAGCCTCTCCTCCCAAGTCTGCACTTTCTCTGCTAACCTGCCCTCGCGCAGGAAGCGAGCCCGACGGAGTTGAGCCTCCGTAACCGCCTCCACGGTTTCCCTCACCGCCTCGGCACGAGTCAGGTCTATCCGACCATTCACGAAGGCACGCTCTGTAAACTCCCCTGGTCGTGCAAGACGAGCTCCCGCTTGCCTGATCGCTTCCACAATTTTTTTCACGATGGCAGGACTTCCATGACAACTCAGCTCAAAAGAAGGTTCCCCCGTGTAACTCTTCCCCTTCTCAAAGAGAATGAGCAGTCCCTCATCCAGGACCTCGGAGCCCACGAGAATGTCCCCGAAGTAGGCGTAACGAGGGCGGTACTTTTCTCTATCCAAGGACACTGAACCCTTTCGCCGAAACACGCTCCGAGCGATTTGCCAGGCATCGGGACCACTGACGCGAACCCATGCCACAGGAGCCCTCATCGGAGCAGTAATGGGAGCAACGATGGTATCCGTAAAAATCTCCACAAAAATAATTAAACCCGAACCCTGCCTATGTGGAACCCCGGATTCGCCGGGTGAGCAGAGTCCCGATGCCGAACGCAAGCCCTGCCAACAAAAAGGTGTAGGTGTAGCCAAAACCCATTTGATAACGGTTTCCCCAATCCACCAAACGCCCCGCTAAACCCGAAAAAATTTGAGGGGCAGAAATGCTGGACTGCCACAAGCCCATATCTTTGGCAAGGCTCTTCCTATCCGGCATCACATCAGAAGCCAACGCCCACGTGGCGGATTCATAAGCCCCATAGCCCACGCCAAAAACTACCGCCAGCAGAAGAATCAAGGTGTAATTGGGGAAAAGAATAAAAGGGATCATCGGGAGAGCCATAATGACGCCCGCAAGATACACCACCCTTTTTCTGCCTATCACATCCGCCCGCCTCCCGAAGTAAACGGCACTTATCCCCCCAACAATAGATATCACCAAAGCGATAAGGAGAGTCCCCGTCATAGCAGAAACCTCCCGGACTCGCTCCTGCTCGGAGGGACTCGTTCCCGCAGGCTCGGACGCTATCGGTATACCAAAGAAAGTAAACTCCTCCACCACATCTCGCAAAAAATAGAAAAGATAGTTATAAACCAGATAAAACCCGAGCGCCACCAGAAAACGAGTAAACCACATCATCCGGAAATCGGAATCTTTCCAGGGCTCAATCCACGCAGAAGCGAAAAGGGTCCTTTTTGCAGGCTCAGGGGAACCCCCCTCCCGAACACCCAAAACGGTTAGGAGCGCCCCTATCAGGGTCACTCCCCCAATGAAGCCATAAATCAGAAAAAGCCCCCCCTCCATCCTGCCCAAAAACATCGCCCCCAGAGCACCCACCACCTGGGCGGAAAGACGCAAAAGCCCCATCACTCCACTGGCAAGCCCCCTCTCCTCTACCCTCACGAGAGCAGGCACCAAGGCGCTGTAAGGTCCCTGCGCCACATCATCCGCCACCTGCAGGAGGAAATATCCCCCGACGACCATAGGAAAGGATTGAGCGGTTGCCAACAGATATAGAGCCACTACTGTAAGGCAGGCTCCCCCGAGCAGAAACGGCTTCCAGGAGCCGAAGCGGGTCCGCGTCCTGTCACTTAGATAACCAAATAATGCAGGACCCACCAAAGCCCAAACTGCTCCCACAAAGACCACCGTCCCCCAGTAGGTTCCCTTCTCCCCTCCCGGAACGAGGCGCTTCACTTGAAGGCTCAACACCACAGTGAGGAGGACAAACCATTTCATACTCACCGCGAACCAATAGGCGGAAAGGGCAAAGTACCACCATAAAGGGCGAGAGAGCGACCTGCCTGGGGAACTACGCTCCGGGGTCTTCAGATGGCTCCTCCTGATTGAGGTAAAATACCCAAAATTCACACGGTCCTGCGAAACTTGGGTGCCCCATCAAGGGGGTGGCACGGAACCAGGACCGGAGGAGAAACCCAAGGAGATTCTATGACACCTCTCACGATGCGGGAGCTTCTGGAAGCGGGTGTGCACTTCGGGCACCTCACCCGCCGCTGGAATCCCAAGATGAAGAAGTACATCTATGGTGCCCGAAATGGTATCCACAT
The DNA here is from genome assembly GCA_964631245.1 of uncultured Fimbriimonadales bacterium. Classification (GTDB taxonomy): domain Bacteria; phylum Armatimonadota; class Fimbriimonadia; order Fimbriimonadales; family ATM1; genus CAZVXY01. Next base: position 93,548 of record CAZVXY010000001.1, read on the forward strand.
CATTGACCTTCACCAGACTATTCAGTTGTTTGAGAAAGCGGTGGAGAAGGTGCGTGAAGTGGTGGAGCGGGGGGGGAACGTCCTTTTCGTGGGGACGAAGCGCCAAACGCAGGGAGCCATCAAAGAGGCGGCGGAGCGATGCGGGATGTTCCACGTTTCTGAGAGGTGGATGGGAGGGCTTCTCACGAACTGGAAAACAATGCAACTGCGCCTTCAAAGGATGCGAGAACTGGACAGAATGGCGGAAGAGGGGTATTTTTTGCGCCTCCCCAAAAAGGAGGCTATGATGCGGGAAAAAGAGCGCCAACGGCTTCACCGCTACTTTGATGGAATCAAAGATATGCAGGGCTTGCCGGACCTGCTTTTCGTGGTGGATTTGAAGAAAGAAGCCAATGCGGTCAAAGAAGCCCGAAAGCTGAACATCCCCGTCATCGCCATCGTGGATACTAATTGCGACCCGGACGACGCGGACTACGTCATCCCTGGCAACGATGATGCGATTCGATCCGTCCGATTGATTACGGGCAAAATTGCGGACCTCATCGCTGAAATCCGCCCTCTGCCAACGGGAGCGGAACGCCCGGAGATTCTTGCTGTGGAAGAAGGCGAATCGGTGAGATTGGGAGAGGTGGAACTTGAAATGCTCAAGAAATTCGGTCCGCCCGAAGAAGAGCCTGGGGAAGAAGAGTTGGCACCAGAACTGATACCCGAAGAAGAGGAGGAAGAGGAAGAAAAACCGAGGCGAAGGCATCGCGCTCGTACCCCCGAGGAGCCAGAAGACTGACGCTCGTGGGTGTTTGATAAAACTCTGAGAGCAGGAGAAAAAATGACAGAAGTCACGATTGACCTGATCAAAAAATTGCGAGAAGAAACGGACGCGCCCATTATGGAGTGCAAACGTGCCCTTCAACAAGCGCTCCAGGAGCAAGCCGATGGAGCAACCGAACAGAGTTTGCTTGCTCGCGGGAGGGAGATCTTGCGAGAGGCGGGCAAGGCAGATGCCATCAAGCGCTCCAAAAGAGAGGCAAGCCAGGGAACCATCGCCATAAGCACCTCAGAAAACGGGAAGGTTCTTTCGGCGGTTTTGCTTCTTTGTGAGACGGATTTCGCCGCCAAAAGTGAGGACTTCCAAGCCCTCGCCCAACGGCTCGCCGATTTCTTCCTGAAGGAGGCACCTGGCGAGAAACCCGAAGAACAAGTGCTGGATGGGCGCCCCATTGCAGAGCACCTGGAAGAACTGGTGCTGAAGGCGAGAGAGAACATTAAAATTGGCGCTGTCAAACGCCTTGAGACGACGGGAACCCTGGGATTTTACGTCCACCATGACCGCGCAAAAGCGGGGATCGTCGCTCTGGAAAGCAAGGCAGGAGCCCCCCAGCCCCTTGCGGAACTGGCACGGCAGATAGCAATCCACCTGGTCGCCTTGCCTCCCCAATACATCACGAGAGAGCAGGTCCCCCAGGAGCGCATCCAGGAGGAACTGGAGTTGCAGAAAAAACGCGCCATCAACGAAGGAAAGCCCCCTGAAGTAGCGGAGAAAATCGCCCAGGGTCGGCTTGCAAAAGAACTCTATGAGAACGCGGTCCTCACGGAACAAATCTGGTGGGCAGACCCCAAAAAGAAAGTTTCGGATATCATCAAAGAAAAATCCAAAGAGATAGGCGGAGAGATACAGATCCGACGCATCATACGTCTTGCCACAGGGCAACCCGAAGTGGATGTCAGCACTTGAACGCCCTAAAATAAAACGCGCCCTGCTCAAACTGAGCGGGGAAGCGTTCGCAGAAGAAGGGGGATTTGGGCTGAACCCCCAATCTGTGAAATATTTGGCAAGCGAAATTGTGGAGGTCCACAAAGCAGGAGTGGAAACTGCGGTGGTCATCGGTGGGGGGAACTTTGTGCGGGGAGAAGCCTTTAGCCGGGAAGCGGGGATTGAGCCCGCGGTGGCGCACTATATGGGGATGTTAGCCACCATCATCAACGCACTCGCCCTCCAGGAAGCCATTGAAAAACTGGGGGTCCCCACTCGCGTGATGAGCGCCCTGGAAGCCCGAGCGGTGTGCGAAACCTTTATACGAAGACGAGCCCTTCGGCATCTGGAAAAGGGGCGTATCGTCATCCTCGCGGGCGGAACGGGCAACCCCTTCTTCACGACGGACACCGCTGCCGCCCTGAGAGCCCAGGAACTCAATGCCGACGTCCTCATAAAAGGGACCAAAGTGGATGGCGTTTATGACCAGGATCCTTCCATCCACTCGGAAGCCCAGCGGTTTGCGGAAATCTCCTTTGATGAAGCCATTGACCGAAGGCTGAGGGTGATGGACCAAACTGCCTTCACCCTGTGCCGAGAGTTCTCCCTGCCCATCATCGTGCTCAACGTCAGAGAGCCGTCTGCGATGAAGCGCGCGGTTCTCGGTGAACCCGTAGGAACTCTGGTAGGAGGTGCCTGATGATACAATCTCTACTCAAAGACGCCGAACAAAGAATGACCAAGGCTGTGGAAGCCACCCGGCGAGACTTCAACGCTATCCGCACCGGGAGAGCGAACCCCCAAATCCTGGAACGCATTACGGTGAATTATTACGGTGTGGAGACGCCCATCAATCAAATAGCCAACATTAGCGTGCCAGAACCAAGGCAGCTCCTCATCCAACCCTATGACCGAACAATGACCCAAGCCATTGAAAAGGCAATTCAAAAAAGCGACCTGGGCATCAACCCCTCAACGGATGCAAGCGGGATCCGACTCATCTTCCCCCCGATGACAGAAGAACGAAGGAAAGAACTGGTCAAACAAGTCAATGCCCGAGCGGAAGAAGGGTGCGTCGCAGTCCGGAATATCCGAAGGGATGTCTTGGAACACCTGCGAAAAGCCCACAAGAACAAAGAAATGAGTGAAGACGAGTTGAAACGCTACGAACAGGAACTCCAGAAACTCACGGATAAATATGTAAACCAGATCCACGAACTGCAAAAAAAGAAAGACGCAGAACTGATGGAAGTCTGAAGGGATCCCCCTGAAAATGGCGCTATTTCAGATGCCTCCAGCCCACTGCTTGTGACCTGGAACGGGAAAAAACACGCCCCGAAAAGCCCGTCTCCCCTGCCAGGGATAGAAGTCTCTGCCCTCCTCGCCCTCTCCGTTCTCCGCCTTCGCGGTATGCTGAAAAAGTCTTGGAGATACCGTCTGCTCCTAACATAGAAGATTCAGAAGCCCGCCAACGCGCGAGGGAACTCGGGGTGGACCTCACGCGCCTCCCCGTCCACATAGGCATCATTATGGATGGAAATGGCCGCTGGGCTCAAAGCCAGGGACTGCCCCGACTAATGGGACACCATCAAGGGTATAAGACCCTGCGTTCCGTGCTCCTTTATGCTAACGACCTGGGGATAAAGTTCCTTACGGTCTATGCCTTTTCTGCCGAGAACTGGCGCAGACCCCCCGAAGAAGTACAAGGACTAATGGGTCTGATAGAGCAGGCAGCGCGGGACGAACTGCGCGTGATGCATCAAAACAATGTCCGCGTCTGGGTGGTGGGAAGGCTTGACGAGGTACCTGAAAGCCTCCAGAACGCCCTGCGGGAAGGCGTAGAGACCACCCAAAACAATACGGGTATCACCTTTACCCTTGCCATCAACTATGGCGGACGAGCAGAAATCGTAGATGCCATCCGACAAATTGTGCGCAAGGGTATCCCTGAGGAGCACATTCACGAAGAGACCGTACAGAAACACCTCTATGCCCCCGACCTTCCCGACCCCGACCTTCTCATCCGCACCGCGGGAGAAATGCGACTCAGCAATTTTCTCTTGTGGCAGGGCGCTTATTCTGAAATAGTGGTGTGCCCAAAGCCGTGGCCCGAATTCTCCCTGGATGACCTCCTTTATGCCCTCAAGGAATTCCAATCACGCACTCGGAAATTTGGGGGCGTGATGAAATGAAGGACGCAATAAAAAACGTCGTCATCCTGGGAAGCACGGGAAGCATAGGAACCCAAACCCTGGAAATCATCCACTATCATCCTGAGCGTCTCCGGGTCTACGGAATCGCGGGGCGAGTCAATGTTGAGCGCTTCTGTCAACAAGTCCACGAATATCAACCTGCGCTAAAGGCATTGTTTGAAGAGGATTCCGCCAGAGAAGCCACAAAGGTTTTAGGAGAGAAGGTCCTGAGTGGAATGGAGGGATTGGTCTATCTCGCCACTCATCCTGAGGTGGATATAGTGGTCGTCTCCGTAAGTGGGATGATCGGTTTGGAGCCCACTCTTTCCGCCATTGAAGAGCGCAAACACATTGCCCTGGCAAGCAAAGAGGTCCTTGTTGCGGGTGGGGCGGTAGTGATGCCGAAACTGAAAGAAAAAGGGGCAACCTTGATGCCCATAGATTCGGAGCATTCCGCCATTCTCCAATGCGTGCAAGAAAGTCCTTTGGAATCCATTGAGAAGATCTACCTGACCGCAAGCGGAGGTCCCTTTCGGGGATGGACTCGTGAGCAAATGAAAGGCGTTACCGTAGAGCAAGCCTTGAAGCATCCCACCTGGAAGATGGGAGGCAAAATCACGATAGATTCCGCTACGCTTATGAATAAAGGGCTGGAAATTATTGAGGCTTGCTGGCTTTTCGGCTTATCTCCCGACCAGGTGGAGGTTTGGGTCCATCCCCAGAGCATCCTTCATTCGCTGGTGAAATTCAAAGATGGGAGTGTGCTGGCGCAGATGGGGCACCCGGATATGCGCTTGCCTATCCAGTACGCCTTATTGGGACCCCAGCGCCTGCCCTCCCCTGCCAAACCCTGGGAACCTCACCACACTCCACACCTCACTCTCGAACCCGTAGACACCCAAGCCTTCCCCTCACCCGAACTGGCAAAAGAAGCCTACCGTCGGGGAGGAGTCGTGGCGACCTACCTCAACGCAGTCAACGAAGAAGCAGTCCATTCCTTCCTGCAGGGCAACATTCCCTTCCTCACCATCTTTGACTTGAACGAAGCTTCCCTTTCCCAGGCGCCTAAACTGGACCCAACCCTTGCCAACATCCTGGAGGCTGACAAGGAAGCGCGAAACTGGGCGCGATCCCAGATCCAAACCCTTTCCTCAAAGGGCGCTGAATAAAGATTCCTGTCCCTCAGCCATCCACAATCTGCTCGGGAGAGATGGGCAATAACGTTGCGGAGGGCAAATGACTTCGGCGGATCACCCCCACCAACTCGTATCCTCTAACCCGCCCACCCGACGAAAGGACTCGTTGCTCCACCCAGCGAAGGATGGGGTCCACGCCCGTCACTTCAGGCTGGGTGATGTTCAAAGAGACCTGGGCAAGCCTGCGAGAAGCCAAAAGCAGGCCAAGAGCCCGAACTCCTCTAAAACCGGGAGCACTCTCTCTGAGGTTGCGGATTTCGCGGGCGATGGCTTTCGCAATTCCCTCCTCCCCTTCCCCAAGAAGCACGTTCACCGCGACGAGCCAGTCCCGCACTCCCACGACCGTGGCACCCCACCGAGGATGAACCTCTGGGGGACCGTAATCGGGCGATAAAGCCTTTCCCAGCAAGCCTTCAAACCCTCCCTTCCGAAGACTGGGGAGGTCTCTCGGATGCCCCCCCATTGCACTTTTCTCATAAAGGAAGACAGGGACCTGGTAGCGTTCTGCGATTTCGCGAGCAACGGAACGCGAGAAGGCAACCGCACAAGCCTCCGAAAGGGAGTCCTTCCCCAGGTGTCCCCCCTCGGCAAGAACCACAAAAGGACAAACGTCCAAAGCCCCTATCCGCGGATGAACGCCCTGGTGATGCCGAAGGTCTATAAAACGGAAAGCGACTTCTATTTGCCGAAATAAGGCACGGCGCACCCCTGCAGGATGTCCTGAAAAAGCGCTCACCGTGCGATGATGGTCGTAGTCCCCTGCCAGATAATGTATCCGAACAGAATCGCGCTCTCCCTCAAGGGCAGAACGCATCTCTTTCAAAAATTCCTCGCTTCGCCCTTCCGACCAATTCGGGATGCAAAGGATTCTCTTCACGGTTTATCGTGGGGAAGCCCTAGGGGTTAGATTACCCTTACAGGCATTACCTCAGGTTCCCATTATCCTGTATCCACTATCCACAAAAATGACTTGTCCTGTAACACCTTTGCTCAAGTCACTCAGCAAAAACAGAGTGGTGCCAGCGACATGGGACTGGTCGGAAAGATAAGGCAAGGGGGCTTTTTCCTGAACGACCTCCATAATTCGGCTGAAGTCCCGCACGCCCCGCGCAGAAACCGTCTGGATAGGACCGGGAGAAACCGCATTCACCCGGATCCCGCGTTTTCCCAGGTCGTAAGCCAGATAGCGCATCACCGACTCCAGAGCAGACTTTGCCACACCCATCACGTTATATCCCGGAAAAACCCTCTCACTCCCCAAAAAAGTCATCGTAACGATACTGGCATTCTCTCTGAGAATAGATTCCATTCCCTTGACGAGGGCGACGAGGGAATAGGCCGACGTCTCCAGAGCGATGCGAAAGCCCTCGCGAGAAGTGTCCAGGAACCTTCCCGCCAGTTCCTCCCGGAGGGCGAAGGCAACGCTGTGGACCAGGAAATCCAGAGATCCCATTTGCTCCTGCACCTGGTTTGCGCAACGGGCAATCTGGTCATCCTCATTAAGGTCCGCGATATAAAACTCGTAATCGCTTCTCCCTTCGGCAATCTTTTGCACGGAGGCGAGCATCCTCTCATTCTGGACGCCAAGCCCGACCCGCGCGCCCTGCTCGCGAGCAAGTTCCGCCACCGCCCACGCAATACTTCGCTGATTGGCAACCCCAAAGACTAAACCCTTCTTTCCCGCCAGCAATCCACTCATACAATCATTATGCTCCGTGACCCGCTTCGGATTTCACCGATCAGATAGGCGCTTTCCCCTGCGTCATTCAGGCGTTGAGCCACGCCCCCCGCAACCTCCGAAGAGCAGATGAGCACCATCCCGATGCCCATATTGAAGGTGCGGTACATTTCCTCATCCGAGATGTTTCCGGATTCCTGAATCAGGGAAAAGATGCGATGGGGCACCCAGGAACGGCGCTCAATAACCGCATCCACCTGCGTGGGCAAAACGCGAGGGACGTTTTCATAAAAACCGCCTCCCGTGATATGAGCCGCCGCCTTGATGAGGTCCTCCTCAAACAGGGGATACACTGCCCGATAGTAAGAGCGATGGGGGCGTAAAAGTTCCTCCCCGATGGTACGTCCAAGGTCTGGAATTTCTTCATCCAGTTTCCATTTTCCGTGCTCCAGGAGTGCTCTTCGCGCCAGGGAATACCCATTGGTGTGCAAGCCATCAGAACCGAGTCCCACGATCAAATCGCCTGGCTCCACATTCGGTTTCGGAAGTATCCTCGCTCGCTCCACCACACCCACGATACACCCCGCAACGTCCAGTTCGTTCTCGCAATAGATGCCCGGCATCTCCGCAATCTCCCCACCCAAAAGGGCACAATCATTATGCCGACAGGCTTCCGCAATGCCCTGCACCACCGCAGTAACCACGTCCGCGTTCACCTTGCTGGACGCAAAATAATCCAGGAAGAAAAGAGGGCGTGCGCCCTGGACCAAAATATCGTTCACGCAATGCCCCACGATGTCCCATCCCAACCCACTATAAGCCCCCATCAACGAAGCTATCTTTGTCTTCGTGCCAACACCATCTATACTGCTTACTAAAACTGGCTCCTCCATTTCAGGAAAACGAGCCCTGAAAAGCCCCCCAAAGGAACCTATATCCGAAAGGACATCAGGGGTATACGTACTCTGGACGAAGGGTCGGAACGCCCGAATGGCGCGCCCTGCTTCTTCAGGGTCCACTCCTACCGCACGATAGGTTAGAGGTTCTTCGGGCACGCATTCAGGTTACCACACAGACTTACGGTATAATACAAAGCGTTGCTGGAACCCTGCGCACCCACCGACAAGCCCAAGGAGGAATGTGGAGTCTTTGGGGTTTATGCCCCGGGGCACGAAGCGGCACGCATTACCTTTTTCGGGCTATTTGACCTCCAGCATCGGGGGCAAGAGTCCGCAGGCATTGCGGTCTCCGATGGAACCCATATACGAATGCACAAGGAAATGGGGCTGGTCACCCAGGTTTTTACGGAGCCCATCCTCGCGCGCCTGCCGGGACACCTCGCCATCGGACACACCCGATATTCCACCACGGGCTCCAGTGTTCGCCGTAACGCTCAACCCGTCGGTTGCACCACCCTCACGGGAGACCTCGCCGTAGCCCACAACGGCAACCTCATCAATGCGAAGGAAATCCGCAACGAATTGGAAGCCAGAGGAGAAATATTTGACACCACCAACGACAGCGAGGTGATTGCCAAACTTTTAGCCTACGAAGCCTCCAAACCGCTGGAGGAAGCCATTCAAAGCGTGATGCAAAAGATCAAGGGGGCATACAGCGTGGTGGTGTTGACGCCCAAACAACTTGCCGCTTTCCGCGACCCCTATGGAGTGAGGCCCCTGGTGCTTGGAAAACTGAACGGAGGCTACGTGGTTGCCAGCGAAACATGCGCCTTTCATCCCATTGGCGCCGAACCCTTGCAGGATCTGGAACCAGGAATGGTCGCCATCATAGACGACAAAGGCTTGCGCCTCTTTGAGGGGCTTCCCCAGGAGCGCCCCGCAATGTGCCTTTTTGAGTTCATTTATTTCGCAAGGCCCGATAGCGTGATATATGGAACTTATCTCTATTCCGTGCGCTATCGGATGGGGCAACAGTTAGCCCGAGAACATCCCGCAGATGCGGACATCGTGGTTCCCGTACCCGATACGGGGCTTCCCGGAGCGCTGGGTTTCAGCCAGGTGAGCGGTATTCCCTTCGCTGAAGGGCTTATCAAAAGCCGTTATATCCACCGCACCTTCATCCAGCCCGACCAGCGTATGCGTGAGATGGGCGTGCGGATGAAACTCCATCCCCTCACCGACCAGATTTCCAACAAACGCATCGTGTTGGTGGACGATTCCATCGTGAGAGCCACGACCACCAAACAGATTGTAAAACTGCTCTTTGACAGCGGTGCCAGGGAGGTTCATGTCCGCATCACCGCTCCCCCCATCCGCTACCCGTGCTTTTATGGGATTGATATGGCAAGGAGGGGAGAACTCGCTGCGGCGAGATGGAGCGTGGAGGAAATCCGCCAGCACATTGGAGCCACTTCGCTTGGGTACCTCTCCATAAAGGGCGCCGTGCAGGCTGTAGGCCGGGACGAAGGCTCTTTCTGCCTTGCCTGCTTTAATGGCGATTATCCCATACCCGTGCCCGAAGATTTGCGGAAAGATATGTTTGAACAACCCAAGGTGGGCGCCTTCGCAACGGTAAAGGCAGGGCAGGGACGCCTCCCTCTGGAAGAATAAGGGGGCTCGCCCCCAGCCCCCACCGCCCGGAGAAACAAACCCTTCAAGTTTCCGAGTAAAATAAAAATGGGTTACTATGGCGGGACATTCCAAGTGGAAAAATATACGCATCCGTAAAGGTCGCCAGGACCAGATCAAGAGCAATCTTTTCACCAAACTGGCGCGCGAAATCACTGTCGCCGCCAAACTGGGGGGGCCCGACCCCGATGCCAATCCACGCCTGCGCCTCGCCATCCAGAAAGCACGCTCCCACTCTATGCCCAGCGATTCCATCCAGAGGGCTATAGACAAAGCGGTGGGGGCAACGGGAGGAACGAACTTAGAAGAGGTGGTGTATGAAGGTTATGGTCCCGGGGGAGTGGCTCTTATGGTCAAATGCCTCACCGATAATCGCAACCGCACGGTAGCAGAGTTACGACACGCCTTTTCCAAAGGCGGGGGAAACCTGGCAGAAAGCGGTTCGGTAAGCTGGCAATTCCGCCAGAGGGGAGAAATCTCCCTCCCCGAAGAAAACGTGGAAGAGGAAGCCCTCGCCCTTTCTGCCCTGGAAGCGGGAGCGGAAGACGTGATAAGGGAAAACGGGCAGTTCACCGTGATCACCCCCGTGGAAAAACTGCGCGAGGTTCAAGAGTTCCTCACTCAAAAGGGGTTCCCGGTTCAGGAAGCCGAAATCGCTCTGAACCCCATCAACAAAGTCCAGATAAGCCATGAGGATGCCCGGCAACTTCTCAAACTGTTAGAAAGATTGGATGACCTTGACGACGCGCAGGAAATCTACTATAACACAGACCTTCCTGAGGACTTAGAGTGAACCCCACAGGATTTGCCTGCCCTTGAAGCCACCTATGACGCTTTCTATAAAGACCTTTCAACAAAAAACGAGGGAGCGCAAACGATTCCCCATCCTTTTCAAGATATGACATCCCAGAAAGTTCCGTGGGCAACCCTTATCCTTCTGGGAATAAATCTCGTCTCCTCTGCCTTTCTCCTCGGGGACCCCAACTCCGCCTGGAATTGGGGATTCATTCCTGCTCCCAACCCCCCTATGAGCGTTCCCGAACTGAGCCTGCGCGCCCTCACGAGCCTTTTTATCCACCTAAGCCCCCTCCACCTTCTGGCAAACCTCCTGGTATTAGCGGGGATGGGTCCTTCTGTGGAAGGCGCGGTGGGCACTTTTCGGTTCTTCAGCGTTTATTTGCTGGCAGGGATAGCGGGAGCAGGGAGCCACGCTCTGATGACCTCCCTCCTCCAGACCGGGGTATCCGAACCCCTCGTGGGCGCGAGCGCTTCCATCGCGGGGCTGATAGGCTATGCGTGGCTCCGATTTCACCGCTATCGTGTGCCCATTCTGCCCAAGGTCTTCATCCCCGTTTGGCTTCTCGCAGGGCTTTGGGCTTTCGCCCAACTGGGAGGAGGGCTCCTTGAAGCCCAAAGGGGCTCTCCCATCGCCTATTGGGCGCACCTTGGAGGTTTTATTGCGGGGTTTCTCCTCGCCCTCCTTTTCAAAGCAGGAGCCCACGCCCTGTGGGAAGCCTGGCAGGAACGCCTGGCGGAAGCCCGGAAACAAGGTCCTTCCGCGCTCCTCAAAACCGCAGAAGGTTGCCTTCGCGAGTTTCCCAAAGCCTTGCCCGCGCTCGTCGCCCAGGTGGAAAGCCTCCTGCAGATGGGAGACACGGAAAGAGCCCGTTCTGCCAACTTCAAACTCATAGAGATAGACCCCACTTATCAGAACGGATTTGGCATCAAGACGCTCATAGAGCAAAACTGGGCAGGGTTCCTACCCGCTCCTCAAAGGTTAAAGCTTGCAGACCAAATCCGTCCCTCGCTCCCCGCCACCGCAGAGCAACTCCTTCTCACCATCCTGGCAGAACCCCCCAGCCCCCTTACCCCAAGGGCACTCTTTATGCTTGCAGAAATGACCAAGGAAAATGATCAGACCGGCGCCTCCCTTTATGCCCAACAACTGATCCGCGAATTCCCCCTGACCCCTGAAGCCGACCTCTTGCGCCAAAAGTATCCCCAACTCCTTTCTCCCTAACACCCCTTTCAAAAATCCTGATCGTTCCCAATCACCCACTTCGCGCCCATCATCCCCTATCGTTTCCCTTCCGCAAAGAAATATTGGGGGAACCTTCTATCGGGAACCGGCAGGACTTCTCCCTTCCAATGCCCAAACGAATTATATGCGTAAACTTCTCTTCCTGCTCCTTTTCCTTCTTCCCCCTCTCCTCCTCGGAGACACCCTGGTGCTTAAAACCGGAGAGGTGATAGAAAACTGCTATGTGCGGGATGAGGGCATTCGTCTCATCGTTTGGAAATCCCTTGCGGAGGTTGGCAAGCCAGGGTGGGAAGTCCCGCGACATCGGGTGAAGTCTTACACCCTTGAGCGCGATGCCCGATGGGACGAACGGCCTCCCCTTCCCGACCTATCCGTCACGTTTATAGAGATGAACCCTAAGATTGCTGGCTTACATGGCTTGGTTCAATACGACCTGTGGGGACGCCCCAAGCCTGCGGGGCGCCCTTTCGCGGACCTGGGGGAAAAAAGTTATGATAACCCGGAAGAGGTGATCAAGGGCTTGAAACTCGCCTATGAACCCGGGGAAAGGATTACCCTGACGGCTCACGTCAAAAACGTCGGCTTCGCTCCCGCCCTCCCCTTTGAGTATCGTTGGTACATAGACGGCAAGGAAATGGGAAGGGGCAAATATGAAAAAAACCTTTCCGAAATGGAAGAGACGACCTTCACCCTCCGCTGGTTCTGGGAGCCGGGATACCACACCGCGCGTTTTGAAATCAGGACCACGCAAGCAGAGATCGCCACGCTGAACAACGTTATAGACGACCCGCTTTGGGGGTTCTCCTTTGTTTTCATCGTGCATAAGGGGCGCGTTTCAGTATGGCATCAAAATAGAACCGCCTATGGAACTTTTTCTTTTGAAGACTTCTATCGGTGGCATATAGACATTATGAATCTCCTGTTTGAACACAGCATCTACCCCTCCGCTCCCGAAGGCATCCTGGCACGAGTTCGCCTGGACCGCATCATCTATGCGGATGACGTAGAGCAGTCCCTGCGCGAAAGAATTGCCCCCGATGGAGTCGCTTACGACCAAGGTGCCTGGATATGGCTGGATGAGCAGGACAGAACGCAAAAATGGACTCCCCCCACGAAAGAATGGCGGAATCAAACAGAATGGTCCTTGCCTCACGAACTGGGGCACCAATTAGGGCTGACGGACCTCTATGGGCTTGACTATGGAGGCAGTGACGACCACATAGATCCTATCACAGGGGAAAAGATCACCCACTTTATGACCCATCCCCACACGATGATGCACTGGCATGGACCCCACCTGTGGTCTGAAGTGGATGCGGGATACCTCAACGCCACCCTTGCCAAGCCTCGCGGTTATTACGGAGATTTCTACTTTGCCATCCCACGAGAGTGCTTTCTCCAATTCCTGGACATCAACGGAAAACCCCTCGCAGGCGCCCAAGTGGAGATCTTTCAGCGTGGAGTGATAGTCCAAACACCCAGGGTTCCTCACGACCAAGACGGCGTGACGTTCTTTGAGGTGGTGGAAGACGGACGCTTTGACCATCCCGTGAGCAAAGACCCCGTGATCGTCGGGGCAACCAGAGGAGACGGAACCCTCCGCCTGCCGAACCGACCTGCGAAATACGTCCGAACCAACAACGGATTTGAGCGCCATCCCAACCCCTTCGGAAACATCAACGTGGTGGGGCAAAGGGGGCTTATGCTCGTCCGGGTCACTTATCTTCAGCAAACCGCTTACTTCTGGTTAGAAATCTTTGATTTTAATGTAGCGTGGTTTCGGGGAATGCGCGACCGCTTCACGATGGTACTGCGCACACCTTTTCCTTCCCCCGATTCCCCACCCCCTCCCGCGAACGTGAAAGTGGAACGCGTGGACGCCCATCACGTTCGCATCTCCTGGGACGAACCCACGACCCTAAGAGATCAGCATTACTATGATCGCGTGGTGGGCTATCGCCTTTATCGCCGCATCGGCAACGATGGGCTAAATGACCGCCCCTGGTTTCCTATCGCGACTGTAGGACCCAATACCCGAGAATTCCTCGTAAACCTCCGGGAGTTTCCCGACGAGGTGTATTGGTTTTCCAAAACCGACCGCTTTGCGGTGGCAACGCTGGGGGAAAACGGAATGCAAAGCGGACTGATGGAGGTCATCCTCAAGCCGACCGAGAGGGCAATGAACCGCCTCCAGCAGGAGAGCACCCCTCGCCAGCACCCATAACCCCAAAATAGGGCATAATTCCCCATCCTAAGGAGGAGTTATGCTCACCACATTCTTGATCGTTGCTCTATCCTGGACCGCCCCCCAGGCAGGAGGCTATTCCGACATCCCTGAGGACCACTGGGCCGCACCCGCGGTAAATCGCCTCGTCCAGGCTGGGTATCTCCCCACGGGGCAGGGCAAACCCTTTCACGGAAATCAACCCGTCACCCGCTATGAATTTGCGGTGGTTATGGACAGGTTCATTCAGGACATACGGCGCTCCTTTGTCCGACAACCGAAGCCCAAAGAAATTAACGAAAAAAAGATTAAAGGGAGAACCAGCGATGGCTCTCAGCAAGCTATGGTCCGCCTTGCGCGGGAAGGCTTCTTACCCTATTATTCGCCCATCTTCCACGGACCTGAAGACACCTTGACCCCTGAAAGACTTGCGTCCGCCCTTTCCCAGGTGGCTATCCGCATCTCCGAACTTATGGGCAACGCAAACCCACCCAACGCCCCGTAGGAACGCCTGGGTTCATCAATCCCCGTGCGTCAATATCGCACACGCCAGAGGACCTGGTCTATACGAACCTGCCACGGGTACACCAGCACGGGACCTCCCGCTATGTAAGCAATCCGTGCCTGCATCTCTTGCGTGGACGGATGGACGAAGCGACCTGCGTTGGTATTGATGACCACTTCCACCCCTGTATCCGTTGTGGAGGCAGGGCGCGTGTCCACTGTTTCCCACCCATTCGTTTGATAGTTGAAAAGTTGGATGGATTGCAAAAGCCCTCCTATGGACGTGTGCGCTTCAAGTCGGAAACGAAGTTCGGGAGGATTGGCTAATGAAGACACCCCCCGGAACAGTATGCGTACCGGTGGCTCTACCTGGGAAAGCACAAACCAGGGACGCACCACCAAGTGCTGATCGTCACTCCATATCACGTGCTGGAGGTTGCCTTGCAACAAGAACCCGCGTTCAATGGTGAAGGTGTAAGGAGACACGGGGTCTTCCTCGGTGCTCACCGTTCCGAGATAAATACCGCGCCCATGAGTTACCGCCATCAAAGTGTTATCATCTCTCCAGACAAGTTCTTCTATGGGTGCGGTGCCAGGTCCCTGGGTATGAGCAGACCAGGTCTGCCCATCGTCATCCGAAGTGAACAAGCCGATGTCGGTGCCCACGTAGATTCTCCCCGGGATGAGGCGATGGATGGCAAGGGCGGAGCAGGGCACCTGCGGAAGGGTTCGGGAACCTGTACCCGTGATCAATTGCCAGGTGTTCCCTCCATCCGTTGTTCTCCAGAGATTATTCGGCTCAAACCCCATAAACGCCACATAGACGCGATTATGGTTATTGCGGTCAATGACTATTCGGGAGACCCAACGGTCCGGTAAGCCAGGGGCATTGGTGTCCACTCGCGTCCAGGTGGGGGTGCTTGCGGTGCCATTAGTCGTCTTCCACACCTCCCCGTTGTTGTATCCCACCCAGATAATGTCTGAGTTCCCTTCCGCCACTGCAATCGTGGAGATGTTATAAGGCGACTCTATGGTGAAATGGTCGCCAGGAGGACCGGGGGGAGGTTCAGGTCCTGGGGGGCGGATGGAGGCTTTAATCGCAGTCCACGAAGGGGGGCTCCCCGTTTTGGCGTTATCGGTTCGCCAGAGCCTTTCCGCGGCGACCAGCATCCGGTTGGGATTGTTGGGGTCCAGGATAAAGTGGGGGATGAAGTTGATGGTGTTGGCATTCCCCGCATCCGAGATGCCACTGTAAATATTGGTAACACTGGAACCCGTCCGCCGGAATATCAACCCCCGCTGAACCTCTCCATAAAACACGTTGGGGTCAGTGGGATCGGAAGCGCAAAATCCCCCGTCTCCCCCCCTCACAATGGACCACCCCTGGGGATTCCCTGTATAGAGCAGGGTGAAGTTATCCTGGGTGCCTCCCATCACCACATTCGTTCCAGCATGAATTGCGGCGCCATAAAACTGAGTGGCTCCCAGGTTGTTGTTGAGAGATGTCGCGCTGGAGCCATAGACATCCGAGGTTCGGTACATCCCCCCATCCGTGGCGAAATAAACTATCTTGTTGTTCACCCCATCAAACCCCGGGTGATGAATGATGGTGTGAAAATCGGCATGCACGGAACTGAAAACACTGGAAAGGGACACCCCTGCATTCGTGCTTCGGTAGCAACTCACTCCCGCAACCAGGATATGATCCGGATTCGTGGGGTCAACCCATAAAGCCCCTGTATAAATACTTAAGGTGCTGATCCCGTTGCCGGAGGTCTGGAGGGTATAGGATTGCCCTCCATTCGTAGAGCGGTAAACGCGAATCCTTCCCGAGGCGGCAACCGCCGCATAGACAATATTGGGATTGGAAGGCGCATAAGCCAGTTCCACGCGAGTACCCGATATTCCCGTTGCCTGCGTCCAGGTAACCCCTCCATTGGTAGAGTAGAGCGCCACGCCGTCCGCGCGCCCCGCCACTGCCCTGTTTCCGTCCGTGGGATGAAACTTCACATCCAGAGTTCTGACCGTATGGACCCGTGTCCACGTGTCCCCCCCGTTCGTGCTTCGGTAAATCCCCGTGCCCGTCGCCGCCAGCATTATGTTGGGGTTGGTGGGGCTGAGCGCCAAACGATTAACGGACGTCCAATCCGGTCCTGAGGTGCTGGTGATTTGCTCCCAGGTCTCTCCCCCATCCGCACTTTTGAAAATGCCCGCTCCCGTAAGGGCGGAAGTGTTTTGAATCCCGTAATCGTTGGTGAAAAATCCTTCACCCGTTCCCGCATACAAAACGCTGGGCATATCCGGGCGTATCACCATCGTGGCTACCGCAAGGGTGGGCATAAAGTCCGCCAGCGGAACCCACCAAGCGCCCCCATTCGTCGTCTTCCAGATGCCACCGCTTGCCGTGCCTATATAGATAACATTCGGATTATTGGGATGAAAAACCACGGGGCGAGTTCGTCCCCCTATGTTGCCCGGACCCAACCACACCCAACTGGAAGGACCTATGCCTCCACCATCCTCCTCGCGAACCAAGGCATCCCTCTCTAACTTCGCCCGCCATAAGGCATTTTCGGGGATCTCACCCGTCTCACTCAATCTTTGAGACACCCGAAAGGCAAAGGCTTGCAGGGGAAACTCGGGGCGGAGTTCCTTTTTCCCATCTTGTTGGCTTGTCTGTTTCGGAGGAAGCCATATCAACCCTCCTGCGATTGCCAACACCAAAACAAAATACCAATGCCACTGCTTCATTTGCGTTCTCCCTATGTTAGTCTCTCATATCTCTCTCCCGCAGTCCTTCTTCAGGACCCAGGGCCCCCAACGGGGCATTGCCAATTCTCTCTGGAAATATTTTAACTCACTCAGGCAAAAATAAGACACCTTTTTAGCGACGAAAAGTTCACCAAAAGCCCCCAAGGGGGGGCTTCAAGCCCCATAAACCCACTCCTTCCACCGCCCCCCTTCTTCGGGATAGAACTCTTGAGGGACAAAAGAAGCGCGAACCCACCCTCGCCCTTCTTCCAGCACGTCCCTGAGTTTGCCCAGGCACCCAAACTGTATCAAAGCATTCCCTAAAACAGTCGCCTCCACGGGACCTGCCCTCACAGGCACCCCGCAGGCGTTCGCCGTCATTTGATTCAAAAAGTCGTTACGACTCCCCCCACCAATGAGGTGCACCGTTTCCACCCGTCTTCCTACCAGGATCTCCAAATCCCTGATAGCAAGGGCATAAGCCCGTGCCAGGTTTTCCAGAATGGCACGGAACAAAGAAGGCTCATCCTCCATGGGGGCATCTGCCAGCATCCTGATGGCGGTTGGCATATCTGGGGGGTTGAGAAGAGAGGGATGATTGACGTCAAAGCGTGCGGGGAAGGGTTCCGCTTTCCGAGCCAGCTCTATGCACTCTGCCACGGAAAAATCCCCTCGCGATCTTTCCAAAAGCCACAAACCCATAATGTTTTTCAAAAACCGATACCGCCCACCGAAGCCGTACTCGTTGGTAAAACCCCTGGAAAGGGCAGATGAAGAGAGCACGGGGGCATCCAGTTCCATCCCCACCAAAGACCACGTGCCCGAACTGATATAAGCAGAATGGCAATCCTCGTAAGGGCAAGCGACAACCGCGGAAGCCGTGTCATGGGTTGCAACCTGGAAGACCGGCACCCCCTGCCATTCTCCCAAAAACCCACCGGGTTCCGTCACTTGGGGCAGAAATTCCATAGAAATCTGGAGAGCCTCACAGATGCGAGGAGCCCATTCCCCGCTTGTCGTGAGCATTTGAGTGGTAGAGGCATTCGTTCGCTCGCAAGGGGGGAAGGGCGTCTGGGTGAACCTGCTCGCCAACAAGTCAGGCACCATAGCGAAGGAGCGAGCCCGTGCCAGTTCTGCGTCTCCCCGCAAGCGCCTCGCCATCAATTGGGCAGAAGTATTGAAAGGCAAAGGCTGGATTCCCGTAAGTTGATGAGACTCTTCGCAAGGAATAACCCGTGCAAGTTCCTCTGCCCCCTTCCAATGCGAGGCATCCCGATAACGGATAGGGTCTCCCACAAGGTTCCCTTCCTCATCCAGAAGCCCGAAGTCTACTCCCCATCCATCCACGCCCAGCGAATCGGGCTTTTCATCCGAAAGTATTTTCAGGATCCTTTGAAAAATTTCCCCAAAATCCCATCTTTCGTATTGACCATCGTGATACCACGGCGTGGAAAACCGAGCCACCTCCCGCAGATGAAGGAGCCCCTCACCCTCCACCTCCATAATCCTCACAGATGAGGCTCCCAGATCCACCGCAAAGACCCGCATTAGAAAGATATTTTGCCCCTTTTGGAGATTCCTCTTCTCAGGAAACTTTGCGGGAGAAGGCTACACGCGAGTGCGGGCTAACACACCTTTTCGGAAGTAGTCCAGATTTTCCAGCACGCGTGCGGTTCCATGCGCCACGCAGTGGAGGGCATTGCTTGCCACCCGTACGGGTACCTCGGTCACGGCGCTCAGCAGTTTATCAATCCCCCGCAAAAGCCCCCCACCCCCCGTGATGACAATCCCTCTCCCCATAATATCACTGCTCAACTCAGGGGGGGTCTTTTCCAATACCCCACAGACTTTCTCAGTTATGGCTCGCAGGGGCTCTGCCAGGGCTTCTCGTATTTCTCCGCTCGTTACTTCCACCGTTCGGGGAAGACCCGCCTGCAAGTCCCTTCCCCGCACTTCCAGGCAAAGCTCCTGCTCCATAGGATAAGCGGAGCCAATTTTCACTTTAATCTCCTCCGCAGTCCTCTCTCCTATGATCAAGTTATGGACGTTCCTCATATGCCGAATGATGGCTTCGTCAAAGCGGTTTCCTCCCACGCGCACGCTTTCCCCCAGGACGATGCCATCCAGAGAAATGACCGCGACGTCGGTGGTTCCCCCCCCAATGTCCACCACCATATTGCCCCCCGGCTGTCCCACGGGCAAGCCCGCTCCCAATGCGGCTGCCATAGGCTCCTCTATCGTATAAACCTCTCCTGCTCCTGCTTCCACTCCCGCCTGTTTTACAGCCCTGCGCTCCACGTTCGTGGCTCCGCTTGGCACCGCAATCACCAAGCGAGGCTTGAACCACCGCCGGCGCCCACAAATTCTGTTGATTAGAAACTCCAGCATCTTGAGGGTGTGAGTGTAATCCGCAATGACACCATCCCGAAGCGGGCGGATCACGAGAACGTGCCCCGGCGTGCGCCCAAGCATTTCCCTCGCCGCTTCCCCCACCGCCAACACCTGCTTCGTTTGCGTATGGACTGCCACAACCGTGGGTTCTTCCAGCACAATCCCTGCACCCCGCTTGTAGACAATGATGTTGGACGTGCCCAGATCAATCCCGAGGTCTGAAGTTAGTCGCACCATAGCAATCTCTCCTTCCTTGACACCACCCGAGAATTCAGTTCACCTCCACCCGAGTCTTTCACCGCAAAGCCCCCTCCACTTCTGCCGATTCCAGGCGTTCCACATCCGCCCCTAAACTTCGCAGGTTTTCATCAAAGTCCTCATACCCCCGATCAATATGATGAACGTTTTTCACAATCGTTTCCCCTTGCGCCATCAATCCCGCAATCGCCAGAGCAGCACCCGCGCGGAGGTCAGTCGCTTCCACCACTGTCCCATGCAAGTGGTCCACTCCTGTAATGACGCTGGTGCGCCCTTCCAGCCTTATCTTGGCACCCATCCGATTCAATTCCGCAATGTGCCCTATTCGGCTCTCGTAAATCGTTTCTTCCACGGTGCTGACGCCGTGGGCAGTGGATAGAAGAGCGCACATAGGCTGTTGGATGTCGGTGGGAAACCCGGGATACGGCATCGTCTTCACGCTGATGGCTTGCAGATACCGCGTGCCCCGAACCCGCACCCAATCCTCTCCCAAAGTTACATAGGCGCCTGCCTCTTTCAACTTGTTGATTACCGGCGCCTGGTGCTCAGGGACGATGCCCGTCACGGTCACATCCCCGTTAGTAGCAGCACCGGCGATGAGGTAGGTCCCGGCTTGAAGGCGGTCCGCAAACACCGTATAGTCTCCACCCCTCAACCCTGGAACCCCGGTAATGGTAATCGTGCTGGAACCCGCTCCTTCTATCTTCGCGCCCAGAAGGTTCAAAAAATCTGCGAGGGCGACCACCTCTGGCTCCATTGCCGCATTTTTTATCACCGTCTGCCCCTCAGCGGTGCAAGCCGATGCCATCAAGTGCTGGGTGGCACCCGCAGAAGGAAAATCTAAATAGATCTCTGTCCCTTTCAGTCCCCGAGTGCTTGCTTCGTAAACTCCACTGGTCAATTCTATCTGCGCCCCCAGGGCGGCCAATCCCTTGATGTGAAAATCCACCGGGCGAGCCCCAATGCGACATCCTCCCGGCTGAGGCAAAGAAGCCCGCCCCAGACGTGCCAGCAAAGGACCCACCAGATAAAACGACGTGCGAATGGCTCGCACCTTTTCCGGGGAAGGGGCTGAGTTCCGGATACGGGAGGGGTCAATCCACACCACGTTCCCCTCCCGCTCTACTTCAGCCCCCACATCCCGAAGTAAGTCTAACTTTATGTCTATATCTATAACTTTTGGGACGTTTCTCAGGGTCACGGGCTCGTGAGCCAAAATGACACCCGAGAGGATGGCAAGAGCAGCGTTCTTGCTCCCAGAAGTAGATAAGGTGCCCTCCAGGGGCTTGCCTCCGCGTATCCGTAGAACGCTTATGGGGTCCTCCTCTCTCGCTCTTTGGAGACGGACATTTCGCCTGTATCTTACCAAATTTCCCTCACCCTGTGCGAGCAGGACGGGAGAGAAGCAAAGAGGTTTATAATGAAGGCTATGAGGCGATTCAATAGTCGCGGGGTGCCCCGAGAAGAACTTACGCTTGCCCTGAAAAACCGAGAAGCGGTTCGCCTCGCTCGCCAGCGGGATCAATGCCTCATCTGTCTGGCACCCCGAGTCACCAAAGCGGGACTATGCGAAGGGTGCCTCGCCACCCTTACGGAGGAAGAACTTTTATGCGCCCTTCCCTGGCTTGAAGAGAGGTGGGTTTGATAGAAAACATCCTTGTGGTTGCGGGAGCGAGCTTCCTCACAGGAGTTGCCTGTGCCTGGCTTTTAAAAAAATACTATCACACCCTCCCCGAATATGCCCTGCGTTTGGAATACATCGTATATTTCAAAGCTCCCCAAAAAGAAGACTCTCTGCCAAAAAGTGAATTCCTGAAAACCTGCGAATGGATTTTTCCCACCACCCATCCCACCTACTTCCACCCAAAATTGCTCTTTGGTGAACACTCCCCTCCCCCTTCCCTCGCCGTTGATTTAAGCGAGGCAATCACCGCCTGCAAAATTTCCTCCCGTGCGCGTATGGACGCTCCCACCTGGGAACCCCTCAAGTCAGCCGTTCAATTTGTCCTGCACTTCTGCCAGCATCCCTCCGCACTCACCGTGTGGGATAGAGAAAACAATAAGTTCTACTCCCCCGAAGAGTGGCGAAACATTTTCACCTCCCTTGATAACCTCACCAATTTTGAATCCCACGTGGAAACGGAATGGGAAGACCAAATCCATATGGGAAGAGCCTACACTACGGGAATGGCAAAAGCGGGTTTTCCTGAAATAGAAATGCGATACGTCCCCTTAGACCACCGAACCCTTGCCCTCTTTTTGGTGTCCTCCTCTGCCTCCGAATGCTGGAAGCGAGGAAGGATCGCCCCCTTTGAGTTGGAGGGTTTCGGGGAGTGCTTCCGAATAGAATTTACAAACCGTCAATGGCACGAACACAAGCGGGGAGCCCTAACCACCCAAATCCGCGCTATGCGAAAAAGAAAAGACTTTGTGGTTTCATAGACGGTCTCTTCACCCCTTCTAAAAGCCTCTTGATGGGAACTCTCCCTTTATGAGATATAATCCCACCCTATGCCGTTGCCCATCACCCGACCCGACCTTTACCGCGAAATGGGGCTTTCTGAGCAGGAATTCCAGGCTATTCGGAAGGGGTTAGGCAGGGAGCCCACGTTAACGGAATTGGGGATGTTCGCCGTCCTCTGGAGCGAACACTGCAGTTACAAGTCCAGTCAGGAGGTGCTCCGCTATTTCACGCGTTACCAAGAAGCCTCCCAAGAAGAACGCCTGGAAAACGCAGGGGTGGTGCCCATCACTCCCACCCTCGGCGTCGCCTTCAAAGTAGAAAGCCATAACCACCCTTCCGCTGTGGAACCTTACCAAGGCGCCGCCACGGGAGTGGGAGGAATCATCCGAGACGTCCTGGCAATGGGAGCCCGCCCCATCGCCTGCCTGGATTCTCTTCGGTTTGGAGACATCCGCAACGGAGCGGGGAGCCACAATCGGCGACTGTTCCAAAGAGTGGTGGAAGGCATCGGGGGATATGGCAACTGCATCGGAGTCCCCACCATTGCAGGCGAAGTCGCCTTTCATCCTCACTATGAAGGCTGTCCCCTCGTCAACGTAATGTGCGTGGGTATCGTGCCCCTTGACCAGGTGATGACCTCTGCGGGGCAGGGGGAGGGGAATTCCGTGATGTACCTGGGCACCCCTACCGGGCGGGATGGTATCCACGGAGCCACCTTCGCCAGTGAAGTGCTTCAACCGGAAGGAGAAGACAAACGCCCCAACGTCCAGATCGCTGACCCCTTCGCAGGCAAACTCCTCATTGAAGCAACCCTGGAAGCCTTGAAGACCTCCGCCATCGTAGCGTTACAAGATATGGGCGCCGCAGGACTTACGTGCACCACTTGCGAAATGTCCGCAAGAGGGGGGGTGGGAATGGAAATCAACCTGGACCTGGTGCCCCTGCGGGATGAGACGATGAACGCTTATGAAATTATGCTTTCTGAATCTCAGGAAAGGATGCTTGCCATAGTCAAGAAAGGCGAAGAAGAAAAAGTCAGCGCCATTTTCAAGAAGTGGGGACTGCATGCGGTGGTGATAGGAACGGTAACCTCCGATGGCGTCGTTACCGTCTTCCATAAAGGCGAAGTGGAGGCAGAAGTCCCCGCTAAACTCATCTGTAACGGATGCCCAATACCCGACCTGAGCGCAAAAGAACCCGAACGCATCAAAACCGCTCGCACCTTCTCCCCTGATTCCATCCCGGAACCCGCTGATTACGCCAAAGCCCTCCTGACCCTCCTTGCCAGTCCCACCCTCGCCTCCAAAAGATGGGTGTATGAACAATACGATTATTCCGTCCAAACGCGAACGTCCCTACCGCCAGGCTCCGCCGATGCTGCGGTCCTCACCCTTCACGCCGAGGAGGTCAACCCCAACGCTTCTCCGAAGGAAACGGTTGTTCGCCCTGCCATCTCCGCCAAAATTGATGGCAACGGCGCCTACGTTTACGCGGACCCCTTTGTGGGGGGGCAACTCGCTCTGGTGGAATCCGCTCGCAACGTAGCCTGCACAGGAGCTCGTCCCCTCGCCG
This sequence comes from uncultured Fimbriimonadales bacterium, assembly GCA_964631245.1. GTDB lineage: Bacteria > Armatimonadota > Fimbriimonadia > Fimbriimonadales > ATM1 > CAZVXY01. The sequence continues at coordinate 117,157 of CAZVXY010000001.1, forward strand.
CCACGGACTGCCTCAATTTTGGAAACCCAAACGACCCAGAAGTGTTCTGGACCTTCAAAGAGACGGTGCGAGGCATCGCTTCTGCCTCTGAAGCCCTCGGCATCCCCATCGTCAGCGGGAACGTGAGTTTTTATAACGAGGGTCCTTTGGGTCCTGTCCTTCCCACTCCTACGGTTGGGGTGGTGGGGATTCTGGAAGATGCTCAGAAGCGCCTTCCCAGTGCGCCTCCAGACAGTATGGGGTTCCTGTATCTCGTGTATGGATACGATGCCCCCCCCATTCAAGAAGGGCTTGGCGCTTCGGAATACCTGCGGGTCATCCACGGGCGCTCCGACGGCTGTCCCCAGCCCCCAAACCTGACCACAGAAAAAAATCTCATTAACTTTCTTGGGGAGTGTGCCCAAAAAGAACTGATCACCTGCGCCCACGACTGGTCGGATGGAGGCTTGGCTGTGGCTCTGGCGGAAATATCCGCCATCGGCTCTGTGGGCTGTTTTGTCCTGTTAGACGCTGAAGAACATTTCCAGAAGCACGTTTTGGGTCCCGTGTTAGAGCAAATGATGCGCAGTAAGGTCTCACCAGCGGAAAGCGTGTGGCGCTCCATCATAGATGCGGTGAACCCGCACAACCCCTGGACATATTCGCAACGCGTGGATGCCCGCCTGTTCGGAGAAATGCCCGGCAGGGTGGTGATCGGGGTCTCCACCCAAGCGGTAAAAGACCAAAGGTTAGAAGAACTCTACGATTTATCCTACCAACACGGGCTTTTCCTCCACCCCCTCGGCACCTATGATGCCAGTAACCCCTATTTCCAGATTGCCTCGCCCTCAAAAAGCATACTCCGGATAGAGGTGAGCGCCTTGAAAGAAACCTACTTCCAAGCCCTGGAGCGGATGATGAACCCCACCGCAATGGGTTAAAACAAACCCTCCCCTTGCCCTCCAGAGGAGCCTGAGGGTAAGGGGAATAATATAATAGCAATGTTTTCCTTCACCTACTTCGTAGATGCACTCACAGAGCCGGAAAAGGCTCTCCTCATCGTAGGGGACTTGATGCAACGGGGACACTACTTCCCGGACTCTGTAACCAACCTGAGGGAAATCACCCCTCGCCCTATCCATGAAACCGGACGCTTCCTACCGGGGCAAAAAGTCGCCTATGAGGTCAACGGCATCCACCACGAACACGTCATAGCAGAGGCAGAAGGCTGGTACGAGGCAGAAGCCCGACTCCTGGAGCGCCCCGTGAGACCCCTGAAGGGCGAGAGACTGGAGTGGCGGCTCTCCGAACTCACACCCGGCACTGTGCGAGTTACCCTCACCTTCACCGCTAACTACAATCTTCTTGAAAGACTCACCCTCGGGGCGCAAGCCCGCAAATTCTGGAAGGAAACCCTCAATCGCCTGAAAACCTACCTCCAGGATCGGCGCTCCTATGCCCACCCTCACACGTTCGCCAAAAAAGCCTGAGCCACCAGGAAGGAGACTGCGCCCAACCTGCCCTGCTCTCCCCTTAGGGTGCCTGCGAACCAGCCCTCGCTACCCGCAGGATCACTTTCACCCCTTCCGGCTCATCCTCCTCCAGGGAGACTCCGGGGGGTAAGCGCAAGCGGGCAACCACCTCTTTGTCTCCTCTAACGGAGGAAAGATTGATAGGCTCGGTATCCACCGTACTCAACTGAGCCAGTCGCCCAGGCTCTCCGCGAACTACCACCGTATTCGGAGCGACCTCATACGATACCAAACGAACCCCCAATGGCAAACTCCCTTCAAATACGGGCAACACTACCAAACGCCTAAGGGTTGGCAAAGCAGACAACTCCGCCCTCACAACCACCGTCTTCGGGTCCACGCTTACCGGCTCCACGGGGCGCTCATTTGCGTCCAGAATTTCTACCAAACGCTCATACCTCCCCCCAATTTCTAACTGGCTCATATCCATAGAAACCCGTGCAGACACCGCTCTATCCACTACGCTCTGTGCCCCTTCAATCCAAACTGCTTGAGGAACCAGCACCCACCTCCTCACCTCAAAACGATCGCTTTGCCCCGCCATATGCACCGAAACAACGAGCCGTTTCCTCACCACCTGCTCTATGGTCAATTCCACTTCCTCAGGTCTGGGGCGCAAAGTCGCCACACGATCCAGCCAGGAAGGATAACGAAGGTGCACTGGATAGAAACGAGTCCCAGGCTGGGCGCGGGACAAATCCACATAGGCTTCTATATCCCCGGCACCAAGGTCGGGAAGGGATTCTGCCTTGGCGGTAACTTCCACGCTCACCGTGGTCCGCCCCCTGGTGATGGCTAAGGCATTGGGCAACGAAGAAGTGTCCAGGGGAACGCTCGGAAGGGTGGTTCGCTGTCCTGGCTGATTAAAAGTTACTACAAACCATAGCCCGATGGCGATCCCAAGGGCAGCAAGCTTCTGAAGCCAGTTATTAAACAGAAACGCTCTCACCTTTCTTCCTCGCGCCCGGAAAGAGTCTTCTTCGCGCACTGGAACCCTCCCGGAATAACGCATGCAGGAGTTCCCGAAGTTTCGCAGGAGACACTTCTTCCCTCAACCTGCCATCCAGCGCCACCGATATGACCCCCCGCTCCTCAGAAACCACCACCGCCAAGGCATCGGAAATCTCCGTGATCCCCACCGCAGCCGCATGCCGTAAATGAAGATGCGTGGGAAGGCGCGCCTCCGTGAGAGGAAGACGACACCCCGCCGCCACAATCTTTCCTCGCCGAACCAGCACCGCCCCATCATGTAAAGGGTTTGAACCGTGAAAAAGGGCACAAAGAAGGGGAGCGGAAAGATGAGCCTCCATCATAATCCCCGTCTCCGCCACCTCGCTCAATTCCCTGCTACGCTCTATCACGATCAACGCCCCCGTCTTGTTTGCCGAAAGTTCCGAAACCGCTCCCACTATTTCCTCCAACAATTTGATGTCCATCACGGCATCGCCCGCTGACAGGCGTTCCGGCAAAAGGCTGAACCTCCCAAAGCCCTCCAATGCGGCGCGCAATTCTGGAAGAAACAAAATCACCAGCGCCACCGGTCCTAAAACCAATGCCTTATCCAGAAGAAAATGAAGCGTCTGAAGCCCTAACACCCCGCTCAGCCACCAAACACCAAAATAAATACAGATGCCAAAAATCAATCGCCACGCCCGAGCGCCCCGCACCACGCTCATCAACAGGTAAATCAAGCCCGCCACCACCAGCACATCCAAAACCTGGATGGCATTGGTAAAGCCTTCTTCGCGCCAATATTGCCAGAACTTTTCCACCCTTATCGCTCTACATCACTCTACATCAAAAAAAGTGCCCATAGTCTACCAAGCCTTTCCCTAACCTCGCCCGAACCCATAGCACACCCATAGAAAACCCAATCCCAGCATCCACAAACCACCCTGAGCCATAATCTCCTCAGAGTCCCACGGTGACCCAAGAGGGCAAAGGAATGTCTGTCTGCAACGAACTTTGGCAACCATCTATTCTCGCGCTCGTGACCCCGATTATACTCGTCTACGGATTTCTCGCACTCCTCTTATGCCTTATCCTTGCCCGTGGGCTTTATCTCTGGTACGCCCCTCCTCGCCCCACCCACACAAAACGCTTTCCAGAAGGCACTGTAGAAGTCTATTCCCTCCCCCTGTGGCGCGCCCAATACATCAAAGCAGATGCCCTCATTGCCCTCACCAACGAATCCGCTTTTCTGGGCACTACCGCCACCAAGTTCATACGAGACAAAGCAGATTTCCGGTTGGATGATGCGATCCGAAAGCACGCCCCACTCCCTCCAGGGGAGTGCCTCGTTATGCCCTTGACCCGACTGCCCGCCAGAAGACTCGCCGTGACCAACATCACCGACGAAAAAGGAGTCATCACTTCCAGGTCCCTTGCGGATGCCATTCAAAAAACCGCCTCCGCTCTCTCAAAAGAACGCATCCCATCGCCGGGAGCAGTCCTTTTGATGAAACTCCCTGGATTCGGTCCCCTTGCGCATCGCTTCCCCCAAAAGCCCATTCGCTCCGTCCTGCTCTGTGACCCCACCAGCGACTGGAACTACTTTGAACGCCGGGTGGATGGAGAGGAATCTGCCCAGTTCCTCTTGCAGGCTCTCCTGCCCCACCTAAGTGCCTTCCGCACCCTCAAGATTCTGATCACGGATCCAGAGACAGCCCTCGCTTATGGCAAACTCCTCCAAAATGAAAAACAAAAGGAAGAACATCCCTCCGCCCGCCTGCAGGAGCAGGGTTCCGTAGGGGCTAACCGTTAGCCTCTTGGACACTTCAAAGGCACATCCGAGCATAATGCTCAAGAAACCCGCACCTAACCCTACACCCGAAGGGTCCGAAATCACTCAAAAGACGCTTTAACTAATGAGAAGCCAGCGCTTGCCTCGAATCGTTATAGTGGGACGCCCGAATGTGGGCAAATCCACCCTCTTTAATCTCCTCGTTGGGAAAAGGGTCGCGGTGGTGGAAAGAACCCCCGGGGTCACCCGAGATCGTCTTCACCAAATCGCACGCTGGGACGACAGGACCTTTGAAGTCGTGGATACGGGGGGCATTGTTTTTGGAGAAGAAGACCCCCTTCAGGAGCAGATTCAACTCCAGGCGGAAATTGCCATTCAGGAAGCGGATGTGGTCCTCCTGGTTACGGATATCCGGGAAGGGCGAATGCCTCTGGATGAACAACTCGCCGATGCCCTACGAAGCATCCCAAAACCCGTGCTGGTGGTTGCCAATAAGGCAGACCATCCATCCCACGATTTAGGAGCAGGAGAGTTTTATGCGCTGGGATTTCCTGAGGTGATACCCATCAGCGCGGTTCATAAGCGCGGTATCCAGGAACTGATGGAGAGAGTGTTGCGCGAAATCCCACCCATCCAACCACTCGAGGATGAGACTCCCCCGAAAATCGCCATCATTGGAAGACCTAACGTGGGCAAGTCCAGCCTTCTGAATGCCTTCGTGGGCTCTCAGCGCGTTATCGTAAGCGAAGTCCCTGGCACCACCCGAGATGCGGTGGACACAGAATTAGAATTTGAGAATCAGTCCCTCATCCTCGTGGACACTGCAGGGATCCGCAGACCCGGAAGGGTGCAAGGCTCCATAGATTTTTATGCCCTCTCCCGCGCCAAAAAGTCTCTGGAGCGCTCGGACATCGCCCTGATTGTCCTAAGCGGTCCCGAAGGGCTAACTCACCAGGACAAAACCATCGGCAAGATGGCGCATAAGAAATCCAAGGGTTGTGTCTTCGTCATCAATAAGTGGGACCTGGTGGAACCCCCCGACGGGCAACCCCAGGCTCGCACCCAAAAAAAGTGGGATTTCACCGAGCAATTCCGAAAGAGTTTTCCCGAAATGGCTTATGCCCCGCTTTGCTTCGCCAGCGCCCTTCACCGAACAGGCATTGAACCCATCCTCGCCACCTGTATGGAAGTGCTGGAAAACTCCTACCAGCGAATCCCAACAGGCATTCTGAACGACTGGATTCAAGAAGCAACCTACCAACGCCCTCTAACCCGAAAAGGCAAACCCATCAAAATCTATTACGCAACTCAAGTGGAAGTGGGTCCACCCAGGTTTGTATTATTCTGCAACGAACCCAGCCTGGTGCCTACCTCTTATGTGAGATACCTGGAGCATTCCCTGCGTGCCAGGCGCCCCTTTGAGGGAGTCCCCATCCATCTCTTCCTCCGGAAAAGGGAGCGAACCGCAAAGGGGTAAAGTAAAAGCCTATGGCGAGAGACTGCCCTCCAAACCCACCCTCCCGCCAAACACGCGGGGGCGCGGGACGCTCTTTCCTCTGGTTTCTCGCAGGGATGGCTCTTGCCCTCTTCTTCGTCCTGTTCTGGTATGTGAAAATGGGACCCCCCAGCACCTTACCCCCAAAGGACCAAAAAGCCCCTCCCGAAACTCCTACGGCGAAATCCTATGCTTATATTCCCAAACTTACCTTTCAAGATGGGGAACCCCGCTGGGACCTCCTCAAAGAAGAAATCCGAGAAGGCGCCAACCCCCTCCAGGAAGCCATAAACCGCTTCCTTAAAGAATCGGGCATCGCCCCCCAGGCAAAACTCATTGACATCCGCGCACGAGGAAAACAAGTGGAGCTCAATTTTGAAAACCTCTTTGAGAAAAGCTATGGCACCGACAACGACAGCCTCCTCTTAGAAGGCATCTTCAAAGCCCTGAAGGAAAACAGCACCTTTGAAACCGCCCTCTTTATGGAAAGCGGAAAGCCCGCCCAAACCCTCGGCAACCTGGATGTTGAAGGACCCCAAAAAATTAAATAAACCCTTCCCCAAACAACCTCACAAACCTGACCCCTTGCGCCTTCGCTCCCACAATCTCACCCCTAAACTCCCCAACTTCAAAACCACATACGCACTAAGAATCCCAACCAACCATCCCAACAACACCTGAGAAGGATAATGGACACCCACATAAATCCGAGAAAGACCCGTAAGAAGCGCCACCCCAACCCACGGCACACCCCACCACCGATGCCTTCCCGTAAACACACAGGCAACCGAGGACATCGCTGCGGAATGAGCCGAGGCGGTTCCTGCACTCGTCAACAGAGGAACCAACAGCCGAACCTCGGAACCCGACAGCTCCACGCAGGGTCTGGGGATGGGTAGAAAGTGTTTGAATAGGTCCACCCCCCCGTTTGCCAGAAGCCACGCACAGACAGCCTGAATCGCTGTAAGCCGGGTGGAGGGAAACCAGAGGAGCACCCCAAAAAGCCCTGCGAAGAAAAGCCGAAGCCATAATTCCTTGATCCCCACGCTGAAAAAGACAAAAAGGGGATCCAGCCACGGATGACCCCACCCCGAATTGATTCCCACGAAGAGACGATAGTCCCATTCACCCAGCATCAAAGGCATTATGGACGGAACCCACGCAGGCTTGTTCCTCGCGGAAGAGTCACCCCGGCTCTCCCCACCCAAATCACAGGTCCATAGACACCTGCTTCCTCCTCGGGGTACAAAGAAAGAAGTGGGCGAATAGCTCAGCGGTAGAGCGCCTCCCTTACAAGGAGGAAGTCGGGGGTTCAATTCCCTCTTCGCCCACGCCCCGGGAGGAAACACCTGCCATTCTCCGTGGCTGGAAAATGGCTAAAGCCATAGGCACCAAAATCGGATAAAGGGGCATCAACAAGCGAACCTCGTACCAGACCCCCCATACCAGCACCACCAGAAGGTAAAGGGGAATCACCCACGCAGAGCGCCGAATCTCCTCGGGCGAGTTCCTGTAACCCCTAACGGCGAAAAGCCAGAAAGCACCCAAGAAAAGGGTTCCGTTCAAAAGCGCCCGCCCCAGGTTCGGGCCCGATACATTTCTCAAAAACAACTCCCCAGGCGTGTGCAAAGGGTCCCCGGAACCCTGCACCCACCCCACCCCGAGCAAAGTCATCAAGGATACCACCAGCAAGGCAAGGAAGGTCCACCCATTTTTTCTGTGCCATCCTTTTCCGTCCCAAACTTTGATCGCCCCCCAGAGAAGGGGCAGAAATATGCCCGTCTCCCTGTTCAAAGTTGCCAAAAACGTGACCCCCAGGAGCGCCCAAAGGCGTTCCCGCATTATCAGAAGAAGCCCAAGCGTCCAAAGCCCGGGCTCTAACAAAGACCAGGGATGAAAGTAATGGTCCTTCAACGCCATCGGCGCCGTCACTCCCACAAACAAACACCCCACCAGTGCCACGAAAGGCTCATAAAACCTCCGGCACCAGGCATACAAGGATAAAAGCATCAACACCAGGGCAAAAGTCTCGTGGAGCGCATATACTCCCAGGAACACCTGCTCCCGAGGGGCGAAAAAAGAGAGAGGACTGACGAGTGCTTCCGTCACCCAGGGCACCAGAACCCTGTGCCGGTAAGGCTCCAGAGCATCCTTGCTCACCACTGCCTTATGCAAAGCCATCCGAATATGCAGGTTCGGCTTATCAATGCGCGTGATGTATCCGTAAGCCAATACCAGCGCCGAGGAGATAAGAATCCAAAGAGCAAGGCGATCCCACCGACCCGCCAGGGAGTTTTTGATAGGGTTCTCCGATGTCATACAGGAATCAAGGCAAAGATACCCCGCCTCACCCCCGAAATCACCCATCCCTTCCGTCAAGTAAACTCACCACGATGGTAACCGTGGAGCAAATCCTCAAGGTGCTGGATTCCCTGGCTCCCCCTGAATATGCCCTCCCGGGCGACCCCATCGGACTCCAAATGGGAAACCCAAAAGCGGAAGTCCAGGGCTGTGTGGTCGCCTTAGACGCCAGTGAATCCGTTTTGCACTTTGCTCTTGAGAAGAAGGCAAACGTCGTCATCACCCATCACGCCCTCATCTATCATCCCATCTCCCGCCTTCTGGACCAAGACGCTCTGACAGAAACCTGCCGACTGGCGCTCCAGCACCGCCTCGCGGTCATCTGCGTCCACACGAATTGGGACAGCGCCCCAGGAGGCATCAGCGACACCCTGGCGAGAAAACTCGGTCTTCAAAATATCTCTTCCCTCGGAGCAGGCGCTGAACTCCAAACCTACAAACTGGTCACCTTCCTGCCCGAAGACGCGGTAGACGACGTTCTGGACGCCCTAGCCAAGATTGGGTGTGGAGTCATTGGGCTTTATCAGCGGTGCGCCTTTTATTCCCCCGGGTGGGGAACTTATGAACCCCAGCCAGGAGCCAAGCCCCTCATTGGCGATGTGGGGCGCCGAGAAGTCGTGAATGAATTGCGACTGGAAGTATTAGTGCCTCCCCAACTTCGCCACACCGCCATAAGGACCCTTTTGGAATCTCATCCTTATGACGAGCCTGCTTTTGACCTCTATCCCCGTGCCAATCCCGAAAAGGCATACCTGGGCAGAATGGGGAACCTCCCTTCCCCTACCTCCCTGCAAGAGTTTGTCCAACACGTGGAAGAGAAACTGCAAACCCGCACGACCACCTGGGGCAACCCCAGGCAAACACTAAATAAAGTGGCTGTGGCAGGAGGAGCGAGCGATTCCCTCTGGAAAGATGCTAAAGAAGCGGGTTGCCAGGTTCTGGTAACCGGAGAGGTCCGCCATCATAATGCCCTTCAAGCCACGCAGTCAGGGATTGCGATGATCCAGGCAGGACACTACGCTACCGAGCAACCCGGTATGGTTTCCCTTTTAGAAAAACTCCGAACCCAAATGCCAGGCGTGGACATCTCCTTGTATGAACCGCCCCCTGGCGAAGGGGGACGTGCCTTAGATGCCTAACGTCTCGCACCAGGAACTCCTCATAAACACGGAAACCATAACTCTCACCCAAGCCCTAAAGCTGGCTAATGTGGTTGCCACAGGGGGACAAGCCAAAGGGCTTATTGCAGGAGGAACGGTAAAAGTAAACGGGGCTGTAGAATATCGGCGCAACCGAAAACTTAAACCCGGAGACGTCATCCATATTGAACCTCTTGCGCTTTTGCTGGAAATACGCCAGGCTTGAGGGATGGGGTAACCTTAACCAGATAACATTAAACCAAACGTATGCACCGTCGTAACTTTTGGAAGAGTTTCTATACACTGACGGGATGGTGCTCGCTCGGGATAGGAATAGTGGGGCTTGTCCTGCCCGTGATGCCTGGCACCGTTTTCCTCATCATTGCTCTTGCCTGCTTTGCAAGGTCCAATGAGCGCTTAGAAAAATGGCTTCTGGAACATCCTCGCCTGGGCCCCCCTCTCAAACAATGGCGAAACTCGCGCCACATAGATTGGAAAGTAAAAGCCCTTGCCCTCACCACAACTGGGTTATCTACCCTTGCCATTATTTTTCTCCTTTCCGGTTACCTCTGGCTAAAAGTTATGCTGGGAATTGTGGTGGTGTCCACCTGCGTGTATTTACTTAGACTTCCGGGGCGTTCCCCTGCAAACAAAATAACCCCGGAGGCGCCAACCATCGAGTGAAGAAGCCCTTTACCCCGATCGTTCCAATACTTCTCGCCGGGCACATCTCTCAAGTATCCAGTCCCTTATAAGTTCCATCACCTTAGGGGATAGCGTTTCCTCAATCTTCCCATATTCCAGAGGGGAACCCGTCGTCGCCGTTTGGAATAGATGGTTCACTCCCGGTACCTTCACAAGCGTGTAGTCGTTATTCCCCGCTTCCTCCAGGGCTCGTGCTATTGCAAGGAGATTTTGCCCCGCGTCTACCTGGGTGTCCAGGGACCCATTGAGGGCCAAAACAGGACAGCGCACCTTCCTCAACGCTTCAGCAGGGTCATATGCCAGGAAAAATCGCATCCAGGGCGTCGCCATAAACGTGGAGAACTCCCCTACCTGAGCCTCCAGCACTTCCAGGGCTCTCTTGAATTCACCCCCCGCCTCGGATAAAGAGTCCTGCAATAGGGCGCGAAGCTTCTCCCGCACCTTTGCATTGTCAGGCTCGGCAAGGATGACCTCACAAAACTTGCGAATCAAATCCCGTACTTTTTCCGCTTCCTTCTCGCTCATCCCGGTGACCACAGACTGTTTATACACTTGAAGGGGAAGAAGCTCCTTTCCCGGAACTGCGCTTCCCGCCATCATAACAATAAATGCAACCTCTGGCACCCCCGCCGCTACCATCGCCGCAAGAAGCCCCCCCTCACTATGCCCGATCAACCCCCTCTTCCTAACATCTATCTCTTTGCGAGAGGCAAGGTATTCAAAACTCATCTTCACATCCTCAGCAAAATCCTTGCTCGTCACTGATTGAATCTCACCCCTGCTCTTTCCCACTCCGCGGTCATCAACCCGAAGCACCGCAATCCCGTAACGAGTCAGATAATCCGCCAGCACCCAAAAGGGCTTGTGCCCAAAAAGCGTCTCATCCCGATCCTGCAACCCCGAACCGGAAATGAGAACCACAGCAGGAAAAGGACCTTCCCCCTCAGGCAAGGTCAAAGTGCCCCCAAGCGTCACGCTTTTGCTCGCATTGGAATAAGAGACCTCCTCCACCTTATAGGGGAAAGGAGGCTGAGGGGTTTGAGGTCGCCGGGGCGGAGGGGGAAGTTCCCCCCGCTTGAGGGTCAAGGGCAAGGAGAGGTTGCCCTGAGTAAAGGTACCCCCTATCTCATCACCCCTCTCATTGATGTTCCCTTCAAATCGCACACGGAGCGCACTGATTTCAAAAATCAAGACCCCCTTTTCAAAAGTGACACGATCACACGGAATCCCCGACACACCCTGGTCAAGGCTATCCAGTTTTGCAGAATACTTCCCCTCGGAAAAGGAAAGGTGAAGAGCCAGGCGCAATTCTTGCAAGCCAATCTTGAGAGAACCCACCCACGTTCCCCCAATATCCTGAGGCAGAAAAGGCAAGAAAGTCATCCCACTCACACTCCAGAAAAAAATCCAGAAAGCCCTCATATTCCCCTAATGCTACCTTAGGAAGGAACCCCCCACAGCCTTAACCCCTCCCCTCAGGAAACAGTCTCCTCTTTCTGCTGGGGCTTGCGCCCTTTCGGAGGAATAAAAAGGGCACAAATTGGAAACTACACCTTTGCCTTCTCAGCGTGGAAGATGAAGGTTTCATTTTCATAATCCACCACCACGTGGTCACCTTCACGCAATTGTCCCGAAAGAATTTGCTTCGCTATAGGATTCAGGATCTCCGCTTGAATAACGCGCTTGAGGGGGCGGGCACCATACATAGGGTCATATCCCTTGATAGCAAGAGCCTCCTGGGCGCGATCTGTTAGCTCCACGCTGATACGCTTCTCCTGAAGTCTGGTCGTCAACCTCCGCAACTGGATCTTCACAATAGCCTTTATATCCCCTGCCGTTAGAGGATTGAAGACTACAATCTCATCTATTCGGTTCAAGAACTCAGGGCGGAAAAATTCCCGCACCACTTCCATCACGCGCCGTTTGGTGTCCGCATCCGCAGAAAGCGAAAACTCCCCATACACTTCCGAGCCAAGGTTGCTCGTCATAATGACCACGGTGTTTCGGAAGTCCACCGTTCGCCCGTGCCCATCCGTGAGCCGTCCTTCGTCCAAAACTTGTAACAGCACGTTGAAAACTTCGGGGTGTGCCTTCTCAATCTCATCCAGCAAAACCACACTGTAAGGCTTTCGGCGCACTGCCTCCGTCAGTTGCCCCCCTTCCTCGTAGCCCACATATCCCGGCGGGGCACCGATAAGTCGTGCCACCGTGTGCTTCTCTTGATACTCGCTCATATCCAGGCGAACCATATTGCGCTCATCATCAAAGAGGAACTCTGCCAGAGCGCGCGCCAATTCCGTCTTCCCAACCCCCGTGGGACCCAGGAAGAGGAAAGAGCCGATGGGGCGATCGGGGTCCGCAATGCCACTGCGAGAGCGCCTCACCGCATCGCAAACCGCTCGCACCGCCTCATCCTGCCCCACCACCCGAGCGTGAAGCCGATCCTCCATCTTCACGAGCTTTTGCATCTCGGACTCCAGTAAGCGCGCCACGGGTATACCCGTCCACTTGGAGACCACCTCTGCCACGTCTTCTGCATCCACCTCCTCCTTCAACATTTTCACATCCTTCTGGAGTTCGGCTAAGACGCCTTCCATACGCTTGATCTCTTTCAGCGTGGCAGGGATTTCCCCGTGCTGGATTTGCGCCGCTCGCTCCCAATCCTGATCACGCTCTGCCTGCTGGAGTTCCACACGCAATTGATCTAACTTTTCCTTGAGCGCACGAATTTGCGAGATCGTCTCTTTTTCCTTCTGCCAATGAGCCCCTAAACGAGCCCGCTCCTCACTCAATTCCGCCAGTTCTCGCTCCAAATCCTCCAGCCGCGCTTTGCTTTCCGGATCCTCCTCTTTCTTCAGAGCCTGGCGCTCAATCTCCAGCTGACGAATGCGCCTATCCAGCGAGTCAATCTCTATGGGGACGCTGTCAATCTCTATCCTCAATCGGCTTGCTGCTTCGTCAATGAGGTCAATAGCCTTATCCGGCAAAAAACGATCCGTGATGTAGCGGTCGCTCAATTTAGCCGCCGCAATAATCGCCCCATCAGTGATCCGCACGCCGTGATGAACTTCATAACGCTCCTTCAAACCCCGCAAAATGGCAATGGTGTCCTCCAAACTTGGCTCATCCACGTAAATCGGCTGGAAGCGCCTCTCTAAAGCCGCATCCTTCTCAATATACTGGCGATACTCGTCCACCGTGGTGGCACCCACACACCGCAACTCCCCACGCGCCAGCATAGGCTTCAGGATATTCGCCGCATCCATAGAGCCTTCGGCTCGTCCTGCCCCCACCAGGTTGTGCAGTTCATCTATGAACAAAATCAAATTCCCCTCTGCCCGGCGCACCTCATCCAACACCGCCTTCAAGCGCTCCTCAAACTCCCCGCGAAACTTAGCTCCCGCCACCAGTGCCGCCAAATCCAGAGCAATGATAGACTTCCGCTTCAAGGACTCCGGCACATCCCCCGCCACGATGCGCTGAGCCAAGCCTTCCACGATAGCCGTCTTCCCCACACCCGGATCCCCTATGAGCACAGGATTATTCTTCGTGCGCCTGCTAAGCACTTGAATAACACGACGGATTTCATCATCCCGCCCGATTACAGGATCGAGTTTCCCCTGACGGGCAAGCGCCGTGAGGTCGTGCCCGTACTTTTCCAGTGCCTGATACTTCTCCTCGGGCGTCTGGTCCACCACTCTCCGCCCCCCTCGCATCTCGCTTATAGCTCGCCGTAAGCTTTCCTTGTCCACCCCCGATGCCCGCAAAAGCCTGCCCGCCTTGCTCTTCGTTTCCGAAACCAACCCTAAAAGAAGATGCTCCGTGCTGACGTACTCATCCTTCATCTCCTCCGCTTCTGTAAAAGCGGTGTCCAGAACGGAGCGAAGGTGAGGTCCCATCACTGAGCCATAAGTGGCGGAGCCACCTACTTTCGGGAGACGCTCTATCTCTTGCTCCACCTGTCGCCTCAAAAAGTCTGCAGGAACGCCCACCTTTTCCAACACGGGCTTTGCAATGCCTTCGGATTGGGATAGAAGAGCCAGAAGGAGGTGCTCTGCCTCCACATCGGTGTGATGGTGCTCCTCCGCCAGTCGCTGAGCGGATTGAAGGGCATCCTGTGCTTTGAGAGTTAGTTTATCAAATCGCATTTTTGAGCCTTATCTTATCAAGTTTTCTGCCTTTATTATACTCCAATTTTCACAAGTTCATTACACGTATTCCTACCGAAAGGAACTTTAGTTAAAGAAAAGGCGCAGGGGAAAATCCCTGCGCCTCACGAAGCACAGAAGCCGAAAGGCTACTGAATCCGGGTTACCTTCACTGATGCCTTGGTAGGGGGCATCCCGGGGGCGAACTCCACGTTGGTCAACTCATACTCACCCTTTACCACATAGCCATTCTCCACTCCCAGCCATACAGTACCCGTCACTTCCATAGCGTTTTCGCCTTCCGTCTCTCGGAACTTGAAAGCAACCTTATAGGCATCCCACCTATCTACCTTCTCTTGTCCGAGGTAGGTGTAGGTGGTTTCAGAAGCACGGGTCCCCCGCTGGGCATCTCCGCCTCGCTTGTGAGTCCAACTCTCCCCCACCCGGAACTCCTTTTCAGGTCCAGGATAAAGGAAGACCATAGATTCTGCCACTCGGGGAGGCGGTCCAGCAGTGGGGTCACCTTCTATCGCAAAGATGCGCCCATCGGGATAAAAGATAGTGGTCACCGAAACGGCGGGCATCTCACCCCCCCCACCGAGGTCTTGCCCATCTACCTTCACAGAGAACTCCGACTGGGTAGATTCTTGAACCACCTTGCCATCTTCCTTGACTTCCTTGATTTTCTCCGTCGTGGTGATGCTCAGTTCCAGCTTACCGAAGCCCAGCACCGCAGGATCCCCGGTCATAGAAACGTTGAGCCGATATTTCTGAGTATCCCCTGCCTTTGGCTTCCAGACAAGTCGCACACCCTGTCCAACAGCCAAAGCCACGACGCAAAAAGAAAAAGCCAGCGCAACCACGGCGCCAACAGAAACCTTCTTCATATTCTTTTTTCCTCCTATGGATGTGTCTCATTATACCGTCAAAGGCATTCCGAGGGTTGCAACCACTGCCCGGGGGCATCAGCGCAGGGATAGACCCTCTACCCAATTCCGCAAGAGGTCCTTCCCAAACTGGGTCAGGACGCTCTCCGGGTGGAACTGGATTCCCTCAATGGGAAACTCTTTATGGCGAAGCCCCATCACCTCCCCATCGTCGCTCTCGGCGGAGACCTTCAGGCACGCAGGAAGGCTATCTTTTGCAACCACTAAACTGTGATACCGGATAGCCTGAAACGGCGAGGAAATGCCCCGAAAAACCCCCTCCCCATCGTGAGAAATGAGGGAGACCTTCCCATGCATTACCCGCCGAGCGGGAACGATCCGCCCCCCGAAAACCTCTCCTATTGCCTGGTGCCCCAAACACACCCCAAGGATGGGGATGTGCTCCCCAAACTCCCGAATCACCTCCTCCGTTAGCCCCGCCCGATCGGGCGTTCCGGGTCCGGGGCTGATGAGGATGCCCGCAGGTTGGAGATGGGCAATGTCCTCCTTACGGAAACAATCGTTCCGCCAGACAGTCACCAGAACCCCCAATTCCCCCAGGTACTGGGCAAGGTTATAAGTAAAAGAATCGTAATTATCTATCAAAAGAACTCTCACCACCAGGGCTCCTTCTGATGGGCTCTCTGGACCGCTTCTCGCATACCCGCCATTTTATTCTGGCATTCCTCCCATTCGCGGTCAGGCTTACTATCATAAACAATCCCTGCTCCCGCCTGAAGATAAGCCACGCCGTCTTTGAGGAACAACGTGCGGATAGTGATCGCCATATCCATATTCCCCGTAAAACCGAAGTAGCCCACCGCTCCTGCATAAAATCCACGTCGGGTGGGCTCTAACTCATCAATGATCTCCATCGCCCGAACTTTCGGCGCCCCTGTCACGGTCCCTGCGGGAAAGCACGCCCGGAACACGTCAAAAGCATCACACTCGGGCTTCACCACTCCCGTGACGTCGCTGACAAGGTGCATCACGTGGGAATATCGCTCAATAATCATTAACTCATTCACCCTCACGCTCCCCGGCTCACATACTCTTCCTAAGTCGTTCCGCCCCAAATCCACCAGCATAATATGTTCTGCTCGTTCCTTCTCATCTGCAAGGAGCTCCTGTTCATACTGCCGGTCCTCAGCAGGCGCTTGCCCCCTCTTGCGCGTCCCCGCAATAGGCCTCACCCGCGCCACACCTTTCTCCAGGGTCACCAATATCTCCGGGGAAGCACCCACCACATCTACATCGCCGAACCTCAACAAATACATATAAGGAGAAGGATTAAGGGAACGCAACTGGCGATAAAGATGAAGGGGATGCGCCGATATGGGCGCCGAAAGACGCTGGCTGAGAACTATCTGAATGCCCTCGCCCGCAGTGATTGCCTGGATCGCACGCTCCACGGCAGACTCATAAGCATCCCTGCTTATATGGGACATCCACTGGATATCTTGCTCCACCACATCAGGTAAAGGAGGCAATGGCTGAGACAAAAGGCTTGCCACCCTCTTAATCCTTTCCGTAGCCTCATCATAAGAATCTCCGCCAGGGGATGCATAGGAGATAATTTGAATTCGGTTGCGAGAATGGTCAAAAGCCACGACCGTGTCGGTAAACATTAGAAGCACATCATCACACTGGAGTTCATCCACCGCGTTATCCGGAAGTTTCTCAAAAAAGCGCACCAGGTCGTAACTCAACATCCCTACTGCCCCCCCTGTGAAGCGCGGTAAACCATCAAACGTCACATACCTTTCAGGCGAAAAACATTTTCGCACCTCATCCAGAGGGGTTTCACCGATTTGAAGTTCTCCCTCCTGAATTTCAGCCCCCTTCACCCACCGGAATTTCCTATTCTTGGAGCGAAAGAGCCGGGGTGAGCCCGCCCCCAAAAACGAATATCGCCCAACCTGCTCGCCCCCTGTCACCGATTCCAATAAAAAAGAGGGCTCCTGCCGAGACGCCAGTTTCCAATAGGCACTAAGAGGGGTCTCCAGATCCGCCAGTATCTCCCCCCAGAGGGGCACGATTTTCCCACACTCTGCAAGCCGGGCATATTCCTCATAACTGGGCCGAAGGATCATCTCAGGCAATTCTCCCGCAGTCTACCCATCCTATGCAAGACAACCTAATGCCTGCCCATTCCTTAATGAGGTGCGCCCCTTCAGTGAGCCGGGTGGGATTCGAACCCACGACCCACGGCTTAAAAGGCCGTTGCTCTGCCTCTGAGCTACCGGCTCAAAAGCCATTGTACCTCCCCCACCCCTCCCCCGAATACCAATAACACAGGAAGCATATCCCGAGGCATAATGAGACGCATATGCACTGGAGCCTCATCTGGGAAGAGGATTCGCTCAAAAGCAAGGTCCTTTCCGGCATACTCCTCCCTTTCTCCTGGCTTTATGCCTTCGGATGGAAGGGATACCTTAGCATCTATCAGATGGGCTGGAAAAAGCGATGGCAGGCACCCATTCCCGTGATTGGAGTGGGGAGCCTGGAGGTGGGTGGAACCGGGAAAACACCCCTGGCTCTCGCAGTGGCAAGAATATTAGAAACACGCTTCAAACGAATTGCCATAAGTGTGCACGGCTACAAGGGTGCACGCAGAAACGAAGTCACTTTTCTTCCCCCGGGAGTATCCTTTTCGGTGGAGGAATTCGGCGACGAAGCGGTTCTGATCCGAAAGAAAGCCCCCCACCTCGCCCTCATCGTCTCCCGCCATCGCGTGCCCGCAGTGAAAAAAGCCCATCAGGAAGGCTATGAAGCAGTGGTGCTGGACGATGGTTTCCAGCACCTCCCCCTCGCACGAAAAGTGGACCTCATCACCCTCCCGCCCTCGGTGAAGAATCGGCGATGCCTCCCCGCAGGACCTTTTAGAGAACCCTGGGAAGGCTGGAAAAGGGCAGATGCTGTCCTCGCCTTCGGGGATAAGAATCCGGAAATCTCGCTCCCTCAATTTCGGATCCAGAAAACCTACCACCGTCTCTGCGCCCTCAACGGTTCCGAGCCTCGCCCTCCGGAGTGGCTCCAGGGAAAGGAGGTCTGGGCGATGTGCGCTATAGGAAAACCCGGAACGTTTCTCCAAGCCCTGGAACACCTCGGAGCAAACGTGAGAGAGTTCATTGCCCTACCCGATCACAGTGAACTTCGCTCCCTCCCCGACGGGCGCCCCTTGATCGTTACCGAGAAAGACGCGGTAAAACTCCTTCACAGCCAACTCCCTTTGAAAGACGTCTATGCTCTGGAAATGGATATTCAAATTGGCGATGACTTTGCTTTATGGCTGACGAAACGCTTAGAAAATTAAAACGGCGAGCTTCCGCAACCTTTGGAACTTTCGGTTTGGTCCTACTCCGTTTTGCCTCACGCCTTTTTACCGAAAAAAAACTGCGTGCCTTCGGGGCTATCCTCGGGCGCCTGGCATTTCGGATGAGCAAAAAATACCGTGAGCGTTGTCTTGCCAATTTACGCTTGTGCTTTCCCCACTGGGATGAACCCCGCATCCGCGAAACCGCCCTGCGAGTTTTTGAACACTTTGGAAAAACGACCCTCACTTTTCTTTTTGCGGACCGCCTCACGCCCGAGCAAGTTATAAGTTCCGTTTCGGCTTCCGGGCTATCCTTACTGGATGAAGCCCTGCAAAAAGGTCAGGGAGTTATTTTGCTAACACCCCACTTCGGCAATTGGGAGCGAATGGCGCATTTCCTCACGTTGAAAGGTTATCCTCTCCTCGTGGTAGCGCGAGAAGCCAATGACCCCCGCACCACCCGTCTCGTCAATCGTATGCGTGAAAAAGAAGGGCTCGTGGTCTTGCCACGCGGATCCAGTATCCGTGAAATCCTCCAAGCCCTTCGCGAGAACAAAATCATCGGGTTGCTCCCCGATCAAAATTCCTGGGAAATCTTTGTGCCTTTCTTCGGTCATCCTACGGGCACGGTGTCCGGTCCTGCAATCCTCCACCTGCGAACGGGAGCGCCCCTTCTGGTATGTTTTTGCTGGGAAGATTCAGAATCTCATTACCAACTCCACATAACGGAGCTCGCCCTCCCCGAACGAACAGGAAACCGTGAAGAAGATGTCCTGGGAATAATGACAAAGGTGAATGAGGCTTTTGAACAAGTCATCCGCGAGCATCCTGAGCAATGGCTGTGGCTCCACGACCGCTGGCGCTCTGCACGCCTGAAGGGATTTCTATCAACAAAAAGTAGGGCTCAAAATAATCAATGAACTCTAAAAAGCCCCATTCAGCATCAGGAAAAAGCAGAGACCAAAAAGCCCCTCGCATCCTCATCATCCGCTGGAGCAGTTTGGGCGACCTCGTGATGGCATTACCCACCACCGCCACCATTCACGCTTCAGACCCCGAAGCGAAAATTGCCTGGTTTGTTGAAAATCGCTTCAGGGAATTGTTGGAGCATCATCCGTACATCCAAAAAGTTTATACCTTTGACCGAATACGCTATAAAGGCAACCGCTGGAAACCCTGGAAGTGGCGAGAGCAACTGCGGGGATACCTGCAACTCCGCGAATTCCAACCAGATATCGCCATTGACTTGCACGGGCATTCTAAAACCGCCCTCGCCCTCCCCTTCTCTTCCGCAAAGAAGCGATACATCGTGAACCCGAAGAATGCCCTGGCGAGACGACTGGGCGTCGTTATCCAACCTCCGCGAGACCTGCACGTGGTGAAAGCAAACGTATGGGCGGTCAAGGAAATTGGCTTTGGTAAGGAATGCTATGAATTCGGCATCACCATCCCGGCAACTTACGAGAACTGGGTAAAAGAAACGCTGGGAGAGGGTGGATGGGTCACCCTTCACCTTGGAACCTCGCAACCCCAGAAGAATTGGGAACCCAGCAAATACGCCGAAATCGCTCGCAGGCTCCAGAGCGCAGGGTTGAGAATAGTCCTCCTGGGAGGGCAAGAGGAACGCCCCTTAGCGGAACAGTTTCTAAGGCATACCTCCGCCGATGACCTGGTAGGCAAGACCACTCTGCTTCAAACAGCAGGGGTTCTCCAGCGTGCCCGGCTCCACGTGAGTGGAGACACGGGCACAGCCCACATCGCCAGTGCCCTCGGGACGCCCTGCGTCACGATTTTCGGACATATGCCTCCCCTTCGCTTTCATCCCTTTGCTCAGCCCGAGGCAGTAGTGGAGTCAGGAGGGGACATCACCCGGGTTGATGTAGAAACGGTATGGCAGAAGTGCCTGGAGAGGCTGGGGATAGAAAGAGAAGCCTTTACCTTTCCCAATTTCTCCCAACGACAAGAGGAACGGGGATGACCCAGCCCACAAAAATTCTCCTTGTCCGCTTATCCGCCCTGGGAGACATCGTCCATACCCTCCCCTCCGCAATGCTCCTCAAGTCTGCCCTTCCCGAAGCAGAGATCCACTGGTTGGTTCAGGAAAATTTTCGCGAGGTGCTGGAGGGGCATCCCGCCATAGACCGACTCCACACCGTCCCGCGAGATTTTAAAAGGGGAGGGCTCAAGCGATTTATTGAAGGAATTCGGAAGGTGCGCCGAGACCAATATCTTTTTGCTCTGGATATGCAGGGGCTGTTCAAAAGCGCCTTCTGGGTCGGGATTGCCAGAGCAAAACATAAATTAGGCTACCACTATCAGCGAGAAGGCGCACGGTTCTTTAGCCGGGCGGTGAAGCCTGCGCCCGAACATACCCACGTGGTAGACCAATACCTGGATGTAGCCAGGGAGGTTTTGCGTTCTTTAGATCCCAATGTCTCGTGTGCCTCCCCCTCTCCGAGAAAAGAGGGATTCGGTTTGATTCCCAAGCCCGAAGCGCTGTGCCGTGCCCGGGAAATGCTTCTGGGACTTGGGCTTATGGGAAAAGCGCTCGCGGTCAATTTAGGCGCAGGGAAACCGAACAAGCGATACCCCATTCCCCTTTATGCAGAATTCATCCGTGAGGCAGAACAAAAGGGATGGTCGCCTTTTTGCATAGGGGGCGCCTGGGAGATCTCGCTTTATGAAGAACTAAAAAAGTGTGGTGCGGAGAAGGTGCCGAGTTTGATAGGAAAAACAAGCCTTTCCGACCTCCTAGCGATACTTTCCCTTTCCGATGCCCACGTGGCTGGAGACACAGGTTCTATGCACATAGCGGTAGCCCTGGGAGTGCCCGTGGTGGCTCTTATGGGACCCACCAAGCCTGAACGCACAGGTCCTTACCGGGGACGGAGTGTGGCTTTATACAAGGGTGCCGAAGGATTAGGGCAAATCACGCCTGCAGAAATCTTAGAGGCATTGGAAAAGGTTAGTTCCCCGCCCCCTTAGAAACCAATCAGCCTCGGGAAGATGAGGGGCACCCTGCCGTCCGGAGCCACCCTATAGCTTGCATCTACGACTCAGGCGAAGACGCCTGAGTCTTTTGCAAAAATCGCATCAGGCGGGACTTCCGTCTGCTCGCCTGGTTCTTGTGAATAATCCCGTGCTCTGCCGCTTTGTCCAGCATTTTGCAAGCACGGCGGGCAAGTGCTTCAGCCTTGTCCGTGCCCGCGGCAGAACGGGCAGACTTAATAAGCGTTTTGAGCATTGATTTGACGGACTGATTGCGAAGCCTCCGCTTCGCATTTTTCCGAAGTTCCTTGAGAGCAGATTTCTTATTTGGCATAGCTTCTTATTTTTGACTTCCTTGATCTTTCAGGCGATTCCGAACGCACTTTTTATTTTACCGCGCTCCTCCCAGGGAACGCCAACCCTATTTCCGGATGTAGCGCTTCTTGGCGCGGTCAAAACCTTGCTGAACCTTTTTGGCATCAAAATGCCACAAGGGCGAACCGCTTCTCTGGTAGAAACAGTGGTATCCCGTAAGAATGGAAGCAACCAACCGCCGACGAGCTCGGCGAACCACGTTCACCTCTGCCAAAATGGTGAGAAACTCCGCACCCTTCTTATGCTTGCCCAGAACCTCCATCACAATTTCATAGGTGGAAAGATCCCCTGCGCGCCCCGCAAGGTCACGCAACTCCTCCATCCGCTCCGAAGAGATATAAAGCAAGGGGTCAGGCTCTTCCTGCCATTCAAACCTGAACACGTTGGGGCGGTCTGTCTTCCTTAGGGTGAAGACCGCTCCGCTCTCCAGGGGTTGTTCCAGCCACCAATCAAAGAGATTAAAGAGCAAGCGAGCGTGATGATTCAGCCATACATTGAGCTCCCGCCCATTGGGGTCAACAAAAATCAGTTCCTGGAAATTGGGCTCGGGGAAAAACCAGCCTGTTGGGAACTGGCAAAGGGGGAACGTCCCGATCTCGCGGTGGTGGGCTTTTAAAACCAGGCGCACCACCTCGGGTAACTTCCTGGGAGCAGGAGTGATCTCTTCGTCCAGGACATCCTGGGCAAGGGGGTTTGCCAGCTCCTTCCGCATCGCGGAAGTAAAGGCGTCATCCGAAAGTTCCACATCATAAGGCTCTCCCGTAGTCTCGTCCCGAATATCCAGTTCTGGAAACATCAAAACTTCCGGAACACTGTGGACAAAGGGAGGAGCCGACTCCGGCACCCGAAACCGGTCCGCACCAACCCACCACACACGATCAATCTCTTTCAATTTCTTTATGGCGTTGTTCACATCCTCTTCGTAGGTCTTGTCTCCCGGACTAATCTCAAACTTCTTTTCCAGAAGTTCTCCCACGCTAACGGAGATCTCCGACTGGTAAACAGCCTCCACCAGTTCTTCTAACTCCGCCTCTCCCAGCTCTAAAGGTGGAGCCTCTTCCACCTTGTAGAAGGGCTCCATTTTGCCCGCCTCCTCCATAGCCTGCTTCAGCCACTTTTGCTTCTCTTCCGCAGGATAAAAACAACCATCCGAGCCAAATACCAACTCCTCCCGACGAAGGAGGGCATCAAACAACGCCACTGCATCATAAAGCCTCAGGGCATAGGGGTCAGGGGGATTCAATTGGCGCCAGGCAAAGAAGCCCACCGCTTTGGAGGGGAAGGGGGCATAACGGATAGCCTTCTTCGCCGCGCTCTCCGGGTCAGAAAAATCAAGACGCCCTAAGGTGTGAAGATGTTCATCCATATCTTCTCCCCGCAACCCATTAAGTTCCAGTGCCACATCCACGGGTTCGTCCCGTGCCAAGAAAAGCCATTCTGCCAAACCCGCATACCCCGAAGGGGTGCAGAAAAGGTCAGGGTCTGCATTCAGGATCCGGGGAAGATGTTTTTCGTAATACTCTTTGCTCTTTCCCCGTGCGTGAGCGCACTCGCTTGCTAAATCGCTCACCGGCATTGGTCCCGCATAGTGCTCCAAAACCTCCCACAAAAAGTAATTGAAAGGCACTTCTCGGGGGAGCAAGCGCGCCCGCGGAACCCACCGGCGGTCCTCATACACATACCTGTCGGGGTTGGTGGCGAGCAAGTTCCGCAAGTCAGACTGCGAAATGCCGTGGGGAGCCACCTCCTGCGCTAACTCGCGCAGACGAAGGGTACTGCTCACCCTGGCTAACGCAGACAGAACAAAGCGGTCCACGTAAGCCCGGGCAAGGCTATGGGTAAAACTTGGTCTCTGTGCAACTTTAGGCAACGGAAAACCTCACCGCCAAAAACACGTGTGGGTGCATAATACCCCAATTCTTACTCCCGGCGTATCGCTTCCACAGGGTCTTTCCTTGCCGCCCTCAGCGCAGGGAGAACCCCAAAAACCGTTCCCACTCCCAAACTCACTCCTACCCCAAGCGCCAGGATGGTGGGGGTGAATTCCGTTTTCAAGGGGGTGAGGGCGGAAAGGAGCCAGCTCCCCAGAAACGTTACGCCTAACCCTCCCATTCCCCCCGCCGTGGTCAAGAACAGGGCTTCCAGAAGAAACTGCCAGAAGATGTCCCGTCGCCGGGCGCCGGTGGTTTTCCGTATGCCGATCTCTTTCGTTCGCTCGCCTACATTCATCAGCATCACGGTCATAATTCCCAAGCCACCCACGAAAAGAGCCACGCCCGAGATTCCAAAAACCAAATATTCCATCACGTTGACCACACTAAAGGCAACTTTCAAAAGGTCCTGCTGGGTTAGAACGGAAAAATCTTCTCGCCCGCTATGATTTTTTTTCAAAGCCGATTTGATATTGGCAATGATGACCTGTGGGGGATAGGCAGGATTGACCTGGGCTACAATGCGATGAATCAAGGTTTGACCAGAATTAAGCGCCACACGATCAAAAGGAAGATAGATTACGGAATTAAAGCCTCCCCCTGAAAACACCCCACCCGATTCTGGCTCATAAATAACGCCCGCAACCCTGTATGGCTGTCCATGCACCACGATCTCCTTCCCCACCGCAGGCTGGTCCCCAAACAGCCGAGCCTTGGGCAAACTCCCCAAAACCGCCTCCCGAGCGAAACCCTCGCGAAACGGTCTTCCCTCCACGAAATGGTGCGCCCTGATTTCAAACCAACTTGGGTCACAAGCCAATATCCATCCCCCTGCAGGCTTCTCCTCACCCCCTTTCTCAGGATGGCGGGCAAAAGCCACCCCCGCTACCAACGTAAGTTTAGCGGTCCGGACCACGCCCGGAACCTCCCCCACTCGCTCCGCATCCTCACGGGTGAAGGGGCTTAATCCGATCAGCCCGCTCGTCGTCCCAAAAGGATCACCCACTTCAAAATGCCCGGGAACCACCACCACGAGGTTCGTCCCCAGGCTCCGCACTTGCTGAACGATGTCTTGACGCACCCCTTCTGCAAGAGAAATAAGAAGCATTACCGCAGAAGCACCCACTAATATCCCCAACGCGCTCAGGACAGAGCGTTCCCAATATTCTCGCAAGGAGGCCAATGCGGAGGTCAGAGCACCTCTAAACATCTCCCCCTATTCTACGCTCCCGCACTCGCCCTTTACTCGCGCCCCCTAATCCAGGCAAGCAGAAAGAACCGCGCGGTCAAGCTTTCTCGCGGAGCGAAGCCTTCTCAAAAATCTCCAGCCCCGCAGACTTCCAATCATCCAGAAACCTCTTCAGCCCCACATCCGTTAGAGGATGCTGGAAAAGTTGCTTCATCACCGCAAGGGGCATGGTGCATATATGGGCACCAACCCGCAAGGCATCCACCACATGCCGAGGGTGACGAACGCTCGCCACCAACACCTGGCTGGAAAATCCGTATCGCTCCACCATATCCACCGTCTCCGCAACCGCCTCCATCCCATCCCCCCCCACGTCGTCCACGCGCCCCACGAAATTGCTGATGAAGGTGGCTCCCGCCTTTGCCGCAAGGAGAGCCTGGGGCACAGAGAAGACCAGGGTGACATTAGTGCGAATCCCTTCGGCACTCAAGGTGCGCACCGCACGAACGCCATCAGGAATCATCGGAATTTTGACCACAATCTGGGGATGCCAGGAAGCGATTTCCCGTGCCTCCCGGAGAATCCCCTCGTAATCCGTGGCGACCACCTCCGCACTGATGGCGCCCCCAGGAACCAGGTCACAAATTTCAACCACAGTATCCCGGAATCGCCCACCACTCTTTGCGATCAGGCTGGGGTTGGTGGTGACGCCATCCAAAACCCCCCATGCCACTGCCTGGCGCACTTCGTCAACATTGCCTGTGTCCAAAAAAAGTTTCATCGTCCTTATTTTATCCCATAAAGGAACCCAGTCCTCCCGCTCCCAAGGCAAGAAAGTGATTCCAGACAGGTAAACTTCCTCCACCCTTTTTCCGAAGGAGCACCCTATGACGTACTCACGCGGGAAGACAGGACATTCTCACAAGGAACCAAGGGGCAAGCCCCCCTTACGGAAACAAACCCGGAGCGCTCACTGGAAAATGGGGCTTCTGGGTGTTGCCCTCTTCGCTCTCCTTGCCATAGGGCAAGAACCCCCCCGCCCAACCCCGGATTGGAAGTGGAGCAACGTCCCAGATCTTATGGCGCGGTTGCAAAAAGAAGACCCGAATATCACCGCCCACCTTTTTGCGGAAAACGAAAACTGCACGGTAAACCTGCTCGCGCCCAAAGCCTTCATCCCCGCCCACTATCATCTGAATCATGACGAGATCGTTTACATCATCCGCGGCTCCGGCACGATGCGAGTCAATAAAGAGGAATTCTCCGTCCATGCGGGAGACATCCTCTTCCTACCAAGAAAAACGGTCCACTCATTTGCACCCAACGGGACCGACGTCCTTGCCCTCTCTGTCTTCGTACCAAAATTTGACGGCAAAGACCGTATCTTTGGGGAAACACCGCCCCCCTAACTCTTCGGGGCACTCAAGGACTCTTCCCCTTCCTTTGCCATTCCCACCACTGCAGAAGAGACCCTTTTATTCTTCCGCTCCTCCAGAGAGAGAGCCACAAGGCTCAACGCCGAGAGACCTGCGATGGTCAAGGGAGGCAAAGGCTCCGCACGAGGAATGTCTTCCCCGGAAACTTTCATTCCGAAAAGCCTCATAAAGGGTTCTACTCTTAGGTGAGTGTGAAGGGCAACGCCATAAAACCCCAAAATAACCCCTGCCACAAAGAAAGCCACGAGCCATCCCCTCCGGCCGCCTTTGAATAACAAAGACCGCAACGGAAGGAGCACCAAACCCAGGGCGCAATAAATGATGGGCAACCAGGCAGGAATGCTCTTTGCCAGTAGGTTAGAATGCAAATGTTGGACCTCTAGCAAGACGAATAAGAAGCCCAACCACAAAGTCATCCAAAGAATACGCAAAGGAGTCACCGAAACCATCCTCTATGGGCGCGAACGAACGCGCGTGATGGGTCGGCGCCGAAACCAAAACCCTTAACGAAGATCCCCTCGGAAGCGTTCCCCAAAAATTTCTTCTCGCCTCCATAAAGAGGCTATCTCACTCGCAACACCGCACTCCCCTGAATGCCGTCACGTTTCAACTTGAGGAGAGCCTCGTTTGCCTCCGCCAGGGAAAACTCTTCTACGTGCGTCCTCAGGGGAATCTCTTTCGCTAAACTAAGCAATTCCTGCCCATCACGGCGTGTGTTTGCGGACACCGAGGTGAGGGTTTTCTCCTGAAAAAGGTGCCGCTGGTAGTCCAACTCAGGAATATTCGTCATATGAATTCCTGCACAGGCGAGCACTCCTCCCCGGTCCAGCGCTTCCAGCGCTTTCGGCACCAATTCCCCTGCAGGAGCAAACATAATGGCACTATCCAGTGCCGCCGGCGGATTCTCCGAGGCATCCCCCACCCAATCTGCCCCCATCTCCCGAGCCAATTGGCGATGTTTTTCTCCCCGCGTCATCACAAAAACTTCACACCCCAGGTACTTCGCAATCTGGAGCACGATATGAGCAGAAGACCCAAAGCCATACAAGCCCAACCTGCTTCCCTTCTTCGCCTGGGACCGCTTGAAGGCACGATACCCAATGATGCCCGCGCATAAAAGGGGCGCCACCTGCGCACCCTTCAAGTCCTCCGGGATGGAATACATAAAATCGGGGTATCCCACCACCACCTCTGCAAATCCGCCATCCACGTGATAACCGGTAAAAAGGGGCGCTTCACAAAGGTTTTCCGAATCCTTCAAACAGAAGCGACAGCGCCCACACGCCCGGTGAAGCCACGCAACCCCCACACGCTCCCCCGTATCCCTCCTGTACCCCACGATCTGGTGACCCGGAATCACAGGCTCCCTAACAACCGGCAAATCCCCTTCAATCACGTGCAAATCCGTTCGGCACACCCCGCAATATTCCACATCTACCACCACCTGGTCCCCGGAAGGGATGGGTTCCTCTACCTCGGACAAAACCAAAGGGGCATCCTCTATGGGAGCGCGCCGGGTGCAAACCATCGCCTTCATAGTCTTAGCGAGACTCTTTATTTTGGCTCAGCAGAATTGCCCGCCGACCAACACCTCTCCACCCCCTCACGCAAAAGAAGGTCACACCGAGGCAGGCACCTGCAAGCGACACTCCTCCAAAGCCTGAAGAGCACGCTTCAATTCGGCAAGCACATCAGAAGATATTTCCCACGCCACACCCTCCGCATTCACCCTGCATCCCTTGAGCGCCGTCTTCAAATGAGTTTGCTCCACCGGGGTCAGGGGATGGGACTTATGCACATTAATCACCAGATGCCCGGCGGAGAATTTGATCTTCCTTACTCCCAATCCCTTTGCCTTAATACGCAAGGACATCAAGTGTAGGGCATTTTGCACCGCCAGGGGAAGAGGACCATAACGGTCGCGCAGTTCCCCGCCAAGGTCTACTAAAACGTCTTCGCTCCTTGCTTCCATAATGCGCTTATAGTAGTAAAGGCGCTGGCCTTGATCGGATATATAGGTGTGGGGGATATAAGCCTCCAGAGGGATGTCCGCAGGAGGCAACTCCGCCAGGTGAGGAGCCCCGATCTCCAGCCTCGCCCATCCCACCGCATCTTCTCCCCCTTGCTCCAGCGCTTCCTTGAGTTGGGCTACCGCCTCGTGGATCAGTTGGACGTACATTTCATATCCAACCGAGTGCATCAAGCCGTGTTGTTTCGCCCCTAAAAGTTCCCCCGCTCCCCGAATCTGAAGATCGCGAAATGCCAGCGCATAACCCGACCCCAACTCCGAGAACTCCTGCAACGCCTTCAGGCGCTGGAGGGCACCTTCCGTCAACTGCTTCCCGGGACGATAAAGGAAATAGGCATAAGCTTGCCGGTCGCTCCGTCCCACCCTTCCGCGCAATTGATATAACTGCGCAAGCCCGAAGCGGTCCGCATTTTCCACTATCAGTGTATTCACCTTCGGGTTGTCAATCCCGTTCTCTATTATCGTGGTACACACCAAAACATCAACCTCCCCGTTGTAAAATGCCAGCATCACATCCTCCAGTTCGGATGCCCTCATTTGGCCATGCGCCATCGCCACACGAGCCTGGGGCACTAACTTCCTCACTTTCTCCATCACATGACCGATGCCCTGCACCCGATTGTACACATAAAAAGCCTGCCCCCCACGAGCCAGTTCTCTCAACAACGCCTCCTTCACCAATCCATCCGCATAAGGCTTCAAATACGTCCGGATGGGCAACCGCCCCGGAGGAGGGTCATTAATCAAAGACATCGGACGGATATGCATAAGAGCCATATTCAGCGTCCTGGGGATGGGCGTCGCCGTCAGCGTCAGCACGTCCACAGAAGCGCGCAGAGCCTTCAACCGCTCCTTGTGCCGAACACCAAACCGTTGCTCCTCGTCCACGATCAAAAGCCCAAGATTATGAAAGGAAACCTTGGACTCCAAAAGAGCATGAGTCCCTATAACGATGTCTATGCTTCCGTCCTTTAGCCCCTGCAAAACTTGTGCCCTCTCACGAGGTTTCCGCAAACGGTTCAACACCCCAAGGCGCACGGGATACCCCGATAGACGCTCCCGAAAGGTCCTATAATGTTGCTCCGACAAAACCGTCGTAGGCGTTAAAACCACCACCTGCTTGCCAGCCTGAACCACCTTGAAAGCTGCACGAACCGCCACCTCGGTCTTTCCAAATCCCACATCTCCGCACACCAGGCGGTCCATCGGGTGGGGCAAAGAAAGGTCCCTTTTGACGTCCCGTATCGCCGATAACTGGGAGGGAGTCTCCACCCAGGGGAAGGTTGCCTCCATCTCCTTTTGCCAGGGAGTGTCTGCTCCATAAGGAGGGCGCTGAGCTTGAGCGCGCCGGGCGTAAATCTGGATGAGCTGGCGAGCATAAGCCTCCGCCCCCTGCTTTGCCTTCCGCAACTGGTGATGCCAATGCCTGCCCGAAAGAGAATGCACCTCGGGCGGAGCATCGCTCGGGCTCAAATACTTCTGAAGGCGGTCTAACTGATCGGTGGGAACCAACAGGGTGTCCGGGGGCTTGTAATCCACCTTCAAATACTCCTTCGGAATCCCATCCACGACTCGCGTCACCAAACCCCGATAAATCCCGATCCCAAAATGCATATGGACCACATAATCCCCCGGCTTTAAATCAAAAACCGATACCAGCGGAACACCCTCTGAAAATCGCCTTTGGGGCAATCGGAGCCGACCCGACCCAAAAAGCTCCGCATCCGTCAACACCCCTATCCCCTCTGTCTCATAGAGGAAGCCCCCTGCAAGATTGCCCTCCAAAAGAAAAACCCCGTTCCCCTCTGGGAAGCCCTCCAGGGAAGAGGCCTCATACACCGTGATCCCCAACTGCGATAACTGGGCTTTAGCACGAGTGGGCTGATCGGTCGCTGTATAAACCCTCAACCTCTCCACCCACCTCGGCAGTACCGCACTCAATCCCTTCGGGTTAGAACGATAGGCAGAAAGACTCTTAATCCCCACATCTTCTATCCCATCCGGTTCAAGCCACCCAGGAGGAGCGTCAAAATCCGACATTGCCAGCACCTTCCCCATCTCCGAAAGCACCCCCAGGGAACAGAAATACTCCCCCGCATCCTCGCCTATTACCTCCCCCCGAGCATACCGCTCCGCAAGCGCCTCCGATAACCCTTCCACACTCTGCCGGGCACGAACCTCCAACTCCATAGGCTCATCCAGCACTATCCACGCATCCCCTTCCTTCGCATAATCCATTGCACAGGCTTTCTTGGGAAGGATAAAAGGAAGGTAATGCTCTAAACGATTGAAGAAAACACCGCTCCGCAATGCCTGAAGGTCCGCCTCCCACCATTCTGGACGCTTCCCCTCCCCAGGCGCTTCTCCATAATGATTCTTAGCCCACTCTTCCAGTCGGTCAAGCATATCGGTCATCGTCTCGGGGTAAACGTAAGGGCGAAAAGGCGGTATTTTCAAAACACCTCGTCCCCGCCCCACACGCACTCCATCCAAAACCCCCTCGTCCTCCTGCTCCTCCGCAGGACGCTCTAACAAACTGCGTTGGGTCTCGGGGTCAAACCAGCGCAGGCTCTCCACCACATCGCCGAAAAACTCCATTCGCGTGGGCAACTCCGCTCCTGCGGGAAAGACGTCCAGAATGCCTCCTCGTAAACTGTAGGTGCCAGGTCGGCGCACAGGGTCCTCCCATTCGTAACCCGAAGCGGACAACCGCTTGATAAGATAGGCAGGAGAAACCTCATCCCCCTTCTTCACCCAAACGGTCGCCTGGCGAAACTCCGAGGGAGGCATACTAACCTCCATCGCAAAGCCCACGGGAGCAAGAACCACCGTGGGGTCGCCAAACGCCAGGGAGGCAAGCGCCCCCGCTCTGTCGGAAAGGGCGGAACGCTCGGGAAGCGCATCATCATAAAGGGTCCCCTGACTGGTTCCAAAAACTTTAATGCATTCTTTGGGAATCCCACAAACCAGCAGGCGTCCCTGCCAATTCAAGGCTCGCTCATAATCTGGGGTCAAAACCAAAAACCGACGCTCTTCGGGCGCCAGGCGTGACCACAGGGAAGCCACGAGCACAGCCCGGGCTTCCGCACACACTCCCCTCCAAAAGTTTTTTCCTTCACCTAACGGAGGGAGCGGAAAATTCCGCACCCACTCGCGAATATGCATATTCGCCAAGATGCTCTATCCCAAATTATGGCAGAAAAGAAGCGGTTACATCGCCCAGCCCACAGGCCCTATGACGTCCTCCCCATCCTGCCGAAGGACTCGCCAAAGTCACTCTTCGTCCAGCACAAACGTCACAAGGAGATGGACCACATATCGCGCAATCTTCCCGTTCTCAATCTCTACTTTCTGCTCCTTCACCCAAGCACCGCGCAAATTGCGTAAGGTCTCCGAGGCTCTCTCTATGCCGTGGGTTATGGCGTCTTCAAAACTCGTTTCCGAAGTGGCACTGATTTCAATCACTTTGGCTACAGACATTTCTCCCTCCTATGCGCAAAGGTTACCCCACACCCCCAAACTCAAACGGACCCCCCAACTCCCCACCCCCTCCGGACGGGGTAATCTTATAAATCGTGAAGGGGATAGAGAGCGAATGGCAGATCCCCTGCAGACGGTGCGGGGCACTCGTAGATTTTGGAGGCGCCCAGAACGCCCTTCTGGACGAGGCGGGCTATGCCCACGCCCTTTGCCCCGTATGCCGGGAAGAGAACACCCTTTTCACCTCCAGCCCCCAAGACCTGAAAGAACTTAAACGAGCCAGGGTTGCCCAGCAAGCCTGGATTCCCATTCTTTTATTGCTCCTCATTCTCGCGCTGGTGCTTTTGCTTCTCCCCCTTTTCCACCCCACCCCCAAGCGCAAAGGATATGACCCCGGATTGTTCGCTTCTGCCCCATCACCAAGCGGGCTTTCAGCCCAGGAGGGAAGAAATGAAATTTACAACCCTTCCTGAAGTGCTTTTGAACAGTTGCCAGCAATTTGCTTCTAAGACCGCGGTAGCCCACAAAGTAAAGGGCACCTACCACCCCCTTACCTATGCAGAATTCCTGCGCAGAATTCACGAAACCGCCGCGGGGCTCAGCACCTGCGGGGTAAAACCTGGTTCCCGTATCGCCATTATGGCGGAGAACTGCCTGGAATGGGCTCTCCTTGACTGGGCAGGAATTTCTATGGGAGCTACCGTGGTGCCCCTTTATCCCACGCTTCTTCCTTCCCAGATTGCCTACATTCTGAAAGACGCCGAAGCAGAGGTGGTGTTTGCAGGAGACCTCAAAATTGCCAGAAAAATTGAGGAAGCCATAAAAAAAGAACGCCTCCAGGCATTGACCGTGGTGATGCACGGCAACCCAGATGGCAACCTCTCCTTAGCTCGCATCCTGGAAGACGGAAAGGACACCCCCTATTCCCTGGAAACCTGGAAAGAAGGATGCCTCCTCGTGCGTCCGGATGATGTCGCCACGATCGTCTACACCAGTGGAACCACCGGGGAGCCAAAGGGCGCTATGCTCCAGCACAAGGCACTCACTTTCGTCTGCAAGGCTATCCAGGCAAACTTACCCATTGACTACAGGGACCGATTTGTGAGTTTCCTCCCTTTATCCCACATCTACGAACGTGTGGCAGGACATTTCCTGCCCATCTCCTGCGGAGCGGAAATCTTTTATGCAGAATCCCTGAGAACCCTTCCCCACGACATCACCCTGGCTCACCCCACCATCCTGCTCACCGTCCCCCGATTTCTGGACAGCGTACGAGCCAAAATCCTCACCACGGTAGAGGAATCCCCACCCTGGAAGCGAAAAATTTTCCACTGGGCGTTATCCCAGGGCAAGCGAAGACTGCAGAACAACCTCAAACCCGTGGGCGTAACAGGAAATTGGCTGGATGGGCTGGTGGGAAAGAAAATACGGGCTCGCTTCGGAAATCAACTTCGGTTTATGGTGAGTGGGGGCGCACCCCTGCCTCAAGACCTTGTGGAGTTCTATGCTTCCTTCGGAATTATGATCCTCCAGGGATATGGCTTAACGGAAACCTCGGCAGTCATATCCGTCAATCATCCCGCCCGAAACCGACCCGATAGCGCGGGAGAGGTCTTGCCCGGGCTTGAAGTGCGAATCGCTTCCGATGGGGAAATTCTCGTAAAAGGTCCTTCCGTGATGCTCGGTTACCACAATAAGCCCGAAGCCACCCGAGAAGTCCTTGACGAAGAAGGCTTCTTCCATACCGGGGATATAGGGCGGAAAGAAGGAGACCGCCTCTGGATCACCGATCGCAAAAAAGACATCCTCGTTTTGGCTAACGGAAAGAACGTGGCTCCTGCCGCTGTGGAAGCGGTGCTCAAATCCTCCCCCTTTATAGAAGAGGCTATGGCTATTGGCGACAAGATGGAATATGTGGCTGCGCTCATCGTGCCGAACTTTGAGGCTTTGCGACATTATTGTGAAAGCAAACGGATTGGCTGGGGACATCCGGGCGAAATGATAGAGCACCCAATGGTGCAAGACCTCTTCCGGGAGGAAATTAGCAAAGCCAACGCCAACCTTGCCGACTTTGAGCGCGTGAAAGATTTCCGGCTCCTGCCGGAAAAATGGACGCTGGACACAGGAGAACTTACGCCAACGATGAAAGTGAAGCGAAAGTTCGTGCTGGAAAAGTATGCCCCCATCGTGCAATCCCTCGTGATGCGCTCCCGAAAATAGGGAGCACAAGAAAAAAAGGCACAGAGAACCTGTGCCTTGCGCCAAAAAGCGCATTTCAAAGCGCCTCGGCAAAACGGAATCGTTACGGACGCGAGAACACGGCTATATCACCGTGAAGAACGGGACCCCTCCGGCTATACACCATCTGGTTTTCCCGAAAACAGGCAATCCCGAATTCATCGGGAGTGTTATGGCGAGGGCGATTGTCCACGGCGCGCACAACCACCACTACAGGCTCACCATTCAAGCGTCCGGGACCCGAAAACACCACCGTGTTCTCAGAAAATTCCGCTCTCTGCACTGCAGGCAATTCCACCACGTTGAGAACCTGATGCGGGGACGCCTCCACAAACCTCAGGGCGCCGAACACACTATGCCCCCGGGCAAACACGAAGAACCGGAAAAAGCCTGCGGTTCGCTCGCCGGTGGGAATGGCTCCCTGACCAAAGGCACTACCAAGGACAGCCGCCAGCGCCGTCGCACCGACGCCCAAGACCGCCAGAAGAATCAACAATCTCTTTCTCATACCAAATCCTCCTTATCTCAGGTTGGGTGTTTGGTTAAACGCATTACACTCCCGATGGTTCACTGCCCCCTCCCTCCCCCTCTATAGGGGAAGCCCCCAAACCCACCACCCGGGGCAGAGCAGGATAGACGCTCTCGGCTATGCGCTCCCTGGAAACTATCTGTCCCCCTTGCTTCACGATTCGCCACGTTACCCACCTGCTTCCCTTCCTCCCCTCTTCCACCACACGAACTTCCCCAGGAGGAAGGGAAGGGTCCTTCACGTATCGGACAGGAGGATCCCAGGTGGCGGTGCGAGAAACAACCACGCTCACTTCACGCCCAGGGTCTGGGGTGCCCGCTATCCCTATCCAAAGCCTTCCCCCACGTGCCTCTGCCAAAACCGCCACAGGGAAAGGCCTCGTGTTTTCAATTACCAAATCCACGGAACCAAAATCCACCGTCGCATCCCTGCCAGGGGGCAAGTAAGCAACGGGCTTGGAATGATTCTGGCGCCCCACAACCCGAAGGTTGGCAAGGAGAACTGCATTGAAAAGAGTCCCGCTCACCTGGCACACCCCTCCCCCGATGCCCAACGCCTCCTTCCCCTTACGAAAAATCGTAGCGAGTTTATAGCCATTGCTCGCCGTCCGCTCTCCCACCGCCTCATTGAAACTCAAGCGTTCCCCGGGCAGAAGGATGATGCCATTGAGGCTCCTAACCGCGAGGCGGATATTCTCCGTGCGGTTGCGGTCCCTGGGATTGAACCACGTGGAGAACTCAGCGATTATTCCCGAGATCTGGCGAAGGCTTTCTGAAGGCACCTCAGGGGGGGCCCTCTCTAAAGGCAACTCAAAACTCGTCTCCCCCTTTTCTAAGGCACCCACCACTGCTTCGTAAATTCTCTCTGACCGCAGGCGAACGGGTGTACGCTCCTCTTCCACTCGCAAATGCCCGTCCTCATAATAAACCTTTGC
Organism: uncultured Fimbriimonadales bacterium; assembly: GCA_964631245.1. Taxonomy (GTDB): domain Bacteria; phylum Armatimonadota; class Fimbriimonadia; order Fimbriimonadales; family ATM1; genus CAZVXY01. The sequence continues at coordinate 152,630 of CAZVXY010000001.1, forward strand.
AGGAGCGGGAGGAACTTGATATCGGCGAACAAACTCCTCCAGGGCAGAGAAATCCTTCGGAACAAACCTCCACGCAAGACGTACTCGTTCCGCCATCGGTCCCCTCCGCAACCATCGCGACAAAAAAGATTCAAAGGGCGTCTGCCGGTAAGTCCCCTCTATATCCAACTCCACACCAAGTCCCCTCACGGTTTGAAGCTCAGGAAGTCGGGTGAGGTGGGGGCTAATGGGCTGGAGGGTTCGTTGGGCAATAGCCTCTGCCTGGGATTCCAAAAATTTTTGATACGCCCAACGAGTTTGAACAGGAAGGGGCGTCCCCAAAAAGGTTAATCCCTCGGGAGTGCTAATGGGGACAAGTAACACTACCCCAGCCCCCAAAACCACACACACCACCAGAAGGCTGAAGACCCCCATAGCCCGCATCTTCAAGCTCTTTCCCCCCTTCACACCTTTCGCCACGTTGTCCCCTCGGGTCCATCTTCTAAAACTATGCCCAGAGCCTTCAGGTCCTCTCTTATTCGATCTGCAAGGGCAAACTCCTTTTTTGCACGCAATTCATTTCGCCACGAAATTATCGCTGAAAGCAATTCCTCCAAAACGGAATCCAGGCTCTCCTTCTCTCCCACCCGCAATCCCAAAATTCCACAAATCTGGCGGGCGGTGCTGAGCAAAGAGCGAAGTTCCGACCTGCGACCCGAAGGTCCCTCCGCAAGCGCCTCGTTCACCTTGCCCACCACCTCGTGGAGAATGGCTATCCCGGAGGCGGTATTGAAATCATCATTCATTGCCTCTTCAAATGCTTTCTTGTATTCCGGAACCCATTCTTCGCCCTCTGCCTTTCCCACCATTTGCTCTGCTTTCATCAAGGCGTTCTCAATGCGCTCAAAAGACCGACGCGCCTCTGCTATCCGCTCAGGGGTGTACTCTATGGGACTGCGATAGCCCGTACCCAGCAAAAACAACCGCACCGCCCCTGCCCCATAACGGTCCAATGCCTCCCGTGCCTCCATCACATTTCCCTCCGATTTGGACATTTTTCGCTCCGCTAACTGCACCGCACCCCAATGCATCCAGTAGCGAGCAAAGGCAGGCTTTCCAAGAAAAGCCTCTGCCTGGGCAATCTCATTTTCGTGATGAGGGAAAACCAGGTCTACCCCCCCCGCATGAATATCAAAGTTTTCTCCCAACTCCTTCAGAGAGAGAGCCGAGCACTCAATATGCCACCCTGGCCTTCCCATCCCCCAGGGACTTTCCCACGCAGGCTCCCCCTGCTTCGCCGATTTCCAGAGGGCGAAGTCCATTGGGTGTTCCTTTCGCTCATCCACCTCTATGCGGGCGCCCGCAAGCATCTCCGTGAGTTTTCTCCTGCTCAATTTCCCATACGTGGGATCCGCTTGCACACGGAAATAAACGTCCCCATTCACCACATACGCCTTCCCGTTCTCAAGAATTCTTTGCACCATCTCAATGATCACAGGAATGTTCTGAGTGACGTAAACCCACCTCGCAGGCTCAACCCCCAGGCTCTCCAAATCCTGCAGATACATCCTGCTATATTTCTCCGCCACCTGCGCAGGGGTGAGATTTTCCTCCTGGGCACGGGCGATAATCTTGTCATCTATATCCGTGAAGTTCTGGACGTACACAACGTCATACCCAAGATACCGAAACCACCGACGAACCACGTCCATAAACACCGCTCCCCGCATATGACCCAGGTGGGCAGGAGCCTGGGGAGTAAGCCCACAGGCATAAATGCTCACTTTGCCTTCGTCCCGGGGACGGAAGTCCTCAAGGGTTCGGCTCAGGGTGTTATAAAGTCGCAATCCCACGACAACCTATTTTACTGAAACCTCCCTATGGAAAACCCACTTGTCAGAACCCCTCACTCCCCCCCTTCCAATAGGGACTCCAGCAACTTCCGGTAATTCTCAAGGATCTGCGCGGAAGGCACCGCAGTTGAAGATGGCTTATCCACAAATAAATGATAACGATTGGGCTCCCGATACCTCTGGCAAAGAGCCTCAATCATAGCATTGCACGTCGCCACGCGGGCATCAATCCGTGCATAACTCTGATTCTGTAAAGACATCGCTTTCCCCATATCCAGGGAAGCCACTGCCTCTATCAAATCTAAAACCATCGCCCGCGTGTTCTCCAGGGCGGAAGAATACTCCTCAGCAATGGGCTGGCAAACGCGAGGGGGAGGAAGACTATAAAAATCCTTTTGAATGTCCGCAAAGAGGTTGTCCACCTGGCGGAAAACTGCCTGCGCAGTAGAGCGCCTCTTCTGGTTGTTGGCTTCCGCCTCTTCCGGATCCACAAACACCCCGGGCATAAGAGAGACCACCAGGCCGGTGAGTTCACTCCCCAGTTGAGTGTTCGCCCCTTCCCGCCTCAGGTCCACTCGCTTCAGGTGCTCCAGCCACCGCCTTATGTCATCGGGCATCCGCATACCTACGGTCCCCACCCCTTCAGAAGAAACCGTCCCCGGCTCCGTGAGCACGCTCCCCCTCGCTCCCTCTCCCACCTGGGGAAGAGCAGATGAATCCCCTTCCCCGGAGATACCCAAACTTCCAAGGTCCTGCGCCCCAAAAGCCTGCAACGAGGAAGGGCTTTGCCCCCCTCGCTCCGCAAGGGTCGCAGGGGTGCCCCATAAAGAGGGAATGCTTAGCTCTCCAGAACCCTTGAGACTCCATCCAAGCCCCCCCAAAGCCACTACCCCAAGTCCTATCCAGAACGCGAGACGACGCCCCCGGCGGGAATCATCCCGAAAGGCTCCACAACAGGGACAGAAAGGCGAGTCCGCACTCAAAAACTGATGGCAATGCCTGCATTCTCTTACCGCCGGCTTCATAAAAAACTCCTGTGGGAACACATCCGCCAACTACCCATATTGTACACCCTCTTGAACCAAAATCACAGCACTAACTCTCCCGAATCAGTTCCCGAATCCCCCGAGGGCTAAGAAGGCTTCCGTACGTTCCGCCCAAAAGTTTCCCGCACAAAGGCAAGTAACCCATCCCAAAGAGAAGAGTCACTAACCCTAACCTAACCAGGGGTGCCCCCCCCAATCCCCCAAAGGCGAAAGGAACCCAGCCCAGCAAAAGCCCAACAGATAAAGAAACCAAAGCGGGAGACATCGCCAAAACCAGGTCCCTCAAGGGAATCCCCAGGCACCGCCACAAAAGCACTATCCCCGCCAGCGCAGTCACCCCATCGTAAACGGCTGTGACCACAGCCATCGGCAGGGCATCCCCCTCAGATAAAGGTATCCCCAAAAGCAACGCACCCCCAAAAAGAACACATCCAAGCCACATAAGGCTTGCTATCCAAGCCCGATTCAAAGCCTGAAAGGTCGTGCTTGCCAGATAAGAATAGAGGCGGAAAAGCCCCGACAGACAAAGCCATTGCGCCAACGCCACTGTAGGACCCCAGCGCTCTCCAAAAACAAGGGGAACCGCATCCGGAACAGCCACGATGAGCCATCCCAACAAACCCACCGCAAGCACCACGCTCACACGAATCCCCCGCAAAACGAAATCACGCGCCTGCTCCTCCGTTCCCGCCCGAGCAAAAATGGGAAACAAAGTCCATCGCGCTGCCGCCGCTAAAAGCCCCGCTGGCTGAGTGATGTTAGACCCCAATTGGAAATAACCCACGGCCGAACTGGTAGACCGCACACCTAAAATCAAGCGGTTCATTGTCTCCGTCAAGGCTATCAATCCATTCGCACTCAATTGAAACAGGGCTTGAAACGCAAACTGCTTCCCAACCGCAAAGTTCATTTGCATCTTGGGAATAAAGGGCGCCTTCACGAAAAAGAGCAAAGCCGTAAGCACCAACCGAACCATCAGCATCAACCCAGGCGCCCACTCCCGACTCTCTGAAGAAAGCACTCCCAACGAAGCCACCCCCACCACCGTGCCCAACACCAAACCCGCCGTATCCGCAAAGGCGGACTCTTTAAGCCTCAATTCCCTCCATAAAGTCCCGTGAGGAATGATCCGAAGGGTATCTATCACCAGCACCACGCAAAGCACACGAAGAAGGGGCACACTCTCCGGACTGGAAAAAAGGACCCCCAACCAACCCGAAACCCCATAAAGCCCCAAACCAGCCGCCACCGCCGTGGCAAAGGCTATCCAGAACACGGTGGACTTGGCATCCTCTATCTCCCCTTTCCACGCAATGAAAGTAGGAGTGATCCCACCCGTGAAAACCAAACTTACAACCCCATAAACCAGAGAGGCGATAGCAAAGGTGCCCAGGTCTTCAGGGGTTAAAAAACGGGCAAAAACAATATAAGCGACGAGGGTAATCCCCCGCTCCCCCACAAGGCGCAAGGCTTGCCAAAAGTAGCCTGCTATCGCTTTCTGCTTGAATTCGCTCAAAGGAAACCCCTCTTGAGAGTTATACTCTACTCCAACCTCTCCTCCCACGCGCCCCCGAACAAACCCGCCCCGAAAGTCCTTCCCGGAGCGTCTAAACTTATAAGGGCGAAGGAACCGCCCCACGGGTTCCCCGCCCAGGAGGTGCCGGTTGGCGCGAACTATTATTCTGTTCGGTCGGTGCGAAAATGTCTGCCCCGAAGGGGGAGAGGCATATCGCGTGCTCTGGACGAGCGCTCACAACTTCCTCACCTACGCTGGCGATATGATACACGGAGAGTTTGCCAACGCCACCGTGATACTCGTCAATACCACCCCCGCCAACACGGAAAGCGCCGCCGTTCACCTCAGCGTGGACCGCTCCAGCCTCAACTTCCGGGGATTTGATGTGCGATTCTGGCTCGGGGACAAACCCTATTCCCCCGAAAAGCTCGGGCGCCCCATCGCTCCGCTGGACTTTGATTGGGCTGCATTCATCCCCTGCGCAGGAACTCTAACCTGAGCCCTCAATCCACTCTTAGGTAATCTCCACCAAAATGCTTTGCCTCATCCTGACGACTCTTCTCATCCCTGACATCGCCATTCCCACCCACAACGGCTTCCTTATGCCCACGGAACACCGCACGCTCGCTCGCTTCCAACTGGCTCTGAAGGACATTGAAGAATACCAACTCCTGAAAAAACTCGCGGAAGAACAGGCAAAAATCCATCCCCCGAACACCATCCACGTCCTCCACGTGATCGTGCCGGAAATTGATGCCCCCGCCAAAGACGCCCAGGGCAACCCCATCCAGGCAACCAGCAAAATGAGCCAAGAGGAAATAGAACGATGCAGGGAATATTTTGAAGACTACCGCCAACTGGTCTTCACCTATACAGGTGGAGCCCTGCGTGTTCAGGGAACTGAACTCATCCTCTCCACTCCCGTAAAAGCACTGGACGAAATGGGCAACAACCGTTACTGGCTGAGTGCCTGGAGCGCCCTCAAAGGCTATGAAGAGCAAATCCCCGAAGGAAAATATGACTGCATCGCGGTCTATTACAAAAAGCCCGATAAGATCCAGGCAGGACTCCTGGGGGGCGCTATCGGACGAGACGCAGGTGTGAGAGGCTCCCCTTTCTTCACCCAGTGGATTACCGACTGGAACGACGCAAACCACCCCTTCACCGCCCCCGCCGTCGTCAGCCTTCATGAATGGCTCCACACCGTAAGCTGGACCGCCCACCGCATAATGGGATACACCTATGTGCCTGACTGCCACGCGGGAGAGGAGTATGGGTACTGGGACCAGGATGGAGGATACAAGCAATGGCAAGCCTGGAACCGCGACCTTATGCTGAGAAATATCCCAAGAGAGTTCTGGAGAAAATACCGCACCCAGGGGAAAATGCGTGAGCCCACGGACCCTCCCATAAACGCCTCCCTCAAAGCAGGACCCTTCTTCTCCTGGGAGGCAGTCAAAGACGACTGGATGGCACGCCTCCCCACCCTGAAAGAAGCAGACCTCCGACGGATCACCGGGCTTCCGGACCTCACCCTTGAAGTCGCCCAAGCCTCCCCCAATGCACCCGTCATCTGGAGACTCCACACCCAGAGCAAACTTCCCAGCAAAACCTATGCAGGAGACCTCGCTCAAGCCCCCATTCAATTGGACAATGCCCTCGTGGTGGGCAGAAGGGATAAACCCTCCAAGCAAACCGACCCCTATGGGGGATACGCCTCCGCTCCCCTGGAGGGTATGGCGCTTCTGCGTCTCCCCTATGAAGACCTAAAACAAAAAGACCTCTTGCTCCTTAGAATGGACATTGCAGACGCAGTGCTTCCTCTCCTGAAGGTGCGCGGACGCCCCGCAGGCGAATGCGTACTCGGATTCATCAACAGTCAAGACCCGGCGGAAAAACAACAACTCAACCTGCTGGTGATCCTCGTAGACCTCGGGGAAAACCTCCCGAAAGACGAGTTAGACCTCATCGGGCGATGACCCCGGGACCTCAGCAAAAGGGCAAAACCACCCAACGACCCCTATGAGCCTAACCCCAGTAACGATTTCAATTTCTCCTCATCAAAGCCAATCACTACCTGGTCTCCGAGGCGCATCACGGGAGTCGCCATCACACCCAAAGCACGCAACTCCTCCAATGCAGAAGAGTCCTTGGTAATGTCTCGCTCCTCAAACTCAATCCCGAAAGAACGAAGGAACTCCTTCGTCACACCACAAAAATGTCACCCTGGCTGGGTGTAGATTATCGGTCGCATCATCTTTGCCTCCTGACAAGTAGGGCGTGAAAGATACCCGCCTAGAGCAAAAGGTTACCTCTAAGGAGCCTCGGGAGAGGAAGGATCCACAGAACAACAAGACTCCGTGGAGGAGACGTCGCGAAACTCTGCCAGGGCTTTCAAAGCCCACTCCTCACCGGGGCAACCTTGCATCGTTATCGCAACATTCAAAAATTCCACCACTTCTTTTTCATCTGCCCCCATCTCGCGCGCCTTCTGGGCATAAGCTCGAATGCACGGCTCACATCGCAAAATCACCGACGCCACAAGGGCAGTCAGAACCTTATACTTCGCCTTCACCGCTCCGTCTGAGTAAGCGCCCTGCCGCATACGAGCCACTCCGCCCGTCACGACAGGGCTCAGGCGACGAAACTCAGCAAAAAGTCCTTCTTCCGTCAAACCTATTTCTTCTCTTGAACGCATAGTCATCACTCCTTGGGTCGGGGGACCTTCAAACTGATCCCCGCTTCTTTGCTCACACGAAAAAGAGTATCCAACCGAGTCCGCTCTTGAATTTGCAAAAACACCTCCAAAAGAGCCAATTCCTCAGACACCTGACGCACCTTCACCTCCTTCACCCCTTTCACCTTCGCAAGAGCCTCCTTCCCGCGAGCCCATTGGGCAGACCCTCCTTCCACCTCAAAGAGGAACCCCACGGAAAAATTGCGATGAGCGGTCTCAACAGATCTCACGATATCCTGCAAAAAAACCTTTTCGGGATCCAGAGAAAAATAAGCCCTTTTGTCAGGAAAAACCACTTTCACCTCGCTTACCGAAGGCACCCGCTCCAGTGCAGACCGCACTGCATTCGCACAACCCACTCAAGTCATCCCATCAACGTGAATTGCCACAAACTTCTTTTTCTGAGGAACCTCTTGTTGGAAGGCTCCAAAGGGTTGAAAGGATGCCGTCAAAATGACCATGCAAAAAGCCAAAACGAAACTCACTCTTCACCTCCTGACACAGCCACAGATTCAGGCAAAGGCTCAGCCTCATACCCCGTCTCTTTTATCCTTGAGACGATATCTCCCACCTGCACCGAAGGAGAACTCACCCTCACCCTCGCCAAGCCCGCATCGTAATCCACTTCCGCACTCGCAACCCCGGGCAACCCCTCCAGGTGCTTGGATAAAACAGGGGCGCATCCCGCACAATCCATCCCCCTAACCCGCACCACATATTCCCTGTATTCCCCCTCACCCGAGAAGGCTGGCGCAGAATGCCCACCCCCCTGGAGCGCTAACAAATTGGGATAGGCAGAAATCGCAATCACTAAAACGGACACCACGCCAAGCGTCCAAAGGGTTGCCTTTCGCTTACGCCGTTGTTCTGCCCGACCTTCCTCCGTAAGACAGCAATCCCCAACAGGCCTAAGCGCAAGTAAAAAGCCCACCCCAAGAAGAAGGAAAGTCAAAGCCAACAAATAAGGGCGCCATTGGGAAAGCACGCCCGTGAAAGCAAAAGATCCTACAGCACCCGCTCCCAAAAGAGCGGGTATCCAGCAGCAAGCAGAAGCTGCAAGGGCTGCCAAAACCGACGCTACCAAACTCAAGAATGCTTTCATTTCACCACTCCTGTTTGCACGAAAATAGAAGAACCTGCCAAACGCAAAACCTCTTGCGCCACCTCCGAAACGGGGTGATACTCTGCGAACTTGCCCGACTTCTTCACCCTGATCAGACCCGCATCAGCAAGTATCCGCAGGTGATACATCAAAGCAGGGGGAGACATCTTAAACAGAGTGCTCAACTCGCACACGCATAACGGCTCAATGCTTATCGCATAGTAAATCCCAGCGCGCACCGGATGCGCCAGGGCACACAAAAAGTCAACCACCTCACCCACCTCCTTCCAGGAAGGCATCTTCTCCGAAACCCTCCGCACCCGAAGAGGATCGTCATTGTATGCTTCACAACGAATGGCATCAATCTCAGACTTCCGCATCTGAGACAATTAAACAACATTTGAAACGAAAAGTTCCCACATCGCAAAACTTCTCTCCCTTTGGGAAACTTAAGAATAAATAAATGAAACTTTAATTCAAACACGGGTGTCCCCTAAAGCGGGTATACCTCCATCCGTGGAAACCCTCCGAAGCCACATCCGATGCGACTCCTCCGAGTTTAAATCCAATTATCAGAATTACACCGCCCTGGTCGCAGAACTCCTGGCACGGCGCGAAGAAGTCCGAAAAGGGGGGCCCGAAAAATATATCCAACTCCACCGCGAACGAGGCAAACTCACTGCCCGGGAAAGAATTGAACGCCTCCTGGACCCCGACTCCCCTTTCTTAGAAATAGGGATGCTCGCCGCCTATGGAATGTATGAAGGGGAGGTCCCCTCTGCGGGCATTATCGTAGGACTGGGCTACGTTAGCGGAAGGCTCTGCGTCCTTGTTGCCAACGACGCTACTGTGAAAGGGGGCACCTATTATCCCATCACCATCCGAAAACACCTTCGCGCTCAGGAGATTGCCCTCCAAAACCGCCTCCCCATCATTTACTTAGTAGACTCCGGTGGAGTGTTTCTCCCTATGCAAGCCGAAGTGTTCCCGGATAAAGAACACTTTGGAAGGATCTTCTACAACCAAGCACAGATGTCAGCTCTTAGAATTCCTCAGATCTCCGTCGTGATGGGTATGTGCACCGCAGGAGGTGCCTATGTGCCCGCTATGAGCGATGAAAACGTGATCGTCAAAAACGTCGGAACCATATACCTGGGAGGACCACCCCTCGTAAAAGCTGCTACCGGAGAAGAAGTCTCACCCGAAGAACTGGGAGGCGGGGAAATGCATTCTCGCATTAGCGGGGTCACCGACCACCTCGCCGAAAACGACGAGCACGCCCTGGAAATTTGCCAGGGAATCGTGAGGAACCTCGGGCGTCCCCAGCGCTATCCCCTGGAATGTACCGACCCAGAAGACCCCTTATACCCCCCGGAAGAAATCTATGGCATCATCCCACCCGACACCTCCGAGCCTTATGAGGTCCGCGAGGTCCTGGCACGGTTGGTGGACGGGAGTCGTTTTCACGAATTCAAGAAGGAATATGGCACCACGCTCGTGTGCGGATTCGCGCGGTGGATGGGCTATCCCGTGGGCATCCTCGCTAATAACGGAGTCCTTTTTAGCGAAAGCGCCCTCAAGGGTGCTCATTTCATCCAACTCTGCTGTCAACGAGGCATTCCCTTGCTATTCCTGCAAAACATCACCGGATTTATGGTCGGGAAAAGATACGAACAGGGGGGGATCACCAAGGACGGCGCCAAAATGGTCCAGGCTGTGTCCTGCGCCAACGTGCCCAAGATCACGGTCATCATCGGTGCCTCCCATGGCGCAGGAAACTATGCGATGTGTGGGCGAGCCTATAACCCCCGATTCCTTTTCTCCTGGCCCAATTCCCGCATCTCCGTGATGGGGGCAGAGCAAGCAGCCCAGGTCCTCATCACCATCAAAGAAGCCAAAGGACCCATCTCCGAAGAGGAAAAGCGCTCCATCGGAGACCCCGTGCGCAAACAATACGAGGAAGAAGGCTCCCCCTATTACGCCACTGCCCGCCTGTGGGACGACGGCATCATAACCCCCACGGAAACCCGCGCCGTGGTCGCCCAGTGCCTGGAAGCCTCCCTCCACGCCCCCGTCCCCGAACCCCAATGGCCTGTCTTCCGAATGTAAAAGCACCCCCAATAAGTGCCATCTCCCTGAGCACGCCCCTGAACCCTTTAGGTAGAAAACAACTATGAGCCTCCTCGTTGAGAAAAAAAGGGAAGTCCTCTACATAACCCTTAACCGCCCCGAAGTGCGCAATGCCTTTGACGATGCCCTCATAAAGGAAATAACCCAAGCCTTCCAAAACGCCGAAGCGCGGGTGGTGGTGCTTGCGGGCGCAGGAAAAGTCTTTTGCGCAGGGGGGGATTTGCAATGGATGCAGAAAACAATCCACTTTTCGGAAGAGGAAAACCTTGCGGATGCCCAAGCCCTGGCAGATATGTTCCTTGCTGTGGACGAATGCCCCTGCCCCGTGGTCGCCCGAGTTCACGGCGCCGCTTTTGGGGGAGGACTGGGGCTTATCTCCGCTTGCGACATCGCCATAGCCGCGGAAGGCACCAAGTTCTGCTTCAGCGAGGTCAAACTCGGGCTGGCGCCTGCAGTCATCTCCCCCTTCGCTCTGAGGAGAATGGGGCTTACCCACGCAAGACGCTATTTCCTCACGGCAGAAGTGTTTGATGCGGAAGAGGCGAAGCGAATCGGGCTTATCAGCCAGGTCGCTCCCTATGAAGAATTAGACCACGCCGTAAACTCCGTGGTGGAAGCCCTTCTCTCCGTAGGTCCTCACGCCGTCCGCGAAGCCAAAAGCCTCCTGCGCCGAACCGCTCACTTGCCCCTCTCAGAAGCCCTTCCCCTGTGCACCCAGGCTATTGCGAAACTCCGCGTCTCCCCAGAAGGACAAGAAGGCGTCAAAGCCTTCCTGGAAAAGCGCCCGCCTAACTGGACGTCTTGAAGCCACCCCCCCAACCCGAGGAGAAAAGGGTTTAATACCCCTCGCCTTTATGTCGTCGGAACACACTATCAAAATCAAAAAACTCCTCATCGCCAACCGAGGGGAAATCGCCTGCAGGGTCGCACGCACCGCCCAAAAAATGGGCATCCCCACCGTAGGAGTCTATACCGAGGAAGACGCCCAAGAGCCTCACGCCCAGGGAGAAGCCATTCTCATAAGAAGTTATCTAAATGTAAAGGAAATCATCAAATCAGCAAAACAAAGTGGCGCCAACGCAATCCACCCGGGATATGGTTTCCTCGCTGAAAATCCCGCCCTTGCCCAAGCCTGCGAAGAAGAAGGCATCCTCTTTGTGGGACCCACCCCCCAAACCCTCATCACCCTTGGCGAAAAGGCGCAAGCCCGAGAAACTGCCCAAAGATTGGGAATCCCTATCCCCGAAGGCAAGGGCCCCCTGGAAACGCCCCAGGAAGTGCTCCAGGCAATAGAAAAGGTGGGATTCCCTGCAATGCTCAAGGCGGCCGCAGGGGGAGGAGGAAAAGGGATGCGCACCCTGACTTCCCCCCACAACCTCAAAGAAGAAGTGGACTCCGCTATGAGAGAAGCCCTCTCTGCCTTTGGCGATGCGCGGTTGCTGGTAGAGCGCTATGTGTATCCTGCCCGCCATGTGGAAGTCCAAATTATGGGGGACGGGAAAAACGTTGTGGTGCTGGGGGAAAGGGAATGCTCCCTCCAACGCAGGCACCAAAAAATCACAGAAGAAACACCCGCCCCCACCATCTCGGAAAAACTGCGAACCAATCTTCACGAATCTGCCCGCAAACTGACCGAATATGTGGGCTATAAAAACGCGGGCACCGTGGAGTTCCTTGTCGCCCCCGATGAAAGTTTCTTCTTTCTGGAAGTCAATGCGCGCCTGCAAGTGGAGCATCCCGTCACGGAGATGGTCACCGGGCTGGACCTGGTCCAAATACAACTCGCCGTTGCCCAAGGAGAACCCCTCCCTCGCCAGGAAGACATCCACCCCCACGGGCACGCCATAGAAGCCCGCCTCAATGCCGAGGAGCCTTACAGGAATTTCCTGCCAAGCCCGGGTCCCCTCTTGAAAATAATTTATCCCGAAAACACAAACCATCTCCGCGTGGACTGGGGGCTTCTCCATCACGTCAGCGAACAATATGACCCCCTCATTGCCAAAATCATCGCCTGGGGACACAACCGAGAAGAAGCAAGACAAAGGCTCATCGCAGGTTTGGAGGAAACAGTGGTTTTAGGAGTGGAGACCAACCAAACCTTCCTCCTGCAAGTCCTCTCCTCGGATTTCTTCATCAAAGGCGAAACCTACACCACCACCCTGGAAGAGAACAACTGGAAGGAACGCCCCCTTCCGGAAATCCTCGCCCAGTCCGCCGCCGCAGTTTTCGCAGGAGCATTCCCGGAAAAACCCAACCTCGCCCAACGCCTGTCCCACTGGAGGCTTCAATGAAACTCCTGGGACCAAAGGGAATCCAGGATGTTCGCATCCCCACCCACGCCAAACTCCGACCCGTCCCAGGCATCGTGGAACTCAAGGACGAAAAGGGAGAAATCCAAACCGTCCATTTCGCCAGGCATAGAGCCGAAGTCTGGGTCTCCTGGAAAGGCTTCACCGCCAGGTTTTCCCTGCCCGCCGGCATCCAAACAGAATGGGAAAAGGAAATACGCGCTCCTATGACGGGAAAACTGGTCGCCGTGAACGTAAAGCCAGGGGATCAGGTCTCTGAAGGAAGTGTTCTCGCCATTTTAGAAGCAATGAAAATGGAATATCGCCTGGAGGCACCGGTGGAGGGAACGGTCGCTGAGGTCCAGGCGTCTGCAGGTGACCTGGTGGACCTGGGGCAACTCATCATTCGCCTGGAATAATAGGTCCCCCTAACGGGAAACTTGCCTATCCTGACTCTAACTCCCCTTTTAGAAACCGCCGAACCGCATCCTGCCAGGAAGGCAGGGCTTCAAAACCAAGAGCACGAAACCGAGTGGTATCCAGAACGCTGTAACGCGGGCGCCGTGCCCGCGCTTGCCACTGCTCCGACAGAATCGGCACCACACGAGCCGAAATACCCGCCTCCTGAAGGCAAAAGACAGCCAGGTCGTACCACGTCGCCTCACCGGAATTGACCACGTGATACACCCCTCCCGGAACATTGCTCTCCATCATCTGCACCAAAGCACGCGCCAAATCCCACGTGTACGTAGGGCTTCCCTTCTGGTCTTTCACCACCGTGAGTTCTCCCTTCTCTCTGGCTAAACGCAAAATAGTTTTGGGGAAACAACGCCCGTGCTCTCCAAAAAGCCACGAAGAACGCACCACCAAGGAAAGGGGGTCTTCTTCCAAAACCAGTTGCTCGCCCAAAAGCTTGCTTTTCCCATAAACACTGAGAGGATGAGGCTCGTCTGACTCCGTATAAGGTGAAGACTTCTCGCCATCAAACACATAGTCCGTGCTCAAATGCAAAAGCCGTGCCCCCATACGGCGCGCGTGCCTTGCCAATTGAAAGGGCGCCACCGCATTCAACAAATGCGCCTCCTCCTCATCCCCCTCCGCATCGTCCACCCGGGTGTACCCCGCACAATTGACAATCCATTCCGCCTCCGTGTGAAGAAAATAAGCGGTTATTTGCCTCTCGTCCCGAAGGTCCAGGTCTTGCCTTTTGGGAGCCTGGACGCGCCACCCGCGTTCCTGAAGTGCCTCCAGAACATCCGAGCCTAACAAGCCCGTGGAGCCCAGCACCACCGCCCGCATTGGCAAAAACGACATCATACTCAACCACCCCAAGTGTAGCCTTAATGCCACAATCACTCTCGTGGCGATCCGAATCCGCCCCTTCCAACCCGGTGATGAACCCCAGATAACCCACGTCATCAAAACCTGTTACGACGAGTTTGGCTTCACCTTTGACCCCGACGGCTATAACCGCGACTGCGTGCTGGTCGCTCAATACTATAGCCACAAGCGCAGTGCCTTCTTCGTAATGGAAATAGACGGCAAAATAGTGGGAACGGGCGGGTTCGTACCCCTTAACGAAGAACGCTGTGAACTCCGCCGGCTCTATCTGCTTCAGGACTTTCGGGGAAAGGGATTGGGGAAGACCTTCTTCGCCCACATACTCCACCAAGCCTATGCCCTCGGCTTCAAAGAAATGGAAATATGGTCTGACAAATCCTTGACGGGCGCCCACAAACTCTACGAGCGATTCGGAGCAGAGCGCATCACCGACCGAATCTGCAACGACCCCGACCAGTCCTGTGAATGGGGCTACCTTTTAGACATCCAGAAAGCCCTCCACGCCCAATCCCGCACCTAACCGCTATAAAGAATCCTCTTCACTATCTCTATCGTCTCTACCGCATCTCCCGTGCTTTGAGCACGCTCCAGCTCCCCCTTCCTCTTGTATATCTTCAGTGCTTTCTTCATACAGTTGGCAAAAAACTCTAAAGACAAACGCATAGAGCGCACTTGCTCAGTCCTATACGTGAACTGGTCCTCGCCAAACCACCCATCATAACCCGTATCTATGCCCGCATAACAAAACTCCGCTAAACGCCAGATGTCATCCGTGCCCGCAATACGGTCCTCATCGTTGCTATTGTATTTCGCTCCGTTAACGTGAAAGTTCGCAATGGGAACACCCACTCGTTTCAATAGATATAAAGAATCCGCAGGCGTGTTACCCACCATCTGCTCGTGACCATAATCTATCACCACCCCCATCACCGTCTTGCCTAAATTCTTGTTGACCTCTTGAGCCACCAGAGCCGCCTTGGCTACCGTGTTGATGATCATATTGCCCTCACGAGGCTCCTTCTGCTTCGGCTCCGTCCCGAACTTCAACCCCAGGGCATCGCACTTGCGGGCAATCTCCGTGCAACCCTCAATATACCAGTCCAACCGCTTCCCGTAATCAACCTCAAAATGATAATCCCAGCCATCCGAGCCGGGCCACAAATTGCAACTCACACATCCCAACTCTCGCGCTATTTCCACCCCCTGCAAGCACAAAGCCAGGCAATCCTCCCTCACCCCTTTGTCAGGATTCGTGATACCACCAAACTTCCACTTCGGGTCCGTCCAGGTGTTCATATTCATATTTGTCGCCACCAGTTTCCAGTGCGCCAGTGCCTCTTTCACTTCTGCAACCTTCCCCGGATCTTTCTGATACTTCCTATCCAGGAAAAGGACATCATGAAACTCAATCCCCTTGATGCCCGCCTTAGCCACACGCTCTATCTGGGCAGGCACGCTGTTATCAAAAGCACGATCACTGTTGTAACCAACGGGACAAAAACGGTCAAAAAATTCACCCGCACACCAGTGCCCCGCCGCAAACTGAATCCCATACTCCGACATAAACTCATCCACAAGGTCGCCCTCTAAATATCCCGAAAACCTTGTCTCTAACAACTCCAAATTTTGGGGAGAAATCTTCATACCTTAATGGTTCGCCCTCCCCCGAAACAATCCTGCCTGCGAACCTGGGCTCCTATCGGGTAAAGAGAACTTTGATGACACCCCTCTGGAAAAAAGCCATCGTCGTAGGTGCCTCAGGAGGCATCGGAGAACACCTCGCCAGGCAACTCACCGCCCAGGGATGTTCGGTCGCTCTGGTTGGAAGACGCCGGGAACGCCTGGAAGCCATTGCCAGGGAAATCAACGGCAACTCCCTGAACCTTGCCCACGTCGTCTGCGCCGACGTCCGAGACTTCTCCTCCGCCGAAGAAAAATTTGATGAATGCGTGAGCCTCTTGAACGGGCTGGACCTCATCATCTATTCTGCAGGCGTGATGCCCCTCGTCGCACCCAACGAATACAACACCCTTAAGGACGCCGAAATCATAGAAACTAACCTCATCGGGGCGATGGCATGGCTGAACCCCGCCGCCAAAAGATTTGAACGAGCAAAAGGGGGCACGATTGTGGGCATCGGCTCGGTGGCGGGCGATAGGGGGAGAAGGGGAAACCCCGCTTATTCCGCAAGCAAGGCAGGATTGGAGTGCTATCTGGAATCCCTCCGCAACCGCCTCAGCCAATTCGGTGTCAGCGTCGTTACCGTAAAACCAGGACCCGTGGCGACCCCTATGACCGCCATACGAAGTCCCCTGCCTGGAACTATCCCTGCAGACCTCGCCGCCAGGCTCATTCTCCGCTCCGCAAGGCGCTTCGGAAAGACCGCCTATATCCCTTCACGATGGTACTTCGTCTCCAAAATCATCCGAGCCATCCCGTCCCCCATCTTTCGCCGACTCTCTATCTAACCAAAAAGTATAGGCTGTTGAGCAAAAATTGAACTTTTCTGAAAAGTAAATGTTTCTCCCAAAAATCTATACACATACAGACTCCTTCACCGCCCATCATCGGAGCCCCCAAATAAGCCATCATAATCAATAATTTATGAGCCCCCGTCTGCCCCATAACCGACTGGAACGAGTGGAAGCCTGGGGAATGTCTTCAGCCTCTATGGGCTACGTCTTCCGCCCCACCCACGTGGGGGAAATTGAGGAAGCGTTTCAACAGGCGCGCCAGGCACGACGCTCCGTCTGCCTCAAAGGGACAGGCAATAGTTACGGCGATGCTTTCCAGTGCTCGGAAGGAGTGGTCATTGACCTCTCCCGAATGAACCGAATCCTAAAATGGGACCCTGTCTCAGGGGTCATTTTATGCGAGCCTGGAGTGACCCTGGAGCAACTCTGGCATTACGTCTTAGAGGATGGCTGGTGGCCCCCCGTGGTGAGCGGTACAGCAAAAGTAACCCTGGGAGGAGCGGTCTCTGCCAACATCCACGGAAAGAACAACTTTAAGGCAGGACCCATAGGGGAACACGTGCGCTCCTTTGACCTTCTGACCCCTGAGGGGCGCCTCCTCCACTGCACCCCTCACCAAAACCCCGAACTTTTCTATTCCGCCATTGGGGGGTTCGGGCTTTTAGGCGCCATCCTCAATATTGAACTTCAACTCCACCGAGTCTGGTCAGGGTTCCTGAAAGTTACCGCTGTGAGGACCCGTAACTGGAAGGAAACGTTTGAGACCTTTCGTGAATGGGAGCCTTTGGCGGATTATCTGGTCGGATGGATTGATGGCTTCGCCTCGGGCAGTAAAGCAGGGCGAGGGCTGGTCCACGGTGCCCGATACCTCATAGAAGGAGAAGACCCCCATCCCGAAGAGTCCCTGAAACCAGAAAGCCAGAGATTGCCCGATACCTTCCTGGGTATTCTCGCACGCTCTCAAATGCACCGCCTGATGAAACCCTTTGCCCGAGACCTCGGAATGCGGGCAGTCAATTTGGCAAAATTCTGGCTCGCCAGACGAGAACACGGGCATTCCTATCTCCAACCTCTTGTACGCTTCAACTTCCTGCTGGACAGCGTCCCCAACTGGAAACTTGCCTACAAACCCCGCGCCCTCATCCAATACCAATGCTTCATCCCAAAAGAATCCGCACCCATCTGCTTTGAAAAACTCATAAGCCTCTGCCAGGAAAGGGGACATCCCCCCTACCTCGTGGTAATGAAACGCCATCGGAAGGACGCCTTCCTTCTCTCTCACTCCGTGGATGGATATTCACTCGCAATGGATTTCCCCTTATCTCTCAAAACTCAAGAAAGATTGCAAAGGACCTGCCAGGCGATGGACGAAATCGTGCTGGCTAACGGCGGGCGATTCTACTTCGCCAAAGATGCCCTCCTGGACCGAAAAACCGTGAGGCAATTTCTCGGGGAGGAGACCATCACGCGCTTCCTCCAGCTCAAAGCACGTCTGGACCCTCAAGCCCTCCTCCAATCAGAACTCTCTAAACGCATCTTCGGAGCTTTATCCCTCCATTCCCTTGCCTCCGCCCTGGAAAAACCGGAACACCCCTCCCAAGAGCCGGCGCATCCGCTCCCCTTGCCCCCGCTGGAGATAGAAGCCTTTGAAATGCCCCCCGCCTTCTGGGCATCCCCCGACGCCCGGGAAAACGCATAAGACACCCCTCACAGTTGTCCCTCCATCAAAAAAGGACTTTCAATCCCTTCGGCGAAAATAAAGATGTGACCCTTCTCGCCTTGACACCTTTTCTCCTTCCCGCACCTGTCGTCTTCCAAAATCCTCCCGAACATAGCAAACAATACGCCCGTCTGCTTATCCGCAACGTCATCGTGGTGGACGGAACAGGAAGACCCCCCTTTGGGCCCACCAACGTTGTGGTGGAAAAGGACCGCATCGCCTCCATCGGACCCGCTCGGGGAGAATTTGACGCAATCCT
This sequence comes from uncultured Fimbriimonadales bacterium, assembly GCA_964631245.1. Classification (GTDB taxonomy): domain Bacteria; phylum Armatimonadota; class Fimbriimonadia; order Fimbriimonadales; family ATM1; genus CAZVXY01. The sequence continues at coordinate 171,075 of CAZVXY010000001.1, forward strand.
GGAAGGGGAAAATCGCTACCTCCTGCCAGGATTTATTAACCTCCACGGTCACCTCCAGGACAACCGCGCCGGTATTCCTATGCCCTTTGAATATCAATTAGACCTCTGGCTCGCCTGTGGCATCACCACTGTGAGAGACGTGGGAAGCGACCCCACCAAAGCCTTACGGCTGAGGGAGCAAAGCGCCTCCGGAGAAATCAGAGCTCCACGACTTTTCCTCTATATGACTGCAGGGGGAGGCACCCCCGAGCAAGCACGAGAAAGCGTCCGCAGAGCCAAAGAACGCGGAGCAGACGGACTAAAAATCCACGGAATGGACCGCGAACCTATGCTCGCCCTGCTGGACGAAGCCAAAAAACTGGGCTTGCGCGTCGCCCATCACGCCGGAGTGGAGGAAACCGACGCCTGGGATGATATAAAAGGGGGAACCACCAGCATAGAGCACTGGTACGGAATCCCCGATGCCGCTTTGCCCTACGGCTCACAAAAATTCCCACCCGAATATAACTACTCCAACGAACTCTATCGCTTCCGATGGGCGGGGAGGCTCTGGAAAGAAGCAGACCCCAAAAAACTAAGCCAGGTGCTCCAGGCAATGGTGGACGCCGGCGTCGCCTGGGACCCCACCCTCAGCATTTACGAAGCCACTCGCGACCTGAACGCCGCGCAAAACCAACCCTGGTTCAAAGATTATCTCCATCCTGCTCTGGAAGAGTTCTTCAAACCTAACCTCCTCCATCACGGGTCTTTCTTCGTAGAGTGGACCACGGAAGACGAAATTGAATGGAAAAACAATTACCAAATCTGGTTCCGAGCCTTGAGAGAATTCGCAGAAAAAGGCGGGATCATCGGCACCGGAGAAGACGCAGGATACATCTACCGGCTCTACGGTTTCGGCTACCTCCGGGAATTGGAACTCCATCAAGAGGCGGGCTTTCACCCTTCAGATGTCATCAAACACGCCACCTCTAATGGTGCCCTCATCCTCGGCAAAGCCCACGAACTCGGAAGAATTCGCCCGGGATATAAAGCCGACCTCATCCTCGTCAATGGCAATCCCCTCCGCAATCTCAAATTACTCTATCCCACAGGAACCGGCATCTATGAAGAGGGAAAGCACCGCTGGGGAGGGGGCATCGCCTACACCATCAAAGACGGCTATGTCTATGAGGTGCCAAGGCTCCTGGAAAACGTCAGGCAAATCGTCCAGCAAGCCCGCGCAAGCAGAAACGAACCTATCCGTACCACTCCCGATACCCCTTATAAACCACATAGGGAACGCGGATAGCATAGTATCCCAAAAACCCCGCCAAAGCACGCCAGCGAGAATAACCGGACCTCCGCGCAAACACACCCGTCACCTCCCGCCACAAACGGTCCGCTTCCTCGTAGGCGGACCACACCCCACCCTTCCGCGCCACACCATCCAAACGACGCGAAAGCGGACTCTCCAGAAAACGGCGCTCCAGAAACCCTATCTCCCCAAGCTCTTCCCAAAGGCGCTCCACATAAGGCGTTATTCCGAAATGTGTCCAACTTTGGCGCTCAGAGTTATACTCTTCTCGGGAAAAGGGAGCCTCCCCTTCCCACTGCGCCACCCCCCACACCGAGCGAACTATCGCCTCAAGACGCTCCCACTCCGGAACAGGGTCCAATAATCGCAGTTCCACCGTCTTAAGCCGTTTGCTGAAAATCACATCCTGAAAACGATACTCGGGGTCCTCCCGTAAAGGACCCAGGCACCCTGGCTCTGCCATCCTGTAACTCAAACCATAGGGCTTCCCCCCCGCCCAGGGACTATTCGCCGAACAAACTCCCCACACAGGGGCAAAGTAAGCGAGATTCCTATAGAGACGCTCTCGCATCTCCGGGGGAGCACCGATGTGAATGTGGGTCCCTGCGGTGTTAAAGCGAGAATTCAAAGTGAACAAAGCCCCCACCGCGGCGATCACGCCTTCCGTCACACGGGCGAGTTCCGTCCTCCTCTCCCGTAAATCCTTTAGCAAGCTCTCCACGTCCGAGTGCATATCTGTGGAAATCTCCACACTCCCCATAAAACACTCCCGCCTCTCGGGACCCCGTGCAAAGTTGGAGGCAGTCCGAAGGGCATACTTGCGGGGGCTTTTCCAGAACAGGCGTCGCAAATAGTCCAGGGATTGGAGAGTCGGGAGCAATCGCCCCCGCTCCAAAATAAACACTTCTTCTTCTATGCCCAGGGTCAGCCCCGCTGGTCTCATCAGCATAGAATTTGTAGCACATATTGCCCCGTAGGCGCCCCAGGCACCCCTCCCCATCCCCCGAAGTGGATTATAATAACTTTATGAAACGCTGGAGTTGGATACTCTTCGCCAGTCTCCTTCTGCTCCCAATGGGATGCGGGGTAACCGAAAAGGGTCTTGCAGGCGAATGGCGGGGCGATGTAACAGTCTCGGGTAACGCCTCTCCTATGATGCAAGCCCTCCTTCGGAACCCCACACAGGTAATCCTGGAGTTAGAAGCTGCGGAAGACGGCATCAACCGCTTCACTTTGAAACAGGGGAGCATCCCGGTGGCTACCGGCACCTGGATCGTGCGAGAAAACCAGGTGATCCTGAACCCCAAGAAGGTGGAGACCCTGGAGGGGCTCAACCCTCGCCTGGAGGCACTGGAGTGGATCTATGAGCCCGAGTCTTCAAACAAACTCGTGCTGGTGTCCCCAGCCCCCGAGGAAGGCAAGGCTCCCCGCAGTTTCACGCGATAAACGCCGTCAACTCAGCTAAACTTCATACTCCTGGATGGGAATTCCCCGATTTTTTAATTCGGATACCACCACCCTGCCCGGCACCGCCAGCTCATACCGCCAGCATCCGGGCGGAACGTTGCCCCGCGCGATCTCTATCGCATAGATGGCTGTGGGAAAGCCCGTCATCCGCTCCATCGCCGTGAAGCCCGTCCTCTCATCCTGCTTATCGTGGATGTCTATTTGATAGGTCTTCTTTGTTCCCTTTTCGATCCCCGTAACTCTGGCGCGCACCAACACCTGGTCCTTCTCTCCTTCTTTGCGCCTCAAAACTCTCTCCATAACCCTGTAAAACACCTTTCTTGGAGAAACCTTGCAACCATTGACCTGCACCGGCTCAGTATCCCAGAACCCGCTCTCCATAAACACACGCATCTTCTCACAATGCCCTGGGAAGCGAAGCGTCTTGTACTCATAAGTCCTCACCTTTCCTTCAAAAGTATAAGGAGCGGTGCTTGTGCCCCCGCTCGTCACAAAAGCCTCTAACTTCCCAATGCCCTCCCATTCTACATACTCCAGATCCGTCAAGGTCTCTAACTCCACCAACTTCCCCTCCCTTATCGCCAGGGCTTTATCCGTATATTCCGCCACCAACCCCTCTATGTTAAAGACCAGCATATAATAAAAAGGCGGTCGCGGAACCTGCGGAAGACCCCCACAGTAAAGCAATACGTCCTCCACTTCATCAAACCTCTCCATCAAATAGGTAGCCAGACTGTTCACCAAGCCAGGCGCCAATCCCGTATCCGGCACAATGGAAACGTTCGCCGATTTCGCCGCCTCGTCCAAACCCAATGTTTGGAGGGTCACTTCCGTGTCTCCCCCCATATCCACCATAGAAGTCATACTCCGGATAGCCACCGGGGCGACATAAGGATGCATCCAATAAGGAACGCAACTAAGTGCCACATCCGCAGGGGTCAAAAAATCCTCCAGTTCCTTCTCATTCAAAGCATCCACGCGCCGAGGCACACAAACGGCGCGACCTACCAAGCGGTTCACCCGCTCCGAACTCCGAACTGCCTGTTCCTCACTAACATCCCCCATAAAGATCCGCTCCGCCTCACCATAAAGGGCAAGGTCATAAGCCGCAGCGGTGCCTTGCATTCCGGAACCGAGAACAGCATAGGTTTTGGGCATAAGCTCCTCCTGAGTGTGGGATTTTCGGCAAAAAAGGAACGAGCCCCTCTCGGCGTCTCGTCCCAACAAAAGGATACCCCACCCCATAAGGTATTCTTGGAGTCCAACCTATGAGAATCCGCCAAAAGGAACTTCGCCGAAGACGACACCGAAAAGAGAAGAAAATCAAGCAAATCCTACGGGAAATCCGTGCGGGCATCCGCCAGCCCGCCCCAACCCCGGCACCCACCCAGGCACCCCCTCAAGAAGCGGAAAAAGCCCCACCCAAAAAGCGAGGACGCAAGCCTAAAGCCCCTGCCCCCGTCGAAACCACCGCCTCCGCGGAAGCGCCCACTAAACCCAAAAGAACCCGAAAAAAGAAAACCGAAGAACCACCCCCAACCCCCGAATCCCAAGCCGAGAGCACCGAAACCCCGGAAACCACCGAAACCACGCCACCCCCAGAACCCGAAGCGTGAGGAAGCCCCTCACACTCCGCTAAGCCACCGCACCAACTTTGCGGATAAAAGGAGTTGCCGAAGGCAACGTGGGGAAATCTTTGATTTCCCTTTTATCCGCTGTTAGGCAAGGGCGATAGCCACCCCCGAGCGGAGCAAGGAGATCCGCAAAGGGCGGGCTTCAATCTTTGTCATTTTCGTCCCTCCACATAAACACTAACTATACATCCTTCAAGGGACTCATTCTCTCCCAAACCGTCCAAAATGCCTCTGCCCATAGGGTCTTTTGTGTTAGGGTCAATACAAGCCGAAGAACTCCTAACACTAATCCTGACATCCTTTAGCCCCGACGCCTCAACGATTTTTTTATACTCGTCAACCAGTATTGCCCCTCCAACACACCCTACATACGCTCCTACGCTTTCTTGGATCTCCTTGGGGAGTTCCTTGAGAAGGGCAATATCAGAAATCGCTATCCTTCCCCCTGGCTTTAAGACTTTATAAATTTCCTGAAAGACTCTTGGTTTATCAACCGAGAGGTTGATGACACAATTACTTATAACGACATCAACAGAATTGTCTTCTACAGGCAAATCTTCAATCTCGCCAAGCCTAAACTCAACATTTTCAAAACCATTCTTCTCGGCATTCTTCACTGCCCTCTCAATCATTCCTGGAGTCATATCCACTCCAATAACCCTGCCTCTTGGACCAACTTTAGCCGCTGAAAGAAAACAATCAAGCCCCGCTCCTGAACCCAGATCAAGCACCACCTCACCTTCTTTGAGGCTGGCTAAGGCTGTTGGATTCCCACAACTGAGAGCCAAGTTAGCCTCGTCCGGGATAACCCTTAATTCTTCCTCCGAATAGCCAATAGATTTAGCAAATTCCTTTGTGTCCGGTCCACAAGTGCCACACCCACAACCCCCTTCCTCTTGAGCAATCTTACCATAGGCTTCTCTCACGATTTTTCGTATCTTCTGCTTGTCCATTTATTACCTTTCTGGGTTGTATTACTATCTAAAACTTTCTAAGCCCTAACGTCAACGTAGGCGCCCCCACCCACCGCACGCATAAATGCCCGAATGAAGTTCGGGACATCTACTGGTACCAGTATATGGAGACGCGCAAACTGCCCATCCATCGTGATGGTCACCGTCAAATCCTCTCCCGTGAGCACGCTCTTGAGGTCCACACCCCGAGGAAGATCACCCGAACGCTCTATGGCTTCCACAATCTTTTGCGCGTCCAGCCTGAAGTGCAAACGGGGATTTTCCCCAATGGCTTTTGACAGGTTGGAGTCATCAAGCAAGTTGCTCCGAAGATCCCCGCTCACAATTCTCTCCAGGAGGTCAGGGCTCGTCACCAAAAGCACCTGCTGGTCAGAAACCGCAAAGGCAACATTGGGATTGTCCGTCGGGCGATAGACCTTCCATCCGGAAAGCGCCTCCACCGTGAACCGCGGTCGCTTATCCTTCGTGTCAAACGCCCCTTCGTTGGCTCTCTCAAAAAACTTCACCACAAATTCCGTCGCCTTGCCGTCGTGCTGATTGTCCAATCCAAGAATGACTTGTGGGTTTTCCCCCGCACGCGCAGGAGCATAAAGGGCGCCGAGGAGTTCCCCACGAAAAGCAGGGAGCCACTCCTGCTCGAAGGACATTCCGCTTTGCGCCTCCAATTGCCGAATTCCACGCTCTGCGTCTTCCGCACCCTTAGGATCTGTCTGGGCTAATTCCAGGACGAATTCCAGGAACCGCGCAGGGTTGCTCACCCCCATCATCCCCACCGCACCGCCTGGAAAATTCCCCATACCTCTGAAATTGAGAGCGCCCGCTTCCCTAAGCGCCCGCGAAAGCCCCGCTTCCAGCGCCGGCAAAGCCCCATCTATCCTCACCCCTTCCTCACGCAAGGTGACACCCAGCGAGAACCAGCCCTCGCGATTAATGCCCAGCGCCTGAAAGCCCTTCACAGCCTCCGGATCACCCTGGGCAACCGCACGCCCATTGACGAAAAACATCAAAGTGGCATCTGGCGGAAGGACTCGCCTTGCGGATTGAAAATTAGCATCATCATACACACTGGGAGCCTTCCCCTCCGCCACCGCAAGCGCCCGCAGGATAACCTCATGCTTATTGCTCAAAAGGGCATATCCCTCATAAAAGGCGATATAGCCATCCCTCTTCTCCCCCCAATAAAAGCGCATGCCCTCGCGCACCTCGGAATGCAAATATTCCCGAAGCAGGTTCTCTGCTCCCGCCGGGTTGCTCAGGCTCACCGCCACCAGACCATCAGGCTTCTTCACATCCTCCCCTGGAAAGAGCGCCACCGCAAAACTTCCTCGCACATAAGAGCGGAGTTCTGCAAGGGCACCCGTACCCTGATCCCACTGGCTCAAAAGGTCATCAATCCACCGGTCCATCCCGCTGGACTTCACCGCATCGCCAATCCGGTTATACAAAACCGCCTGAGCAGGGGAAGGAGTGTTGTCAAAGGAAACCACCAGCATCGCATCCGCAGGCACAAGTTTGACTGCCGCCTCCCCTTCCCGCTGGAACAAATTCAGGACCGCAATGCTCGCCACCGCAACGCCCGCAGTCAGCGCCAGCCCTGCAAAGGCTTTCGGAGCAAACAACCCGTGACTTCGCTTCATCATTGTCCTCCTATAAGGCGGGTATTCCACCTGTTGCTTGATTATACGCTTAAAAATGTCCTTGGGACGCTCCCCTCGCCCCCATTGGGACGAAAGACCCAGCGGGACGCCGCCCTATACCAATGTGTTCAAGAAGTGAGAGTCAAAACTCGGCGTTTCCGCTCATACCACCCCTCACCCACCGGCTCAAAAATACAGCATTCCTTCATTTCTCCCCCGTAAACGTGGATGGTAAGACTGCAGGCATCCTCCAGAGCGTTGGCAATCGTGTGATATTCAAACGGAGGAATGAGGGAGCCCGCACTTCCCACCCCCGCACGCACGGTGCCCCGGCAGGAAAACCGACACAAGCCACCCCTCTCCTCCTCTAACTCATACTGAGTAACATCTATCTGCCCATCCACAACCCCCTCCACACACCAGATCCCCGAATGGTCATGCAAAGGCGTCCCCTGATGAGGTGCCCACACCATTACCAGCGCGGTGTATCCGAGATCTGGACTCTGGTAGAGGAGGCGACGGGCATACCGTTCCTCGCAAGGTTGGCGGAAGGGGTCTGGAAGGGAAAGCCCCCCGGCAATCGCCCGGCAAAGCGCTTCCTTCACCGCGGAAGTCTTCGCCTCCACACTCTCCTGCATCACGGCAAGGTCCAGCGCTCTAATAAGTTCCTGGCAGGCGGGATTGAGTTCCACGTTCATACTTCCTCTACTTACACACGGGTTGCTCACAACGCTCTTGCAAAAGCCCACCCCTTCTTGGAAGAAGAGCCATCAAGCGCTTGCTCCTAACCGCCCTCCTAAAGAAGGAGCAGGAGAGGCTGGGGGCATCCTGCCCCGTCCTCCGTTACCACCTTTTCCTTGGTGACGAGCCTCTCCCCTTAAGTATAGACGCCTCGGAGACCTTTCTGCTCTCCCCCCTTGCACCAGAAAATGGGGGTTTTCCACATAATCAATAAAAAGTACTCATTTCATCGGCGGAGGGCGCTTCGCAGTACTAAAGCAGGGTCTTTTTGCCATTCCTCGGGTGCCCGAGTATGCACAATCCCCAGAAGGTGGACGGGCTCATCCCGAGTGCTCCACACCACGTGCTCCCGATTCCAAAAAGCGTGATACACCAGAGTGCCATCCCGACAGCGACGCCAGCCATCTTCGCCCCTGCCTGTTACCACAATGGCATACGTGCCAGGAGGCATCCAGACATCCTCGCAAAACACAAACGTCCGCGAAGGATCGGGCGCCCTCCCTCCCCGGATAACGCTCTCCTCCGTTAGCATAAACCCCGTCAGACACACTTTTAGCACCCCTTGATTCTGTAAAAGGATAAACTCATCCTCAGGCATTTCGCCTCTCTGAACACACAAAATCCTCAGCATTTCCAGCCATAAGTAAGGACGCAAGAAAGCCCCGTGAAGAAGCAAAGGTTTCCCTTCCTTTTATTGGGAAAACGTCCGCAGAGTCAGGTCAGGAAGAAGTTAACTGCACCCACTGGTGGCTCCACAACTCACACATTTTAGACAGGTGCCGTTTCTCACCATCGTAAACTGACCGCATTCAGGACAGGGATCTCCTTCGTAACCTTGAAGGCGCGCTTTCCATATTTGCTCGCTTACCGATGACCCCGTTACTGCACGCACTCTTTGTTCTCTTGGTCTCTCCCGAAGGGGAGGAAGCCGAAATCCCGCACTCTCGTGGTCCTCAACAGATTGCCCAGGCACCGTGGGATCCGTGTGATGGTCATTAACCACCTCTTCCTCCACAAACTCTGGCGTCTCGTCTCTGGGTCTACCTATGGAATCGCTTCGGAGATCCTCCTCGGAAACCTGCATAAAGTCTCGCCGGTTCAAATAGGTCACCGCCAGCTCGCGGAAGATGTAGTCAATCACCGAGGTAGCCATCTTGATGTGGTCATTGCCCTGGACGGGCCCATTCGGCTCAAAACGAGTGAAGACAAACGCCTCCACAAACTCCTCAAGGGGAACTCCATATTGCAAGCCAAGCGACACCGCAATGGCAAAGCAATTCATCAAACTCCGGAACGCCGCTCCTTCACGATGCATGTCTATGAAAATCTCGCCCAAGGTGCCATCCTCATACTCACCCGTGCGCAGATACACCTTATGCCCCCCCACTCTTGCCTTCTGGGTGTATCCCCGACGGCGATTGGGCAACTGCCGACGGCGCGCCAGATAGCGATACACCAGCTTGTGAGCGGTTTGCTCCACCAGAGAAGACCCAGCAGGAATCTCCAACAAAGCTGACGCCACCACATCACCCGCCGAACTGAGCGGCTGGCTCAACTTAGAGCCATCCCGATAGAGCGCGTTCGCCTTCAACCCCAACTGCCAGGAAAGAAGATAGGCATTCTTGACGTCTTCAATGGTCGCCGTGTGGGGAAGGTTGATGGTCTTGCTGATCGCCCCAGAGATGAAAGGCTGGGCAGAAGCCATCATTTTGATATGTCCTTCCGGGGAGATGAATCGCGTTCCCCGACGCCCGCAACGATTGGCGCAATCAAACACCGCGTAGTGCTCCAGTTTAAGGTGGGGGGCGCCCTCTATCGTCATAGCGCCACACACATACTCGTTGGCTATCTCTATTTCTTCCTTCGTAAAGCCTAACTCTGCAAGAAGGTCAAAGTCGGGAGAATTCATCTGCGACTCGGTGAAGCCTAAATGCTCCTTACAAAAATCTATCCCCAACACTTCTGGCGTGAAAACGTATCGGATATCAAACGCAAGTTCCAGTGCCCGCTCCAGGCGATGCAGGGCATCCTCCGTAAACCCTTTATCCCTGAGCGCCTTGTGGGAAAGAGCAGGACTTCCCGCCAGAGTGCTATGCCCCACGCAGTACCGAACAATATCCTCAATCTGCTCCACGTTGTAGCCCAGCCTGCGAAGAGCCACAGGCACCGATTGATTGATAATCTTGAAGTACCCCCCGCCCGCCAATTTCTTGAACTTCACCAGGGCATAATCAGGCTCTATCCCCGTGGTATCACAATCCATAAGAAGCCCAATGGTTCCCGTAGGGGCTAACACCGTCACCTGGGCGTTGCGATAGCCGTGAGCTTCCCCGAGTTCTAAGGCGCGATCCCAGGCGCGGCGAGCCTCTGCCAGAAGTTCCGTAGGGCACTCATCCGGGTCAATTCCCACCGGCGTGATGGACAAGCCTTCGTAATCCTCCCTGGGGGCGTTATAAGCCGCGCGCCGGTGATTCCGGATCACCCTCAGCATTGCCTCGCGGTTCCTCGGATATTCCGGAAAAGGACCCAATTCCCTCGCCATCTCTGCAGACGTCGCATAAGCCTCTCCTCCCATAATCGCCGTCAGCGCCCCCGCAATCGCTCTCCCCTGCCCGCTGTCATAAGGAATCCCCATCTGCATCAAGAGCGCCCCAAGGTTCGCATACCCCAAGCCCAGGGTGCGATACTCATAAGAAAGCCGAGCAATCTCCGGGCTGGGATACTGTGCCATCAAAACGCTGATTTCCAGCACTATCGTCCAGAGACGAATGGCGTGGCGATAGCCTCGCAAGTCAAAATTGCCCGTCTCCGGGTCGTAGAACTTCACTAAGTTCAAACTCGCCAGATTGCAAGCGGTGTCGTCCAAAAACATATATTCACTACAGGGGTTGCTGGCACGAATGGGTCCCCCCGCGGGGCAGGTATGCCACTCGTTTATCGTCGTGTCAAACTGCAAGCCAGGATCCGCACAAGCCCAGGCGCTGTAACAAATCTCATCAAAAAGGTCCCTCGCCTGAACAACTTTCGCCACCTTACCATCCGTTCGGCGCAATAACTTCCACTCACGACCCTCTAAAACCGCCTGGAGAAATTCATTCGTCACCCGCACCGAGTTGTTAGAGTTCTGCCCGCTTACAGTCCGATAGGACTCAGAATCCCAATCCACATCATAAACGGGAAACTCTATAGATCGGTATCCGCATTGGGCAAGTTGGATAACCCTCTGAATGTAGTTCAAGGGAATTTCCACCGCCTTCGCCGAAGCAATCGCATCCCGCAACCGAGCATTCCGAAGGGGATCAAACCGCTCTGCCTCGTTGTCCCATTCGTAACAAGCCCGCATAATGGCGTTCAAGTGCTTCTGGCACAGCCGAGACCCCGCCACCAGCGAGGCAACCTTCTGCTCCTCTATCACTTTCCACTTGATAAACTCTTCCACATCGGGATGGTCCACATCCAAACACACCATCTTCGCCGCACGACGGGTCGTACCCCCCGACTTGATCGCCCCCGCACTCCGGTCCCCAACCCTCAAAAATGACATAAGACCACTGGACTTCCCTCCCCCACTCAAAGGCTCGCCCTCCCCTCGCAAAGCCGAAAAATTAGTGCCCACGCCACTGCCGTACTTGAATATGCGGGCTTCGCGAGTCCACAAATCCATAATCCCACCCGGGTTTACCAGGTCGTCCTTTACCGACAGGATGAAGCAGGCGTGGGGTTGAGGCCTCTCGTACGCGCTCTCACTCCGGCAAAGTTCCTTCGTCTCGGGATCCACATACCAGTGCCCTTGCGGAGGACCTGCAATCCCATAAGCAAAGTGAAGACCCGTGTTAAACCATTGCGGGCTGTTGGGAGCCCCTATCTGCTTCGCCAGCATATAGCAAAGTTCATCGTAAAAAGCCTGGGCATCCTCTTCCGTATCAAAATAGCCATACTTCTCGCCCCAATAGCGCCAGCACCCTGCCAACCGATGAAACACCTGGCGAGCATCTTTCTCCGAACCCAAAGTGCCATCGCCCTGCGGAACGCCCGCCTTGCGAAAATATTTCTGAGCGAGGATGTCCGTAGCCACCTGAGACCATTCCCGCGGAACCCACACCTCTTCCATCTCAAAGACCAGGGATCCATCGGGATTTCGTATCTCCGAACGCCGCGCCTCAAACTCTATCCCCGCATAGGGACCTTCTTCCTTCTTCGTATAGTAGCGACTTATCTGCATAGAATTTTCTCCCTTTGTTCTATCTGCTCATTCCCCCCGCCGGGCACTCGCCGTGCGCCTCTGCCGATTCAAAGTGGCAACGATTTTTCGGAACTCTTCGGGGTCTTCAAATTCACGGTAGACACTTGCAAAGCGCACATACGCCACCGGATCTATCTCCCCTAAAAGTTCCAAAACGATCTCGCCAATCAGGGATGAGGGCACCTCCGGTTCCTGGGGTTCCCGCATTCGCCGTTCCACTTCATCCGCAGCAGAATGCAACACAGAGGTGGGAATGGGTCTCTTCCTGCACGCAATCTCCATACTCGCCACAACCTTGCCCTTTTGAAAAGGCTCGCGACGGCCATCCTTCTTCACCACCATCAACCTCTGCTCCTCAATTTCCTCAAAGGTGGTATAGCGACGCCCGCAACGCAAGCATTCCCGGCGCCGTCGGATCACCGCACCCTCGCGTACGGGACGGCTCTCTATCACCCGGTCTTCAGGATAGCCACAAATTGGACATTTCATAGGATAGACCCGCCATTTCCCACCCAGCCTGCCCTTGGCATATCTGGGGGCTTGGCTCTATTATAGACGCTATATCTTGCGATTTTGATGCTCCCCCGGGGAAAATAGCCCCTTTACCCTGACTTTTTATCAGGGGGCACTTTTCCCACCCTTACCTATGTACTTTTCCCCGCGTTTTCCCCAGAGTTTTCCTCACCCGCCCCCAGTGCCCGAAGACCCCCCATCACGGAACTCAACTGCCCTACCCCCTGCCGTAACGCATCCCCCGAGTTCTCCAGCATCTTCAATGACCGCGAAAAACGCTGGTCCAACTCCTCCTGAAGGGAGCGCACCACGCCCTCCGCCGTATCCAGAAAAGACTTTAACCGCTGGACATCCAGCGAACGCAACGCCTCTAACTGAAACTTCAAAACCAACATCAAAAACGGAACCAGAAGACTATAACTGATTAAAACCACACCCATCTGAAGTCCCCGGGCACGCACCGAAGAGCATAAATCATATACCGCATCCGGAACCACCGCCACCGCAAACGTCAAAGTCTTGTTGGGATCTAAGTATTTCGTAACCTCCCGCATCTTCTCCTCCACCTTCCTCTCAACCTCTCTCCTCAAAATCTTCTGCTCTTCTATGTCCTCCGCAAGGCTCAACTTCTCAACCAAATCTATCGCGGGAAACTTACTATCAATGGGAAGAAGCAAATTGTTAGGTAATTTCAAAGCAAATTCCACTACAGAGCCACGGATCATCACATTGCGCTCAAGCCATTCTGCTGGCAAAACCGAAAAACAACTCTCCACTAATCCCTCTCCCGCTAAGCCCCGTGAGGCACTCCCCGCCATCACCCCCTCCAAACGCCGTAAGGACTCCGCTGTCCGACGCTCCATCTCCTCCCTCGCCTGGGCACGTTCATAAAGCTTCTCAATCTCTTTCTGCACCCCTTCCACCAAAGAAGCAAGAGTCTGAGTAGAACTCGCCAGAGCGCTGGAGGTTCTGTCCTGCGCCTGCTCCAACGAACCCACCCGCTCTCGCAAAGCAGAAACATCTCTCTGCACCTGCCCCACACTATCCCGAACAGAGGAAAGCTCCGCACGCTGGGAAGACTCCAGGGAAACAACCCTGTCCCGCAAACTGGTGAATTCCCCCTGAACCACCGCTACCGCCTGCACCACTCGCTCCAGGTCTCGGGCACGCTCCATCACTCCCCCCAATGCCTCCGCCAACCTCCGGGCGGACTCCTCCGCCCTCCGACCTTGTGCCCGGATCACCATCCCCAAAAACACCGCCACCAACGCAAACCCTCCCACTCCCAAAACAACAATCCAGAGTTCCACCCATATACCTCCTCATCTCTATCCTACCCTAAAAGCGCCTCCTTGCCCCTTTCAGGTAAGTTTAGGGTATGTTCTTCAGATGGGTTTTTTATCCCATCGGCAAGATACTCCTCACCATCCTCCTCCCCTTCTTCGGTCCTGTGATCGTAGAAAACCGCAAGAACGTGCCAAGAAAGGGGCCCCTCCTGGTATTAGCCAACCACATCAGTGATTGTGACCCGCCCATTATCGGATATGCCCTTCCGCGCCCCGCCTACTTTATGGCAAAAGCCGAACTCTTCTCCATACCCATCCTCGCCCCTCTTATTCGCCTCCTCCATGCCTTCCCCGTGCGCCGGGGAGCACCCGATAAAAATGCCATCCGCACCGCAGTAGAACTTCTTCAGAAGGGAGAAGCGGTCGTCATCTTTCCCGAAGGACACGTGAGCGAAACAGGAACCCTCCAACCCCTCCAAGCAGGAGCTGCCCTTATCCTGAAGCGCGCTCCCGTCCCCGTCATCTGCTGTGGGCTCATCAACACCAACCGCATCATCCCTTACCGCAAAATCTTTCCAAGACCCGCCCTCCGAATCGTCAGGGTACGCTTCGGAAAGCCCCGTATCTTCCCCGAACCCCTTCAGGAAAACGAATTCCTGCAGTGGGCAGAAAAGGAACTACGCCACCTTACCAGCACCTAAGCCCTTTCCTATCGCGATTCTTCCCCAACGGGCGCCGACACTGGCGGACCCCCTTCTCCAACAAGGTCTCTTGCCGTCCGCAAAACCCTCACGCTATCCACCACAACCACAAAGGGCTTGGTCTGGGCAGTGGCAGGGAAGGGAGCCCCTTCCGCATCCTTATCTCCACTCCGATACAAAGTCCCCGTCAACTCAACCTCCGCGGAATCCATCAACAAGCGAAAGCGATAAAGAAGCGCCTCATAAGCCTTCACGAGCTCCGAGCGCGTCTTTATTTCCCAAGAATCCGGCAAATCCGGCATCACACCATACACCTCCCCAAACATCTTTCGCCCAAGTTTCCCCCATATCTTCGCCTCCGGCATCTCTTCCTGAGCCTGAATTAATGCCCGGTACTCATCCAGCATCTGCAAAGTCCGCCTGTAAGTCCCCGTATCCTCTAAAGTCATCCCCTCTCCCACAGCGTGCGACAGCCGTTTGACTTCCTCCTCGGCTCTTGCCTGCCCCTCCGCTATCGCTTTCCAATCCACCTCAGGATGGGGCACCAACACGTAATAAAAAAATTCGGGAGGACCAGGCGTCCGAAACGATTTCCCTTCACCCAGTATCCACGCCGTGAACCTCACTCGCTTGCCTACGTAGTGCTCAGCCTGGGGATACTCAATGGGCACCACTCCCTCCGCCTGCTTTGGCATATCTCCTCCCGAACATCCTGCACCCATCAGGCATAACCACCCAGCCCCAAACACCCACACCCACTTCCCTCGCCTCCTTTTTATATTCATATCACGAACCTGCCACCACCCGAACGATCTCCACCAACAATCGCGCCAGATCCACCAAATCCTTCCGGGATACCGACTCCTTATGCGTGTGAATGTCGCGCATCCCCGTCCCACACACCAGCGCGAGCACCCCCTTCGCATTGAAGACATTGGCATCACTGCCCCCTAACGTCGCCCGCACCGAGCCCTCAAAACCGAGACGGCGAGCCGACTCTCGCGCCACCCGTAAAACATCGGCCGAATCCGGAATCTCATAGCCCAAATACATCCGTTCTTCCTTCCAGTCCACTTCGGCACCCATCCCCCTGGCACCCTCCTCCAGGCAACTCCGCATATGGTGCATTTGCTCCTCAAGTTTCCGCACATCATAACTCCGCGCCTCCCCCACCACCTCTACCTGCGCAGGAACCACATTCATCGCGGTACCGCCACGGATCAACCCTACGTTAGCAGTGGTCTCCTCATCAATGCGCCCCAACTTCATCTTCGCTATTCCGCGAGCACACGCCTGGATGGCACTGATCCCCTCTTCCGGGTCCTTCCCGGAATGCGCCGGCTTCCCCAAAATGCGCGCCACAAACTTATCATGACTCCCAACCTTGTTGATAAAAGACCCCACGGGAGGACCCGTATCCAGCACATACCCGAACTGAACACCCAAATCCTCTACCACGCTCTCACGTGCACCTTTCAAACCGATCTCCTCCGCAACGGTAAACACCAAAAAAACATCCCCCCTGTCTATCCCCAACTCCCGTAAGCACTCCACCGCCTCTATCGCAGGAGCCATCCCCGCCTTGTCATCCGCTCCTAAAATGGTGCTCCCATCACTATAAAAACACCCCTCTCGCTCCACAATCCGCAAACCCTCTGTCGGCTCTACCGTATCAAAATGCGCAGAGAAAAAAATCCCAGGCACGCCCGCCTTCGTTCCTGGCAGACGGGCATACAGATTGTTCGCATTCCCCCCGAGCCTTCCCCCTGCTTTATCCTCCCACACCTCCAGCCCCAACCGCGAAAGATAGGACGCTACAAAATCTACGCTCGCGCGCTCCTGTAAGGGGGGCGCATTGATCTGGCACAACCGTTGGAAAAGCGCCACCAGGCGCTCCTCATTCACCACAACCCCATTATATCCCCCACTTCCAACCCCAGCCCCCGCAAGGCGTCTGCCCTCTCAAACACAAGCCGAAAGCACCAGTGTCACCCTTGACTCCCGCCAAGCTTTTTTTCGTGTATAATAAAAATATGGTAGGGCACTTAGTCCTTATTTGGCTGGTCCTAACCCCTCTCTCCTTCCAGGGGGAGGTTAGGGGCTTTGTCAAGGATGAAACGGGCAACCCTGTGGCAGGCGCCCACGTCTACCTTCCACTTTCTCAACGAGACTACGATTCACTTCCTACAGATTGGGTTTCTAACCACCACGGACCCCAGGGGACGCTTTGCTTTTCAGGGTGTCCCTAAACTGAGCGTCCCCCCGGGATACATCGTCTTCGCCGCTCATCCCGAAGCTGGCTGGGTCGTGAATGTAGAGGTGAGAAATACAAACAAGCCATCAAGTCCAACCCTCATCATAACCCTTGCGCGCCCAACAGAACGCATTACTGGACGAGTGGTGAACCCAGCAGGAGAACCCGTTCCTGGCGCAACCGTAAGAATTACCCGAACCCCTTTTCGGTACGTGCCTCCAAGTCTTTTCTCCACAATAAATCTCTTCTCCACCACTACCAATGAAAACGGAAGATTTCACATCAACGTGCCCTCCAATGCATCGGTCACCCTAACCATCTCAAAAGACTCTTATGCAACCCATAACAGAATGATAGACACGGCTACCCGCACCGATGAAAGCCTTTTGTTTGTCCTTCCCTATGCAAGTTATGTCACCGCAACGTTCGTAGACGAAGATTCTGGCAAACCTGCAGAAGGTGTCCTTGCCAAGGTCGCCTCCCCAATTGAAGACGCTCCGTATTATCCCAACCTACAAGAAAAAACTGACGCTCTGGGCAAGGTGCGTCTAAAGGTCCCCAGCGAGACCGAGGTCCTTATATTCACAGATGACCTGCTTAGCGGAGCCTATGCTCCCATCAAGGTTGATCCCCTTGCCCCCGGAGAGACTCGCGACCTGGGCACCGTTCCCGTTCGCCGAAACCCCAATCTCACCATAACTCTCGCCCCACCCAAAGGAGTGCCAATCCAGGAAGCGGGCATCTCGATACAGTTGCGCCTCCGCGTTGGGCGCACACAAAGATACGAATACAGCAGGGTAGAGCTCGGAAAGGACCTAAAAGGAGAAATCCCCTTAGCGGATGGCAAGTATACCATTGATGCTTGGGGAGCCACCCCGGATGAAAAGCACTTCTACTCTCCTCCCAAAACAATCACCATTTCCCAAGGCAAATTAAGCACCGAAGCCCCCCTCGTGATAAACCTGGAAGAACCTAAGCGCGATGAGCGCCAAGAACAAAGGCAACAAACCTACTCCGTGGTTACTATCTTCCGCCCCGATGGAAGGCATCCCCCACGTGCTTGGGTGGGAGGCGGAGACTGGGACGGCAATAGGATTACCTGGACGGAACAAGGCAAGGTCACTCTCTACCCCTACTTTATAGAGTCCGCAAGGCAACTCATCATCCTTGACCCCGACACCCTCTCCGGCACCGTTCAGACCTTATACAACCCCCCAAAAGCCTTTTCCGTGCGACTACAACCTTTACCCACGAAAAGTGTTACCGTAGCCACACAAGAGGGAAAACCCATCTTTCGCGCTCGCTTATATCTTGAAGTCTACTACGAAGCCAATATATTTGGACGAACGGGAATCGTTCGCGTCCGCCTACCCCTAAAGCTGACCACCGATGCGCAGGGAAGTGCCAGGGTCCCCTATCTTCCCGGGATCCCCTGCTGGGTGATCGCCTACCGTCCTGGCTACGCACCCGTGGGAACCCGCCTGGATAATGCCCCCAGCAAGGAAATCACCCTCACCCTCTCACCCGCTACCACTTCTTACACGGGAATCGTGATAAGTAAAGAAGGCACTCCTCTCAAAGGCATTCTCGTGCAGGCTCAGCCCGAGGTAACCTGGCTGAACGAAGCCCCCCCGCCATTCTCTACGTCAAGTGCTTGGGACCCACCAATTATGGAAACTTCCACGGACGCTCAGGGACGCTTCGCGGTCTATGGTATGCCTCAAAAAATTGACTTGACAATAAAGGCACGCCACCCCTATGTGGGCTCGTATATAATAAGCCCCGAACCAGGAATACCCATTCTTCTTCGTCTCACCGACAGAAACCCATACGCAGGAGTTTCCTACATAGAGACGGAAACCGATCCGAACATAGAAACAGCACAAACCGTACGCCACTCCCTAAAAGCACCCGCCATAAAACACCACCTGAAAACCAATGTCCGCTGGCTCAATGGGGAACCTGAGTGGGACCGAAACCCCACCCTTGTCCTCTTCACCGCCCCCTACCTGCAAGAAAACGAAGAGTGGCTGGAAGCCCTCGCCCAAGCAGGGGCGCGAACTTGCAAAGTAGCGATGATTCTGGACGTCTCAGACCAAGGAGAGGCAAGGGAGTATAGCAAAGAAATTGACTTCACCGGCACCCTGGGAATGTGGGACCCCCAAGGCTACACCCCGAAAAGCTTCGCAGGCATCGGTCTCCCCGTCCTGCCTTATCCCGTCCTTCTAAACACCAAAGGAGAAATCATCGCCCAGGGATTCCGAAAAGAGGAATTGGCAGAACTTCTACGATCTATTCAACCCCAGGAGGAACAACTATGATTTCGCTCATCACGCTCTTTCTCGCCATCCCCGACAGTTTCAGCTTCCCGGGTGCCTTGATGCTGCAATCTTCGCATCCGAACTTCCAATATTGGGGCCTCGGATTGGGACAACGAGGGCAAATCCTTGAAAGCCCACCCGACGAACTGATCCTTCCCGAGGACTCACCCAAAACAGCGCAGGGAATTTCCTTTGTACTTGGGTCTCCGCCAAAAACAAGGTACGCCCTCTACATCCCTGAAAAAGACACCCTGTATCTGGACACCAACGACAACAACAGCCTGAGAGACGAGCAACCCCTCCTCGGTGAATACCGGATGAATATGCGTTCCTTTGGACCCATTCGTGTCACCGTCTCCTGCAACGAACGAAAGACGAGCAGGTATTTCTATGTCCTCCGCTACAACGGCGAATGGTACCTTTCTTCTGCAGACCTCCATCAGTTCCGGGTGGAACTGGAAGGAAAAGTAAGGGAATTCGCCCTGATTGACGTAAATGCCGATGGCACCTATTCCTCCGCTCAGCCCGGAGAAAGACGGGCAGACCTTTTCATCTGGCTTCCGGAGACTCTTCCCTTTGACATTCCAAGCTACCTCCCCATACAAGAAGAAACTAAGCCACAGGGTCAAAAAGCCATATACGTATACAGGTTAGATGTGGAACCAGACGGCTCCTTTGCGCACTTTAGTCCGACCGATTTGTCCAGTGGAACACTTGCGGTGAAGGAAGGGGAAGCTTCTTTCTATCTGGAAGGCAACGAAGTGGGGAAATGGAATGCCAGGGGAGATGAAAAAGGTGTCCCACAACCTGCAGACCGATACAAAATCAGGAGCTATACTTGGACCTTTACCCAAAATAACGAAAAGTGGGAACTCTACGCCTATTTTGAAAAGGAACTGCCCGCCCTGGAAATCACAAAAGATGAAGTCACCACGTGGGCATTAGAAAAGCGCCTTACCGCTACCCTGGAAATATCCAGCCTAACCTCCCCCGACTCTTACGATGTCTCGCTCCTCCTCAAAACGCCGGATGGGGGCACTGTGGGCAACCTTACCAAAAACGGCGAGAGACCTCCTGCGCCGAAATTGAAGGTCCTGGACAAAAAAGGGAGAGTCCTGCTCACCGAGACGTTCCATTATGGGTGAGGCTTTACCTGTGCACTCTCGGTGAGGGTGCCAAAGGATGCTCAGTATCCCCTCTCACTCGTTGTGGAGATGAACTTCGGCCCATTCCAAATAGAATTCAAGCCTGCCATAGTGGAAAAACCTTCGGCGCCCGGCGCTTCCCTCACCAAAAGATAAGGTTCTGCTCCAAAGCTTTAGGTGCGGGAAAGGGCGTAGACCTTATGCTGACCCTTCTCTACCCAATACAAAAAGAGGGTTCGCCAAGGAATGATAAGCTCCCAAAGCGTCATCCAGTGTTGAAGCCTTGTAGCAAACAAGAAGCCTTACGGTCTAAAAAATGGCCTTTCCACCATCCTTTAGTAGAGAAACAAATGAAAGTGGACGCCCCCGAAAAAAGCCCTACGCCACTGTGACTTCGGGGCAAAGGTACACGTCCTGGATGGCATTCAGAAGGGCTATGCCGTCCTTCATCGGCTTCTGGAACGCTTTGCGCCCACTGATAAGTCCAATACCCCCCGCACGCTTGTTGATGACCGCCGTGCGCACCGCCTCCGCAAAATCATTAGCGCCCGATGGACCCCCACTGTTAATCAAACCCGCACGACCCATATAGCAGTTGATCACCTGATAACGCGTCAGGTCAATGGGATGATCTGTCGTCAAATCGGTATAAACCTTCTTGTGGGTCTTCCCGTATTCCTTCCCCCCCTCGCTCAACGCCTGATAACCCTGATTGCACTCCGGAAGCTTCTGCTTGATAAGGTCCGCCTCAAGGGTTACCCCCAAATGATTCGCCTGACCCGTAAGGTCCGCAGACACATGGTAGTCTTTGTCTTTTTTGAAAGCGCTGTTTCGCAAGTAACACCACAAAACCGTCGCCATACCCAACTCATGCGCCATCGCAAAAGCCTGGCTCACCTCCACAATCTGACGACTGCTCTCCTCACTGCCAAAATAAATCGTCGCCCCCACAGCCGCAGCGCCTAAGTTCCACGCCTGGCGCACGTTGGCAAACATCACCTGATCAAACTTGTTGGGATAAGTGAGAAGCTCATTGTGATTAATCTTCACAATGAACGGAATCTTGTGGGCATACTTGCGGGAACAAGAACCAAGAACCCCTAAGGTGGAGGCCACCGCATTGCATCCCCCCTCCAGCGCAAGCCGAATGATATTCTCCGGATCAAAATACTCAGGGTTGGGAGCAAAACTCGCTCCCGCACTGTGCTCCACCCCCTGGTCCACCGGCAATATGCTCAAATACCCTGTGCCCGCAAGCCTCCCCGTATTGAAAATCGCCTGAAGATTGCGCAAAACCTGGGGATTCCTGTCCGAAGCGCCAAAAACCCTGTCTACAAAATCCGGACCCGGTAAATGCAACTGCTCCTTGGGGATGGTCCGGCACTCGTGATTCAAAAGAAAATCCGCTTCTTCACCCAGAAGTTCCGCAATTCGGTCAATCGTCTTTCCCGTAATTACTGCCATACCTATATTTTAGCCTAACTCCCACTGCCCCGCACCCCAAAAAAACAAAAAACCTTAGCCAACAGCCCTCCCCCTTCCCCCACCCTCACCTACTTTGGAGTGAACGAACTCCCACAGCCACACCCCCTCACCGCATTGGGATTGTCAAAAACAAACCCCCCACCTATCAACTCCCCCGTGTAATCCAGCGTCGCCCCCCGCAAAAAGTCCGCCGACCGGGCGTCCACCACCACCTCCAACCCCCCAAAGTCCGCACTCTGGTCTATAGGCTTGCGCTCCCTGTCCAGGCGCAAAACATATTCCAAGCCACTGCACCCCCCTCCCCTCACCCCAACACGAAGAAAGTGATCCTTCTTGGACTCCTTCTCCTGGATCCGCTTCACTCTCTCTATTGCTCGCGCCGTCAACCGAACCGGGAACCCCTCAACCTCGTACACATCGTGAGGGCTAACGCGACGCTTTTTCACACTTCTAATTTTCCGCATACGCTATTTTTTAGAATACCTTATCTCGCTAAATAAAAAGACCTTAGCCCTTCTAAGGCCCCCCACGTAAGAGTACCAGATTTGCTTCCCTGTCCCCAAATCGGAAATCGCCCCCTAAAACCCTCCCAAGCTCCTTCCTATAATTTCTCCTAACTCCCAAATGCGAATCGAGCAAGGCTGTTGCCCTGCTTCCCTCCTCCAAGCAGTAAGGGGAGGCACCCCTGAGACGGACCTCCTCCTCGTCTTTGCTTCCGTCAATGCCCTCAAAACACCCGAATGGGAAAGCACCCTGAGAGAGACCGCCCGGTACGCCACCGTAGTGGGTGCCAGCACCGATTGCACCATTTCTAACGACAACTGCGGATGCCCCGTCGTGTGGACGCATCTCCATTGGGAAACCACCCGCCTGCATGCCGTTTCAGCCCCCATCCCCTCCCCAGAAGATTCGGAAAAGGTGGGGCTCCAACTCGCTCAGGCGCTATCTCCCCATAACCCCCATTACGTCCTGATCCTTAGCGAAGGGATTTTCGTCAATGGGTCCGCCCTGGCACAAGGACTCCAGGAAGGCTTGGGTCCCGAGGTCCTCATCACGGGAGGGCTTGCCAATGATGGCGCCCGGTTCCAGGAAACCTTTATCGTCTCAGAGGGAAAGGCTTTGCCTAAGCATGCGGTCGCAGTGGGCTTTAGGGGAGAAAACTTGCAAGTGAGCGCATCTGCCACGGGAGGGTGGAAACCTTTCGGACCCCTGCGCCAGGTGACCCGCTCGGAAGGCAATATTGTCTATGAGTTTGACGGCAAGCCTGCCCTCCCCCTTTACGAGTGCTATCTGGGAGAAGAGGCAAAAGACCTGCCAGCCTCCGGGCTTCTTTATCCCATTGAACTCACCTATCCCGAGGGCAAAGGGGTGGGACTCGTCCGCACCCTCCTCCAAATAGACCGACAACAACAAGCCCTCATCTTCGCGGGGGAAGTGCCCCAGGGAAGTTTTGTCCGCCTGATGACCGCCCGATTTGATGACCTCATATCCGCAGGCGGGAACACAGCGAAGGAGGCAATTGCCAACCTCCCTAACTCTCCTGACTTCGCGATCCTCATCAGTTGCATCGGACGAAAATTCCTCCTCGGGACGCGCGTCCTCTGCGAAGTGGATGGGGTGCGCAAGATCCTGGGTCCTCACCCAGTATTTTGTGGTTTCTACTCCAATGGCGAAATTAGCCCCTATGCCCCAACCGCGAAATGCGAACTCCACAACCAGACAATGACTCTCACCCTGTTCCGGGAAGCTTCTCGCGGTTGAACCCCGAGATTCCCCGCCTCCTGGAACAAGCCCTCGGGCTGGAAAATGCCGAGCAATGGCTCGCCCGCTTCCAGGATTCCGTGAGTATAAAAAAAGAAGACTTCCTTCGTCTCCTGAACTTAGCCTCAGAAGCCTGTGAGGAATGGACTGCCCACTCTAAGCGCCTGGAGCGCGCCCTCCACCTGACATCCCAGGAACTTCTGGAGCGCAACCTTTCCCTGCAAGAAGCCCTGAAAAGCCTCACCCAAAAAACGGAAGAACTCCAAACTGCCCTCACCGAGCGCGACCAAGCATTCAAACTCCTGGAATATGCCCGCAATCGCTTCTCCCAGCTCTTTCACAAAATGCCCATCGCCTCCCTAACCATTGATACCGAAGGGCTCGTCTGGGAATGGAATGAAAGGGCTGTTCCCCTTTTCCTTATCCCGGAACACACCGCTCTCGCCCAGCCCCTGCCCGACGTCCTCGGAAGGGATTGCGTCTGCGAAGACACGTTGAACAAACTCAAAGCAGTAGCGCAGGGAATGCCTTTTGAAGAACGAGAATGGAAAAGGCAAAATCAACACCTGCTCGTGAACGCTATGCCGTTATGTGGACCCGATGAAGCCCTCACAGGTGTCCTCATAACCCTTGTAGACATCACCGAATTGCGCCTCAAGGAAAAAGAACTTGCAGAAAAAATCGCCGAACTCAATGAAGCGCGCGAAACCCTGGAGCGCGCCAACCAACGCCTCGCCGAACTGGCAACCGTGGACCCCCTGACCCGTATACCCAACCGCAGAGCCCTGGATGACCAACTCATCGTGGCATTGAGCGAAGCAAAGCGAGGAAAAGCCTTCAGCCTTGCTCTGATTGACCTGGACCATTTCAAAAGTATCAATGACGAACTGGGGCACGACGCAGGCGATGAGGTACTCCAACAATTTGCGGTAATCCTTCGGGAAACTGTCCGCAAGGCTGACTTTGTGGCGCGATATGGGGGAGAAGAGTTTGCGGTAATCTTTCCCAACACCCCCCTCTCCCTGGCGATCCCCATTTGTGAAAGAATCTGCCAGAAGGCGAAAGACATCTCCATCCGAAATCGCACCCTCTCCGTAAGCATCGGGGTTGCCCAGAGTGACTGCCACACCCCCGAAGCCAAAGATATCCTCAAACAGGCAGATGACGCTTTGTACCAGGCAAAAAGAACCGGGCGAGATCGCGTCGTCGCCTACTCCGCCCAACCCGAAGCCGGCGCCGCCTAAACGAGGAACAACTCCAGATACCGCTTCGCCATCAAAATGCCACGATGACGTAACTCTCCTAACCACGTCTTGCTATGGGGCTCTATGCTCAAAACCCCTCCATAACCCGCCTTGTACAAAATCCCGATGAACTTGCCCCAGTCAAAGTCCCCCATACCCGCCATCGGCTCGTCCACCACTCGCCCCCCTTGAGCCGGCGGTCCCCCCACCGTCAAAACTTCCTTCACGTGAAAGTGATACACATAAGAAGCGTAATCCGCTAAATGCACGTAAGGGTCCTTACCCGAATGATAGGGATGAGAAGGATCAAATTTAATGCCCACCCCTGGCAAAGCGGGCAAAACAACGTCCCAAGCCTCAGGACCCGTGACGCAGTTCGCCCACGGACAATTATAAAAACAAAGACGCACGTTATGCGACTCCGCAAAGTCCTTCAAAGGCTTATAAACCTCTATCACGTCCCGTAACTTCGCAGATAGGTCATCCCCTTCCCGGTCTCCTCCCCCGGTCATCACCACAGGCGCCCCCACATTCTCTGCAAACTCAATGGTTTTGCGCAAGCGCTCCGCGGAAGCCTCCCTCCGCTTCGCATCCAAACTGATAAAGTCCTGCCCCCAGCATCCCACTGCTGACACACGCACCCCATATCGCTCCAGCCAACCCTTCAAACGCTCCCCCTCGGGAAACGAGGGGTCAAACTCCATATGATAGTTGTATTCCAGGTCGTAAAGGCCGTTCTCCGCGCCAAAACGCACGTCGCCTTCGTCATCGTTCCGAGCAATGAACCCTATTCTCATCTCGGTTCCTCCTTTTGCCCATTCTACGCCCTTTTCCAAACATCCCTCCACACCAGCGCAGGGCACCTTCCCATTCTTGAATTATCCATCAAACTCACGAAATTAAAATAACACAAAATATCCCCACTCCCGCCTCAAGTTTTGACAAAAATTCTGGGATCCAATCCCTCCTCCTCCCCGTTAAGATCGTTACGTACAAAGCCCCCAGGGCAAGAAAAGGAGTTTTGATATGAATAGAGCGTTCAAAACGATTGCTTCTGCGTTCTTCCTTGCAACTTTGATCTCCCCTTCGTGGGGGACCATTTGGGTCTTCAATGCAGTGCTGGACGGTGCCCAGGAGGTCCCACCCAACTCCAGTCCCGCTGTGGGCTCCGCCACGATGATCTATGACGACGTCACCAATATGTTTAACCTCTTCATTGCGGAAAACGGGATTCCACGAAGCCAGATCATTGCTTCGCACATCCACGTAGCTCCTCCTGGTGTCGCAGGACCCGTGATCTTCAACATCGGAGATGGGAGCGTGTACCAGGATTTTGGAACCACAGGAGCTTATTTCGTGGGCACCAACCTGGGTCCTTTCCCTCAAGGAAACGAGGGCGACCTCCTGGCTAACAATACCTATATCAACATCCACACCCCTACCTATCCAGGGGGGGAAATCAGGGGACAACTCATCCTGGTTCCAGAACCCGTGTCGTTGGCTGTGCTCGGGGGGGCGTTGGGGCTGGTCGCTCTCAGGCGACGACGCTCCTGAAACCTCACGCCCACGGGCTCCTCTGTGGACGCCGGTGCTTAAAGTGCCGGCGTCTTTTTTTCGCTCCATCAATCCCCTTCTCAGGCTCCAGCAACCCACTCATCGGACATAATCTAAACTCCTGCTATGCAAGAGGTCCCCACCCGCCAAGAGTTCCTCTTCCTCTCTACACCGCAAATCGTCGCCTTCTACCTGATGATGGCACTAAGCCACGCCATCTTCTTCTATCAAGTGGCACTCCGGGCGCGAGTATGGATGCGTGGAAAACCCCTGCCCTGGAAGCCAGACCTCGCAAGGGGGATCGCCGTCTATGTCCTCGCACAAAAAAGGGTTCGTACCTCGCGACCCTTCAGCGGATCCCCTATGCACCTTATGATTTTTTATGGCTTTCTCACCCTTTTCATCGGAACCACCCTCCTCGCCATCAACACCTACTCCCCCTGGAAATTCCACAAGGGGACCTACTTCCTCACTTACGAATTCACGCTGGACGTGATGGGCTTGGTGCTCTTCATTGGGCTTATTTGGGCTTTCTTCCGGCGACTCGCCGCACGCCCCCCCTCACTGCAACACGACGCCTCTGACTACGCAGGGCTTGCCATCCTTCTCGCCCTCACGGTTACCGGCTTCATTGTAGAAGCGGCAAGGATGAAACTCATCCCAAAACCCTTCAACACCTCCGCACCGGTCGGCTACTTCCTCAGTGCCTACCTGCCCCCCCTCACCCCCACTCACTACGTATGGCTCTGGTGGCTCCATGCCATCCTGGTTGCTATCTTCGTCGTCATCCTTCCCAAAATGAGAATCCGACATCTCTTCTACGCTCTCCTCTCCACCGCGGGTGCCGACCCTCAAGCCCATCTGGGGAAATTGCCCTCCGAAACCCTGGAAGAAGTGGAGAAAACAGGAAAAGTGGGCGCCTCCATCCCAGAAGACTACACCCGCTGGCACCTCCTATCCTTGGATGCGTGCATGGAATGTGGTCGCTGTACCGAAGTATGTCCCGCACACGCCGTAGGAAAACCCCTTGACCCCAGAAAAGTGGTCCAGGACATCCTCGCCCTTACAAAAAGCCCCCGCCAAAACGGAGAAAAAAGAACGGTTGCGGATGCAGTCAGCCCAGAAGCTCTCTGGGCATGCACCACCTGCAACGCCTGCGTGGACGTCTGCCCCGTCCTTATCCGCCACGTGGACCTCATCGTCGGGGCGCGCCGAAATCTCGTCGCAGAAGGCAAACTGCCCCAAGCACCCAACACCACCCTCCGCCTTCTCCAATCCACAGGAAGCGCCTGGGGACAGCCCCCCACAGACCGTGAAAACTGGATGCAAGAAGCCGATATCCCCATTGCCCGGACTCTTGCCACCAAGGGCGATTCCTTTGAATACCTTCTCTGGGCAGGATGCGCTGCATCCTTGGACCCCAAAGCAAGCCAATCCCTCAGAACCCTGGCAAGATTGATGAAAAAAGTCGGCGCTTCCTTCGCTTGCCTCGGAAACGAAGAACGATGCACCGGGGACCCCGCACGAAGAATCGGAGATGATTTCCTTTTCCAGGAGCACGTCTCCCAAAATGCCGAGACCTTCAGAAAATATCAGTTCAAGAAAATCGTCACCCTTTGCCCCCACTGCTATAACACTTTCAAAAACGAATATCCCGAATTTGGAGTGCGCTATGAGGTGGTCCACCATACCCAACTCCTCTCCGAATGGATCCAGCAGGGACGCCTCGCCCCTCCCCGCTTCCAGGAAGGCTCGGTTACCCTCCACGACCCGTGCTACCTCGCCCGAGTGAATCAAGAAGTGGACGCTCCAAGGCTTGCCCTCGGAGTCCCCTCTTACCAAAACCAACTGGATACCCCCATCGGGATTCTCCTGAACGACCCGATGGACCTCCCGGGCAATCGCCTCGTGGAACCACCCCACTCCGGAAAGAAAACCCTCTGCTGTGGGGCTGGGGGAGGGCGGATGTGGATGGAAGAAGAGCCCAACCAGCGACCCGCCCTCCGACGAACCCAGGAACTCCTCCGGGAAGGGGCATCCACCATCGCCGTCGCCTGCCCCTTCTGTCGGATTATGATAGAGACAGGACTCCTCCAAATCGGGGCAGACAGCGTTGCCCTCCAGGATGTAGTGGACCTCGTGGGAGAAGCTAATCCCTAATACCTTCCCAAAAAACACGAAAACATCAAAAAACCACCGATAGGACGATGGGGAGCAGGAACCACCTCCTCAAAATCCCCCAGGACCAACGGAACGGCACCACCCCCAAGAAAAATTCCCCGAATATGGGGCAAAATACATCCAAGATGATTAGGGGCATAGGAGTTGATGTGGTAGAAGTCGCAAGAATACAGCAGGCTATGCGCTCTCCGAGATTTATCTCGCGAATCCTAACCCCCCAAGAACGAAAGGCTTCCCTCACACCCTTGTACGTCGCAGGAAGATGGGCAGCCAAAGAAGCCATCGCAAAAGCTATAGGTGCCAACCTCCGCTGGCACGACGTGGAAATCCTCAACGACGAAACAGGAAAACCTAAAGTCCACTTCTTGAAGAGATCCAAAAACTCCTCCGAAAGGAACCTCGCGAGAACCCCTCAAAGAATTGGAAACATCCACCTCGCCATTTCTCATGAGCGAGGGGTCGCTGTTGCGGTTGCGATATGGGAAGCCCCCCCAAAGTGCGCATAGCCATCCTCGTCGGTTCTAAAGGGCGAGGCTCCAATATGAAGGCAATTCTGGAAGCCTGCCAGACAGGGCGCCTGCCCGCCGAACCCGCCCTCGTCATCGCCCCGAAAGAAGACATCCCCGCGGTGGAAATAGCCCGGGAGAAGAACGCAGAGGTCGCCATCCTGAACCCCTCGGATCCTCACTTCGCCCAAGAACTCCTCTGCCTCCTACAGGCAGAGAGGGTGGACCTCTTGTGCCTCGCAGGTTTTCTCCGCCTCTTGCCCGAAGAAGTCGTGCGCGCTATGCCCAATAGAATCCTCAACATCCACCCCGCTTTATTGCCCAAATTCGGAGGAAAGGGAATGTATGGTATGCGCGTCCACGAAGCGGTCATACAGGCAGGAGAAAAGGAATCAGGATGTACCGTCCACTATGTCAACGAACGTTACGACGAAGGAGAAATCCTCCTGCAGAAAAAATGCCCCGTCCTCCCAGGAGACACCCCTGAAACCCTCGCGGAAAGAATCCTTCCCCTGGAACACGAATGCTACGTGGAAGCCATTAAACTGTGGATCCAAAAACACAGAAGCAAAACACCAGCAACCTAAACCTGCCCCCCCAAAATCTCCCAACAAGAATAACCGCCATCAAAAAGACTGCCCCCTACTCCACCCAATCACGAACGTCTCAAAAGCGCTGACCCACGAGCCAAAAACAACGCGGTATGCATCACTTCAATCCCTTTACGCCATTCCTCTGGCGCCTGCCTCAGCCACGCCACGCAACCGGGGTTGCCTACCACCACTACCGCAGCCCCTGTCTCCCTTATTGCCAACCACTTCCGCTCCAGAAGCGACCAGGCAAGATCCCTCTGAAGCACATTGTATATCCCCCCGCTTCCGCAACAACGGTCCGATTCCGCCATCTCAACCAGGCGCACCCCAGGTAGGGAAAGAATCAAAGCCCTCGGTGCCTCCTTGACGCCCTGTCCGTGAGCAAGATGGCAGGCATCCTGATACGTCACCACCAATTCTGCTCCCCCCCTCCCCACAGGATGCCATCCAAGTTTGTATAAGAATTCAGAAAAATCATAGACATCTTGGGAAAACTCCTTCGCCCTACGAAACCCCTCTTCGTCACCCTCAAACAGGCGGGCATATTCCTTCATCGCGCTCCCACACCCTGCCGAGTTCGTCACCACAGGCACGCCCGGCTCGCACTCACGAAAAAGCGTTTTTGCCCTCCGCCTCCCCTCTTCCCGATACCCCAAATGAATCGCAAGAGCACCACAACAACCCCGAAGACGAACTACCTCACCACCTGCCTTGCGAAGCAGATGAACGGTGGCTTCATTCGTCGCCGGGAAAAGAGCGCTCATCACGCACCCCTCAAGAAAATAAACGCGACGCTCACCATCGGGATAACTCTCCGAAAAGGACAAGCGAGGCTCTGAAACGGGCAAAGGAAAGACTTGCCCCTTTGAAAACACTCTACTCCAAGCCTGCAATGCCCACCTTATCCCAAAAAAACTAAAAAGGGAACTCACCAATCTCAGCAAGCGCGGACGCATAAGGATGAAAAGCAATCCCGACTTCTTCAAACGCGGGAAAGACCATCTCCTCCCTTCCGCATTCAAACGCTCTCTCGCCATTTCCAGTATCGCCCCATACTCCACGCCACTGGGGCACGCAGGCTCACACGCCCGACATCCCACACAACTCTCCAGATGCGGGGAAACACTCGTCTGCCAGGGCATAATCCCTTCCACGGCACTGCGCACTAAATAAATGCGCCCCCGTGGGGACTCCGTCTCTTTGCCCGTTACCACAAACGTGGGACAGGATTCCAAACAAAAGCCACAGCGAATACATCGCAAAGCCCGCTCTTCCAAACTCTCTTCCAGCTTCCGCATCCCCATCACAAAACTCCATCCAGAGGCGAGCGCAACTTGTTCCCGGGATCCAGCACCTCCTTAAGGCGCACCATCCACTCCTTATTCTGAATCCCGAGAAAGGACCAGCGCCCTTCTCCATCCACTGCCAGCCCCCACCCCACTTCTTCCCAAGGCGTATGCCACGCCCAAAAGGTCCCCGTCATAGCATCTCCTATCCAATAAGGGCTTTCCAAACGCTCTAAAAACCCCCGCAAATCTTTTCGCAAAACCCGCCCCAGAAAAAGAGGACCCTCCCCCAACCACTTGCCCGCCCCGGGACCCAGAATAATCTGCTCGGGATACCCCCTGGCACCCTCCCCCGGCTTCGGAAACAGCCTCAGCGTCACCTCCGCAATAAGCCCCAGAGAGCCCCAGGCGCCCGTAAACAACTTGTGCATATCATAACCCGCCACATTCTTCACCGCCCGACTCCCACACCGCAAAAGGCTCCCATCCGGGAGCACCACCTTCATCCCGAGAACCCAATACCGCACGCCATTCGTCCAGAAGTCCCAACGAGTGGGCAAACGCGTGGAAACCAGCCCTCCAATCGTCCCTGGCATCCCAGCGCTCACCCATTGCCAAAAAGAATCCGCAGGCGGAATGGGAAGCCACTGCCCCCTACAAGCCAACTCACCTTGTAACTCCCCCACCTCCATCCCCGCACGAACGGTGACCACAAGGTCATCCGGAAACC
Source organism: uncultured Fimbriimonadales bacterium (assembly GCA_964631245.1). Taxonomy (GTDB): domain Bacteria; phylum Armatimonadota; class Fimbriimonadia; order Fimbriimonadales; family ATM1; genus CAZVXY01. The sequence goes on from CAZVXY010000001.1 coordinate 202,625, forward strand.
ACTCCACGATGCCCGTAAGCCGACGGGTAGAGACAAGCACTCCCTCCCAAGAACCCACTCTATCCCACTTGACCTTCGTTCCTGACCCAACAAGACGCACAGAAGACGCCGAACGGAATATCTCCTGAACCTCTTCTATTGTCGCAGGCTCACAATAATGGGGCATTCACTCCCATTGTGGTTTATCCACGAAAAGATTTTCACTTCTCTGTAGCCTCCGAAACCGCCTGGCGCCGAATCGCCCCTAACGCCTCAATCGCTTCCATAATCTCTATTGGAACTGCAATCACCACCGTATTGGAGGCGGTGGGACCAAGCCCATCTATCGTCTGCAAGGTTCGCAATTGCATCGCTCCAGGACTGCGCGCCATAGTAGCCGCCGCAGCCGCCAAATTCTCTGCCGCTATCCGGTCACCCTCTGCTTTGGCAATCACGGCGCGCTTTTCGCGCTCCGCCGCCGCCTGCCTGCTCATCACTTTCTTCAAATCCTCAGGCAACACAATGTCCTGGATCCTAATGCCAGAAACCTCTAATCCCCAATGCTCCGTCTCTCGCTCCACAAGGTCCTCTATCAGCTTTCCCACACCCTCTCTGTCCATCAACACCTCGTCCAGTGTCTTGGACCCAATCACATCCCGAAGCGCCGCTTGAGCATACTGGCTAATCGCATACTGATAATCTTGAACATTGATAATTGCCTGATCCGGGCGCACAACTCGGATAAAAATCACCGCGTCAATGGAAACAGGCACGTTGTCCATCGTGATGGCTTCCTGACGCGGAATGTCTATGGCAACGATACGCGTGTCCACGTGCCGAACCTGGTCAATCATAGGAATGATGGGATAAATCCCAGGGCCCGCAAGACGATGGTATCGCCCCAAACGAAATATCAGCGCCTTCTCCCATTGTGCAGCCATCTTAATCCCGGAAGCCACATAGGCACTCCCCAAAACCCAAAGACTGGGCCAGAGCCAATGCCAGCCAGGAGCACCGAAATAACCCAACGAGCCAAAAACTGCCAATCCAATTCCTGCTAAAACAGTGAAGGCAATCCCAGAAAGATAGTTGATCATAGGCACCTCCGAAGTGGGGGAAACCAAATGCGAGCGATAGTTATGATGAGAGCGCCGAGAGCCCTGCCGAGGAGAGAGCGGAGGAGGCGCCCCTCCGTGACTCGTTAGCCAAAAAAACTCCGACAACAAACACCTCCAAGCACTCCTATTCTGGCACAATCCCCAAAACGTGAATCCTGTCACTCCTCTTATGGGGGGGCGCAAAAGTATAAGCATTGAAAATCTGAACTCCTACGTAGCCCGCCTCCTTCATCACCCACTCAATCTCCTCAATCGTATAGGCGCGCTGGAGATGGACCTCCCGGAAAAACTCCTCCCCAACCCAAAAATCCATCTCCACCCGACAAAGCCTTGTTTCTGGATCCCATTCGCTTCGCCACCGATAACGAACCTCACTGGAGGGGGAGAGGTCCTCCTGGTCAAACATCCCTTCAGAAAACGCATAGGCGGTGTTCAGGTCAAACAAAAAGGGCGCCCCAGGCAAAAGGTGGCTCCTAATCATTTGAATGGCACGCCGAAAATCCGAAATTTTAGTTATATTGTTGAGACTATCAAAAAAGCAAAAACCCGCATCAAAACGCTGTGGCAAGCGCAAGCGCACCATATCCTGAACGTAGTACGCTATTTGAAGACCCTCCTCTCGGGCAAGCCGACGTGCCTCCCGAATCATCTCACGGGAGCGGTCCACCCCCACCACGTGATAGCCCTCCCGAGCAAGAAGCCGACAGAGTTTTCCCGTCCCACAGCAGGCTTCTAATACCCGTTCGGGCTTCCGCCCGCACCTCCTCCAGGTCTCCTGAAGATACCGCACCCACATCGGATAGGGAACCGATTTCATAATTATTTCGTAATATGGAGCAACCCTCCTAAAGGCGCCTTCCTCTTCACTTGGCAGGTTCATTCCCCCCTTTTTACCCCCATCACCCTACACTCCCCAGCAGAATTCAGGCACTTCACGGTATACTCGGGGCTCGCAAGGACGCAAGGGCTGTTTGCCGAAACGAAGGAAAGGCAAACGGTCCCCGCGATCAACACAATAAGGAGGTGTCTCCGTGAGGAGAACAATCATTCTTGCAGTCGCAGCGCTTTCAATCACAGCGCTTGCTTTTGCGTCTCCCAAGCAGTTCTATGGAGGACAAGTCCAGAAACCTTGGGACGTCTCCCTGGGTGCCATCATCTTCGTGGATGACCTGGACGATGCCGGCTTTGATGCTGGATTCACAGCCGGTATTGACTACTACCACGGCTACCTCGGAGAGAACGTGATGGGCTTCCTCGGTGTGCGGGGCTGGTTCGCCAGCGAAGGGGGCGATGATGTCAATACCTACGGGATACACTATGGCATCCGCGCTTCCCTCTCCCAGGGCGCTCCTCAAACCGGCGTCTTCTATCTGAAGGCGGCAGGGGGCTACTACCGCACAGAGTTCACCGGAAGCGGACCACTGCCCAACGACGATGAATGGGGCTTCGGATGGTTCGTGGGACTCGGATATGAGTTCACCGGTGGATTCACGGTAGAAGCCGGATTCCAGGGCGCACCCGAGGTAAGCGGAGCCAACAACCGAGGTTGGTACGGCACCGTGGGATTCCGCTTCTAACATCTGAAACGAGGCGGGGTGGGTTCCCCACTCCGCCTTCCCCTTTCTTTTCCTCTCTCAGGCGCCATCCTGGCGCTTGCCCGGAATTCCGGGCTCCGTTAAATTCGCCGGATCAAGAGCCTCCTTTAGCGTCTCCTCGTCTAAAAGCCCTAATTCCCTCACCACCTCAGGAATTCGCTTGCCTTCCCGCAAAGCCTGCTTCACCACTTCCCCTGCCCGCTGATACCCAATATAAGGGTTCAAAGCAGTCGCCAAGGAAGGCGAAATCTCCGCATAATATCGGCAACGCTCCTCATTGGCAACAATCCCTTTCACACAATTTTCCCTGAAAGTCACCAGGCTGTTCTTTAGAATCTCTATCGCAAAATGCGCACTGAACGCCATCGCAGGCATCATCACGTTCAGTTCCAACTGCCCCGCTTGCACACACCAATCAATCGCCTCGCACTGACCGAGAACTTGATACAACACCATATTCAAGTTCTCCGCCATAGAGGGATTCACTTTCCCCGGCATAATGCTACTCCCGGGTTGAACCGCCGGCAACGTGATCTCTGCAAATCCCGTAAGCGGACCGGAACAGAGAAGGCGCAAGTCATTCACCACGCGCCCCAGTTCCAGAGAAAACAATCTTAGTGCCGCGGAAGTCGCACTCATACAAAACTGCGACTGCATTGCCTCCCGCAAATCCTCCGCAGGGCGAAAATCTATCCCCGTCCAATCACGAAGATACTCCACCACCCTAAAACGATACTGAGGGTGAGTATTCAAACCCGTGCCCGCCGCACTACCCCCAATCCCCAACTCCTCCAACTCTTCCATAGCCTTCTGGATCCACCCTTTGCTACGGCGTAAAGCCATCGCATACGCAGAAAATTCCTGCCCAAGCCGAATGGGAACCGCATCCTGTAAATGCGTCCGACCTGACTTCAATACTCCGTCAAACTCCTTGCCCTTCTCCGCAAAGGCGCTCGCAAGGCGGTCCACCTCCTCAAGGAGGTCCCCCATCAACCAACGCGTGGAAATCCGCATCGCCGTGGGAAACGTGTCATTCGTAGACTGACCAAAATTCACGTCATCATTAGGATGAACGTGCTTGTACTCCCCACGACGCCCCCCTAAACTCTCCTCCGCTCGGTTTGCCAGCACCTCGTTGACATTCATATTCAACGACGTGCCTGCACCCATATGAAACACATCCACCGGAAACTGCGACTTCCACTTCCCATAAACCTCAAAGGGCGACCGGAAGCCATCCGAAAAATCCTCCCGCAAGCCCGCCAGAACTTCGTCCGCAGACTGAACTATCCCGCGAACCTTCTCCGGGGATAACAGACCCAAATCACCATTGGCAAGAGCGCACGCCTTCTTCAAAAGCACATACGCCTCCAGCATCTTTACGTGAGGCTTCAAACCACTGATGGGAAACAAACGCCGACTCCGCTCCGCCTGACTGCCCCAATACGCATCAGAGGAAACTCGCACCTCTCCTAAACTGTCCCGTTCAATCCGCTCGCTCATAGCATCCCAAGTCTACCGAATCCCACCATCCCCATCCTGCAAAACCTCCCGGTTCAACCGCCGAACCTCCTCCGCAAAGGATTCCCGCGCAAAGGAATAACGATACACCTCACCCCGCTCCCACACTGCCTGCACGGGCAACTCCCGAGAACTACACGTATCCTTCAAATGCTCTCGCCCCGCCAAACGAATCCGCCCGACCAGGAACAGAATCCCGCCTAAAACCGGGCCTATCAAAAAGGCACCCCACTGAACCCCTGCCATCAACAGAAGAGCAACCCCCCACACCCCCACATTCCAGGCAATCAGATTCATGGTGTTCTTTGCCTGCCGTGCCCGCCAATGATGGAGACAAAAGGAACATAACGGAATCTCATAAGGCTTCTCAGGAAGGGGAAGCCCCCTCGCCCGCGGCGGAGGTAAGGGACGATAGGTCTCCCGCGTGCCCTCCCCACAACACGCACAAAACGCAGGAAACCGGGGACGCTCCGTCCGCAGGCGAACCTCGTAAGGATGACGCCGACTCACCTCTTCCAGTTTACCAACGAGAAGCGACATAATGGGAGTATCTGCGGAGAAAGAAAGATGATTCTTTACCAAAGACTGGACAAATTGCTTCTCCTCCTGGGGCTGGGCTGGGTAATGGCATACCCTGCCTTTGCCCAAGCCACCCTGCGCCCAGGGGATACGGTTTCGCTAACCTGCCAGGAAGAACCTCTCCTGAACGGGGATTACACCGTAACCCAAACCGGGCTTATCCTCCTCCCCCTCATAGGAGCGATAGAAGTCGCAGGCTTGACCGAAAAACAGGCAGAGCAAAAAATTGCCCAAACCCTGGTGGAACAGAAGATCCTCCTGAAGGCAACGGTAACCCTGAAACTCAAAACCACCCCCCCAAAGCCCATCTCCATCTCCGGTGCCATCACCAACCCAGGGGAAATTGCCTATGAAGAAGGCTTAACTCTTGGTATGGCACTCAATATCGCCAAACCTCTCTCCACCGCAGACCTGAAAGCCATCCGCATCACCCACCCCGATGGCACCATAGAAGTGGTGGACGCCACGCGCTACGCCAACCCCAAAGACTCACCCAAGCTGCGACCTGGAGACCGCATCTTTGTTCCCCTCCAAATCGGAGGGCAAGACATCGCTGTCCTCGGTGCCGTGCGAAAACCAGGCATCGTGCCCTTCCGGGATGGCATCACCCTCCGAGACGCTCTGGAGCAAGCAGGCGGAATTCGTCCTGATGGAGACGCCACCCGCGTGCTCCTCCACACCGAAGGAAAACAAATCACCCTCAACTTGAAAGATACCGATACCAACCCACCCCTCAAACGAGGAGACCGAATCACCGTGTCCACCCGCGCCTCCCAAGCCTACGTCTACGTCCGCGGAGCAGTGGCACGCCCGGGACTGATGCCCTTTGAAGAAGGACTCACCCTCTCCCGCGTCCTGTTTGATGCAGAACCCCTGGAAGGTGCCCGCCTGGATAAAGTGAAGGTGGTGCGTAAGAAATTGGACCAAACCGCCCAAACCTTCACCCTGAACTTCCCCAAAATCAATGCAGGATCCGCTCCCGACTTTCCCCTCGCACCCGGCGACATCGTAGATATCCCCTTCCCCGCCAAAAGTTATTCCACCGAGCGGACGATCCAGGTGGTGGGAGCCATCGTGCTCCTCATCCTCCTCTTCCGCGGGTAAACAAAGACACTATGGAAAAAATCGCCGTCGTCACCGGAGGAGCAGGAGCGCTGGGCAGAGCTGTGTGCCGCGCTTTCGCAGAATCCCAATACGAGGTCTATCTCACTGCCTTGAACGAAGAAGAAAGAAAATCCTATCAGGGACCTGGACACGTTCACGTGGTAGACCTTGCGGACCTTGAATCCGCTAAAAAATGGGCATCCCAACTCCCACCCACTGTCCATTCCGCTGCCCTCCTCGCGGGTGGCTTCCTATCAAGTCCCCTGGAAAATCTCCCGCCTGACCACGTGGGCACTCTCTGGAAGATGAACACATTGAGCGCCTTTTATGCCCTCTCCGCCCTCATCCCTCGCCTGGAAAAAGCGGGAGGAGCCTCCGTCATCCTGGTGGGGTCCCAGGCGTATGAGGGCGCCCCCGGTATCTCCGCCTATGCCTCCGCAAAATCTGCCGTCGTAAGCCTCACCCGAAGCGCCGCACGGGAACTCAAGCCCAAAAAAATCCGCGTCAACTGTATCCTTCCCGACATCATTGACACTCCCGCAAACCGCCAGGCAATGCCCCAGGCAGACTTTGACTCCTGGGCAAAACCCGAAGAGATCGCCCAAGTAATCCTCCTGCTCTGCTCGGACTCCGCACGCCTCATCAACGGAGCCACTATCCCCGTGGGGAGATAAGCCACACTCGCAACCCCCACTCGTGCCATAATCTGCCGAAAGGAGCGCTGAATGCCTACCTTTCATTTGCAAGAGAAACTTAGTTTTGACGACGTCCTCCTCCTCCCCAAGCGCACGGAGGTCCTACCAGATGAGGTAGACACCTCCACCGAAATCCTCCCCGGCATTCGCCTCAAAGTGCCCTTTATCTCCGCCCCTATGGACACTGTTACCGAGGCGCGTATGGCTATTGCTATGGCTCGGGAAGGAGGAGTGGGGGTCATCCACCGCAATATGTCCATTGATAAGCAAGCGGATATGGTGGACCGTGTCAAGCGAAGCGAGCACGGAATTATCTACGACCCCGTCCATCTAAGCCCCGATAACACCATCCGCGATGCCCTCAACATTATGGAGCGATACCACATCAGCGGTATCCCCATCACGGAAAGCAATGGAAAACTCGTCGGAATTCTCACCAATCGCGACATCCGCTTTGAAACCAATTTTGATATACCCATCCGGGAGCGGATGACCGCCAAAAACCTCGTCACCGCACCCGTCGGCACCACCCTGGAGCGCGCGGAAAAAATCCTCCAGGAACACCGCATTGAAAAACTTCCCCTTATTGATGAAGAAGGCAACTTGAGGGGGCTTATCACCATTAAGGACATCCTCAAAGTAAAACAACACCCCAATGCGACAAAGGATTCTAAGGGAAGGCTCGTTGTTGGAGCAGCCATTGGAGCCTTAAGGAAGCCTTATGAGCGGGCTAAGGCGCTTGTGGACGCAGGCGCAGATTTCATCCTCATAGATGCCGCCCACGGACATAGCGCCGGAGTGATGGAATGCCTGAAAATGCTCAAAAAGAAAATCCCGGGCGTCAAAGTGGTGGCGGGGAATGTCGCCACCGTGGAAGCCGTGCGCGACCTCATCGCTCTGGGGGCGGATGCCCTCCGTGTGGGATTGGGCGCAGGCTCCATCTGCACCACTCGCGTGGTCGCCGGCGTGGGCGTACCTCAATTCTCCGCCATCCTGGAATGCGCCGAAGTGGCTGCCGAAGCAGGCGTCCCCACCATAGCGGATGGCGGAATCCGAAGCAGTGGCGACATCGTCAAAGCCCTTGCCGCCGGCGCTAACGCCGTAATGATGGGGAATCTCTTTGCAGGCTGTGAAGAAAGTCCAGGGGAAATTGAAATGTATCGCAACCGAGCCTATAAGGTCTATCGCGGAATGGGATCCATCGCCGCAATGAGGCAAGGAAGCAGTGACCGCTACTTCGGAGTCACCGATGTCTCCGCCATTGTTCCCGAAGGAGTGGAAGGACGCGTGCCCTATCGGGGAGCCTTGAAAGATACCATCACCCAAATGCTCGGAGGCTTGCGCTCAGGAATGGGCTATGTGGGGGCACGAAACCTTAAAGAACTCCGCGAAAAAGCGGAGTTCATCAAAATCACGAATGCGGGCTTGCGAGAATCCCATCCCCATGATGTCTGGATCACCAAAGAGCCACCCAACTATGCCAGCCCCGCCTTCTGGGGAGATGCGGAATAAAAAAACCCATCTCACTCCGCGGTCCCCTTTCCCCCATCCCCCACACCCATCCGCTCCCAGCACCAGGAAAAGAGGGCAACCCACTCCCGACGCTGTAAATCCACTAACTCAGGAGGATTCTCTTTATATCGCCTCGCCACCTCATCTATAAATCTATGCGGGTCATAACCCTCCAATCCCGCCATCGCAGGATGGCGACCCACACGACGAAACCAATAATGGCTGTTTCCAAAATCGCCCTCCCGACGGTGCATAATCCCATGCCAGAACGCTCCCGTGGACCCCGAAAGATTCTGACTAATCCGATGACTCCTTTCTAACTCGTCCACATAAAGCCAAAGACCCGCCGATAGCTCGGGATGAGAAAACGGCTCTACTGCGGTCAAACGCTCCACCACCTCACGCAAATGCTCCGCACACGGGCGAGGGCGCACTAACTCGCCCATCGCAGACTCCGGAGGTAATACCTCAAAAAGAACGGCACCCGCCCGAAAAATCTCTTCCCGCAAAAATACCGAACCCATCAAAACAATTTTCCCTTATCCTGACTGGGGAGGCAAGGGAGGAGGCAACGACCCACCCCCCACAGAAGACGCCAAAGCCTCCGAAGCCTGAGAGCGCCACACATAAGCCCTAACTCCCCGCACATCCACCTCCTCCCCTCCCAGGGAACGAGCTCCCCCAAACAAATACACCCCCGCATCCTCGGTCACCACCATCCCCCCAGGCGGTGCTGACTCTTGAGCATGAACCGCCACATCAATTACCGATGAAAAGAAGATCTCGTCCACTCTGCCCTCGGGAGCAAAAACCATCCCCGTGTGGACTCCGCATCGCAAGGAAAAAGGTATCCCCGTCCTGTTGCGAAACGCATTGAACTCCACCATCCCAGAAAGAATCCTCTTCCCCGCCGCCACTGCCTGTTGGGGATGATCAAATACTAACAACACCCCATCTCCGCTAACACTATGAACGCTCCCCCCAAAACTCTCCCCCACTTCCCGCACGTAGTTCACATACTCAAAAAACGTGTGCTCCGCAGATAACGGCTCAGACTTCCGCTTGATCTCCGCACTCCCAACAACATCCACGCTTAAAAAAGTGATGTGTCGTTCCCCAGCTTTCAACTCCTCCTGAAGTTCCACCAACTGCCTCAACAAATAGGCACGACGCTTCAAGGGATCGGAACGAAAACGCCACTGCAACAACCTCTCTGAATTCCTGCCAATCACCGCCCCCAGCAAGGCACCCAGCAACGTAACGAAAATGATCATCCCGCCCTCTATCTCCGTACGAAGGGAAGAAGAGAACAAAAGCCAGATAGCCGAAAAGAAAGCCTTCCCCATCCAATAAGCCAAACCCAAAACTCCCCCCGCCAGTGCCCCCAACTCTGCCTTGCGCGTCAAAGCCAGGTTCCACACCCCCAACCCCAAAAGGAGAATCTGCAAAATGGTCAGCAATCCGCTCGGGTCATCCCATTGAGCGCTCATCCCCGCAAAGAGCCCTGCCAAAGAACCCACAAACCCACTCGCCACCACCCGCCGGGTGCCCTGCTCCATCTGGCGAAACTGCGACAAAAAGCGCCCCCAAAGCGAACGAGAGCCCCTCTGCCCTTGCAACACCCGTAAAAGATACCGAAGAGCCTCCGGAGATACCCCCGCCTCACTCGCATAACGCCGAAGCACCTCCTCCACCTCCTGAGCACTCGCCGCCCGAGCCAGGGCGGATTCCAGGGCTTCTAAAACTTCACCGGGACCTGACGCCCCGCCTAAATCCAAAGGCTCTTCCTTCACAGCACCAACCTACCTGACTCTACTTTATGCCAAACGCGGTAGAATGAAACCGTGCCCATCACCGTACGTCTTTTCGCCAGCCTCCGTGCCAGGCACGGAGAAACTCTCACCCTCCATCTTACCCCCCCTATCTGTGCCAGGGAACTGGAAGAGGCACTCAAAGCAAAAGGCGTGTGGACGGAAGGAGCCCGCATTGCAGTCAACCAAAGATTTGCCACCCAGGAAGATACGATTAATGACACAGACGAGGTGGCAGTCATCCCACCCGTCAGCGGAGGATAACCTATGGTCATCCTGACCTACGAACCCCTGGACCCCGAACTCCTGCGCCAGAGCGTTGAGGACCTCCAATATGGGGGCGTCACCCTCTTCATCGGCACCGTGAGGCACCTCACTAACGGAAAAATAACCACCAAAGTCCTTTACACTGCCTATGAAGATATGGCGCGCGCTCAAATGCAGTCCATCGCCGAAGAAGCAAGAAGGCTCTTTCCTGCTAAAGTCGCCCTCGCCCACCGCCTCGGAGAACTCTATCCAGGCGACATCGCCGTCATCACCGCCGCCGCCTGTCCCCACCGCGACCAAGCCTTCGCCTGCTGTCGCTACCTCATAGACCGCATCAAACAGGATGTCCCCATTTGGAAACAAGAATTCGGACCCCAGGGCACGCTCCTCAAAGAAGGAGAACGCGAAATCCTAATAGAAGATGTCTCCTGACCTAAAAGACGTAACCATCATTGGGGCGGGACCCGTGGGACTCTTTGGCGCTTTCTACGCAGGGCTAAGGGGTATGAGCGCCCGGATCATAGACTCCCTCCCCCAACCAGGAGGTCAACTCGTCGCCCTTTATCCTGACAAGCCCATCTATGATATGCCCGGGTTCCCCCAGATCAAAGCCGCCGAACTCGCAAGGCAAATGGTCATACAGGCAAGCCGTTTCAACCCCGAATATTGCCTCAATGAACAATGCCATACCCTCACCCAAAAAGAATTCGGTTGGCTCCTTACCACCACTAAATCTGCCTATCCCTCTAAAACCGTCATCATCTGCGGGGGTGTGGGCTCCTTTGAACCCACCAAACTCGGAATACCACGCGAAGAAGAGTTCCTGGGAAAAGGGCTCTCCTATGGCGTGCAAAATGTCCAGGACTTTGAAGATAAAAACGTTGTGATTGTGGGAGGAGGAGATAGCGCCGTGGATTGGGCTCTCCACCTCAAAAACATCGCCAGAACTGTCACCCTTATCCACCGACACGACCGATTCCGCGCCCACGAAGAAAACGTCAAACTCCTCCGTAACTCCACCGTCCGCATCCGCACCTGGGAAACCGTGGAGGAAATCATCGGAGACAAGGAAATTCAAGCCGTCAAAACAGTCCATAGAAAAACCCGGGAAAGCACTCTCATCCCCTGCGAAAGGCTCTCCATCAATATCGGCTTCAAATCCTCCCTTGGACCTATCCTCAACTGGGGATTGAAAATCTCCAACAATCAGATCTGCGTCAACTCCCATATGGAAACTAACCTCCCAAACGTCTATGCCGCAGGAGATATCTGCACCTATGATGGAAAACTGGAACTCATCGCCACAGGCGTGGGAGAAGTCTGCATCGCGGTCAATTACGCCAAGCACGCCATCGACCCCTCCGCCAAAATATTCCCAGGGCACAGCACCGATATGAGCCTGCCCCCTCTCCCCCAATGAAAATCGCTATCGTCGGAGCAGGCGCAGTCGGAACTGCCATCGCACGAGTCCTCAGCCAGGACAAAGCGGAAGTCCACCTCTTTGAACAATTCCCCTTCCACCATAACCAAGGAAGTTCTCACGGCACCTCCCGCATTACACGAAAAACCTACCCCGACCCACTCTATACACGATTGATGGACCACGCTACTCAACTATGGAAGGAACTGGAGCGCGAAACAGGGGAACAACTCTACGTGGAAACAGGACTCATCACCCTAGGGATCCCAACCAACGAATGGCTAAAAGAATGCAGGAAAAGCCTCTCCGAAAACAAAATCCCCTATGAAGAACTCAACGCAATAGAAGTAGCGCGCCGGTTCGGCGGTTTCCACCTGGAACCCGATGAAATAGCGCTCTTTGAACCCTCCGCCGGCTACCTCCGTGCAGAAAGCGTCCTCAAAGCCAATCTCCGCATCGCCCTTCAAAACGGAGCAAAACTCCACCCGAACACACCCGCCCAAATCTCCCCATCGGGAGAAGTCAATAAAGAAAAGTTTGATGCCCTCTTCCTCTGCGCGGGAAGTTGGCTCCCCAAAATCCTGAAATCTATAATTCCCGAAACCCAACTCTCACCCCCAAACCTAAACAGCCTGAACTCCCTCAAGGTCCATCTCCAACATTTCGCCTACTTCCGTGCCCGCGTGGCGCCCTCCATCCCCGTCTGGATAGACTCTGCAGAGGATCACGCCTACGGCTTTCCCGACTATGGAAAAGGCTTCAAGGTGGGAAGGCACTTCTATGGACCCGAAATAGACCCCGACGCCCCCCGCTCCATCCTCCAGGAGGAAGTGAGGGCTCTTGCCCACCACGCCCGCCTCCGCCTCGGCGCAGAAGCCGAACCCCTGGAGGTCCACACCTGCCTCTACACAGTCGCCCCTCAGGAAGACTTCCGTATCTTCCATCTCCCCCTCCCTATCCCCGCCTTCGCCTTCAGTTGTTGCTCCGGGCACGGCTTCAAGTTCTCCGCCTGGATGGGATGGCTTGCCAGAGAACTCCTCCACTCCAGAGCCAAAAAGGAGGACATCTCCCGATTTTTAGTTGACTTAAGAACCACTACGTGAGGGAATAAACCAGATACTATTGTCTGCAGGATTTACGACAAAGCGCCCCCGAACCCCTCCAAGGTCCCCCTCCCCCGCAAGGAAAGCCCTGCCCCCCATCACCGTACTCACCTCAGGATACGGGGGGCTTTGACCCACAAGAAGCATCACCACCACATAGGGGTCTGCATGGAAGACCTCAAACCGCTGAACCCCCCACATCGGAGGCTTGAGCAAACCCGAAAAGACCACCAAACCCGCTAACCAACCCATCATAAAACTAAGACGCCCAAGAAAAGCCATAGGTTTCTATCTCCCCGAAGCAGTCATAATAGAAATATATGTGTGGCATCGCCGGCTACGTCGGGCACCGGGAAGCCGTCCAGGTGGTCTTAGACCAGATAACCCGCCTGGAATATCGCGGTTACGATAGTGCAGGAATAGCCTTCCCCTGCAACGGAGCCATTGAGGTCATCAAAAAAGCAGGCAAAATCGCCTCCCTGAAAGAAATCGTCTCGGCACGCTCCCCGAAAGCCCACATCGCAATCTCCCATTCACGCTGGGCGACCCACGGAGCGCCCACCGACTCTAACGCCCATCCCCACTTTGACCAGAGCCAACGAATCGCGGTAATCCACAACGGAATCATAGAAAACTTCTTTGAACTTTCCGAAGCCCTCAAACAAAAAGGACACGTCTTTGCAAGCGAAACAGATACGGAAGTAGCCGCTCACGTGATCGGCGAAGAATATGAAAACTGTGGAAAGTTTGTGGAGGCGGTGAGGCGCGCCGTGCGTCGCCTGAGAGGCGCCTTCGCTATGGTCGTGCTCTGTGTGGATGAGCCAGACAAACTCGTCGCCGTCCGCAATGCCTCCCCTCTCATCATAGGAGTCGGAGAAGAAGAAAACTTCGTCGCCAGCGATATTCCTGCGCTCCTACCCTACACCCGAAACGTCATCGTTATGGAAGAGGGAGACCTTGCCGTTATCACCAACAAAGAAATTTATCTGGAGAACGCCGAAGGACAACCCAAACCACTAAAAATTATGCACGTGGATTGGAATTATGAAGACGCAGAAAAAGGCGGATACGAACATTTTATGCTGAAGGAAATCTATGAGCAACCCGAGACTCTGAGACAATGCCTCAGCGGAAAACTGCGCAAAGATGGCACCGTCACCTTACCCAATACCTTCTCCCAAGAAGAATGGAAACGCTTCAAAAGAATCGTTATGGTCGCCTGTGGCACCGCCTACCACGCAGGCCTCCTGGGACGTTATCTGATAGAAAATCTCCTGCGAATACCCGTAGACGTAGACTATGCCAGCGAATTCCGCTATAACAACCCCATCCTCTCCCCTGATGACCTCGTCATCCTCATTAGCCAAAGCGGAGAAACAGCAGACACCCTCGCCGCACTCCGACTCGCTAAAGAAAACGGTGTGAAAACTCTCGGAGTCGTCAATGTCGTGGGCAGTAGCATCGCCCGCGAATGCGATGCAGTCCTCTATATCCACGCAGGTCCCGAAATCTGCGTCGCCAGCACCAAAGCCTATTCCGCACAAGTTACTACCCTCGCCCTCATCGCTCTCTACCTGGGGCATCTCCACGCTTCCGACCGAGAAAAACTCAATGCCCTGACCGCCGCCCTCCAGAGGTTTCCCGAACTCTCCGAACACGTTCTCCAATCCGCCCCCATCATAGCGAAAATCGCAGAAACGATCAAAGACACCCCCCTCATCTTCTTCCTCGGAAGAGGCGCCGATGCGGCTGCCGCTATGGAGGGTGCCCTGAAAATGAAAGAAATTGCCTATATCCCTACCCAGGAATGCCCAGCCGGCGAAATGAAACACGGACCCCTCGCTCTCGTCGTCCCAGGCGTAGTGGCAGTCTTCGGCGTCACCAATCCCGCCATCCGGGAAAAAGTCATCAGCAACATCAAAGAAATCAAAGCGCGGGGAGGCACCACCCTCGCCCTCGCCCTGAAAAGCGACCCCCTTACCCCCCAAATCGCCGACTACGTCATCCCCATACCCGATACCGGGTCTCACCCCCTCTCCGCAGCCCTTAGCGTCCTACCCCTCCAACTTCTGGCTTACCACGTGGCCCGCCTCAGAGGCTGTGAAATTGACCAACCCCGCAACCTCGCCAAATCCGTGACCGTAGAGTGAAGAACAAGGTATAATGAACCAGCCCTGGAGCCAGCCGGATGAAGCGCACCTATCAACCCAAAAAACGCCACAGGAAAAAAACGCACGGATTTCGTGCCCGTATGAGTACTAAAGATGGGCGAAATGTGCTCAAACGGCGACGCCTGAAAGGGCGAAAACGGCTTGCTCCCTAAGGAACGCAGGCTCCGAAAGAAAAAAGATTTTGAATATGTCTTTCGTCACGGAAAAGTGCTGGACCGGGATGCCCTCAAGGTTATCTGGACCAAAGGTACCGGGCGCTATGCCATCCTCGCAGGGAAATCCCTCGGGTCTCTCGCCTATCGGAACACCATCCGCCGAAGATGGCGAGAAGGCTGTAGACTCCTGATGAAAGCAGGCGAACTGCCCGCATCCATAGATGCCATACTCATTATCAAAACAGCGGGCGACAAAGTCCGGGGCGAGTCGCTCCTGAAAGAACTGAAAGAGACTTTCAGACAAATCAAACTATGAAGACGATGGGAATCAAATTCGGAGTAACGTTGATAAAACTCTATCAATCTGCCACGCGCTGGGCGCCCCCTTGCTGTCGCTATTTCCCGTCCTGCTCCCAATACACCCTGGAAGCCATTGAAAAGTATGGGCTCCTGAAAGGAACCTGGATGGGCATAAAACGAATCTGCCGATGCCATCCCTTCCATCCAGGAGGATACGACCCCGTACCCTGAAAGCCTATGAGCAGCCCCCAGTCCTCCCCGCGCTCCAACCTGATGCAAATCCTGCTGATCTTCGCGGTCATCTATCTGGGGATGCTCCTCTTCTTCCCCAATAGGGGACCCCAACTCACCCTGGAGGAAATGGCGACCCGTTTCCAGAAAGCACAAACTCCTCAAGAAGTCATCCAAATGGGCAAACCCTATGCCCAGGCGCTCCGACGAAGCGGAAAAATAGAACAAGCACGGGAAGTGGAACTCCAGGTCGCCCAAAACACCCTCCAACAAGCCAGGGATTCCAAAGAATACTCGTATGCCATCGTCGCAAAAGGAGAACTGGAAGCCCTCATCCACGAAAACCCAAACGACGCAATCGCCCAACAAGCCAGAACCTACCTCCAGCAAACCGTTCAGGAAGGAGCAGAACTCGCAAAAACTGGCGGGACGGGAATGTGGAGCGGATTCGTCCGGATGGGATACCTCACTCTGGATTTTCTGGTGCGAATCACGGGGAAGATCCCTGCCTTCAGTTACTGGTTCGCCGCGCTCTTCCTCGCCATCCTGGTGCGCCTCGCTATGTGGCCCCTCACCACCAAGCAAATCCTGAGTTTCAAACGAATGGCTCAGCTTCAACCCCTCGTAAAGGAACTTCAAGAAAAATATCAGGGGCAGGAACTCCAGATCCATATGATGAAACTCTACGAACGTTACGGCGTCAACCCCTGGGCAGGGTGCTGGCCTATGCTCCTGCAACTCCCCATCCTCATCTGGATGTATGCCTGCGTTCGGGCTTACCAGTTTGAATTTGAAAAGGGAACCTTCCTCTGGATCAACCCGGAATGGGCAAAGCGATTTCCTGGAATTGTGGCGCCAAACCTCGGAGAAAAGGACATCCCCCTCGTCATCCTTTATGGAATTTCTATGATTGCCACGATGTGGCTGAGCGCCACAGACCCCAATAACCTCCGCCAATCACGCATTATGGGCATCGCAATGTCCCTGATCTTTACGGTGATGATGCTTTTCTGGAACCTGCCGAGCGCCTTCATCCTCTACTGGTCAGGATTCAACGTCATCGCCACTATCCAGAGTTTGGTCCTCAACAAAATGCCCGTCCCACCCCTCCAGGAGGTGGCTAATGCCAACCGCAAAGACGGGCTCTTTTCGGGAATGATCCCAAAAGAAGGACCCAAAGGACCCGCCTCCCTCACCGATGAGAAAAAAACAGGGGCGCCAGTCCTGCATAAGCCAAAAGGCAATAAAAGCAAAAAAAGAAAAAGGAAATAAAATAATAACAGAGGAGTGACTATGCCACAAATAGGAGATACCGCGGAAGCAACCGGACGAACCCTTGAAGAAGCCAGAAGGCTTGCCGCCCAAGCCCTGGGGGCAAGTCCCGACGATTGCGAATATGAAGTCCTGGAACAAACCCAGCGAGGACTCTTCGCAAAATCCAATTACCGCGTCCGAGCCACCCTCGTACGCCTGCCTATGGGCGAACCCCTAACACCCGAAAGAACCGATAGCGAGGAAAATCCCCCCGACACCGACACAGAAGGGGAATCCGATGAAACCATCGTCGCAACTAAAGATGAAGCCCAAACCGTCCTCAAACTGGTCCAGGGCATCTTTGACTCAGCCCACGCCGACATCCGCGCCGAAATCAAAGGCATCACAGGACGCTATGTGGATCTTAACCTGAAAGGAAAAGATACAGACCTCCTCCTCAGCGCCAAAGAACCTGCCATTGACTCCCTCCAATTCCTCGTCAACGCTATGCTTCAGCGAAATCTCCCAAGAAACATACGCGCTACCCTGGATGCCAAAGAACACCGAGCTCAACGCGCCGCCACCCTGGAACGGTTAGCACGAGACATTGCCGAGGAAGTCCGCAAACGCAAAAGCGAAGCCGTGCTGGACCCCCTCCCCGCTCACGAAAGACGCATCATCCACCGCGCCCTGATGGGATTCCCGGGAATCACCACCTATAGCGAGGGGGAAGAGCCTAACCGACGCGTGGTCATCTCCCCAACGGATGAAGGCGAAACTGCCCCTACGGCGCAACCCGAAGAAAATCATCCCACCGAGTCGCCTGACTAAAACGAAGCTGACCATATTCAGACCAGTAAGGCTGGGTGCGGTCACCAAACTCTATGGAAAGACCGTGACTGTTGGGAGATAGCGAGTTGTGATGATTCCAAACAATACTCGCCTCCAACGCATCCATCACCTCGGTGCACGCCTGGGCAATCTCCGCGTTGCTGATGTGCTCCCTGAGTTTATAAGCCAGATGCCACAAATCGCGATAAACTCTGAATGCCGAAGGGCTATAACTCTGCGACTCAGAACGCGCCGCACGAATCCCCTCATCATATTGCCCAAGGCTTTTCAATAATAACCCCCCAAGAGAATCCAACGCAGAAACTAAACGAGGCAAATCGCTCATCCGCACCGAACTTTGCGTTATCTTGCGCCCCTCACCATAAAACTGAAGCATTCCCTCTCCAAAATTGCGCAAAAACTCCTCCGTGGGCATATCCGGATTGTTGCGCAAGGGACCAAACACCAGATGATAAGGCAAGCCCTCCGCAGGAGGGCTCTCCTCAGAACCAACCATATAATCACAATGGTCCTTTATCTCATAGGCAACTTCCATCATTTGCATCAAACTGGCGTCCCACGAAACAACATCTATCTTCTCCAGCACATCCAGCGCAAGCGGTAATTCCCACGTCCGAATATAAGTGCCAAACTCATCGTCAAAACTAACTCCCCGAGTCCCACCCCCACGCTCCACAAATCGCCACCCAGAACCGTGATTCCACACAACTAAAACATATCTCTCCGCAGGATAATAAGTCATCACCCAGTTCACAAAATTCCGTAATGTCTCCGGGCTTCCCATATCCACGCCCCCACCCAAATCCTGCAGTAACTCGCTCCGAACCCCACTCCACGCGTTATCAGAACTCGGATCATACTTCACTAAATAGCGACGCGTGCCAGACCACGGAGCCCCAAAACCCAAAGATTGCACCCTCTTCCACTGTAATAGAAAACGAACCTCCGAATTATTAGCCACCCGCTCCATCTGATTGACGTTCAAATCACTAAAAGTGTCCAGATCGTTCGCCGCATTGAGAAAAACCATAATCGTCCACTTCGTCCTCCGAACCTCTAATGGCAATACCGTAACCCTTGCCGACGCAGACAAACCAGATACCGTGTCCGTAACCCGCACCGTACCTTCCCCCTCCCCTTTCCCAATAACAATCCCCTCTCCGCTCACCTGCACGTTGGCACTCAAAGCCTCCCACACCAATCGCCCCTCTGTCACAAAAAGAGTCCGCCCAAAAGTGTCCCGCACCGTGCCATATAATTGGGCCGTCTGCTGTACCCGAATGGTCACCCTCTCCGGCAGAACCCAAACACTCCCCACAGTGCCACCAATCGCCGTCCGATACCTTTGCGAATTCCCATCTATCCTCACCCAATCCCGAAACCTGCCTACCACCGTCCCCTGACCATTTCGGGCAGAATATAAAGTCCCCTTCAACTCATAGGAACCTACACGAACTCCCGAAAAGGTTAAAACCTGTATCCCACCCGCATCGTTGTTCAATAACCGACTCTCCGATTCTCCCGTCACCGGGTTTACCAATTGAACTAACTGACTCCCACTCCCCAAACCAAACCCCCAATCCGTCTCATAAATAAAATCCACGATACGCACCCCACCCCCACCACACGAGGCAACCCCTATCACTCCCGCCACCACCACGCACGCGACAACCGAGGGAGTCAACCGAGTCACGCTCTTTTTGACGCCCATACGCCGAAAAAAGTTTTGACCCGCTGGCTCCGAAAAAGACTCCTTTGGGGTATACTTCCCCACCAATGTACGCAATCCTCAAAGCCTCGGGGCGTCAGGTCAAAGTTCAAAAAGATGATACTATAGTCCTCAATCGCCTGCCCAAGGAGGAAGGCGAACCCGTGGAGTTTGGGGAAGTCTTGCTCGTTTATACGGGAAAAAAGTACCTTATCGGAACACCCTATGTCCCAGGAGCCAAAGTCCAGGCAAAAGTACTTCGGCACCTCCGAGGGGAAAAAATTGAAGGGTTTAAATACAAGCCGAAAAAAAACTACCGCAGGCGTTGGGGACACCGCCAAGATCTCACAGAATTGAAAATAGAGAACATCGTGTTCAAGGAGTAAGCTATGGCACACAAAAAAGGAGTCGGCTCAACTCGTAATGGAAGAGATAGCCAGGCAAAACGCCTCGGCGTGAAGCGCTTTGACGGACAAGTTGTCCGCGCAGGGAGCATCATCGTGCGCCAAAGGGGCACGAAGTTCCACCCTGGCAAGAACGTCGGTATCGGAAATGACTTCACCCTTTATGCCCTCCGAGATGGAGTCGTGAAGTTTGAAGGACCAAGAGACCGCAGGCGAGTAGCGGTCTATCCCCTGCAATCGGAAAACCCTTCTTAACGTCCCCCAGAAGCGACCATCAAGCGCTCCACATAGCGCGCTAAAAGGTCATATTCAATATTAACCTCCTCGCCAGAAGACAAGCTCCCAAGGTTGGTCGTTTCTAATGTGAAGGGTACCAACCAGCAAGAAAACCGGTCAGCTAAAACCTCCACCACCGTAAGGCTCACGCCGTTCACCGCTACGCATCCTTTCGGAACAAGGTATCGCGCCCCTTCCTCGGGAAGAGTAAACCAAAACTCTTCTCCCACATCCCCTGGACGCCTCTCCAAAAGCCTCCCCACAGCATCCACATGCCCCATCACAAAATGCCCTCCCAATCTCTGACCAACCTTCAAGGCGCGCTCTAAGTTAACCCAGGAGCCTACAGGCTTCCGAATCAGAGTAGCGCGGATAGCAGTCTCATCCGACAAATTAAATCGCAACGGTTCGCCCCCAACGTGAGTGAGACAACAACCATCCACGCAAACACTTTCACCTGCACTAACTTCCTTCTCAAAATCAGCGGAAACCACTAATTCACGCCCTGCCTTCACTATCCGCCCCATACTTTCCACGATACCGGTAAACATCACCTCGCCACCCTCGCAGAAATCTTTATCCCACCTCCCAGCGGCTCTACCCGTATATCCTCCAACAAATAGGCATCCTGAATCCGTCTCACGCCTTCTCCTTCAACCCACGAAATCCCACTCCCGAACACCTTGGGAAACATATGCAACTCCACCTCGTCCACCAATTTTTGCCGGAAAAACTCCCCAATCGTGGTTCCCCCACCCTCTACTAAAACCCCAATCTGCCCAAGAGAAACCAAATGCTGGAGCAAAGCATCCAAATTCAAGGCACCATCGGAATTCAAAGGACACCTCCATCCCTCCACCTCGCCTTCGCACCCTTTTGAAACCACCCTCAACACCTCACCCTCCCTAAGAAAAACGCGCTCGCCTCCCGTGAGCCTCGCGTTGGGATCAAGAATCACTCGTAACGGCTGGCGCTTCACCTCTACTGCCCGCACTGTCAACTGAGGATCATCAACCGCCACCGTCTTCCATCCCACCAAAACGCACCCCATCTCCGCACGCAACTCATGGGCACGACGGCGAGCCACCTCATCGCTAATCCACCTGCTTTCTCCCGTTTGGGTCGCTATTCTCCCGTCCATCGTGATTCCCGCCTTCACCACCACCAAGGGCCTCCCCAAGCGATACCGACTATGAAAGACGCGGTTTACCGAGAAAGCCTCTTCCGCCAACACACCCCCACGCACCTCAAGGCCTGCTGAGCGCAAAGCCTCTTCCCCCCCGGAAGCAAGGGGATTGGGGTCCTTCGCTCCAAAAATCACCCTCCGAATCCCAGAGCGCACAATCGCTTCGGTACACGGCGGGGTCTTTCCAAAATGGGTACACGGTTCAAGGGTCACATAAAGGTCTGCACCCCTCGCCTCCTCACCCGCCTCCTGCAAAGCCACTACCTCCGCATGGGGCAATCCCGCTCCCTCGTGCCAGCCTCGCCCCACGATTCGCCCCCCATTAACCACCACCGCCCCCACGCGAGGATTGGGCGCGGGAAATCCACGCCTCGCGAGGGAGAGAGCCTCTCGCATAAACACCGCCTCCTTTTCAGCGGTATCAGTCGTGGACATCTTCACCCTTTTTAGATGAGGGAAAGTTAGTCAACAAATCCGCAAGATTCTTCAAAGATTGTTGTCTATACTCTTCACGGATTTTGCGAGCAAGCAAAACCGCAAATACCCCAGCGAGGAAAAAACTCACCAGAACTACATTAATGTAAATCGCAAGCCGTGTGCTATAAGCCACAAGAGCCTCCTTCCCAACAGGCTTCGCTCCCACAAACCAGGGAAAACTAATCAACACCCCCAAGCCCAGGAGCGTAAACAAAGTCATCAGCAGGCGAAGGATTCGCATATCGCTCTCCGAAGCCGGGGCAGAGTCTCTTTGGGAGACCCCGAAAAAGTATAACTGCCGGAAACCAAAACATCCGCGCCCGCAATAACCACCCGAGGCGCGGTAGTCAAATCAATCCCTCCATCCACTTCCACATATCGCCCTCCAACCAGGTGCCGAGCCTCTCCAATTTTGCGCATACACGACTCTATAAAACTTTGCCCGCCCCAGCCGGGGTTCACCGTCATCACAAGAAGGAGGTCTATCAGATCCACCACTTCGCTAACAGAAGAAACGGGCGTGCCAGGATTCACCGCCACGCCTGCTCGCATCCCCGCCCCCCTAATCTCTTCCAACACGCGATGCAAATGAGGACACGCCTCCACATGGACCGTAATGCGGTCAGCCCCCGCATCTTTAAAAGCCGAGATGTGCGTCTCCGGATGGCATACCATCAAGTGGCAATCAAAAGGCTTCCGTGTTAAGGGGCGCAAGGCTCCCACCGTCTGAGCCCCGAACGTTATGGGCGGGACGAAGGACCCATCCATTATGTCCAGATGAATCCAATCGCATTCCGCTTCATCCAACTCCCTCACCGCATCCGCAAGGCGCCCAAAGTCAGCAGAAAGTAAAGACGGAGCCAGTAATACTTTCACCCTGACTCACCCGCTTGCCGAACCGTCTTGCTCAAATAATTATCCACGTATATCCTGAAAAGCGCCTCTTTCCCATAGCCCTCAATGTTTTCCAAAATGACTTCTTCCCCCACCGTCCGCAATCCTTCATATATCACGCGCTTCTTCCGTGTAGCATCGGTCATCTCCACGCGCACCATCACTTCCTTCCCCTCCTCACCCTCCTTACCCTCCACGATAAAGGAAAGACGCCAAGTATTCGCCACCATTTCCGATGGGTCAACCGGAGGCTCCCCGCTGGGTTCTCGCCCACTACTAACCACAAGGGTGATCACAGTCCCTCGGTCCACACGCTCTCGGACACCAGGCTCCGTGTTGATCACCATCCCATACCCTACCTCACGACTACGCACCCAACGCAAATTGGGGTCCACCCGCAAATCCACCGCCTCCAGACGCGAACGAGCCTCCGCGACGCCTAAGCCGCGCACATCCGGAACCTCTACCGTTCGGCTTCCCGCACTCAACTTCACCCGAATCAGGCTACCCTCCCGCACGGGGGTGCCGGGCGCAGGGTCCACCCACACAACCGTCCGCGGCTGAGGATACCGCTCGCTGGGCTCCTCTCCCACGATTATCAACTCCAGATTCACCTGCTCCGCCGTCTTCCGAGCCTGCGCATACGGTAAACCTATCAACTGGGGCACCTCCACCTTTCGCGCCTTCGTCAGGTTAAAGTAAACATAGCCCCCAACCCCAAAGACAAGCATCCCCACAAACATATACACCACAGCTTTCACCCACCAGGGCACATCATCTTGATAAGCCTCTATAGATCTCCGGGAGGGGGGACTCTTAGGACGCGCCACCTCCGGCTTGCCACGGTAAGACTGCTGATGCACCATTGCACCCAAACGCCGCTCCTGCCTCTTCTCCCCAACGGGCTCCCTCGTCTCTCCCGAACCTTTCCCAAACTCAACAAGGTCCGCATCCAGCCTTTTTCCAAAACGAAGGGCATCCAGCAACTTGCGCAAATCGCTCAATAAAGCCGACGCAGTAGAATAACGTTCCTCCGGCGATTTCGCCAGCGCTCGCAACACTATCATCTCCAGAGCAGGAGGAATGGCGGGATTCAACTTGCGAGGCAAGGGAGGCGACTCCAACTGATGTTTTGCCAGAATAGCCCCAGCCGTGGGGGCGGAAAAGGGGTGAGTTCCGGTGAGTAATTCAAAAAGCAAAACCCCAACAGCATAAACATCGGAACTCTCTGTTGGCGCCCCTCCCGATATAACCTCAGGAGCGAGATAAGGAGCCAATCGCGAAATCACCACTCCCCCTGCTGTCTCGCTCCCGGCATAAGCCTCATACATCCCAAAGTTTATCAGCGCTACCCTGCCATCAAGGGTCGTTATCACATGCTCCGCACTCAAATCCCCATGCACCACCCCTGCAGAAACTGCATAAGCCAAACCCTCGCAGATTCCAATCCCTATCTCACAAACCGCCGAAGGCGTCATCGGCGCCAATCGCCGAATCCGCACGGATAAGGGAGTGCCCTTTATCCACTCCGTAACCACAAACGGCCGACCGTTGTGCTCATCCATCTCATACACCCGCGCCACATTCGGATGCTCCAGAGAACTGCAACGGGCTACCACCCTCTGTAATGCCTCCACAAACCCGGGCTCCGAAGCAAAAGGCTCGTTCACCAAACGCACGCACACTTCCACGTTCCGCAAACGGTCGCGAGCCCCAAAGGTGTGGAATATAGGAGTCCTCGCTATCTCTTCTAAAATCTCATATCGCACGCGAATAAGTTCACCGATCAAGGGCTTCCTCTTCCGGTTCCTCACGCCAAAAGGTGAAAACAATGCCCGCAATCAAAATCAACCAGCCCACCCAACGCCCTAAACCAATCACTCCATCCCCATAAGCCCCCACAGCCCCCCCTGTGACCAACAAAATCTGATGCACCAAATACCCCAATAGCGAAATCAACAAAACGATCCCGAAAACAATCTGCCGAACAGAACTCACAGGCTTTCTAACACCTCCTCTATTATTTTAGCAGGAACGTCCCGCACAAGGTGGCACTCGCCAGGTGCCCCCACAAGAGCCAGAGATAGCGAACCACCCAGCGCCTTCTTATCCCGAAAAATTGACTCCAGAACACGAGCAACCGGGAGGTCGCCAGGCATCCGCCGGGGAAGCGACCAGGCGTCCGCCAGCCTCTCCAGCCGAGAACGCACCTCAGGAAGGGTGATTCCTAAACGGATGCCCACCTCCGCCTCCGCAATCATCCCCAGCATCACCGCTTCTCCGTGGCGCCATCGTTCATACCCCGTAACCACCTCCAGGCTATGCCCCACTGTATGCCCAAAATTCAACACCGAACGAACCCCCAAGCGCTCCTCCGGGTCCTGCCGGACTATCTCCGCTTTCACCTCACAACAACGCACCACCACCTCCGACCAAGAGATGCCCCCACGAGACGATAACCCTCCCCCCTCTAAAATCTCAAGGATGACCGGGTCACGAATGAACCCATACTTGATAACTTCCGCCACCCCATTCGCAAACTCCTCCTCCTGCAGGGTGGTGAGAAACCGAGGATCACACCACACCACCACAGGATGATGAAACACCCCCACCAGATTCTTTCCCTCAGGCAGGTTGATACCCGTCTTCCCTCCCAGCCCTGCGTCCACCTGGGCAAGCAACGTCGTCGCAAAAGTAGCGTAGCGAACGCCTCGCATATAAGTCCCTGCGACAAACCCTCCGAGGTCGCTAACGACTCCTCCACCTGCTAAGATGAGGAGTGAGCCACGATCCGCTCCTCGCTGTGCCAGCCACCTCAAGCAATCCTCCCACACAGACACATCTTTCGCCCGCTCCCCCGAAGGCACTTCGTATACATAAGGAGTCCAACCAGAAAACCGCTCCCCCCAAAGACGAGCCACATTCTCATCCACGATGAGATAACAAGAGGTAAACCCTATGTCTTGAAGATATTGGAGGTCCTCGCCTCCTTCAACCTCCCCCACAAAAACAGGATAAGCAAATCCTTCCCCACTCACTTCAATCTTCTTCATCCTCACCCTCGTGCGACCCCTGCGCAATAGCCACCACCCGACTCACCACCTCCGAAACCTCTAAGCCATCCACATCCAAAATCCAATCCGCCTGCTCATAAACGCTCTTCCTCTCTGCCAGAAGACTCCCTAAACGCTCCCTCACATCACCTGAAAGAAGGGGGCGACCTTCTCCTGTGCCCACGCGGGAAAGGAGCGTCGGCAGAGTTGCCCTCAGATAAACCACCACTCCGATTTGCCGAAACGCTTCCCAATTCCTTTTCACCATAGGTGCCCCACCACCCACACTCACCACCAGGGACCCTCCCCTTTCCAGGCACTGGAATAAACTTTCACTCTCCCGCTGGCGAAACCAGTCCTCACCTAACTCCTCAAAAATCTTTCCCACACTCATCCCGGCATGGCGAGCCACTTCCTCATCTATATCCACAAAGCGCCACCCGAGACGCTGGGCGCACAAACGCCCCACCGTGGTCTTGCCAGAGCCCATCATACCAATGAGAACCAGTCCCATAAGAATGAAAGAAAAAACGGGGGGCGCTTCTGCGCCCACCCGTCCATTCGCTCCAACTCTCTTGTCACATCACTTTAGGGCGAACCTAACCCCGTCTCATCCGGTTCCACGATCTTCGCCGTGACGAACACCAGCAACTCCGTGCTCAAGTCATCTCTCGCGGTGGACCGGAAAAGGTTCCCTATGATCGGCAGGTCGCTCAAAATGGGGAACCGCTGAACGGTGAACCGTTCCTGCTTCCGATTGAGCCCTCCGATCACGATGGATTCGCCATCCTTCACTCGC
This sequence comes from uncultured Fimbriimonadales bacterium, assembly GCA_964631245.1. Taxonomy (GTDB): domain Bacteria; phylum Armatimonadota; class Fimbriimonadia; order Fimbriimonadales; family ATM1; genus CAZVXY01. The sequence continues at coordinate 229,089 of CAZVXY010000001.1, forward strand.
ACCGTGACAAACGCAGTCTGCGACAGAATATCCGGCACCTCGGTGCCATCGGCAAACCGACGGATTTCACCAAACTCGGATATCGTCGGCTGAAGGGTCATTGTGATCGTCCCGTCATTGTTGATGCGGGGCTGAACGCTCAACCCACTCGGCACGTTGATGGGGAAAAGTTGAGGCGCCACAATGACTTGTCCTTGACCCGCCGCAATCACCTGGTTCAACTGAATCCACGTTTGAATGTTCGTGAAAAACAGCACCGGCTGGTTGTTTAATGTCCGCGCAAAGGGAGCGTTCACCACCGTCCCCCAGCCTTCCAAAAGCAACGTTCGCAGGCGAGTCGTCAGATTGCCCGTTGCAAAATTCACGAAGAACGGATCTCCCGCCCGCGCCTGGGTGCCAGGGGTGTTACCGATGAAAATTGCTCCCCGCTGGAACAACCAGTCAATACCAAAGGTCCGCGCCAGAGAGGAACTCGTCGTGATGAACTCCACCTTTATGAAAACTTGCTTCGGAGGAATATCAAAGGTCCGAATGATGTTCTCCAATTCCTGAACCGCACTGTCCGTGCCGCGCACGATGAAACTGTTATCAGTGGGGTCATAGATGATCTGCTGAATGCCACTCGGGACGAACCCTTGACCACCCGCAAGTTGTACCTGTCCCCCCGCTCCGCCAAACTGACCACCCCCAAAACCAGGGAAGCCACCCCCAAAGCCGGGGAAACCACCGCCTCCGGGACCTCCTATTCCGCCACCCCGCTGGCCAGGCACACCAACGCCTTGCCCCGCAGCTCCAGGCACCGTGATGCCCCCTCCCCCCGCATAGTTTACGGGTTCCTTTCTGTCACCGGAGGCGGCTTGACGGGTGAGTTCCTCCAGACTGTTGAAGGAGGTTTCCGTTCGCATCATAATCGGCGCATCCGGCGCCTTCCCTATCAGATGCGCTACATTCATCTGCTGGAATGCCATTAAGGCTTTCCATTCCCCATACTGGTCCGCAATCTGCCCATAAAGCATCTCCAAAATGTAGCGGGGATGCTGGTGCTTGAGCGGTATTTTGTGGACAAACGTAGGCTCGCTCGCAGGCGGAGGTTCCACTCCCGGAGGAGGAGCGGGACGCTTGGGACCTATGATGTATACCCCGCTGGGGTCACGCGTAAATTCCGCACCCGCAGCGTCGCAAATATACTTCAACGCCTCTTCCACCGTCACATTCGTCAGGTTCAGAAGGGGAATCCGCTTATAGGGCTCTAATGCAGGCTTGAAGACAAATTGCAAATCCGCGCCTGCTTGCAAAGCAAGCATCTCAATCGCGTATTCCAGCTCTGCATCCTGAAGCCGAATGTCAAAACGCTTGCTCCCGGGCACGGGACCCTGACCAAGAGCAAACGCCATCAGGCACGCCGTGCCGACCACAAGCACATTCCTCACCACGCGAAAGGTACGCATCATCCTCCTTGCCTCCTTTGAGCGATGTTTGATTCTTCTCACTTCCACCTTAGCGGATTAGCCTGAGCCACCGCCGCCTCCACGGCCAAGACCACCACCGCCGAAACCGCGCCCGGCGCCAAAGCCACCGCCAAAACCACCGAAGCCTCCGCCTCCGAAGCCACCGAATCCGCCGAATCCGCCGAATCCGCCAAAGCCCCCAAGGCCTCCAAATCCACCGAATCCACCGAATCCACCGAATCCGCCGCCTCCGAAGCCACCAAAGCCTCCGAAGCCACCAAAGCCTCCAAAACTTCCAAACCCTCCCGAGAGCGTGCTGATCTCAGGGGGCATGCCGATATTAAGCTGGTTCCCGGAAAGCAAGATGGCGAGAAGGGCAGGATCTGCATGTTGCAGGTATATCTTCCGCACCACGTTAGCGGGCTGGACCGTCTGCTCCCCTCCCGGAGTCGGAGTCACCACAGGCTCTTCACGGCGAACAATCTGATAAATGCCCGCTTCCACGCGGAAGGTCGCCTTCACCTGGTCCAGGATTGCCCGCAGGGCTGTCACAAAGGGCACGTTCTGGAGCTTCACCGTCACAGTCCCCTGGACGTCCTGCGCAATAGTGTAATTCGTGATGCCCACGCTCTCAAACAGCAACCGGAGAGCATCCCGAACGTCCGCATCCTGCAGTTCCAGCGAGGGAATGATCTTTTGGCTTACATCCTCTTGCGCCAGCATCCCCACAGGAACGCTTATCAACCAGAGTGCTACCAAAGTACCAAGCACAAACCTTGTCATTCTTTTCATCATCTTACCTCCAGTCTGTTCAACGTCTCTATCATACCGTATGTTACTCCATTTCCGTTAGCCAACACCCGCCGGTCCACGAGGCTGTGCCCCAGGAGCGCCCGGACGTGCCTGCTCTCCCCCAGCGGGAGGCGGAGCTGACGGCTGGCCAGCGCCACGAGCTCCCGGAGGAGCGGACTCCAGCCGAACTGTCTGCCGATAGGGCCTTCTCGTCGTCCGAACCAGCACCAACTCGTCGGCAGAGATGGATTCTACTCGCCACTCCGTCCCGGGAATCTCCATCCCTGGCGTCACCACGATACCCCGCCCGTTCTCCATCACCAAGATAGCGGATACCGTATCTCCGAAAAATACCCCCGCAAGCCGACGATAAGGGGGCACATCCAGGGGTTGAAGTTCTTCTGGCACCTCCTCTGGGGGAGGTGTGAACTCCACCGCATAGCCAGGCAATTTGCTCAAAATGATCCGATACCGCAAACCCGTCTCAAACGCCAACTCCTCCGGGAATAGGGCGAAAGGATTACCCCGGGGGCGAAATGCCTTGGGAATGCTCTCCCGAATCTGATCCAGGTTGTGAGGGGTGGATTGCCGTGGCATTCCTGCCATTGGGGGCGAGGAGACTCGCTGGGCTTCGTACTCCTGCCGTGCCTGCCCTATAAGGTCAGGGACCGTGGGCACAGGAGTGGGGTTGCCCGAGGGGGCACAACCCCACGCAAGGGCACACAGCCCCGCACAGAACATTACTTCACGCATCCAGGTCAATTTTGACTCCTCTTTCATCATCTTCGGCTCCTATGCGGCTGATCCTACTGCCCCGCCGCCGGGCACCACACCTCCCCCAGGTGCCCCACCACCGGGACCACCCGCACGCCCTGGACGCTCCATCGTCCCTGAGCGAGAGCCTCCCGCTCCCGCAGGGCTGATATCGGGCACCTTCCCGCCTTCCTGCTCGCCCGCGAAAACATCCGGCGTGTTAATATACGCAATGACCACTAGACCATACTTCCCACGCACGTGGTTGCCAGTCCCCTCTATCGCCAAACCCCGCACACTCGCAATATAGCCGGGAATATCATTCCACGACCTCACGTGCCGGATGACCTGTTCATACGTGCCCTCCACCGTGATCTCTCCCAAATCCCATATAGCCACAGGAAACTGTAGGGCAGGATAATTAAAGTACAACTCCACCAATTCATTGGGCAAATCGGTTGGAAATGGAACAAAGGGACCCGTTTCGCCCCCTTCCACTGGAGCGATCACCCGCACCCCACTCTTGCGAATCCAGTCCCGCAGGTCACGCTCCACCTGCCCGTGCCACCTGCGAGCCGCCACCGTCAGTTGCCATCGGTTAGCACTCAGATTAATCCTGCTGGCAGGCGGAGTGTGCTTCTCTGCAATCTCCTTCCATTGTTGTTCTGCTTCATACACTCGGCGATAAGCTTCCAAAAGCCTCTGTTGAGCCTGCTTTTGACTGGCGGGCGAAAGGATTTCATCCAAAGCGGAGTTCTGTTTTTGATACTCCGCTATCTCCGTGCGCAGTTTCCCCAGCGAGAAAAACCAAAAGCCCGCCCACGTAATGGCTATCACCACCAATCCGCACACCACGTATGTCCAAGGATTCAGTTTCGTCATAGCCAAACCTCCATGCTACTGGGACGCTCCTGCCCCTGCAGGGCGAGGTGTTGTGGGTGGGGTTGCGCCCGCAGGCGGAGCACCACCCGCAGGGCTCGGGGCCCCCGTAGCGGGGCGAGTGGGAGCCTGCGGAGCCACCGCCGCCGAGCTTGCCGCCTGTAAGGTGGGCAAGGGATTGGGTGCTTGCAAGTTCGCCCGCACCGAAACAAAAATCTGCACCTCAGACCAGCCCGGAGCGGGACCCCGGAAAGGCACATCAGGGGAATAGCCAAAGGGTCCTTCCTGGTCGGGAGGAACGGGATTGAACCCCGCACGCCCAACCCCAATCGCCTTCGGATACCGCAAAAGCGCTATCATAATGTCGCTGTACTGCTCAAAAGTCTTGAGATAACCCGTGATGGTGACGGTCGCAGTCCCTGGACCCGAAGATGCCGCCTCCATCCTGCGCACCCGGAAAAAGAAAGGAATGTATTCCCGAATCTCATCATAAAGGTCCGGGTAGGCAACATTCGCCCGACGAATCTCATTGACCAAAGACGTATTCGTCAAAATGATGGTCGCATCTCGTATCACTTCGTCTGCCTTGTTCGCCGTTTCCACCACCTTCTGCGCTTCTACCCTCTTCTGCTCATAGGCGGTCTTCCACTCCTGAAGCCGGGCGGTGTGAGAAAGATGAGAAAAGAACGCCAAAATCAAATTCAACACCACCGCGACGATAGTAAGGATTAGCGCATTTCGTGCCGCTACTCCCTTGGCTACGGTTTTCGGAACCAGGTTGAGCTTCATCGCTTCTCTTGCCTCACATCAATCATAGACTATATGAAGGCCCATGCCTACAGCCACCACAAATTCAGAAGCATGTTCCTTCGCAAAGGTTTCAGCCCCCTCCACTCCTGACAGGTCAATCCCCTGGAAAGGATTAATGTAACCCACGGGGAACCCCAGGGAGTGGTGGATATACTCATCCAACCCCTTGAGACGGGCTCCCCCACCACTCAAGGCTATCTCGTCCACCTCACCCCCACGACTACGATAGTAATCAATAGAACGGCGAAGTTCCGCCACAAATTCCTCCAGGTGAGGCTGAATCGCCTGGAAGAAGCGGTCACTTGCGGGAGCAGGGGGAGCGCCGCTGGGCTGGGGCTCGCCAAAAGGAGTATAGGGCTGAAACTCCGTCTGCAGGGTCACTCCCGCCCCCGCCGGAGAAGCCCCAGGCCCAATTCCAGACGAATGCTTCTGCTCCTCCGCCTCTGCCATAGTGATCCCGAAAGACTCCGCTATGGCTTGCGTGAACTGGACACTCCCTAGGGGCACACTACGGGGAAAGGCTAAGGTCCCTGACCGATACATATTGATAGCGGTCGTGGAGTGCCCAATGTGCACCACGCAAACGTTTTTGCTCCCCAGGTCGTTCGGATGGCACGTCTTCAATACCCGGGCGATAGCCAACGGCTCCACATCTATCGCCGCAGGCTTGCATCCCGCTGTGCGAATCAGCGCCAGAACCGTCTCAATGGCGCTCCTCGGGCTTACCGCCATTATCACTTCCATATTGTCGGTGCCCGCCAGCGCCGGGTTGTCCACGGGACGATAATCGCTCACCGTCTCGCTTTCCGCGAAGGGAACATTCCTCTCTATCTCCCACTGCATGTGAGAGGCTAAATCGCTTTCGCTCATCCTCGGCACTTCCAAATTACGCACTACTACCGAAGACTGCCCATTAATACAAAAAATAACGTCCCGCACCCCTACCCGGCTTTCCGTAATCAAACTTCGCAAAGCCCCACCCAGAGCCTGCGGGTCAAAAATACCCGTGTAATCCACGGTGCCCTCGGGCGTGCGTGCCAGCCCAAGCGCCGTGATGCCCACGCCCGCTTCCCTACTGGCACGGACCGCCGCAATCTTCATCGTTTGGGTGCCTATATCAACACCCAGAGCCTGTGTCAAACGTTTCGCCATTCATCCTCCATAGGCGTGAAAACCCTTCCATCATATCCCCACGGGATGCCACGTGTCAACCCAACCCGCGGTTCCTACCCATAGACGTGTCTTCCGCCCTTATACGTTCGCCATCCATCCCCTTCTACCCTGCCCCACTATGGGCTAACCCTTACAGGACCCAGCCGAGGCGCAAGGGTGAGATAGTAAAGGTCCCGCGTCCCCGCCCGCGTGCTCGTAAAGAACAGCCACACCAGAGTCGGGCGCGGGTCATTGGGATTGAACTGGTCAAAGAAGGGGTCTTGGAAACTATATACACTACTTTCGTCCACAACCCGCTCGATGGGAACGGGCTGTTCCACCAGTTCCGCTATCCAATCCACGGAAAGCGTCTCTACCTGGGCTTGACCATAAACATTAGTGTAAGAAATAGTAACACTTCGCCCTTCATCCGGAAGGGTGAAGTACACCCGTCCTTTCTGGGGATCTACCTGATAGAAAGGACCCACCATTCCCGAAGGAGGCTGAACCAACGGCTGTCCCGTGGACGGAGAGATGCCTATAGGATTTTGCAACTGCACGCCAAGGCGCCTTACCATCATATAGGGACGGCGAGCCTGTCCGGGACCCGTGGCACCGCGCTCCCAAATCACCCATTGGCGCGCCAGGCGAGGCCTATCGCTACCGAGGATGGGGGTCCCATTAGAGCGGAAATAGTAAAGCCTGTTCCAGTCCTCACGGTTATCAAGGAACGCGCTGGGATTCGTGCTCCCTCCTACGGTCCCCAATCCCGTCAAGCGCACCACCCGTGGCGTATACCGGAGTTGGACCTGCGCATTGGCGCCAGGAATTGCGGTGGAAAAGCGGACGGTTCCAAGTTCTGTATCTATGAAGATTTTCCCACCCGTCACGCTATCCGCGGTGAGGACACCCGTCGCATCGTCGCGTCGGCGGGTACCGGGAATGTCTGCCCGAACGGCCGGCTGATTCGGTCGCTGAATCCACACTTCTATAGGCTCATCGTCATCCCAGTTAATCCCCAGAGCCCGATAGGTATTCGTCACCCCATCTCGCTGAAGCACTTCACGATTGCGCTCCGGTAGGCGACGCAAGCCATCCAGGCGCCCCTGGATATTCACGTTATATTTGGCAAAGAACAATTCGGGCTCATTTCGGTCCTTGAGAACACCGGTGAAAATGAGGTCCAGTCTGCCATCAGGGCGCACTATGGGCGTGGGGTCCCACACGGCGCTAAACGCCGAGGAAGGAATGATGGGCACATTCGTGCTCCAGAAACTCGTCTGGTTCCCCGGCGCTGTGTTCACCACAGTCCGCAAGTTATAAAACATCCGAGGCACGCCATTCACCTCTCCATACCAGAACACCGCCAGCCTGCCATTCGGCATATACACGGGGCGCAAGCGGCGCTTCTCCATCTGGGGATCAACCACAAACCACTGCAGGGGACCTAAAAGGGGCTGTCCTCCTGCCTGGGGCGTGATGGTCTGATAGAAGATCCTGCTATCCAGGAAGTCCACTTCGTTATCCGGAGGATTCGTGTCGTCTTTTCCTGCGGTGCCCGCATAGAAGACATATTGCTGGGCTCCCGCCGCGACATTCCCCACAAAGGCAGGCTCCGTGAACTGAGGGGTGCCCACCACCACGCCGGGCGTTTGGTCAAACAGAGAGTTGGGCGGAGCATTGGGCTCCGGTCCCGCATAGGGCAACCAGAACTGAGTGGGCTGGTGTATCCATCCCATCAAGTCTCGGAAGGGGCTTGTGCCCAGGAACGGGGGAACACTCAAAGGAGAGGTTCCTCCCAGAGAGGCGAAGAAAATCCTCCAGAGGTCGGTCGCTTGAGGTGTCCCTGGGGAATTCAAAAGGCTGGGACGATTGGATTGCCAGACCAGGTGCAGATTGCCCAACGGGTCGCGCCAGGCACCCGGCGCAGTGCCCGTCCACTGGAAGGACGTGGGAGCGCCCAGCGGTGGGTCAATGTGAGGCACCGAGCCCTGGGTGCTTCCCCCGGTCAGGCGTGTCTCCCGAACAATGAACTTCACTACCATTGTAGGCTCGGAATAGGCTTCTAAGGGTTGCCCATTGGCGTCCAAAAGGAGAGCGAGGTCATTTCGTCCGCCTACCAGGAAACTATCTTCAATCACGTTCACCAGTTGCTTATATTCGCCCACAGGAAAACCAAGAGGCACCGCAACTCCAATAAGCGGTTGGCTATTCGGGGGCGGGGTCGTGCCATAGGGCACATCGGGAATCGTGAGAATGGTGGGGGCGCGGTCTCCGGGGCGAGCCTTATGGAGGGTCACCCGCGGATTGCCCGAGGGATCCAGGGCGCCATAAACATTCGGGGCATAGGGCGGATTCAAGTTACTTACAATATTGAGGGAGCCATCCACCCAGGCAAGCACATCATTGGAATCCGCACTGAACGAAACGGGATAGTAAGTGGGACCTGGCTGGCGTCCGATCCGAAGAGCCACTCGCAGGTCCAACAAATTCACGTTCCCTTCATTCCGCACCGTGAAGGGCTTGAAGAAGAAGCGATAAGGATTCCCCGCTCCCAAATTCGGCAGGAACGCACTGGCGGGGTCCCACGGACCCACGGGCGTGTATCCCAAACTGTGGGGCTCGGAACCAAGGTCTACGGTCGGCTCCACAATACTAAGGCTCTCATCCACGGGCACCGAAACGCCAAAGTTGAGGGAGCGGAAGGCTTCCCGCCTCGGATTGGGCGGGAGGTCGGTCAAAGTCTCCGGGAGCCCATCCGGGCGCCCGTTGGCATTGCTATCCACATACACGATCGCCCGCGCCCTGTAACCACCATCCAGCCACTCCCCAGAGGCGTCCAGAAACTGGGTGAGGTTTGCCGGCTGGAATCGCTCCACATCCGTTCGGAGAGAAATCGGCAGAGGCATAATGATCCGATTGAGAGGGGCATTCGGGTCGTAGTTAGCAGGCGGAGGCAAAGTCACCGCCCCCACCAATGGGTTCACCGCCTGGCCAAAGGGATCCGCCAGGAGATGAATCTGGGTCCTGTCAATGTTGGGATAATCTCTGCTCAAGTTCGGGATGCTATCAGGCATCTCTTCCCAAGCAGGCACATAAGGGAGAGGTTTGACCACGGCGAGGCTTCCGCCTTGCCATTCCGCATCCCGGTGAAGCAGGCGGACATTGCCCAATCCCCGGGCAAAGAGTTCTATCACCCGGCTCCGGTCTCCTATGTAAAAGCGTGTGGAGCCACTCCCTCCGTGAGCGACTTGACCCACCGTACTCATAATTGCCTTGTTATTGCTCCCGTTGATGAGGTTTTCGGGGAACGAAGGATTGGGAGTCCATCCGACAGACTTCCCCGCTGGAGGTGGATTGGAAAACACAGGAACCGTCGTCACGGTAAGGGGATTCGCAATCCGAAGCACCCTCGGAGGTTGCGGAGTATCATACTGGGTGCCCTCTGCCAGCACGTGGACATCCAAAAAGACACTGGTGCCGGGGGTGAGAAAGTTCTGCCCTGCTGCATTGAGAGGAATTCCAACCGCCGCAAAGCCATTCCCGGGATTATTGGGGTCCTCCTGGGCGACGCGATCCACCTGGATGTTCAACCCCCCCGCACCCGTAAGCCTGAAGCGGATGATGACGGGATCGCTGGGGTCAAAGGGGAAGTTATACGCAACCACATAAAGCCTCTCCCCCCACTCCAGGGCGGCGAAGGGGGAATAAAGGTCTGTCATCGTGGCGGGATTGCCAGGAGAAGCACTGCGGAGCGAGTTGTAGTCCGCTTCGGAGATGTTCTTGAATACGAGGCTGTCGTAATTACTGCCACCCTCGTCCGGCGTTTGGATGTCCCCACCAGGCTCTCCTCCCGTTCCAGGGAATCCCGGGGCGGAGAGGTCACTGAAGGCATAAAGGACGCCATCCGTCCCTGCGTGATACATATATCGCCTGCTGATGCAGGGAGAGGCAAAAATGGCACCACCCATAGACCGCCATCCCCAAGCCAGCCGGGTGCCTGCCACGTTCGTCTTGGACGGATGCGCATAAAGCGCCACAAAACGACCATCCTTCGTGCCAAACGTAACCGTCTCCACAGGGCTCATAGAGCTCGTCGGCTGAATGAGCGCAAAATAAGGAGAACTGAAGGCGCCCGAACCCAGCTCGGAAGTCTGCCATAAGATAGTTCCATTGTTTGCCTGAGCCCCATAGGCGGTGCCGTTATCATTGATAAAGAAGACAAGGTCCTCTGGTATCGCCGGGTTGCTGAACATCCCTGCGGGCACAAAACAGACCGAGGTGAAATCAAAGGGCTCAAGGGGAGGATTACTTGCAGGGGGATACTGCCAATTGGAGCCAGGGTTCGTGTTTCCATCTGTTGCCCGCGCATACACCCTTCCATCAAAGGAAGTGATGAAGACTCGCCCCCCTCCGATAGCAGGGGTGCAAGAGAGGGCTCCAATGGGAGGATCCGTCAACTGCGGGAAAGCCCAGTTCAGATTCGTGGTCTGGTTCCCATTCCCGGCCGCATCCAGGGCAAAGAGTCTGCCTTCCGTCCCTCCCACAAAGATTTGGTTGGTTGCAGGATCGTAAGCCACCGAACCCACGAAAGGCGGTCGCGGAGGCGCCACGGTCAGGGTATTCGTGCTGTTGTTATACACTGCATCGGGCCAGGTCCAGATCCGCCGAGTGGTTCCTGGGGTTTGGGTGCTGGCATCATAATCCCCGCGCCCTTCCACATCTATGGCATAAACTCGCCCGTTCTGAGCCGCCACAAAGAGCACGTCTCGCCCCCCTACGTTCGCCACCAGCACCGAAGACATACCAAACGAGCCCGGCATCGGCACACGATTGCCCACAGGTCCGTCTATGCTATCGTTGGGGTCTGTCCAGTTCGGGTCATTGATGTTAGGAACAGAAGGATATGCCCAATAGACTATGGTGGTGCCCGTTCCCGTGCCCCGCGCATCCAGGCAGTAAATCCGCCCATCCTCTGCAGCGACGAACACCACATCGGTGGGCTCCACGATGCCCCCGTTCTTCCGAATGTTCACGCGGGCTATCGTCGGCGTAGAGAAAATAGCGCCTGTAAAACTCCCCACGAACATCACGGCATCCGCTGCCACGAAGCGACCCGCGTCCGCAGGATTGTTGCTGAAGTTCCAAACCTCCACCTCCAACCCCCCCAAGAGTGCGTTATGCTCAAAGGCGCGATTCCCAAGGCGCACCCATTGCCCCCCAACATCCTGGTTGACGAAAAACTCAAAGGAATTGCCATTTTCGCGCACCACGTAGCGCGCCCCACGAGCATAAAGTTTCCCATTCCCCGAACCCGGGAACCAGACATAGATGTCATAAAACCCATCCTGAGGAAGATCGGGGTCCCAGCGGGCGCGGGCGCTTCCGGGATACGTGAGGTCTACGGGAGCATCCGCATAATCCGTTCCGAAAAACCCAGGCGCAGCAGGATTGGCGGGTTGCGTCCATCCTGCATCCGCCGAAAAGGCGGGGTTCCTGTTGTCATACACGGGATTCACAGAAGTGAGCAAACTGGGCGACCACGTCCACCGAGGCCTTCCCACATTCGGGTCCGCAGGATGAGCATTGAGGGCATAAACCACCCCCACACTTAGCTCTTCCGTATTCGTGGGGTCCGTCGGGTCCACGCGGGATTCATTCCTCACGGAAACTACGATGCGGTCATTCGGGTTGGGACCTATTTCACGAACCACGGGAGAGGCATAAATGGCTCCCGGACCTTCCACCGCACGAACCGCATCAGCCACCACCACCGTAGACCCCGGGGTTCCCATCAATTGGTCATTCGCATCGCGGGGAACCGTGTTATACAAGGTGATAACAATCTGCCCCGTGCTCGCAAGGGGCTGGAAAACCCTGTCTTGAGTTCCCAGGTTCCTCCCCAAACGAAGCCAGAAGCCACCCCCCAAATGGGGAACAATATCCACAAATTCCTGATTGTTTCCATACTCTATCTTATAAACTGCAAAGTCGCTATTGGGTGCCAAATTTCCGCCAGGACGAGTGCCACTGCTGGGGAACCACACCCACAAGGAGTAATACTTGCTGACGTCCAGCCCACTGATAACCCAGCGTGCGGTCGCGGTGGCTCCCGCTGTGGGATCGCCCGTCCCCGGAGTGCTCGCCACGGTAAAAGCATAAACATAGGGCACACCCCCACTCCCAAACCAATCAGGGGACTCTTCCGCAGGCAAGGGGACAGCCCAGTTGGCGGGGGGTTGAGCCACAAAATCTGGCGCCCCTGCGGAGTTATCCACGATAACTTCTCGCCCACTATCCACTAAAAGCGGGTGCCACCATCTCAAGTTCGCAGTGCCGGGTCCCGGTTCGGTGGGGTCAGGGTTTACCCCTATGCGGGTATTTTGCCCTCGAAACGTGGGGCTATCCCCTCCCTGAGCAAACAAAAAGGGAACCCCAAGGAAAGCGAGAAAAGCAAGGAAACCCGCTCGGACGTTTCCCGCCTTTCTATTTTGAGTTTTGAAATTTCTCGTTACTTCTTTACCCATACGCATACCTCATTGCCTGATTGCAAATTGGGGAAGTCGGAGTCCCCGCGTTCCCACGACAGGGGGAAGTTCAAAAATCACGCTACGGGACGTGAAGCCCAAATTGGGCAGTGCGGGATTATAATCGTCCCGCCACTGGGTGACCTCGCCCAGGAAGGTGGCACCCGAAGCGGTGCTCCCATAACTGGCATTGGTTATCAGGACTTGCCCGTTGAGCAAGCGCTGAGCGGAGACCGCACGGAGTTTGACGCCCCGGATGCTCTCATACACAGAGTTGGGAAGCATCCATAGGACGGTCCAGACTCCATCACGGTCGGGGTCCGTTATTTCATAGACACCATTTTGGTCTGCGAACATAATGGCATAGGTAAGGTCGTTCCCCTGAATTCCCGTAGAGCGGACCGAGATGGAGTTAACCCCTACAATTCTCTGGCGAGAGCCATTAGGCAAGACGAATTCATTGACCACCTGGTTACCGTTCGGGTCAAACACCACCAATCCTCCCGGTCCTCCGCCGGTTTCCCGCAAGCCTGTGCCCGTAGGAGGCGCCAGCCCTGTGTTCTCCGCGGTGGGCATCATATCCCCGATACCCGCCACATAGACGAACCGTGCGTTGCCCGTGGAAGGGTCTACGCCAATCTGGAAGCGCCGAATAGCGGTGTATTGCCATCGCTTACCACTCAAATCCGCAGGGGTGTGCCAGAAAAGGACACCCAACTGAGGCACCCCGTTGGTGTCCCGAACCACATCAAAAACTTCGCCCGCACTGTTGGCAACATAGCGGTCTACCAACTCTATCAGCCGGCGGTTGCCCGTATCCGCTATGAGGTAGTGCACCCAGAGTTCCACCGGGGCACGAAAAGAAAACGGATTGTTTGCCTGGGGCACCAGGTCCATCCACACCGCCACGTCGCGCGGTTGACGCAGAGTTTGGGGATCTCCTTCGTTCCATCCCACGGGGCGATAGGTCGGGTCTAATATCAACCCCTCCAACGTGCGAACCTCGCCTGCGGATTTATCAATGCGAACGATGCGATTGGCGCCCGTATCCACCACAGCAAACTCGCGTTCCGCAACTTTGTAAACCTTCGTGGGTCTCTGGAGTTTCTGGGATTTCAGAATATTGGTGTTCCCATCGGAAAACCATTCAAACGAAGTATCGCTTGCCCACAGAGCGAACCCTCCCGAATCCACCTCCACGATTCGTCCCTCATCCGCAACCAATGTGGCTCCCCGATTGAACCCATATAGCCCCACCTCTCCCCAGGCAATCAAGGTTCCCTCTCCCCCTATCACGCCCAGTGCCTCATTGGAAAAGCGGAGCACGGTCTGGTTCAGCCTTGTCCGGAAGTCATCAAACGACTGGATCCCCTGAGAAGAGGGCCAGCGCACGTGGGGGTTAGTCCGAAAGCCAAAAGGCATTGAGGAATCCGCGATGACCCAACGCACCTGTTTGAGCCCCGGCTGTCCTGGAATGGTGATGATGGAGGGGTCGTTCGGGGGAATCTCGCTGTCCATAGCAAAGAGAACCCCCTGGGGGCGAAACACCGGCGGGCTTTGCAAGAACCCAGGCAACAGAGAAGTACCCGCACAATAAATCGTATCACCCATCACTAACGGAGGTGCCTCCGTCATCATCTGCTGGACTCCAAAATACCAGAGCAAAGGCGTCCAACGGCTCCCTGTGGTGTTGGGGTCAAACATACTTTCGGGAATGCCATTGCCCGAAATGATGATGGGCATAGAGGTGCTGAGGGCATTCCGCATTTGCCCGCTCGTCCCTGCCATCAAGTTATCAAAACGAATCACCCCTGCTTCAGGAAGGATTTCCATCTGATCCTGCTGAACCACCACGAAGCGCTCGGGTTGTTGCTTGTTGTTACTGGCAGAAATGTCCGGCTGACGAATTCTCAATCCCGAAGGCACCGGACCGTTCAGCCGTATTTCGCGAGGCTTGGGGTCGGCATCAAAGGCAAGAATATAGGCGTTCTGCCCGAAGCCGAACGGGAACCCCGTCCGATTCACCACCGCAGAGACCGTTACATAACAGATGTTGTTCCGAATGACAGGATTGCCATGAAAATGCAAACGGGAAAGGCGCGGATAAGGGTTAGGCGAAGGGAAGAAAATGGGCCAGAGATCATCACGGTCTTCTATCACCGTTGGCACCTGGACGAGCGTCGTGTTGTTCAAAGCGACCCGAAAGCCATCGTGCAGGTCCCAGCGATAAAGCAGGCGAAACCTCCCGCGCGTCTCCTCTCGCAAGCAATAGAGCGAGCCACCCCGGTCCTCATTGCTCGTCGTCACAAAAAGGTTTCCGTTCGGGGCAAGCGCCATAGATTTCACCACGTATTGCTCGCGCTGAATATCATCAGGGAAGAAAAGTTGCCCACGGATGAAGCGATTGGAACCCCCTGCCCCGAGCGCACCCCAATCCACAAAATAATCCACGCGAATCCCGACGTTCAAGGGAAGAGGTTGGCGAAGACCTAAATTCAACCGACCAGGGGCAAATTGAGTGATACTCCCATCCAGATACGTGGCGACTTCCGAAGGCGTGAGCGGGCGACCCGTATCCTCCACCAGAGAAATCCGCACCCCAAACGGGGATGCCCCGCCCGGGGCATACACCCTGAGGCCCAGACCCGCCGCCCGCGTCGTTATCTGAACCGCATTGGGCAAACGGTCCACTTGAGGGGGACTTTCCCCTTTTGCTCCAATCCAAACACTGGAAATGCCCACCGGAGTGCCCGTCAACTCCGAACGGTGGGGGAGATACAGCACGTAATCCACCCCGCTCGTGGAATCATCAATCTTTATCGCCCCGATAGTCCCGGGACCGCTTGGTTCCGGCAAGGGCGGAGAAGCATTTCCTTCCACCACCCACCGTCCAAAGGTCTGCACGGGCTGAAAACTGAACGCATCCGCAACCCAAACGCGTCCTCGCCTCTGACCCGCACCGGGCACATAAGTGTCATAGACGTAAATCAAACCTTCCAGAAACAGGGGAGCATACGGTCCGCGATTGGGAGGACCCGAAATAACCGAGGGCGTGGGAGGAGCAATGGTCGCCACAGGTGCCAGGGGCGAGGGTCCCAATAACCTACCACTTGCTCCCCGCGGAAACGCATTGAACACGTGAAGATTTCCCGTGCCATCTATCACATACACCTGGTCCTTTACCGAGGAGCCCGCCACCTCCACAGCGGTCGGGGGGCTGAGGGGAGCAGGCAAGTCCACGCTTTGCCACACCAGATCCCTCGTCGCCCCGATGCTCACATCCTGAAACCCGTCGTCCGTGAGTCCATCGTTGTCCAGATCCCGGGTGGGGTCTGCTTTGAAGGCATAAAGTCGCGTGCCAGCGGTGATAAACACCAAGCCCTTGAACAAGGCAGGAGGAACGTAGGTGGTATGGTCGCCTTGAGAAAGACTTAGGCTCGGCTCCACCCAATTTTCGAGCAGGGGTGCCCCCAATGGCTCAAAGGACGCATTCAGGCGCCGATTCCCTTTCGCCTGTGCGGAAAATCCCATAGCCAGACCTATCACGTTATAGGCAAACTTCAATTCCGTAATCGGAATGTTGAGGAAATTCTCGCCTGCATAAGGACCACTGTTGCCTCCAATTCCCACGCTCCCTCCCCCAGCGGGCTCATTAATGCGGGACACCACGTTGTTACTGGTCACGACAAAGAATCCATTGCCAACCGGCGCTACCCCTACTACCACTCCTGCAGAATTGACGATGACGGGGTTGATCCTGTCGAAGTCAGGACCTATGGGGGAAAAGATTCCGTCATATCCGCTCAAGCCAACGCTCGCAAGGTCCGCCCGAATAATCGCATGGCGACCACGGTGCGAACCCATAAAAGCCGATTCAAAACCTCCCAGGCGATAAGGGAAATTGAGCAAGGGATGGAACGGCTGGACAACCCGAGGATTAGTGCCAGCGCTGGTAACCTGGAACGCCACAGGGAACCCATTGATGGGATCCATCGTCTGCGAAGTGGATTTGTCAAACCACAAAATTCCTCCCGCATCCATAAACGCCCGCAATTTCTCACGCTCTTCCGGGTTGAGGCTTAATGGGTCGCTAAAGGAGTTCGGAGCGTGGATTAAAAGCACGTCATATTGGGTGATGGCATTGGCAGACAACTTCGCCAGGTCCACCTCCCAATACGCTGCCATATTCTTGGTGAGACGTTGCCCCACCTGATATTGGGGTTGACCCGTTCCCGAAACGACCGCATCCCACCTCGCTTTGATTTCCGGGGTTACGGTGCCTGGCGCCAGAGGATTTTCAAATTCCCAGGAAGGGGGCCTCAGGTCCTGGCGCCGTTCCAGGTTATAAAACACGTAGGGGTCCGCATTGGTAGGCACTCCACGTGCCCAGAAACTGGCGGTACTCTGGATGAGCAAAATCCCACAGCGGATTTTGATGCGGGTGTTCGCATATCCCGTGGGCTGTGCCCAAAGCATCCCGCCCATTAGGAGACTCACCCCGAGGGCGAGACCCCGGGTGAGGGCTTGTCTCACCCCGGTCGTTCTCTCAAAGGCTGTCACTACAGTGTCTCTATACGCCATACCGCAAACCTCTTTTCCCTCAAGATTTTTTTCTCCTGTTCTCACGGCTCTAATTCTCCAAAATAGAAGAGTTTGGTTGCCACCGGAAGTTTGGGCATCGGAGGCAAGGGGCGCCCATATTCATCGGTTCGAATGGGGGGAGATGCCGAAATATCAAAGGAGCCCCCAACTCGCCCCGCCACCAATACCGGATCATACTGAATAAACAGATTGGGAACGTAGTCATCCCGATTAGTAGGATTATGTTCAATCGGAATGAACTGACCCGATTCCCCAAACTCCGCGGGTATCCATCCCCAGTGTTTCAACCACTCTTCCTGGTCGCTCATCTGGGGTGGAAAGTTCTCGCTCACACTCCCGATGATGGTAATCCTTATATCCAGAGGCTCCCCATAAAAGGGATACTCTACAGACGCGCTGTGCTGGGTAAGGCGGTCCTGGGCACTCGTGAAGTTATCCCTCCGATCATTGGGGTTCGGATTAAACCAGGGACCTGGGATCACAAAGAAGCTCCCCTCCTGGGCATACAACACCGCATAAATCCGCACATCCAGAGGCTGGACCGCTACCCTGCTCACATAATAATCCGCATTTCCCTGAGGAGGCGCTATCGTGCCATCCTTCTTGAGTTCCAACTCGTTTTCCCGACCGTCCAGGAAGAGCAGATAGTCTCCCCGGATGTTGACATCAGGCGGATAGATTTGGAACCTGCGCTTTTCAAAGACGGGCAGGACCTGCGTGCTCGGGTCTGCCAAGCCATAGGTGGGAATGGGACTCCCCGGCGGATAGAAGGGTGACGCCGCATTGGGTGGATTCACATTTTCAAACAAGTAAGCAGGGTTGGCGCTAAAAAGCGGATTGACTAACAAGTTGAAGAAGGAAGCCCTATCAAATTCCGCCGCGTGAGCGATAAAGAGAGAGGGCTCTATGGCTCCTGTTGCAGAGCGATACGTGTAGGACGCAGGATTGACACCAAACTGGAGATTGAGATGCAAAGGGTGCTGGGGATCTATCCGAATCCGCGCGGGGCTGGTGGGGTCACTGTTATCGCGGACAATCTGCAGGGTATCCCGGAAGGAAGGAGAAAGAAACTGCGTGGTATTGAGGACCACGTGATCCCTCGCCAAAATAGCCAGCGTGGAATAATCCGGGTCCCCTCGCAGGATAGACCCTTCTATGTAAGCGGTGCCCATCGTGACGATGGTGATCTGAGCGCCATCGGGAATTCCGTTGCTCCCTCCGGGGATCACCCCGCGCACCCGAACGTTCCCCTCCGCCATAATCAGTCCATTGAACTCCGGACCACGGTTGAAGTCGGAAGCAGAAGGAGACCCAAAATTAGACACTCCCGGAGTCAGCTCATTAATGATGTGAAGTTTGTTATCCGTCCCGAACCCCAATTTGAAGCGGAGTTCGTGCTTGCCCGTGTCGTTCCGCAAGTAATCCCGCCAGGTGTCCCGGTTATTCCTCACGTTGCGGGCAATGATAAAGCCCCCTATCTCCGGAGTGGCAGGGTTATGCTCTGCCACCAGGAGAATATAAACCGCAGGGGGAACATAAAAGGGTCCTTGCCAGGCAGAATTCTGGTGTCCATTGTTGGGATTTAGCCAATCATAACGCAAGGTGAAGTCCCCTTCCTCACTATCCCTCACAATATCTTCGCTGTTGTCAATGTAAACACCCCGACCATATCCCAGAACTCCTAAGTTGAATTGCCTGCCCAGGGCGTCCACCGCCAAGACTCCGCTATTGCGGGTTGCAAAGCGGTACCGGTTCTGCCCCGTGTTTGGGTCCGTCTCGTCAATCAAGGGGGGTTCCTTGCGCGGCACGGCTCGCGGATACCCTTGAGCGTCCGCTTCCTGACGCCCATCCCGAAGAACGCCCCCAAACGTGCTGAATAAAGGATCCGAACTGGGGCGCTGGGTCGTAAAGGTCTGCGCGCTCCCTTGCGGATCTATCCTCGTGAGGGTCAAAGCGCTTCCCGAAGAGGCAAATAGCAAATCACCGCTTACATTGATCTGGTCGCCCAATCCCGCATTCAGCCACACGCGAAGGTCGCCATAGATGCGCAGGTCGCCATTGACGTAAAGGGGACCCCCCAGAACGATCTGGGTCCCTCCGGGTCCTGAGACCTGCATTCCCCCGATGAGCATCGGCACCTGCACAGGAGTGCCCCCTCCACCCGGCGGAGCGAACATCGCCCCGAAGTCTTCCGGCACCCCCAAATCCGCGGGGTCAGAGCGCTTCTCTTTATTGGTGATATATCGCGCCGACTCAATGATGCCGATGGGCACAATCGCCGTCAGTTGACGAGCCCTTTGAATCTCCGAACGCCTGCTGAAGGTGGGGTCAAGCGGATTGAAGTCCCCGGGCCTTCCCACAGATTCTATGATGGTGTACGCCCGGATTTTCCCTCGCACGTTGAATTGAGGCGGTATCGTACTGCTGAAGATTTCAATCCCACTGGGGGCATAACGAACGCGAACCAAAGCCCGACCGCCCCGAAAAGTAATCCGGGTGAAGGCGCCCAGTCCGTCAGGTCCTCCCCGGTCATTGGGATCGGGATTGCCAGGAATGACCTGCCTTCTCAGCCAGTAATAATCCGGGTCAGGGCGCCACTCCGCACGTGGAAATGGCAAGTTATTGGGGTCCAGGTCCGGGTCTGAGCGAATGCCCAGCCCCGGGGGAAGCAAGGGGTTCACATCTTGCGGGGCAGGCGTGGGAGGTTGAGGTCTCCAGTCCGCTCCTAACTCCGAAAACCGAAGTTGGGCGTAACAATATCGGATGCCCGCCTGAGCAAACTCGTTGGCACGGTCTCGCTCCCTTCCCGTCAAGGTCGCTATGGCTGTATTCCCCACGATGCGAGCAAACAGAAGACCCAGCAAACTTAAAGTGAACATTATGGCGAGGACGACGATGAGTGCCGTCCCCCTCACTTGCCTCTTTTTCATCATACGCCTCGTTTTCCCCTTCATCGCTGGAAGTTCCTTATGTTGATAGTTTCTTTTACGGTCACCGCCTGGGGCTCGGAGGGTGCGGAAGAAGGATAACGCCGGAGGGTCAACTCCACCTGAATCTGCTGAACCGTGTTGTAATCAACCGTCACCACATCCGTCGGCGTATTGGTTTGGAAGTCAAACCGAATGACTATGTTCCCGCTTGGCAGGGGGAGATTGGGGTCACTGGAGAACTCCACATACCCCCGCTTGAACCGTGGCTGGATATATCGGCGTACGTCATCATTCACATTGGGATTGGGCACGCCCAGCGCCGTTTGATAATCCGCAGGCTCCTCTATGTCGGTATAGTTGATCTTATACTGGTTTATCCCCACATCCTGCCCCGGCGAGGCACGGGAGTATCGGACGGGGCGCCCGAAATTGGGACCCGGGCGATGGTCCGGACCAATGACTTCCTCGCTCCCTGGCACGATTCTAATTGGGCGAAGGTCAAAGGCAAAGAACGAAGTCCCCAGCGGGTTGAAGTGCTGGCTTGTTAGAGGGAGGAGGGTTCGCAAATCCACAAAACGGCGCGCCAGGCTCCCGCCGGGGTCATAGGTCTGGGCGGTACTGGATGTTGTCCATCCCGTGTAATTGCCATTCACGGAAGCCGTGCTTACAAGGGGGACATAGCCCAGCGCCTGCTGAACAGGAAAACTCATCACGATTCTCCCTTTCACGGGGTCCGGACGGAAAAGCACCAATCGGGGCGCCGTGAGCACAGGAGCACCGAACTGGAAGAAAGAAGCCAAAGTCACATTCGGGTTCAGGGCAGAAGCCTCCAGATAGTCGCTCAGGCGGAAATAGACGATGCCATCCTGATATTCGTTCTGATCGCGAGCGGGGTCAAAAAGCACCATCTCCATCCTGAAGTTCTCTGTGGGAGCGCCCGTGGGCCTTCGCCACCGCGCAATGTAATAGGGAGCATTAAGTCGCGGGTCTGCTACATAGAATCGGATAAGAGTGTCCTTGGTCCAACTGCCCAATCGCGTCTCATAATATTCCGGTGCCACCCTTTGTTCGTTGTCCAGCACCTCAATCCCCGAGCGCACCATATCGCTCCCTGTGGCAGGCTCAAAATCCACCCTCAACGGTTGGAACACCAAAAGGAGACGGATACGAGGAATATCGTGAGTCGCATCATAGGGGTCATAGATGGCTTCGCCAGTAGACTCATTGATCAGGGGCAGAAGCAAATCCGTACCTCGTTGATGAACCATAATGCGCCCGGCGGCTTTCCAGTTCCGCAGGCGCTGACGATGTGCCGCAAGGTTCCCATCCGGAATCTCACTCGGGTCCCGGTCCCAGATGAAAAATCCCGGATCATCCAGAACAATTCGCCCGCTACTATCCACTGCAAAGAAGTCCGTATTTGGCTCATAGCGGTTCTGCTGAGGGTTCCAGCGATAGGGCATAACTTCCGCACGATAAAGGACATAGAGATTCTCTTCGGTAAGCCCGGGAACGGTCCCATCCCCACCTACTAAAACGGGAGTCCACGGGTTTACATAGTGCCCTGCTTGCCCATTGGGACGGAATGGCTCACGCAGACCTACCCACCATCGCACTAACGTCTGCCCCGGAGCCACTGGCACCACCACCTGCCCGATGGGGGCGCGAAGAGTTGGGTCAATGCGGTTTCGACCGGGATTGAACTGGGGATTGCCCGCATCCCCTTTCGCAGGAGGAATGTAGTCAATCTTTCCTCCGTGCACTCTCACGACCCCGTAGCGTCCATCAAACTCTCCATCGGAACGGCGCCTCAATGGAAGCTCAATGTCTAATCCCGCCGCGGGAGCGGTGTTATCCAGCACCAGCACCGCAGTGCTCAGTTCTTTAGCCAGCTGATCCAGGATGGCACGCGAACGCTCCTGCACCTCCGAATAAGCCACAGCGGTTCGCGTGAGCCGAAAGCCCTGCACCAAAGGAATGGTAATGATAGTGATGAGAATCGCCATTATGGCAATAACCGTAAGGAGTTCCACCAGGGTGAAGCCCTGCCCTTGTGCCCTCGGATGAAGGCTTGCTTTATCTTTCTGTCCCATCTTCAAAAAGTGCTTTCCCCTCATCGCGTATCCCTCCTTGATAGATAAGTTTCCAGAGTTACCGAGCGCCAGGAGCGCGTCCAAACCTCGTGAAGCTCGCGCCTCTCCGCAATCGCCTGTGGGGTATCGCCCGATACATCTAACTTCTGTGCCGTGTTCCAGATCACCCGCGCCCTTACAGAACTCCCCGACACACCGCGCACCGCATACCCCGTCAGCGAATCATCCAGGGTGACCGCATTGGCATCCACTTCCCGGATGTCTATCCGCGGTAACTGGTAAGGGTCGCTCGCAAGGGGGGGGCGAATGAGGAAATCCTGATCCCGCATCGCCTTCACCTGCCCTGAAAGGTCCCGATACCAGATCTCCCGCACGGAGACCTTTCCCCCCAAGTCCGACCACGGAAAATAAATTCGGGGACCCGGGTCCTGCCCGCTCCAGGAAGGCACAAAGCACGTCCGAATGGACATATCAGCCACCGAACGGACCACGGAGTATCGGGAAGGATTCTTCAACACCTGAATAGCCCAATCGTTATGAGCCTCATAAAGGGCTCTGAAGGTCCTCCCCCGCGGGTCCACACCCGTCAACAATCCCGAGCCATCCGGCAGGATAATACTGATGGATTGCCCCAGGTCCCTGGGACTCTGGGGAGGGGGTGAAAGGGGGCTCCCCAGAGAGAGAATCCCGCGAAGATAATCCACCACATAACTCCGTCCCAGGTTCGGGTTGCCGGGGTCTACCATCGGAGAAACCACACCTCCCGTGGCGACGTCCAGAAGCACGAAGTCATCCGTGGGAGCCACCATTCCGGGGACGTTCAATTGCAAGCCAGGATACCGACGGCGGTCGTTGAGCATTGAGTTCGTGCTCTTGAGGTTCCCCAGTCGCAGTTTATGAAGGGGCGATTTCACCAGGTCCGCCCGAAACTCATCCCGGATGATGTGCCAGTTATAGACATCGTAGTCCACAAAAGCCACCAGGGGAACCCTCTCCCTTCCCCGTCTCTCCCGAAAAGTGAACGCCAACGGGTTGAAGAGAACCAGCCCGAGTTGAGCGCTGAGAAGTTTGTATTCATAAGGATAGTTCAAGGAAAAGGCTTGTGCGTTAGGAATCTGGGTGTAAAGTCGGCTCACGCGGAGGGAATCTGCATCCACCGCCACCCAGTTGGGATCGTTGGCGATCGCCTGCAGGCTAAAGGGCGCCACCCGATTCTGGGC
The DNA here is from genome assembly GCA_964631245.1 of uncultured Fimbriimonadales bacterium. Taxonomy (GTDB): domain Bacteria; phylum Armatimonadota; class Fimbriimonadia; order Fimbriimonadales; family ATM1; genus CAZVXY01. The sequence continues at coordinate 252,295 of CAZVXY010000001.1, forward strand.
GACAACATAGGTGGCTTCAAAGGGAGGGGTGGAAGCGTTCCGCCTCACCCGGAGCACCACATCAATGAGATCCACCTTCCGATACCCTTGAGCGTCATTCGTCCAGTAACTGAAGTCCACTTTGTATTCCACATCCCGATTGGCGTCCCCGGGGAGCCACAACTGCTCCATCTCCGTATCATAAGCAAACTCCCACGCACGGGGGTTCCGAAGGAGTTGCCCCACCTGGGTTCCCACCATCCTGCGACCTTCCATCTCCCTTCCATACACCAGGAAAAGGCTTTGAAGGTTGGGGTCGCTCATCACCGGAGCAAAGGAGAGCACCCGCAGACCCCCAAAATCATTCCCCACAGGCTTTGGAGAAGGTATCGCCCCCCCTTCTCCTATAACTCGCCGGATTCGGTTGGCATCGTTATAAAGCCTCCAGAAGATTTCCGCATTGTTTCCGCCTGGGTTCACAATAAGGATGTTGCCGTTGGAAAGGAGGTCTCCTCCTGGTCCCAGGTCTGTAGGTGGCGTATCTTTGTCTGCCTCCAGAACCAAAACCCAGTTTCCCCCCGCATCCTGGACAAAGCGATACCGCGCGGTCACAATCATTTCCGGCAGATCTTGAGACCTCGCCTCTAAGAAGTCCAGTTCGCCCTGGGCAAGAGCCTGGGCTGCTGCATAGTCGCGCGTCACCATCAAAGCCACAAACCCACGGGGCCAGAGGCGCGCAAAAACGAGAATCCCCACCGCAAGAATGACAATCACCACCAGCATCTCCGCAAGGGTGAACCCTCGCGAGCCTTTTCTCATCCCGTCCTCTTTTCCTAACATAAGGCTATTGACCAAATCTCCAACTCCGTTCAAACATATCCCGGGAATCCTCAAGGCGAACTGTCCCGCTGAAGTAAAGGACCAGGTCCGTTTTCTTCCGCATCGGCACCACACATCCCGAGCCACCGGGGTCGGGTTCCCATCGGCGGAAGTACGTGTTCCACGTGATAATGGTATCGTCGGGCGGCTCGTGATAACCCAATTGGCGGGGATTATCTACGGGATCGCCACCGGTCTGACCAAAGGTGGTCCAGAAAAGGATGTACCTGAGTTCATACCGCAGTTGATTGGGGGGTCCCATACACGTGCCCGTGGAAACGTTCAGGGCATTTCCGGGGATAGGCGATACGTCGTAAGTATCCCATTCATAAAACCGCGCCCACGCTGTCGGAGGGTCCTGGTTCAAACCCTGCTGAATGGGGTTGATGCCCAAATGCTGATAGGTGACTACTGTGGCGGGACCAAACGCCTGGCGAGCGCGAACGTCCTCACCCGGCTCCAAAGGGCGAGGGTCTACATTAGGCCAGTAAGCGCTAACCAATCCATCCCTCGTCGCATCCGCCAGAACGCTGGTGAAAACCTTGATGTCCCCCACCCGGCTCCGATACAAGTACCCATGGCGGAGTTCATCCACTCGCCGAAATCGGTTCAGACTCTGGTCGTATTCCGCTACCTGCAAAAGCAAGGGGGGAGAACCACCCTGGTCTATCCGATAGAGCTGGAAAGCCTGAAAAAGGGTGGACATATGAGTGCTATCCGTTTGGCGACGGGCAGCATCCCTCGCCTTGCTAAAAACAGGAAACAGCAAGGCAGCCAGGATAGCGATGATCGCTATCACGGTAAGCAACTCAATGAGCGTAAACGCTCGTTTCTTCAAACTATACATACAAACCCTCCGCGAAGAGTATATTTTGGACACCTCTCCCACCGAAATTGTTCCCGGGCTCCTCCCCAACAAGGTCAGGCGCCCCCGGTAACCCATCGCCAGTAGGCTTCCACATAGCCCCTGAAGGGCGCTTCCCACAAAGCGGTGAGGAGCCCCCCTACGGCAAGATAGGGTCCAAACGGTATTGTACTCAGGGTGGGTTGCCAATCGTCGGGAACCTCCTCTGCAGGCTCAGCACCAAACCACCACCGGTCCAGCCTCGGCAGGAGCAGTCCCAGAGCATCTATCCAGAGGAGATAACCTAAACCACACTTAAATAAGCTCCCTAAAGACTCAGGCTCCCCAGAAACCCCTTCCGCCCCCTCCGAACTCTCCTGCCACCGCCTCGCCAGAACCTGAATCGCCCCTAACACCGCACCCAGAAAAATTGCCAGACCAAAGCTCACCAAAGCCCCCACAGGAAAGAGAACCGCCCCTATTCCCCGAGCGAGTTTGATGTCTCCATGCCCTAGCGCATCCTGTCCAAAAAGCAGTCTCCCCCCCAAAGCCACTAACCAGAAAAAGCCCGCTCCGATCAAAGCTCCCGCCACCGAGGCAGGCAAAGGAAGGCTTCCCCACCAAGTAACCGCTCTCAAGTCATTTACAAACCCAAGATAAATGTTATAAAAAACCCCTACCGCTAAAAGAAGGGCGTTCAAGACATCGGGAAGCATATAGAAACCTAAGTCTATAAAAATACAGGCAATGAGGATCCCGGAAAACAGCGCCATCACCCCAAATCGCACCGGGTCCCAGCCCGCTATAAAGTTCTGCCACCAGAAGCCCGCCCAAAGACTCCCCGTGAGGAGTTCCACCCAGAAGTAGCGAGAAGAGATGGGAGCATGACAATACCGACACTTTCGTCCATAAAAGAGATAACTAAGAAGCGGGATCAAATCCGCCAGTCCGAGGACGTGCTCACAATGGGGACAGTGGCTTCGGGGCTTAACCAGCGAGAGCCCCCGGGGCAGGCGATAGATGACGACGTTGAGAAAACTGCCCACGAACGCGCCCAGAATAAAGCCCACCCCCACGGTCCACTCATACATCCGCAGGTCGCTCATTTCACCAGGTTAGCAGAGTCTCGTGCCAGGGCTTCGCATTGCCCCGGGATGAGAGGGCATCTTGAACAGGTCCAAAGGCACTCGCTCAGGGGGGGCCTGCTTCTGCGCCTTAGCCAGCCTCCTGCAAGGCGTTCCCCTCCTGAAGCTTCTGAATGACTTCCACGAGGGGCAAGAAGACCGAGATAAGGATGAAGAGCACGATGAGGCCCAGCGAGACGATGAGAATGGGCTCCAATGCGGCGGTGAGTTGAGCCAGCGTAGCCTCCACTTCGCCCTCATAAAAGTCCGCAATCTTTTGAAGCATAAAGTCCAAAGACCCGGACTCTTCTCCTACCGCAATCATATGGACCACCATCGGTGGGAACTGTTTGCTTTTCGCCAGGGGGTCTCCAATTCGCTCCCCTTCCCGAATGCGCGCCCTTGCTTCCAGCACCGCGTCCGCGAGGATGTTGTTCCCCACGGTGCCCGCCACCGTTTCCATAGCCTGCAAAATGGGCACTCCCGAAGCCAGCAAAGTGCCCAACGTACGGCTGAACCGCGCCAGGCAGATCTTGTGGTGCAACTTGCCAAAGACGGGCACCTTGAGTTTGATGCGATCCACCACGCGCCTCCCAAAATGGGTGCTGACAAAAGCCTTGTAGAGGATCACAATAGCCAAGAGACCCAGCAGGACCGCCCACCAGCGACGGAGCATAAAGTGGCTAAAGTCCACCAAGAACTGGGTGGGAGCGGGGAGGTGTTTAACCCCAAGGTCTTTGAATACCTCTGCAAACTTAGGAACGATGTAAAGGGTCAAAAAGAGGACCACTGCAGTGGCAAAGAGCAAAACGATGATGGGATAGGTGACCGCCGCCTTGATTTTCCGGCGAAGTTCCACATCCTTTTCAAGGAAGTGGCTGAGACGCTGGAGCGCCTCCTCCAGAACACCACCCACCTCGCCTGCACGCACCAAGCCAATAAAAAGGTTACTAAAAGTCTTGGGGTGCCTCTGCATCGCACGACTCAGCGCCTCACCCCCTTCCACACGTTCACTGATGTCTGCAAGGATTCGGCGCAAACGGGCATCCGAAGTTTGCTGTTGGAGAACATCCAGGCACCGAACGAGAGAGACTCCTGCATCTACCATTGTGGAGAACTGCCTGCAAAAAAGCGCCAGGGTCCTCAGGCGGACGCGCCCGTAACTCCGGACACGGGCACGCCGGGCGCGAAGCATCTCCACTTCCAAAATCGTAAATCCCTGCTCCTCAAATCTTTTCCGGAGAACTTCTTCGCTGTCCGCTTCGGCGGTTCCCTTCTGGATGGCTCCTGAGGCATCGCGGAATGTATAGGCATAGACGGGCATCGCTTTTCCTCCTATATCTGTTTAGGACTTCCCTCCCGTTCCCGTGGGACTGCCCAGGGCGGTGGGGGTAGCAATCATCTTTTTGAGTTCCTCCACGTTGATGGCATGGCTGAGCGCTTCCTCATAGGTAATGAACCCACGAATATAGAGGTCACGTAGGTTCTGGTCCATTGTCTGCATCCCATAAGCCGCGCTCGTTTGTATCATAGACGGAATTTGGTGAGTTTTGTTCTCGCGGATAAGGTTTCGGATGGCAGGGGTCGCAATCATCACCTCTACAGCGGGGATGCGCCCCGGGGCTCCTGCGCGCGGCAAAAGTTGCTGAGAAATCACCGCCTGCAGGTTGTTCGCCAATTGAATCCTTATCTGCTCCTGCTGACCTGGGGGGAAGACGTCAATGATTCGGTCAATGGATTCTGCAGAGTTGTTGGTGTGCAGGGTGGCGAAAACCAGGTGCCCGGTTTCAGCAGCCGTTATCGCCAGCGCGATGGTTTCCGGGTCTCGCATTTCGCCCACGAGGATGACATCGGGGTCTTCTCGGAGACAGGCACGAAGCGCTCCCGCAAAACTTTTCGTATCGTGCCCTAACTCGCGCTGGTTGATGATGGAGAGGTTATGGGTATGGAGATACTCAATGGGATCTTCAATCGTAATGATATGGACCGCGCGCGTTCGGTTGATCTGGTTAATCATCGCTGCGAGCGTGGTGGATTTCCCACAGCCGGTGGGACCCGTAACCAGGATAAATCCGCGAGGTTTATTGGTGAGGTCTTCCAGGATGGGCGGAAGATTGAGTTCCCGAATGGTGGGGATGCGGTTGGGAATGAGACGGAAAGCGGCCGCTATCGCTCCACGGTCTCGGTACACATTGACCCTGAAGCGCGCCCGCTTAGGCAGGGCATAGGAGAGGTCCAGTTCCAGCGTCCGTTCAAATCGCTCTATCTGCTCATCCGTGAGGATGTCATACACCAGGCGGTGAGTGTCCGCCGGGGTGAGCTTCTCATAATTGAGTCTAATGAGTCGTCCATCCACGCGGATCACAGGTTCCGCATCGGCGCAAAGGTGGAGGTCAGAAGCATTTTTGTCCACCACGATATTGAGCAATTCGTCAATGTGGACGCCTTCCAGGGGGCGAGGTCCCGTGAAGACTTCGGGCTCTTCCTTCCGAAGGACTTCAAGCCCCGGTAGTTCAAACTCAAATTGATTCTGGATTTCCGCAGCCATCGTTTTTATCCTGTTTACTGTGTCCTTTATTATGTATTATATCACCCTGGAATCAAGGGGGGGTACTTTTCCTCCTTAGAATCCAGCGGTGAAGACGACCCTCATCACTTCCTCCGGCGTGGTAATGCCCTGGAGGATCTTGATGAGCCCGTCTTCCCGGAGTTCTTTCATCCCGTTGGCTTTCGCCGCCTCCTTGATGTCTGCCAGAGGTGCTCGCCGGACGATGAGTTCGGCGATCTCTGCATTCACTCGCATCAATTCAAAGATACCTATGCGCCCTCGGAAGCCCGTAAACTTACAAGCCTCACAGCCCCGCCCCCGATAAAGGGTAACGACCTCGTCGGGGTTCTCCACGCGGAAACCGAAACGGCGGAGGTCTGCGGCGCGGACTTCATAGGGCTCTTTGCATTCCGTGCACACCCGGCGTCCCAGCCGTTGGGCAAGCACGCCAATCACGGTAGCCGAGATCAGGTAGGGCTCCACGCCCATATCCACCATACGGACCACCGCTGAGGGGGCGTCGTTCGTGTGGAGTGTGCTCAAAACTAGGTGTCCCGTCAAGGAAGCCTCAATGGCGATTTCAGCCGTCTCCAGGTCGCGCATCTCACCCACCATAATGATGTCGGGGTCCTGCCGCAGGAAGTGCCGCAAGGCATTGGCAAAGCCAAGCCCAGCTTTGCGGTTCACCTGGACCTGGGCGACCCCTGTAAGTTGATATTCAATGGGGTCTTCAATCGTAATGATGTTGCGCTCCACGGAATTGAGCTTGTGCAGGATGGAATACTGGGTGGTGGTCTTCCCTGCGCCCGTGGGTCCCGTGGAGAGGAACATTCCGTTCGGCTGACTGATGAGTTCATCCACCTGGGCTTGGACATCTTCCGTGAAGCCTAACTTGTCCAGCCCTATCAAGATACTCGTCTTATCCAGAATTCTCATAACGATCTTTTCGCCAAACGGGGTGGGGATGGAACTGACGCGAAGGTCATATTCCTTACCCGCATGCCGAACCCCAATGCGCCCGTCTTGAGGGAGGCGCCTTTCCGCAATGTTCATCTCCGACATAATCTTGTAACGGCTGATGAGGGGCGCCTGGAGGTTTTTGGGGATGGTCATCACTTCGTGAAGGACGCCATCAATTCGGTACCGAATTCGCACACCCCGGGGCTGGGGCTCCACGTGAATATCCGAAGCACGGTCCACGATGGCTTGATGAATCAGGGCGTTCGCCAGACGAATGATGGGGGCTTGCTCTGCCACCTGGACCGCGGCCTGTTCGTCTTCCTCTTCCACCCTTATGTCCCGGGAGGCACCCGCTTCTGCTATCGCCTTGCTGATGTCCCCTCGCATACTCGCCGCTATCATCCGCGAGGAGGGAGAAGCCCCATTGCCCGCCTCGCTACTGCTTCCATAAGCCTTTTGAATGGCATCCTCAATCGCACCTCGCACCGCCAAAACAGGCACCACCCTGCAACCCGAAACCATACGCACGTCATCTTGAGCGGGGATATTGTTGGGATTTGCCATTGCAAGATAAAGCACGTTCCCCTCTTTCTTGTAAGGAATGACGGTGTGGTTTCGGGCAATCCTTTCGGGAACCACATTCACCGCGCTGGGGTCCACCCCCTCACGATCCAGGTCAACAAATCGCAACCCCAGTTCTTGAGCGTGAGCCTCCACCACCTCTCTTTCCCCCACGAACCCAAGGTCAATTAACACGCGACCCAGGTCGGGACTGCGCGTTTGGCGCTGTACCTTTAAGGCTTCTTCCAATTGTTCCTTTTTCAGGTACCCCTTCTCTAAGAGGTACTCTTCAAGCTTTTTACGTGATATAGCCATTCTTTCGCACTCCTACCAAAATGCCTTGCCCGAACTTGCGAGGCACAAACGGACATTTTACCTTCCGTCAGCGGAGGAATAGGGCACCCGCTGGAGAATAGACGCTTCCACAAGCCCCAAAAGTTCTCCTCAGGTTCCTGACCTCCGGGAAGGGGGCGGGGTCTTCTGCTCCTTGGGCAGAATCAAAACGCCCTCAGGCTTTTTCGCCGTGAGGGTCTCATTTCCCTGCTCCGTATAAATAGTAACCTCCTCCGCGATGAGGTCATCCCCGATGCTATTCACCATACGCACCTCTTTTTTCCCCTCCGCACCCTTCAAGGTGAGGAGTTCCTCGTCTTCCAGGTACACCGCTCGGGGGGCAGTCAGCTCCCTCCAAACCCCTTCCGTGAGGTCCTGATGGGCTTTCACCGAGCCATAGAGAATCCCCCGCCGGGCTCCTTCCTTGTAAATATACTCGGCTTTTTCACAGGTCACCACGATAGGATAGTGACGCAGGGTCTCCGGGTCACGAAGTTTCTTTTCCCACTCCTCCTGCTCCTTCTGAGGGTCCATTTCCCTGGAGGCTCCCGCCTGCCCCGAGGAAGCACCCCCGGAGCGCAGTGGCTGTCCTTTTTTCGGGTCATCCTTCTCCTGCTGGGGCTTGATGAGCAAGTAAATCCCTCCCGTAAACTCTGCCTTTTCCTCTTTTTCCAGTATCCTTATCTGAGGAGCGGTAAGCACCGCATCTCGCCCCCTGTATTCGCATCGCCCCGTGGCAAAGATAACGCCCGTCTCCAGGTTCCGCTCCACCCGGTCTGCCCTCAATATCCAATCTTCCGTACTCAACTCCCCATTCAGAATGACCTGGCGCCTGGGATTGGACAAATATTGCACCTCGCCTGCGCTCACCCGGGCAGGCTTTCGTTCCTGGCTTTGGGTGGGGGCAGTCTGTAAGGCAGAAAGGGGACCAAGCCACTCAACATTTTTTGCGTAAGCCCTCCCATCCCCATAAAAGACCTCTACAAAATTCGCCTTCAGCTCCCCCCCCTGGTATCGCCCTTTTACCCCCCGGGATGCCTCTATCTTCCCTTCCGCTTCATACACGTCCACTATCTCCGCCCTCAGGTCCCATTCGGAAGTCCAGGCACGGGGTGCCCCCACGACACGAACTAAGCCCTGGGATGGTACATAAGAAGCTAAATCCGCCTGAAAGAATACGGGCGCACCCTGTTCGTTATAAACCCTCCCCTCCTTGATCCCCACCAACTCTAATCGGTTCTCCTGGCGATATTGAGAAACCTGGCGAGCGGAGAAAGAAAGCACCAAACGAGAACCCTTGTGGACCGATATGTCCACATCCTCCATTGCCACCGCAAGGGCTTCCCGAGAAGGGGCGCTAAATGCTTCCCGCCACCGGCCGAAAGGATCTACCAACAAAATTTTCTTTACTGAAAAGTACAGAAGGAGAATAAGCAGACTAAAAACCACCCATTGGAATAGGCTTTTCACACTATGGTACCAGTGTGACATCATTTCGGATCACCTGATTTGGCTCGGAAAGCGTAACGGCTATTCTCAGGGGCTGGTAGCCATCTTTTTCAAATAATATAGTATAACTACCTGGAACCGCCCAGAAAGCATATCTGCCATCGGAACCCACATTGAACCTTCGGATGGGGTTGCCCCCCTCTTCCAAGGTGACCAAAGTCCCCTGAGGATTGCCTCCTCCCTGAAGAGAAACAATCCCCCACAGATTGAAGGGGGGCGGGGGCGGGTTTGGGTCGCTCAAGGGTGCCATAAGAATAGGAGCCAAAGTAATCACACCCCCGATAGGGCTTTGGTTAACGAAAAACTCAGCAGGCAGATAGAGGGGGTGTTCTGCTCTCCCGGGGATCCCAAAGAGAATGAACTCACTGTTGGGGTCATAAGCAACGCCCAGAAGGGTAAATTCCCCGGTGGGTCCAGTGAGGGACCTCCGCCCCGCAAAGGAGACTACCACCCCACTGATAGGCTCGGTAGTGGAGGCATCTATTACTGTGCCCACTATGGTAACCGTTTCTGGCCCTATGTAAAAAGTGCCCAGGTCTCTGCTTTGGGTAATGGGGGGGAAGGTGAACACGAAGGTAGGGAAAACGGAATGGGTTACCTGCATTTCCGAGGCTCCCGAGGGCACCCCAAGGAAGAACGTCCCCGCGCTTCCCGTGGTAGTGGACCTCCCTGCGATGGTTACCGTGGCAGGGGGACTTGGTCCCTCTCCGGTAGAGATAGAAAGGACCCGACCGGACACCTGAATGCCACCACCCCCACCTACCGTACACGATGTGAGAAGAAAGGGGACAGGCAAAAAGGCGATCCAAAAGTTTTTCATCTTCCCCCCCGAGAGCGTGTTGCATAGAAAGTAAACCGGCGCTCGGGACCATTGGCAGTAAACCGATAGGTTATCCCCTCGCGGAACACGCGAGTCTGTCCCGTTGCCTGGTCTCTCATCATCAGGATGGGCGTATAGCCAGGCTGTCGACGAAGGGATAGGCGCAATTCATATACCGCTGAGCGCCGAAGGCCAGAAAGAAGGACCTGCCACGATTGCACCCCCGGAGGCCGGATGTCCCGGAACATAGGGGGCTGGGTGCCAATTTGGGCTTGAAGGGCATTCCCCCACAAGGGGGGCAGGTGAGCATCTAAGCCACGGTCATACCCACCTGTGGCACCATATGCCTGTCCGATTTCCACCACGGAAACCTCGCGCCCCAAGCCAGCCACCGTAAGGGTTCCCACCCACAAGGCGCGCTCCAGAGGACTTTCCGCAGGGCTTGCTCTCCCGGAGCCAAACCCGCCTGGTCGGAAGGTAAAAGTCACCCCTTCAGGCACGAGGACCCGAACGAATTGCCCTTTAGCAGGCTCAAAGGAAGTGGTGGGCACCATCGTTCCCCCTTCCGGGATGCCACTAAAGGGGTCTGGAGCGCCCGGCTGGAAGGTGAACATCACGCTGTCTATCCAACCCGCATTGATGGCTTCCTGATAGGAGAGTTCCAGTTCTGCAGAGCGCTGAACCGTTATGTTTCCTACGTCCAGTGGGTCCGGAAAGGGATTAGCAATTTGATTCCACCCTGGCTGAAGGGCGACACTGGCGGGTTGGGGTCCTGGGACTTCTCCAAGGACGGCAAGCATTGGCTTCGCCACGGGCAGGCGTAAATAGAAACTTTTGCCATAGGTAAAGGGGGGAATAGTGGGATACCGGGCATAGTCCTGCCTTTCCTGCCGCCACTGAGCCACAAGGGTTTGAGAAGGGGGTAATCCAAGGATGCTGGCAGGGTCTACCTCATAAGGAGAGACCATAAAGCCCAGCACCTGGATGCCCGCCGGCAGGTTGAAGGTGAAAGTATCCTCACTCTGGATCCGTATGTCCAGCCCCACCTCTTTGCCCCAGGTGTTCACCCACTCGGTATGGATGGGGGGCTGTTCCACTCCGTTGACCACAGGGATGACCTCAATTTTAAGTCTCCGTGGTGAATCCAGGGCGGGTGAAGGGAGGTCAGCGCCGAAAGCCCCATTCCTGAGAGGGATGTTTGCAGGGGGAGTTGCTGGGGGGTCTAAAAACTGGACGCGGACGATGCCCGTTACAGTTGGGTCTCCGTTGGCATCATCGCCATCAAAACCCATCACCGTGCCATAGAAGTTATTACGGGTGGTGGGGGGGAAATCCGACCCCCTCTGGATAGCCCCTGCGGGAACGAGGGTTCTCCCCAATGCATCCTTGACGGGGATCTCCACGGTCGCTTTGTAATATTCAATTTGGCTTCCACTTCCGAACACATCAAAGAGATTGGGCGAAGCCTCTCCAAAGCCTGCGGAAATCTCCATCCTATCGGTTTGGGGGGAGGGAAACATCCGGAGGAAATCCGCATCCCAGAAAAGGGGATAGGCAGTGCCTGCAAGGAGTTGTTCGTTGCCATTGAAGTCCAGAGTTTCATAGTAACTAACCCAGAAGGCGAAGGGTCCAAAATCGTCGGGGAAAGGGGGGGGCAGGGGGATGGCTTCCACGAAAACCTTCTTGCCCAGAGAAACGCTGGTATTCAGGATGTGCTGTCGTCGGTACCAGGCATCAAAAAGTCGCCCTTCCACCGTAGCGTTGGGGGTGCCCGCAAGGGTATCCAGTGTGTTTTGCGCTATAAGCTTGAGTGCAGGGATATTGCCTGCTATGGTCGGGTCGGACTGGAAGGCAGGGTAATACTGACTCAGGAATTGAGAAAAGAAGGCAGGATATTCGCCAAGAACTTTCGCCCAGGCGGTGCCCGCCTGCCGGTATCGCATCAAATAGAGTCCTCCAAGGGAGCCTCCAGGAGGCAAGGGGAGATTGAGCAGGTTAGGGGCGATAAAGCGGTTGTTAGAGAGTGGGGGCTGGTTATGCCAGGAGTAATGGGCGCTGTTGTCATAACTATTGCGAAGCACTAATTGGACGAAATCCGGGTCCAAGCCCGGGGGAAGCCCATTCAGGCGCACGGTTTCCATCGTCGCGGAGCGTGCAAAGCCTTCTGCCCAAGCATCGTAATGAAACAAGGCAGGACCAAGATAAGCGAGGTAGAGGGTGTGGATGAAGTTTATTACCGCCGCTTCGGAGGAGTTATACACAGGGAAAAAGATGGCAGGGGTTCCGGTTCCATCGTCCGTGACATAGGTTCCTCCTATCACGGCGATTCTATCGGGGATGTCCCCATCCCGGTTATAGACGCGCACAATCCCCCCCTGGAACGGCAACCCAAAGATAGCGTTCATCACGGGGCGAGCAGAGTTGAAGGTGTCTATGAGTAGTTGGCGATACTCTTGGAGGAAAGGTCCTGGATTGTTACCGGTGGTGGGGAACTCCAGGGTAAGGTCTCCTGGTCGGTATGAGGGCGAGACCATTCCCCCGCGCTCCACGAAGATGAGCCTGCTGATGAGGAAGGGGAGGTCCGAAGGGATGAGGTTTTTTTCCACTTGCGCGCGGTGGTAGTCTTCTGTGAGGGCGTTCAACAAGGTGAACTCGTGGGCTATCTTTTCTGCCACTGTCTCCCGGATGAAAGCGGGAGAGGCGTGGGGAGAGAATCTGAGAACGGTAGCGCTCTGAACTCCCGAAGAGAGCGTGGCGAAGGGCGCATTGACCGTATTGGCATAAACCACGTGAGAATACAAAGTAAAGGAGACAATCAAGAGAGAGGTCATAGATCCTTCCTCCTCAGGGTTGAGCGATCCTTTCCAGGTGATAGCATAGAGTTTGTTCTTTTAGGGTGCGACGAAACTATCAATCTGGCTGATGGTGAAACTGGTGTCATTATGCCCAAATCCCACCACTACATAATAGTACCGCCTGCCCGAGACCAGGGGGGCACCCGTATAGAGCACGCTGGAATTTGGGGTGCGGTTACTGCTCCAGATGGGCGAGACTTGAAAACTTGGATAGGCAGGAAACAAAAAGACTTGATAGTCATCGGCTCCTGGCACGGGAGTCCAGAAAAACTGAAGTGGGGACAAGATGGGGTCATTCAGGAAAAGGTCAGAAAGGGGCACCGCGCTGGCTACATTACTGCGAGCGCTTTCCGAGCCGGGTCGTTCAGGAAAATCTGTATTGAGGCGAGAAACTTGATAATAATAACGTATTCCGGGCTGAAGGTCATCACTTATGTCGGCATAGAAATTCGCCAGCGGGTCTCTCAGGACATCCAGGGGAAGGAGGTTGTTGGGCGTGGTGCCTCGGTAAATTCCATAGCCTAAGAGTTCGGAATAGAACTTATAATCCCAGGTGAGGTCGATTTCCACATGGGCTAACCCTAGTGTCCCACGCGTGGAGTTTCGATACTGGGTGCGCTCGGGCTGGACGAGGCGTTTCAGGCTCTCATAGGCGATGATGAGGGTGCGGTCACGACTGCGGTTGGGGTCCACAGGAGATGTCCAAGCGATGGCAGACAGGTTTTGCGGAGCATTCTGGCTTTGATTGCGAGAAAGGCGCAAGCGGAAATTGACCGTATGAACTTGCCCCGCGAGGACGTCCACCGTGGTGGTGTCATTTTCATATCCTCTGCCCGAGGCGGTGACGGTGTAGCGGAAGCCTCCGATTAAGTCACTGATTTCATAGGTTCCATCCGCACGGGTGAGCGCCATCCACGAATTGAGCGGAGCACCCGCAAAGACGCGCACCCCTCGCAAGCGATTTCCAAATTCGTCTTCCACCCATCCCCGGATGCGCCCCATCTGGTCCTGGCGCCCCACCACAATCCCCACGCTGGTGGTGCGCTCAAAAGGAAAAACGATCACGCGATTTCTTCCGCGATAGGGGACGCCATTGACCACCAGAGAGGCGAGGACTTCGTGCTCGCCTTCGGGGACATTTCGCACCACAAACGTGCCCACCGGCGACGACTGGGCGACTCTTCTCCCATTGAGGGATATATCTGCTCCACGAACAGGTTCGCCCGTGATGTCTGTGACGGTTCCCGCAATTTCGCCCGTGGGAGAAGTAAGTTTGCAGGCGGGCAGGGCAAAAAGGGCACCGAATAAGGCGCAGGCACCCAGGAACCCGTTCAGGAACAGATTCCCTATCTTCCTCTTATCTCGTTCACCGCTTTCCAACGTTCGGTAAGGTTTCATCCTTGATGCATTACATAGATGTTTAGGGCACCCAGAAGGTTTCGCGAAATGGGGAGGGAGGATTCCCTATTCGGACGCACGATTGGCAAAAAGGACCCCCCTCTCGGGGGGCATCATTATGCCTGGACGGCTGCCTTTCCTGTTAGAATGCCCGCCTGGGCCATCGCGGTTTCCACCGCACGTTTTCCTTCCTCGCCGAGGGGCGTGAGGGGGAGTCTCATCGTGGAGGTATTGAATCCCAGAAGAGAAACCGCATATTTGACGGGGATGGGATTGGTGGTGAGGAAAAGTGCTTTGAAGAGGGGAACCAACTCTTTGTTTTGCTTTATGGCAGAAGGCATATCTCCCTGGAAAAAGGCATCTATCATTTTGCGGATGGGCCGTCCCGCCACGTGCGCCGCGACGGATATGATGCCACACCCCCCTACTGAAAGGATGGGGAGCGTGAGGATGTCATCCCCCGAGTAGACCGCAAAGCTTTCGGGCACTCCTGCGCACACTTCCACCACCTGTGCCAGATTTCCGCTGGCTTCTTTGACCGCACAGATGTTCGGCACATCATTGATAAGTCGCAGGAGGGTTTTTGTTTCAATGTTGACGGCGGTGCGCCCCTGGATGTTATAGAGCATAACGGGGAGTTCCGTTGCCTGAGCCACTTTTTTGAAATGAGCATAGAGCCCTTCCTGGTTAGGCTTGTTGTAATAGGGGGAGACGAGCATAATGCCATTGGCTCCGAGTTTGGTGGCTTCCTTAGTGAGGTGGATGCTATGTTCCGTGTCGTAGGTACCAGCCCCGAAGATAATTTTCGCTTTCTTTCCCACGGCGGAGAGGGTAACTCGGAGGAGTTCCAGTTTTTCTTCGTCGGAGAGAGTGGGGGATTCGCCCGTTGTTCCCGCTACCACGATGCCTGTGTTGCCTTGCTTTTCAATCAGGAAGTCAGCGAGGCGCTCGGCGTCCTCATAATCCACGGAGCAATCCTCTTTCATCGGGGTGACCATAGCGGTGAGCAGGGGACCCCATTCTTGACCTACGTTATAGCGTGCCATTGCTTACCTCCAGAACATTCTATTCTTCTTTCCGGCTCCGTTTTCCTATCCTATAGGGGGTGGAAAACTTCACTCTTCCTGTGATTCCGGGAGGGGCTCATCGCCGAGCGCTTCCCTTCTCAGGTGCGCCTGGTAGGCGAGTTGCCGGCATTCTTGGATGAGGCGGTCATCGTCCAGTTGGGAGCCTTGTTCTCGTGCGGTTTCAAAGTATTCCCAGGCGCGTCGCTCCAGGTCCTCATCTTGGAAAGGTTCATCAAATCGTGGTCGTCTCATATTGCCTCCATACCGTAAGGTTGCCCCCGTGGGGTTCTTTCAGGATACCCCACCCGGCGCCCGCTGGGTCGCAGGGATTCTCCCTTCAGCGACGAGGCGCTCCGCAATTTGAATCGCATTCAGGGCGGCTCCCTTCCGAAGTTGGTCCCCACAGACGAAGAGGCTGATGGCGCTGGGATTAGAGTAATCGCGCCGAATTCGCCCCACCAGGACCTCATCCCTTTCTGCGGCGAGGACTGGCATCGGGAAGAGATTTCTCTCTCTATCGTCCACCAAGCGGATACCGGGGGCAGAGGCATACGCTTCTCGGACGGCGCTCTCCGCAGGAGCATTGGCTTGAAATTCCACGTTGACTGCAAGGCTATGGGCACGCAGGACGGGAACCCGAACGCAGGTAACTTCTATGGGAAGATCCGGCATATCCAGCACTTTTCGCGTTTCGTGGATGACTTTCCACTCCTCCTGGTTATAGCCATACTCATTGATGGGGCTGTTATGGGAAAAGACATTAAACGCAATGGGGTGAGGGAAGACCTCGCAGGAAAAAGGCTTTCCTTCTGCATAGGCGCGGATTTGGTTCTGGAGTTCTGCCATTCCCCGCATCCCTGCTCCACTGGCGCTCTGATAAGTGGCGACAACGACCCTGCGAAACGCCCCAAACTTCCTCAACGGAGCGAGCGCCATACAAAGGAGGATGCCCGTGCAATTGCCCACAGGGAACAGGCGATGGTGAGCCCGAACGTGATGCCAGTTCACTTCAGGGATCACGAGGGGATGGGCAGGATCCATTCGGAAAGCGCTGGAATTGTCAATGACGATGGCACCGTTTTTCAAGGCAACAGGCACCCACTGTCGGGCGGCCTCTGCCCCCGCAGAGAAAAAAGCGATCTGGACATCACTAAAAGCAGGCTCGGAAGCCACCTGAACGGGGATCATCCCCGTTTTGAATTTCAGGGTCCTGCCCTGCGAACGGGGGCTTGCCAGGAGCCGAAGCGTGGACACGGGGAAATGTCGCTTTTCCAAAAGCGAGAGAAACTCTTGCCCCACAGCCCCCGTTGCACCAAGGACTGCCACACGATACTGTGTCACGCTCCAAGGATACCCCGGACGATGGTCCTAAGAGCGTCCCAACCCCACTCCTCAAGAGATAGGATCGCGGGAATGAACAAAGGAACACACCCCATCAGGGCATCTTCCCCATTTGTTTTCTGCTGAAGGAATCCCGCAAAGTCCCCCGGAATGAACCGCCGGGTTTCTCCTCATCCTCCCGTGCTTTCCGAGGATATGGCGGAGGATTTGACCTGAGGACGCAAAACTTCAACAGCGGAGGCGAGATGCTCCGGAGTGGTCCCACAACAACCGCCAATAACGGAGGCACCCCACTGGTGAAGTCGCAGGGCGTGCTCCGCAAACTCTTCGGGCGCCAGGACGCGGTCAAAGCGCCATTCGCCCGTCTCTGTTCGGGAGCCGTTGTTCGCATAGGCACCATAGGGCAGGGGGGAACGCTCTGCAAGGTGCTGAACCGCTTGCTCGATCACGGGAATGGGAGCACAATTGACGAGGAAGACACGGGCACCTTCTCCCTCGCAAACCCGGAGTGCCTCTTTAATGGTCTCTCCGCTCAGGAGTTTGAGGGGATCCCTCAGGGAGGGATTGACGCTCACCCAAAACTCCACATCCAGAGATTGGCATGCCCGAATAGCCGAGCGTAGCTCGGTGAGGTTGTTCATTGTTTCTATCAAAAGGAAGTCACAACCCTCTTCCATAAGGGTCTCGGATAATTCCAAAAACTCATCGTCTGCGGTGCCAGGCGAGAGCTCGGGGCGGAAGCAATCCTCCAGGGGAGCCACGGAGCCTGCGATGCGAACCTGCCGATGGGGAAACTCCTGCACGGCTTCCCTCGCTAATCGGACGGCGAGGCGGGTCAAGCGTTCCGCGAGTTCAGGGCGTCCTATCTTGGCGAAGGTTCTCCTTTGAGTTCTAAACGTGTTGGTGGTGATAACGTCTACCCCTGCTTCCAAGTACTCATAATGTATCTGGCGAACGAGGTCAGGGTTTTCCATAAGAGCCTGAGCAGACCACAAAGGGAGGGTGACGGGCGCTCCCCGTCGCTCAAGCTCCGTTCCCATCGCACCGTCTAAGATGACGAGCACAAGTTGATTTTATCTTATACGCAGAGGTTCGGTTGCTCCCGAAGTGCCTTCCATAGGAGAAGCCCGTTAGGCTTGGGGACCCGGAGCGTGCAAGGCAAGGGGAGTAGCCCTGGCTTGTTCTGCCCTAACCGTGTTCTTCCAGATAAGGGGGGGCTGAAGGCTTGGCTTTATAAGAGGCGTCTGCGTGGCGAGCGTTTCTGGTGCGCCAAATTTCTTGCAAGGCTTCTTGAGTGCATTCTTCCATTTTGTTGTAAAGTTGCCTTTCCGCCAGGGACACACTCTGAAGTTGAGGCAGGGCAAGGGAAGCGTCCGGGCAGGCTTCTAATTGAGTGAGCAATTGTTCCCGTCGACGAAGGAGGTTACCCGCAGTCTCCCAATCGTGAGATTCTACGGCACTGATCGCCGAAAGGGTTACCGCGAGGAGGGTTTCCGCTATGCTTCTTGGGTCTTTACCGTTTGTCATCGTCGTTCTCTGTTTGCTGGGATTTCAGAATTTCGTTCCAGGAACCTCTCAGTTCTTGCAGGATGCGGAGGCAGGGTTTCACCTTTTCCGCGTCCCCTTGCAGGTTTGCTTCCACGAGGGAGTTGAGGCAAAAGGCATAGATACTAAAGAGATTTTTGGCTATTTCTCCGCCCGCCGTAAGATCCAGGCTGGCGGTGAGTTCGGAAAGAATGCGTTGGGCTTTAGTAAGGTGCTCGTGTTGGGCAGGGAGGTCTTTATTCTGGATCGCCTGAATGCCTTGCTCGCAATGGCGAATAGCGGAATCATAGAGCATAAGGACGAGTTGGAGGGGGCTGGCGGTCGCGACCGCAGTCTTTTGATATTCTTTGACGAGTTGACCCTTTTCGGAAGGCACCATAGGACAGGTTGTGGCTCCTCTTTCAAGGAATTATCGGCTGGTGAGGCGGCAGTTTTTTTTCTCAGGTTTCCTTCTATGGGTTTCTAAAGAGGATATGAGGTTTTGACCTCATTCCCCACATCCCCCACAGAAAGGGCAGGAATTCCTCCCGATGGAGAGCGAGTGAGGGGAGCCGTCTTTTGGGGTTCCAGGTTTTAAACGTTTGCGGGTTCTTCTCTTGCTTCGGCGGTCCCCAACGCTTGGAGGACCTCTTCGGCGTTGAGGGGCTCCAGGACCTTCTCGTCCCCGCAGATGCGCCCATCCCGGAATCGGATAATGCGCTGGGCGTGGCGGGCGACGTCGTTTTCGTGCGTCACGAGGAGGATGGTCCGCCCCTCACGGTTGAGGTTTTGGAAGATAGCAAGTATTTCCTCTCCCGAGCGAGTATCCAGGTTCCCCGTGGGTTCGTCTGCAAGGATGAGCGCGGGGTCATTCACCAGGGCGCGGGCGATGGCGACGCGCTGTTGTTGCCCTCCAGAGAGTTCGTTTGGGCGATGGTGCATCCTTTGCGCCAGCCCCACTCGCTCCAGAGCCTCTCGGGCGCGCTGATGACGATTGGGCACTCCTGCGTAGATGAGGGGGAGCTCCACGTTTTGAAGGGCAGTGGCTCGGGGCAGGAGGTTGAAGGTTTGAAAAACAAACCCCACTTTCCTGTTACGGATGTGAGCGAGTTCATCATCGCTGAGGGAATTGACTAACTGCCCTTGAAGATAATATTCCCCGGAAGTTGGGCGATCAAGGCATCCGATGATGTTCATAAAAGTAGATTTTCCCGAGCCGGATGGACCCATAATGCCTACAAATTCTCCTTCGTAGATATCCAGGCTCACATCCCTCAAGGCATGGACAACGATTTTGCCCATAGGATAATCCTTGCAAAGGTTCCTCACTGCAATGAGAGGCTGGTTGGCTGTCGGTTGGTCTTTGATAGGGTTCATTCTGTTCTCAAAGCCTGGATGGGTTCCAATTTAGACGCCATATAGGCAGGATAGAATCCAAAGAAAATGCCCGTGAGGGCGGCAAAGCAAAACGCAATAATGATACCTGGGACGGACACCGTGGGGGGGATTCCCATAAGTTTTGCCACGACCTCCACTCCCACCACCCCAAGGAGAACTCCGATGATGCCGCCCCCAACGCATAAGAGAACGGCTTCCAAAAGGAATTGACTCAGCACATCGTCGCGCGTGGCACCCAATGCCTTGCGCAAACCGATCTCCCGAGTTCGCTCCGTTACCGAAACGAGCATAATGTTCATAATCCCAATTCCTCCCACCAGGAGAGATACCGAGGCAACTCCCGCCAGGAGAAGACTGAGCACCCTTGCTTGTTCTTCTGCGGTTTGGATGAGTTCCCCCTGATTGAAGGCGCGAAAAAGGGGCTCCCCACTGGCATCCCGCCGTACCTGCGCCAGCGTTTCCTGCACTTTATTAAGGGTATAGGGCATCACCTCGCTATCAAAGGCGCGCACTGCAATTCCACTGAGCCGGTCCCTTCGCTGGAGACGCGTGATGGCAGTGCGGATGGGCACGTAGATCATATCATCAGGGTTCATAAAACCCTGTCCGCCCGAGCCTTTAAACTGCGCGACGCCAATGACTTCAAACTCCTGGTTATTTATGCGGATGCGCGCTCCCAAAGCGGAAGCCCCGCCAAAGAGGCGATCATAGATATCGTATCCCAGCACACATACCTTGGCGGCGATGCGGTTCTCTTCATCGGTGAAAAACCTCCCCTCTTTCAACTTTATGTTTCGGATCACTTGAAGCTCCGGCAACCCACCCGTGATTTGCGAGCGCTCATTCCTGTTCCCGTATTTGACATTCACACGAGTGCGAACTTCCCCGCTTACGTGGCTGGCAGTGGGAACAGAAGCCCGGATGATGTCCACATCGCTCATCCTCAAGGTCTGGGCTTCATCTCCCCCGGAACGCATCCCCCCTTGACCCCAGTTCGGAAACACCACAATGAGGTTGCTCCCCAAGGCTTCTAACTGCTCCAGTGCCTGGCGCTTGGTCCCCTCGGCGATCCCTATCATCGCAATGACTGAAGCCACCCCAATCACCACACCCAGCGTGGTGAGGGCGGAGCGAAGCCTGTTGGTTGTCAGGGCAGTGAGCGCGGTGCGGAGGGTATCCAGCGGGTGCACTATCGGCCACCTCCAAACCCAGCACCACGACCTCCGCCCATACCGCCAGGCATCCGCGTGCCTCCCCCCGTTCCAGGACCGCTGAAGGGACTACGCTGTTGAGCCGCCTGCTCCATTCTCCTCTGCTCTTCCTCTATCCTGCGACGGTCAATCTTACTGGTGACGACTTTCTCCCCCTCCTTCACCCCTTCCAGTATCTCCACAAAAGTATCCCCTATCGCCCCGATGCGGACCTCGCGCTTCTCAGGCTTGTTCTCTGCCACCATAACTTCTACATAAGTCTTCCCGCCCTCGCGTTGAATTGCATTGGCAGGCACCACCAACACCCCTCTCTTTTCACTGATGATGAACTCACAGGAGGCGTTTAGCCCTGGCATAAGGCGAAGTTGTCCTCCCCGGCGCCCCCGTCCCCCGAAGCCCCCTGGAGGAGCACCCTGAGGAGCCTGAGCGCCAGCGCCCGGTGTTTGAGAGGCGCCCGCTTGCTGACGAGCAGGGGCTTGGGGTGCTTCCCTTTGAGGACCAGTGGCTTGAGTCTGGGCGCGCTCCCCTCCACGAGGAGAAGAGTCCACTTTCCCTGTGCTCTCACCACCTGCTCCCTCAGGACGCTGGAAGCGAGGAGCACCTTCACCACCTGCCCCCTCAGGGCGCTGGAAGCGAGGAGCACCTTCACCACCTGACCCCTCGGGGCGCCCGAAACGAGGAGCACCTTCACCCCCTGCTCCCTCAGGGCGCTGGAAGCGGGGAGCACCTTCACCACCTGCCCCCTCGGGGCGCCCGAAACGAGGAGCGCCTTCACCCCCTGACCCCTCGGGGCGCCGGAAACGGGGAGCGCCCTCACCACCTGCTCCCTCTGGACGCTGGAAGCGGGGAGCACCTTCACGGGCACCCGAATTTCCACCCTCCGAAGACAAACGCCCAAGGTTGGGAGGTACCCAGGGACGGGGAGACCGAGCCTCGCCTCCAGTAGGGGCGGAACGCCCTCCGAGAGTTTCCGGAGAAAGCCCGGAACCCTCCACTTCTACCCGCACTCGCACTTGAGTAATTCCACTGTTGACGACTGCGGAGGGATAAATTCTCGCCACCGTACCTTCCAAGGGAGCATTGGGATTGGATTCCAGAGTGACTAACACCTTTTGCCCCACGTAAACCTGTCCAATGTCCGCTTCGTCCACAAACACTTCCACATACATTCGGGACACGTCCGCGATTTGCACAATGGAGGTTCCTTCACTGAAGACGCTGGTTCCCGGAGGTATCACGGTTCCCTCTTCCACGTATTTGCGGACGATAACTCCATCCCTTGGGGCAACTACGGTAGTGCTCTGGAGTTGGACGCGAGCATTTTCCACAGAAGCTCGGCTACGGACGATGGCTGCATCGGCTGCATCTAACTCCGCAAGTCGCAGGTCCACTTGTTTAAGATTGGCTCTGGCTTGTTCCACCTGGGCTTCCGCTTGTCGGACAGCCTGTCGGGCATCCTGATACTCACGTTCCACAATTTGCACCTGGATTTCATTCGCCTTTGCCTGGTCCAGAGCAGCTTTTGCCTGGGTGACACGAGAGCGGGCTGTCTCTAATTGAAGGCGCAAGTCCTCTTCCAAAGTGCGGAGCCGTTCTTCAGCGTTTTTGAAGTTAGCGGATGCGGATTCGTACTGCGCGCGGGCTTGGTCCACTGCGGATTTCGGGACGTATCCCTTTTCATAAAGTTGTTGCTGTCGCTCATAGTTTGCTTTTGCGGAATCCAGGTCTGCCTTACTCCGGTTGTAATCCCCCTGGACTTGAGCGCGCGTCTGCGGGATGGTAACCTTTTCCAGTTGGTCCAGGGCTTTCAGGGCACTATCATAGTTTGCCTGGGCTTGTTCAATGGCAGACTGGGTGAGTTTGGGCTGGGCTTCCATTCTTTGCTGGGCGGTTTGGAGGCGAATTCTTGCGGAGGCGAGATTCGCTTCCGCCTGCTCTAAGGCGGTTCGGCTGGCGACGCGTTGCATTTCCAGGTTCAGTTCGTTCTGGCGCTTGCGAGCCTGGGCGGCTTCCAGGTCTGCCTGGGCTTGGGCGTAAAGGGCTTCCGTGTCCCGTGGGTCAATGATGGCAATCAGGTCCCCTTTTCGGACAAAGTCCCCTTCCTGGACCGCGAGGCGGATAACTTCTCCTCCCGCTTTGCTCTTCACATCCACCACGGTGAGGGGTTGCAGAACACCCGTAGCGGTAAACGAACGGACTGCGTCGCCGATGCTGGCTTCTTCCGTGCGGTAAATGATATCAGGGGTGTTGCCGTTCTGGGCACGGAGCAAATAGCCTATAGAGACGAAAAGGAGCCCGAAGATGACCGCAAAGATAATGATGGTTCGTTTCATAGAGTTTCTCCCGGCATAGGGTCGCCAATAGCGAGATGAAGTTGCACTTCCGCTATATAATAGTCATACAGCGCCTGCACATAATTAGTTTCCGCGGTGACGAGGGAAAGGCGTGCATTGGTGACATCCAGGATCCCCGCTGCTCCAAGGCGCTGGCTTTCCGTAGCGGCTTCGTAATTCAGTCGGGCAGCTTCAAGGGCAATCTCACTCGCCTGGAGCCTTTCCAAATTTTGCTTCCACGTTAGGTAAGTACTTTCAATCTCACTGCGTACCTCCCGCTCCTGTTGCTGGAGCTGGGCTTGGGAAGCCTCATAAGCCAGACGCGCCTGCCGAAGGGCTTCCCTGCTCCTGCCCGCATCAAACAGGGGATAAGACAAAACGAAAGTAAGGCTTCGGTTCTGGCTTTCCCGGGGTTCAAAAATACGACTGAAATTGAGACTTAGATTCCAATCCGCAGAGGTTTGGCGCTCTGCGGAGAGGACATTGTATCGCTCGGCAGAAAGCCGGTGGCGGGCATCCAAAAGGTCGGGGCGCTTTTGCAACCCCTGCTGGAGGGCATCTTCCAGAGTGAGTTCCTGCCCATTCGTGGGCGGGGCGACCACGGGATTCTGGGGCGCCTGGAGGGGTGGGAAAGGCTGGTCGGGAGGCCAGCCAATCGTGGCTTTGAGGGCTGTCTGGGCAGTTACTAATTGGTTTCTGGCAGAGATCTGCTGGACGATGGCGTTTTGGTAATCCGCTTCCGCCTGGAGGATGTCCTTTCTTGCCGCAGCACCCACCTCCACCTGCTCCCGGACGATTTCCAATACCTGACGAGCCCGTTCTACCTGGGTATCTGCCACCTTAAGGAGTTCCTGGGCACGGAGCACCTCGTAATACTGCCGGGTAACGGTAAAGAGCACCTGCCGAAGGGTCCAGAGAGTGCTGTACTGGGTGGCGGTAGCCAGTCTGCGGGTTCGCTGGAGGGCGAATTGCCGTTGTCCTGCATCCAGGATGACCCAGTTAGCGGAGAGGGTCACCTGGCTAAAGGACTGCCTTCCCGTGCCGGTGAAGTTTCCCGAGAACTGTTGCTCCTGGTCCACATACCGGTATTGGGGGGTGATGGTAGGATAGAAATTGGCGTTGGCGGACGCCACGGAGGAGCGAGCGGACTCGTAGTTGAGCCGTGCGGATATGACGGTTCCGTTGTTCTGCTTGGCGCGCTCCAGAGCCTCCTGAAGCGTGAGGGGCTTCAACTCTTGAGCGCCAGCAGAAAAGGAAAAAAGGCTTACAAAAACACCAATTGCATACATTCTCATCAATCCTCTCACCCTCTTTTGGGATTTAGGCATTTTGGCAAGAGAATGTGCGCGAACGCACCAAGGGCACCGACATACCGAATTTTTCCATAGGGGGATACGGAAAAAGTGGCTTAAGAGTTTCACGGGGCAGGCAAAAAGAGGAACTTAAAAGGGGCTTCGCCCGTTTAGGTATAGTAAGAAGGGCATTGCGCCCAATCTAACAGGAGGACTAAAGACTATGACTGCCTTGCTGGCGCTATCTCTTTCTGTGATGGCGAGTCCGTCGCTCTCGCTCCCCCAGGGGATAGAGGAGTTTGAGAAGAACCTTTTGCCCGTTGGGGCGAAGGTGCCGGACCTGACTCTGAAAACACCTGAGGGCAAGGAAGTAAAGTTCTCGGAGGTGTTCAAGAAGAACAAAGCAACCCTCATCAATTTCTGGTTTTATAACTGCGTGGCTTGCCGTGCGGAGTTACCGCACGTCCAAAAAATCTACGCAGACGCGAAGGACAAGGGGCTTGCGGTGCTTGCCTTGAACCGTGGCGACACCCCAGAACGTGTCACGGAGTACTGGCGCAGTTCGGGCTTCACTTTTTATGCCCTGATGGCGCCGGATGAAGTCCATCAAAAGTTCGGAGTACGCGCCTATCCCACCAACTACATTGTGAACAACAAGGGCGAGGTGGTGGCGCGTTTTGTGGGCTTTGACGAGAAGAAGCTCCTGGGCGCTCTGGAGAAACTGGGAATAAAGGTTTCCCGCGCCTGATCGTGCCCTTCGTCTAAGAAAGGGGGAGTGCGTTGAGATAGCACTCCCCCTCTTTTGTAATCCTCGTCTTTACGGGAGTCATTCCGCAACTTTGAGGACGCTCAGGAAGGCTTCCTGAGGGACTTCCAGTGAGCCCACTGCCTTCATTCGTTTTTTGCCTTCCTTCTGCTTTTCCAGCAGTTTTCTCTTTCGGGTGATGTCTCCTCCGTAGCATTTTGCGGTTACGTCTTTGCGGTAGGGCTTGATGGTGTTAGAGGCGATGATTTTGCCCCCGATAGATGCCTGAATTCTTACTTCAAATTGCTGGCGAGGAATGACGCTTTTGAGCTGGTCCACCACGGCACGAGCCCTCTCATAAGCATCTTCACGGTGGGCGATGAAAGAGAGGGCATCCACGGGGTCACCATTGAGGAGGATGTCTACCTTGACGAGGTCTGCTCGGATATAATCAGCAAATTCGTAATCCATACTGGCATATCCCCGAGTGTGAGATTTCAATTTATCGTAGAAATCCAAAAGGATTTCCGAAAGGGGCATAAGGTAAGAGGCAACGATGCGGTTAGGTGTGGGGTAGTCCATTTTCTCAAAGGTTCCCCTGCGAGCTTTACAGAGTTTCATCACCGCACCAAGATATTCCTGGGGGACCACGATCATCACGCGAACCGCAGGTTCTTCAATGTGAGCAATTTTCGTGGGGGGAGGGAACTGACTGGGGTTGGTGATCTGTCGGACGTTTCCATCTCGCTCAAAGACCGCATAGGGCACTGTGGGAGCGGTCACGATGACCTCCAGCCCGAATTCGCGTTCCAGGCGTTCCCGTGTGATGTCCATATGGAGGAGCCCCAGGAACCCGCATCGGAAGCCAAAGCCCAAGGCGTCGGAGGTTTCGGGTTCAAAGGTGAGAGCGGAATCATTGAGTTGCAATTTCTGGAGGGCATCCCGGAGCGCGGGATAGGCATCCGAAAGGACGGGATAAAGCCCACAAAAGACCATTGGCTTTGCCTTCCGATAGCCAGGCAAGGGGTGAGAGGCAGGGTTATGGGCAGAAGTGATGGTATCGCCCACCCCTGCATCCCCGATTTCCTTCATTCCCGCCATAATGTAGCCAACCTCTCCTGCCACCAATTCCTGTGCCCGCTGGAGCTGGGGGGTGAAATAGCCCACTTCGCTCACGGTGAAGAGGGCACCGGTAGACATCATCAAAATGGAGTCTCCCTCTTTCACTCGTCCATCAAAAAGCCGAACGTAGGCAACTACTCCCCGGTAGGTATCAAAATGGGAATCAAAGATAAGGGCGCGGAGGGGATGGTCCGGTGCGGGAGGGGGCCCCTCCCCGAAGACCTGTTTTCTGGGTTGGGAAGGCGGGGGGATCCGAAGGACAATAGCCTGGAGGAGTTCTTCAATTCCCTCGCCCGTTTTGGCACTGCACAAAACCGCATCCGAAGCATCAATGCCGAGGGCAGATTCTATCTGATCCTTCGTGGAGGAGATGTCCGCATGAGGGAGGTCAATTTTGTTGATCACGGGGACGATTTCCAACCCCTGGTCCATTGCCATAGAGGCGTTGGCGACGGTCTGGGCTTCCACGCCCTGGGTAGCATCCACCACGAGGAGGGCGCCTTCGCAGGCGGCGAGAGAGCGGGAGACCTCATAAGTGAAGTCCACGTGCCCTGGGGTGTCAATGAGATTAAAGATGTATTCCTCTCCTGAGGGGGATTTGTAAGGGAGGCGAACGGCGGTCATCTTGATGGTGATGCCCCTCTCCCGTTCCAAGGGCATTGTATCTAACATTTGTTCCTGAGTGACAGCGGAAACGACCCCGGTTCGTTCCAAGAGCCGGTCTGCAAGGGTAGATTTGCCGTGGTCAATGTGGGCGATGATGCAGAAGTTTCTTATAGAGTTGATATTCATAGGGAGCAGGGCTTCCCTGCTGTACCTTTAATTAATGCTCAAAATCCACCCTGCGTGCCTGGGGCTTTCCGAGATAGCCCACGAGGGGGAGCCTGGAAGGGCGTGGGGAGAATCCTTCAAGTAGTTTTTGTGGTCTCCCATTCCCTAACCGCTCGCAGGTTCTGCCTTCTTCTCTGAAGGGCTTGTTCTACTTTAATAGTAATGACCTCGTAGACATCCACCCCTGGAATGTTCTTTTCAATGTAATCAAAGGCGCCCCGCTTGAGGCATTCCACTGCGTTCTTCACATTCCCGTAGGCCGTCATCACAATCACTTCCGCAAAGACGTCTCTTCCGAAGGCGGACTGAAGGATGCGGATGCCTGCCTCGGGATCTTCCATACTCATATCGGTAACGATAACGTCATAAGGTTCTGGCGCCGACTGGATTTTTTCAATCCCTTCTTCCGCAGACTCTGCAGTATCCACTGCAAAGCCCTGGTGTTCCAATCGGCGCTTTACGGTCCGTCGGGCGTCCTCTTCGTCATCAACTACAAGAATCCTATACATAACCTTCCTTTTTTCTACCAAGAATGTATTTTATTCAGTTCCAAGCGCGGGAAAACGGAGTTTATCCATTTTCCTCGTAAACGATTTGTAAAATCTCCGCCGGGAACTGGGCAGTGTGCCCCACTTCGTATTTAGCGCGTTCCAGTGCCACCCATATAAGGAGGCGGTGGGAAGAAGGGTCAACATAGCGCACGTCTGCCCGGGCACAAGAACTTTCCGCCTGGAGAGCACGCCCTGCTATGGAGAGAGCGTCCTGCAGGAGCGCTTCCCGGTTAGCGGAAGGGGGCGGAGAAGCGGTGACCACTGCCCACTTTTCTCCCATATGATAGAAAACGGAGGCTATGCGATCTCCGAAAGCCCCCTCCGCGCGCAGAAGGGCAAGGAGGTTTTTCTCTATCTCCGTGAAGGGAAGGGAGGCTTCGGGGGAAGGGGCTGGGGATGCAGGAGGCTGGCTAAGGGACTTAGGTGCCGAAGGAGGCTCCCCCTGAGGTGCCTGTGAGGGGGCATCCGTTTTGGGCTCTACCCCTGCAGGGGAAACCTTCTGTGCCATATTTTCCCAGGCGAGAGGCTCGCGGGCTTTTTGGTTCCGGTAATAGAGGACGGCGAAGACCACGCCTGCAAGGATGACGAGGAGCACCGCTCCATACCAGAGATAGAGCCAACGAGATTCGGAGGTGGGTGCCAGGTGTCGGGCGGATTTTGGTTCGGAAAGGAGCATTTCCCTGGCTCGTTTTAGCTTGCTTTTGAGAAGGGGGTTTTCCGGCGCCAGGTCTACGGCGAGTTCATACCAGTTAGCCGCTTGCTCCCAGTTGCCTTGATCAGCGTGAATGTCTCCGAGGAGGAAGTGGGCAGTGGGATTATGGGGATAGCGTTTCAAGATGCCGAGGCAGATTTGCTCCGCCTGGTGGAACTGTCCCTTCATCCGGAGGAGGTTTGCTCTGGCGAGGTCGGGATAGACGAGGGCATCGGAACCTTCGCTGGTGGGCGAGGGCTCGGTGGAGGCACCACATTCGGGGCAGTAGAGCCCCTCCGTGGGGAGAAGGGCGAAGCATCGGTCACAGATGCGCATCAGAGGGTTCCCGTGCTTCCAAACCCCCCGTCGCCCCTTTCCGTCTGAGGCAATTGGGGAACCACCTCCCATTGCGCCTTCGTTACAGGGCAGATGACCATCTGGGCGATGCGCTCACCCTTTTTTATCACGACGGGCTCGGTTCCAAGGTTGATCAAAATCACTTTTACTTCTCCCCGATAGTCACTATCAATGGTTCCCGGGGCATTGGGGATGGAAAGCCCTTTCTGGAGGGCAAGCCCCGAGCGAGGTCGCACCTGGGCTTCATAGCCCTCGGGTATGGCGAGGCGGATGCCCGTTCGGACGGCGCGTCGCTCTCCTGGAGCAAGACAGCAATCTTCATAGGCTTTAAGGTCCATTCCGGAGGCATTCTCCGTGGCATAGGCTGGGAGGCATTCCCTATCCTCTACCTGAATTTTGATAGTGAGAGGCTCCATATTTTGGGTATACCCTGTAAAGGGTACGGGATTGTTAAGAAGGGGGTGTGAACATTTTGGCTCCCCAGAGCGTCTTACCCAAACAATCACCGAGTCCGTGGGGTAAAGTATGATCATAAGTCGCCCTGCGGCGAGGAGAGTGAGGATGAAAGTTGCAAGTCTTTTGTTGGGTCTTGTTTTGTTTGTGCTGGGGCATACCCAACGCGTCGTTCCCGTTGGTTTGGACGTGGGGGTGTATCTCCCTACGGACTCCACGGTGCGGAACACCTTTGGGAAGTCCTGGTGGCGAGTGGGGTTGACCCCTTTGAGCTTCCAGGACCCGGGGATGTGGCGATTTACGCTGGACATAGGGGTCATCGGCAATCAGACGACCCTGGGGCGTGCCCTGTTAATCCCGGTGACGGTTGGAGCGACTCGTTCTTTTGAGTCTCCTGGTGGCGGGAAGCCTTACGTGGCGGTGCGCGCGGGTGGTTACTATGGTGATGTCTTTTCGCCCCCCTTGGGGATTAATTCCTCCCGAATAGGGTTTAATGGAAATGTTGCGGTAGGCGTATCTTTTCAGGATACGTTTTACATAGAAGCGAGATACGATGTGTTCAGCGAATTCAGAGGTCTGGATTTCAATGGGTTCTTCCTTTCAGCGGGGGTGAAGGTCTTCCAAGTGCGTTTATGAGAGGTGATCGTTCCTTTTGGCGAGGCGTGAGCATTTGAAAGGGCGTTGTTTCGGATGTCGTCATCAGTTTTTGAGGATAAGTTTTATGGAGTTTCATGCCGAGGCAACCTGTTGAGACGAAGGCGCCTGCGGAACGGGCGGTTTTAGTCTTTGTCAATCCCGATCCTGAGGAAGATTCCTATGCAGAAGAGGAGCTGACCGCCCTTTGTCGTTCTGCAGGGGTGATACCGGTGGCAAAACTTCGCCAGCGAGTAGAGCGACCGAATCCTGCCACTTTTCTTGGCTCGGGAAAGGTACAGGAACTTTTCAATCTCGTTCATTCTAGCGGTGCGGACGTCGTGTTAGTGGATGCGGAACTCAATGCGGCTCAACAGCGGAATCTCGCAGAAGCATTGCGATGTCGTGTCGTGGATCGCCCCCAGTTGATATTGGACATTTTTGCGAAGCGCGCCCACACGCGGGAAGGGAAACTCCAGGTGGAATTAGCCCAGTTGATGTATCTTCTGCCGAAGGTAACAGCGGTGTACACTAAGTTTGAGCGCCAGCGAGGAGGGATTGGTCTTCGGGGTCCCGGTGAAGCCCAGTTAGAAACGGATAAGCGGAGGATCAAAGAAAGGATTGCGATCTTGGAAGAGGAGTTGGAAGAGGTTCGCCAGCAGAGGATGCGTCAGCGGTCCTCCCGGCGGAAGCGCCCGTTCCCCTTTGCGACGATTGTGGGATACACCAGTGCCGGCAAGAGCACGTTGATGAATGCCTTAACGGGGAGCGAAGTTTGGGTGGACCCGCAACTTTTTGCGACGCTGGACCCCACCACCCGGCGAGTGGAACTCCCTCAGGGGTACAGCGTATTTCTGACGGATACCGTTGGCTTTGTCCGACATCTTCCCCCGGGCCTTATCGCCGCTTTTCGAGCAACCTTAGAAGAAGTGAAGGAATCGGATTTTCTCGTTCACGTGGTTGACATCAGCCATCCTATGTGGGAAGGGCAGAGAGACACCGTGATGGAAACCTTGAAGGAGATTGGAGCGGAGGATAGGCCCATTCTCACCGCATTCAATAAATGCGACCGCCTGTCCGACCGTGGGGTTTTGCGCGACATCATCTCCCGCACCCCTTATTCCGTAGCCATTTCTGCCCTCCGCGGGGAAGGACTGGACGAACTGTTAGAAACGATGGTGAAGATGATTCGCTCCTTCCTGACACCGGTAATGGCGGTGATTCCCTATGAACACGCGGGTTTGGTGCAGGAGTGTTATGATTATGGTCGGGTGCTTAAAGTGGATCACCGAGAGGAGGGGATTGTCATTCAAGCAGAGCTTGTGAGCGATATGATTGGTCGCTTAAGGGAGCACGGAGCGATTCAGGTGAGCGTTCAGACATCTTCTTTTTCTGAATCTCAGAAGGAGGTTTGAGGAGGGCGGATCTGGGGAGATAACAATGAAAGTGTGGGAAGCCCTGGAGCGAGGGGAAAGGGAGCTCCACCAGGCGGGCGTGAGCGCCCCTCGGCTGGAGAGCGAGATACTGACTGCGTTCGTGCTGGGAGTTGTCCGGGAAGAACTTTATCTTCACTTTGAAGAGGAGGTC
Organism: uncultured Fimbriimonadales bacterium; assembly: GCA_964631245.1. Lineage (GTDB taxonomy): Bacteria > Armatimonadota > Fimbriimonadia > Fimbriimonadales > ATM1 > CAZVXY01. The sequence goes on from CAZVXY010000001.1 coordinate 283,241, forward strand.
CCCGTGAGGGAGTTTGAGGATTTGATAAGGCGGAGGGCGAAAGGAGAACCCATCGCGTATATCACGGGTAGGAAGGAGTTTTTTGGGAGAGTCTTTGAAATCACGCGGGACGTCCTCGTTCCTCGTCCCGAGACGGAAACTCTGGTGGAGGCTGTGCTCCAGAACACGGTGTCCCCGGAGGGGATATGGGCGGACATAGGGACGGGGAGTGGCATCATTGCCATCACCCTTGCCCTGGAGAAACCTGGATGGCAATGGGTGGCAACAGACGTGAGCGTTCCTGCCCTTCGTCTGGCTCAACGGAATGCCAGACAACACTCCGCACGGATTTACTTCGTGCGAGGGGATGGGCTCACCGTTTTTCAGAAGCATTCTTTATCAGGCATCGTCTCCAATCCCCCTTATGTAGATCCAAAAGATGAACGCCTTGCTCCCGAGGTGCGAGCCTGGGAGCCTGCGATAGCACTCTTCTCCCCGAACGGGACTGCCTTTTTGAGGTCTCTCATAGAAGGGGCGCCTGGCGTTTTGAAAAAGAATGGCGTGTTGTGTTTTGAGTTCGGTATGGGGCAGGAAGGGATGGTGGAGGAATGGCTTGGAAAGGACTTTGAATTTCAAATCATTCCCGATATGTCGGGGACTCCGCGCGTTGCCCTCGCCAATCTTCGTACTTGAAGCGAAGCCTTAGGACCCCGTACCACAATGTAGCGTAGAGGGTGGCGTAGAGGAGGGGGATTGCCCAGGAATAAGCGGACGGGAACTCTGCGGGTTCAAAGCCCTGCAATCCGGGCACGCCCGTGACCGCATCGCGAAGCCTTAGCCAGATAAAAACTCCCGAAGGGACCAAGCCCGCAAGGGAGCCACAATATCCTGGAATCCCCCCATACCAGGAGAAAGCCACTCCAAGGAGGAAGGCAGGGGGCAAGGCGAAACTAAGGGTGCGCGCTAAATCCTCCATCACCTTCAGCTGCGTGATGAGAGCGAAAGGAATGAAGATGATGAAGAGTTGGAGGGTACTTGCGGCGGTGAAAACAAAACACCCTGCGAGCAAGAGTTGGTCCCACTCCTTCTTAGGGTGCGGAACACTGGCAGTCTCATCGGTCTCCAAGCGTCCAAAGGGTTCGGGGTCTGGCATTAGGCTTCTGGGGAGAGTTTACTCGGGATGGGGGTAGCTTCTCGTAAGGGGTGAGGCTCCTCGTTCTCTTGCGGGAGGAAGCGGGTATGATAGAAAGGATGAGTTTTCGCGCAAGGATGCTTCGTTTCTAAATGCCGAAGGTTCCCAAACGTGCGTTATCCCCGCGGAAGCGGAAGGTCCCGCCTTCTAAGCTGGTTTTGCCCACTGCGGTTGGCGGGGCAGTAGGGACCGTAGGTCTCCCGCGCGAAACTATTTCCATCTTTCCCCAGGAGGAAGAACAACCTATGTCGGCAAGCGAATTTGATGCGGATATTATCGTGATTGGCGCAGGTCCGGGTGGTTACGTGTCCGCGATTTATGCGGCGCAATTGGGAGCCCGTGTTCTTTGCATTGAGAAGGAATATCTTGGAGGCACGTGCCTGAACTGGGGTTGTATCCCTTCCAAGGCGCTCATTAGCACTGCGGAGCGGTTCGTGCAGGTGAAAGAGGCGAAGAATTTAGGGGTGAGTGTGGAAGGCAACGTAGGCGTGGATTTCAAAGCAATGGTTGCCCGCGTGGAGAAAATCGTCAAGACTCAGCGAAGTGGAATCGCGATGCTCTTCAAAAAAAATGGAGTCCAGCACGTGGAGGGCTTCGCCCGGTTCGTAGACCCCCACACCGTGGAAGTGGAGAAAGACGGAGACCGCAAAACCTATCGCGGGAAGAATTTCATCCTTGCCGCGGGGAGCAGTGCCATTCGCCTGCCCATCCCTGGCTTGGAAGGGGAGAACGTATGGACGAGCGATGATGCGGTCTTCCCTCCCTTTTTGCCCAAGAGTATGCTCATCATCGGGGGTGGGGCTGTTGGGGTGGAGTTTGCTTATGTGTTCAACAGTCTGGGCGTAAAGACCACGGTCGTTGAAATGCTTCCTACCCTCATTCCTATGTTTGACGAAGACCTCGGGGTGGAATTAGGCAAACAATTGAAGCGCCAGGGAGTAGAAGTGATCACGGGGTCCACTGTGGAGAAAGCGGAGCGCACGGAAAAAGGGTGGAAGTGTTTCTTATCGGGCACTTCGGCAGGACAAACGCGGGAGGCAGAAGTAGTGCTTCTGGGAGTGGGGCGCAAGGCGAATACGGAGGGGATGAATCTGGAGAAGGTGGGCGTTCGCCTGCACAAGAAGGGGGTGGAAGTCATCAACAACAGGATGCAAACCTCCGTGCCACACATTTACGCTATTGGCGATATGATTGGGAAGGTGGCGCTGGCTCACGTGGCAAGCGCTGAGGGGAAGGTGGCTGTGGAGAACTGCGTGAAGAACAATGGAAAGGAAATGGACTACCGCGCCTACCCCAACGTGGTCTTCACGGTGCCGGAAGTGGCAAGCGTAGGTATGACGGAAGCCGAGGCGCGGGCGGAAGGACGCGAGGTGCTGGTTGGCTCCTATCCCTTCAGACCCCTGGGGAAGGCGATGGCTGCAGGGGAACAGGAAGGCTTCGCAAAAGTCATTGCAGACCGCGAGTATGGGGAACTTCTGGGGATGCACATCATAGGTCCTCATGCGAGCGACCTTATCCATGAAGGCGTGGTCGCCCTCAAACTGGAGGCGACTCTGGATTACTTAGTGGACACCATTCATGCGCACCCCACCTTCTCCGAAGCCATCTTAGAGGCTTACGAAAAGGCAGGGCACGGCAAAAGCATCCACACGCTTTAGAAAGTGGCTCCCAGGTCCCTCGTGCCTAATATCTCCAGCCCGCCATCACATACCAAAATAGGATGTCATCCACATCCTGCCCCTGAACATTATTGATGAAAGAGCCGGGGATAAACCAGGAGAAGCCCCCTTCTACATACCACCTGCCGGGTGCATCCCAACGGGCGCGGATGTCCACCTCCGAGCCTACATTTCTCCCTGAGTTGCCCGTGGGGTCCTGCAAAATGGGAGCCCCTGAGGCGCCATACCAAGCGTCCGTGCGGTCATAGAGTTGAAGCAGGTGATACCCCGCATCCGCTGACAGGGGACCCCTGGGGTCATAGAAGAAGCGGGCACCGAAATGGCGCACGTTCCGAAGACCCTGCAGGTCTGCATAGCCGTACTTATCGTGATTGGTGGGATAAAGTTGGTCAAATGTATTGGAGATTCCGTTGTCTGTGCCCCCCGATGCCCAGTTTGTCTCCGCAAGAAAATAGAGGTCTTCACAAATGGGGAGTTCCAAGTATGCTGAAAAGTGCCACGCCTGGAGGCTCCCCGTGGGGATCCGTCCCGTCTGCAAGGACCCCTCTAAGCCATACCGAAAGGTACCGAGTGTGCCTCGCTTGACTCCGTTGAGTGTCCAGACATTTATATGGGGACCCAGGGGATCGCGATCATGCTTGTAAAAAAGGTACAGATGGTCGCGAGACCGCCACTGATACCCCAATCCTCCGAGGTAGGCGTTCTTAGAAAACCCGCCAAAAGGAGCGGTTCCCAGTTTTGCCCCGAAGGCATCCCAATGCCCGCTATTAGAATCCCACTGGTAGCGCACTGCATCCCAGGTACGACCAATGTTGTCCCAGTCCGTGGCGCCCACCAGGCGATGATTGTCAATGTTGATGATCTGCCGTCCCAAAAAGACACGCTCATCGCCATTCAGGGTGTTCCAAAACACGGCTTCGCGAATGTTGTTTTTCTCTCGTTCCAAATCACCCCCGGGAGCGTAGGTGCGGTCGTTGGAGTACTGATAGACGACGCGCGTTTTCCAGCCATCTGGCATAGAGGCTTCAAACCCCACTCGCCAACGAGAGTGCAAACGCGCGGTGACATCGGGAGACGTGTTGTCCAAATCAAAATTCACCCGGTGCTCAAACCGCTCACGCAATTCCAGAATCGGCCTCCAATCCCCATAAGTATCTATGAGGTTGGAGGGCAAAGCGAAAACGAAGACCATTGCTCATCCTCCTCAAATCCAAGACTAGGGACAGGAGCCACCTGCCCCTTGGTGCTCCCATTTACTCAAAAACCTGTCATTTTTTCAAGGAAAGGGGGGAGTTGTGCCCACCGGAAACGATAACCTGCCTTCAGGAGCATTTCTGGATAAACGCGCTGGCTGGAAAGGAGCATCTCCGTCGCCATCTCCCCCAAAAGTAACCGTAAAATTGGGGCGGGGAAGGACATAAGGGCGGGGCGCTTGGTTATTTTAGTCAACAAATGAGAAAGCTCCCTCTGCCTCACCGGCTCACGAGCCACGAGATTCACAGGACCTCTAATTTCCTCTTTCTCCAAAAGAAACTTAACTACGCCAGTCACGTCCTCGTCGCTTACCCAACTTATCCACTGAGCACCTGAGCCAAGCCTCCCCCCCAAGAACCACCGATAAGTCTTAATCAATAGAGGCAATGCCCCCCCTTCTTGGGAAAGGACCACCCCGAAACGCAAAGGCACCACCCGAATACCCTTCTCCCTTGCAGGTTGTGTTGCCGACTCCCAATCGCAAGCCAGCCTTGCCAGGAAACCCGCCCCGGGAGCACTCGCTTCGGTAAGGACCTCCTCGCTCCGGTTTCCATAGATGCCAACCGCCGAAGCGGTCAGCAAAGTCTTTGGGGGAGAGGAAAGAGTCGCAAGCACCTCGCATAAAAACCGAGTGCTCTCCACACGACTGGAATAAATCCGTTCCTTTTTCTTTCTCGTCCACCGCCCCCTCCCAATGTTTTCACCGGAAAGGTGGATAAAAACATCCATCCCCTCAAGTTTCTCACGTTCTATTTTTCTCTCCCCGTAATTCCAAAAAATCTCCTCCGCGTGAGAAGGGGGACGCCGAACAAGGAGTACGACCTGATGCCCTTCTTCACTCAGAGCACGACGCAGTAATCCCCCCAAAAACCCAGTGCCACCCGAAAGAACAAGGCGCATATTCCCCAGTATAAATTAACCGGTCGGATTTTTTAGGGAGACCTTGGCGAGTCGGGTGATATGTTGACCCTGAGGGGTGGAAGGGGGATTCCGACCCCTCAGGGTTGCCTACCTTGGTGTTAGGCTCGGGGCGTGGTGTTATCGTGCCCGGGGCATTTGGGAGCGTTTGGAGGGAGCAGGGGCAGTCCGACTCCGAGAGGGCGCTTCCCTTCTTTGCAGAGAAGGTGAGCGCTCGGCAGGAAGGCGAGGAGCTTGCTTTTCAAGAGAAGCGGGGCGCTCCACATCCGGGCGATAGTGGATGCCATATTCCTTCGGCATTCCATAGAGCTCTGGATTCAGGTACTTGCCCTTGATCTCGTCCTCCTTCTCCTGCACCGTCCGATAGCCGTACTTCTGCACCCACCGGTCGTTGCGGATCGCTTCCACACGCCAGGAGACTTCCACGTGCGGGGCGCTCGTGCGAATCGTGAACTGATTGTTCCGAATCTTCCGCACTACCTTTACGAGCACAAAGTCATCCCGTTCACCGTCATCCACGACCGTCAGTTGATAGCGGAAGTCCCGGTTGATGCTGTCGAAGTAGTCGGGCAGCGCAATGGTGGCGTAGCCGTTGGCGTCGGTGACGACGTTTCCGGAATACGCATTCATCGGCTCAGGCCCTTCCGTGCAGAAGTGGTTGAGGTAGTAGTTTTCGGGGTCGAGCGGGTGGTCCATCTGGAACGACTTCGTGCCCGTGGCGGCGAGGGTTCCAAAGGCATAGACCGCGTGTCCTGCTCCGCCGGAAGGTTCCAGTCCGAACACGCCGTAGGCGCCGGAAGCGGAACTGTTCGTTACGCCAGACACGCCCCAGGCGTCGCCACTCCCGGCGGTTGCCACACCGACCACGCCCGTGCCATCGGTGCTGTCGCTTCGCCCAACCACGCCGTAGGTAAAGCCGCTCGTGGCGGTTGCCAAGCCGAACACGCCCCTGCCATCGATGCTGTCGGTTTGCCCAACCACGCCGTAGGTAAAGCCACTCCCGGCGGTTGCCAAGCCGAACACGCCCGTGCCCGCGGGGCTGTCACTTTGCCCATATACGCCGTAGGTGGTTCCGTTCGTGGCCGGTGCATACCCGAACACGCCCGTACCCGTGGAACTATCGCTCCGGAAGTGTCCTCCGTAGGTCCGTCCCGTGGATGCACCCTCGTAGCCCGAAACCGCGATTCCTCCAGGACTTACTGCCTCACCGTATACGCCCCTCGTGGCGCCGGTCGAGGCGTTCGCCACGCCATACACACCCGTCCCGCCGTTGCTGTCACTTGAGCCGATCACGCCGTAGGTGCCACCGGTCGTAGCGGTTGCGTAGCCAATCACGCCTCGGCCGCCCGTACTGTCAGTCCGGAAAAACCCGCCGAAGTTCGTCCCTGTGGTCGCCGTTGCCCAACCGAGGACGCCGGTAGCGCTGGTGCTGTTCGTACGACCCCAGATACCGTCCGCAAAGCCGCTCGTGGCGGTGTTGGTGATCGAGAACACCGGACCTGACCCTACGTTCGCACTTCCCGTAAACGGCAGCGTCAGGCTCCCCGCATCATCCACTGCAGGGGCCCAGGCTGTGCCATTCCACTTCAGCACCTGACCATTCCCGGGAGCCGTGGACGACACAGGACGAGTCTGCAAGCCCGCAACCACGGGGTTCGGATACGTCCCAGAGAGGTCGCCACCCGCAGAACCCGAGGGCGGAGGGGGATCCTGCCACGACGCATTCCCCGATGCATCCGACGTCAGAACGCGACCTGCGCCCGCTCCCGTCGCCATCTGAAACGCAGACGTCTTCACCGAACCAGAAATCAGAGTCCCGCTGATGTTCACGTGACCCACCTGCTGAATCCCGGGAGTCGCAGACTGCAACAACACCACACCCAGAACGCCACCACCCTGTTCCTGAAATGACTCCAGAAACACCGCAGGGGAAGTGGCACACACATAGAACTCTCCCCCTCGCCGCAAAGAGCCAGAGGGAATCCGCGCCCTGTAGCGACCCTCGCGAATCTCCGCCGTCGCCACCACACGGTACACCAACTCGCCGGTGCCCTTCTCGTAGAAGTGAAACGCCACAGGAACTCTCCCCGAAGGCGATTCCCCTTCCACACGACCGGACAACACCAGCACGCCCTCCTCTCTACCTGAAAGCGAGAGAAGGAACACAAGGACAACGCTTGCGAACAGGAAAGATAGAAAAAGAGATACTCGTCTCATAGTCTTTTGTCCTCACTGATTGAATTTCTTACGTCCGTGCAAAAGCACAGACGACCTATTTCCAGGGGAGAACCCAAGCCCACCTTGATCGCCCAGAGGCTCTGAGGAACGCCTACGCCCTCCAGAGGATTTCAGTAAGAGCATTATAACACCAAAAGGAGCCAAAGAGGCCCTAAAAACAACCCTGGTAAAATCGCGGGGGGAAAGGGAGTGCCAATCGCTCCGAGAGGGTTCCCTCTACCTAAAGGCTCCCTTTTCCCGGGGACCGAGGGCTGGAGGAAGGAGATACTGGTGGAGGCGGGGGGAATTGAACCCCCTTCCAAAGTCGGCGCATCCGAGGTTCCTACGAGCGTAGTCTGCCTTTGTTCTCGTCCAGGGAAGCGCCGGCAGACAGGCTCTCCCGGGACCAGCCTGGTTGTTTTTCACTCGGCTCGCCTCAGGCGGTGGCGGACCGAGCCAGCGGGATTTGTCGTCGCCCTTTGGGAGCCTACCCGCTCGGCTCCTAAGGACGGCTACGTGTTATTTACGCAGCGAGCGCGTATTGATTCGCACTTACTTGGTTGCCGTTTTTTAGCGAGGCCTACGGCACCTCGGCTCGCAACCTGCGGACCGACCGGCTCTGTCGAATCCGTTCGCCCCCAGGTGTTACGTTGTTATTTTACCTGATTTCCGCAGGGGGTAAGGGGCTTTCCTTAACAAATAGGGTCAAAAGCCCCATTAAAGTTTCGGGGTGTGTTTTCTTAACTGGAGGGCGGGTGTGGAGTGGGAGAAAGCAGTCCGGGCGGGTGTTCGGGGGGTTATCTTCGGTTTAGGAGCAAGGGGGGCGTGGGCGGCTTGTTGTGGGGGTGGGGTAGGATATGGGGTAATCTTAGGGAAAGATTTGAGCCTGCATTTCCCGGAGGGGCGGTGTTTTTTTCCGGGTGATGCGGGTTGTAGTGGGTGACGAATGAACAAAGAAATCATTGTAAACGTCACTCCTCGTGAGACGCGGATTGCAGTATTGGAAGGCGGGCAGGTTATGGAGTTACGCGTCGAGCGCGAGGAGCGCGTGGTTGGTTCCATATACAAAGGGATCGTTCAGCAGGTGCGCCCCGGCTTAGATGCGGCTTTTGTGGACATAGGGCTGGAGCGCAACGCTTTTCTTTATGTGGCGGACATTTTGCCGGAGCAGGAAGGGGAGGGTGAGAGTTTAGCGGCTTTGAAGCGTTCCGAGTTACGTCGTCGTCAGATTGATGAGTTATTGAAGCCTGGTCAGGAACTTTTGGTGCAGGTGATTAAAGGACCGAGGGGTGCGAAGGGTGCTCGTGTTTCCACTCGGATTGCGCTTCCAGGCAGGTACGTGGTTCTTTTGCCAGAGGGTGACCATTTAGGGGTGAGCAGGAAGGTAGAGGACAGGAAGGAGCGTGAGCGTTTGAAGCGGATAGGGGATCGGATTCGCCCGCAGGGTTTTGGTTTGATTTTGCGGACGGAATGCGAGGGGCGGACCGAGCGCGAGTTGCGAGCGGATGTGAAGTTTTTACGTGCGACGTGGGAATCGGTGGTAGAGGCGACGAGGCGTGTTCGGGCGCCTGCGTGCGTGTATCGCGACCAGACGTTGCTTTATCGGACGGTTCGCGATGTTTTGACGGAAGATGTGAATCGGATGGTGATTGATGACCCGGACGAATATCAGAAGGTTTATGCGATAGCCCAGATGATTATGCCTGGCCTTTGTGACCGAATTATGCTTTATGATGGGGAGGAGCCAATATTTGACAGTTACGGGATTGAGGCTCAGTTAGAGAAGTTATTACAGAAGAAGGTTTGGTTGAAGTCTGGCGCCTATTTAGTGATAGATGAGACAGAAGCGATAACAGCGATAGATGTCAACACGGGTCGGCACACGGGCACGAGCAGTTTAGCGGAGACGATTTTGAATGCGAATTTAGAGGCGGCGGAGGAGGTGGGTCGTCAATTACGGCTTCGGGACATTGGGGGGATTATCGTGGTGGATTTCATAGATATGACGAATCCGGCGGATAAGCGGAAGTTGATGGAGCATTTTCAGGAAGTTTTGAAGCGGGATCGTGCGCGGACGCGTGTAGGGCGGTTGAGCAGTTTGGGTTTGGTGGAGTTAACGCGGAAGCGTACGGAGGTTTCAGTGACGGAGGCATTGACCGAGGCGTGTCCCTTATGTGAAGGCACGGGGCGTGTTCCTTCGCCTGAGACGGTTTCGCTGTGGATTGAGCGGGATTTGAAGCGTCGCCTCCGGGAGCCGGGGAATGCATTTTTCATACAGTGTCATCCGTCTGTTTGCGAGGAGCTGATCGGGTTAGAAGGGGAGAATGTGGAGAGGCTGGAGCATCAGTTTCGGCGGGGTCTTTACATACGGGGGAATCCGGAGTTGGATGTGGATGAGTACGTGATCAGTTCCGGGACCATAGAGGATTTTGACAAAAAACTAATGAACTTTCGGCGGGCGCAGGTGGTGGAGTGTTCTGTGGAAGAGAGTTCTCTGCCCGGGGTTCAGCGTTTGGTTGGATGGACGGCGGATGGCTATTACACGGAGTTGAGCACGCCCAACGGGGGGGTGCGTGCGGGGGAGCGCGTGAAAGTTTGCCTGGATGACATTCGTCGTTCTTTTGCTGTGGCGAGTGTGATTCAAACGGGCGGTTCTCGCGAGATTCCCTGAGAGGGGTTTTCCTGGAGAAAATACGGGCACGGTTTCCCCTCGTTATAAGTTATGATGTGATAAAGATGCGCTCGGAAAGGGTTCCGCCAGCCAAAGCGATGGCAGACCGAGCGAAACCGAAGCAGAGAAAAAAGAATCCCGCCTATGGGCGGTGGCGGGCGATTTCGCTTTGTTTAGTTTACGTTTTATTCGTGATTCATTTTATTCACTGGAAGGTAGCGGGCAAGACGCTGGCGCCCTTAGAACTTCACGAGGTGATGTATACCTTAGAGTTGGGTGTGGTGACCGCGGGATTTTTATTTATGAGTGTTGCCTTTCTCAGTGCTTTTCTCTTTGGGCGATTCTTTTGTTCGTGGCTTTGTCATCTTCTGGCATTGCAGGATTTATGCGGGTGGCTTTTGAAAAAGATGGGAATTAAGCCCAAGCCCATTCGCAGTCGTTTTCTCCCCTGGGTGGCGTGGGGAACGTGCTTTTATATGTTCTTCTTCCCTACTTTTCGTCGCCTGTTAGCGGGAGAGTCTTTGCCTCGCTGGCATATTGTGAGTGACCCCCATTCCTGGTCTTCCTTTGTTACAGCGGACCTATGGAGGAACCTGCCGGGACCCACCATCACCCTTTTGACTTTTGCGGTCTGCGGTTTTCTCATCGTTTATCTTTTAGGCACGCGGTCGTTTTGCCAACTCGTGTGCCCCTATGGGGTGTTGTTCGGGCTAGGGGACCGGTTTGCGCGCGGACGTATTCGGCTGGATGAGGTTAAGGCTTCCCGGGAGGATTGCTTTTCGTGTGGTTTGTGCACTGCGGAGTGTTCCTCTCACGTTCGCGTTCACGAAGAGGTTGCTCGTTATGGTGCTGTGGTGAATCCCAATTGTTTGAAGGATCTGGATTGCGTGGCGGTGTGCCCACGGGGGGCATTGCGATTTGGTTTCGGGAGTCCTTCCTGGTTTCGCTCCCCCGTTCGCCTTCCCTCGTACGATTTTTCTCTCTGGGAGGAGGGCTTGGTGGCTTTGATGTTCTTTGTGGGGCTTTTCACGTTTCGCGGTCTTTATGATGCAGTGCCCTTTCTCATGAGTGTGGGTGCAGGAGTCTGCCTTTCCTTCCTGAGCCTTTTGACGATGCGTTTACTCATTCAAGCCAATGTGCGGTTGAATAACTTTCAATTTAAGCGTGGGGGATACTTTACCTCGCAAGGACGAATCGCCTTGACTTTCTTACTGGCACTCGGATTATTTGTGGTGCATAGTATCTTCATCCGATACAACGAATATAAAGGGGGAAATCTTTTTGACCAGATTCGCATTTCGGGAGTTCTGGAAGAAGGACGGGTAAAGAACGCCATAGGGCATTTGGAATTGGTCCATCGTTTTGGGTTTTTCCGCTCGCTTCCCCTGGAGCAAAAACTTGCTTCCTTATACTCTGTGTTGAAAGACACCGAGCACACTCTCCTGCACTTGAAACATATCTTAGAGAAAGACAACAAAGACATAGAGGCTCACGTTCGGCTGGGGGGATTGCTTCTGAAGCAAAGGAAATGGACAGAAGCGCTTTATCACCTTGAAGTGGCTACGGGTTTACACACTCATCGGACGGAGGAGCGTGCCCGTTATCAACGTCTTCGTTCGGAGGCATGGGAATTGTTAGGGTCACTAAATGTTTTTCACAAGGACTGGGAAAAAGCGATACATTGTTATCTACGCTCTATCAAGGAGGACCCCTCTCGCTCCCAGCCTTACTTTTACCTGGCGAATGCCTACGAAGCGTTGGGGCTATTTGAGCCGGCACGGATTGCCCGACAGGCAGGGGAGCAAAGGAGGCCTGGAAGTCCGGGGAAGGATTGAGAGAATCTTTTGTATGGGGAATAATGGAGGATGTGGAAGAGCAGGCGTGTGCTTTTTGTGCAGTAGTAGCCTTGACGGAACCTGCTTACATCGTTTTTGAGGACGACTATAGTGTGGCTTTTTTAGACAAGAAGCCCCTGTTTCCCGGTCATACCCTTTTAGTGCCCCGTCGGCACATTTATTCTCTGGAGGAGGTGGAGGCACCGCTTCTCTCGCAGTTAGTATTGAACGTGCAAATGCTTGCCCAGGCGGTAGAGCGAGCTATGGGGGCTGAGGGTACTTTTATTGCGATTAATAATAAGGTCAGTCAGAGTGTTCCCCATTTACATTTCCACATAGTGCCTCGCAAAAAGCACGATGGTTTGAAGGGATTTTTCTGGCCCCGGCATCCTTATGCGAGCGAGAGCGATGCTTATGCGGTTCAGGAAGCAGTGGTTCGGTGCCTTCGGGACCCTTTGGATTTACACTGATAGTTTTACGGAAAGGGAATTGCGTTTTTTTGGCTTTCTTGTGTTATAACGGGTAAACAAAACACGTGCGGACGCTTCGAGTCACGGTGAAAGGCTTTGTGCAAGGAGTGGGTTTTCGTGCGTACACGGTGGGGTTAGCGCGTTCTTTTGGGATTTGCGGGGAGGTGTGGAACCAATTGGATGGAAGCGTTGGGATGCTGATCCAGCACGAGGAAGAAGGGGTGCTGAGGGCGATGGTAGAACGCCTCTGGCAGGGTCCCGGAAAAGTGGATGCGGTGGAAGAGGAGGAGGTAGACCTTCCCCCGTTGAGGGATTTTCGGATTGGATTGACTCGTTAATCTTACGAGAGGCAAAAGGTTTTTGGCGTGAGATCTTGTTTGTAGTGTAAGATGGGTGCGGTGTTGACGAATTTGGAAGGAGTTGAGCACGTATGATACCCACTTTTACCGAGGCGGAGCGCGACTTTTTGGCTCGTGTGGAGCGTTTTGTGGAAGAAGAGGTGGCTCCCAACACGCGTGCATGGGAGAAAGACACCTTTCCTCCTGACATCTGGAAGAAGTGTGCTTCTTTGGGAATCACCCATGTGAGTTTTCCCAAGAAGTTAGGGGGGCTCGGCTTTTCCTGCCAGACATATGCGGAGATGTGCCGTTTGATTGCTCGCGGGGACCCTGCGCTTAGTATGAACGTAGCGGCGATTAACGCCTTATGTGTGGCACACTTTGAAAAGTTTGCGAATGAGGAACAGCGCGCTCGTTATCTTCCCGGGATTTTGTCGGGGGACTGCCCTTTGGCGTGGGGACTCACGGAGCCGGAGGCTGGGAGTGATGCGCGACGAGTCCAAACGCGAGCAACTCCCATCCCTTCCCAGCCCGGTTTTTATCATCTTAATGGAGAGAAGATTTTCACCACGAATGGCGGATTTGCGAAGCTCATCATTGTGATGGCGCGCCTGGATGAAGAGAATTTGAGCGCCTTTCTTGTTGAGAAGGAACAGCCCGGTGTGAAGGAGATTGCTCGTTTGGAGACCGTTGGGGTTAAGGCGAGTTGGACTTCTCATTTCCAATTGCGAGACGCCATTGGTTGGCACACCCCGGGCACGTTTGAAGAAATTATTTCGTTGCTCTATCGTGGGCGAGTTGGGATTGCGGCGATGGCGGTAGGAATTGCGGAGAAGGCGCTGGAGCTTGGGATTGAATACAGCAAGCAGAGGGTGCAGTTTGGGCGTCCCCTGGCCCAAATGCAATCGGTGCAAAATATGATTGCGGACAGCGCGATGTGGGTGGAGGCGGCGAGACTATTAGTTCAAAAGACCGCCTGGCTCTATGACCAGGGGGTTCCGATTGTAAAAGAGGCTTCCATATGCAAACTTTTTGCAAGCGAGACCGCCCGAGAAGTAACGAATCGGATGCTCCAGATTCACGGAGGGCGAGGGATGACGACGGATTATTTAATAGAGAAGCTCTGGCGGGACGCGAAACTCACGGAAATTGGGGAGGGTGCCAGCGAAATCCAGAGGCTCATCATCGCCAAGCAACTTTTGAAATGACCGCGCAGAACTCCTGCGGAGTGAGGACCCCGCCCGCATACGTATACTCTTAGCAAGGATTGTGGCAAAATAAAGACATTCCGGGTTCAAGAAGGAGTTTGCGAATGGGAGAAAGAAACAAGGCACGATTTTTCAAAGTCTTTCTACCGGGAGTGCTTGTTCTTTCGGGAGTACTTGTTCTTTCTGCTTTGTTCGTTTTGGCTGGTTGCGGGCAAGAACCCTCTGAGAAAGAAGCAGGGAAAGGGGGAGAAACAAACACCGCAAGTGCCCCTGAAAGCCCAACGCCCTCTCCACCTTCCTCCCCGACTCCTCCTGCTGATGCAGGAGGGATATTGAGTTTTCAGGGTCCGGGGGGATTGGTGCAGATTGGGGATACTTTAGAGGTGGCGAAGAAAGCGGTGCCTCCTCCCAAAGGTGCTCGGGAAACGGGTCCCACTTCCTTTCTCGTGTTTGGAACCGATGGGTGGGCTTGGTTTACGACGGAGAACACGGTAGGCTTTGAAGTGATGCTTCGCGGGGGAAAAGTGGATGGTATGGCATACACGGATTCTGGGAAACCCCTTGAGACCTATCGGCGCCGTGTGGAGGAAACGATCAAGCGTCTTGGAGAACCCACCCGACAAGCCAAAGGCAAGTCGTCTGCAGTCTATGTGTGGCAAAAGGGGGACTATGCAAGGGTAGAAGTGGTGGCGGAGATGTCGCCGAGCCACTCTTACTATCTTTGCTTTATCGGGCGAGAGCCCGACCTGAAGGTTTTGAATTATCGCCCGGATGACCCTCAAACAATGGTGATGCAAATGGACTTGAGTGCAGAACTGGCGCGCAAAGAACTCAATAAGTCTCCCAACGTAACAAAGGGGAGGTGAGAATCTAACCTTCTTTTCTTTCCGGAACAAGCCTTTCCCCTGTAAGGAGAAAGACGCTCAAGGCATCCACAGGGCACACACGGCAGGCTTCTACCACTATGTCTTCGTCAACTTCCTCAGGGGGTTCTTTGAAGGTACAGATAGATTCCTCATCCAACTCAAAAAACTGGGGAGCGACGGAGATACAATTAGCGGTCCCGATGCATCGGTCTCGGTCAATCACGATACGAAGAGAATCCAGGACCTTTTCCCTATAGTTCATTCTCTGCATTCCTTATGTCGCACAAACCCCCCCTTTGCGGGCTGAAAACCCGCAAAAACGCACTCGGACGCACTACAGACAAGATTCAGGCAGGCTTTACGACCAGGACCCAAGTGTCAGCCCATCCCCGTGCGTTGAGGCGGTGGATGCGCTTAACGACTTCGTAGCGATGATCCTCGGGTCGGTCAATAAAGTCCCCCACAAGGGGGAGTTCATCAAAGTGCGTCTCAAAGAGCGTCTTGTCCTCAGTTTCATTGACGATGTAGACCTTCTTGGCGGTATCCGCCATAACCAAAAGACTACCCCAAAGGAATGCGGAGGGCTTATCCCATCGAGATGGGCATCCGAGCCGAAGGTGAGGGAGCAAGAAAGTCTCAGGGGGCACGGATGGGGTTTTTGGCTACCAGGGGGATAGAAGGAATATAGGAGAAAAATTAAAGAATCTCAACTCCCCCAAGGGGGAAAAGGTTATTCCCTATCCCTCACTTTGAAGGGGGAGATGGTATCCTGCACGGCGGGGGAGCGGGCTTTCAATTCCGAGATCCTTGGGTCCTTTGGGGCTGTTCGGTTTTCAGTGGGTAGGCGAGGATGGGTAGCGACGAGGAATGCCACCGAATAGGCGACCAAGACGGTGACGCACCCCACCACCACCAGAGCCAGCAGGACGCGCCAGGAGAAGAGCCTCTTCATTCTTGTATGTCCCAGCGATAATCTTCCAGAGACTTGATAAGCCCTTCCCAGCCTGGCTGGAAGTCGCACCCTTCAACCAGTTGTCCCGCCTCGAGAGTTTCTACACGTCCATCAAAATACATAACGGTGAAGAGATGACGATGCCAGGGCCAGGCTCCCCCATAGACGAGCCAGGACTGGGTGCTTTCGGGTTGCCATCCTTCGGGTTGGAATCCGAAATAGAAGCGGGCGCCGGTAGTGAATTTGAAAGTATCCACCACGCGTCCTCCCATATAGGCATATCGGCAGGGGGGCACAATCACCCAGCTTCCCCCTCCATAAGGCATTCCTGCGTTTGTTCTGTCCCAGAGGGAGTCAATGAAAACGATAGATCGAGAGGGATTTCGGACGTCCGAGGCTCTCAAGGGGAAAGGCACCCAGCGGTTGTCGTGCATAAGGAGTAAGGGGCTGTAATAGAGGTAGTTATAACCGAGGTTAGAGCGAAGGGATTGCAGATAATAGCGATTCCAGGGTTCCCCTGGGGCAGAGGGAGCAGGTGGAGGTCCTGGGACTCTATCCCTTCCATAATCGGCAGGGCACATAAAGGGAGCGAAGTGTCCCACATAGGGGAGCAAGGTTTGCACCCAGGTGCGATCTCCGTTAAAATATCCGCCCAAAAAGGCAGCGGTGTAATTGACGGGAGGCACCCGGTCTTCATAGTCAGTTTGGTACATCACCAGGGCAGCACCAATCTGGCGATAGTTTTGGATGCAATGAGCCCTCCTCGCCGCATCCAGTCCCAATCGCATTATGGGAAAGAGCATAGCGAAGAGAAAGAGCAGAACTGCTATCACTACCAGCAGTTCCATCAAAGTAAAGCCTGCTCGTTTCAAGAGTGCCACCCGCTTCTCTTACCCCATTATAGAGCAAACTCACCCCAAAAAGGTAGGGTGCGAATACCTGATTTTTTTCACACCTGCGTGGGGCCCCAGACAAACGCCCGAGATTCCCCAATTACCTCAAAACCGAGACTTTGATACCATATCCTGAGATCAGGTTCACATAAAAGTACCAGGGGATAGTGATTCTGGGTAGCCAGCGCAGAGAGTTGTCTTACCAGGGCAGAGCCGAGTCCGCGGTTCCTGTGGCGAGGATGGACACATACATTATAAAGCCCTGCTGTTCCTTCTGTGAACGTGAGAGTCCCCACGGCGACGATCTGGTTTTCTATGGTGGAGATGTAAAAGTGATGGGGCACGTCTCGAGCCTTGGCGAGGGCATCGCGGATGACGTGGCGTAGGGTTCGGGGAGTATGCCAGAAGAAATTCTGGACGATGAATTCGCAAACTTCCAAAAGTTCATCGGGGCGGGCGAGCCGAGCCACAGGTGGGGGATTTGCGGGAGGGGTGCGGAGATACATCCCCACGAGAAGGGAGACCGTGGAGAGTCCTTGGCGGGTGAGGCGGGGGACTAAGTCATCAGGAGAGTCTCCCGGGAGGACGTAGATTCGGAAGTTTTGCTCCTTTTGGGCGCGAGAAAGGAGTTCCCGCAGGCTTTCTTCGTTGACATCCAGATGGATGGCGAAATTCGCCAAGGGATGATTGATGGGATTGGAGCAGACCCAGTAATGAGGAGTTCGGAGGACTTCTGTTTTTTCCAGAGCAGTGGCGAGGGCGAGAAAAGTCTCGCTGACATTCTGGCGGAGGGCTTCCACGGGGTTCACAAGATGATGCTCCACAAGATGCCAAAGGTGACCCGCCGTTTGGTAGCGGTGACTCCCAGGTTGAATCTATTTCCCACGGGCACACCTGCAAACAGGAGGGGACCTTGGGGGGAGAGCATTCCCGACGCAAATCCTATACCTTGCTTGTTCGCCTTCCAGAGGTCCGCTCCTATGGCAAGGGTGAGTTGATAGTCAGGGTTATAAGTGAGTCCGACGCGAATGGCAGGCGCCCATAGAGATTCCGGAGGCGCATAGGTCTTGCCCGAAAAGCGGGCGGAGAAGAAGTCCGCCACCAACCGTGAAAGTCGGCGCTCCACCAGGATGGTTCCATAGTGTCCTGCACTAACCCAGACGGTTTCGGGTTCTCCCAGCGCCTCGCGCAAGCGTTCAAACGCCATTTTGGGAATGACATCATCATATTGTGCGGAGACGAGCAGGACCTTTTCCGAGAGGTCTTTTTTCAGGTAGTGGAGGGGTTCTATTGTTTGGAGTTCTTCGCGTAATTTTTCCTCGGCAAATCCCATTGCTCTCAATTTATTGCGCGTTTCGATCGTAGCGGGGCTATTCCAAATGATGTGGGCTAAATCTGCTCCCCCGAGGAGCAGGGCACAAGCCGAGAAGCGAGGCTCCACCGCAAAGGCAAGAGAACCGATGATAGCGCCGAGGCTTATGCCTGCAAGCCCAATTTTGCTGGCATCAAAGTCGCTCTGTTTTTGGAGCCAGTCCACCAGCCTTTTCACGTCCATAACTGCCTGCGTCATAGTTTCCCGCAAGTGGGGAATGTCCGGTTTGATGACGAGGATTCCGCTTTGCACTCCTTTGGGAGTCCGTCTCAAGTGATAAGGGAGGGTCAAAATTGCCACGGCGATTCCTTTCTCATTCAGAGCACGCGCGAAGCGTTCCTCCACGGTAAGGGAGGTGGCTCCCCAATAATGGAGCACGACCACGACGGGCATAGGCAGGGACGCCTCGCGAGGCTTGATAATTTCCGCCTCCACGAAATTGTTTTCAGGATAAGGCGTGGAGAGAGCACTGGGAAAGCGCAAGATAACGATGGTACGCTCCGCATCGCTGGAGCGCGGGAATTCGCGAAACTCAGTGGTGGGAGGGGGGGGCTGGGTGACGGGCGGTAAGGGAGAGGGTTCCTGACACAATCCCATTAGGGGAAGGGACGCAAGGAGGAGGATCCCCAAAGCCACCAGGCAAAAGGGGCTACGGTGTTTATGGGAGGGAGCGTCTGCAGGGAGCGTTTCCTTGCACCGGGGGCGTGAAAAGGGATAACGAGGCATAGGGAATAGTTTCCTGATTTCTATGGGGGAAGTGCAGGGAAGGGGGGATGGCTTCCGGGCTTTCATTTCTCTAAGGAACCTCTGGGGGTAAAATATTAAGGCTTTTTATGACGCAACAATCACCCTCCCCCTGGTCACTGAAGATAGCCACTGTGGCGGGCATTCCGATTCGCTTACACTGGACCTTTTTGCTGTTTATGGCGTGGATTGGGTTAGTGGCTCATCAAGCGAAGGAATTTGCTCCTGTGGCACTGCTCATTCCCGCCTTGTTTGTTTGCGTCCTTTTGCATGAGCTGGGGCATGCTCTCACTGCCAAGCGCTATGGGATACGGACACGAGACATCACGCTTTATCCGATTGGCGGTGTGGCAATGATTACGGGGAAGCCCTTGCCTCGCCAGGAGTTCTGGATTGCGGTGGCAGGGCCTGCAGTGAACGTTGCGATAGCGGCGCTTTTGTGGGTGGTCCACTGGCTTGTCACTGGCTCAGGACCTGGCTTTCACACCAATTTACAATCGGGGTTGTTCATCCCGAACCTGTTTTCTGCGAACGTGATGCTGGTGATTTTCAATATGATTCCAGCGTTTCCTATGGACGGGGGACGCGTCTTGCGTTCGTTGCTTGCGATGCATATGCCGATGCCCCGCGCCACGTGGATAGCGGGAAGGTTAGGACAGTTCATCGCCATCGGTTTTGGCTTTTTAGGGCTGTGGATTGGACACTTGCTCTTGCTTGTGATTGCTATTTTTGTTTATTTAGGTGCGGAACAGGAGATGATAGCCACTCTGGGTTATTCTCTCGTTTCCGGGCGCAAAGTGCGGGATGCTATGGTCACCAACTTTCGCACCATCTCTCCCGGCGACACTCTGGAAACGGTTTCCAAGATTTTGCTTGAGGGGACCCAACAGGACTTCCCTGTTACCTTAGGGGATCAGGTGCTGGGATTGCTGACGAGAGACGATTTGATACGGGGGATTATGGGGGGAGATCGGGAGGGATATGTAGCAGGGCATATGCGCCGGGAATTTCGCCGGCTCTCCCTGGACGACCCCCTGGAGATGGCTCTTGAAGGGCTTGCGTTGCGAGACCGAGCCTCCATCCTGGTTATGGATGGGGACCGCCTCATCGGGATGGTGACTCCGGATAATTTAGCGGAGTTTATGATGCTGGAGCAGGCTCGTTTAGGGGTTTAGAGTTCTCTTGCGGTATCCTACAAGCACTATGATGTTCCTGGCGGTTTGTTTCCTGCTCTCTCCCAGTGTGATGCTCTCTGCGTGGCAATTGTCCCCCACGAAACCGGAGCCGATAGTGGGGGCACGGCGTCCCGCCATCAGTCCTGACGGGAAAAAAATTGCTTTTCAATATCGGGGAGATATCTGGGTGGTAGATTCCATGGGGGGCGTGGGCATACGCCTTACCAATCATATAGAGTTAGAGACGAATCCCCTATGGAGTCCGGACGGGAAGTGGGTTGCTTTTTCCAGTGACCGTAATGGCAACTTTGATGTCTTCGCGATCCCCGTGGGGGGAGGCAGTGTGCGTCAGATCACCTATAGCGGTTTGGACGAGGTGGCTACGGACTGGTCTCCCGATGGAGAATGGATCGTGTTTACGGGTCGGAGAGATTCGCCGTGGACGGGGATCTTTATGGTCAATGTGAACACCCTGCAGTTTAAACTGGTGGCGGAGGATTATCAGGGTTTTCGGAACCCGAGGTTTTCTCCCGATGGCAAGAAGATTGTGGCGGAGCGTTATGGTTTTCCATGGACTCGTCCTCGGTATTTTGGCTCTGCGGCGGCGCAGTTGGTGATGGTGGATGTGGCGACGGGAAAGGCAACTACTTTGGAGAAGAACGATCGGCAACATCTCTGGCCCTTCTTCTCATCCGATAGTCAGCACGTTTACTGTGTGACCTATGAAGAGGTGACTCCCAGCACCACGTTGATGGGACAGACCATCCCGAAAATCGTTGATTCGCCCAACAGGACGCCCAATCTGTGGCGATATGACTTACGGGGAAACAAGGTACGCATCACTCACTATGTTGGGGAGCAGGTTCGTCATCCTTCCATAAGCAAAGGGGGAGAAATTGCCTTTGAACGAGAGGGACGCATTTATGTGCTTTCAGGATCTCGGGAGCGTCGTGTGGACATTTATGTGCCGGACGACCCGAAGGTCAATTATCAAGAAAGGCAGGTATTGACTCAAGGGGCTACGGAGGCAGTGATTTCCCCAGACGAAAAGACTTTTGCCTTCGTCGTGGGGGACGAGATCTGGACTGTTCCCTTAGAAAAGCCAGAAGGGCGAAACAGGGATGATGCCAAAAGGCTTACGGAGTATGCGGGGTGGGATGGGGAGATCACGTGGGCTAAAGACGGCAAAAGGATTTTCTTCATCAGCGACCGCGAAGGGAACTTTCGGCTTTACTCTCTGGAGTTGCCTACTTTATCCGTAACCCCTATCTGGACCCAAGAGAGCGACGTAACGGAGCCTGAGGTTTCTCCGGATGGGAATTATCTGGCTTTTTGGTCTGCGGGTTCGGAGGGCGGCCTTTTTATATGGAAAACGGACGGCTCGGAGCCTCCCAAAAAAGTCTTTCATCAACCGGGTTCTCACTTTTTCGGCACAAGTGCGGGAGAGTTTGAGTGGTCTCCAGATAGTCGTTGGATTGCCTTGACGGGCAGACAGGCAGGGGGGACGACGAACGTGTGGATAGTATCGGTAGAAAGTGGCGAAGCCAGGCGGGTGACAGAAAGGAATGTGGGTCATTTTGGGCTCACCTGGTCGGCTGATGGAAAGTATCTCTACTTTAGCCGGACGGGTTCAAGCCCTGGATATTATTTATTCCCTCTTCAGCCGGAAAAGGAAGCCCCCACAGAGATACGTTTAAAGTATGAGAAGCCCAAGGAACAGGTGAAGGTGGAGATATCTTTCGAGGACACGGAGAGGCGGATTCGCCCCCTTTTCACGGAAGCCCTTCCGCGTTATGCGGTAAGTGACAGGGAGACAGGAAAGATTTACTTTTTATCGGGGTCGGAGTTATGGTCTTCGGATTATGACGGGAAGAACGTGAAGAAGTTAATGGATGGTGTTTCGCAGTTTCAACTCTCCTCAGATGGGAAGACCGCCTTTGCCCTTTCCGGGGGGAAACTTTTGAAAATACGCTTAGGTGAGCGCCCAAGTTCGGAAGAGATTGCCTTTCGCGCCGAGTGGGTGCAGGATATGGAGAAGGTGCGTCAGGCGGCGTTCGTTCAGTTCTGGCGGATGTATTATCGCGGGTTTTATGATGGCAATTTTCACGGCCGGGATTGGCACAAAATCCGTACGAGGTATGAGCCTCAACTTAGTGGGGTGGCGCACCGCCGAGAGTTTGCTGAACTTTTGAATATGATGGTGGGTGAATTGGAAGCCTCCCATACAGAGGTCAGCCCTGCTCCAGGGGGTGCTTCGTCTCCTGTGGTCGCCCATCCGGGTTTTCTTTTTGATTACACCTATGAGGGTCCCGGGATCAGGATCAGAGGTTTTTATGAAGGGGCTCCTGGCGCTTATGAAAAGACGCGTCTCTCGCCCGGGGAGTATGTGCTGGCGATCAATGGTGTGGATGTGAGTTTGAATGAGCGCCTGTGGGATGTCTTGCACAACCAGGTGGGGAGAGACCTGACCCTTCTGGTGAATTCCCGCCCGAGCAAGGAGGGAGCGCGGGAAGTAAGATATGGCGCCCTTTCTTTGGGGGCTTGGTCCGAGCTCCGTTATCGTCAATGGGTGGAATCCAATCGGAAGCGCGTGGAACAGGCTTCCGGGGGAAAGATAGGATACATCCACATTCGTGGGATGGGAAGAGGGGACCAGTCGCGTTTTGAGGAAGAGTTCTATGAATACAAACAAGGGAAGTTAGGAATGATCATTGACGTGCGCTTCAACGGGGGCGGCAACATCAGCGACACCCTTATAGACTGGTTAGAGAGGCGCCCTCACGGATACTACTGGGTTCGGGATGGATGGGTGGAGCTGGCTCCCACGCCCTATGTGTGGGACAAGCCCACCGTGGTGCTTCACAACGAACACAGTTACTCCAACGCAGAGATGTTTCCTTATGCGATGAAGGAGAGACGCCTTGCGACTCTGATCGGGATGCCCACTCCCGGGTATGTGATCTGGACCTGGGGGAGTCGCCTGGTGGACGGAACGGGGATTCGGATGCCTATGAGCGGTGTTTACCGAATGGATGGGACCCCTATGGAGAATTTAGGGCAGAAGCCCGACATCCAGGTTCCCTGGAGCAATGAGGATTTTATGGCAGGGCGTGACCCCCAACTGGACCGTGCCCTTGGGGAACTTATGAAGCAGGTCAGCGCGGGGTCCCTTCCCTCACGCAAGCCCGCTACGATCCCTTAGAGTCTTTTGCGTGGAGAATTGCTTTTGCCACGCGTGAAACGAATTCCGCATCGGCGCTGGCTAAGACTTCTTCCATAGTCTCCCCGATGCGGAGGGTGAGGGCGTGGTGGGGTGCGGTGGAGCGATAGCCTCCCAAGAGCGCAAAGAGAATCACGGCAACTCCTATCAACACTACCCAAAGGTGTTGCGACTGCCATCCATACAGGACAATCCAGATAGCAGTTGCAATGAGGAAGACGACCAGGAGCGCAGGCAAAAGCCTTATCGCGAGGGGCTTGATTTCTATTTCCACTTGAGAGATTTGATTCAGGGCATACTGCCTCTTCCCTACGACCAGACGAGAGCGCGTTACCCACACCCCTCGCTCGTGGAACTCCACAGGTTCCCCGTAAAATTCTGCTACGGAAGCCTTGGGAGAATGCTGAAGACGACGCCCACATTCATGGCAATACTTAGAATCGGGAAGGAGGGTGATACCACAGTGTTCGCACCGTTGCTCTTCTGATGTCTCGGGAGTTGTTTCCGGGGCGCCGGGAGAGGGGTTATTGGGGTTGTTAGTGCGTCCACCTCCCAGCGGGCGCCCGCACAGGTCACAGCGAGCGCGTCCTGCCCAGCAGGTAGCGCCACAGAAAGGGCATTGCACTTTCTGGGAAGGCGATTTGCCTTCAAGACCTCTCACCCTCGCTCTCCGACTCTCCTTGCTCTGTGTAGGCCACAAAAGTTCATTTTGGCGCATTTTTTCATTTTCATCACCGTCTTCTTGCACGAGGCGAGTTCGCCTTTATCTTTTCGGTTTCTCCATCATTCTTTCCGTTCTGGGCTCAGGGGGCATCACTCTTCATCATCCCCTATGAGGACTGGGATTTTTTCCCCTGGTCTAATGTAGTGATAGTTCCGATAAGCGTTTTTTCCACATCCTGGGTTGCCCCCCGTTTGAGGTCTCGGATGGCTTGTTCCACCTGCTTGGCTTCCTCGGTTCGCCCCTCTTGCTGAAGGAGCATTTGAGTTTTCTGGAGTTCCGCAATAGCCATTTGGGCTGTAATTTGCCCTGCGCGCAATCCCATCATCGTTTTTTCCACCGCTCGGCTCGCCAGGGCAACTTCTATGCATTGTGCCACGCGTGGGTTTTGAGGGACCTCGCAGAGACTGTTATCCGATGTGAACTCTAAGATCACATCTGCGGAAAGCCTTTCCGTTTTTCCAGAAATCGCATCGTCATAGGTGAGCTCCCCTACCAGGACGCGATAAAGTCCCAGGGGGTGGTTTTGGAACTCCAGGTCTATTGCCACATCCAGGTCCGTTCCCCTCTCCAGGTCGGCGAGGTGGAGGATGACTTCTCGTTGTCCGAAGGGCACGGTGTGGCCATAGACTTGCCTCAAGACGACCCACCGTGCGGTGCGCAGTTTCAGGGTGAGGTTGCTGGCAGTGAGGGTGAAGAGTTTATCTAATTCCGCTCGGAACACTTCGGGGATGAGGTCGGGTCTCTGGATGTAATAGTAGTTTCCGCCCGATCTTTTTGCCATTCCCGCCAGGAGTTCTTCATTGAAGTCATATCCAAAGCCAAGAAAGGTGATAGTAATTCCCCGTTTTTTAATTTCGCCGGCGTGTTGCACCAGGGATTGAAAGTCCTTGATGCCTGTGGTAGGCTCGCCATCGGTGAAGAGGAGCATCCGCGAGACGCGACCCTGCTCCTGTGCAGAGAGAATTTGCTGGGTCCCCAAAGCCATACCGTCGTAGATATTGGTGGTGTTTCCTGGCTCCAGGCGCTGGATGTGCTGTTTGATCAATTCTTTATTGGCTACCCGGCGCGGGGGCATAAGGACATCCACGTTTTCTTCAAACGTAACGATGCTGAGGACATCGTTGGGGTTGAGGAGGTCTACCACATAGGAGCAGGCGCGCTTCACGTATTCCAGAGGCTCGCCCTCCATAGAGCCTGAACGGTCAATCACCAGGCAGATGTTGAGAGGGGGGCGAAGCCCCTGGGGCACCGCATCGGAAGTATGGAACTCCAGAAGGACTTGTTCGCGAGCGGGGGCATTAGCCAGGACATATTTTCGCCCAGGGATCACCTCCACCGACAAAGCCTGTTTGACCAAAGGGGCGCCCTGGCTCATCATCTGGGTGCGATGGGGATCCGTTAGGAACTGGGTGCGATGGGGGTCATCGGGAATGCGTTGAGTCGCGTCGTTACTCATCCCTTTCCTCCACGGGTACGGACATAAAATTCAAACAGCCTCCGCTCTCCCCTTCCACTCTCCTCTGCCTGGAAAGGATTAAGAAAGGGTGGGGGGAGGGGGAAGCCTCCCTAAGAATAACCTTCAGAAGTTGCGAGAAAGGCATCAGAGGTTAAAACCAGTCCTTCAAGGATTGATTTGATTTCTTATTCTACACGAAATCGGGTCATTCCTAATTGGACCTCGTCTCCGGGACGTAGGATGGCTTCTGCGATCCGCTGTCCGTTGACCAGGGTCCCGTTGGTGCTCCCCAGGTCGCGCACCTTCAAGCCTTCCGGAACCCAGACGAACTCGGCGTGTTGCCTGCTTGCGCTCCCATCAAAGGCAAGGGATAACTGCTGGGAGGCTCTCCCCGCCATCACCGGGGTGGCACCGATGACAAATCGGCTCCCTGTGAGGGGTCCATTGAGGGCGACGAGGGTGCGGATTTCCTGCTGGATGGTGGGCTGGGCTTGGATGGTGGGTTGGGCTTGAGGGATAGAAGGGGGTTGGTGAGTGAAGGGAGCAACGGTTTGGACAGGGGGCGCTTTTTCGGAAGGCACGGGGCGGGGAATGGGCGCTCCCTTTTTGAGAAGAAATCTCAAATTGAAGGAACCTATATTGATGACATCCCCGTGCTGAAGGACCTGCTGGGACACGCGGACGCCATTGACGCCTATCCCGATGGGGGTGCCTCCATCCACAATGGTATAGACGCCTCCTTGTTTATACAAACAGGCGTGCATAGGGAAGATATTGGGGTCACCAAAAAGCGGAACATCTGCCTTCTCACTTCGTCCGATAAATGTTCGGGGTTTGTCCACCACCCACTCTTTGCCCTCGTTTCGGGCGAGTTCCAATCTCAGCCAAGCCCTCCGACCGAGTCGCTCCACGATGCCGACAAAAAGTCCGATAGCGGAACCTAATCCCACCGCAGTAATCGCCCGCGAAACTATGCCCACCTCCCCTGCCACCTGTCCCCGTGCGGCGAGCACCATAGGGGCGACTAACACTCCAATGAAGTCAAAAATCGCGCCCACCACTGCTCCCCCAAGAAGCCCTCCCACAAACCCCTGGAGAGCACGGGTGAAGGAACGCGTGGCGATGCCCAGGGATATGCCCACCAGTCCCCCGAAAGGAGTGAGGACAAGCATTCGCCCCACAATTTGCCGATAAGTGAGTTCCCCTTTTTCAAAAACATCTTCTCCGAAGATGGAAGAGGCAAAGCTCCCCCCCACAGAAAGCCCTGCGACGCCCGCAAAAGCCCCAATGAGAGCACCCGTCAAAAGCCCCCAGATGAAGTGAAACCTGCTTCCCTGTGCCCAGCCAGACACCGCACCTACGGAGGCGCCGACGAAACTGCCGACCGCAAGAGCATAAAGGGTCTCATAGCGTGCCCATTGGGGCGAAGGATAAATGGGAGGCGCCATAGGTTCTGTGACCGCCCAGGCGATAAGCCCTGCTGTGGCACCCGAGAGCATCAACAAGAAGATAACGCCCATATCCTTATGCCTCTAATTCAACTCGCACCCGCACCGCCCCAAACTGGAGTGTGTCTCCCAGGCGAATTTCCACTTCCCCCACCACAGGCTGACCATTGACGAACGTCCCATTCCTGCTCCCCAGGTCTTTGAGGGTGAGACGCCCGCCTTCGTTCAGGATTTCTGCATGGCGCCTGCTCACCGTGGGGTCTGGGATAAGAAGAGACGCCGAACCCGCCTCTCGCCCCACCACGGAACTTCCATCGGGAATGCTCCAGGAATCCTGCTCCCCCACGAGTTTGAATCGCTGGGGCGAGGAAGGGACCGCGGGAGCGGGAGTGGCGGGTTGGAGGGTGCATGCGCAGGTGCCATCCGGGCGGAAGGCTTCCCCGCAATAAGGGCAGTGCCCTTCTGGCACCAGGGGAGGGGGAGCAGGTTGGGAGGGTGTGGGTTGTGCATTTCCAGCAGGGGTGGGGGAGCTCTGGGCTCTGCCCAGGAGGGCATCCACCACATTAACTCCCCTCTGGCGCAGGGCGAGGAGGGCATTGGGTTGATTTTTTGCCCACCAATACAACAGATAGACCATCCCTGCCCCAACCGTGAGGACAAACATCCAGAGGAGCCATTGTCCAACTCGAGATGGAGGAGGAAGGTGTGTCTCTGCCTTACCGGTTTGGGGAACGGAGTCTTCCACCCCTTTCGCACCTTCGGGGAGCGCGATGACCAGGAGGGGGGGCTCCTTAGAAAAATTCAAAAGGAAGCGCTGGGGAGTGGAAGTTCGCTGAGAGGGAAGCACGCTCGCCTCCCCATCGGCAAGATACCGAACGGTAACTGTGGCTTCTCCCGGACTAACGGCGAAAAACCTCGCCTCTCCCCGATAGGCAAGCCGTTCATACACCACCGGCTTGGCTTCTCCTGCGCTGGAGGGCACAACCTCAAGCCGGACGAAAGCGGGCTCCACGGGTTTTCCTTTGCTTTCCACCCGTAGGCGCACCTCCGCAATCTTCCAATCTTTTTCCGTAAGCTTCCAGAGAGGCAAAGCCTGCGCAACCGAGCGGAAAGCCACTGCCCCGCGCGAGGGTTCCACCACCAGGATATAGCCTTCTTCCTTGCCCTTCGGCACCGAGAGGGTGATCTCCCTGGCGGTATATTCCTGCCCTCCCACGGGAAGGCTCTGGGGTTCTTCCTCTACAAAGAAGACTTCCCTCTTCGCCTCGTTGGGAAAGGCAAGGGTTATTTCGGTAGCCCCCACAAGGGGCGCTGAGAGCGTCCCGGTCAGGAGGAGCCCTGCTATCACCCTTTGAAGATGAGGGATGGCTGTGGGATTAAAAATCTTCGTAGTCCTCCTCATTTTCATCTTCTCTATCTTCTTCGTCTTCTTCCCAGCCACCTTTCTCCATATAATTATAAGCGCGAGCCATTGCTTCGGCGATGTCCCGTGCGGTGGCTCCAAAATAGGTTCCGAACTCTCCAAAGAGCATCTCAGAGGCAATGCCATGATAGTAAGCAGATGAGATGGCGGAGCCTTCTGAGTCTCCCGTTCTGGCTAATACCGCAGAAATGGCACCCGTCAACACGTCCCCGGAGCCACCGGTCGCCAGGAGGGCATTGCCGGGCTGGATCACCGCAACCATCGTTCCGTCCGAACAGACCATCGTGTATCGCCCTTTGAGGAGGACTGTTCCTTCCAAACGACGGGAAAGTTCCCGTACGGAGCCAAATCGGTCAGCCACCACCTTATCCGGGGTTGTTTTGAGCAAGCGACCAGCTTCCCCTTCGTGGGGAGTATAGATGGCTATCCCACGCGGTTTCAGAGATAATTCGGCTATCCAGTACAGAGCATCCGCATCCAGAACCCACTTTGCCTCCATCCCCTCAAACAAGCGTTGAAGGAACTCCCCCACCATAGGGGCGCGCCCCAATCCGGGACCGAGGGCGACCGCATCCGCCCGCTCCACCAGAGGGGATAGCACCTTAATGGAATCGGGATGCAGGAACTCTTCTCCTTCCGGGGTCCTCTCGGCAGGGAGGCGGAAAAGGGGGCATTCGGGAATATGGGCTTTCACCGCATCCAGGACCGAGGGAACGCTGGCAACCTGGACCAGCCCTGCCCCCAGGCGATAAGCCCCCAGGGCAGTGAGCACCGCCGCACCTGGGAATTGGGAACAGCCTGCAACCACTAAAACCACTCCTGCAGACCGCTTATGAGCGAACAGGGATCTCCTCCCCAGCAGGAGAGAGGCTTCCTGAGTGCTGACAAGCCTTGCCTGCCCGTATTGCTCTGTAAGCGCCTCGGGATAGCCAATATCCAGCACTTCCCAATATCCTGCGGATTCCCTGCCAATTCCCTGGAACAGGAAGGGCTTGGGTAGCCCGAGGGTTGGAGTAAAGGAGGCTTTCACATAGGCACCTTCCGCAGACCCTGTATCGGGGTCTATTCCCGAAGGCACATCTACTGCGACGATGGTGGAAGTGTCTTGACACCCCTGGATGGCTTCCACGAGGCGAAGCACTTCCCCGCGAGGTGCTCCTCGCGCTCCAATCCCTAAGAGCGCATCTACCACAATAGGATAATTCTCCACCTCGTTTAGCACGAATTTGTAATCTCTCTCCCCAGGCGCATACACGGGCACTCCCGATTCCACCGCCTGGCGATACTGGGCGAGAGGTGCAAGCTTCAGTTCTGAGGGGTCGTGGCTTAGAAGCACCACTACGTCCCATTCCTCCTCTCGGAGGTATCTTGCCAGTGCCAAACCGTCTCCGCCGTTATTGCCTGGACCGCAAAGGATTAACGCCTGATCGCCATCCCCGCAATAGGTTAAAAGGAACTGGCAAAGTTTTCTCCCCGCGTTTTCCATCAATTGATGAGTGGACAAGCCATAACGCTCTTCCGCTTCGCGGTCTATCTGGAGCATTTCTTCTGCAGTGACAATTTTCATAGACTTCCCGTTCTGAGTGGCAGGCTCACCCAGGAGAAAGTATGACGCACCTTTTGTCTCTATTGCGAGGCGGAGCCCAAGGGGGTTAGGGGTAGACTCACGCGCAAACGTCTATGGCGAAGGCAGTCATCTCATCGGAAAAAGGGGCGTGGAGAATTGGTTCGGTTCCCTATTTGAACGCGAAGCCTTTGACCGCCCTCTTTGACTCAGACGGAGGGACCGCTACGGTACTCTATGCACCACCTTCCACGCTGGGAGAATGGCTAAAAGAGGGCACCGTGGATTCTGCTCTGGTGAGCAGTATCGTGGCTCTTACCTCTGCGGGCGCCTGTATTGCCCCAGACATCTCCATTTCTTCTTACGGAGAAGTGCAAAGCGTGAGGCTTTTCTCCCGAGCGCCCTTTCACCTCATAGAGACCCTTGCTCTGGACCCCGCCTCCTTGACTGCTAATCTCTTGGCGCGTGTTGTGCTGGCGGAGCGATACGGAGCCTATCCCGACTGCGCCCTTGGAGACGGCACGCTGGAAGGCTCCCTGCGTTATGCGGAGGCGGTGGTGCTGATAGGAGATGCCGGGATGGTCGCCGAGGGGGGCAACTTGCTTTGCCTGGATTTAGGTGCGGAATGGGCATCCTTGACGGGAAAACCCTTTGTGTGGGCACTCTGGGTAGGCTTTGGCGGTCTCACTCCTGAACTGGGTGAGGAACTCGGGCGAAGCAAATCTTTTGGGCTTGCCCACCTTGAGGAGATAGCGGAGCGCGAAGCGAAACGCCTCGGGATAGCCCAGGAGCGTTGTTTTAAGTACTTATCAGAAGTGATAGACTACTCTCTCACCCCGGCTCACTGGGAGGGTATGGAAGTTTTTGGTTACCTTTGCGTCAAGAATCGTCTCATTCCTCACTATGCCCTTCCCCAGGTAGTGCCAAGTCCGCAAAAGGCGAAAGGTTAGTGCCCCCTGCTGGGGCTTGGATGGGCGGGAACACAAGGCAAGGAGATTGGAAGCGCCGGGTAAGGGATTCCTTTCAAGATCGGGTGAAATTTTCTGTGGGGAGTGCGTATTACATCATAAAGATTTCTTCCGTGAGGAGGACATAACGTGACGAACTATATGAAAGTTTTCCTTTCCGGTGTGCTAGTGGCGATTTTGTCTGTGGGGTTTTCCCA
Source organism: uncultured Fimbriimonadales bacterium (assembly GCA_964631245.1). GTDB lineage: Bacteria > Armatimonadota > Fimbriimonadia > Fimbriimonadales > ATM1 > CAZVXY01. The sequence continues at coordinate 314,004 of CAZVXY010000001.1, forward strand.
GCAAGCTGGTCCCGGCAGGACGGGAGCGAGCGGACAGGGTGGCCGTCAGCCGGGTTTCTTCGCTCCCGGTTCTGGGTTTCGTGCCTTTTTGATTATGCGTGAGGATGTCCAGAAGGAACTGAAATTGACCGAGGCGCAGAAGAAATCCTTACAGGCACGACTTCAAGCCCTTTTCCCAAGATCCTCGGGCCAAACTTCACCTCGTTCTCAGGGAGGACAAGGAGGACAGGGTGGCGGGGCATCCCGTCCTAACCCTTCTGAGGCGGTGGACAAAGCGATCAAAGAAATCCTGACGCCAGCCCAGCAGAAGCGATTACAGGAATTGGCGCTTCAATGGGATGGTCCCTCGGCACTTTTGCGGACGGACATTGCCCAAAAAGTTGGTCTTTCGAGCCAGCAACAACAGAAGATTCGGGAACTGGTGCAGGCACAATCGCAAAAGATGCGGGAAGCGTTTCAACGGGCGCGGAACAATCCGGGGGAGCGGGAGAAGTTACGCCAGCAAATGGAACAGAATCGCAAAGATTTGAACAACAAGATTCTGGCATTGCTAACTCCCGCCCAGAAGCAGAAGTGGCAAAGTCTTTTGGGGAAGCCCTTTACTTTCAACCCCCCGCGTGGGTCGCGAGAAATTCGCCGAGCGGTGCCCGCGCGTCCCTGAGTTTCTTCTTTGAAATTGCTTTATGATTTGCGCCCTTCCGAGCGGGAGGGCGCCTCTGTTATAGTCCTTTTTGGTATCCTTTTTCCGAATGGTTCTTGACATCGGTGCGAGGCGAAAGATCACGGCGGTTCGGGCTTTTATTGCCCTGAACGCAGGGTTTCTGGTGGCGAAGGGCATTACCGCTTTGATCAGTGGGAGCGTTGGCTTACTGGGTGATGCGGTAGACACGGCGGGGGACCTTCTGGCAAGCATCGTCTCTGCGGTAAGCATTCACATTGCCCTTAAACCTGCGGATGAGTCGCACCCCTTTGGGCACGGCAAATTTGAGACACTGGGGGGTTTTTTACAAGCGTTGTTATTGTTTGGAATGGGGACCTATGTTCTGGTGAAGGCTATCCAGCGGTGGGTTCATCCCGAAGAGATTTCCGTAGGGTTGGCGCTCTGGGTAGCAGGGATTACGGCAGGCATAAAATGGACTTTCATTCAGTGGTTCAAGAAAGCGGCTCGTGAGACGGATAGCGACGTTCTGCGAGCGAATGTGGCAAACATTTCCTCAGACATTTTTGCCCACGTGGTGGTGCTGATCGGCTTGTTGGCAGTGTGGATGACAGGAAATCCCGTTTATGATGCCATAGGAGGGATTCTCATTGTAGGATTCATTTTCGCCTACGGTTGGCGAGTATTTTATGAAACTTCAACTTCCCTGGTGGACACGATGCTTCCCGCAGAAGAGGTGAGGCTCATAGAGGAAGTGTTGAATCGGCACCCCGAGATTCGGGGGTATCACCAACTACGGACCAGGAAATCAGGGTCTCATCGTCATATAGACGTGCATATTCTTTTAGATGACGATCTGAGCCTGGTGAGGGCGCACGAGATTACGGAGGAAGTGGAAGACCAAATCCGTGCCACTCTCCCCAATGTCAGCATCAGCATTCACACGGAGCCTTACCACTACGAGATGGAGCATCGCAGGCAGGCTCACGGGGGGAAGTAGTGCCTTTATGCCTGCCTGTTAGCGGGGATTGGGGTGGCTCCGAGGGGATAAACTAAGAAGATAATATGGAAAGAGGGCGCCTCTGGCTTTACACCGCCCCTCCCGGCTTTCGCTCCGCCCTTGAGTTCGCCAGGATTTTCACGAGCACCCAGGGAAGCGTTCTAACTTCTTCCACTAACGCTCTCCTCGCTAATGTTCACCAGGCTTTGATACGGGACGAGGGCACGCTTACCAAAATAGAGACGGGGGCGCTGGAGATTTTGCCTTTCAACGAACTGATCTGGAGGCTTGCGAACGCTTCGGGAGTCCCTTTGTTTCCCCTTTTACCCCTGGAATATCAGCGGGCGTTTATGGCTCTGGCATGCAGGTCCATTCCGGAAGAGAGTGCGCTTGCGAGTGTGAAAGGGATTTCTGGATTTCACGAGGTGCTCCTCCAAATTGCCCGGGAGTTGCGCCATTACCGAATTCCTGTGGAGGCTATAAGATCGCTGGACCAGCGGTCTTCGGAAGTGGGGGAAGTCCTTCTCCGCTATGAACAGATGTTGTCGGAGCAAAAGGTCGGAACACTTTCTGACAGGATAGAGAGTTTGCTTGGTTATCCTCTTCAAGCCCCGAGCACCCTGGGGAACGTGTTTTGGTTTGGAGAAACAGAGATTCCGCCTCTTTGGTGCGAGTTGGTGAAGTGGTTATTAGCGGGTGGGGTTAACGTTTATCTCTTAGTGGAAAAGCATCCTTTCAGGGACGACTTGTTCCCTTTGAAGGAAGAGATGATGAGGCAGTTTCCTCAGGCAGAGGTGATAGAACTTTCTGTTCCCCTTCCGAAGGCGGGCAGGATATTCTCTTCGGGTGAGTTTCCGACCCTGGAGGGGCGAGTGGAAATTTTAGAGTCGGGGGATGAGATTACGGAGTGTGAATGGGCGATGCGGTCCATTCTCGGGTTTCTTCAGGAGGGTGCGAAGCCTCGCGAGGTAGGAATATTCTGCAGGAGTTTGAGCGATTATGCTCCCTATCTGAACTCTGCAGGGCGTCGGTTTGGGCTGACCTTGAGGATGGAGTTCAAGGAGAAACTTTTATGCAATCCCTTTGTTCGCACGATAATCACTGCTCTCCGGGCTTGCCTTCCTGACGGCTGGCGCTACCTCTTTTCTCTGGTTCAAAGCCCTTATGGCGAGGTACCGCCCAGTGCGTGGCGGGAAGTGGAAAAAGCGCTTCAGCATTGTGGGGAAGCGGATGCTCCGTGGCAGGCTTTGGCGCAGATGAGGCAGGAGCATCCCAACCTGTTGCCCCAATGGTTCGCAGGACTGGGGGAGTGGCAGGAGTTGGCTTCCCATTTCCGGGGGACGTTGGGGGATTGGGCTAATTTGTTGAACAGACTTCTCGGGATGATGCCGTGGCTGGATGCCAGTCTCCGGAGTGGGGCACCCACGGTGGAGCGAGACTTGTCCGCCCAGGATGCGATGATCCGAAGTCTTCGGGCAAGCATCGCAAGCGTGCCTGCGGGGAGTCGGTTTTCTCTGAGGGAATTTATCAGTTTTGTAGAGCAGTTGTGGAGGGAGGGGGAGTACACGATTCGGTATCGTGGGGATATACCGGTGGTTACGGAGGCGCTCGCCCTGGGGGAGGTCCAGTGGGTGGTGGCTCTGGGGATGGTGGAGGGGCGATTTCCCAAACGAAGGATGGAGGCTCCCCTTTTGAACGATAAGAAAAGAGAAGCCCTCGCCCGGCAAAATCCGAAATGGCGTCTGCCCACGAGTTACGACCGCGCGAGAGAAGAAGAGCAGGAGTTTTATCGCCTGTTGTGTTCAGCTCCCAACATCTTGCTTAGCTATCCCCATAAGTTTCTGGACCATCACGAAGTGCCTGCGTTCTTTTTGTCAGATTTGAAAGAAAGCGTGCCTGGGGTGAAACACTCGTACAAGCCGATAGAACAACGCTTTCCTGTGCCCGAAGAGTGTCTGCATCCCGAGGATTTATTCCCTTCCCTGGAATGGTATCGGGATGTTCTTCCCGAGCAAGTGGAGGCAGGGGAGCGCAGGCTCAGCGAGGAACAAAGGCAACAGCGAGAGCGCTTCAAGTTAGAGGCACAGAACTCCCTCTCCCTTGAAATACGGGACGAAAAATTGAAGAAGCGTTTTTCGGAACTGCCTCGCTCGCTGACCTTTTCCTTGTTGCGTTCTCTTGCACGATGCCGCTTTCAGTATTTTGCCCGTGCCCACCTGGGTTTTAGTGCGGTGCGCGCTACAAGGCTGGCGCGAAGATTAGAGCATTTGATTCAAAGGGTTGACGTGGCAAAGGCTCGTTCCGAGAAAGAACTAAAGGATGCCCTGATAACGGCATTAGAAAACGAATTGATTAAGGCAAGGGCTTTTTTGCCCTCTGAGGAATGGGAACTCCTTCGCCTGAGTGGGGGGGCTCTTCTGGAAGACTTTGCGCACCGAGAGTTCCAAGCACGAGAAGTGTGGGACCTGGAGCCGCTGGGGCAAAATCTAAACCTTACCCAAGCGGGCTTCCGCACCACGGTAAAGGTAAAAGGGATTACCCTAACCCTGGATGAGCACATAGACATCCTTTATCGCAAAGGGGAGGACCTGATACCCCTTCGGCTCGGCTACGCCCAGCTCAACCCTGATAAAGATTTCCTTATGGACAATGCACTCCTTCTGGCTTTGATGCCTCAGCCCAAAAACGAGAGGACAAGTTTACTGGATGACCTTGAGGGGCGACGACGTCTGGCGATTACTCGCTCTCGTTCTTCCGAAGGGAGTCAATTTTCAGAAAACCCAGAGGCGGGATTGTTGGTTAACACAAGCAGGGAGAATTCCAGGGCATTCATTGACGAAGCGAAAACCTTTCTGGAAAAACTCATAGAGGTTGCCCTCTCCGGTGATTTGACGCCGTCGCCCGGGAAGCATTGTGACCTCTGTGAGTTTGGAAGCCTTTGCAGACGCTCTCAGAATTCCACTCTCTTAGATCCGCGATACGAATACCTATGGAGAGAAGACGAACCCATAGGAAACAAGGAGGACGAGGGGTTATCCGAGTGATGCAGGGCACCAAAAACATTTGGCTGATAGAAGAACAGCGACTCGCCATAGGTGCAGATGGCGAGAGGCTCATCATTCATGCAGGCGCGGGAGCCGGAAAGACCGCCGTTCTGGTTCAGCGGTATCTTCGGCACGTAATAGAGCATCAAGCAAGCCCCGAAGAGATTTTAGCCATAACCTTCACTCGGAAGGCGGCAGCGGAGATGCGGTCGCGCATCGTCCACGAACTTCGCCAAAGGGGTCTAATGAAGGAGGCGCGTTTAGCCCAGGTTGGTCCCATCTCCACGGTGGACGGCTTTTGCGATCGTCTTTTGAGGGAGAACCCCGTAGAGGCAGGAGTAGATTCCCAGTTTGATGTTCTTTCCAGTGATCAGGGCGACCTATTGATGCAGGAGTGTATTCTTTTTGCGACGGGCAAAGCTCCTGATCTCAGCGCCTATGCCCGCAATTTCATTGCGAAGTGGGGCAGGCGTGAAAGGCGAGGGAGGGAGCGTCCCGAGGAACGCGTGCTCTCCATAGTTCAAAGGCTCATCTCTAAGTGGCGCACGGCGGGCGTCTCTCCCTCTGCCATTAAGCCCTACGCAGGTAATCCAAACTTGCTTGCTTCCGCCTGGAGCGAGGTGCTGGACCAAATGGCGGAGAGTCTCCTGGGGCACCCGCCTCCCGCAGAGTGGCAGACCGACCCGAGGTTACTGGTCCGCGCCTTGAGAGAAGCCAGGGTTCCCGTACCCCAATGGGTCAGAAAAGAACACAATCCCCACTCCGATCGACTCTCTGCGGAGTTGACGAGCGGATTAATAGAGATCGCCTGGGTGGCATGGGAGAAGTTTCTGGAGGAACTGCAGGCTCGCCGGGTTATGGATTTTGCGGAGATGGAGATCCGCGCCTTAAGACTTCTTGAAAACCGCCCCGAAGTACTGCAGGGGAAATACCGTTTTTTACTGGTAGACGAAGCCCAGGACCTAAACCCCTTGCAATACCGTCTCTTGCGAGCCTTGCCCGTGGAGCACGTGCTCTTCGTAGGTGACCCCCAACAAAGCATCTATCGGTTTCGGGGAGCGGACGTGAGGAATTTCCTAAAAGAAATGCAAAACGCCACACGATACGAACTTCAAACCAATTGGCGCTCTACCCCGCGCATATTAAACGTGGTGAATAAAGTATTTCGCCCACGATGGGGAGAACGCTTAGTGAGGATGACCACTCCCGAAGAGCAAAGGGGGGGTGGCAAAGAACCGGAGGACCCTTTTGAGGACGCTTCCACGGAAGGTGGGGAGCCGGTGGAGATTTGGCATTTGCCCCCCAGGGGCAGTGAATTCATCGCCCAGGGCATTCATTCCCTGATAGAAGAAGGGGTTTCTCCTGGAGAAATCACCGTTCTGGTGAGGAGCCACTATGAAGTGGACGCCATCGCGCGTGGGTTGCTCGCCTTGAAAATTCCTTTTTCCCCCATTGATGTTGGGCGCAACTATTTTCTCCGGACGGAGATATACGACATCGCCTCGGTGATCCGGTGTCTTTGTAACGCGGAGGAGGACCTGGCTTTGCTTGCCACCTTGCGGTCTCCGCTGGTGGGGATGACCCTGGATGGGATTTGCAGGCTACGCCTGACTGCTTTGGCGCGCCAGACTTCCGTGTGGGAGGTCCTCAAGGAGCGAAGTACAAAAGAGGGCGCTCCTCCCCTTTCGGAAGGGGACGAAAGGGCTTTATCCGAGTTTTTGAGTTGGTTCAAGCCGATGTCGCAGTATGCGTCGCAAATGAGTGCGTGGGAGGTCTTATCGGAACTCTTTGCCCGAGCCCATCTGGATGCGAGACTTGCCTTCCTTCCCCACTCTCGCCAACTCATCGCCAACGCTCGCAAACTTTTAGAGGTCGCAGGAGAGCGCCGAGACCTTAGCCCGATGGCTTTTGCGGAGTGGATAGACCGCCAGCGACGCCTTCGGGGAGACTTCAACGACGCGCCAATTTTTTCGGACGAGGCAGAAGCAGTACGGATTGTCACCGTCCATAATGCCAAGGGTTTGGAATGGAATGTGGTGATTGTGCTTTTGCGATCCCCTTTGCGAGCAAGTACCGAGGAAGTCTTGCTTGAGCCTGAAGGGAAATTGCCTGTTCTTTCCATTCCCAGGGAGCCATGCCTTTTCTGGAAGGCTGTGTGGGAACACGACCGTGAAAGCGAAAGAGAAGAAGAACTGCGACTCCTTTACGTGGCAATGACTCGAGCCAGAAGGCGACTCTGCCTCGCGGTGCTATCCGAAACCCGCAAGGACTACTGGTACAGCGTGATAAAACCCTGCCTTGCGGGCACTGCTTTGCCAGGGCTCCGGGTGCGAAACTTTGGAGTGTCCTGATTTAGAAAAAGGGAGGGGCTATCACAAATCCCGCGCGCAAGGAACAATGGGGCATCAATTGCTTTTTCTTCGTATATAATAAACGAGCCTCTATCCTTTGAGCGCCTTACCGAATATACTATACACAATGCCACTCATCAAGCGGTTTTTCGCCATCCCATCTTCCCTGCCCTTCCGAAAAAGAACTCTATGCCTACCCTTTGCAGGGAGAGCGCTTTCCCTGAGGGTGCTCTTGATTCTTCTGGGAAGCATCTTTTGCGGTATGCCCCTTCACGCGGACCAAGTTTTCTTCCTCCCAACGGGATACACCCTGCAACCCTCAGAGGTTCGAATATCCTGGTTATCTCAAACAGACGCTATGCGCAAGCAAACCGCTATCATAGGAGCGGGTATCACCTGGGGTTGGGAGGTCAACGGGATATGGGAAAAGAGCAAATCCCAATCAAAAACCGTTTCCCTGAACATCCAGCACTCCATCGTTCAGCCCTATCCAGATCTGTTCCCCGGGATCAGCGTTGGGATTTTGGACATTCTCAACGAGACGAAGGAAGGAAGGTCTTTTTATGTCGCAGGGACGTGGCAAACCAACATTTACACCGATTGGGCTACGGATGAGCGAGGGAGCATCACAGTGGGCGCGGGGACAAAACGATTTCGCGGGGCTTTTGTTTCTCTGTATTTGCCCCTTTATCGCCGGCTTAGCCTGCTGGGAGAGCACGACAGCAGGAATTTGCTTGTGGGCTTTGAATTGATCCCCTTTCAAAGCGTGAAGGGGGAGAAAGATGCCTGGCTTGGGCTCCGTGTGGTTTTCAGTCAGGGGGGGACATCTCTGGGCTTTCAGCTTCGCCGATCTTTTTAGGTTCCTCCGAGGAGCGGGTGCCTGCTTTTTGAAACTTGAGACTCACGGAATTGATGCAATAGCGAAGCCCCGTGGGAGGAGGCCCATCCGGAAACACGTGCCCCAAATGCCCCCCACAGCGCGCACAAAGGACTTCCACCCGGTGCATTCCATAACTGTAATCATCCTGGAAGCGGATGCTTTCAGGTTTCGCAACATCATAAAAACTGGGCCAACCACAATGGGCGTCAAACTTTTCCTTAGAACGGAATAACTCGGCACCACAGCCCGCACATAAGTACACCCCTTCTTCCGTGTGATTCCAATACTTGCCCGTGAAAGGAGCCTCTGTGCCTTTTTCGCGCAAGACGCGATACTCTTCGGGAGTAAGGATAGAGCGCCACTCCTCTTCCGTTTTGGGCAGTTCGCGGTCCTTCTTGCTCATAGTTTGATTTTTTGCCGGGTGCTTAAAGAGGGGAGGGAAGCAAGCACTCCCAAGCCCTATGAAGAATACCAGAGTCACCCCTACGCTTGCGAGGTTTGCTGGAATGTGGCGCATAAAGTAATCCTACCCTGTTCTCTCTTGAGCAACCAAAAAGTTCCCCCAGGAGGGAGCGTTTTCTCATAATCTGCGTTATAATAAGTGAAGTACTTTGTGAAGTTTTGAATAGGTGAAACGAGAATGAAAGGATCCGCACGGCTGATTTTTCGCTCCACCTTGATCTTTTTAGGAGCCATCTCGGCGGGGGGCTATGCCCGCATTGTTCCCGGGATAGAAACCACGGAATTTCCCTGGGTCGGCAAGTTCTATGCGGTGGGGGGGAGCATTACTTCTGCAGTCGCAATTGATCCTTACTGGATCATCACCGCTCGCCACGCCTCCTTTTTTGGGGACACGGAGGGGCGGTTCCAGCCAGATGGCTTGCCCGTTTTTTCCAGCGTGCAGATTGTTCGCCATCCCACAGACGACCTGGCTCTGGTGCGCCTTTCCCAACCTTTGCCCGGTTGGTTCTCTTTGTATTCAGGAAGCACCGAAGCGGGAAGTATCGCTTCCGTAATCGGTTATGGGGTGCGCGGACGGCAAGTAGGAGATGATTGGGATTATGATTGGGGTACGGAAGGGACCAAGCGCCGAGGTCAAAACCGTATTTCTTTTGCTCAGTTTCTGGACTTTGGGAATGTGCGAGGATGGTTTCTCATTGCGGACTTTGACGGAAGGGGCATAGATTCCTTTGGAGATGGAGGTCCCGTTGCTGAGGAATCCACCTTAGGTCCTGGGGATTCGGGGGGTGCTTTGATGCTTAGGGTGGGGAGCGAATGGCAGGTGGCAGGCATTCACAGTTGGGTGGGGAGTGTCGGGGGCGGTCCTCAACCCCCGCGATATGGCTCCGTGTTTGGCTCTGTGCAACTGCGTCCTTATATAAGTTGGATAAGGGGAGTGATTCCCGATAGGCGCTTTATTGAGAGTTTCTCGTTGGTGCGAGGCATCTCGGCTGGCGGCGGCTTGCAAGATTTGCGAGCAAGTGATGATTCCTATCTTTTCTTGAGACCCCACCTGGTGCTCTTTTCAGGAGAGGACCCCATCCAAGCCATTTTCAATGCCACAGCCCCCTCCTCTTCCTTTTCCTCCCTCACCTTGCATCTGGAAACTGCGGTCAACATCCCCAATGTCCAACAAAAGGTGTTCCTTTATAACTTCCAGACAAACGCCTGGGATTTGATAGATTCACGCTCCCTGGGACAGGAGGATTCCCTCCTGGAGATCAACATCACGAGCAATCCTTCCCGCTACATCAACGCCAGCACGCGGGAAATGCGCCTTCGGGTTCATTTTGCTTCCACGGGGTTGGTTCTCTTTTTCCCCTGGACCACCCGCCTGGATTGGCTGATGGTGTCTTTGAACCCATGAAGGAAATGCAAGGAATGAGGGCTTCGCGGTAGGCTATTCTTTGGGAAATTGAAAAAAAAGGCTCTTGCGTGGCTTGGCTTTTTGTGCCTGAGTTTATGGGGTGTTCCCCTTTTGGGAAGCCCGCAAGGCTCAGCGGGCTTTGCGGAGGTGAAGCCTGATGTGGTCATCCACGTGAAGAAGGCGCCCTCGGGTGCGGATTACGTCCACATCCAGGCGGTGCCTGCGAATTATCCCCGGGATTTGCTCTGGGAACAATGCCAAAAAGTGGGGGAGGGGCTTGGCTCGGCACCCAGGGGGTTACGGGTTTGGTATTCGTCCTTGGGGAAACTTCCGAGCGGAGCGGAGGTACGGGTTCTGCGAGCGGATTTTGCGGTAGATTTTGTAATCAATCAGGAGACAGGGGTTCTCCGCTTAGTGCCTTTTGCGAAGGCATTTGCGGGTGCCCCGGAGCCCCACACGGTACGATGCATTGCCATAGCCTATGAGGGCGTGACCCCCCGAGAGGGAGTGACCGTGAGGGAGGTAGAGAATTCGGCGGTGCGGGTTTGGGGGAGTTACGATCCCCAGATGAAGGTAGTGGAGTATCGGATAATACTAAAGACTCAAGACCCCGCAGGGGTGAATTTCCCCGAGACGGTGGCTTCTGGGAGAACGAATCGCTCCGAAAATCCGTCTACCAGCAGGAAGGACTGGCGCCTGGTGGTGTGGACTTCTGTGGGTGCCGTACTAGTAGGCGTTTTGGTATACTTGGCTTTGCGCCCTTACCGTGGGAAGCCACCGGCGTGAAGATAAAACGCAGAGAGGTACAAGAGAATGCCCAGAGTTGCTGAATCATCGCTTGCAGATATGCTGGAAATCGCCTTCCAGGAGAAGGCGTCGGATTTGTTCATCAAGGCGGGTTCTGTTCCCAAGATGCGCCAGCACGCCATTGTGAAAGAACTTCCCGGGGGATGGGATGTGGTGGACGAAGAGCAGGCGCGTCGGCTGGTTTTATCCACTATGACGCCGAAGCAAGCGGCGCAGTTTGAAGAGCGTCTGGAGATGGACCTCGCCTTCAGCGTGGGGCGGAAGATGCGAATTCGTGCGAACCTTTACTTTCAGCGGGGGACCTATGCGGGAGCGTTTCGTATCATTCCCCTGGAGATATTGAGCCTGGAGCAGTTAGGCTTGCCTCCCGTTTTGGCTGAGGTGGCGAAATATCGTCAGGGTTTGGTTCTTTTTACGGGACCCACAGGATGCGGAAAGACGACGTCATTGGCGGCGATCATTGATCTGATTAATCGCGAGCGCCCGTGCCATATAGTAACCATAGAGGACCCCTTAGAGTTTGTCCACGACGACAAGTTAGCCTACATAAGTCAGCGTGAGGTGCACATAGACACGAAAGACTTCCAGACCGCGATGCGCGCGGTGGTGCGCGAGGCTCCGGACGTAATCCTTGTGGGGGAGATGCGGGACGTGGAGACGATGAATGTAGCCCTCCAGGCGGGTGAGACGGGGCACTTAGTATTTTCCACGGTTCACACTCCGAGCGCCGCGGAGACGCTGGACCGAATTGTGAATATGTTTCCTCCGCACGAAAAGAACCATCTTTGTGTGCGTTTGGCGGCGTCGTTGAAGGCAGTTATCTCTCAAAAGTTAGTGCCACGGGCTGACGGGCAAGGGCGCGTGTGCGCTTGCGAGGTGATGATTTGCACGCCCACGATTCAGAAGTTGATTGAGGAAGGGCACTTCGGGGAACTCTATCACGCTATCAGCGAAGGGCATTTCTGGGGTATGCAAACGATGAACCAGAGCCTAGTGAAATATGTAAAGGCGGGTGTCATCACCGAAGAGACCGCGCTCTCTTACGCAGGCGTGCTTTCCGAATTGCGCCAGTTGCTAAGACGTTAGCCTTATGCCCATCACCATTGACGAACTTCTCCACCAATTAGTCAAGCGGGATGCCACCGACCTGCACATCAAAGCAGGGGAGCGCCCGGTGATGCGCATTCACGGCAAGCTCGTCCGCACGGAATATCCTCCCCTTTCCGATGAAGACACGTATACCCTTTTGCGCAGTATCCTGAACGAAGAGCGGTGGGCGAGATTGGAAAGTTTCAAGGAATTAGACTTATCCTACGAAGTGCCAGGGTTGAGCCGATTTCGTGTTAATATGTTCTGGAGCCGGGGGAGTTTGGGGGCTTTATTCCGTGTCATCCCCTTTCAGATAAGAACGATTGATGATTTAGGACTTCCTGAGGTAACCAAGCGTCTCGCCCTTCTGCCCAGGGGGTTGATTCTGGTGACGGGTCCCACGGGGAGTGGCAAATCCACCACCCTTGCGGCAATGGTGGACTGGATAAACACCCATCGCAAGATGCACATTATGACGATTGAGGATCCCATAGAGTATATGCATCACGATAAAATAAGTATCGTTAACCAGCGCGAGCTCGGTGTGGATACTCACAGTTTTGCTGACGCCCTCCGGCACGTGATGAGACAAAATCCTGATGTTATCCTGGTGGGGGAGATGCGAGACCTGGAAACCATCCAACTTGCTATCACGGCGGCAGAAACGGGGCACCTCGTTATGTCTACGCTTCACACGGTGGACGCGGCTCAAACCATTGACCGAATAGTGGATGTGTTCCCCCCCGCCCAGCAAGCCCAAATTCGGACCCAGTTGTCCGTGACCCTTGCGGCGGTTCTCAGCCAGACCTTATTGCCCAAAAAGGACGGCACCGGGCGGGTGGCGGCGTTTGAGGTTTTAGTTGCCACTCACAGTGTTCGCGCTCTCATCCGAGAAGGCAAGACCCACCAACTTTATCTGGACATCCAAACGGGCTCGGAATACGGGATGCAAACCTTAGATAGCCACCTCTTGCAACTTCTGAAAGATGGAGTGATTGACTATGAGAATGCCCTCGCCAAATCCCAGGCTCCCGCGGAGTTCAAGCGGCGCGCAATGAATCTTGGCTTGATAGACGGGGGGGCCCATGGGTAGGATCCAAGCCCTTTTAGAAAGGACGGTAAAGAGCGATGCCTCTGACCTCCACATCAAAGCGGGCACCAAGCCCTACCTCCGCATTTATGGAGAACTTGTCCAATTAGAAGATGAAGAACCTTTCACCCGAGAAAGTGCCAAAGAAGAAATTTTCAAAATACTCACCGAGGCACAACAAAGACGTTTTCTAAAAGAACTGGAGTTAGACTTTGCTTATGAAATCCCCGGGCTGGCTCGCTTCCGTGGGAACGTGTATCAACAAAGGGGGAACATCCAGGCTGCCTTTCGCGTGATCCCTTTCAGGATTCAAACTCTGGAAGAACTTGGGGTGCCCGATATTGTCCGCCAGTTCTGTGATAGGCCTCGTGGGCTTGTTTTGATGACGGGACCTGCGGGGAGCGGGAAGTCCACCACGCAAGCAGCCTGTATTGACTATATAAACAAGAAGTATCCCGTGCACATCGTGACCGTGGAGGACCCCATTGAGTTCATCCACGAGGACAAAATGGCTCTCATTCATCAACGGGAGTTAGATTTTGATACCTTGAGTTTCGCCAATGCCTTGAAATACGTTCTACGGCAAGACCCCGACGTCATCCTGGTGGGTGAAATGCGGGATTTAGAGACCATTCAACTCGCTATCACCACGGCAGAAACCGGACACCTTGTGTTCGGAACCCTGCACACTCCTGATGCTGTCCAAACTGTAGACCGCATCATTGATGTATTTCCCTTGTACCAACAACAGCAGATTAGGATGCAGTTATCGGTAAACCTGGTAGGGGTGATCTCTCAAACTCTTATCAAGCGAGCGGACGGAAAAGGCAGGGTTGCTGCATTTGAAACCCTCAATGCAGTAGCTGCGGTAAGAAACCTCATCCGTGAAAACAAGACTTATCAAATTAATTCTATCGTGCAAACGGGAGCCCGAATGGGTATGCAAACGCTGGACCAGGCACTGGCACAACTGGTGCGCAAAGGGTTGGTCACTTACGAGGACGCTGCTGCCCGAGCAAAGGACCTGGCAGAATTTGACCGCCTGGTGCACATAAAGTAAACGGAAGCCTTACAAAGAGCGCACCGCCTTAGACAACAAAAGGACGAGCGTGGCGACAAGCGCTATCACTGCACCCCCAAAGGCAAAAGCAGTGGGAAGGCTCAAGCGCTCGGAAAGCCAGCCGAAGAACAGGGCGCCGAAGGGGTTCAAACCCTGCAATGCCCACACGTGCACGGCGACCACCCGCCCTCGCAACTCAGGAGGGCTGAAGTATTGGAGGGTGGCGTTAGTCCCTGCCATCTGAATGATCCCGCACATTCCCATAAGCAACAAGCACCCAAACGCCAGCCCAAAAGACTTTGCAAAAGAAAGGGTAAGCAAGGCACAGCCGAATCCCAGCATCGCCAAAGCAATCGTCCATCCGCGTTTTATTCTTGTGCCCAGCAACGCCAGGGTAAGGATGCCCATCAAGGCTCCGACGCCTGTTGCGGTCATAAGAGTGCCCAACCCTTGCTTGCCCGCGCCGAGAGTGGTGGCGGCGAGGGCGGGCAAAAGAGAGAGGTAGAAAAATCCAAAAACGGAAGTGGTCATCACCATCACCACGCACCATCGGAAGGCGGGATGACGGAGGACATACCGAATGCCTTCCAACAAAGTCTCCCGGAGGGATGCAGATCGGAGGGCATTGCTTCTCAAATCGGAACGGATGAGCGCCACTGCAAGGATGATGGCTAAGAAACTTAACGCATTGATGAAATAACACGTCCCCGGCCCATAGCGTTCCAGCACCCATCCCCCCAGAGCGGGCCCCACCATACGGGCTGTATTGAACGTGCCAGCATTGAGAGGGACAGCCTGAGGAATCTCCTCCTGAGAAACCACGTGGGCAATCATAGATTGACGTGTCGGCATATCTATAGATGCGGCGCAACCCACTATAAGGGCAACCCCAAGGACCATCTCATAGGTTATATGGTGAGTCCACACGGCGATACTAAGCGTTAGGGCGCACAAAGCGAAAATCGTTTGAGTGGTGATGAGGACAATTTTTTTGTTCAGGCGGTCTGCCAGGTATCCCCCAAGGGGTGCCACAACGAACATAGGTACCGCCCCAAGAAACGTTACCAGCCCCAGGGCTTTCTCACTTCCCGTGAGCTGAAACACCAACCAACCCTGCCCCACCGTTTGAACCCAACTGCCCACAAAGGAGACGAACGCACCCGCCCAGAAGAGACGAAAGTCTCGGTGGCGAAGCACACTCAAAGAGGAAGGGAGGCGCCAGGAAAACGACTTGCTCACAGAATCCGACAAGGCAACTTGAGTATGGCATACGAAGGCACAGAAAGGAATGTGCCCAAGGGGTATCCTATACCCCTATGAAGCCTTCCTCCTCTGGCGCATTGGTCGTGATTCTTGGCTTGCTGATCTTGGTTCTTGCGTTGCTCGTGATATTTAAAAGACCGCCCGACGAGGGGAGCAAAGGGCAAAGCCAGCCAGCGACCCAACCCGTCCGCGTGGCTATGGAGATTGACGGCAAGGGGGAAATCGTAATGGAATTGTATCCCGCCAAAGCCCCCCAAACCTGTCAACAAATTCTCTCCCTGGTGAGGGAAGGGTTTTATAACGGGCAAAAAATTCATCGTGTGGAGGATTGGGTGATCCAGTGGGGCGACCCACAATCCAAAACGCTCCCACCGGGCGACCCGCGCCTTGGCTCGGGCGGTTCCGGCAATCCCCTGCCCTTTGAAGAGACCGACCTTCCGATGGTTCGCGGGGTGGTTGCTATGGCGAGCGTGGCGGAAAGACAAGGGGGAGACTCCCAAATCTTCATTCTCAAAAAGGATGCGGATTGGCTCCAGGGAAACTATTGCGCGTTTGGCAAAGTGGTGTCGGGGATGGAAGTTGTGGACCAATTAGAGCCCTTTGATAACATCAAAGAGATGAGGGAACTGAGCAATTAAAGGGGCTTCTGCATAAGAACATCCACTATGGCACAAGCCATCACCCCAAGGGAGACATAGCCGTTGAGGGTAAAGAAGGCGGTGGTGAGATGCCTGAGGTCCCCTGGCTTGACGAGAGATTGCTCATAAGTCAATAGCAAGCCTGCAAGCCCCACGCCTAAATAATAAAACAAACCCGCCTGCACCACCACACCCCCCAGAATAAGGAAAAGAACGGTAAAGACGTGAAAGGAGCGGCTGAAGAAGATGGCGGTGCGTGCGCCAAATTTCGCGGGAAGGCTGAAAAGGCGGTTTTCTCTGTCAAACTTCTCATCCTGCAGAGAGTACAGGATGTCAAATCCCGCAGTCCAGAACGTAACCGCCAGGAGCCAGAAAAGAGGCACCCAGGACCACTCCCCCGTAACTGCTATCCAGGCACCTGCGGGCGCCAACCCCAGGGAAAGCCCCACAAAGATATGCGACCAGACAGTGAAACGCTTGGTATAGGAATAACCGAAAAGGACCACAAGGACGAGAGGAGAGAGCGCAAAAGCCAGAGGATTGAGGAAATAAGCAGAAAGCAAGAAGATCCCCATAGAAAGCAGGCAAAAAAGAACCGCGTGGGAAAGGGGAATCCTGCCCATAGGGAGGGCGCGATTGCGCGTGCGGGGGTTTTTCGCATCAATCTCCCGGTCTGCAATTCGGTTGAATGCCATAGCGGAAGAGCGCGCGCTCACCATCGCCAGAAGGATCAAAAGGAAAGTGCGCCACCCCGGAAAGCCATCGGCTTCCCCCACAGGCTTGGCTTTGAGGTCCGCATACATCATCCCCACCATCGCAAACGGGAGAGCAAAAATGGAATGCTCCACTTTGATCATCTCCATATAAAGGAGGAAAGATCGCCAAGCAGAATAAAGGGCACCAGCCACGCGCGCCATAGGCTACCACCCAAGTGTACCTTAGGGCTTGAGGGAAGCACCCCACAAGCCCGGGAGTCCCCAAAGGGATTAACTTTATCCGTCCTTCAGGAAGAACCTGAAGTTCTTGAGCGGTGGCTTCCCACCTGTGCTTCTAAAAAGAATGAGCAGTTTTTCTGGTTCCACCAGAGTTGTTAACTCGTTTCGTGGGTCCCCAAACTTTAAAGTCACCATAACACCCGCCGCAGGGGGAAGAGTACCAAACCTTTTTGTAAAAGCAGAATCCGCTACGCTAAGGATATTCCCATTACCATCCACCAACTGGACCCTGTCCAAGCCTGTGCCGGAAGGGAAGTAGAAGAATTGGTGAGATTTCTGAACTCCACGACGACAGAATCTCCCGGTCCGCCCCAAAGGGGTTGGGGACAGGAGTCACTTCACGCACCCGTACGCGCCAGGTGCCGTTGTGGAGCCATTCTCCTTTGCGTCCTCCTATGGCATCCACCTGCTCACGTCCTGCCGGAGGATCAAAGCGAATGAGCACCCGATTGCCATCTATGTTCACTTCCGCTCCTGCCGGGCGTAGGGCAGACACCGCAACATACGTCTTCCCTCCCCGGAACAGGGCTTCTGAAGTCTCTGTGCCATTGATGAAAATCCGCAATCTCTGGAACCTGCGAGTGCTGATAGCGCGACCCCGCCTCAAAGAAAGAAAAAATCAGAACCCAATGGGACCTGTCTTGCTTGCCGTTTCAGTGAACGAACTTCTATGGTGTTGAAATTGGGAGCAGGAAGTTTCCCCCCAAAACTGCTCTCCTGATCATTAAACACCTTCTCCCCCTGCGATGCCCCTGCGATGGGCTACCGAAAGCAAAATATGCTTAAGATACCAAAAGATACAAAAAAATGTGCCTCTCTCCTTATCAACCGCACAGCCGTTAAGGGTAGCGCACCCCATTTTCCATCTATAACATCCACTGGTTTTCCCCGAAGTTTGCAACAAAATTGAGACAGATGGTGTAATATTAGGTAAAGGAGTGACCGGTATGAGGACGTGGAACTATATCAAGACAGGCATTTTGATGGTGGTGTTGGCGGGGATATTCCTCCTCGTGGGGCACCTCTTGGGCGGCTTACAGGGGGCGAGCATCGCTCTCGTCCTCGCCCTGGCGATGAACGCCCTGGTTTACTGGAATGGGGAGAAGTTAGCCCTTTCTTTTGCTCGGGCGCGCCCCTTGAGCCGTTCGGAAGCGCCGTGGATTTATGAGGCGACCGAGCGGATTTCGCGGAACGCGGGGATTCCTCTTCCCCGTCTTTATATTTCCCCGGACGTACAGCCGAATGCGTTTGCGTGTGGGCGGGGTCCGGGCAGTGCGGCGGTGTGCCTCACGGAGGGGCTTCTCCACTCCCTAACGCCAAGGGAAGTGGAAGGGGTGATTGCCCACGAAGTAGCGCATATTCGGAATAGGGATACCCTGATTATGACGATTGCGGCTACCATAGCGACCGCCATCTCCTATCTCGCCTATCTGGCGCTCTTTTTCGGGAACCGTGAACGAAACGCGCTGGTGGGGTTGCTCATCTTCCTTCTTGCGCCCCTTGCGGCAACTCTGATCCAACTTGCGGTGAGCCGTTCCCGGGAATACGCCGCGGATTCTGCGGGAGCTCAGTTTTTGGGGACTCCCCATCCGCTTGCGGATGCTCTGGAGCGACTGGAGGCGGAAACCAAGATGATTCCCTCGGAGGTTGCAGAGCCGAGCCTTGCCCATCTTTACATCGCTAACCCGCTCAGCGGTGAGGGCATCAATGCCCTCTTTGCCACGCATCCCCCCATTCGGGAGCGCGTCCGGCGATTGCGGGCGATGGCGAGAGGATAAAGGCTAACGGGGCAACTCCATTGCGTCCCACAACTCCTGGAGAGCGTCGTATTCTTTTTCTAATTTCCTGTCCAGATTCTCCAAGACAGTGAGAGCCGATTCGCCAGCCCCAGGGGCCAAGACCGCGTGTCCTGAGGAATCGGTAAGAACATAGCGCCGATGCTTCCAGAGGAGGTCCAGACGGGCGCGGGCAAGGGTGATCCACTGCCTGAACCGTTCCACGAATTGACCCCACCGGAAGCGATGGGCACGGAACGCGCGGAGTTCCCCTTCCGCGATCTCCAATGCGATGGAATCACTGCCTGCGGCAGTTTTGATACGATTGGAAAACCTGTCAACAGCGGAAAAATAGTTTTTGAAATACTTTTCCTCTTCCTGCAACCCTGCCTGCAAAATTTCCCTTGCGTGACGATAAGCCGATAGCGAGGAGACGGACGAACGCTTATATGGCACTTCAAAGAACGACTCCCAATCAACACTCCCTTCATCGTACTCTTTCACGTGCTTTTCTATCTCCCTCAACATCTCCCGGATTTGATTGGCAACTTGGTAGGCGGGTTCCCGCTCTTTGAATAAAGGTCCTGCGGGTATGGGTTCCCGACTGCCAATCCGTGAGTAATCGTTTTGAATTTCATTTCGGATGACGGTGGCGAATCCGAGACTGTAGATCTTCCGGAAGTTTGGGAGCAGGAGGGTAATAAGCCCAGCCACCAACGCGGCGAAAATGAAGAGAACGATAAGAAAGATCACTCCCCAATTAGAAATGCCTGCCTGCCTTTCTCTTGACGAAGTCCCCATCCATCACACCTCAGGGTCTTTTCTTATATTTTACACGCCCTAAGGGCGTTTGGCACGGGAGCGTGCCCTGAAGGCTTCAAGGGGTAGGGGCGACGGCAGAAGCGGGTTCCACGGGTGCTACGGATAGATGCCACGAGTGACGGTAGCATCTGCCACCCGCTTGACCCCAATGATATAGGCTGCAGTGCGCATCGTCGTCTTGTGCTGTTTCATTGTTTGCAGGACGCCCTGGAAACTATCCCGCATAATTCTCTCCAACTTCCTGTTCACCTCGTCCTCTTCCCAGAAGAAGGCTTGAAGGTCCTGCACCCACTCAAAGTAACTCACGATAACCCCCCCTGCATTAGCGAGGACGTCAGGAACCACGAAGACCCCTTTATCCGCCAGGATCTCATCCGCCAGAGGAGTTGTAGGACCGTTGGCTCCTTCCACAATAATTTTCGCCTTGATGTTCTCAGCGTTTCCGGAATGGATCACCTCCGAAACGGCTGCAGGAATAAGCACGTCACAATCCAGAGCAAGGAGTTCTTCATTAGAGATTTTTTCGCAATCGGGATACTCCCTAATGCCCCCTTCCCGATAAGCGAATCTCTCCAGCAGGGTTTTGACCGGCAACCCCTTGGGGTTATACACCCCACCCTTGGCATCCGAAACGGCGACCACCTTACATCCCGCTTCTTCCGCAAGCCTCGCTGCCACGGAACCCACGTTTCCAAACCCCTGGACCGCCACGCGAGCACCCGCGAGGTCCAGTCCAAGAAACTTGCAAGCTTCATGGGCAGACACGATCACTCCGCGCCCCGTTGCCTCCACCCGTCCCCGAGACCCTCCGAGAGGAACAGGCTTTCCTGTAACCACGCCGGTCACTGTATAGCCCTTGTGCATACTATAGGTGTCCATAATCCACGCCATCACCTGGGCATCCGTGCCCATATCGGGAGCGGGGATGTCTGTATTCGGTCCTAAAAGGACGCTGATTTCCGACACATACCGGCGCGTGAGTTTCTCCAATTCGCGCTTGCTGAGACGCTTACGGTCTACCTTGACGGCACCTTTGGCTCCCCCGTAAGGAATGTCCACAATAGCGCACTTCCAGGTCATCCACATCGCAAGGGCAGCGGTTTCTTCCAGGGTGACGTCGGGATGGTAGCGTATGCCTCCCTTGGTGGGACCCCTGCTCATATTGTGCAAAACGCGATAGCCCTCAAAGACCTCCACGCGCCCATTATCCATCACCACGGGGAAGTTCACGACCAACTGACACTTGGGTACCGCAAGAACGCGATGCAAACCCTCATCCAGGTCAAGATATTTTGCTGCGATGGCAAGTTGTTGGCGAGCCATCTCCAAAGGTCCCGGTTTCTGGGACTGCTCGGTTGTGGTCAACGTCATAGAGCCTTCCTTCGTTATCGTCTCCTGCCGACTCTGGTAATCCATCTGCCTAAGGGGCAGAGAAGCCAGGCAAGCAAGGCATTATAGCCAGCCTCTCCCATTGTATCCCTGAACCACACAAGAATGTGAGGGTCGGGCACCATAACAAGAAACAAGAGACTCGCCACCAATGACCCCCCCAGAACCATCAAGGCGACGGGAGTGCGTGTTCGCGCCACGGACACTGGGAACAAACGGGAGACCCCGTAAGCGGTGAGAGTGAGGCTGATGATATGAGCGCTCATATTTTCGTTAGCCACTCCCCCTGCCACAAGCCCTGCTAAAAAACCGAGGAAGGACGCAGTAGAAGGGGCAGAATTAATCGCAAGGATAAGAACAAAAGTAACAGTAAAAGAAGGCGTCGCAAACCACAAGGAAAGACGGGGAGCAAGGGTAACATCCAGGGCGTTTGCAAAAGATAGCAAGAAAAGAACTATTAGAGCCCGGGCTATCATAATTCCTTGCCTATCCCCAGGGGGACTTTATGGGGAGCGTCCCTCTCCTCCATTTGCCCATAAGGAGTTCCTAACTGAGGGGTAGACAGGAAAGGTGCTTCTCCCCATCGTTTCCGGGAAGGTCCCCCCCCAAGGCTTCGGGGGAGAGGCGTGGCGAGAGTGTGTGCTACCCTTCTCATTGGTCAGGGACCAAAATGGCCACTTCGTGGAGGGCATTCAAATTCACAGCGGGCAAGACGACGCCTCGTTTCACTCCATAGCTTGGGTCTCTCGCCACTTGAGTGAGGGTGCCTATCAGGATGCCTTCAGGATAGACTTCTGAGGTGCCCGAGGTAATGAGTGTATCGCCACTCTGGACATCTGCGTCTTCGTTATACACTTCCAGGGAGAGGTAATAAAAATGCCCTTGCCCTCTCACCAAGCCAACCACCTGGGAACTCGTCCGCATCACGCGCGCTCCCACACTGAACTCGGGATGGGTGATGAGGTTCACCCAACTACTCCTTTTTGAAACCTCCACTATTTGCCCCACCAACCCTTCGGGAGTAACCACTGGGGCAAGGATTCGCACTCCATCCTCCCTCCCTCGGTTGATCTGAAGACGATGTTCTTGGGGATAGTAAGCGAGGATGTCTGCGCCCAGGGTCTTATGAGCCTTTCCAGGGGGGAAATTGGCTATTCTTCGCAAACGAGACACTTCTCTTTGAAGTGCCTCCATCCGGATTTCCAATTCCGTAACCCTCCGGCGAAGGAATTCTGCTTCCTTTTTTTCTGCTGTTTTGAGGGGAGCCGAAGTAATGCCCTGCCAGAAGTTTTCTCCCAGAGACAGGGTTGTTATAAGGGCGCTTTGCAGGGGTTTGGATACCGTTTGGACGACATAAGAGATGGGGTCTACTAACCCTTGTTCTTTGTACCGTTTCTGGAAAGCCCCCAAAAGGAGCCCCAGGACGCACAAGAGGGCCAGAAGGAGCCAGGGCCGAGCGAAGCGCACCATCTAAAGAGGAGTATACGAGAAAAGTGAAGAGAGTTTTGTCGGGAAGCGAATCCGAAGGGGAGGCTCCCAGCGGAGAAACCCGAGCTTAAAAGGCAGGCTTCAGACTCCCCTATGCAGAAGCCTGAATGAGCGCCTTACGGAGTTGGGGATTTTTTCTGACCTCCGTCATCACTTTTCCCGTTCCGATAACCACGCAGGTGAGGGGGTCACGGGCAATATAGACGGGGATTCCCGTTTCTTCACTGATGAGGCGGTCAATTCCCCGCAGGAGTGCGCCTCCCCCTGCGAGGAGAATGCCCCTTGTGACTATGTCTGCAGCGAGTTCGGGGGGGGCGGTTTCCAGGGTGAGCTTAACGGCTTCCACGATGGCTTGCAGTTCTTCCTGGATGGCTTCTCTCACGTCTTCGCTGTTGATCAGCGCCGAGCGAGGCAAACCCGTGGTGGCATCGCGCCCACACACCTCACATTCCAGAGGTTGTTCAAGGGGATAGGCACAGCCGACTTCAATTTTTGCAGACTCCGCGGTCCGCTCTCCGATATAGAGGTTGCATCGTCTTCGCACATAGTTTTGAATAGCCTGGTCAAACTCATCTCCTGCGATGCGAATGGATTTGCAATTGACAATTCCTGCCAGGGATATAATTGCCACTTCGGTGGTTCCGCCTCCTATGTCCACCACCATAGAGCCTGTGGGTTCCGCAACGGGGAGTCCTGCACCGATGGCTGCTGCCATAGGTTCCTCAATAACGAATGCCTGGGTTGCGCCCGCACGCCGACAGGCTTCAATGACCGTGAGTTGCTCTACTTCAGTGACTCCGCTGGGGATTCCGACCACGACGCGATGGAAAACGAACCGTCTCCTGCTCGCCTTATGGATAAAATATCGCAACATCGCGTGCGTCTGGTCATAATCGGCTATCACACCATCACGAAGGGGGCGAATGGCTTTGATAGAGGAGGGGGTTCGTCCCAGCATTCTCTGGGCTTCTGCCCCGACCGCTAAGACCGTACCGCCATCTGCATCCACTGCGACCACGGAGGGCTCGCTGAGCACAATCCCTTTGCCCTCTACATAGACCAGCGTATTGGCAGTTCCCAGGTCAATGCCCAGGTCTTCCCAAAAGTATCCGCGCAACTGGTTTGCCCAATCATTGAAAGGCATTCACATTCACGACAACAGGTGATAAGTGTACCGCGAAACGCAACGCATCGCCAAGAAAAGTAAGAAAAAAGGAGTCCTCCTTTTCTTCGGGGAGGATTATCCTCCTGCAACGGCAGGGCGCTCACGACCTGAGCCCACGGCAGGAAGCCCCCCTCCAGCAGCAGCAGGGGTACCCGCTTGCCCCGGTGTTCCTCCCGCACCTTCCTTCCACGTGCCGGCAGTATCCACTTGCACGATCTGCACGGGCTGAGGGTTAAGGGGTTCCTTGCGCGGCTCTTCGGGAGCGGGGGGCAAGGTGGGGGTAGACCGTGTAAAGAAGAAGATGATGATGGTGAGTAACCCCACAATCAAAGCACCCACGATAATGGGCAAATCGTTGGACGGTTGCTGTGACATAGTTCTCTATCTCCTGAAAAGTTATTAGGCACTTAGTATACCCCAAAGAGGAAGGAGGCTAATGCCGGAAGTGCCGGATGCCTGTGAGGACCAGGGCAATCCCGGCGGATTCGGCGCTCTGGATGACCGCTGGGTCATTTTTGGAACCCCCGGGCTGAAGGATGACCGAAACGCCCGCCTTCCCTGCCTCTTCTATGCTATCGGGGAAAGGGAAGAAGGCGTCACTGGCAAGGATGGAGCCTTTTGCTTTTTCTCCCGCCTGGGCAAGGGCAAGGCGGACGGACTGGACTCGGTTCATTTGCCCCGCCCCCACGCCCCACATCGCCTCCCCACCTCCCACCACGATAGCGTTGGACTTAACGTGTTTGACACAGACCCACAGGGCACGCATAGCGGGGAGGTCTTCGGGTCGGGGCTGATGGGTGGTCACGCAACGGAAGTCCGGATCCTGGGCAGAATCAGAAGTCTGGACAAGGACTGCACCCCTCAAGCCCCGCATTTGGAGATAACCGCCCTCAGGGGGCTCTCCTGCTTCCAGGAGGCGAACGTCTTGCCCCCATCCCGAGCGTTCCTGGAAGGTTTTCAGGGCAGACTCGGTGATCTTAGAGGCGATGATGACTTCAAAGAAATTTCCCTTGCTGACGAGGGCTTTAGCGGTTTCGTCATCCAGTTCCCCGGGGAGAGCCACGATGCCCCCAAAGGCGGAGATGGGGTCTCCCTCCTTAGCGAGATGGAAAGAAGTGACGGGGTCCGAAGCCCATCCTGCTCCACAGGGATTGCCGTGTTTCACAATAACGCACGGGCGCCTTTCTTTTTGAAAGAGATGATAGAGTTCGGAGGCACACTCCCAGGCAGATTCCGCATCCAGGAGATTATTGTAAGAGAGTTCCTTTCCCCAGAGCTGGCGTGCGGAGGCGACGCCGGGTTGTTGGAGGGGAAGGAGATAGAGTGCACCCTTTTGATGAGGGTTCTCCCCATAGCGAAGCCTTTGTTTGAGGCGGAAGCCCCAGGTGAGGAGGTCGGTATAGGGTGGAGGGAACTCTTCGTTGAAGTTTTGTGTCCAGAGATAGCGGGCAATCAGGGAGTCATAGAAAGCGGTGTAGGCAAATGCTTTGGCTTGCAGGCGGAGGCGGAGTTCGGGTGCTGGCTCATCCAGGTTCTTTAGAACCTCGTCGTAATCGTTGGGGTCTACGACCACGAAAACGTGTTCGGCGTTTTTCGCTGCGGCACGGATCATAGCGGGTCCCCCAATGTCTATGTGCTCTAAGATTTCCTTTGGGGGCAACCCCTGGGAGACTGCGTCTTCAAACCGATAAAGGTTCACCGCCAAAAGGTCAATCCTCCGGATATTGAGTTCTTCCATTTCCTGTCGGTGCTTGAGGTCCTGGGGCTGTGCGAGAATGCCCCCATGGATTTTAGGATGCAGGGTTTTCACGCGTCCTCCAAGGATTTCCGGCATTCCCGTGTAATAACTCACGCCCGTCACATCAATGCCGTGATCGCGGAGGAGAGAGGCAGTGCCACCCGTGCTTAGGATTTCAAATCCGCGGGCTTGCAACCCCTGAGCAAACTCCACGATTCCCGTTTTATCCGTTACGGATAGCAAAGCGAGCCTTCTCATATCTTCTCCTTTATGACCTCAAGGATTTGCTCCAGCCAAGCGAGTTGCTCCTGCTGAGGCACTCGGTCAAACGAGGGAACGTGAATAAACCCACAGAGCACCCTCGGAAGGCGCCGGAGGGCAAGGAAGTAGGCGAAGTTGCAGAGATAATCTCCCGCGTCATAGGAAAGCGGGGCAAAGGGGAAAGGGTTTTCCTCCAGCAAAAGGGCGCGCCCGCCTTCCACGCTTTCAGAAGGGTCTCCTTTTGCGTGCGCCTTTCCCCTTAGAGAGAGCCCTTCTTCCAAAGGTTTAGGCTCCTTAAAATCCTGCGTCCTGCCTTCCGTTTGAAAAACGGCGGGAAACAGGGTGCTAAAAAGCACCTGGGGAGCGGAGACATCTATGGGTCGTGCCCCCCAGGAGAACCCTTCTACGTCAGGAAGGTTTCCGGCGTAGTTCCGCGCGCAAAGTTCCAGGCGAAAGTGAGGCGCGGAGTCGGAGACCCCCAGCATAAGGAGGGCGCGGGGTTGTTCGGAGTTTTGTGCTTGGGATTCTATCCATTTCTGGACTTCTTTATAACAGACGGGCAAGATGATTTTCTTCTCCAGGGAGAGGTTCTCCACCAGCACCGCGCTGGGGTTCTCTTCAAACTTCCCAAAGCGGTCAAATGCGGTAACCCACAAGGGCTTCATCGCGGAGGGGGAACCTCAGAGGGGGGTGGTGCCACTTTGATGGTGATGGTCTTCTGGGTCGGCACGGCACGGGAATCATAGACTCTCAGCGTGAACTTGGTAGTCTCCCTTGGGAACACATCCCACATTCCCTTAGAGGCATCCACCGCTCCAATACCTGGCTCAATTTCTGCTCGTTCCGCGTTCCGGAGGTCCCATTCCAGGGTGACCCTGCTATCGGGCGGAACCGTATCGTTTTCACCCAGTTCCCTGCCCTGATACAAGGCTCGGAAGACGATGATGCGAGCCTGACTTTGCTCTACTACAGAAACCGTGACCGGACGACTGCGCACCTCTTTCTTATCCGCATTTCTGGCGATGAGGCGAAACGTGAGCACGCCTGGGACCTCGGGGCGATAGCCTTCGGGCAATATGTATCGTTCCGCAGAGGGGTCCAGGGAGAGTTGCAAAGGCTCCAAAAGGACCTCCACCGCGTTCCTGACTCTATAGATGACCGTCAGGGGTTGCCCCACGCCCACACTTTTAGGAGTGATCGCAAACTCTAAAACCTCGGGCGGGGGCAAGGGGGGCATCACCGTCACGGTCAGTTCTTTTCGGACGATTTGATTCTGCCATCTTCCCTTCGCCTCCACCCAAAAAGTCACCGTTTGTTCTTTCGCCTGTTCCTCATTTCCCTGGAAGTAGCTCAGAGTGAAAGAGCGTGAGCCTTCCGGGGGGAGGTCTGAAGCCACAGGCTCCCCTTCCTGGTACAGCGTGACGGAATTGGCGTGCCTGAAAGACCAGCGGATCTCCACGCTCCCCCCATCTCTAACGGTGGTGGGTCTTGCTTCCAGGTAGTTGACCGCCGGGAGTTGGGGGCGCAACCCATACCACACGATTGCCAACAGAGCGAGGATGATTCCTATGAGTAAATTGGTAGGGGAGAGGAGGGCATACCTCTCCAGTTGCCCTTGAGCGTTACTTACTGTTCGCGGGTCCTCCAGACTGCGCGCAGAAACGGTAAATCCAAAAAGTTGAGTGGACCCAATCAAAGGAACACGGGTGGGTTGGGCGGTGAGTTTCACTTCTGCTTGTTGCCCAGGTGCCAGGTGAAGGCGGTCTGCCTCAAAGGTGTAGGCGCATTCATCTTCAGGGTCGGAGGCAAAGAGTTGAACGTTCTCATCTGCGTTTCCCAAATTGAAAAGCCTTACGGTGAAGTTTGCCTCCTTGCGAAAGAAGCCTGCGGTAGCCCGTTTCGGCTCCACTTCCGCACTGATCATCCGGAACGGTTCCACTTCCAGAACCGCCTGGACCTCGGAGCCCTGTCCTGTTTCCAGGGAACGAGCCTTGATGACAAACGGATAGGTGCCCGCCTTACTCTCTGAAGACCTGGGGGGCTTTATCAAAACCTTCTGCGTGCGCTCCTCCCCCGGTGCCAGGGTGAAGGTGGGAAAGGGAAGCGCCACCCAATCCCTGTCCAGCCCTTGCACTTCCACTTCAAACCGGTCAGGAATAGTTCCCCGGTTAGCAACCGAAAGGCTTATGGCTACATCTCTGCCTGGTTCTACTCGGTAGTGGTCTTTCAGCAGGGTGAGGGTTACCATCGGGAGTACGCAGGATAATTATAACCAATTACAACTAAAAGCCCCGCCCGACGGGATGCCCCAGGGGGGTAAGATCCCGAAGCCCTTCTGGCTTCCCCAAACGGAAGGATTAGGTGCTCCCGTGCCTACAGGGATTGTGGTAGCCCTGGAGCGCCCCCCAAGCCGTCCTCTATCTGGTACCTGACATAATAAAAGAAAATTAGAGGTTGAATATGAGTCCTGGTCTTTTGGGAGTCTTGCTCGCGCTTTCTTCTCAGGCCCCTGTTCTGCCACCCCGCTGCACTGCGGAGTTATATCGGCTATATTACGAAATCCAGCAAGCGCTCCAGGGAGGGGAGTTCAGTAAGGCACGAGAACTCCTAAAGGGGTGGACTTATGGGGAAGTGAAATATTTTTGGGAAGTTCCCCTTCCTGAAGCCTTCCAGGGGGCAGACAGGGATGCGGGAGAGATGTGGAGGGAGGCTTCGGGGAATCGGATTCGTTTTCTCCCTGCGGAGAGGGGGGACGAGCCGGGGGTTCTCGTGCGCCTGAAGCCTGTGTCCGGTTCCGTGGTGGAGGTGAGGCTCCCTTATTGGGAGAAAGGGCAATTAGTGGCGGAGATTCCCATCCAGTGGGGACCGCTTCAGCAAAACCTATCTAAGGTGGAGATTATCCGCGCGATTGCTCGGGCTTTTGGCGTTGCGGTGGGGCTTGCTCCTACCAGAGCCTCCCGAGGGGTGATGGTAAGTCATCTCCTTGTCGTGTCCCAACCCAGCCCGTTTGCGAGTCTGGAGGGAAATGTCCCTCTCTTCACGGATGTAGAAAGGGAAAGGATTGACCAAATTCTGGACGTTCGCGAGGAGCTGGAGAAGATCGTCTCCGAAGAGCGAAAAATAACTCCCGCCGTACCACGCTTGGAAATATCTCCCCTATCTTCGGATGCGGGCTATGTGCGCACGGGGCAAGTGCCTCGCTTTGAATTACGCCTGAAAAACACCGGCAATGCCCCTCTTTTCATAGTCCCGGAAGTGAGCTGTGGATGCATCCTTCTGGACAAGATTGACAAACTGGCGCCGGGCGAAGAAGTGGTGGTGACCGCCGCAATGGACACCAAAGACCTTGTTGGGAAAATCACCAAGGACATAACCTTCCACAGCAATGACCTCATACAACCTCATCAAACGGTTTTCATCAGTGCCGTCTCTTCGCCGGAATACCGCATCGTTCCCGAAACGACTGATTCCTTTGTCCTGAACGATGAAGGGGAAACCAAGATAGACCTTTACTTCTGCGTGATGACAGAGACGCCCATCAAACTCCTCAACGTAATTCCAGGTGATCCGCGGGTGAAAGTCTCCTTTGAGGCATGGGCAGGGGAACTGGTGGACCTACCCTTCGGGGAGAAGCCCGTTCGGCGAATGGGTTATCACATAACCCTCACGTTTCCCGAAAGCATAGAAGCAGGCACCCACTGGTTTGACCTGCTCCTCAAAACAGACTCTATGTTTATGCCCAACAAAATGGTAAACATTCAAGCCCAGAAAGGATTATTTTTCATACCCAGGGGCTTTTATTTCGGGGGAGTTGCCCTTCAGCCGGGTGCGGTGCGGGCTGTTACGCTCCTGCATCCCTCCCAGACATTTAGGATCCTATCGGTAAATGTAGAAGGGGAGGGGTTTGAGGTGACCTATGAACCGATGGGGCAGGCACCCGGAGTAACGCAATACAAACAATATCTTTTGAAAGCAACCTATAAGGGAGGTCTTCAGGGGGCGATTCATGCAGTAGTGGTCGTGACGACAGACCACCCGCGCTATCCCGTTATCAAGATTCCCATCACAGGCTCTATTCTCGGGGGAGAGAATGATCGTTCCTCCTTACCTTCTTCAGAAGGGAGTGGGCAGGAGTGAGGCACTCTCGCAACCCTGTCTTCAAGGCGTGGATAGCAAGCGTGGGGGGAGTATGCTGTTTCACAGGCATTACCTTTCACGCAGTCCTTACGCCTCCGCAAGAGGGACCTGATGCGGTGCTGATTTTCACAGGGGATATCCGCGGTTATCTCTCCCCTTGTGGATGCACGAAGCCCCAGGTGGGGGGCATTCTCCGAATGGCGACCGTGGTGCGGGCGCTCCTCTCCCCTTCCGGGTCTTCCGAAGGAAGCCCCTCCGAGAACCATTACTATGTGGACATCGGCAACTGGGTAACCCCCAAAGGGAGACAGGATGAATTGAAGGCAGAGACCATAGCGGAGGTTTTGAAAACTCTGAATCCTGCGTATTTGAACGTAGGTCCCTGGGATGCCCGCCTGGGTTCTGCCTATCTTCGGGCGCTAAACGAAGTGGTGCGGGGGAGGTGGGATTCTTCCCTCTGGGAAGGAGAAGGGGCTCTGGCGAACGCTCCAGGAAAACTTCTTGGCAACCGCGTGTGGATTATAGGTGCAATGCCCGAAGAAGAGGTTCTCCGATTTGGGGGGCATCGTCGGCGATTGGAGGAGGTGATGGGAGAAGTTCCTTCCAGTGGATCTTCCATTGTCCTTCTCTTTGCGGGCGACCTGGAAAAAGCGAAGGAAGTGGCCCAGCGATTCCCCCAGATTTCCCTCATCCTTTATAGTTCTCAAGGGGAACCCACACGAGAGCCTGTGGTAGTGGGTAACACCTTACTGGTCTCTCCTGGAGACAAGGGGAGGTATGTAGGGCGAATAGAGTTGCGAGGGGGGCGATGGGAAAATCTGCGATTCATCTCCCTTGGTCCCGAGCATTCTGATGACCCCTCTGCGCGGAATGCGTATCGTATCTACACGGAAAGGGTCTCTGCCGAAAAACTTCTGGAAGCCCTTCCGAGGGTGGATTCGGAGGTCGGTTTCGTGGGGACGAAAGTGTGCGCGACGTGCCACGTCAGGGAGTATGAGATCTGGAAACGAACCACCCATTCACGCGCTTTGAAAACGCTGGAAGACACGGGGAACGACCGTGACCCGGAGTGCGTAGGGTGTCACGTGGTCGGTCTTTCTTATCGCACGGGTTTTCGGAGCAGGGAAGAGACTCCTGAGTTACCTGATGTGGGGTGTGAATCCTGCCATGGTCCTGGGGCGAAGCACTCTCAGAACTACCGCGTGCGGATGGGAAAGGTGGGGGAAGCCTCGTGCAAAGCCTGCCACGTTCCAGAACACAGCCCTAACTTTGATTTCAAGACTTACTGGCAAAAGATCAGGCATTAGGTACCCCATTCCCAAATTCACAAAGGGCACAGGGGACGTCAAGCGGAAAAACCCTCTCCAGGAAGATGGAGTGGAGCCTCAGGTTGACTTCGTCACGAGTTGGGGGTCCACGCGAAACCCAGGTCCCATACTACTGCTCAGGGTGATGCTGATCAGATAGCGCCCTTTTGCGGTTTGGGGTTTGGCTTTCAGAATGCCTTCTATAGCGGAGCGGAAGTTTGCCAGCAGTTGCTCATCCGTCATATTGACTTTTCCGATGGGCATATGGACGATGCCCGCCTTATCATTTCTAAATTCCACACGGACGGCGGACTTAATGTCCTTCACTGCCTGGGCGACGTTTTCTGTGAGGGTCCCACTGGCTTTGCTGGGAGTTCTGGGCCCCAGGACGCGGCCGATTTTCGCCAGGTGAGGTGCCATCTCCTGATGAGCAATGAGGACGTCAAAATCCTTGTAACCGCTTACGATTTTTTCCACAAGGTCTTCAGCTCCCACCTCGTCCGCACCGGCAGATTGGGCGGACTCCGCGTGAGCCCCTTTCGCCAGGACCGCCACCTTGCGCGTTTTACCCGTGCCGTAAGGAAGGTTCAGGATTCCCCGGACATTCTGGTCGCTCTTTTTGGGGTCTATGCCGAGACGAAGGGAGAGGTCCACCGTTTCCACAAATTTGGCATTGGCACTTTTCTTGACGAGAGCAATGGCTTCCTCAGGGGTATGAAGTGCCTGGGGGTCTCCCAGTTTGCGCAGTTCGTCATAGCGATTGCTGTGCAGTTTCTTTTTGAGTTTTTTTCTTTGCTGTTTGATCATAGTTTTCTCCAAAAGGGTGCTTCCTGTTTAGAGATATGGGTCAATCCACAATTTCAATTCCCATAGACCGTGCAGTTCCTGCGAGAATCTTCATCGCTTGTTCCACATCTGTGGTATTGAGGTCGGGCATTTTCAGTTGAGCAATTTCCCGAAGTTTGGCTCGGGTGATTCTCCCCGCCACTTCCTTTGGGGTGTTCCCGGAACCTTTTTCTATTCCCGCTGCCTGACGAAGCAGGTCACTCGCCAGAGGTTGTTTAATCACGAAGGTATAGGAGCGGTCATCATAGACCGTGATGGTCACCGGCAGGGTAGCGCCGATTTTGTCCATCGTCATCTCATTGAACTTTTTGATGAACTCCATCATATTGACTCCTGCCTGTCCCAGAGCGGGACCCACAGGCGGGGCAGGAGTTGCCTTTCCCGCCGGAATGTTCAGTTTGACTATATCTGTGACTTTTCTCGGCATAGTTTCTTCCTTGCGCTTTTTATGGAAGTCAGTTTGTGAGCGAAGTGGTGCTTATACTTTCTCCACTTGTGAGAAGTCCAGTTCCACCGGGGTTTCGCGCCCGAAGATGGTGAGGAGCACCTTCAGTTTTTGCTTGTCTGCCAAAACCTCTTCCACCTTGCCGGGGAAATCGGTAAAGGGTCCTTCGGTTACCCGGACGGTATCTCCCTTTTGCCAGGGTACCCGTGGAGCCTTTCGGCTCTCGCCGATGCGGGTAAGGATACCCTGAACATCCTTATCTTCTATGGGGACGGGCTTCCTGCCTGAACTCACAAATCCCGTCACTCCGGGCGTCCTTCTCACCAGGCGCTCGGTATCCTCCGTCAAATTCATACGAATAAGGACATAGCCCGGGAAGACTTTGCGCTCGCTGGTAGTTCGCTTGCCGTCCCGAGTAACCAAAACCTCTTCCGTGGGGATGAGGATTTCAAAGATGTCGGTATTCCATAGCCCTTGGCTTAGAGCCACTTGCTTGATAATACGACTTACTTTCTGTTCGTATCCCGCAAGCGTGTGAACCGCATACCATTGACTCGGCATAGTTACAACCTCAACCCCTTGCCCATCAGGGCGTGTAAAAGAAGTTGCATCGCTGTTCCACAAACCCAAAGATAGACCATAAACACAACACACACGAGCACCACAAGGGCGGTGAGGCGTGCCACATCCTCTTTGGTGGGCCACACCACCCGCTTCATCTCTTTTATGGTGTCCTCCACGAACTGCCGTAAGCCCTTCCGAAAACTCGGAAGGGACACCCGTGGGATGCCTTCATTTTTTCCGATGTTTGCCATACTTTCCTTACGAGTTGAACGCACGCGCCTTATGCCCGTGCGTGCTTGTATAAATATATTACCACTTTTCTCCAGCCGGGTAAAATGGGGCGGTGATTGGACTGCTTCTTCTGACACTCCCCGCTCTGGTGCAGGACCTTACCCCCCGTATTGACCGATTCGGGGGAGCCCCCTTCCCCGCCCAGGAAGAAACACGCCTTGCCCTGCGCTGGGAGACCCTGAAGATTACCGTAGGGGAGGGGGAGGCGGTGGTGGAAGCACGCTATGTGTTTAAAAACCTTAGCAACGAGGATTTTGACCTCCCCCTGCTTTTGCCCCTTTTTGCCCTAAACACCAATGTTTCCTTTGCCAACAACAACTTCCCCGCCCTGGAGGCAAGCTGGGATGGGGAACCCGTTTCCTTTCAGCCCCTTCCCCAAGCCCGCACCATCAACGCCAAGGCTACCGTATATGAAAAAGCTTTCCAAACAACCGTTAAGGTCCGCGCCAACGCCACTCACCAGATAAGACTTCGCTATGGCGTATCCCTGGGGAGGAAGGGCTTGGAGCATTTTATTTATTACCAAACTGCGGGAGCGCGCCTCTGGGCAGGGCAGGTAGAGGTTGGGGACTACAGTTTTCGGTATGACCCTACGGTGGTCTTTTCTGTGGTTCGCCTAAGCCCCAACTGGGGGTGGCAATGGGGTGAGACGGGGGCTTATGCTCGCCGGCGGTCCTTTGAGCCCCAGGAGAACGAGCGGGTGGAACTTGTGTTTTACGCTCCATAGCATCCCAAAATCTCAAGAACCCTGTCAGCCTTACCGATAATCCCATCAGAAACTGCATCTGCCGGAGGACACACGACTGGATGAGTAATCGCAAGAGGGGAAAACAGTTCCCTGGAACCGTAAGCATCGGCACAGCCAGCGCCATCACAGGGGTGGAAATACACACGCTAAGATATTGGGAGGCGGAATTTCCCGAATTTCTATGCCCGATAAGGACCAAGGGGGGACAGAGGCGATACCGTGCCCAGGACATCCAAGCCATTTTCACCGTGAAGCGCCTCTTGCGCGACGAACTCTACAGTATCGCGGGGGCTCGCAAGCTCTTACAAAAACAGAACCAGCAGGCAGCGTAAGCGTGGACACCCCCCAATGGAACGGCGCCCGAGATTCCTCCCCTGAGACAACCTCAGCCGGGAAGGCTCTCGCCGATTCGCGCCGATACCAGTCCGAGCAAAGGTGGAGTGAAGCGAGGGCTGTCCTGGAAACCGCCTTACCCAAGCACCCCAATGACCCCGACCTCCTTGCAGAACTCGCCTATCTTCTCTGCTACGAGGCACAGGAAAATAAAGCCTATTCCCTTTTTCCTTCTGCATTAGACGGAAATCGGGGAGCGGAGACCCTTAGAATTCTCGCTCACCATTATCACTGTAAGAAAAAACTCGCGGACTCCCTCAACCGAAAAGACCAGGAGGCGAACCTCCGCCTCCGACAGATTAAAAAGTGGGCAAAGGAAAAGGGAATACGCCTTTCCCCGTTCCCAAACATCCGGGTTTCTGCCTGCCTCATCGTCAAAGATGAGGAGACTCACCTGCCTTTATGCCTCCAAAGCCTCCGGGGGGCGGTGGACGAAGTTATCGTCGTGGACACGGGGTCCACGGACCGCACCCCCACTCTCGCCCAGACTTTCGGAGCAAAGGTAGTGCCTTTTGAATGGTGCGACGACTTTTCCTCTGCACGAAACTTTGCCCTATCTCTGACCCGTGCCGACTGGGTGCTCTGGATTGATGCGGATGAACGACTGGACCCAAAGAGCGTGGGAGCCATCAAGTCTGCCATCATTCGTCCCCACTTCGGAGGATACACGATTCCTGTGGTGAACTATCTTAGCCAGGAAGGGGAACTGGACCAACTGGTGCACTATCCCATACGCCTTTTCCGAAATCTTCCAGGGATTCGCTTTGAGGGGCGGGTTCACGAACAGATCGGAGAGTCCATCGCCCGCTTAGGGCTTCCCATTGCTCGCCTGGAGGATGCCATCATCCATCACTTCGGCTACCGTCCCGAAGAGATGAAGGCAAAAGACAAGCACCAACGAAACGTGAGCCTTATCAAGAAATCCCTTTCCGAAAATCCTGAGGATGGGTTCCAGTGGTTTAACTTGGCGAACTCGTATTACACGGCAGGGGATTGGGAGTCGGTGATAAGGTGCTGTGAAAAGGCTGAGCCTTCTCTGAAGCAAGGTTTGCCCCACGCCCAGCTCGCCTATCAGATTTGGGCTCTTGCCCTTTACCATCTTGGGAGGTATGAGGAAGGGCTGAAGGTTTGCCAGCGTGCGGAACAGTCCTGCATCACAGGACCATTGACGGAATATGCCAAGGCTTGTTTGCTTCGCGCCCTGAAAAGATTTCCCCAGGCGCTCTCCTGTGCCAAAAAAGCAGAAGAACTTCCCCTTATGGGATATGAAGCGGGAGACATTACCATCTCCACTTACAAAGCGCTCTACTTACAAGCAGAAATTCTCATGGAGATGGGGAAAAGGGGCGAAGCGGTGCAAGTTCTCCAGAAGGTCAAGGAGCGTGCAGAGCACTTCTGGCAGGCGAGGCTACGGCTCATTCAGGAGTTACGCCACATCGGGGACCTGGATTCAGCCCTCCGTGAGGCAAAAGAGATTATAAGCCACTTTCGGGAAGCGGTGCCTCAGCCTTCCCCAGGAATGGAAGAAAAACTGCGGGAGAATCATCCTGCGAGAGTAGCCTGTGAACTCGCCCTTTTGTGTGCGAAGGAGAAGGGGCTTCGTTCGGAACGGCTGGAATTAATGGAGCAGGCGTATCGGTTTGCTCCCACAGAGAAGAACCTCTGGGGACGATGGGTGAGGTACGCCGAAGAGATGGAGGACTGGGGGAGGGCGCTCGGTGCCTACCTGGAAGGTATGGAGCGATTCTCTTTTGAGGCGGGGCACTGGGTGAACCTGAGTCGTGTTCTTAGGCGTCTGGGGAGATATCAGGAGGCTTTGCTCTGTTTGGAAAACGCGGCAGCTCTAAAGCCAAACGACCCGAACATTTATCTAAACACCGGAGACCTCCTATACGAAGCAGGGGAGTATCACCAAGCGGTGGAGGCTTATCGGGCGGGGGTCGCCTTAGACCCTCACAATGCGGAAGCCTGGTTCACCTTAGGCAACGCCCTTTACAGGATGGGTGCTCCGGAAGCGGCTATAGTCGCTCTCCAGCAAGCCCTACGGCTGGATCCTGAGCATTCCAGGGCGAGTCACAACCTCAGTGTGATTCGGGAGGAGATTCTGTCACGCGCTTCTTGAATTCTTCCTCCGACCTTGCCTTGATAGAGTTCATAATTCCCAAAACGTTCTGCTTGATAAGATGATGCACGACCTTCTGGGCGAGCGCGCCGATAAGAGGGACGTGATAAACGTAATCCAGATGGCTTATAAAAAGAGTGCTCCCATCTTGGGGAACAAACTGCCAGGAACCTTTGAAAGAATCAAATTCCCCCTCCTCCTGTTCAAAATCCACCCTCCGATCTTCAAGGCTCCAAAGGGCTTTTTGAATCCACGTAACCGTTAACCCAAATTGAGGGACGCGCCCCACCCATTTTGTTCGCTCGAATCGCCTGTCCTCGCTTCGTTCAAGCACCAGGAGTTCCTGCACATCGGGCATAAACTCAGGGAACCTCTCCGTATCCATCGCAACTTGTAGCACCACCTCGGGCGGTGCGTGAATCAAAACACGGGTCTCCATGACAGGCATATCTAATCACCTGGACGGACGCCCCAGCCACCTCCCTGCAGAAGCACCTTACCCTCCAGGACAGCCTCCCAAGGAGAAGGCTTTAGCGAGCATTCCTCCTGGTGCCCTATCATACCCCCTCTCCCAAACCCTCCAAAGGCTTCGGGTAACCCCAAGTTATGCCAAACTCTCGGGGCGAAAGGCAAACAGAGGAGAACCTTTAGGCGTCTAATAATAAGGTAATGGGAAGGCTCACCGGGGCTTCCCTCATCAAAGAATGAGAAGTTTTTTCGCGCTCGGTTCCTTTTGCGCCCTGATGCTTGGTGCGCTCCCCTTGCTCCTTTGCCAGGAGCCCCAACTCTCCCAGGCAGAGCGAGAAGCCCTCGCAGACCGCAAACTGGGGGCAGAATACGCCAAAAAAGTTGAAGAAGAACTGAAATTATCGGATAACCCTGTCCTCCTGGAACGGGTCCAGCGTATAGGCAACGAAATAGCGGAGATTGCCAATACCCACCACTTCGGTGCCACCTTCGGGGACCCCACACATCACAAATACGAGTATGTCTTCAAGGTCGTAGCGGATGACGATGTCAATGCCTTCTCCATTCCCGGCGGATTCATTTATATCCACGAAGGGCTCATCAAACTTGTGCAGAGTGATGATGAACTCGCAGGAGTTATAGCCCACGAAATTGCCCACGCAGCCAACAGGCACCTCATCGTCATCA
Organism: uncultured Fimbriimonadales bacterium; assembly: GCA_964631245.1. Taxonomy (GTDB): domain Bacteria; phylum Armatimonadota; class Fimbriimonadia; order Fimbriimonadales; family ATM1; genus CAZVXY01. The sequence continues at coordinate 351,392 of CAZVXY010000001.1, forward strand.
CCAAGAAGAGGAGTAGATTGGAAACCATCACCTTGCCTCTCATCATCGCGGCACTGCTCACAGGCTCAAAACATACGGGTGAACTGTTGCTCACAAGCGACCTTCTAATGCGTGCAATAACGAATGGAATGGGGCAGGAGGCAGAACAGGATGCAGACCGTACCGCCTTCTTCTACCTCACGAAAACTCGCTATAACCCCACGGGGCTCCTCACCTTTCTGGAAAGGCTTGCCTTTCGAGACCGCAATCGCCCCACCATAGACTGGGGCGTCTTCCAAACCCACCCCCCCACCGCAGAAAGAGCCAAAGCCATTATCCGCTTGATGAAAGAACACAATATTCCCATTGAACGAAGCAAAGTGACCACCTCTTTTCGCGTAACCTTCCAGGAAGATGGGGAAGGGGTTCACCTTTCTCTGGGCGAAAAACTTCTGTTCACGTTTAAAGGCGAGCAGGCTCGTGAGCGCGCGGAAGAAGCTGTCGCAAGGCTAAACTCCTTCTTTGATGCTGTTCCGGAGCCTTTTCAGGTGGTGGCAAGAGGAAACGAACTCCTATGGGGCACTCGCACCCTGGTTCAATTCCGCGCCGAAGACGCAGGGGAGAGGCCCCTTTCCGCTCTCCTGTCCCAGGCTTTGAAAAACATAAAGGATGCCCTCTTCAGTCTTTCTATGCGCATTTTCCGAGACTGAGGCACCCATCTTCCTTGATTTCGGATTCATCTCCCCGTGTTTAAAAGTGTGATCAAGAGTCCCCCCAGAGATGCCAAAGGCTTTGAACCAGTCTTTCCCCTAACTCAGGACCATAAAAAGACAAGGAAGCCTCATATCCCCCAAGGGAATAATGGGACCGCGAGACGATGTATCCTATCCAGTCATTGGTAAAGGAAACGACGAAAGGAAAAACAAACCCACGCGAGCGAAGGGCAAGCTCTAATTCCTGCCCCACCTCCGCAGTAGGCTCCCCTGGAACCCCTAAAAACGTCACAGGTCCTACGGAAACCAGCAAAAGCGAAGCCTCGGAGGGAGCAAAAGCCCTGACCAATTGGCGCACCAGAACCGAAGGCACCCCAAAACGCTCCCCGAACTCAGGATGAGGAACAGGGGGGGGCAACGCTATCCGCAGGCGTTTCAAGGCAAGCCCCTGCGGGGGCAACTTGACTTCTGGATGGCTCCCAGAGTTCTCGGCTTCTTCCAGAGTCCTATCGAAAGCGAGAGCCATCGCCCGGGCGCCCTCCTCGCCCCCGATACCTCCGGGAGGGGTGGGAGCCACGTCACCCATCGCCCCATTGAAAAAGATTCTATGACTTCCTCGTTTTAGCCACTCTCCAGGAAAGTCCCCTGAAGTTTTCAGCATTGTGGGTCCATAGAGCGTGGGATGGGCGGAGTAATGAAGCAAATCTATAAAATCCCCGTTCTTCAAAACAAAACGCACCCTCGCCAAACGGGAATCCGCCTGTTGGGAAACCCCACGAGGGTGGTTGAGCGGTGCCTTCGCCTGGAGAAGGCGAATTTCCTTTACCTCCTGATAAGAGAGGCGGGTTCTGGCTAATTCCGCTATTCGATCCGCATACCACTGGAGCCATCGGGGTTGATAGGTGGCAATACCAGGGATTTTGAAGGTCATCCGCTCATTGAGCATCTGGCTATCGGGCGCACAGTGCGTGTGGGTGGCGGTAAGGAACACATATCCCCCGCCTCCGGGGAAGATTTTTTTCTCTACCTCCCGTGAGAGACTGCCCGGGATCGTCAATAATTCCGCAGAGATCAACGCCACCTCCAAAGCTCCCTGTCTAAGGAACAGCGCCCTTGCGGTCAGCGGGTCTTTCACCCCCTCCATCACCTGGTCTCCCCTTTCGGTATAACCTCCCAGGGGTAGGGGTTCAGGAGGAGTTATGTCCACCACCCCGAAGGCTATCTCCAGGGTTGCGGGCACCCAGAGGCTCAATAGTGAAACAAAAAACATCCGATTATCCTTTGAAACTTCTCGTATAATATCCCTAACAACCTCTTGCGGAGAAAACCTATGGTTCTCAGGAAAAGGCTTCTGAGTGTTTTGCCTGTTCTGGCTCTCCTTTTCATTGTCTCCGGGACGCCCGGGGGGCCTTATCGGGGGGAGTATATGCCCCGCGTTTACGACTCCTTTGAAGAAGGTAAATCCTGGACCGAGCACACCCTTACTACTGAGGAGGGGAAGACTTTTCGCCTCATTTTCCCTGAGACCCTCAGCCTCCCCGAGCCTGGTTCCTATCTCCACGTTTGGGGAGAACGCGAAGGAGACGTGATTTATGTGGAAACCTATCAGCAAGTGGGTGGAGACGGTCAAAACCCCACCTTAGGGGAACAGCGCTTTATTGTGGCTCTGGTGAACTTTCAGGATGACCCCACTCAAAACGTATCGGTGGCTCAGGTGAGGGCTCGCTTCTTTGACCCCAACTATTCTGCGGATAAATGGTGGAGAGAAAACTCATTTGGCAAAACCTGGGCAACGGGGGATGTGGTGGGATGGATTACCCTGCCTATGAATCGGGAATGCAACCCAGATCTCATCCGCCAGCACACGATTTCCGCATTAGACCCCCTTTTCTACCTGCCCCAATACAATCGGCTGGTGATCCTCATTCCCGGAGGGGCGGGATGCGGTTGGGGTGGGCTGGGGACGCTGGGTATGCAAACCCTCCAGACGCAAGATGGTCCCTGGCGGGTCAGCACGGCGTGGATTCGCTCGGAATATTACAACGAGACCCTTTATCCTCTCCGGAATGCTGTGTTTGTTACCGCGCACGAAGTAGGGCACAACTTCGGACGCCATCATTCGCGCTCCGTTACGTGGAGTGGAGGCGTTGCCCTTGGTCCCTTTGACTGTGGAGCGTGTGGAGGCACGGTCTCAGAATATGGAGATGCTTATTGTTCTCTTGGTGGGAGCTGGAGGCCCGGACATCACAATGCGGAGCACAAAGAGAAATTAAACTGGTTTGAGCCGGGGAACCTTGTTACCGTGACACGGTCGGGGATTTACGAAATAGATGCCTACGCCCTACCCTCCCAGAACCCCAAGGTGCTGAAGGTTCACCGAGGGTTCGGCTCCAGCACCCAACGGGACGAATGGCTATACGTAGAATGGCGTCAGCCTATTGGCTTTGATACGGAAATTGACTATTTCAATGGCTTGACTTACAACGGAGTGCTCGTGCACTACAACTATGGTCAAACCAATTCTGCCACCTACATTCTGGATATGAGCCCTGGAGATAATGAACTGCGCAATGCAGTTCTCCCCATTGGAAACCTATGGTCCGATGCGTATACTCACACCTTTCTTCGCCCTCTTGGGATCGTGGGGGGCAAAATGCGGGTGGAGGTGCAGATCGGGATACCCGTTTTACCCACATCTTATTCCCTTGTAAGGGGGAGCGAGCATAGCGGGAATTTTGAAAATGTGTTTTCCAGCGACGACCAGCGATGGACTCTCCGCAGTGGAGTCCTCCCCTCCACGGGTTCTCCTTTCGTGCAGGTCATTTTGCGCACTCAACACACAGGGAGTGCTCCTGGCGCCTTCCGCTTTGAGTTAGAGTGCGCCACCTCTGCTTCTTTCTTACAAAGGGTAGAGTTCTTCAATTACAGTTCTAACCGATGGGACGTGGTGGATGAGCGTCGATCCACCGTGTGGGATTCTGTTGTGGAGGCAAACATCTGGCAAAACCCCACGCGCTACCGCCGGTCCAGCGATGGAGAAATGCAAGTGAGGCTCTCCTGGATACAGGATAGGCCTGCGCTTTCCTATCCCCACTTCGTTCAGATAGACCAAGCGGTCTGGAAAATCCTAAGGTAGAACACAGGAGAAAAGCAGGGCTCGTCCCTCATCTCTCAGGAGGCGCGGGAATTCACCCTTCCCCTTGCGAATATACTTCTGAATAATTTGCAGGGCTCCCCCATCCCGAGAGGGAGTCTGCTGAGAGGAAAACAGCCCCCTTATTCCTATGCCAGCATCAGAGAGCGACAAGAAGGCACCGCCCAATAGGGTCATTACCCTGCGGGCGATCATAGGGGGGCTTTTGTGTTGTATTCCCGTAACCTATTGGAATGCCTGGCAACCCGTGGGCACCATCTACTCCCTGCTTTTCAGCACTATGGGGATGCTTATTGTTCTTGTTTTTATCAATCATCTTCTTTACGTGATTAATCCACGGTGGTCTTTCACTTCCCAAGAGATGATCCTTATGTTTGGAATGTTTAGCACCGCCAGCGCCATCTCAGGGGAATGGACGTTTTTAAACACCCAGTACATCCACGTATACTCTGCCTTCAAGGACCGAGACCCACTCTACAGTCAAATCTTTCTGAAGTACATCCCCGAGGAGTTCTACTTCCTGGATGGATCTCAACTCAAAGATTATGTGGCTGGGGGCTTTTCGCGAACTTACTTTCTCACTCGCCTGGATATCTGGCTTCCCCGCATCTTTATGTGGACCCTTCTTTACGGGCTCATCACCGTCTCCCTCCTTTGCGTGAACTCCCTAATGCGGGATGCGTGGCTTAGAAGGGAGCGTCTCAGTTATCCCCTCATCCAGTTGCCGGTTGCCCTGATGGAAAACGACGGGCGAGGAGCCATCTGGAAAAGCAAACTTTTCTGGGGTGGGTTCCTCGTGATGTTTGCCATAGATATTCTCAATGGCTTTCAATACCTTTATCCCAATTTGCCCAGCGTGCCCGTAAAACAATGGATTGACCTGGGGACCCTTTTTCCCGACCAGCCGTGGGCTTCCCTCGGATATACCCCCCTTGCGCTTTATCCCTTTATCGCGGCTCTCGCCCTCTTTATGCCCAGCGACCTCCTCTTTTCCGTCATCGTGTTTTTCATCTTGCGGAAACTTATGGTGGTCACCACTGCGGCGTATGGGATGGAACGGGGCACTTTTGGGGGTGGGTTCCTCATCCCTGAAGCCCCCTACCTGACGGAGCAAAGTTGGGGTGCCATCTTTGGGCTTTTTGCCACTGCGATCTGGGTAGCAAGGGGCTATCTTCGGGAGGTGGCTCAAAAAATCCTCTCGGGCGCTCCCGCAGAAGATGGAGGCCTTTCCCACCGCACTGCCTTTCTGCTGTTCCTCCTCAGCAGTGGGGGGGTGCTTTACTTTCTCCGGTGGAGTGGGCTTCCCTTCCTCATACTCATCCCCTACTTCTTAGCGTTTGTTCTTTTCAGCTTTGTCATCACCCGAATGAGAGCCCAGTTAGGTCCTCCCAGTCACGAATTTGCCTTTATGGGACCCAATCAACTCCTGATGAACTTTTATGGAATGCGCAACATCCCTGAGCGCGCCGCCACCATCTTAGCCACCCTCTTTTTCAGCATCAACCGTTTATCCCGCTCCCACCCTATGCCTGTGCAATTGGAGGCTATGAAAATCGCAGACCAACACCGCGTTCCCTTAGGGATTCTGTTCTGGTTAATGGGTGTATCTCTTTTTCTGGGAGCTTTTTTAGGGATGATGTGGATGGTCCAGCGAGGCTACGTGCGGGGAGCTGATCCGGGATGGGGTGATCCGGTGGTGATTGTGAAGGGGATCACCCAAAACCCCGTGGGACCCAATCCGACCGGTATGGCGATGGTGTTGGTAGGTTTTCTGGTTGTGACAGGTTTGGACGCTATTCGCTTCCGGATTCCTCATTTTCCCCTTCACCCCGTGGGTTATGCCCTCAGTCTCAACTTTGGCGTGGATTATTATTGGTTTGGTCTCCTCGTCGCCCTCATCGTCAAAAGCGTGATCCAGCGATATTACGGTCTTCGGGGCTTCCGCCAGTTGAGGAACGTCGCCTTCGGTATCCTTGTTGCCGAGTTCACCGCCGAACTCCTGTGGGCATCGGTTGCGATGATCACCCGACAAAGTACGTACACTATCGGCTATAACGAAAGAGGACTCTATACCCAATGAACCCCAATGACTTCGGACCCGAAGAGCAAGGCTCACCCACCCCGCCTCCCCACGAGGCAATCGTGGGGATCCCTAAAGCCCCTCCTGTGATGGGGATGCCTTTTGCCTGGCTGTTTTTATTTCTCCTGATGGGCGTCGCCTCTGTGAGTGCCATCTGGGGCTCTTTCCTTTTGGAGGAAACACATCCTGACCGTGCCCTTCTCCACACCACTCTGGATCGCCTCGGCAATGAGATGCTCTGGGAGGAAATACGCAACCCCCTTGGCAAGCCGCGAGGAGAGGTGTACGAGCGAATGGCACAGGAGTTAGAAAAACTCCCCCTGAAAACCAAAGGGGCGAAAGGGAGTGCGGGCCGCGCCATCCTCATCCTCAAACAGACAGCCCATCCCGACTCTCCTCCCGACTTCTCCCTGCTAAACGAGGAAACCGACGACATCCTGGACACCAAGAGTCGCGAAGAAGCCAGGCGAGTTCGGCGAGAACTGAACCAAGCCCTGAGAGACCTTTACTCCGCAAAAAAACTTAGCAAACAGGATAGCGCACGGATTCAAAAGACCATCCGAGAATCAGCAGGAGAAACATTTCCTTATTCCCTTGCCCTGGAGCGTGCCAGGGAAATCTCCGGCGAGCAGGAAAGTTACAAGCAAAAGATGATAGCGGCGGGCTTGGGGTTTGCTCTGATGTTTTTGACGGGTCTCGGTGTCGTCGTGGTGTACTTCCTCCTTCGTGTTACCGGGCAGTTACGCCCCGTGGGGCTTCCCCTCCAGAACGCCCCCGGCACCCTGGGAGACCACCTTGCCTTGCGGACCCTCGCCTACCTGGTCGCTTTCGTTGGCTTGGGGAGCCTTTTGGGAGTGCAGGTGGAGGATAGGCTGGGAGAATCGTGGGGGGCACTGGTAAGCGTATTAGTGGGCTTGGTGGCGGGAATTTTGCTCCTTTATGTACCCTTTGGGGGAATATCTTTCTCTTTGCGGGATCTGGGTCTAAAACGCGAGGATGTGGGGAAAGGGATTCTTTGGGGGCTTGCCGGATGGATTGCGAATGTACCATTTCTAACATTTTTAGTGCCCTTAGGGCTTTTACTCCGCTGGATTCCCAGCAAGGAGCACCCAGTGGTGACCCAGGTGGCTGAAGGCGAGCCCTGGTTGCCCATTTTCTTAGTAGGCTCTTTTCTTGCGCCCCTGGTGGAGGAGATTTTCTTTAGAGGATGCTTTTTCCAAGGACTGTCTCTGCGGACAGGGCGGATAGGGCTCTCCCTGGTGATTTCTGCCCTTGCTTTTGCTATGATGCATCCCCAGGGGGGGATAGCGCTCCCCGGGTTAGCGTGGGTGGGGATTATGGCGGGATTTCTAACCTATCAGACGGGAAGCCTTTTACCCGCCATCGTGATGCATATCCTTCACAACACCAGCCTGCTCCTTTTGCTTCGCCTCCTGCAAGCCTGACCCCCCTTCCGAACCAGGTATAATGGTTTTTCACATTCCTACAGAAAGCCTGGTGTTTGTGTGGCGATAGATACGAGTGACTTCCGCAACGGAATGAACATTTATCTTGACGGAGAGGTTTACACCATCCTTTATTTTCAGCACGTTAAGCCTGGAAAAGGAGGTGCCTTTGTCAGGACGCGACTAAAGAAATTGAAAACGGGACAAGTCATTGAGAAGACCTTCCGGGCAGGGGAGCGCATTGAGCCTGCTTTTGTGGAAAGGAAGCCCCTTCAGTTCCTTTATCGCTCGGGGGATGACATCGTGTGTATGGATATGGATACTTACGACCAGGTTCCTTACTCGGCGAAATTATTCGGGGAGGATATCAAGTATTTAGTAGAAGGTATGGAAGTTTCGGCGGTGATAGTAGATGGGCAAGTGGTTGCCATGGAGGTTCCCACTTTCGTGGAACTCCGGGTGAAGGATACAGATCCGGGATTGCGGGGAGACACGGTGAGCGGGGGTTCCAAGCCAGCGGTTCTGGAAAGCGGAGCGGTCATCAACGTGCCCCTTCACATCAACATAGGCGACATTGTGAAGGTGGACACGCGAACGGGAGAATATCTGGAGCGCGTGAAAACGGGAGAGTAAGGAGCCTTTATGTCCACCACCCCCAAAGGTCCCCTGACGAAAAAAACCGATCCCCTGCCCTATACACGCGTGGATTGGTTCGGTACCATTATGGAGTGGAGTGGGCCCAAATGTCTTGTGCTTGGGATCATAGCGACAGCGATACTCTCCATCTTTCTGTTTTATTATGCGTACCGCTTCGGGACCACCTTTGCCACGGAAGAACAAGCCCTTTCCGTATCCAACGTGGTGGAGACGATGAGCGGTGCCCTTGTGTTTGCCCTGATCATCTTTGGTATTGGAATGACTCTTATGTTCTGGGGCGACATCGCTTTGCCCGCAACGCTGATCCTGACCGCAGGGCTATACTTTTCCATCCCCTACTGGCTACCTGGCGCCCTCGGTTTTCAATCTACTCTCAAGTTTATGAATCCCCTTCAATGGAACCTGGCACACACTGCCGTGGGGGCTTTTGGCTTGGGAGGAGTGGCGCTCGGAATTTACGGGGTGATCCTCCAAGTCATAGATGCTTATCGTCGCATTCAGTATCACCTTATCTACGGCGCAGCAGAAAAGGGATTGCGCAAAGGGGAAGAGCCCCCGGCCGATTATGGAATGCCCGTCGGCGGGAAAGTTTGGAAAGTACCCCTACAGAAGCCTCTGGTGTGTGTTTGGTGCCCCCGGGACCCTGTGGCGCGGGAGCGCACCTTTATGCCCGGCACAACGTTCACCACCAAAGACCTCAATGCTTATTGCCGATTATGCACCGTATACAACGAACACCAAAAGCAAAAATACCGCTTACTCCTTCCCATTCTCCTGGCGGTGGTGGGCTTCTGTTATTGGGCAGGGCACGATAATTTCCTGGAATCCACCCATAACCTTCTAAAAAACATTGACATCACTATGACCAACCTCCTGGTTCCTCAAACCATTCTGCAGGAGCCAGTCAAGCCCACGGGTGGGCCTATGATTGTAGCGGAGATTGTCCTGGCAGGGATTGTTCTATTCGTTTTCATCCAGTTGACGCGCGTGCTGGAATTCATTCTCTTTCGCTTGAAACTATGAGTTTCTCTCAGGAGGTAATTGAACAACTCATAGAGCTTGCCCGCATACACCGACTCACCTGTCTGGACATCGGTGACGGCGAATCTGCCCTGCGGATTGAACTGCCCCCAACCACGGAAGTCCCGGCGGGCACTCCCTCCTCAGAGCCTGCGCCAACGGAGCATTACGTGGTACGAGCACCCTGGGTAGGATACTTTCATCTGCCCGAACAGGAATTATCTGAGGGTTCTCTGATAGAACCTGACACGCCGGTGGGCGTGATAGAAGTCCTGGGGTTGCCTAATGAAGTCCCCGCTGGGGTGAGAGGGATTTTTGAAGGGTTTTTGGTAAAGGAGGGACAACCGGTAGAATATGGGCAACCTGTGGCAAAAATTCTGGTGACGTCATGAGAACGAGAAAGGGCACGGGATCGACTTTGATAAGTTTGCTGGTGGTCATCGCTATTCTCGGCATCGGGATCGCCCTCTACTTTGGAGGAGGTTTGAATTGGTTTTCGCCGACCGCCGTTCTTGCCCCTTCATCTGAGATGAAGAGCGGGCAAACGTCCACCACTCCCATTGGCTCAACCCTGCGCCAGGCGCGGGGACTGGAATGCAGGGAGCGCCTGTCCCAACTGCGCGGAGCGCTTATCTTGCGCCAGACAGAAGAAGAACGGATAACCCAACTTTCAGAGCTTGGGCTTCCTTCCCGAATGCTGGAGTGCCCTGTATCCCATCAACCCTACTCCTTCAATCCCGAAACTCAAACCATCACCTGTCCCACGGAAGGGCACAGTGCCTTTTGACACGAAAACAAAAATATGTTCAAGAAGGTTCTGATTGCTAACCGGGGTGAGATTGCGTGCCGGATCATTCGCGCATGCAAAGAACTTGGCATAACTACGGTCGCCATCTATAGCGAAGCGGACCGCGAAAGCCTCCACGTGAAGATGGCGGATGAATGCGTGTGCGTGGGTCCCGGACCTAACTCGGAGAGTTATCTCAATATGCCCAACGTCCTTATGGCAGCGGTCATTACGGGGGCGGAAGCCGTGCATCCCGGATACGGGTACTTCTCTGAACAAGAACAATTTGCGGACGCTCTGCGCGTTTTGGGCATCCGGTTCATAGGTCCTCCGCCAGAGGCCATTGCGGCGATGGGAGATAAAGCGTTAGCGAGGGCAAAAGCCCAGGAGGCGGGAGTCCCCACCGTGCCGGGGTCGGAAGGAGTGGTGCGGAACGAGGAGGAGGCTCGGCGCATTGCGGAACGTTTGGGCTACCCTGTTTTGCTTAAAGCGGCAGCAGGCGGAGGGGGGCGGGGTATCCGCAAAGTAACCTCTCCTGAGGAATTGAGCCAAGCCTTTCTAACCGCTACGCAAGAAGCGGAGGCAGGGTTCGGCGTGGGAGACCTCTACCTGGAAAAATGCATTGAGCGTGCCCGGCACATAGAAGTGCAGATATTAGCCGACGAATATGGCAACGTCATCCACCTCGGGGAACGGGAATGCTCGGTGCAGAACAAGCGACATCAGAAGATGGTGGAGGAAGCACCCTTTGCTCAATTCACTCCCAGCCAACGCCAGGAGATAGGAGAGTCTGCCGTGCGATTGGCAAAATCGGTGGGATATGTCAACGCAGGCACGGTAGAGTTCTTAGTAGACCGAACTGGAAACTTTTACTTCATTGAAATGAACACTCGCTTACAAGTGGAGCATCCGGTAACGGAGGAGATCACAGGAATTGATATCGTGAAAGCGATGCTTCAGGTTTCTTCCGGAGAGCGCCTTCCCTTCTCTCAAAAAGAGATAAACTGGAGCGGGCATTCCATAGAGGTACGCATCACCGCAGAAGATGCAGAGAATGATTTCGTCCCGAGTTGTGGAGTGATCACGAAATGGCAGACCCCCTCACCGGAATCCGTGGGGGATGAGAGAATCCGCATAGAGACTCACGTTTACGAAGGATTCACGGTTACCCCTTACTACGACCCCCTTCTGGCGAAACTCATCATCACCGCCGAAGACCGCCCAACCGCCGTTTCCAAACTTCAAAGAGCCTTAGATTCCTTCCGCATTGAAGGCGTTAAAACCAATCTTCCTTTCCTCCGGCGCCTCGCCCGAGAGGCGGACTTCGTCAGCGGAAACGTGCACACTCAATACGTGACCTCGCTTCTGGAAGGAGTGGAAACCCTGTATGGGGCGTAGCTCCCGTCGTCGGGCGCGGGAGGTGGCGTTTCAGGCGCTTTATCAGATGGACATTGGCGGAGCAAGCGCCTCCGAAGCTTTAGAAGATGTCTTGCAGGGAGCAGACCTGGAAGAAAAGGCGCGGGATTATGCGAGGCGTCTGTTTTTGGGCACCTGCGAACATCTCAAAACCATAGACACCCGGATCGCCTCCCACGCTCACGGATACACCCTTTATCGCCTGGCTGCCGTGGACCGCGCCCTCCTGCGACTGGGGGTTTTTGAGATCCTTTTTGAGCCGGACGTGCCCCCTGCCGTGGCTATCAATGAAATCGTGGAAATGGCGAAAAAGTACAGCACCGAAGACAGTGCCCCCTTCCTTAACGGTATTCTGGGGGCTATCGTAAGAGAGGAAAATCTTGACCCCTACAAGCCCCGTGAAAGCCCAAATCCTTGACGGAAAAAGCCTGAGCAAGCGCATTCGCGAGCAGGAGTTGAAGCCCCGTGTGGAGCGCCTTCGGGAAAAAGGCATCATTCCGCGCCTGGACGTCCTCGTTTCTGCTGATGACCCCGCAAGCCAAGCCTACGTGAGAATGAAGCAGAAATGGGGCGAGCAGATCGGCATCACCGGATTAGCCTATCCCCTTACGCAAGAAACCACCCAGGATTGGCTTCTCCAGAAAATTGCGGAACTCAATGCCGACCCCGAGGTGCACGGAGTGCTCATCCAGCATCCCTTGCCCAAACACCTCAATGAAGCGGAAGCCCTTGAAGCCCTGGGTGCGGACAAAGACGTGGACGGGATTACCCCACAATCTCTGGGAAGGCTCCTGGCGGGGATGCCGGGTTTTCGCTGTGCTACTCCCCTCGGGATGATGCGACTGCTGGATGAATATGGCATTTCCTGTGAAGGGAAGCGAGCAGTGGTGGTGGGAAGGAGCATCATTTTGGGAAAACCCTCGGCGCTGATGCTTTTAGAGAGAAATGCCACGGTGACCATCTGCCATAGCAAAACCCAGAACCTGCAAGAGATCTGCCGGGAAGCGGACATTCTGGTTGCCGCGGTGGGACGAGCGGAGATGATAAGCGGAGATTGGATCAAGCCCGGTGCGGTGGTTCTGGATGCGGGATATAACAAAGTGGAGGGGAGGGAAGGGGATGTGGGGGACGTCCATTTTGAAAGCACCGTGCAGGTGGCTTCTTATATCACGCCGGTGCCCGGTGGGGTGGGTCCTATGACCGTGGCGATGTTGCTCTCTAACGTGGTGGACTCTGCGGAGAAGAAATTGGAGAACTCCAACCCATAGGGGCACTGTGCCCTCCAAAGAATGACTCTCAGAGCCCCCGCAAAGCTAACTGGAAAGACAGCTTCCCCCTTACTCCGGTCCCACCCATCGGAGTGGCTCGTCTGTGACCTCTTCGGGCGGGGGGGAGTAGTCAGGGGGCGTGACCATCCCATAAATTGCCCAGGGGTGTCCGCCCCGGTATGCCAGACTCCCTTGACATACTCGATCTGTTAAAATAAAATCCAAAGGGAGAGAAGATTATGAAGAGAACCATTGGAAGCATTTTCTCTCTGCTAATTTTGTCTTTTTTGGCGTCCTTTTCCCCCGCACAGAATCTTCTCTGGCTCGGGTCAATGGGTACCCCCTATGCCGAAGCTCATGGCGTCTCTTCCGACGGTACTGCCGTCGCAGGCTGGGCAGGGGTCTCCGGCCCCCATCGTGCCTTCCGGTGGACTCCCGCTACCGGAATGGAAGACTTGGGCGCCCTCTCCCCGGGACGAGATGCGGAGGCATGGGGGATGTCCGCGAATGGGCAGGTCGTCGTGGGATACAGCTTCGTGGGGTCCACCGGTTCCATTTATCGTGGATTTCGCTGGCAGAATGGAGAGATGGAAGCCTTTGGCACCTTTGGAGGACAGACAAGTTGGGCTTATGACGCTTCTGAAACCGGTACCGTTATTGTGGGAGCTGCCCAGCTTAGTGATGGCTTCAATCGCGCCTTTCGCTGGACGCAGGAAACGGGAATGGTGAACTTAGGCACTCTTCCAGGGGCTATCCGAAGCGTCGCCCGGGCGGTCTCCCTGGATGGAAATGTGGTGGTGGGATGGTCGGGATTTGCCAACACCATCCACCATGCGTTTCGATGGGAGAACGGACAGATGACCGATATTCACAATCCCGCCTTCGGGCAGAGTGAAGCCATCGGAGTCTCAGGAGATGGGAACGTGGTCGTTGGGGCGTGGGGCGACCCTTCATTCACTCCTGCACGCGCCTTTCGGTGGACCGCTGGCACGGGTATGCAAGACCTTGGAACGCTGGGCGGTGCGTGGTCTGAAGCCTGGGCAGCGGATTTAGAAGGCACTCTCGTAGTTGGCTGGGCAGAGCGTAGCACGGGCAATTGGGGCGCTTTCCGCTGGACCCCTCAAAGGGGGATGGAGGATCTCAACACGGTGTATGCTCACCTCCTCAGTCCTGGTTCTGTCCTTCGTTGGGCATCTGCCATCTCACCCAATGGGCGCTACATTGCTGGAAACGGAGACAACGCCCAGACGGGGCGGACGGAGGCCTTCCTGATAGATACCTGGGAGCCTTTCCTCCCCCAGAACTTCACTCTTCTGCGGGGATTTGTACGTGCAGGAGGACTCTCTGACCTCTTCCAATCGGATAACCAGTATCTCCGGCTCATTCCCGGCTTCGTGTTGAATCAAGCCGAAGCGCCCATCCAGGTGGACATTCAAGGCACCGCTCCCGTAAATCAACCTCTTCAGGTAACCCTCGTGTGGGAAGTTGCAGGGAACGTGCCCAACGTGGAAGAGCGTGTAGAGTTGTACAACTTTAACACGGGCCAATGGGACCTGGTAAACACACAGATAATTACCCAGCAAGACACCCACTATGAGGTGAGCCTGCGCCTCTCCGGATACGTGTCCTCATCTCGCGAAGTGCGAGCCAGGCTCTCCCATCGCGCGCTGGGCTTGGTATTGTTTTATCCCTGGGAAGTGCGATTGGACGAAGCTTCCTTTGCCCTTATCCGATAGAGACACGGCGAAGGCACAAGGGCTCTCCTCCAGGGCTCCCAACCCTCAGGACTCCTGGGGAAGCCCTCTTTTTTCAATTCCACGGATCATAACTACCCGAATCTAAGTAGAGGGGATGAGCCAACTTCTTCCAACACTGGTCCCATTCCAGATGAACCGGGCACGAGGAACGAGCGATAGACTCATAGGCACCCCAACCATTATAAGCCCAGTGCGATCCACAAAAGGGACAGTCGTAACACGCACAGAAGTACAGGCAACAGGGATCACCCGCGTCCCATCCTCCGGGCAATACGCCATCGCATCATCCTCATTCTCGCCCCTTTAAGCCCTCCCGCCTAAGGCTACAAGGCTTACGAAGGCATATCTCAACTCCTAAAAGCATACCTATCCCTATCGTCCCTTTCCCCCTTACTCCGGTCCCACCCATCGGAGTGGCTCGTCTGTGACCTCTTCGGGCGGGGGGGAGTAGTCAGGGGGCGTGACCATCCCATAAATTGCCCAGGGGTGTCCGCCCCGGTATGCCCATCCCTGGTCCCCATAACTGTAATGCCAGAACTCGCTGGGATAATTGGTGAGCCCCACCGATGCCAGCGCTTCCTTCAGGATCTCCCGATGCTTCCGTGCAGTTTCCGTCAACCCTTTTGCGGAAAAAGGATAGGCGCGGCGGTCTCTCGGTTTATAGGGGGAAATCAGGTCCACGACGTTTCCTTCTGCATCCGCAAGGAGAACGTCCACTGCCCCCCCCGTGGTGTGAGGAGGGGGAACGCGCTCGTCCGGCGGTGCGGTGAAGCGCGAAGCCAAACGTTTCACCTGCGCCTCGCTCCAATCAGGATGGGCTTCCCTCCACCGCTTCATTGCGGTCAGGAACATTCTCCGCTGAATATGGAGGGGACGCCAGCCTTCCACCACCGCAAGTCGGTATCCTTTTGGGAGCGCCCGAGCCGCCTCGCAAAGTCTTTCCGCCACCGTTTGCCTCAAAAGATGCACTCGTTGGTACTCCCAGCGAGGCTTTTCCCAAACCAGTTCGGGGCAAAGCGCCAGAAAATCAACCAACCGCTCCCCACATTCCTTGATGGGTACTCGCCGAAGGCGGGAAACAGGCTCCCAGGTAGAGACTTTGCCCCAACAATTTCTCATCTCCATCGTCACAAGAAGTTTCAGGATACCAAAAACTCCCAACAAGAAAGTTGTTCAGGCACCATAGATCTCCCTGCACGCTTTCCAAGCCCCCTGGAGGGAGATATCCCTAAGCACCTGAATAGTTTCGCCACGTCCTTCTGCATACTTGATGACGGCTTTCGCCCATTCTTCCGGGGAAGAGAGGGTCAATGAATGGTGTCCTGAAAACACATCAGAAACTTCCACGCCCTCGCTCAGGAGGAAAGGCAATCCAACGCCCCAGGCTTCTAAGATCACACGCGGCAACCCCTCCTGCAAAGAAGGGACTAACAAGACATCTGCGGCACTCATCCATTCCCGGATATCCCTTCGGATTCCAAGAAGGTGCACCCAATCCGAAACCTTCCACCTCTGTGCCTTGATTTCAATTTGCTTCCTGAGTTGCCCCTCCCCGGCATACGCCAGTACTGCAGGAAAGCCCCTTTCTCGCAAAACCTTCAACACCCACAAGGAGAACAAAGGATTCTTCTCGGGAGCCAGCCTCCCCACCTGAAGCAACAAACACGTGTCCTCCTTCAATCCCAGTGCCTGCCTGAGACGCTTCCTCTCTTCTTCATCGCGCTTCCACTTTTCCAGGTCCACGCCCGCAGGGATGATACAGAAGGGTTTTGGACCAGCATCCTTAAAGACTCTTCCCGCAGAGGCACAAACTGCGGAAAAATGCGTCGCAGTGGGAAGCCAGCCCTTTGCATAACGCCGATAAAGGCACCACCGGAGCCCCCCCACACCCCCCAAATCATGGGAATGCGCAAGGCGTACTCGTATCCCGCACTCGCGTGCCACACGCAAAACATCCCCGGAAAGTTCTCCCAAATGAGAGTGCACCACGTCCACAGCCTCTTTTTGAAAAACTTCTTTGATCCGCCTGAGGCATTCTCCTCGTTTATGAAGGAGATGACCCGCATACACGGATGAAGAGGGAAAAGAAACCTCCCTGCAGGTAGAATCCCGCTGATACACCGCCAAAATCACGGAACGAACGCCTTCCCTTTCTGCTAACTCGGTGAGACCCTGAAGAAAACTCTCTATCCCACCCATTCTCAACCCTCCGATAACGTGCGCAACCGTGAGGACGCTCATTTCTTCACTCATTGGGACGTGTGGGAGCCCTCATCCATTGCGGTGCCGACCCCTGGGATGGCGCCTGGCAATGACCTCCCGCAAGCGCTCCACCGACACGTGCGTGTAGATCTGCGTGGTCGCCAAACTCTCATGACCCAATAACTGCTGGACCGTTTTCAGGTCTGCTCCGCCGGTAAGGAGATGGGTGGCAAACGAGTGGCGGAGGGTGTGGGGGGTCACGTCTTCCGAAAAGCCCAAGGCTCTTCGCCGGCGCTCCACTATCCGCTGGATGGAACGCTGGCTCAGCCTTTTCCCCTTTTCGTTCACGAACAAAGGAGCAGAGGGGTCTCTGCTCGCCCCAGAGGACCTTTCGCTCGCAAGGTATTCCCTCAGAGCCTTTTCGCAAGGCTCCCCAAAGACTACCACCCTCTCTTTATTCCCCTTTCCCCGCACGCGAACAAGGCGCTCCCTCAGGTCCACGCTCCCAAGATTCAAACTGACTACCTCTCCCGCGCGCAATCCCGCTCCATACAAGAGTTCCAGGATAGCCTGGTCGCGGAGTGGGGTTTTCCCCAATGAAAAAGTAATCAGTCGCTCCACCTGTTGAGGGGTCAGGTCCTTGGGGAGCGATTTTCTGCGGTAGGGGGCTTCCAATCCCAGGGTCGGGTCCTTGGGAGAAAGCCCCATAGCCAGCAAAAACCGACCGAATGCCCTCAAGGCGCACAATTTCCGAGAGCGGGTTACCGGGGAGGAGCCAAACCGCCTCAAACACTCCCGCACCACATCCGTGGAGATGTCCTGGGGGCGAGTGATTCCCCGAGCCTCGCAAATCTGAACCAGTTGGCTCAAATCCGCCCTATAGGCACGAAGGGTATTGGCACTCCGAATGGCAGATAACTGCCTCAAAAACTCCCTTATGGCTTCCTGGAGGGGGGTTTTCCCCTGTGAGGAGTCTTTGGGTTTCCCAGGCACGAAGGAGAGTATAATCCACTTTGCGGGCAAAAAGAGCCCGAAACCTTTTGGAGGATAGTGTTTGCAGAGAGTCGGTTGGTTTTTGCTTGTCGTCTCTGGCCTAGTGGTCCTGTCGGGCGTTGTGATCTGGCAGGAAAAGGTCAGGCTCGGGCTGGATGTCGCCGGAGGGATGCGTTTCACCATCCGGGCGAAGACCGAAGCCCTCACTCCCGAAGAGCGCCAGAACTGGGAACAGAGCGCCCTGGAAGTCGTTCGCATCTTAGAAAGGCGCTCTCAAACCGCACTGGGCGTGGTGGAAGCATCCGTTTTTCGCAAAGGAGATGACCGCTTCATCGTAGAGCTTCCTGGCTTCACCAATGAGCAGGAAGCGCGGAATATTCTTCAAACCTCCGCACGGATGGACTTTTACTGGGCTAAGACAGTTTCCACGGAATATGTTCAGCGCGCTTACCAATATGCAGAAGAGAGGGACGCTCAAGGGAATCCCATCTCGGTGTTTTATAGAAGGGGATCCGATAAGCGCATTACGCGAGAGGAAACACCCCAGGAATGGGAAGAACTCATCCAATCCTGGGATAGGGTCGTGGAGGGGAAGCATCTGGTGCAAGCAATTCCCGAGCCCTGGAAAGCCACCGAGTATGTGGTCCTTATGCGCTTTGACCCCGAAGGTGCCCGTGCTCTCCAATCCTGGGGGCGCAAGGTTCTCAACCGGCGCGAATGGCTCGTAGCGGTAATGGACAAAAACATCATCACCTTCGCCCGCGTGGAAGATGGAAACACGTTTGAAAGAGGCGAAACCGTCCTGCACGGAAATTTCTCCGCAAACGAAGCCAAACGCATCGCAGACCTGCTCAATGCAGGCGCCATACCCGTAGACCTCGTGATAGAAGATGTCAGCAGGGTTAATCCCACCATCGGTCAATTCGGGTTAGACCAAATTAAGCTCGCAGGGCTGGCTTCCTTCCTCGTCATCTCCGCTTTCTTGCTCTTCTACTATATGTTCCCGGGGCTTGTCGCCTTTTTAGCCCTCATCTGTTACACTCTTTTCTGCTACGCAGTCTTCAAACTCCTGGGCGTCACCTTCTCCCTCGCCGCCATCGCAGGGTTCATCCTTTCCGTTGGGATGGCAGTAGACGCTAACATCCTCATCTTTGAACGCCTAAAAGAAGAACTCCGACGTGGAAGGGGACTTCTCACCGCTATTGACCTCGGCTTTCGGCGCGCCTTCCCTGCCATCCTGGACTCCAACGCCTGCACCATCATCACCTGTCTCGTACTGGTCAACATCGGAACCGGACCCGTAAAAGGCTTCGCAACCACCTTAGGCTTAGGAGTGCTCATCAGCCTTTTCACCGCAGTAACCGTCACCCGCTCCCTCCTGCTCTTCTTCCTGGAAACCGGGTTCGGAAAAAATCCCCAATGGTATGGAACAGGAAGGGGATGGTTCGGAGAACGGCTGGAAGCAGGCGCCGAGGCAAGACCCTTGCGCGTCGTAGAGCATATGATGCGCTATTTCATTATCTCGGGAGCGCTCATCCTCCCCGGAGTCATCTTTATGGCGATGGGCGGACTCAAACCCAATGTGGAGTTTCAATACGGCGTGGAATCAGGCATTCTTTTGCCCCAAAACGCACCCCTCAGCCCCACCCAACTCAGCCAAAAACTCGCCTCTGCAGGCTTCCGGGGCGCAAATGCCAAAGTCGTGGAATCAGGGCAAGGACGATATATAGCCTATGTCACCATCCCCTTAGAAGACAACCCAACCCTCAAGCAAATGCTGGAGCAACAAGGAACAAGCATCTGGGAAGCCCGACAGCAAATCGTCCGTGCCGTAGGAGGGGATGACACTCTGGTGAAAAACGAGCGAGGAGAGATCACGGGCATCCAAGGGGAGCAATCGTTCGCCCAAACCAGCCCCACCGTCCGTGAGGAAACCATCGCAGGCGCCATCAAGGGCGTCGTAATTGCCTCCGCCCTCATCGTCATCTACCTCGCCCTCCGATTTGGGGTCACCCTCGGAGGGTTCAAAACGGGCTTGAGATTCGGGTTCAGTGCCATTGGGGCTCTCATCCACGACGTGCTGGTAACCCTCGGGCTCGCCGCCATCGCAGGATACTTCCTCAACTGGGAAGTCAGCCAACTCACCATCACCGCTATCCTCACCGTCATCGGCTTCTCCGTCCACGACACCATCGTCATCTTTGACCGAATTCGGGAAAACCTGCGCCGACCTCTGGAAAAGGATAACTTTGACTTCCTCGTCAACCGCTCCATCACCCAGAGCTTCGCACGCTCCATCAACACCTCGGCGGTCGTTATCGTGACCCTTGCCATCCTTGTCTTCTTTGGCAGTACCACCCCTGACCTCAAACATTTCAACGCCGCTATGCTAATCGGCATCCTCTCCGGAACCTACTCCTCCATCTTCAATGCTGCACCCATCCTCGTCCTCTGGGACCGCCTCGTCGGAAAACGAAAGGGACCCCAAGCCACCTTGATGCACGACCTGAGCCTCCGAGCGCGAACCGAAGAAGAGGAAGAAGAGGGCGAAGAAGCGGAAGAAGAACCCCGCACCCCTACCGGGGACGGCAGGTTTGCCCCCACGCGTCGGGCGAAGCACACCCGCAAAAAGAAGAGACGCCGATAAAAAACACCCCCCTGTGCTATAATATAAAGGATGCCTACTCCGCAAGATATAGAAGCCCAGCGCATCGTCCGACGGGAAATCGCCCGCCGACCTATTGACTCCACCCTCCTCCACATCCAGATCAATCACGGCATCGTTATATTGCGTGGGCAAGTCCGCCCTATGCGAGGACATCAAATGGACATCCACGAGGAAATGCAACACATAGTTAAAGCCATAAAACAACGCCCCGGCATCCGCGATGTGATTCTGGACGTCACCTATAGACTCTAACCCCTGGTACAATTCCCCCCAAAGGGCCGTTAGCTCAGTTGGTAGAGCAGCTGACTCTTAATCAGCGGGTCGCAGGTTCGAATCCTGCACGGCCCACCAGACCTCCGCCTCCCAGGGTGTGGCGGGGACGAAATTCTATGATGCGTTTGGCAACCTGGTAGGGGCGACGGGGACGTGGCAGGGTCCCTCCTCCTATGGCGCCCCCTTCGGCTACCAGACCGACCCCGGCTCGGGCTATCTCCTCCTCGGTCACCGCTACTACGACCCCAGCACCAGCAGGGCGGGGTAGCCCCCCGCAGGAGGAATAAGCCAGGAGGAAGGAATCCGTGAGAACAAACCCGGAAGATACGCCCAAGGGGGAAGCCCCTGTGGGAGGGAAGTCCAGAATAAGCTAAGACGGGGGAAAACCATTCGAGAGGGAATCAGGGGGATGAGGCGTGGAGGATAGGCCCGGGAAGTAAAACAGAGGAGAGCGCGTCAAGGGGGGATTGATGTGAGAATAGGTACTCTATTTAACACTTCTCTCAAAATCAGGTAGAAATACCAGGACATTTTCTTGACAACCTCGTGTATACTGGGACTACTCAAGGCGTGAGACTGAAAGGAGCGTTGCCAGCCCTCACTGGCAGAGGGATTAGGGTGCTTCCGAGTAAGTGGCACGACTTGTGCAGTATACAACCACATCTCTAACGAGAAGGAGGAACAACTACTATGAGACGCATCGCGATGCTAAGCACGCTGTTTGCCTTTGCGAGCAGTGCTGTCTTTGCTCAAGTCATCGTCATGGATCAGATCGGGTCCAACCCTGCGGATACTGGTTCATCCCAGGTCATCTACGCCAGCCAGGACTTTGAGACGTCGTTCGATACCTTTGACATCGGGTTGATTGATGACTTCAATTCGCCCGGACTTCCGCTGGTAAAGATTGAGTTCGTCGGTGGAATATGGAACACCGGCAGCCCGTCTTGGAACAACATTCAGTTCTACCGCGTGGAGTTCTACAGCAGTGTTGCAGCGGCAGCGAGCAACCTGACGGGAGACGTTGCCAGCGTGACGGTCCCCACGAGCGCGGTATCGGTTGACACCAGCCCCTATCCCAACGACCCCAACCTACGCGCTCTGGTGAGCATCCCGCTTCCCAATGTGAATGTGGGAACGGGACAGCGCTGGGTTGCGGTCATCCCGCGGATGGACTTCAGCCCCAACGGTCAAGTCGGCGTTGCCACCTCTGCCTATGCGAGCGCCAACCCCGGTGGGAACAATATGACCCATGTGAACCCCGGTGGTGGCTTTGGTCTGCCTGGCAACCAGCAGGCCTATAGTTTCAACGCGGCTTACCGCATCAACGCGGTGCCCGAACCCGCCAGTGTTCTCGCCCTTCTGGCTGGTCTTGGGCTTCTGGCTGGTCGCCGGAAGAAGTAGTCCGTAGAGCAATCCCGATCTGAAGGGGACGTGGCGAAGTGCTACGTCCCTTTTCTCTTTATTTATCGTGAAAATAGGACCCTGATGGGGAGCGCTTCGCGAAAAGGAATTTTTTTTACGGGGGCGAACTATAGGGTGTGGTAACGCGCCGAGACTTTCTTCTGGCATCCGTTGCCTTTGCGGGCTTTCGGGACGACACCCTTGCCTGTGTAGAGAAGTTGATGGGGTTTACCGACCCGGACCCCTCATCCTGCGCGGAGGATGAAGAGTTCTGGGTGCAAATCCAGCAAGCCTTTGCCTTAGACCGGACGATGGTCAACCTGAACAATGGGGGGGTTTGCCCCTCGCCCCGTGTGGTGCAGGATGCCTTACGGCGAGAGTTAGAGTATGGCAATCAAGCGCCCAGTTATTTTATGTGGCAACACCTGGAGCCGAAGGTGGAGAGCGTCCGCGCCCAGCTGGCTCAAGAATTCGGATGTGACAAAGAGGAGATAGCCATCACGCGGAACGCCAGCGAGGCGTTAGAGATATGCCTTTTTGGTTTTGACCTGAAGCCCGGGGATGAAATTCTAACGACGACTCAGGATTATCCGCGTATGATTAACACCATTCGTCAGAGGGAGCGGAGGGAGGGGGTGAAGATGGTCCAGGTGCGGGTGCCGGTGGTTCCGCGTTCTCCCAGGGAGATTGTGGATGCCATAGAAAGCGGGATCACTTCGCGGACACGGCTTCTCCTCATCTGCCACGTGATTTTCCTTAATGGTCAAATCTTTCCCGTGCGGGAGATTTGCGCGATGGCTCGGAAGTACCGCATCCCCGTGATTGTGGATGGGGCGCACGGTTTTGCTCACCTTCCTTTTTCTCAGAAAGACCTGGAGTGCGAATATTATGGGACGTCGCTTCATAAGTGGTTGATGGCTCCTGTAGGGACGGGCTTTTTATATGTGAAGAAGGAGCGGATTAAGGACCTCTGGCCCCTTATGGCGGCCCCCCCCGAACAGGATGGAGACATTCGGAAGTTTGAGGAGATAGGGACTCATCCCGCGGGCAATCACAATGCCATTGCAGAAGCCCTGACTTTTCACCAGTTGATCGGGGCGGAGCGGAAAGCGGAGCGTTTGAGATATTTGCGCCATCGGTGGGTGGAGCAGGTGATTGACCTGCCGAGGGTGCGATTTCACACGAACTTAGACCCTGCCCACTCCTGTGGTTTAACTACGGTGGAGATCGTTGGGATAGATTCTTCTGAGCTGGCGCGCTGGCTCTGGGAGAAGCATCGGATATGGGTTTCTGCCATTTCTCACGAGGATTTTCAGGGCATCCGCATCACTCCCAACGTGTACACCACGATAAAAGAAATAGACCGATTTGTGGAGGCGTTTCGGATAGCGGTGCGCGAGGGGATTTGATTGGGTTTTTCGGTATGAGTTTTCTTTTTGGAAGAGGTGCGGGGGTTTCTGAGGGTAGGATGTTAAGGGTATGGAGCGTTTCATTCATCTCATAGAAGTGGGCCCCCGTGATGGGTTGCAGAACGAGCGGAAGGAAATCCCGACCTCGGTAAAGGTGGAGTTTGTGAACGCTTTGAGTGAAGCGGGGCTGAAGGAAATAGAAGTGAGTTCCTTCGTTTCCCCGCGATGGGTTCCTCAATTAGCGGATGCGGAGGAGGTGTTTCGCCGAATTGAAAGGCATCCCGGGGTGGTATACAGCGCGCTGGTGCCGAACGAGAAGGGATTGGAGCGGGCGTTATCGGTGGGGGTGGACAAGGTTTGCGTGTTCACCGCAGTATCGGAAACGTTCACGCAGAAGAACATCAATTGCAGTGTTGGGGAGTCATTGGAGCGTTTTGCGCCGGTGGTCCGGAGTTCCCCTGTGCCTGTGCGAGCCTATATCTCCACTGCTTTTTACTGCCCTTATGAGGGGAAAATGTCGCCAGAGGCGGTCGCCGACCTGACGAAGCGACTGTTAGATCTCGGTTGCTCGGAGGTAGCAGTTTCGGACACGATCGGGAAAGCCACTCCCGAGGACGTGGCGCGGGTTCTGGATGAGGTGATGGAGGTATGCCCGTTGGAGAAATTAGCCTTGCACTTTCACGACACTTATGGGAACGCTATAGCGAACGCCCTCCTGGCGCAGGAGCGGGGAGTTTTCCGGTTTGATGGCTCTGCGGGGGGGCTGGGGGGATGCCCGTATGCCCCCGGGGCACCGGGAAACGTAGCGACAGAGGCATTGGTGGAGGCTTTTGAATCGCGGACGGGCTTGGATGCGGAAAAGATTCGGCGGTGTGGGGAGATAGTGAAGCATTATCTTGCGTCCCAAGGGGGGGATGATTGACGGGGTCGGAGGGCAATCAATCTCCGCTTTCGGGGATAGGGGCGGTTTGGGAAGGGAATTGCTCTTTGAAATCCGGGTGCCTCAAGCAGAGGTTGAGGAAATCGCATTGATGGCAAAGAAGCTTGGGCACGGGAGTGAGGGATTCATAATCCCGATGGAGGATTTCCGAGCCGAGGGTTTTCAGGTCATCTGCAAACAGAGCGAGCTCGTTTTCATCCGGTTCCACGGTGAGGGATTGCTGGGAACGGAGCACCACGAGGGTGGTGAGGACGCGTTTTCCTGGGATGAGGGATCGCACGAGGAGTTGATAGCAATTGAGCGCCACGTCGTTGCGGACGCTTTCGGGCGTTAGGTCGCTCCATCCGGTTTTATAATCAATAATTTCCAGGGTTCCATCGGGGTGTTCGTCCAGGCGGTCTATCCTTCCCAGGAGGTAGAACTCTCCCATATCGCACTTCAGGGGCTTTTCCACGAAGAGGGTTTTTGCTTCGGGGGGGCGCTGGTAAAAGGAATCAATGTAGATGCTCAGGATTTCCCTTCCTTCTGCGAGGGCTTCTGCCGCTTCCTCGGGCGAGGAATATCCTGCGGTGAGCCAGGTTTCTTCCAATGCGGCGATGGCTTGCTCTTTGGTCTCTACTCCTTTATCCCCTTCATCGTGGAACCGCTGGAGGACGGCGTGGAGGCTGGCACCGAAACTGTAATAGGATTTAGCGCGGATGAAGAATTTTCCCCTTGGGTCCACATAGGTCCACTTATATTTCACGGGGCAGGCGAGATAGGTAGTGATCTTCGTGGGAGAGAGAGTTGGTTTCATCCGTATCAGGTTATTCTAACAAATCCGTAAAGAGTTTTTTCCATAATGGTTTTCGGAGTTTTCGGAGGGCTCTTTGTTCCAATTGTCTGACCCTTTCCCTTCCGATGCCGAGGTGTTTGCCTATTTCTTCCAGCGAATGGGAACAGCCATCCACAAATCCGAACCGAAGGAGGAGAATCTCCCGTTCCATTGGGTCTAAGGTTTTCAGCAAGGTGAAGAGGTGCTTCCGCAAGGTGTGGCGCATCGCTTTTTTCGCAATTTCCTCGGCACTTTCCTCATCGCTCAAGATCTCAGCGAGGGTTGTTTCGTCGGTGTCCTGGGGATGCCCCTCCAGGGAGAGGGGACCTTCCGCAACCTGGAGGAGAAAGCGGAGTTTTGCCAGGGGGATGCCTGCTTTTTCCGCAATTTCTTCCTCGGTGGGCTGTCTTCCCAATTGGATTCCCAGTTCCGCTCGCACCTCGGCGATGCGCTTCAACTTCATCCACGTGTGGTTAGGGAGGCGAATGGTTCGGCTCTGGGATGCGAGGGCACGTATGACCGCCTGGCGAATCCACCACATCGCATAGGTGCTAAAACGAAAACCCTTGCGATAATCAAATTTTTCCACCGCACGGATAAGCCCCAGGTTTCCCTCTTGGATGAGGTCCTGGAGGGGAACTCCCCTCCCCGCATAGTTTTTACACACATTGACGACGAGGCGTAAGTTCGCTTCTATGAGTGTCCTTCTTGCAGAGGGGTCTCCTTGTCGGGCTAATTTTGCCAGAGCCAATTCCTGCTCCGGAGTGAGGAGGGGCATGCGCCCCACCACGGTGAGCCAATGTCGGACGTCGTCGGTCGCCTGGGTGGAACTTTCGGTGTTTTCTGATAAGAGGAGTTCGTCTTCGGTTTCTTCCCTTCTTGGGGAGAACGCAGGGAGATGGGGTTGGCGCCGGGTTCTCCTTAAGCGCCCTGAATAATCGTAACCTGAAAAACCGAACTGGTTGTTCATCAGATCGCCTGCACCCCCGCTTTTCTCCTTTCGCCTCGGGGTTTATTTTAATTCGCCACGAATCCTCGCTAATTCCTCTATGGCTTCTCGGTCGGCAGGATTTTGTTTTATCCTTTCTCGCAACTGGCGGTCTTTTTTTTCCCGCTCCATTCGCTGGCAGGCATCCTCTATGGCAGAAGGGGTGAGAGGGTCCCAGGGGGCATTATCCAGGAGGCGGAGCTCCCCTCGCACCTCCTCAGGAAGCCGTGCCAACAATCCTTCCTTATCCCAGGGGGGCGGGTGCTCCGCAAGGCTTGCCAGGGCTTGAGCGAGTCGCCTGGCGGGTTCTGTTTGGAAGATGTCTTTCCGGAGCCACTCCCAGGCGATACTCCGGTATTCAGGATAGAGGGCACTCCTGAGCAGGATTCTTTCCGGACCTTTAACGGGGACTTTGGAGGGGGGGCGGGGTGACCCGACAGACCGGGGAGGGGGAGCAGGCTTCCGCCGTCGCTGAGCCAGGCGCACTTCTTTTCTAAGGGCTTCGGCGGCGGAGCGCTGGTCCCTTTTCGCCGTGGGCATCCAGGCGGAGAGTTCCAGAATTTGGGCTTCGGTTTCCATTGGGGCATCACTTTCCGCCAGAATCCTCACCGCCTCCCTCCAGAAAGTTTCATCTGCGATGCCTGGCTCTGCCCGGTACGTTTGTTTCAGAGCTTCCAGGCGAAAGGCGAGGGGGCTGAGGGCACTCTGGATCCGCGCCCTCAACTCTTCGGGACCAAACTTTCGGAGGACTCCATCGGCATCTTCTCCTGCGGGCAGGAGGACGACCTTGCAGTTCATTCCCTGGGACTTAGCGAGGGCGAGGGCGCGCTCCAGAGCCTTCCTTCCCGCATCGTCGTTATCGTATAGAAATATGAGGGTTTCGCACGCCCGACTCAGTAAGCGCACCTGCTCTGGGGTAAGGGCGGTGCCGAGGGAAGCGACCGCCTGCTTCACTCCTGCCTGGTGGCAAGCGATGACATCCATATATCCTTCCGTAAGGACGGCAGACTTTTCGCGGGCGATGGGCATCCTGGCATAACAAAGGCCATACAGGAGCGCGCTTTTTCGGAAAAGGAGGGTATCCGGGGTATTGAGATACTTAGGCTCCGAAGCTCCCAGCGCTCTTCCGCCGAAGGCGACGAGGCGTTTGCGCGCATCGCGCACAGGGAAGATGAGGCGATTGCGAAAGAAATCAAGGTATCCCTGCCCTGGATCTCCATAGACCACGCCCGCAGAAGCGGCGTCTCGCAGGGTATGCCCGGATTTTTTCAAATGGTTTGCCAGGGCTTCCGGAGCATCGGGGGCATAGCCTATTTCCCACTCTTTGAGGGTAGGCTCATCCAAGCCCCGCTTTCGGGCATACTGGAGGGCTATCGGGGAATCCGCCAACTGCCTTTGAAAGAAGAGGTTTGCGGATTCCAACACTGCCATCAAGCGTTGAGCCTCCTCCTGGGGCGCTTTTCTCGTGAGGGCAATGCCCGCCCTTTGAGCCAGGATTTTCAGGGCTTCTCCAAAATCCACCCCATAGGTTTTCTCCACCCAATCAAAGACATCCCCGCTGGCGTGACAGCCAAAGCAATAAAAACTGCGCGAATCGGGATAGACATAAAAAGAAGGGGTCTTCTCCGGATGAAATGGACAAAGACCCTTGAAATTTCTGCCGGATGGCTTGAGCGAGACGCGCTCGCTAACCAGCGCTACGATATCGGAAGCGTTGCGAACTCGCTCAACATCCGTCATCCACCCGAAGGACCGCCGGAGGGGCTGGCGGGAGTGCCGTGCTCCCGTCCTGCGGAGACGATGATGCTGGTGACGCGATAGGGTGCCCTTGCGTGCTCACGGGTGAACCGAAAAGCCACCTTATATCTCTGCAAAAAGCGCACCATAAAGTAATCCGACCCCACATCATAGCCGTCGGGATTTTGGTATTTACGGATCACTTCTGCAAGGGAAGCCCCCAGGGTGATGCCCTGGCTGGTGCGCGCTTGGGGGTTGGAGATCCCGATCGCCTCAATTTGCACGACCCTGTTATGCTTATTGAAGACGAAGTTGAAACTGCTGGCAGGTCCTCGGCGATAGATCCACCGCACATACTCGGCTTGAGCAGTCCCGGTGGTTCCTCCCCCTCCACCTCCTCCGCCAGGGGGCGTGGGTCCGCCTCCCGCTCCCGCCACAACGGGGCGCTCACGTCCTGAGCCGGTGGTTTGCAAGTTGATGCTCAAGGGAGGGACGGTAAACGCTGCTCCTGCTACTCCTCCACCTGCGCCCCCAGGGGGCGGAGCGAAACCTGGCTGGGAAGGGGCTCCTCCGGGCGCGCCCCCACCTGCTCCTCCTTCTCTCCCTATCTGGACCGCCTCCACGTCGGTGGGGGAGCCGAAGCGCTTAACGACCTCTACTGCGGGGTCATAGAGTTTGATGCCCAGCAAACCGCCTTCGGGCTTAACCCGCCCCGCCTGAGGCGCAAAAGCGACAAGAATACCCCCGAGAAGGGCAATGGTTGCTAAAGTTTTCACTTTCATCGTTCCAGCATCCTCCTGATGGAATAGTTCTGGTGATTATGGCGGAACCCGCCACATTTTTGTATTTTGACGCATTCTGGCACGAATTGTTACCGGAGGGGGCACAAGGGGGGTTCCCTGCCTGGTTGGGGTATCCTTAAGGGGTTGAAGGAGTTGCCAAAGGATGACCTCTACTCTTACCAGTAGTGAATTTGAAGAAAAGGTTCTTCGTTCTTCCCTTCCTGTGCTGATAGACTTCTGGGCTGAATGGTGCGGCCCCTGCAAGGCGATCGCGCCTTATGTGGAAGAAATAGCCCGGTCGTTTGCCGGCAAACTGACCGTGTTCAAGGTAGATGTGGACACGGAGTCCGAGTTGACGGTGAAGTTAGGGATTATGAGCATTCCCACGCTGGTTTTGTTTAAGGACGGGCGCGAAGTGGATCGCCTCGTGGGGTTTCAAGGGAAGGACACTATTGCAGATGCGGTAAGGCGCATTTTGGACGCTTCATAAAGCAGTGTCCTCTGACCCCAAGCCATTAAGCGTCGCTCAAGCAGGCGCTTTGATGGTCTTGGCTCTTTTTGCAAGCCGTCTCCTTGGTCTTCTGAGGGACACCGTCATTTCCGCTCAATTTGGTTTAAATGCTCATACCGATGCGTATCGCGCTGCTTTTATCATCCCCGACCTTATATTTTTTCTTTTAGCGGGCGGAGCCTTGAGCAGTGCTTTCCTTCCTGTTTTTGGACGCTATTGGGCAGAAGGCAAACAAGAAGAAGCGTGGTCACTCTTTGCCACCGTTGCCACGATAATGGGTTTGGCGCTCGTGGTGCTCCTAGGGGTTGCAGAGGTTTTGGCCCCGGTGCTCGTTCGGGTGTTCACGCCCGGGTTAGTCAAAGAAGTCATTCCGGAGACGATTGCGATGTCTCGCATTCTTCTGCCTGCTCAGTTTGCGTTCTTCCTTGGAGGGTTAATGTTCGCGACGATGAATGCCCGTAAGCACTTTTTGACGCCCGGGTTAGCCCCCAACATATATAACCTGGGAATCATCACAGGAGCGTTAGTTTTATCCCATTACTTCACCCCTTCCATTTACAGCCTTGCGTGGGGAGCCCTTCTGGGAGCCTTGATAGGAAACTTTTTTATTCCCCTGCTCGTTATGTGGCGATTTGGAGCGCGTTATCGCGTTTCCCTGGACTACAGACACGAAGGCGTGCAACGGGTCTTCAAAATGATGGTGCCCGTTTTGTTTGGATTGAGCCTTCCGGGAATTTATGCTATCGCGGTACGCAGTTTTGGCTCCCTCCACGGTGAAGGGGCCATCAGTGCCCTGGAAATTGGTAACCGAATTATGCAGGCGCCCTTAGGGGTTTTCGGGCAAGCCCTGGCGATTGCGGTCTTTCCCACGTTAGTCACCCTTTATGCGAGAAACGAACCAACCCAATTCCTGCGCACAATGAGCCGAACCCTGCGCACCAGTATGTTCATTGGAGTTTACGCTTCTGTAGTGCTGTTCGTCCTGGCTGAAGACGTGGTGAGGGTGCTTAACCAGTATGGAAGGTTCACCCACGAAAACACGGAATATGTTACTTCCTGTCTGCGGTTTTACAGCATAGGGGTTTTTGCCTGGTGCGCCCATCCCGTTCTAATGCGTGCCTATTTCGCTATGGAAGACACCTTGACCCCTATCCTCTTAGGAACCATAGCGACCCTGCTTTTTCTGATGCTCTGCTCTCTTTTCGGAATGCCTCCCTTCCCTTATGAAGGGCTTGCTCTGGCAGTCTCCCTATCCGCTATCTTTCTGCTGGTGTTGATGTTTATAGGGCTTAGGCGCAAACTCACGCACACTGACACCCCGATTGTTCTTCGCAGTGTATCCCTCAGCCTTTTGGCTGGTATTTTTACGGGTATCCTGATAGCCCTTATCGCTCACGGGACGCCGACCCCCAAAGGGCTGGCAGGCAACGCGGTCTCGCTCCTTCGGCTCACGATTCTGGGGATGGGGGGTGCGTGGGTTTATCTATGGGTTGGGAGGCTCCTGGGGCTGGAAGAAGCCCACTTTACGTTAAAAGCCCTCTTGCGCTCCCCCCAAAGCCCTGCAAATCCACCAGAGGAATCCCGATAATCCTTACGAAAATCTCAGTCTCGGTGCCCTCAAAGGAGCCGAGGCGCCAACCTCACGGGGCGGTTTCTATGGTAAGAACTGGTGACTATCTGCTTTTGGTTCAAGGGCAAGACGATAAGGCTGTGCTCACAAGCGTGCGTGTAGAACGCATAGAGCCGTTAACGGTCTCCTGCCCTTCTAACGATGCCACAGATACTTTGACGGTAGGCAGTCGTATCACGCTGATTATGCGCGGGGATGTCCCCGAAAGCCATGCGATCGCCACCGTGCGTTCCATTACCCGCTTTGGCAGGAGCCACGTGATTGAAGTGGACCAAGCCAAATGGGTGCAATTTGACCGACGCCGGGCTCCTCGCTATCCGGTAAACCTCACGGGTGAACTCACCCTCGTCAAAGAAGAGGGAGGCGAACCCGGTTTTCAGCGAGTCCCGGCACACATCGCAGACCTTAGCGACGTGGGGTGCAAACTGGAATGCCAAACGCCTCTCGAAAGAGGCAGTCTTGTCGCTTTGCGAATCCTCAACCCTGACGGTGAGGGGGACTTCAAGTTCCTGGCTATCGTCACGCGCTCCAACACCAAGCCCTCTTGGGCGGGGCTGGAATTCTTTGATTATTCTGGAAACACGAGGTTTCGCCTTTCCCGCTACCTGAGCACTCTCTCAGGAGCTGCATAAAGGGTTTCCCATACCCCCTCAAACACCGCCTCGGCCGGACCCGTCATCAAGACGGTCCGGTCGCCTTTTATAGTGATAAGGAGATCTCCTCCAGGGAGATGAACCAGGGCTTCGTTCTCTGTTCTTCCCGTAAGGTGAGCTACTGCTTGCACCGCACACGCCCCCGTCCCACAAGCAAGTGTCTTGCCCGCTCCTCGCTCCCAGGTGCGCTGGATTATTTCCTTAGGGGACACCACTTGCGCAAAGTGGACATTGGTTCTTTCAGGAAAGAGCGGATGGGTTTCAATTTTGGGTCCCCACTGCTCTATGTCAATTTCGTGGACGTCGGGCACAAAAATCACGCAATGGGGATTCCCCATAGACACAGCACTGGCGTGAAAAGAAACCCCGTTCACCGTGATTTCAAAAGACAAAGCCTCATCCTCAGGGGCTCCTTGCATAGGAATCTCTCCCCGCCTTGTTCTCACTTTGCCCATATCCACCGTTACCGACGCCACCCGATCCCCTTCTATGTTTAACTTGAGGCTCAAGACGCCGGCGGCCGTCTCTACCGGAACGTTCTCCCCTCGCCACAAGCCCGCTTCCCACACGTACTTCCCCACGCATCGTATTCCGTTCCCACACATCTCCGCTTCGGACCCATCGGGGTTAAACATCCTCATCTTGATGGGAGCCGAATCCCCCTTCAGAATGAGAATCAAGCCATCTCCTCCGATGCCCGTGTGGCGGTCATTGACGAGTTGGGAGAGGGTGGCCCAATCTGCCGAGGGAAGGGGTTCAGAAACTCCATCTAGAAGGATAAAGTCATTTCCCAATCCATGCATCTTGAGGAAGCGGAGGGGCATTATTCTGCCTCCCCCTCTGATTCGCCGCGCCCTCCCGACAAGGCTTTAGAAGGCACAATCGCACTAATAGCGTGCTTGTAAATCAATTGGGTTGGCTTCCCCGCACCTTCAAATAATACACAAAAAGTGTCAAAGCCCCGGACATAACCTTCCAACTTCACGCCAGACACAAGATAAATCGTCACAAGTATCCCTTCCTTCCGAACTTGATTCAAAAACATATCTTGAAGATTCAATGCTTTACCCATCAGCCTCCTCCTCTCCCGAAATCAACTGAGCAATCTCCTCTGCAATTACCTCAGGCGGTCTCTGGGCGTCCAACCATCTCAGATTCCGCTCCTTTCTCAACCACGTCATTTGACGCCTCGCATATTGCCACATTTGTTTCAAAATCATCTCCCGCGCCTCCGAAAGGCTCATCTCACCTCTCACCACCCCTGCCAACTCCCTGTACCCAATCGCCCGAAAAGCAGGTGACTTTTCTGTTACCCCCCTCGCCAGGAGGGAACGGACCTCTTCTATCCAACCTTTACTCATCATTTCGTCAAATCTCTCCTCAATCCTTCTTTTTAAGTCCCCGGGCGTTCGCCGTAGCCCTATTTTGTAGCGTAAAGTATGCCAGGGAGGACCTAAAGGCTCCCCCTGAGCGGAGAGCCTTCTTTTTTCTAAGAACCGCACCAGGCGAACAGGGTTTCTAAGGGCATCCGGGGGTGCCTCAGAGGGGTCCACCCCTTCCCTGCGAAGCAACTCCTCAGGTCCCACCAGGCGAAGGGCTTCCTCCAGGCTCTCTCGCAGCCCCGGCTCGGGCGGAGGCTTCATCTCGGAATATTCCTCAAAAAGGGCACGGATGTAAAGCCCCGTGCCCCCACAGACGATGCTATGGCGCCCTGCTTCTGCCTCCCGAGCGAGGATGCTACGCGCCAGCCGGACGAAGCGACCTACGGTACAAGATTCTTCCGGCTCCAAAATATCCAGAAGTTCATAAAGATGCCGGTTATCCGGCTTTGCCGTCCCGATATCCAGATACTTATACATCTGGAAGGCATCCGCGTTGATAATCCGAGCCGGGAGCGTCTCCGCAAGGCATTCCGCCACGAGGGTCTTCCCCACCGCGGTGGGACCCATTAGCGCAACCGCAACAGGGTGCATAGGGTATCCATTCTAACCCGTCCCCTACCTCCTCAGGGAAGGGCACCACTTTCCCTCGCCCCATAGGCGATAATGGGCTGTGGCAACCTACCTCGGCTTGGATTGCGGAGGCACACGAACCACCGCCCTGCTCCGGGAGGGTGTGCAAATCTTGTTCCGTGGAGAGGGAGGACCTGCCAACGTTGCCCGCCCGGGCTCCACCGGATGGCAAGAAAGCCTTCGCCAAGCCACCCAAGGGTGCCCCTCCCCCAGCGTGGTGTGTGGGGCTTTCTCGGGTCTTATCACGGACACGCAACAAGAAGAGGTGAAAGGCTTCCTACAAGAACTGTTTCCGGGTGCAGAAATTTTCGTCATCCCCGATTATGAGGCGGCACTTCGGGCTTGCAAGGGGGATGTGGATGTGTGCGTGATTGCAGGAACCGGAAGCTACGTAGCGAGTTACGGACGAGGTGGGAAAATCCATGGCACGGGTGGCAAAGGGTATCTCTTAGGCGACGAAGGAAGTGCCTTTCAATATGGGCGAGAGGTGTTTCTCCACTTTCTGGAAGCACCAGAATATGAAGTTTCGCCAAGCCTCAGGCGTGCCATCTTGGAAGTGTTCGGAACGGAGAACCCGAAAACAGCCCTCGCAATCCTTTATCAGTCTCCTGACCCCGTCTACCTCCTCGCATCCCTTGCCCCTGCCTTCGCCCGGGATGCGGAGCGAGGAGAGATCTATGCCCTGAAAGCCCTCCGCATCCATCCGGGGAAATTAGCCCATCTCGTCTCCATTCACCTCAGGGAATATCATCCAGAACTTTTGCGTGCACGGGTTGGTTGCCAGGGAGGCTTGTGGAAGGAACCCGTTTTTCGGAAAGCCTTTTCCGAGCAATTAACTTTCTGGTGCCGGGTGGAAGAAGTGGTTGCGAAGTTTGACCTTCCCCCGCCTGTGTATGGTGCCACGCTCATCGCTGAGGAACGTTCTCAAGCTTGAGTATGCAGACAGAAAAGCCCCATCCCGAATCCTCCCGCCTGCAAGAAATGACCGTGCAGGAATTGATGTCCCTTATGTCCCAAGAAGACCTTCGCGCCTGTCAAGCGGTTCAGGAAGCCCGGGAGTTTCTGGCTCGCTCCGCAGAAATGGTTGCGAAATGTTATCAAAGGGGAGGGACCACATTTTTTGTGGGTGCGGGCACCTCGGGGCGCCTCTGTGCGATGGAAGTAGCAGAACTGCCTCCCACCTTTGGCGTGGAACCCGAGCGGTTCCTTGCCCTCACTCCCTATGCTTCCGTTAGGGAAGCAGGAGAAGATGACGTGGAGCAGGCGCAAGACGCTTTGGAAAAAGCCCTGTCGCACTCAGGCAAAGGCGAGCATCTGGTAATCGGCGTGAGCGCCAGTGGGCAAACGCCCTACACCCTGGAGGTCGTTCGCCAAGCCAGGCAAAGGGGCATCCCGACCATAGGTATGGCTAACAATGAAGAGGCTCCCCTCTTCTCTCTCGCCGACCTCAAGGTATTCCTCAATACGGGACCCGAGGTCCTCGCAGGCTCCACTCGCTTGAAAGCGGGCACCGCACAAAAAATGGCGTTGAATCAAATCACCACGGGTGCTATGGTGCTTTGCGGGCGGGTACACAAAAACCTTATGGCTTACGTTACGCCCGTCAATAAAAAATTACGCCAGCGCGCCATCGCTATAGTGTGCACGGAACTTAATGTAGATGAAGAAACTGCACTTTGTCTGCTCCAATCTGCCAACTGGTCCATTCCCGAAGTTCTGGGCTTAAAGTAGGGAGTTCGGGAATCCCAAAAGGGCGCAGGATGAAGAAAAGAGTAAAATGAGCGTCGTGAGTCGTCCTTTCCTGACGGTCATTATCCCTGCTTACAACGAGGAGGGGCGCATAGAGCAAACCCTGAAGCGCATTTGCGAATACCTCGGGGCGCAAGCATACTCCTGGAACATTCTGGTGATCAACGATGGAAGCACGGACCAGACGGGAGCCATCGTGCGCCGGCTGGCAGAAAAAGAGGAGCGAATTCACCTGATTGAATACCGCCCTAATCGGGGCAAAGGATGTGCGGTGCGGACGGGTATGTTGAGCGCCAACTCGGATTGGCTCCTTTTTTCCGATGCAGACTTATCGGCGCCCATTGAGGAAGTGGAGAAACTCTTCCGTGCGAAAAGCCCTATAGCCATTGGTTCTCGTGGAATGCAAGAAAGCCAATTGGAGATACGCCAACCGAAGTATCGCGAGTGGGCGGGAAGGCTTTTCAATAAATTAGTTCAACTTCTCGGTGTCCCCGGGATTCAGGATACGCAATGTGGATTTAAACTCTTCGCACACAAGCCCGCAAAAGAAATCTTTTCGCTCTGCACTCTTGATGGTTATGGATTTGATTTTGAGGCACTGATGCTGGCAAGAGCTCTGGGCTATCCCATCGCCGAAGTCCCCATTCGCTGGGCGCACCAGGAAGGCTCTAAGGTGAACTTGCTCCAACACGGTTTACAAATGATCAAAGACCTCATTGTATTGCGATTTACCTTGAAGCGCAGGCTTCGCAAGGGGCAGTCAGGGATATTCACTCCTTCGTAGCCCTGCAGGGGAAAAACCCTTAACCGGGAGCACTTCCTGAAAAGCCTTCACCAGGAAAAGAAGGCGATGGGGTATAAAACCGAAGGTATGCGAAAGGAATCTCTAACTTTCTTCAAAGAGCTCGTCAACGCCCCGTCCCCTTCGGGCTTTGAAATGCCCGCTGCGGAAGTTTTTCGGCGGTATACCGCTCCTTTTGTTCACAAAGTAAAAACGGATGTGATGGGAAACGTGTGGGCAATGATCCACCCCAAAGCCAAACGACAAATTATGCTGGCAGGACATATGGATGAAATAGGTTTTGCAGTAAATTATGTTTCCGACGAGGGACTTATCTACTTCGCCACCATCGGGGGGCACGACCTCACCATTCCTTTAGGACAAAGGGTCTGGATTCACACCAGGAACGGGAAGGTCCCAGGGGTTATCGGTCGTAAAGCGATCCACCTGATGAACCAAGAAGAACGCAAAAAGGTGCCCGAGATCCAGGACTTATGGATTGATATAGGTGCCACTTCACGAGAGGAAGCCCTGAAAATGATTTCCCTCGGGGATGTGATAACTTACCAATGGGAATTCCAGAGATTGTCCGGAGAGGTCGCTACCGCACGAGGGTTTGATAATAAGATGGGAAGTTTCGTGGTGGCGGAAGCCCTAAGGCTTCTTAGCGAGAAGCCCCCAAGTAAGGAGATAGGGGTGATTGGGGTCGCCACCGTGCAAGAGGAGATCGGCTTACGGGGAGCGCGCACCTCCGCCTATGCCACAGGCGCGGAAGTGGGACTCGCTGTAGACGTGACCCACGCCACCGATTACCCCGGAGTGGATAAGCGAAAGGAAGGGGATATCCGCCTGGGGAAAGGTCCCGTCATCTGCCGGGGTCCCAACATTAACCACACCGTTTTTGACCTCCTTATCGCTACCGCAGAAGAAGAAAAGATCCCCTACCAATTGGAAGTGGCGCCTGGGGGAACGGGCACGGATGCTAACGCAATGCAAATTGCAGGAAGGGGGATGGCTACAGGGCTTCTTTCCGTGCCTCTCCGATATATGCATACCCCGGTAGAATGCCTTCACCTCGCCGATGTGGAAAACTGTGCCAGGCTTATGGCAGGCTTCTGTCGAAGGGTCACCCGAAAAATGGACTTCACACCGAAGATAAAATGAGCAACTCCAAAAACACCCTCCTCGTCGTTATCTTAGTCGCAGTTGCCCTTCTCCTCGCCCTTGGCATTGTTTGCGTCGTCTATGTGTCCTCTACCCTGAAGGAAATCGGAAAAGGCTTTGGAGGAGTCTCCCAATTAGTAGAGACGCAACGCTTAGTAAATCCCGTCAGGTCCGCACTCAAACGTTATCTATCCGATCATCAAAAATTCCCAGACGACCTTGAAGCCCTCAAGGAGTACCTTGAACCTGAAACCCTTTCTTCCGTCAAAGAGAAGTTCCAATATCTGCCACCCCAAAAGGACGCCCCTGATGACACTGCGATACTCCGCTCCCACGATATGCCCTTCTTTGAAAACTCATACCATCTGATTGAAATCCATAAGGATCTCTCGGTGTGGCTCATCACGAAACAAAAAGTTCCCGAAGGAGAGCAATTGCCAAAAAGCCCTCGCCCTCCAATGTGAGAGAATATGCGGACTTTGAAAATCCTCACCTCTTTCCTCCTTCTTCTCGCCATGGGATACCTCACCTGGACCGCTTCTACTAACTTCTCCGCCCGGCTGTATGCAGAAAGCCTCCCCAGGGAAAACTCACCCGAAGCAGAAGAACTGCTGAAGCAATTGAAATCCATCCCAACTGGGGATTCCCTAAAAGATTTTCTGAAGTGGATAGAGACAAGCGCGCGGTGGTGCTTGCCCAACAACGTGGTAAACGTAGAATTCGGGATCCCTGCCTCGCCCTCTACCCTATCAACGGTTTCTGAGGCGCTTTCCGCCCTCCATCAAAAAATACCAAAGATGGTGGAAGAACTCATCAAGGCAAACCAGCAAGTAGAGGCACGAAACCTCATGATCAACGCAATGAGAATTTCCAGAACCCTGGAACGAACTTATGAGGTAGAGCACATCCAAAAAGCCCTGGAATTAGAAAAAAAGTTATTACCCAAACTCTATGAACTCCTCATCAGCACCGAAGACCCCTCGTTTCTGAAAGAAATGGTCTCTCTACTCCAGGAAGTGGAGCGCATCGCCCTCCCCTTTGATGACTTCATCAAAGCCCAGCGTGCCAAAATCGCCCGTTACCTGGAACAACCCTCTCTGCTTTCTAAAATCAGCCCCGCCATAGACAAAAGCATATTCTATTGGTGGTTCCATAAGCGGGAAGTGGTGGAAGACGTTGACCGCATTTACACCGAATTAGAAGCCCGCGCCCAACAACCCCCTCATAAAGATAGAAAGCCTCCCCATATTCCGCCAGCAACGGAGATCGGTAAAGCCCTTCAAGCCTATGGGAAACAATGGGACGCCCTTCACCCCCGCTATGCCCTTCACTCCACCCTCACCCGACTGATCTTGCTGGAAAGCGCTTCGCGAGCCTTTCGGCTGGGGAACCCTTTGTTTGACCCCGACAATCCCAAAAGCGCCCACCCCATCCATTCTGACCTGCGAGGGGACCCCTTCTCAGGAAGGCTTCTGCTCAAGCGCCGGGACGGTAAATGGTACTCCACGGGCGGTGATGGAAAAGACGACAAGGGAAGCGAAAACGACCTCTGGCTTCCTCAAGCCCTGGAACTCCTCCAGCATCAGGAGGAAGGCTTCTGACCCACCGCGCCCAAAAGCCGGAGCAACGAATAAAGGCTAAATAATAAAGCCAAGAGCGCCATCACCACAACTATGATGACAACAACCGTCATTGCCACTTCTAACGTTAACTCTATGGTTTGCGGAGATGGCGGTCACCTCCCTCTGCCATCCTCTCATAATTTCTCTCAAAGGCTTGAGCCTCTAACGCTGATCGTATGCCGTCCCAAAACAAAACAAAATAAATTACCATCGCAAGGACCCAGCCAAC
This sequence comes from uncultured Fimbriimonadales bacterium, assembly GCA_964631245.1. Taxonomy (GTDB): domain Bacteria; phylum Armatimonadota; class Fimbriimonadia; order Fimbriimonadales; family ATM1; genus CAZVXY01. The sequence goes on from CAZVXY010000001.1 coordinate 390,226, forward strand.
TGGCATAAACACCCCAAGCAAAAAACCCCAGCGCACGCTCAGTAAAATGCCAATGCATCCAATAGCAGAGCCCAAAAGGAAAAGCCACTGCACCACTTCCAAAAAAATTGCCCAGGGACCTAAATTCACCTCATTCCCAACGCCCAGCGCATTGCCTGCAATGTCAAACCCCGTGCAAACAAAGCAGAGGGAAAAAAGCACAATGCCTACAAAACCCACCGGCTTATCCGCCACATACCCCATCGGGTCAGGCGAGCGACTCTCTTCTGAACGATACACTCCCATTTTTTAGACTCCGCTACACCTTGCCTTAGTATTTGACGCTGTACACCGACCTCCTGCCCCTCGGGTATCAAATAATTATGAGCACCTCCAGGCTCGCCCCGATTGGGATCGTAGTTGGGGTAGCCCTCGCCTCGTTCTGGCTTCTCCAGATCTTCTGCCAGCCAAAGAAGGAACTGTCCGGGGCTCCCCTGAACCCACCCTCCGCTTCCCACACCTCCCAGCCCATAGAAAATAGAGGGCTCCGCGTCGCCACTTACAATATCGCCTTCCTCTCCGAAGAAGAATCCCCAACAAGGATTGAGAACCTGCGCTCCGTCATCCATAACCTTCAGCCAGACATCCTCGCCCTTCAGGAAATTCAGAGCCTTCATGCATTGAAAGCCATACTCGGTCCAGAATGGGAAATCGCTATTCAAGACTCACCCGGTGAGGACCAGGAAGTGGCATTGGCGGTCAGAAAACCGCTCACGCTGGCTTACAGTGAACTCCTCTTTGCCGGTAAAGAGTTTGAGACTGCTTTCCCTGGGGGACGTGATGTCTTGCGCGCCGTTGTCTCGCCCCCTCAGGGACCTGACATCGTCGTTTATGTGGTTCACCTGAAAAGTAGGAGAGGTGGGAGACGCATCACCGACCCCCAGAGAATTATGGCATCCGCCCTCCTCGCAGGCTATATCCGTGCCCGTAACGAACCCTATGCCATCCTCCTTGGAGACTTTAACGACACCCCCGATGACACCAGCCTGAACATCCTGGAGACAGGGGACCTCTTCGCGGAGGGCAAGATGGAGAATGACCCCGACCGCCTCCTGGTGAACCTCTGCGAGCCTCTTTGGGCACAAGACTATGTTTCCTTTGCAGCCTATGCGCTTTTTAGAGGAGAACCCTTTACTCCCCGGGTTCGCGGAGCACGCAAGGAAAATGACCGCTGGAGGAATAAAGATTATCGGTACCCCGACGATTTAGATGTTACTCAAATTTTATTTGACCAAATCCTCGTCTCCCCTCCACTTGCCAAGCTCTCAGAAGGTTCTGCCAAGATTTTCGCCCGTCCAGAGGCTCTCCGAGGGGCACCCTCAGGGCGGGGAATCCCTGGCACCCTTGCCTCTGACCATCTCCCCGTGTACGTGGACCTTGACTTTCCTAAAAATTAATGCAATAATGTTGCAAATTCTCAACCCCGTACCCTTTTGGGGAATTCCCCCAGAGGATGGAGGAGATACACGATGGCATTTTCAGGCTTGATGGTTCTTTCGGGAGTCCTGCCGTTCCTTGGGCAGGTTCCCCCGTCAGGGCAAACGGTCTTCAACCCCGCCATAAGCGTGGTGGGGGACTTTGGAGGCGTCCTGTGGAGCAAAGAGGGCGACCAGCGCCTCCGCTTTCGGGAATTGGAGGTCGCCTTTTCAGCAGATGTGGACCCCTTCCTTCGTGTGGAAGCGTTCGCCGCAGTACACGATGAGGATGGGGAAACCGTTACCGAGGTAGAGGAAGCCTTTGGCATTTATTCCAACTTAGGCAAGGGCTTCCAAGCCAAGTTCGGGAAGATTGCCGGGGCAATAGGACGGGCAAACCGATTTCACCGGGACGAACTCATTTACATTGACTATCCCCTTGTAATCAAGACTTACCTGGGAGAGGAAGGCTTACGCGCCCCGGGTGGCTCCCTGAGTTATCTGTTCCCCAGCAGGCAGTTCCACGAAATCACCCTGGAGGTCCTGGACCCCGCAGAAAGCCCCTTTTTCACTACGGAAGGAACTAAAAACCCCCTTTACCTCGCTCGGTACCGGACTTTCTTTGATTTCACGGAGGATTGGTCCGCCCAGGTAGGGGCTTCCTATGCAGATGCTCCTTTTGATACTTCCCGAACGCGACTGTTCGGGATAGACTTCGCCGCCCGATGGACCCCTGGAACTGCCTGGTGTTCCGCACTCCTTGAAGGGGAAATTTACTGGTTGAAGGTTGGAGGGACGGATAGTACCGTTACGGGAGGCTTTCTGGGGACTCAGTACCAGATCATCCCGCGCTGGTTTCTCTCCGGGCGGTGGGACGCTGTAGAGTTGCCCGGAGGGGGCACCCGCCAAGGATACACCCTTGGCATCACCTTGAAAATAACAGAGTTTGAGCACTGGCGCCTGGAATATGAAAATATTTACGGCGCTGGTGAACCCAGAACTCAAAGACTGAACTTTCAATTCCAGTGGGTCCTCGGACCCCACCCCATTCACAAATACTAAGGAGGCTATGGAGATGAATCTATTGCTTGGCATTTCTATCTCTACATTCCTGGCAACAGCAGGCACTCTGCTTCCTCCTGCTTTGCACGTCGTCACCACCACTCAAGACCTCGCTTCCATCGTCAAGGTGATAGGGCAAGAGCGGGTCCGGGTGGTTTCCATCGTCACAGGAGCTCGCGACCCCCACAAGATCCAGGCAAAGCCTAGCTATATGAGCCTTCTGCGAGAAGCGGATTTATTCATCGCAGTGGGCTTAGACCTGGAAGTTGGCTGGGAAAGCGCCATCATCCAAGGGAGCAGGAACTCAGCCATCCGAATCGGGGGACGCGGACACTATTACGCCTCCACAGGAGTGCCCGTACTGGACAAGCCTGCGGTCGTCTCCCGCGCCCTTGGAGATGTGCACCCTTATGGCAACCCTCACGTTTGGACTGACCCCCACAACGCCCGCATTATGGCCAAAGGCATAGCGAATAAACTGGCGGAAATAGACCCCGCCAACGGGGACTTTTACCGCGCCTCCGCCGACAAGTTCATAGAGCAAATTGACCGCAAAATGTTTGGCCCGGTCCTGCTGGAACGACTGGAGCCAGACACGCTGTGGGAGTGGCAATCCAGGGGAGTGCTCTTGAAAGAACTCCGCGCTCGGAACCTTTCAGGGCAATTAGGGGGTTGGGCGAGTAAAATGGAACCCTTGCGCGGAACACCCATCATCACCTATCACCGCAGTCTCAACTATTTCGCTCACAGGTTTGGGTTAGAAATCGTGGCGGAACTGGAGCCCAAGCCGGGCATTGATCCCACCCCGGGCCATCTCGCCTCAGTGGTCCAGATTGCGACGCAAAATAAAGTGAAAGTCATCCTTCAGGAGCCCTACTATTCCACGCGACACGGTGAGTTCGTCGCCTCGCGTGTGGGGGCGCGCGTGGTCATCATTCCCCTCAGTGTGGGAAACGTTCCCGAAGCAATAGATTACATCTCGCTCATTGATACCCTTGTGTCCCAGGTGTCGTCAGCGTTAGGAGGATAGGAGGATGCAGTTCTGGAGTTTGATGGGTACCGCTTTCACTGCCTCAGTCGTAATGGCGCCTCTCCACGCCTTGATGGGCTTGCACGTGGTGCGCCGTGGAATTATTTTCATAGATCTGGCGATCGCACAGGTCGCCGCTCTTGGGGTGGCGCTGGCGGTATACCGGGGATACGAGGCAACCTCTCTCCAGACGATGGCAACGGGCTTCGGGTTTGCCATCCTTGGGGCACTCCTTTTTGCCCTCACGAGGTTTCGTCCGCCCCACGTTCCCCACGAAGCCATCATCGGTATCGTCTTCGTTGTCGCCCAAGCAGTAGGCATCCTGATCCTGGCGCGAACGGCCCATGGCTTGGAAGAGCTAAAAAATCTGCTCACGGGCAGTATCCTGGTGGTGGAAGGGGAGGAAGTGAAGAGAATTCTGATCTGGTATGTGGGGGTTCTCGTTGCCCTCATAGCCCTCTGGAAGCCAACGACCCTCCTTTCCCACGAAGACCCCCAGGCGCCCAAGGGGGTCCGGGCTTTTCTCTTTGATTTCCTTTTCTATGCCCTCATTGGCATTATGGTCACCTGGTCCGTGCGAGTGGCGGGAGTTCTTGTGGTCTTCACCTGGCTGGTGATGCCCGCAGTGTGCGCCTATCTGTTCACGGAGAAACTCCTTACCGCGGTGGGGATAGCCACGGTAGTGACTCTTGCCAGTTCCCTGGGGGGGCTGGTCCTTTCCTATCGCGCAGACTTCCCCACCGGCGAAGCGATGGTTGCCTTTTATGGCATCGTGGTAGCTCTGCTTTATATTGTCCGCGTAGCCTTGCGAAAAGGGCTTATTGCCAACCGCTCTGACGGATAGGGGTTTTCCCTTCCTCCTGGCTTGTTCGGGTATTCTAAATAAGCAATGGACGCAAGGGAGATCATCGTTCGCCGTGCTGCCAAAGAACTCAAAGATGGAATGTATGTGAATCTGGGCATCGGAATGCCCACCCTCGTGGCTAATTACATTCCCGAAGGAATGGATATTGTGATTCATTCTGAAAACGGGATGCTGGGTGTGGGTCCCTTCCCCACCGAGGATGAAGTAGACCCCGATCTCATCAACGCGGGGAAGCAAACCATCACCGAGCGCCCAGGCGCAAGCTACTTCAGCAGTGCGGACTCGTTTGCTATGATTCGTGGGGGGCATATTGATCTATCCATTCTCGGTGCCCTTGAAGTGAGCGTGAACGGCGACCTCGCCAACTATATGATTCCAGGAAAAATGGTAAAAGGAATGGGGGGCGCTATGGACCTCGTGGCGGGTGCGAAGTATGTTGTCGTCATTATGACGCACACCGCCAAAGACGGCTCCCCCAAGATCTTAGAAAAGTGCACCCTGCCCCTCACGGGAACCCGCGTGGTACACCGGATCATCACGGAAAAGGGCGTCTTTGATGTGAAGCCTGAGGGGGGGATTGTGCTTACTGAAATTCATCCCGATGTCTCCATAGAGGAGTTAAAGAAGTGCACGGCTCCCTTTGAGGTCTCCCCTGATCTAAAGCCTATGGCTTTTGATTAGCCCCGCAGGGATAACCCTCGCTGGGCATTCACGGGAATGCCTCATAGCCCCCCTGGGATGCTATCGTGTAAAATAAAGTCCTCTTATGGCAACATTCCCCAGGACGTGGGCAGAAGTGAACCTCCGTGCTCTTGCCCATAACATCCAAACCCTGCGCTCCCATCTGCCACCGCGCACCCTTTTCGCCCTCGTGGTGAAGGCAGATGCTTATGGCCATGGGCTTGTCCCCGTCTCAAGACACGCCCTCGCCTCCGGAGCGGACTGGGTTGCAGTCGCCACGGTACAAGAAGGCGTTGCCCTCCGCGAGTTTGAGATTGATGCTCCCGTTCTGGTCCTTGCCCCTGCTCTTTCTCTGGAAGCCAAACAAGTAGTTTTTTACGATCTGAGAACTTTGGTGGAGCGTTTAGAGACCGCGGTTGCCCTCTCCAAGGAGGCGCAACGGCAGGGGAAAAAAGTTCGCGTTCACCTTAAGATAGACACGGGGATGAGCCGCTTCGGGGTTCTGCCCGAAAAAGCGGTGGAATTAGCACTCCAGATTGCGTCTTTGCCATCCGTAGAGTTGGAGGGAGTGGCAACCCACTTTGCGGATGCAGTTCATTCGGAAAAGTTCACGAACAAGCAGTTTGAGTGTTTTCAGAAAATCCTTTGCGAATTGAAGGCGAAGGGCATCCATCCCAAGATATGTCATTGTGCCAACAGCGCCGCTCTCGCCCTTTACCCATTTATGGCGCTGGATATGGTGCGCGTGGGGCTTTTCGCCTATGGCATCAAACATCTCCCCATTGATTGGGACCTGAAGCCCGTGCTCACCTGGAAAACGCGCATTATGGCTATGCGAGAACTTCCCCCAAACCGCAACGTCGGATACGGGTTGACCTACACCACCCAGAAGACCTCCCGAATTGCCACTCTCGGCGTGGGCTATGGAGACGGATACCCTCGTGCCCTCAGCAATAAAGGGGAAGTCCTCATCCACGGGAAAAGGGCGCCCATCTGCGGGCTGGTTGCAATGGACCAAATGATGGTAGACGTCACGCACATCCCCGAAGCCGAGATCGGGGACGAAGTGAGTCTCATTGAACCACCCCTTTCCGCAGAATATCTGGCTCACCTAATCGGAACTACCCCCCACGAGATACCCACAAGGATTATGTCCCGTGTGCCCCGCCAATACAAGAAGTAAGTTTACTGAGAGGGTGGAGGGGTCCATCCAGCGGGATCTGCCCCCTCCACGATCTCATAGAGAAAGCTCTGGGGTCTGCCGTGCCATTCGCCGGGTCCTTCATAGTTATTGAAGGCGCCCACACGGCGAATGAGCCCCTTATGATAGGCTTCTATGATCCATTTCCGGAATGGGTCCCTCAATGACGGAGAAGTTCCTGCTCCCTCGGGCTGGTCTATCAACCGCAACAGAGCCTCTCGCTCTTGAGGGTCCAGGTAAACCAAACTAAGGTAAAGGTGAGTGGTCCCTAATCGCTTAAGGGCTTCCACAAACTCTTCTGCCGAGCGAATGTTGTCGTAAGGGATGAGGGTGTGATAGTTGGGGTTTGCCCAAAAGTATTCTGCGAGGAGATAGTATCCCCTGGGTTCATCAAAAAGAGCGACCTTCATCGGGCGCGATTGCCTCGCCCCAGCCTGACGTGCCGTGGCTCCCAGGCGCCCCGTGACCGCCTCATTGATCCAGGAAGTCCCCCCCCAAAAGGAGAAGGTATCGGTGAGGATGTCACCAAGGGCGCCTCCCCTTCCTGTCATCCCCCCCACCTGCAGGGCTAACCGGCGATTGATCAGGTCTGCATTGCGGGCAAAATGCTCGTAAGCGTTCCTTGGGGGCGCTGAGTCTCCCTGCCCGAAAGGAAAGCCCACAAACAAAAAGAGCGTCCAGGCTGTCTGCAACCCCACCGCCAGTTTGACCCACCCCCTTGCGGATGAACGCTCTATCGCACCGCCTACCAGGAGGAGTCCGGGTATCAGCAACGAAGCCAGGTAGCGCGATTGCTGGCTTGTGGCAAACCATCCCAGTAAGGAAAGGGCGAGAATGAGCATTAGAGCCCTCTCTTCGCGACGCATTCGCCCGGAAAAAAGCCAACAGGCAACACCAATCAGCAACAAAGGACCAATCGCATAATAAGGAGAACCTTGATTGGCATACCGATCGGGCACTACCGCCAATCCGAGGACGGACACGGGAAAGTCTTCAATCCCATAGCCAACTCCGAAACGCCTCTGCTCCGATGCCCACGCTTCTGCATTATAAGGTCCCCAATTTTTCCCTCCAAAGACCTGAGAATAAAACGGAAAAACGGGGTTGCCCCGCAATACCTCATTCCGAACCAGCCAGGGAGACGCCAAAAGAAGGGAGAGCACCAGAATAAGGAGCGCTCCCTTAATCCCCTGGGAAGCCTGCTTCTCCAACGCCGAAAAGACAATCAAGGCAAGGAGTACCGCAAGGAGCACGAAAAAGCCCGTGTACTTGGTTGCCAGGGCAAAGCCAAGGCAAATCGCAGACAACGCTATCCACTCACTCCGCTTCTCGGAAATATAAAAAGCGGCGAATACTGCCCCCGCACCTGCAAAAAGCCCATGGCTCACATCTTGATACGCAGTTCCCATCTCCCATAGCACCACGGGGACAGCAGTGAAACCCAGGACTGCCCACCAGGCAGGAAACCGCCCATAGCGATACGCCGTTAGCCCCCCTACCGTGAGGATCGCTAACAAGCCCAAAAGCCACGAAAACATTTTCGCACCATACTGCCCCCCCCACTTCAACCCCCAAATGTACAGCATATTGATGGTCGCAGGGATATAACTGTGAGGCATCCACTCAATATCCGTGATCTTGCCTTGCTCTAACCAGATCTTGCTCATCGCCAATTGGTGGCTCAAGGTATCCCAATCTTCATCTCCGCTCGGGGAAAAAACTGCGGGCAACCTCACCAACAGCATCACCACCAATAAAACGATAAAGATCCTAACGGGCTGTAACGATTCCTGAGAAGGCGCACGAAGAAGATGACCACGGGACGCCAGTCCATACACTCCCAGGAGTCCCCACGCCACCAGAAAAGGCAAAGGAAAGGAGAGCAAGCCCAAAATGCCCCAAAAAAAGGTCGCCAGCCCCACGACGCCCAGCCCCACCGCTCCACAAAGCCCCCAACGCGCCGAAACGGGCAAAGGCTCTATCCACTTCCGCAAAAAGAGAAGACCAATACCCACCGCACCGAAGCAACCCAGCACAGGAGAAAGGAACGCTATCCAACCGGACATACCCATTATTTCCTTATACCCCCTGGAAACTCCTGCTGTTTTTAGTCCTTCACCCGAAGGAAATGCCCCCTCCGAAAATCTGACTAACCTTCATCCAAGACCGAGAGAACCATAGCGTTAAAGAGCAATTTGAACGTGGCATAAGGTTGGGCACGGAACTGCGTCCGAAAACCAAAAAGGACCACGCGCCCCTTGCCTACCTTTACCTCCGCAATGGCGGGTTTGCCTGCCACTAACTCTTCCCCCAGAAGAAAACCGCTAAGCAGGAGATTGCCCTGCCCGTAAGTTGCTACGATCTTGACATCCTTCGTCAGGGAAGGCTCAAACTCCAGCACCCAACTTTGGTCAAAGTAGGCAATGTTCTCCTTTTCCATGCCCCAACCCAGAGGATGCTCCACGTCCAGATTCAAGCGCAAGATGCTCCCGGGGCAATAAAAACGATCACGCCCTACCCCCGAAAGGGCATTCCGGATAGGAAGACCCAGCGAACGAGCCAGACCACACGCCTCATCCATTAAAACCACTGTCCCCCCAGAATCCAGAAACTCTTTGAGTGACTGAACACCCTCTTCCCCAATCCCACCCGCATATTCGGGGAGGGTATTGCGAACTCCGTTGAGGATGCTCCCTGCCGATTGCTGGGGGAAGAAGAGGCAGTCAAATCGCTGTCGCAAGTTCCCCGCCCGGATGTCCGAATTTCGGACGGTTGTGTAAGGCACACCATAGCGCTCAAAAATCCAGCGAGTCCAGCCTTCGTCCATATTAGCGGTCCAGGATTGATACAATCCCACGCGTGGCATTCCTATTTTCCTGACTTCGATTTCCACAGAAGAGGTCCACGGCAAGAACTGCGAGAAGCTCTCGCTGTGCACCGCATCCACCGCTTGTTTCAAGGAAGCACTCCTCCCATTCGTCTCCGAAACAAAAAGAGCGCCTTTGGGGAGAACACCCTCTTCTATTCCTACAGACATTTGAAACCCCTGGGCGCCTAACCGGAGGAAGGCAGGCACATCCTCCGTTCGCTGATTGAGGGAGACGTACGTGGCGGAAGGGGGGACGGGATTGCGTTCAGGCTTCGGCGGGCTAACCACCCTTTCTCCTGCAAAAGTTAAGGGTTCACGGGCGACAAAAACCCGCACCCCCATCTGCAAAGGAGCGGTCCACCCTGCAACGTCATAAGGCGTCTCTGCTGGTCCTCCGGGATACTCCAACCTCCTGGGATAAACTTGAGGCTCCATCAAGTCTTTGAGGTGTAAACGATAGGGCTGGTCCGAGGGGAGGATATAGGTTCCGGAGGGGAACGTTTGCCCTCCCAGGGTGATGGGTCTTGTGGCACGGTAAACTTCAATTCCCCCCAGGATAAGGCATCGGAGGAGTTCCGCTGTGGCGCCGGGGTCTCGCTGATCCGGGGGAATGAGCCATCCAAAGGGGGGTTCGGTTTTGCCCAGGGTGATTTGGCGTTTAGAAAGTTCCAATTGATTCTTCACCCACATCTCGCGATACCGAGCACCAAGGTCCATCAAGGCATAACAACAAATCTTCTCATAATCCACGATGTCCCTCAACCGCCAGACCCCTCCTGGCCAGGGATCGGGGAAATTCACATAAAGGTCATAACTTGGCAAGCCCCGCCGGGCGCCCGTGAGTTGCTCTCTTCGCACCTCCACCGGGGAGGCAATCCTGGCACTGGCTGCTTCCGTCAGCACCGCTACGATGTTGTGTCGCTGTGGGGTTGTTCTCATCCCGCCCTGCCACCAATTATCATAAATTGCCCCCCATACCACCCCTTTCTTTCCCTCTGCAGTGAGCGCGGCCGCCATATGAGCTCCGATGAGAAAAATGCCCTGACTAATCCAGGGATCAATGTTAGGGTTTACGGGGTCGTGGAAGGGGGGAACAAACATTCGGGGACCGTTCCCTCCCATCTGGTGCACATCATAAAGGATGGTGGGGAAACAAACGCGATAAAGATAGTGAGTGACATTAATGGTCTCTTTTTGAGAAATGAGCCACCAATCGCGGTTATTATCGTGCCCCACATATCGGTGATACAACCAGGGCATAGGGGCGTTCTCATAAGGGGTGTGAAGCGTGCGCTCGTACCATTCCTTGACCATATCCAAACCATCGGGATTGGCACAGGCGATGAGAATGACCACGCAGTTCTGGAGGATATTCTGGACCTGCGGGTCTGTGCGAGTAGCCAACTCATATGCCAGTTCCATACCCATTTGCGCCCCCGCTACTTCTGTGGCATGAAGGCTCAAGTTAATCACGATAACGACCTTAGCCTGAGCAAGCACCCTGGCTTCCTCCTCTTCGCTTGTGATGAGGCGAGGGTCATGCAAATGCCTTTGAATGGCGAACTGCTCCTCTATGCGTTTAATCGTTTCGGGAGAAGAAATCTCTACCGCAATATGGTCACGCCCTTCGGTGGTCTTCCCAAGGTAGCGTATACGCACGCGGTCCGAGGTCGCATCAAGCCTGCGGTAATAACTCAGAATTTGACTCCATCCTGCCAGCTTGTAGTCCTCTCCAACCTTGTGTCCAATGACTTCTTCCGGTGGGGGGATACGTTGAGCCGAAAGAAGAAAGGGGGATAAAAAAACCCAAGCACACGTCAGCAACTTATTCCAGCAAGCCAATCTTCTCATCCTCGTGATAGGATACCTCTACCCTAATATTTATATTTCAAAAACCACTTCCCCCGCCCCCTCATCCTTTGCCCAGACGCTCTGACCTACTTAGGAGGGATGAGCACCGGCAGGTGCCCCTGGCGCAAAGTGTAGAGCCAGGCTTGATCCACCGTGGGTATCTGGTGTCCGGACAGCACGGGCTTGTCCAGTTCGCCTGCCCGGTCCACCGCTTTTTTGGCATCCAAACTCTGACGGTTAGCGGCGAGTGCTGCCGCATAGGTGAAGTGAGCCCAGGGGTATTCAGGGCCCGCTTCCGTGGCGGCGCGTGCCATCCGAACCGCTTCGGGATACTTCCCCTGATAAAGATAGACGAAAGCAAGCCCATTGAGCGCCTCTGCGGAATCGGGTTTGACCGCAAGGGCGGTTTCCATATATTCCCGAGCCTGCTCCAGGAGGAGCTCTTTATCTCTGGCAAGTTCGGGGTCGCTTTGGGCGCGCTGAGCCGCATAAAGCGCCTCATGCCCTCGCTGGATATAAGCGTCATAGAGCAAGGGGTTTTGCACGATGGCTTTCCTGTAATTTTCCCGCGAGGATTCAAGATCCCCAAGCGTCCATTGGAGCACGGCGAGATAGTAGTAAGTTTCCGCCGTGACTTCACTTGCCTGAAGCAGGGCATTGACCTGGCTTGCCATAGCGGCGCGGTCGTTTTGACGAAGGGCGAGATAAGCCCCTGCTGTTTTCAGGATAGAAGAATCCGGACTTGCAAGGGTCCCGTTTCGGAGGGCTTCCTTGGCATCTGCCCAGCGCCTATAATAGGCGTGCCCCGCAGAGAGGAGAGCCCAGGTGGTGGCATCCGGGGCTCCGCGCTTCTGCACCGCGGACGCCACATTATATGCCTCAGCCATTCTTCCCGACCGCATCGCGGCGTAAATCAACCGATTAGCAATTTTATTGTCCGGCTCAAATTGATTCCACTTCTCAAACAGGATCCGGCGAGCGGCGGAGTATTCCCCTTTCTGAATTAACAAATCAGCAATATAAATCCGGTTCTCATCGTTGACAGGGCCCAATGCCTTGATCTTGAGGTCAAGGGCGGCGTGTTTGTGAGAAACCGCAGCGCGCAAGGCAGAAGACGTTTCCTTCAAAGCGTCGCCCTTTTCTCCCTTGGCAGAAATGAGCCGAAAAGCACGCTCCACCATAATTCCGCTCAAAAGTTCTCGCACGTCGGGCGAATCACCCGCGAGCAGGGCTTCTTCCGCCCAGTGTTGAGCCTCATCCAGAACGCCCTTGCCAAAATAAGCCCTTCCCAGCGTGACCTTGGCAGGTACATAATTGGCATCCGCCTTCAAGGCAATCCGAGCGGCTCGGATCGCTTCGTCCCACTTGGCGACATTCAAGAAACGGATGGCATTCTGGTTATGGAACTCAGCACCTTTAGCCAGCTCGTTATCTATAACGAGATTCAGTTTAAGACGCTGACTCTCTCCTTCTGCTGTATAAGCCCCTATCTCCAGAGTAAAGGGACCCTCCGGCTCGGGAAGGGTATCCAGCAGAAAGGTATAGGGGGTACTGCGGTCGGTGTGGCGAAGTTGCCCATTGATGTAAAACTCCACCTGAGTCACCGTCGCCTCCGCTTCCACCGTCACACGGATTTCCACCACCCCACTTATGCGGTCACCATCCTGCAGGGAGCAATGGATCTTTATGTCCCCAGAAACAAGGGGGGCAAGCAAAAGCCAGGTCAATAGCGTGGTCATCATAGGTTATCCCTCAGTTTAGCGTAGATGACGGACGTTTTTCCTGCGTCAAAAGTTCGCTCATAAGGCTCCTTCGCCTCGTTCTCCTGTACGAATTCGCACCGCATCCAGTTCCGGAAGGAGAAAAATCTTCCCATCCCCAGGCTTGCCCGTCCGGGCACTCGCCAAAATCGCCTCTACCGCACGCTCCACCAGGGCGTCCGGGACCACACTCTCCAACTTGATCCGAGGAGGTAACGAGACCACATATTCCCGTCCCTGAAACCATTCCGTAGGCTCGGGGGAGCTCCCGCACCCACGGGCATCACTCACCGTTATGCCCGTAACCCCACGCTCCACCAAGGCAGTCTTTGTCTCATCCAACTTATAGGGACGAATGTAGGCAACTAGCCGAACCACCCCCTCATTTTATCCGATGAGGACCCCGGTCATCGGAAACTTCCCCCGCCGATCTCATCAGGCATCTACAAGCCGGCGAAACTTATGTTTTCCCACCCGGAGTACCTTGCCCACCAATTCCTGCCTTTCATACGTGATGGAAGGATCGGCCACCACCTCCCCATCCAGCGTCACCCCCCCTTGCTGGATAAGGCGCTTTGCCTCCGCACCCGATTGGGTAAGCCCCAGGTCCGCAATCAACCGTGCCAGCGAAACCCTGCCACCCCGAAAAGAAGTGGTAGGGATTTTCACTTCAGGAACATCGGTTGGCGTTTCCCGCAGGGAGAAAGTTTTAATAAAATATTCTCGAGCGCGAGTCGCTTCTGTCGGAGAATGATACTGTCTCACAATTTCTTCTGCCAGACGCAATTTCGCATCCCGAGGATTCAAGACCCCCTCCTCCATCTGATGCTCTAAGAGAGAGATTTCTTCTTCGGGAACATCCGTGCACAAGCGAAACCACGAACCGATCAAATTGTCGGGAATGGACATCGTTTTGCCGAACATTGCATTCGGATCTTCAACGATGCCTATATAATTCCCCAATGATTGGGACATCTTTTCCTTGCCATCCAAGCCCACCAACAACGGGAGAAGAACGGCAACCTGGGGGGGCATTCCAAACTGCTCCTGAAGGGTCCTTCCAAAAAGAAGGTTGAACTTTTGGTCGGTGCCACCCAATTCCACATCCGCTTTCACCGCCACGGAATCATACGCCTGGCACAGGGGATAAAGAATCTCATGCAGGCCGACGGGTTTTCCTTCTGTTAACCTGTTCTGAAAATCGTCTCGCTCTAATATGCGCGCCACCGTCGTCCTGCTTGCCAGGCGAATCACATCTGCAAAATCCATAGAGCCCAACCACTCAGAGTTATAGCGAATCTCCGTTTTATTCGGATCCAGGATTTTGAAAAACTGATCCTTCACGGAGCGAACGTTACGGTCTATCTCCTCTCGGGTTAGGGCAGGGCGCGTCTTGGATTGACCACTCGGATCACCTATCATCGTCGTAAAATCACCAATGATGAGGACGGCGGTATGACCTGCCTTTTGAAAGTCCCTGAGTTTTCGCAAGACCACCGCCCATCCCAGGGTCACCATAGGCGCCGTCGGGTCTACCCCTAACTTCACCCTCAGGGGGCGACCTTCACGTTGAGAGTGCGCAAGGCGCTCCGAAAGTTCTTCCTCCGTTATGATCTCGGCGCAACCCCGGGAGAGGGATTTCATCGTTTCCGCAAGAGCCATCTCTGAGGAATATACCGCGAGAAAGGACTTACCCAGGGTCCCCTTAGGGAGAAGACACTGCAAACGAAGGACTGAAGGATACGGGATGCCCCCCTTCCGCCATCAGTTCTGCTATTCGCACCATCAGGAGTTCTCCAAAAACCTTTCGGGCGCGTTCCTCTCCCCATTCTTCCTTCACCGCCTGAAGGGAAAGGGGCTCCCCGATAACCACTCGGATCAAGTGCCGTCGGGGCAATCGGGCTCCCTTCGGCAAGACCTTCACCGTGTGGCACAAACCCATAGGCACCACGAGCGCGCCCGTTCGCTCCGCCAGCAAGGCAATCCCCTTATGCGCAGGACCTAAAACCTTTCCATCGCCCCGACGCCCCTCAGGAAACACCAAAACCCATTCCCCAGCAGATAAATAGCGCTCCGCCGTGCGTATCGCGGATAGGTCCGCAGAGCCCCGATGAACCGGGAAGGCTCCCAGACGACGAATAAGCCACCCAAAAACCTTCGCACGAAACAACTCATGCTGAGCCATATAACGAACGCGCCGGGGAACCGCGCAACCCACCACAGGAGGATCAAGGAAACTGGAATGATTAGGGGCAAGAATTGCGGGACCTTCTTGAGGCAATCGGTGAGTATGCAACACCTGGATGCCCCCCAAAGCTCGAAGAAAACCGTGCTTCACGACGAACCGACAAAAGAAATAAAAGGGATCACGCTCCGTTGCCACGCCAAAGGTATTTTGAGCGAAAACCTTCACCTTATGCAACCTTCTTTCGCAAAAAGGCGACGCCCTGGGGGAAAGGAGCAAGGCTTTCTGTTAACGCTGTTCTAATTCTTCCTTCGCCTCCCGGCTTTGCTGGAGTTCTTTTCGCAACGTCCGCAGGCGATAGAGGGCAGGCAGAAAATCACCGGGCAACTCGGGCGAAAGACTTCTCGCCCTCGCTTCCAATTCCTCAGCCATAGCACGCATCTCGCTCAACAAACCCTCTACCCACGGCTGACGAAAAATCATCTCCAGTTGAGCACCCCGGTGCCGTATCGCCATCTCAAAAAGGTCCACCAACGCCCACTCCATCGCCTCCAGGGCACTTGCCGCCACAGGATCCAATTTCCCCAGCATTCTCCTCTTTATCAACGCACTAAAAGGCGAACGCGCCCGAAGATACATCGCAGACGCCGTCTCCAGATCTGCCAGAACAAAAGGGGAAACAGGTTCGTACCACAAAAGGCGCCAGTTTACAAGAAGACCTGCCAAACGACGCCCCACCCCACGAAGCGCAGAACGGGGTTTTCGGTCTATACCCAACCAATGCCTGCAAAGGGCGCGAAGGCCCAAGCCCGCAAACAACACCCCTAACCAGGCAAAAAGGTAAACCAGAGGCTCTTCAGTCACACCCCGCAACAGGTCTGTCCCATAATAAAAGCCCACCACCCAAAAAGACACCGCCACCAGAGTAGGCACATATTCCTCATACCCCGCGCTCTCTCTATCCAGCTCACGAAGGAGGGAATCCAGATGAGGGGTATCCGGTACTTCCGCTAACCCTGATAAACGTCTCAACCAGTTTAGCACGGGGCGCCGGAGCATCATTTTCCTATTTCCTATTATACCAAGCGTCCTTTCACGAGGTTGCAGAGCATCCAGCCCTTTTCTCCCCACCCTGGGAGGAACTACCCTTCCAGAACGCGCTTCCCAAGCACCTTTCCTTCCCGATCCATCTCGTACACATAGGGAACGCCCGTCGCCAAATTCAAGTTCAGCATATCCTCCGGACTCAGGTTCTCCAACTTCATCACGATGGCGCGGTTGCTGTTGCCATGCGCCACCACTAAAACGTTCTTTCCAAGCCGTATATCCCCCAATATAGCACGCTCAAAAAAGGGCAAGGTCCGCGCCGCAGTATCCTTTAACGCTTCTCCGCCCGGGGGAGGAATATCATAACTCCTGCGCCACAGGTGCACAATTTCGGGGCTATATTTTTTTCTCATCTCCTCTTTCACCAACCCTTGAAGGTCTCCATACATCCGCTCATTGAGGGCTGGATCCCGAATGATGGGGATGTTACTTTCCATCACCTGCAGCATAATTCGGAGGGTGTCCTCTGCCCGGCGGAGCACGCTGGTATAAGCCACATGAAATTCAAATCCCTTCAAAAGCAAGCCAGCCCGACGTGCCTCCTCCTCACCCTTCGCCGATAGGGGCACGTCAATCCACCCCGTAAAGCGGTCTTCTGCATTCCAAATAGATTCACCATGCCGAACGAGAACCAAAAGGGGCATCTCCAAAAGGATACCTCGCCCCTCCAGAGATTGAGCGCCCAAAGAGGGAACGCCTACCCCAAAGGAAGCACCCGAAAACTCCAAGCTCCCGAAGCAAAAAGCTCAGAAGAAGGAACCCAGTGGAATCTCCTGGCATAGGTGACGAAGAACCGCTCCCTCAAGTAAGATTAGCAGAGATGGACGTGCCGTGGTCAATGCGACTCTTAGCTATGCTGATGGGCGCCTTCCTTCTCCATCGCATCCTCACTGCAGGCAAGCGCCCCTATTTCATCCGCCGAATCCCAGGCATTGACGCCATTGAGGATGCAGTGGGGCGCGCCACCGAAATGGGAAGACCCATCCTTTTCAGCATCGGCACAGGGGGGCTGGATAATATGCAAACTCTTGCGGGACTTGCGGTTCTGAAATGGGTCGCCAAGCGATGCGCCCGGATGCTGGTGAAAGTCGTGGTGCCCATCTTTGAGCCTGTAGCCCTTCCACCAGCTGCGGAAGCCCTTCAGGAAGCCTACCGAGAAGAGGGACGCGAAGAACTCTGGTCGCCGGAAGATGTAAGGTTCTTTTCCAAGGACCAAAACGCTTACGCTATGGGATGCATCGGGGTGCTCACCCGAGAAAAAGCGGCCGCCGCCTTTTACTTCGGTTATTTCGGATTTGAGTCTCTCCTGATGGCAGAAACCGGGCGACGAGAAGGCGTTATCCAGGTGGCGGGAACCGCAGACTTCTATCAGATTCCCTTTTTCGTCTGCGCCTGCGATTACACCCTCATCGGAGAAGAACTCTATGCGTGCAGTGCCTATTTAAGCCGAGAGCCCCTGCAAGTGGGCACCCTGGTGGGGCAAGACATAGGAAAACTCCTGTTAACGCTCCTCATCCTGGCAGGGTCCCTGGGTGCTCTGCTAAGCGGTCCGGGCCTCAATCCGGTAGAAGGACTCCTGGGCAGGTGAGGGGAGGTATCCTTTTTTCAGGGTGAAGTCTCTCCGTAGCATCCCCATCCGCACCTTCACCTTCGCCTTTGGCCTCATCTGGATTCTTGCCTTTCTCCTTCCCCGAGAAATCGGAGGAGGAATTGACCGCCATGGAATGTACGCCCCCTACCTTATGGGGACGCGCCTTTATTACACGACGGGCTCCCGTCCCGCCCCCGCTCCCCTGACGGAGCATCCCCGTGGAGCCTATCTCGTGATGATGGACCTAAACCGCACCAGCGTCCGAAGGGAGATGTTTGGGCTGTCCCCCTTCCGGTTTCACGACTACTACGGTGCCAAAAGACCCGTAGTTTTTCCAACGAGCAGGGGATACCAAGCCCTGTATCTCGCAATAGGGAAAGACGACCGGACACGGATCGCCCTGGCAGTCAGCGAGGACGGCACTCACTGGAGCCCTTTGCCCGAGCCTGTGTTCTCCCCTCCCCCAAACATAGCCCCAAGGGGTCCTCTGTGGTTCACCGCAGTTCAAAAAGAAACCCGCTATGAGATGTTTTATATCCTCCCACACCGGGGGAAGGGTATCATCCACTGGGCAACCAGCCCAAACCTTTCTGAATGGGAAGAGCAGGGAGTTTTTCTCGCCCTTCCCGAAAACGAATCTGCCCTCGCCTTTGTCCCCCTGAATGAAGACTCCGCTTTGCTTTTATCTCATCTGGAAGAAAAAAAGCCTGTCCTTACCTTTCTCCGACATAAGGGAGGGGAGATGCAGGAAAGGCATTTCTTGATGGGCAACCCCGAAGACGCTCCCCCCGATAGCCTCCCGGGGATGCCCCTGCCCGAGGTGCCTTTTCTTCAAATCATCCGGGATGTGCAAGCCGTCAGGGATGGAGATTTCCTTCGCGTTCTCCTGGTGGGAGGCAACCCATCCGACCCCCGACTGAAGATTGCCCTGTTGGAAGGCACGGATATTACCCATCTCCGGTTAGTGCCAGGCTCCCAGAGCGACGGCTCCCTGGCGGAACTTGGCTCACCTGCCATTCGCACCTTTTTTGACGACCTGGCGGGAAGTGCTTCTCAATTCATCCCTGTGGTAATGACATTCGGGTTCGGGATGGGACTCATAAGTTTGCTTTACTTGCACGGGAGGAAGCTGGCTAAAAGGGAGAAAGGTTATGGATATAGCCTGGTGGTTCTTCTGGGATTAGTGGCGATGGTGGTGGTGCAATTTGGATACCGCCTTGGCGGTGAGGAAAAGGGACCCTGGGCTTTCTGGGCAGACCTGCTCTTTATGAGACTTCAGTTTCCCCTGGGTGCCACGATGTTCGGATTGTTGGCTGCCTACCTGGTCTCTGCTGCTTACCGAGCGTTTCGCATTCGTACCTGGGAGGCAGGTGTTCTGGCGGTGGTAGCAGGTCTGGTGATAATCACTCAAGTGCCGATGGCTCAGTTTGGGCTCTCTCTTCTGGCGCCTGCCTGGTCAGACGGGGGAGCCTACCTGGATGCCCAAGCCACACACGTCCGCAACTGGCTTCTCCTCACCGTGAACGATGCGGTTCAACGCGCGGTGGGATTTGGTGCCTTTGTGGGCGCTCTCGCTATGGCTCTCCGCCTCTGGCTCTCGCTGGACAAAATGGAGGAGGGATAAGCCTCCCTGCTCTTTTTGCTGAGGTCAAAAAAGGACGCCCCTCCCCATTCAGGCAAGAAAGGGTTTAATACTGATATATAAAGCCTATGCCCAAGACCCTTTTTGAAAAAATCTGGGACGCCCATATCGTTACAGAACTCCCCGAAGGGGGGTATCTCCTTTACATTGACCGCCATCTCATCCACGAGGTCACCTCCCCCCAAGCCTTTGATGGACTGAGATTGGCAGGGCGGAAGGTACGGCGCCCTGAGTTGACCTTCGCTACTGTGGACCACAACGTGCCCACGGACGGGCGCCCCATTGATGAAAACTCGCTAAGCGGAAAACAAATCTCCGCCCTGAAGCGCAATTGCGAAGAGTTCGGCATTCCCCTCTGGGGCTACCTCACCGAAAAACAGGGCATTGTGCACGTCATCGGTCCCCAACTGGGGCTTACCTTGCCTGGCTTGACCATCGTTTGCGGAGACAGCCACACCAGCACTCACGGAGCCTTCGGGGCGTTAGCATTCGGCATCGGCACCACCGAGGTAGAACATGTTTTGGCGACACAAACCTTGCGGGTGCCCGCCAAGCCAAAAACCCTCGCCATAGAAGTGGAAGGAACCCTCCGCGAAGGGGTGACCGCAAAAGACATCATCCTCTACATCATCCGAAATCTGGGCGCAGGAGGGGGAACTGGTTATGTGGTGGAATACCGTGGCAGTGCCATCCGCTCTCTCCCAATGAGCGGGCGAATGACCATCTGCAATATGAGCATAGAAATGGGTGCCAAAGCAGGAATGGTCGCCCCCGACGACACCACATTTGAATATATCCGCTCCGAAGAGCGTCCTTACGCCCCCAAGGGAAAGGAACTGGAGCGCCTTATGGAAAGGTGGCGCCTGTTGCCGACGGATGAAGGGGCATCCTTTGATAAAGTGTTTCCCTTGAACGCAGATGGACTCGTTCCTCAGGTCACCTGGGGCACGAACCCTGCTATGACAGTAGACATTGACGGCGTGGTTCCCGAACCCACTTCTCCTGCTGAGGAGCGAGCCCTCCACTATATGGGACTGAAACCAGGAACCCCCGTTCAAGAACTTACCATCAACACGGTGTTCATCGGAAGTTGCACCAACAGCCGAATAGAAGACCTCCGAGAAGCGGCGTCCCTCGTGCGAGGGCGAAAGGTCGCCCCGGGTGTTCGCGCGCTGGTGGTGCCAGGGAGCGAAGCGGTCCGGCGAAAAGCGGAGGAAGAGGGCTTGGCAGACATCTTCCGGTCCGCAGGTTTTGAATGGCACCACGCCGGCTGTAGTATGTGCCTGGGAATGAATGGCGACCTGGTGCGCCCCAGAGAGCGATGTGCCAGTACCAGCAACCGCCCCTATGAAGGACGACAGGGACCCCTCTCCCGCACGCATCTCGTTTCCCCTCTCACCGCCGCGGCGACTGCCCTCACGGGGCGCCTTACCGACCCAAGGATCTTCCTGAACTGATTCCCTATCTCCCCGAAAAAAGGTGTCCTTGCGGGGCATCCCTCTTATCTCCCAATCCAAACCTCAAGAAAATTGCCAAAGTTTTCACCCTGAACCAATAGATATACCAGCCGATACAACACACAGGAATGAATAGGGGAATTGAATCAGCAGCGAGAGGGATGTACGCCAACCAGGTGCTGATGGATGTGTTGGCTCATAACCTCGCCAACATCAATACCATCGGCTTCAAGCGGGATGGCATCGCCTTCCGGGAACTCTTAGAAAAAGAACTCTTTATCCCGGAAGGGCGAGCCTTCCGCTCCGTGGGACGACTGGGCTCAGGACCTGCTGTCGCTGCTGAGTTCACCTATTCTGAGCCAGGACCCAGCATCACCACCAATAACCCACTGGACGTGATGCTGGAAAAGCCAAACCAATTCCTCGCCCTGGACACCCCGGAAGGTGTGCGCTACACCCGCGATGGATCCCTGAGACTCAACACGGAAGGGCTTCTCGTCAATCGGGACGGCTACCCCGTGTTGGACCGCACTCTCCGAGAAATACGCATCGGCTTGCCAGGGGAATACACTTCCCTGGAAATCACTCCGCAGGGAACCATCGTGGTGGATGGAGTGGAAGTGGCAGACCTCGGGGTGTTTGAAGGTCCTTTGTCAAAAACAGGCAAAGGGCTATGGGTGGGCGATGCAACGCCAGCAGAAGAAATCTCCCTCCTTCCCGGCACGCTGGAAGCCTCCAACGTCAATGCCGTGGAAACGATGGTGCAGATGATCCTTCTGCTAAGAAACTTTGAGTCCGCACAAAGGGCTCTCCAAACACAGGATGAGATGACGGGAAAACTCATCCAGAGCCTTGCCAGTTTCTAAGCCGGATCTCCATCGCAGGCGAAAAGCGCTGGAGAGGGCGATCGGTCTCAACCGTAAAGAGTGAGACCCTGGCAGGGCAAAACCCTTGACGCATTCCACGCCAAGGGCACAACCCATCAGGAGGAAGAAGATGATCCGATCGCTAACAACCTCAGCCACGGGAATGGTAGTCCAGCAACGAAACCTGGACATCATTGCCAACAATCTGGCAAACATCAACACCACCGCTTTCAAAGCCAACCGCGCCGAATTCCAGGACCTTATGTATCAAACCCTCCGCGTCGCAGGAGCGGGGCAAGGAGGGGGAGCCCGTGTCCCAGCAGCCCAGCAAGTCGGAATGGGCGCCAAGTTCGTTTCCAGCGGGACCAACTTCGCCCCCGGACCCCTTCAGCGTACGGATGCCCCCTTAGATATAGCCATCAATGGGGCGGGATTTTTCGGAGTCACCTTGCCCGATGGGCGCATCGCCTACACCCGTGATGGCTCTTTCAAACTCAGTGCCGAAGGCGTTATCGTCACCAGTGATGGCTTTCCCCTCGTCGGAGACATCACCATCCCCGTGGAAGTGGAAACCATCACCATCTCTGCCTCTGGCACCGTGAGCGCCAAAGTAGCGGGACAAGAAGACCCCCAGGAATTAGGGCAAATCAACGTCTTTCTGTTCACCAATCCCGCAGGATTAGAACGAATAGGAAAAAACCTGTACCTGCCAACCTCCGCCAGCGGAGATGCGACAGAGACCCAGCCAGGGCTGGCGGGCGCAGGACTTCTGGAGCAAGGGTTCCTGGAGGGGTCCAACGTGCAAATGGTAGAGGAAATGGTGAAGATGATCCTCGCCCAGCGAGCCTACGAGGTCAACTCCAAAGCCATCCAAACAGCTGACGAAATGCTGAACGCCACGAACAACATCAAAAGATAACTCTAACCCCATCCTGAGGGGAAAAACGGAATGAAGAACCAGAAACACCAAACCCGCAACCAAGAGAGGCGAATATGCTGGAACTAATTCTGATGCTCACCGCGCAAAAAACCGAGCCCATCACTCTGGCTCTTACACAAGAACCCTCCTCCGCCATTACCTATACTATTGAGGGAGAAGGCTTCTTTCGCTTGGAGGCAGAAGGCGAAATCCTCTATGCCAAAGAGGTGTCCATCCACGTGAAGAAGGGAAAACTGGTCAACGAAACCGGGCTCTCCTTCACTCCTCCCGTTCACGTTCCCTCAGGGGCACGAGAAATCCGAATCTCGGAATACGGCTATGTCTATGCGGACATCAACGGGAAACCTAAAACCCTGAGCCAACTGGTTCTGGCAAGGTTCTCTGAAAACACACCCTTCGTCCAGGAAGGCTCCCTCTTGAAAACCAGCGTAAGGCCCACCCTGGGGCACCCGAAAATGAACGGATTTGGCGCGGTCGTTCCAAAGCAGGTCCCCGTCCTCCAAGCGAACTCCCACCTGCAAGCGGATACCTTCACAGCCCCTGCAAAGCCCACTGTCTCTTCGTACACTCCACCCCTGCATAATTCAAATCCACCCACCCACACCCCCGAGGAATCCCTCGCCTATACCCACATCAAGGTAAACCCGCTTTCCACCGTGCGGGGCAAGGAAATCCTGCTGGGAGCCATTGCTGAAATTACCGGACCCCTTGCGGAAAAACTGCGAGACCTCTCGCTGGGACCCACCCCCGCTATCGGAACATCACGCCTGATCACAGAGATAACCCTGCAATCCGCCTTGCGCTCCGCAAAATTATCCCACCTCCCCATCTCCTGGGAGGTGCCCCCGAAAGCCTCGGTGCGACGCGCTACACGAACGCTCTCCGGGCAAGAAATGGAGAGCCTTGCCCGGGAGTGGCTCCAGAAAAATTCCTATGAACCTTCCCAGTGGCGCCTTTCTGCCCCCATACCCGATAGAGTCATTCCTGACGAGGAATTCACCCTGACCATAGAGCGCAAACAGGAGACGGAAACTTCCCTCGTCCTCACTCTGCAGGTCAAAAATGGTGAAGAAATTCTCACCACCAAGCAAATTGCCTTCCTGAAAACTCCTCCTCAGACCCCAAGCGTTAAAGTAGGAGACCGCGTGCGGGTCATCGTCCTGAGCGGGCTAGTCGTCGTGGAAGCTCACGGAACAGTGAAATCCGTGGGTAAAAGGGGAGAAGTTACGGTAGCCCTGGATGATACAGGAGCCATTCTCACCGGAAAAATCAAACCCGATGGAAGTGTGGAGGTGAAACTGTGAAAAACATTCTCAGAACCACCCGTGTATTGACTCTGTTAGCCTTCCTCTGGAGCGGACCAGGGACCTTTGCCCAAAGCGAAAACCCCGGCTCGCTCTGGAGAGATGACGTCCCCAACCCCTTCACAGACCGAAAAGCCCGCAAAGTCGGGGATGTTTTGACGGTCCTCATTGTGGAAACCGCTTCTGCCACCACATCTGCCCAGACACAATCTCAAAAAACAGAATCCACCAATGTTAGCGCAGGAGTGGGACCCCTCCTGTCTGCCCTCATCCCCAACTGGTCCACCGGCGGAACCACACAAACTCAAGGACAGGGAGCAACCACTCGCTCCGGGCGCCTTAGCGCTCGCCTCACCGTAATCGTGAAACAAGTCCTG
This sequence comes from uncultured Fimbriimonadales bacterium, assembly GCA_964631245.1. Classification (GTDB taxonomy): domain Bacteria; phylum Armatimonadota; class Fimbriimonadia; order Fimbriimonadales; family ATM1; genus CAZVXY01. Next base: position 414,468 of record CAZVXY010000001.1, read on the forward strand.
CCTAACGGAAATTTAGTTATTGAGGGAGTGCGCTTCGTTCAGGTGAACAAAGACATTCAAAAACTGGTACTCACGGGAATTGTAAGGCCCGATGACATTCGCTCGGACAACACTGTATTGAGCGAGTTCATTGCGGAAGCGACCATCCGCTATGATGGCAAGGGACCCGTGAGCGACCGACAAAGGATGGGCATTCTAAGCCGTATCCTCAGCTGGCTCTTTTAGGAGGAAATGATGATGCGAAAAATTCTCCAATGCATTTTCCTGATCGCAACAACGACCGCAAGCCTCGCTTTTGGGCAATCCACCCCAAGGGTTCCATCGCCTGCCTCTTTCCAGGACCCTATGCCCAGCGCGAGGGTCAAGGACCTGGTCCATATCCGGGGTGTGAGACCCAACCAGATCAGCAATATCGGATTCGTCATCGGCTTGGAAGGAACAGGAGACACCCGAAACACGCCCTGGACCCAGCAAGCGATCATCAATCTTATGCGGGATTACGGCATCTCCCTGGACCTCCGACAAATTAACCTGAAGAACATAGCGATGGTTTACGTCTCTGCTGAACTTCCCCCCTTTGCTCGTCCGGGGGCTCGAATTGACGTAACCGTCGCCTCCATTGGAGACGCCAAAAGCCTTCAGGGAGGATTCCTCGTTCCCACCCCTCTCTATCCCCCGGGCAATCGCGAGCAAGCCTACGCGGTGGCTATGGGACCCGTGAGCATCGGAGGGTTCAACTTTGGGCAAGGGGGCACAAGCCGTCAAAAAAACCACACGAACGTGGGAATTGTCTCCAACGGCGCCATCGTGGAGCGAGGAGTGCCCACAGAGTTTGAGTTTGACGGACGACTCTTCCTGGAACTCAATGAACCCGATTTCACCACTGCGCGACGCATTGCCGACACCATCAACGCCTCCTTCCCGAGCCTGCGAGCCTATGCCTATGATCCCGCAGGGGTGGAAATTTTTCTGGAAGGAAATGAAGACCCGGTGGGGGCCTTGAGCAAAATAGAACTCCTGGAGGTAGTCCCCGATATACCCGCCACCATCGTGATCAACGAGCGTACGGGCACCATCGTGGTGGGCGGAAACGTGCGAGTCGGTCCTGCGATGATAGCCCACGGAGGCCTCACGGTCCGCATCAATGAATTCAACGAGGTAATCCAGCCCTTACCGCTGAGTCAGGGAGTTACTGCCACTCAAACGAACACCGACGTCACGGTGAAAGAAGAGACTGCCCAAATTGGAGTCCTGAAGCCCAACGCTACCCTGGAAGACCTGGCAAAAGTGTTTCGGGCACTGAAACTCACACCCCGGGATATGATCGCCATCATCCAGGCTCTAAAAGCCCAGGGAGCCATCAAAGCCATCATCAAAACGCAATAGGTTATGAAACCCATAACACCTACCCAAAATCCAACCCTGCAGGAAATAAGGAAACTGCCCGAAGCCCAGAAAGAACTACACCGCCTCCGCGAGGTCACGCGTGATGTTGAGGCGATGTTTCTGAAAATCCTTGTGAGCGAATTGCGAAAGGACGCAGGCGCCTGGGTCTTTCAAAAAACTCTGCAAGCAGAGATCTATTCGGACTTCCTCAGCGAAGCAGTAGCCGTTCAGATTTCCAGGCGAGGAATAGGATTAGCCGACCTGCTTTATCAGCAATTGGAGCCAACCATCCTGAAAAGGATCTCCGCAGAGATGGCGCTGAAAAACCGCTCCGAAAGCCAGGAGACCCCACCCCCACCCCACGCAAACATCAAAGAGGACCAGAGATGATGAAGACGCGAAAACTACAAGAAATATGGCGAGAATGGATCGCCACCTCCGAACGCCTCCTCAAAACCCTGCACGAGCAAACTGCCGCCATTATGCTGAGAAAAGTGGAAGAGGTGGAACGCTTGCAACCCCACCTGGAACTCCTGATTGAAGAACTACGGGCAATAGATGCCAGAGCGGTGGAAACAGCCTATGAACTCACTGCGGAACTGAACGTCCCTCACAACTTTTACAGTTTAGTGAAGGCACTTCAGGGCGAGGAGCAAGCCCAAGTGCAAGCCCTTGCCAACAAGGTGCGCTCCATTGCCCAGGACATTCAACGCATAATGCGAAAAAACCAAACGCTCATTGAGAACGAACTCGCCTTCATAGCAGGCTCCCTGCACCTTTTAGCAAAAGCAGGCGAAGAACAACAAGGGCGCTTCGGGCAAAAAACCCACGCCGCCGTACTCTTTGACGAGAGGGCATAAATATGTCATCACCCTTTTTCGGAATCTCCATAACCTCCAGCGCACTCCGCGCCTTTGAAGCGGCGCTCAACGTCACGGGGCACAACCTCGCCAACGTCAATACGGAAGGATACTCCCGGCAGATCGTAGAGTTTGCCCCCTTCCCTCCCCTTATCGCCTATGGATTGCGCCCCTTCACCGTTGGTTCCGGCACCGCCATCCAACAGGTGCAACGGGTGAGAGACCAATTCATTGAGGGGCGTTTCCTCCAAACGAACTTTGAAGGGGCACGGCTTCAACAAATGCTCACCACACTCCAGCACGTCCAGACCATCACAGCAGAGCCAGGCGTCCCAGGCATCTCCGACGCCCTCACCTCGTTCCTGGATGCCTGGCACCAATTGAGCGCCCAGCCCGATAGCGATTCCGCTCGCTTACATCTGAGGCTCCAGGCGGAAAACCTCGTGGCGCGAGTGCGAGACACCCATTCACGCTTCCTTCAACTCAACTCCCAACTCAATCAGGAAACTTCCGCCGTCATCAATCAAATCAATGACCTCGCAGGGAGAATCCACGAACTCAACGACCAGATCAGAAGGGAAATCGCAACAGGTAGCACCCCCAATAACCTGCTGGATCAACGCGACCAACTCATCCAGCAACTCAGTTCCTTGGTGGACATCTCCCTCACCCGACACCAGGATGGCACCATCTCCCTCTTCATCCACCAGCACACCCTCGTAGACCCCCATCATTACTCCCCCGTCCCCACAAACTATGACCCCGCTACCAGCACCCTCACGGACGGAACCCGAAGCATCCTCATCAAGGGCGGAAAACTGGCAGGACTCCTCAACGGCATCCAAGCCCTCACCATCTACCGCAATTCGCTGGACACCTTCGTCAACGAACTCCGAACGCAGGTCAACACCCTTCACCAAACGGGCGTCAACCTCAACGGGACCACCTTGATTGACTTTTTCGCAGGCACAAACGGAGCAGGCGACTTTGACCTCACGCAGGAAATCCGCTCCGACCTCCGAAACATCGCCGCAGGAACCACGGGAGCGCCCGGAGATGGAGGGTTAGCCCTTGCCATCGCAGGCTTGCGCGACCTACCCCTGCCTGCCCTGGGGAATCGTTCTCTCGTAACCTACTACAACAACCTCGTGGGGCAAATAGGGCAAGATGTGAGTTTTTATCAGGACGGATGGGATACTCAACAAGCGGTGCTCATCCAACTGGACAACCAACGAAAGTCCATCTCCAGCGTGAACCTGGATGAGGAACTCGCCACTATGATTCGCTTCCAGCGCTCCTTCCAGGCAGCCGCCCGAGCACTAACCATCATTGACCAAACAACCGAAGAATTAATTAGGAGTTTTGGGCGATAGAGGTAACCGATGAGAATTGGCTCAGACCAGAGATATGAACAACTGCTTGCCCAAATCCTCTCCATCCAGGGGCGCATCTTTGACCTGGAACGACAACTCGCCACGGGCAAGCGAATAGAAAAAGCCGGCGATGACCCAATCGCCACCGTGGACCTTCTATCGCTCAGGTCCGCTCGCACCCTGGCAGAACAACACAAGAAAACCGCCGAATCCGCCAGCGCGAACCTGAAACTGGTAGAAAACGCCTTCAGCGAAATAACAACCATCCTGAACCGAGCCCGAACGCTCGTGGTGCAAGGGGCTACGGAAACCACCTCCGCAGAAGCCAGGCAAGTGATGGCAAGGGAAATCCGCCAACTCCAGCAACAACTCCTCGCCCAAGCCAATCTCAAAAACGCCGATGGCTCTTACCTCCTGGCTGGATTTGAAACGCGCACCCAACCCTTCATACTCAACCCATCCCCTCCGCCTTATCTCTCTTATCAAGGCGACCAAAACCAACGCCTGGTGGAAGTGGGACCAGGATTAACGCTACCCGCAAACATTCTTGCAGATGGAGAAATTATATCCGCCTACGATGCCTTAGAAGACTCGGCTCAACGCCTGGAAGCCAACGACATAAGGGGATTAAGCGGAAGCAGTCTCCAATTGCTGGATGACGCTATGGGACGGATAAACATCAAGCGCGGCTCCGTGGGAGCCTTGATCCAACAGTTTGATTCCGCAGTGGAATCCGCCCTGCGGCGCATAGACCACTTCACAGAGCAAATCTCCAACCGCGAAGACGCCGACATCACGGACGTCGTCGTGAAATATCAACAAGCACAAAACGCTTATCAGGCTGTGCTCGCCGCATTCCGAGGCACTTCGTCTCTCAGTCTGCTGGACTTCTTGGGAAGGTAAATCAAAATGACCATACACTCTACACGTTTCGGAACTCTGGAATGCCCGGAGGAGTGCATCGTCACCTTCAAAGGGGGCATCCTTGGCTTCCCCCACCTGGAGCGCTATGCCATCCTGCAACACAAGGAAGGAAGCCCATTCCGCTGGCTCCAATCAGTGGATGAACCCGCGCTCGCCTTCCTGGTTATGGACCCGGCAAATTTTCGCCCCGACTACGCCCCCGAAATGCCCCCCACAGTCGCAGAAGAACTGCAACTGGACGAATACACCCCGAGAATAGTCTACGTCATCCTCACCATCCCCAAAGGAAAACCGGAAGAAATGACAGCCAACCTTGCGGGTCCCCTCCTCATCAATGCGGAAACCCGCCTCGGGAAGCAGATCATACTGACCGACGAACGCTGGGGCACCAAGCACCGGGTCCTGGGAGAACCCATCCCCAGCGCCCACACCCTAACGGTATAAAATATGCAAGAATTACTGTGAATCGTACCACTAAGTGTAAACTTGAATAAATCTCGCCACGGAGGGCTCCTAAGATGCTTGTCCTAACCCGCAAAGTCAACCAAAGCATTATGATAGGCGACGAAATAGAAATCGTCGTCCTGGAAGTGCGAGGGGAGCAAGTGCGCCTCGGCATCCGCGCTCCCAAACACGTGGAAGTCCACCGAAAAGAAGTTTACGAGCAAATCAAAGCCCAAAACGTGGAAGCCTCGCAAACACGATACGAAGACGTGCCCGAGCGACCCAACGAAAGCAAAAACAAAACATAATCTTCGTGATGCTCCACCTAGATGCCTCCATCGGAGAAGGAGGAGGGCAAGTCCTGAGAACCGCCCTGACGCTTTCCGTTGTAACCCAAACACCCGTCCACCTGGAGAACATCCGCATCAAAAGGGCTAACCCGGGGCTCGCACCTCAACACCTTACCTGTGTCCAGGCACTCGCCTCTATCTCCAATGCCAGAGTAGAAGGCGCTCATCTGAAATCCACCTCCCTCACCTTCACCCCTTCAATCCCCAGGGCAGGAACTTATCAGTTCTCTATCTCCACCGCAGGCTCCCTCACCCTTTTGCTCCACGCCCTTTATCTTCCCCTCGCTATGCTTGCTGAAGAGTCCCATCTCGTCCTTATGGGTGGCTCCCACGTAAAATGGAGTCCCACCTTTGACTATGCGGAAATCGTCTGGGGAGAAACCCTGAGGAGAATGGGCATCCCCATCCATCTCTCCCTGAAAAAAGCCGGATTCTATCCCAGGGGTGGGGGAGAAGCCCACGCCCACATCTCGCCCTCGCAACACCTCCTCCCTTTCACCCCGCCCCCCATAAAAGACCCCCTTAGCGTGGAAGGAATTGTCTCCCTGAGCCAACTCCCCCGCCACATCCCTGCAAGAATCCAATCTCGCACAAAAGAAATGCTAAGCCCGGCAGGCTTAAGCCCCACATTTACCCTGAAAGAATACATCGCTACCTCACCAGGATGCGCCTTCCTTCTGGTGCTGAAATGGGAAGGGGGAATGGCGGGCTTTGATGCCCTGGGAGAGAGAGGAAAGCCCGCGGAAAAAGTAGCGGAGGAGGCTGTCACCGCTTGCTTAAAGTTCCTTTCCACCCCCGCTACCGTAGACAAACACCTTGCAGACCAACTGCTTCTGCCCGCTTCTCTCGCCAAGGGTGCCTCGGAATTCCATACTCCCGAGGTCACCTTGCATCTCCTTACCAACGCAGAAGTCATCCAAAAGTTCCTAAAGGTGAAAATAGATGTGGAGGGCGAGTTAGGGCAACCAGGAAAGGTGAGCGTGCACCCCGTGTGAATAAAAAAACCCCGCCCTCTCCTCCATCAGAAAGAAAGGGGTAGCTTTTATGGCAGAATGCAATGCAGGCGGAAGCGCATCCCTGAACCCTCTTCCCCTCGGGGGAGGGAACCCAGCCTCTTATGAAACTGAAGATCCTGAACTACGAAGAAAAGGAGCACCACGAAGAGGTCGCTCAGTTATGGTCTATTGCGTTCCGAGCGGGCGCCCCCTATGGGGTAGAGGAGAGCCTCGTCCCGGAGGATGGGGAAGCGTTCGTTGCCTATGCGGGGAAAGAATTAGTGGGCGCCTACCGCGTGATAGACTTCACCACTACGAGGGACGAAGCGCGCCTGAAGGTCGGGGGCATCGCAGCAGTCGCCATTAAAGTGGAGCACCGACAAAAGGGAATGGGGACGCAATTGATGCGTTCCGCACTTCGCATCCTTTCTGAAAAGGGAATACCCCTTTCGGCGCTTTATGCCTTTAGAGAAAGTTACTACCGCACGTTTGGATTTGAATGCGCAGGCACCCGGTATCGCATCAAATGCCTTCCAGAATGCCTCCCCCACGAAAGCGCACCCCTGCCCTTGAACCAAATTCCCCATTATGACTTTCCGCAACTCCAACCCGCCTACGAATCCTTTGCCAGGCGATATTCCGGGATGAACATCCCAAGGCATCCCGAACGGTGGAAGGCTCTGCTTTCTGCCAAACACAAGGAGCCTCTGGTGTTCACCGCAGGCGACCCCGTGGAAGGATATGCGGTGCTTCGCCTCACCGATAACTTCTGGCAGGACCAACCCATCGCTGAAGTCGTCTGGGCAACGCCTCAAGCCTATAAGTCTCTGCTTTCCCTCTTCTCCGCTATTGCCATCAATCGCTCCGCAATCCTGTGGTACGAGCCAGGAGACAGCCCCTTCCTGACCTCGTATCGCAATCGCGGAGTTTCCGCAGAATCCGTCCATCCCCTGATGTTTCGGGTGGTGAACCTCCCCGACGCTCTCCAATCCCTTCGCCCTAAGGGTAAGGGGGAATTCACTCTTAAAGTCACCGATCCCCTTTTCCCCGAAAACGAGGGACCTTGGCATATCTGTTTTGACGAAAAGGGTGTCATCGTGGAAAAGGCAAAGGAGCCGAACCTGGAGACCGACATACGGTCGTTTGCTCAGGGCTTTTTAGGGGAACCGTCGTTTATCTCGCTCGCCCGCAATGGACATATTCGTGTCCATCGTGAGAAAGACTTCCAGAGTTTGCTCCTCCTTTGTCCCCCGAGTTTTGTGTACTGCCTGGATGTTTATTAAGCAGGATTACGCCAAACCCATCAAAGGCAACATAATCCGCAACCACAAGAGAACTGCCAGCAACCCCAGAACATCAAAAATAAACCCCATACGCATCATAGAAACGGGGCGCACCAAGCCCGTCCCATAGACTATCGCATTGGGAGCGGTACTGATGGGAAACATAAATCCAAAACTCGCCCCCAGCGCCGCACCCAGCGCAGGAGGAACCGGGTTCACCCCCCCTGCCTGAGCCAAGCCTATCGCTACAGGAACTATGGCGGTCGCCGAAGCGGTGTTGCTCGCTAATTCGCTCAAAACCAGGGCAAGCAACGCTGACAAAGCGGTAATTTCCCATAAGGAGTCAGCTCTGGTGGATGCCATCAAGACCTCCCCTATCTTTTCTGCGAGTTTCGTATCCACCACTGCCTGCCCCAAAGCAATGCCCCCTCCAAAAAGAAGGATGGTGCCCCAATCAATCGTCACCGCTTGTCTCCACGTGAGGGGATGGGGTTGGTTTGACCCCTTCATCGGTAACAAAAACAGAAGGGAAGCCGAAAGGAGCCCCGCAACCCCAGGATGCAAGCGCTCGTCCACTGCCCGCGCAAATTCATTGGCTTCACCGAGCAGTAAAAGCAAAACACCAGGAAGAACCCACAGACACACGGCGAAAAAGAAAGCCACCATCGTGTAGATTTCCCCTTCCCGCAACTTGCCTAAGCTCGCGGACTCTTGCAGAGCAAACCGCCGGGCTCCTTGAGCGTCGGGCGCTTCCTTCCCAACCAAAGAGCGCAAGACCAGCCAGGCCACCAACAGCATCGTGATCGTGATGGGCATAGCAAAGAAACTCCAATCCAAAAATCCTATCTTCGCTTCTGTGGAAGAAGAAATAAGTCTCAAGCCAATGAGATTAGGAGGAGTGCTGACGATGGTGCCCACCGCGATACTGGAAGACCAGGTAAGCATCAGCAAAAAACCTGTCGCAAAGCGCCCCTTATCTGCATTCATCGCCCGAAGCACATTCATAGCAACCGGCAACATCGTGGCGCAGGTAGCGGTGTTGCTCACAAAAAGCAACACACACGTGGCTGTTCCGCCCATCGCCAGCATCGTGCGCCCCGCGTTTTGTGTCGCAAAGGGCTTCCTCAAAATCCATAAGGAAATGCGCCTATCCAATCCATGAACCTGCATCGCTTTGGCAAGGAGAAAACTTCCGATAAAAAGCATAACAATGGGGCTTCCATAGGAAGAAAAAGCGCGCTGGGGAGAAGTAACCCCGAAAAGTATCAACAGCACCGTGCTCAGGAGCGCGGTAACCGGCACCGGAATAGCCTCCGTTATCCACAAAACAATGGCAAAGCCAAAAATTCCCGCCACATAATGCTGGGTAGGCTCCAGAGGAAAGGGAAGCAACATAATGAGGAGAAAAACAGCCACTGCCAGCCCAAGTTTCAGTCCGACTTTACGATGGTTCTCTTGCATCTCTAAGAGGAAGGAGGGGATTTTGTCTCCCGAGAAGCACGGACCAGGAACAGTTCGGGAGTAACGGAAGCAAGAATTTGTTGGAGGGAATTAATGGGTTCATTCTTCGCGGGGTCCTCATCAGGAACGGAAACAACTACCGCCCGCGGCATCACTCTCTGTCGGCTTGCCTCCACTGCCGAAACCACGGAACGCGTCCGCTCCACCACCAATTCCACGGGAACGGACTTCGCCGAAAGGGTCTCCTTCGCCTTTTGGAGCACCTCAGCCGCCGCTTCCTCCTCAGGCATAGGGGCAGTGGTCACCAACGCACGAGGCACCAAAAGGGCATACACCGCAACCACCGAAAGGTGGCGCCTCTCCGCCAGAAGCGTGGCAAGAGCCATCGCACTGTGGTCCGAAGAAGAGCCCGTAAGGACCAACAAAAGCCTCCCCGTGGTAACTGGGGCGCGCTTTTGCTGGATAGCAAACTGGTCCAGAAGCTCCAAAGAGCGACGAGCCTCTTCCACCGAATGGGCAATAGGGAGGTTAGAGCGCACCTCGGGCACGCTTTGCAACACGGGGAGGCAATGTTCGGGAACGTTCGCCACGATGATGCGAGCGCGATGTGACTGAATATAACGTAGCATATCGTAAAAAGTTTCCGCCCCCTCTTCCGTACACGTTCTTAAATCCGAACAATCCACAATCACGCCACTGGGATGCTTTTTCATCAAAAGCGTGGCGGCCGTCCGAATGGTCTCCCACTGATTGGTTGTCAGGTCGCCCGATATCTTGATAACGTCCTCAAAAGACTCAACGATCATTCCAAAAAGTACCTCACGTCCGTCACCACAACATTTTTCCGTGATCCCAAAGCCATCTTGATGGGTATCGCCGCATTATTGTGCAAAATCCGATGCCACCAGTACTTCGGAACCGCCTGAGGAACCACAACCGTCAACATATGATTCGGCTTCTCCTTCACCGCTTCATCAATATACTCCATAATCGGATCAACTAAAGAACGATAAGGCGAATCCAGAATCACAAGGGGAATGTCGCTTGCAAACTGATTCCACTCCCGCTTTATTTTCTCAACTGCCCCAGGCTTAATGGCAACATGCAAGGCTCGGATGTCCTTTCCGAGGGTGCGAGCATAAGACAAAGCATGAAGGATCCCCCGATGAACCTGGGGGACCAAAACAAGCACCGTGGTGCTTACAGGACCCACACCTTCCCCCAAAACAGGAGTGAGAGAGCGGGCTAAGTATTCGTAATGCCGTCTCACACCCCAAAACACCACCAACAAAAGCACAAAGGCAATGACCACCAAATACGCCCCCTGAGTGAACTTCGTGATGAAAATGACCACCCAAACGGTGCCAGTTGTGATCATCCCAAGAAAACTTATCCCGGGCGCCCAAAGCGGTGCCTTCGCCTTAACCTGCCGAACCACCATCCCCGCCTGCCCCAACGTGAACGCAGTGAAAACGCCCAGAGCATAAAGGGGAATCAAAGCGTGAACATCCGCCTTGAAGGCAAAAATCAATCCCCCGGACACCAGCGCCAGAAGAATAATTCCATTCTGGAACACTAAGCGGTCCCCAAGGTTTGCCAGCTGGCGAGGCAAAAAACCGTCTTGAGCAATGAAACTGCAAAGGCGCGGGAAATCCGCAAAGGCTGTGTTCGCTGCCAGAATCAAAATGACCATTGTCGCAACCTGCAAAAGATAAAACCAGAACGATTGCCCGAATACTCCCAAAGCAATTTGAGCCACCACCGTTTTATAGGCAGGGTCTTCCACCTCCATCGGCACCACGCCCATATGAACACTGAGAAATCCCACCCCTAAAAAAAGCGTCCCCAAAATGGTCGCCAAAAGCCACAACGCCCTGCTGGCATTATAAGAAGCAGGCTCCCGAAAGGCTGCCACTCCATTCGCAATGGCTTCTATCCCCGTGAGAGCCACACACCCCGCCGCAAAAGCCCTCAAAAGGAGCCAGGCACCCACAGGCTCTGCGGCAGAAGAAGGCGCCTGAGAGGGCGGAGGAACCAAAGGCTCGCTACCCGTGAAAATTCGGTATCCCCCATAGACCAACAGGGCAAACATCGCGAAGATAAAAGTATAGGCGGGCAAGGCAAACACCATCCCGCTCTCTCGCAAGCCCCGAAGGTTAACCAAGGCAATAAATGCCACCGCTGCCAAAGCCAGATCTACACGATAGGGATAAAGATGAGGCAGAGCGGAGACGATTGCTAAAACCCCACTGCTCACACTTACCGCTACCGTCAACGTGTAATCAATCACCAGCGCCGCGCCTGCCACGCGCCCCGCACGAGAACCCAAATTTATAGAAGCCACCCGATAGTCCCCCGCCCCGTCAGGGTAGGTATAAATCGCACGGGTGTAACTCGTCACCACCATAGCCACCAAGCCCACTATTGCCAGGGAAATCCAGGTCACGTGCCCTAAAGCGGAAACACCCCCCAGCACCAAAACGTGCAGAATTTCTTCCGTCGCATACGCCACCGAAGAAATGTTATCGCTGGCAAATACCGCCAGACCCAGCGGTATGGAAAGTCGCTGGAGGTGCGCCCGCTTCGTGGCTATCGGGGCGCCCAATAGAAACCTTCGGATAGCCTTGAGTCCTGCCATTCTTCGTCCCAAAACACAGGACGCGAAAGGGCAGATTACCCCACCCGCAAACTCACGTGCACTCCCGAAAATCCACTAACCTCAAACGAGGCAATTTTTGCCCCCGCCACGCGTTGATCTCGGGAGAAAACACTAAATCCAGGCACCCCCCAACTTTTACCCTACCCGAGCGCCCTCCCATCCCGAACCCAATCGCGGTAAGTTTTGCACGGCTCTCTATTTCAAAGAGAAGATGCTGACCCTCAGATAAAAAACGGACATCGGTGACCTTAGCCCCTCGCATCAAAAAAACAGGGGGAGGATTTGCCTCGCCCAAAGGTTCCAGAACAGAAAGGCTTTCAATGGTACGAGCGTCCATCTCCGACTCCTCAACTTCCGCATCTATAGGGATCGTGGGCACCAAATCCTCTAACCTAAGCCTCTCCCGCGCATAACCCAATAACGCCTGCTCCGCTTCGGACACCTTCTCCAGAGACACGGTAAAGCCCGCCGCACGCTCGTGCCCCCCATAATGCAAGAAAAACTCCCCGTGGGCATCAAGGGCTTCAAAAAGGTGAAACTCGGGAATACTGCGAGCGCTTGCACGAGCGATGCCACGCTCACGATCTACGGAAAGCACCAACGTCGGACGATAAAACTCTCCAGCAATCTTCCCTGCCACAATACCAATCACACCCGGATGCCACCCCTCCTGACAAAGCCAGATTATCGGATTTTCATAAAGCCCAAGGGCTAAAACCGACCTCCGCGCTTCTTCCGCCACCCGCTCCTGCTCCTGACGGCGTTGCTGATTGTGTTCCTCCAATTTCCGGGCATGCTCCTCAGCCTCTTCCTCATCATCCGTGAGCAAAAGGGACAAGGCGTGTACCGCATCGTCAACTCTGCCCGCCGCATTCAAGCGCGGACCCAGCATCCAGCCCACCTGCCACGCACTCACTCTCCGCTGGGTATCCAGAGAGACAGCCCTGAGAAGCGCCCTCAAGCCGGGCTTCCGAGAACGAGCCAAATGCTCCAAACCAAACTTAGCCAGGATGCGGTTCTCTTCCACTAAAGGAACTACATCGGCAATCGTGCCTAAAGCCACCAAATCCAAGAAAGCCCGCCGAAACTTATTGGGAGAAACCCCTAACTCCCCCGCCAACACCTCTGCAACCTTGAAGGCAACCCCAACCCCGGAAAGATAAGGAAACGGATACCGATTGTCCTTACGAAGGGGATTCACCACAGCCGACGCCCGGGGAAGGGAATCCGTGACGCCGTGATGGTCCGTGATAACAACCCGCATCCCCAACTCCCTCGCCATCTCCACCGTTTCAAAGGCAGAACTGCCACAATCGCACGTCAATAGCAACGTGGCTCCCACTTCCCTGGCTTCTTTGACAGCATATTTGTGAACCCCATATCCATCCCGAATCCTGTGTGGGACGTGAGGAATCACAGAAAAGCCGAGCCTCCGCAAAACTCGCGTCCACAACGCCGCACTCGTAACACCATCCACGTCGTAATCGCCGTGAACGAATATGGTCTCCCCACGCTCCTTTGCCAGAAGAATCTCCCCCACCGCTTGCTCCGCATCAGGAAGGAGACGCCCATCGTGAAGGTCATCCAAAGAAGGGTGCAAAAACTTCTCCGCCTCCTCAGGAGCCTCATAGCCCCTCGAAACCAAAACCACCGCAACCAACCGGGAAACCCCCAACTCCCGCATCAGCCTCTCCTCCTGTTCCGCATTCCGCAACGAACCCACCTCCCAACGAGGCTTCTGAAGGGGAAAAAGTCCCGAACCTTGTGAGGCGTCCATCCCAGCAGACAACATACCCGCTCTCTCTGTGGAAAAACTCATCCAGTATGCTCTCTTTTATAAAGACGGTTTTCGGTGCCCCGTGGGAGGAACCCCAAAATAAGCCCGATACGCCCTTTGAAATGTATTCACGTCCGAATACCCAACTTGCCGTGCCACCGCCTTCACCGGCAGGGCGCTCTCTTCAAGCAAAAACCGAGCCTTCATCAAGCGGAACTCGGTCAAATAACGCTTGAATGGCAACCCCGTTACCTCCTTAAACAAGAAACGGAAATGAGAGCGACTCAAACCTAACTGCCACGCAACCTCCTCATCGGTCAAATCTTCCTTGTATCGCTCCTGAATGATCTGCACAGCGCGTTGAATGAGCCTCCTGGCATAACGATTCGCCTCCGGCTTTGCACAAACGGTTACAGAATGAAGAAACTCCTCCGCAAACTCTACCAGAGCATCCCCTGAAAAAACGGTTCCCAATCGCTCAGAAACTTCTCCGATCTTTCCTTCCGTCTCCTCAGGCGCCCCCAACTCCAGAATTGAAAGAACGAGAACCGCAACCAGAGCCAGGAAACGGCTCTTCGCCAAATTCAGGTCGCTTTCGGCGGTTTGGCGCAAGTGAGAAAGAAACTGACGTAAATATGCCTCCAACTCCTCCCTCTGCCCAAGGCGCACCATCGCATTAATAGCAGAGTAAGAAACACCCTCCGCATCACTAACCGGAAAAAATGTCCGCTCCTCCATTTCCCCTCTATTGTGGCACAAGGAAGGAAAAATCCGTTGGGTCCCCTACCCCAATGAACCCTCAGTCGCGCCTTATAAGAAAAACCCTGGGAGTCGTCATTTCTTCCAGAGCAAAGCGAACCCCCTCTCGCCCAAAACCAGACTCCCCTTCGCCCCCATACGGCATATTGTCAAAGCGAACCGAGGGCGAATCATTCCAGACCACCCCACCATATCTCAGAACGTAAAACACCCGACGGGCTACCTTCTCGGAATCCGTAAAAATGGAAGCGTGTAAACGATAGCGCCCACGATTCAAATGCTCCAGCACCTCGTCCAGCGTCCGATAGGGGGATAGCGTCAAAACAGGTCCAAATATCTCCTCACACACTAATTCAGAAGTAAGGGGAGCGTTCTCCACCAAGGTGGGCGACATCACACGGGGATGCGCCTCCGAAGGAGCCTGCGTTACAATCCGGGCGCCCAAATCCAGTGCATCCGCCACGCGCTCCCGAACCTTCCGAAGCGCCTCCTCCGTGATAAGGGGACCACAAACCACATCCTCCCTCCGCGGGTCTCCCACCACCGTGCGCTCGGTGGCATCCGCTAAATGCCTCTTGGCAGACTCATAAATTGATTCCTGAACAAAAACATTCTGCGCCGAAATACATACTTGACCCGCATATCCATACCCGCTCAAAGCCACGCGCTCCGACATCAATGCTAGGTCCGCATCAGGTTCCACTATCACAGGAGCATTCCCCCCTAACTCCAGAAGAACCTTCTTCCTGGGAGCCAGGTCTTTTAGCATCCACCCCACGCGAGCACTCCCCGTAAAACTCAACATCTTCACCCGGTCGTCCTTCACAGCCGATTGTGCCAATTCATTAGAAAGATGAAGCACGCTCAAAAAGCCCTTTGGCGCACCCGCATCCATCAATAACGAAGCCAGAGCAAAACTGCAAAGGGGCGCAAGGGGACTCACCTTCAAAATAATAGGACATCCCGCCACCAACGCCGGCGCCAACTTATGCCCCGCCAAATTATAGGGCCAATTATAAGGCACAAACGCCAAAATGGGACCCACCGGAAACCGCCTCCATACACCACGAAAATGAAGCCCGCGCGGGTCAAAAGATAAATCCAAACCGAGTTCCCCCAAAACCCCTTCCACTTTAGAGGCTAAACGAAAAGTTCTCTCCAAACGTTGAACCTCGCTCATCGCAAATAACCGGGGTTTCCCGGTCTCTGCGATCAGTAAATTCACCAGTTCCTCCTGGCGTTCTGCAATTAAGTCCGCACAGCGTTCCACTATCGCCAGGCGCTCCTCCAGGGGGATCGGAGATTGCCACGAACGCACCGCCACGTCCAGTGCGCGCTCAAGATGCTTCTCTGTCGCCACGCTACAACGCCCGATCTCCTCCCCCGTCCAGGGATTCACCGAAGCCAACCACTCCCCGGAAGTCTCCCAGGAACCGCCAACCAAAGAACCAAACTCCACTAACGAACTGCTCCCAGCCATCGGTATCTCTCTGCTATCAAGGTGTTTCCAAACTTTCTAACTCGGAGAGCCAGCAAGTCCCCGGGTAATAGGGGAAATTCAGGGGGCGCAGACAGCAAGACCGCCGCTTGATTACCGCCCCTATCACGCAAAAGAACCAGGGAACCCCTCTGCCACACCACCGAAGACCCAAGAATATAAAACTCCTCCCCATCCTCCGCCTCCAACGCAGAAGAAAGCAAACGATAAACCGCTAAATCCTTCTTCCCCTGAACTTTATCAACCTGCACAATGGCACCCAAGCCACCCGCATCTCCATCACGCGAGAGAAACCCGCGCCGTCTATCACGCTGAACATAAAACCCTCCCTCCCCATCCCCTGCCTCCAAATCCGGGTTCATCTGATACCCAAAGGTCACCACCTCTCGCAACCACTCTTCCCTCGCAGACAACCCGGAACCCAGAGGAAGAACACTCAAAGCATCATAAAAATTCTCGTTGAAAAGTTCCGCTTCCTGACCCGGGTAAGGATTCGTGCTGGCATAACTGAAAAAGGAAACACCCCAAAGGCGAGCATCCGCATAGTGCGCCTGCTTCAAGGTGTCCGAATGAGTGTTTAACCAATTCCCTATCCCCGCCACGATGGGAGTCTTGCTCTGCAATCCCTTACAAAAATCAACCCAGTTCCGAAAATAGGTGGAATGAGTCGTTTCCCGGAAGTAGAGCATCGGCACCGCTATATCCAGAAGCCCCGCTTCACACCAGGACTTCCAGTCTTGAAAGCACTCCCGATAGGCAGAACTCTCCTTGAAATCCCGTGGCGCATCTCCCCACGCAATAAGCGCCGCCGAAACCATTAACCTGGGATTGAGCGCCTTTATATGATGAACAAGCCGTACCACAAATTCCGTCACCTGCCGACGGCGCCACTCCGAAAACTCAGGATCGGACGGATCGGGCAAACCCCGAGATTCGCTCCACCCATAAGCCCGCCGAAACCTCGCCAGGCTCACCTCGTTGTACCCCCACTCCCTCCCTGCATAACGAATGAAATCCAAGTGTACCCCATCAACGGGATACCGGCGAACCACTTCTAAATACAACCGAAGGAGATAATCCACCGCCTCGGGATTGCCAAAGTCTATCGCCCTTCCCACAGGCGTGACAACCTCACCCCGTATATTTTTGGTGAGCCACTCCGGATGACGATACAAAACGTGATTGAACCAGGGCGGATCGGAGGACGCCACCCATAAAGGATGAGCATTGATCCACGCATGCACCTGAATGGGAGGCTCCTGGCTGTGCGCCAAGCGGATCACATAATCCAAGCCATCAAACCACGGCATCGTATCCGGCGCCCTCGGTTCAAAAGCGCTGAAATGATAAACCTGCCCGCGACTCCTCACCTGAATGAATAGTGTGTTAATATTCGCTCTTCGCGCGCGGTGAATCAACTGCTCCACCTGCTCCGGCGTCTTGATGCCCTCATGAAACACATCAACCCACAAAGCACGCAGTTTAGGTGCCGGCTGGGCAAAAGCGCTCCCAGCGCTCATAAGAACCAACACCGCAAGCCAACGAGAAAACATTCTTCTACCCATTCTATCCTCATCGGATACCTTCTTACCACGCCGTATACCCCCTCAAGTGACCGAGGGAAACAAGCGCAAGCCCCCCCACCCAAAGACCAACCACCCTACATCCGCACCTGGTATGCCAACAGCCATATCGCATAAACCGCCACCATCCCACACACTACCGTCTCCCAGAGACTCACCAATCCAAAAGTGAACAAAAGAATAAGATTCAACACCACGTAAATAGAGTTTAACACCCCAGAACTCCAGAACGCCACAGACGACCCACGGGTGATGCCCCAGCCAATCAGCGCATTCACCACACCCACCAACAAGGAGAAAATGGCAAGGGTCGCAATAACCCCCTTTACCTGAGCAATCTCTGCCTGCCCCATATCCAGGATCAGGGGCCCAAAATGCTCCACCATAGAACCCGCAAAGAGCAAAAGCCCGATCCTCAACAACGCATAAAACGATGCTATAACGAGAAGAACGTAACCGATGACCTTATCGGACCCCTCTATCTCCGGCGGAACCTTGCTTCGCCGGTAAATCATCGCAAACCTCAAATATCAGGAGTGCGAGTGTCGGTCTCCCCTATAAGAAAAATCAGCAACCCACCCGTAGCGACATCCAGAGCACCAAAAAACAAAGGAATCAAAGCAAAAGGACCCAAAACCCACCCACAAAAGACCATATTCACTATCGTGATACCGCCCATAATCATCTTGATAAACGCCAGAACATTGGCAATCCCGCGAACAATCTCAATATGCAAAGCAAGCCCCAAACCACCCAGCGCAGTAACCACGCCTATCCCCAACGCAATCGTGGAAAGCGGGGTGCGATCCGGAGGAGGTAGAGAATAATAATTCACTATGTTGATCAACCCACTGATGATAAAATACACACACACCGCATAATAAGCAAACCAAACCCAGGGAGCAGGACCCAGCCGACGACGAGCGCGAGCGTGGCTTGCTCCTCCCTTGCCCTGGATAGGCGAAATTTGTGCCCCACAAAACTGACACTGCGCCTGCCAATCAGGAACCACCCGCTGACACCTGGGACAACGGTTCATTCGTCATCTCCACAGGACAAAAACAATCACTCTAAATATAGCACAAAACCCTCTCCTGAGGGTACCATTCCTTATCCAAACCCCTTACCACGAAAACCCTACCGGGGGGATGCTACGGGGCGTAGCGCAGTCTGGAGAGCGCGCCTGCTTTGGGTGCAGGAGGTCGTGGGTTCAAATCCCACCGCCCCGACCACCCCTACTTCCGCTTATACATAACCACCTTCCCGCCACATCCCGCGTGCCGGTACCTGGAACCTTCCCTCAAAGGCTTAGATCGGTGAAACCTGACACCACATTTCTGACACACGTACGCATAAGGCTTGCGACGGCGTTTGATCAGATACTCATGAGTCACCTCAGGAGGCAAACCCAGATACCGCATCGCCTCTCGCCACTCAGGACCATGCGCCCGTGCTTCGTCACCCCAACGCTCATACACGTAAATGTGAGCGTACTCATGCAACACAGTATCCTTCACTCTGCGAGGAGTGGTCAAAAGCGGTTTGCTCAAACATATCAGCCCCTCATCCACATAAGCCCGCCCCGCCGTGATGGGATAGTTCCGCCACTCTATTTTCACCTTTCGCCGAACAGGCAAAATGGCTCGCGCCCGCTCCAACAACTTGTGAGCAATCTCATCCAACTCCTCAGGAGGGACAACCTCACCAGGGGAAACCCCAACGAGATTCTGCGATTTCCGCTCCCCCCGCCTGGGAGAACGCTTCTTCCGAGCAAACGAAAACACGCTGATCCTCTTTCTGAACATAAGCCAGTGAGCGATTATAAACGCCCTCCCCCTGCCTTCTGCTATAGGTACTTAAATACTCAGAATTGAACCGTGATGGTTACCGTCCCCATCTGGCTCTTCGTGCCCCAAACATACGTGATATTGGTGCGATCCCCCGTCCGATAGCGACTGATGGCATTCCGCAAATCCTCTGCGCTGCGAATAACCGTATTCCCCACACGCGTGATCACATACCCAGGCTGAAGCCCGATCTCTTCCGCCACAGAACCCCGCTCCACTTCCACCACATAGGCACCAGCCGAAACGGGCAATTCCGACCTCTCCTGCTCCGTCAAATCCCGTACCTGAACACCCAGGCGGGCAGGGCTCCCGGGCTGACGCTCGGGGCGAGGAGAGGGGGGTTCGGGCGTGCGGAAGCGAGGAGGAGTCACCTCCTCCGTAGGAGAAGAACCGCGCGCCACGTGGTCGGGTGGCAATTCCGCCAGTTTCACCTGCACCGTCATCCGCTGACCATTACGCACAATCTCCACTGGCACAGTCTCTCCCGGGCGATGGAGAAGCATACTATTTCGCAAATCACTCTCCGAGCGAATCCTTGTGTTCGCCACACGAACGACCACATCTCCTTCCTTCAGCCCCGCTTTCTCAGCAGGACTGCCTGCTTGCACCTGGCGGATGATAGCGCCATCCCGAATACCCAGCTTTGCCTTCTCATAGCCCAGAAGGTTTTCGGGCGCTATTCCCATAAAGGCTCGCACCACTTTGCCATTAGCTATCAACTGCTCCGCAATCAAACGAGCCACATTAGAAGGAATCGCAAAGCCTACACCGCTGTTCCGAAAAGAAGTAGAGCGAATCGCCGTATTGATCCCCACCACTTCGCCCCGGTAATTCAAAAGAGGGCCTCCCGAATTTCCAGGATTGATTGCCGCATCCGTTTGAATTAAATCTCGGTAAAGGCGCGTCTCATTCGTGATCGGGTCATACATACCCCCCCCGGGTCGCCCCACCGCGCTGATGTGACCAAACGTGACCGTCTGCTCCAAACCAAAAGGAGAACCCACTGCAATGGCTAATTGACCCGCTTGCACTTCGCCACTATCAGCAAAACGCGCTGGTGTCAAATCTTTCCGGTCTACCTTGACCACCGCAATATCGCTAAAAGGATCTCGCAAAACTTTCCCCGTCGCCTCGCTCCCATCGCTGAACACCACCTTAACCTCATCCGCTCCTGCAACCACGTGGTCGTTCGTGACAATATAGCCATCCGATCGGAAAACCACCCCAGAGCCCTGACCCCCTTGCCGAAATCCCATCACGCTCTCCTGAACGGCAAGGATCTGGACTACAGAGGGACGCACCTGCTCCACCAACTTAACCATCGCCGCATCCAGCTGGGCAAGCAAATCCGCCTGGGCAGGCGTCAGGGCAGATTCCGATGGGGAGTCGGCAATCGCGGGACGCTCCGGATGGACGAAAAGAGCCATCCCTACCGCGCCCAAAGCAATTCCAGCCAAAAGGGCCCAGCCTACTTTAGTTTTCAACACAGAAGAAATCCAGCGCATAAGGCTACCTCCAAAAAGTCTCTGGCTCCGAAGCGCCTTCCTGACGATTAATTTACGCTTTAAAACCCCGAAATGTCACCCCGCCCCCAGCAATTTCCCCCCGCTCCTCCCAAAACCAGGTTTCGCCGGACGGCTTACGGGGAGCATTGGACCAAAAACTCGCTAAGGAGGTCTTCACAGATTCCTCGCTTTTCCGAAGAAGGGACGCCGCTTCTATCGGGGAGTGCCCCTTCCTTAAAATTTCCATCACACGGTATTGCGTGCCAGAATGCCCGCGCGACAATGCCAGGATCCCCGCCACTTCGGTGTACCCAAACCCCGCATCTCGCAGACCCGCTATGGCGCCTTCCGACACTCCGAAAACTCGCTTCGCATATTCCCGAAACTCTCGCTCCACCGCAAACCCCGAATTCTTTATTTCCTGAAGGATGACTCGCTCCGCTTCCTCAGGAATGTCCCCTCGTACGCTCACGCGAACACCCTCCATAACCACCGCCTCATCGCGACGGCTCCCACGCCCGGAGCCTCGCTCTTCCGAGGTCTTCCGAGCAAGGGATTGATAAAGGGTCACGTTGGAAACCCCATCCGTATAACGAAGCGCCGCAATCTTTTCCTCTTCCCCCAGCAGTTCCGCACTCATAAATTGAAAGCCAAACGGCATCTGAATGGGCACCACCAAACGGAACCCCACCTCCTTTTCCAGGGCAGAAATTTTCTCCTGCCGTACCGGAGCAGGCAACCGGATTTGCGTGGGAGTCCCCGTCGTCTTGATTTGAAAAGTCTCGGGGGGAATGCTTGCGGGAAATTCCACAGAAATCATCTCCATCAGGGTCTCTTTCTTGCCGGATGGGGATTCCCAGGCGATTTTCAGAAACACGTTCTTCTCAGAATCTATCCAGTACCTTCGCGTGAAAAGATAATTCTCCGCGCGAGGTTTCAATTCCACCAAAACTGCCTGTCGCCCCGCAATGGTCTCCGTGCCACTTATCCCCGCCCTATAATTCCTCTTCAAAAGATTGAAACGAATGGACTCACTGTCTCGCACCTTCAACAAAAGGGGAGAGGGCTGAATGATCAAACGGTTCCGGTCAGGGAAGTAGCGCATCCATTGTTTGCCATCGTCCAAAGAAATGTGCCCTTGCATAGACAAAGGCGACAGGAACGTAACTATACTGGCGCCCTTACCATCCTGCGCCTGCCAGATCCGAACCGATTCATTCCTCCCCCACCAGGAGAGGCGTTTCACTGATTGGCAAGGGGTGCGCCCATCTTGATACATCGCCTTCCGCAGGCGCTCCAAAGCCTGTTCTTGAAAACCGCTCTGCCCCCACACTCCACCCACTAACCAAAAAGTGACGCCCAACACTACAGGCACCATCACACGCAACACTTGAGGAAAAAAAACACTCATCCAACCTTGCTCCTCAGCGGCCCGCGAACTCCGGAGAGTAACTCACGGGCATACCCGATAGGGGATTCCTTCGCTGATCTAAAGCCTGGTCCACTTCCGTGATGCCGGGATATTCCTTCACGGCTTCCAACCCGGTAGGCTGGGGAGAGGAATTCTGAAGTTGGAACAAAAACACTGCGGTCGCTACCGCTGCGGAGGCAACTACCGCGGCGCCCAAAGCGGTCAGCCGTGGGGAAGAAACGCGGAACAAACGCGAGCGCCAGGGAAGGGCATCCGGACTCTCCCCCAATCCCCAACAAAGCTTCAGAAGACGCTCCTGTAAGTCCACGGGAGGCGTCCGCTCGGGAAGGGAAGCCACACGATGTTTGATGAACCGTATCGCCTCCAATTCCTCCCGGCACGAAGCACACTCCTTGACGTGCGCCTCTATCCGGGCATACTCCCACATCTCTAATTCGCGGTCCACATAAGCAGACAAGCGACTGGACACGAATCGGCAGTTCACGAACCGTCACCTCCCGAATTTGACAAACCGTCTTCTTCCACCGCCTGCTCAGACCTTGCCCCATAGCGAGCCGGATTCCTCTTCATTAAAAAGTCACGGATCTGCTTGCGCCCCCGATGAATCCGCGAACGCACCGTTCCAATGCTGGTCCCCATAATTTCTGAAACCTCCTCATAAGACAAGCCTTCCAGGTCTGCCAGCAACACCGCAATCCGAAACTCCGGCGTCATCTGGTTAAGCGCCTCTTGAACATCCGCTTCAAACTCACGGGAGAGCACCCGTTCCTCAGGAGTCAGCGCGCTATCGGGAAGGTCCATCAAAGCACCCGTCTCCGGATGGATCTCATCCAGGCTCACGGTCTTCAACTTCCCCTTCCTCCGCATCTGGTCAATATGGGTGTTAGTCATAATTTTATAAAGCCAATTGGTGAAGGGCAGGCGAGGGTCATACCGATGAAAGAAGCGATAAGCACGCAGATAAGACTCCTGCACCAGGTCCTCCGCATCAGCCGCGTGCCCCACCAAACGAAGCGCCAGGTGAAAAGCCTTATTATAAGTCTCTCTCAGGAGAGACTCAAAAAGCTCCTCCTTATTGGCACGCAATCGGGTTGTTACTTCCGCTAAGCCACCGGACACCGGAGTTTCCTCTTGTCTAGTTCTACGCTCTTTAGGGTTGTCCAAGTTCCTTACTTCCTGCTATCGGGGTCAAACCTGCCTGGCAAGGCGAGGCTCCGAAATCACCTTTTACTATACACCAAAATCCCTGCCCCTGCCAGGCTCATCTTGCGCCCCAGCCAGAACCTCGCAAAAATAAGCGTCGGACACATATCCAAAGTGAGCGTTTTGCTGGACCACCCGATGCATCTCCAAAGCCCCGGGAAGGAAGCGCAAAAAAACCATATCCCCCCGACGAACCGCACCCCCAAGCCAATGGGCGAACAAACTGAGGAACTCACCCCGCAAACCCCGCGTCCCCACTCCGCCGGTCTTCTGCATTGCCCGAACGTACTCCTCGCAAAAATCCTGAAACTCCTCACTCACCTTCAAGGCAGACTCCCAGGACCGAGCGGGAAGTCTTTCCAGCCACTTTTCAAAACGCACCGCCCATTCTTCCAGTCCCGCATCCCGCAAGCCCTGGGCTATCGCCCGCGAACCTCCTGATAACCTTCCAACCGACGAATCCTCGCTCTCCTGGGTGAAACCACACGGCACCAGGAGGCAACGAGACCGAATGGTGCGGCGCACTCGCGAAAGGTGAGTCGTGGTCAAAATGTAACGCACGAAGGAGGGGGCTTCTTCCAAAGCCTTCAAAAGAACATTGCACGCCTCAGGACGCACTCGCTCCACCCGCTCCAGAACCACCACCTTGCTTCGGGAATGAGCCGGCGGAACCCGCACAAACTCCAGCACCGCCGGATGCCTCTCCTCTTCCTCCACATCCTCCGGCTTAGCCATAAAAGGAGTAAGACGAAACCCACGAATAAATTCCGACTTCCCCGCAGGTTTCAACCACAATAAATCAGGGCTTAACTCCTTAGAAAGAGAGCGACAGGCCATACAATGCCCACAAGCCCCTCCTTCCACAGGAGACAAACACAGAAAAAGGGAAGATAAATAACGCGCCCCCTCAGCCTGCCCCGCCCCTTCAAGCCCTACTAACAACACAGGAACCGCAACATCACGAAGGCTCCACAAAGTTTCCCGCGTGAGGGGTAAAAGATTACTAACAACGTTCAAAGTGCTCCACATCCACCACGAAGACCACCGCCCCACCCACCGGAACCTTGACCGGATTCGCCAGGATGGCTCCCACCTGGGAGGCATCGGGGGGCAAAACGCTCACCAATTGCTCTCGGGGCTGGCAATTCTGACGAATCAAATTCAACAGCGCTTCTTTCTCCGTATCCTCCACACCGATGAAAAACGTCGTGTTGCCTTCCCGCAAAAAGCCACCCGTGGAACTCACCACGGTGAACTTGTACCCGGAGCGCACTAAATCCTCTATTACCTTGCCTTTATCTCGGTCATGGATGACAGCAATTACCAGTTTCACGCCTGCAATCTCCGCCAAATCCATTATATCCCATCCCAAGACCCCTTATAAATCCTTACGAAAAAGAGCAATCTCTTGCCACGCCCGATCAAAAATCTCCTCCGCCGATAAAGAGGCATCCAAAATACACCACCTTTTGGGCTCCCGCCTTGCCTCTTTGAGAAACCCTCGCCGAACGCGGCGGTGGAACTCCAGCGTCTCACGGTCAATTCGGTCCCGCTTCTCCAGCCGAGCCAGACCGATTTCAGGCTCCAGGTCCAGAAGAAAAGTCTTATCCGGAACCAAGCCGTCCGTCACCCACGCATTCAGCCTCCTGAGAAGCGAAAGCCTCAAGCCCCTCCCATACCCCTGATAGGCAAGGGTGGAATCGGCAAATCTATCAGAAATCACCCATTCCCCCCGCGCCAGAGCAGGCTTGATAACACTCTCACAATGCACCCTCCTATCCGCAAGAAACAACAACGTCTCCGCAACAACCTCCAACTCGGGTGAATGAAGCAAATGGTGCCGTAGGGCTTCCCCTAATGCGGTCCCTCCGGGTTCCCGCGTGAGACAAACCGGGATGCCCTCCCGGGCAAGCGCCTCGCCCAGGCGCTCCGCCAGAGTCGTTTTCCCCGCGCCTTCAGTCCCCTCCAGAGAGAGGAAAACGCCTCGGCGAAGTCCGGATTCGCGAACGACATTCAACGGAGAAAAGGTTACCGCATTCCGAGAAAAAAAGTATCCTCTAAAAAAAACAGCAGAACGAGAGTCTCCCGAAACTCAAAGACTTACGGGCAAAATGCGCACTCGCCGATGGGGGTCTTCCCCCACACTCTCACTCCTCAAACGATGACTGCGAGCCACCTGATGCTGGATTCTCCTGAGGTGCAGAGGTCTCGGCGACAACTCCAATGGCTTCCCTTTTGAGCGAACATACTCTACTCCTTCTAAGGCTTCCCGGCGAGCCTCCTCTTCGTCCCCCGTCGCCCCACCGGAAAGGATGTCCTCCAATGCGGAAACGATTTGAGAAAGCGTATTGCTCTTGATCACGTAAATGGGAATTTGTCTCCCCAGACGCTCTCGGAGACGCTCGGGTCTCCTTTGCAAAGAACTTTTTATCGCAAGCACCACATCCGCATCAGAAACATCGCTGGAAATCACCGCGGGCGCACGCCTCTCCCTTATTGCCCGTTCCAGGCGCGTCCGCGCTATTCCATAAGGAAATATCCGCCAAACCCGCTGACGAGAAGAAAACAAGGGGGCTTCTTCCGCACCCGTGTAATCCTGAATCGTAAATGCCCGCACGGGTTCCGTCGGCTTTCCCGCTGGAACCTCCTTTTGAACCACCTCCACCTTCCCCGCCGCAGTCCGCACCCGAATCTCCGGGCGAGGAACCCCACCCCTCAAAATGGCATCCACCGTGGACTGCACATCGTGGTGGACCGCCAGACGGTCATAATCCAGCAACTCAATCACCACTTCAAAAGTGGGAGGAGCCTTGCGCTCAAGAACTGTCTTTTGCGTCCCCCTGCGTCGTGCCTCCTCATCCGACAGGGTCACCGCCTGGATACCCCCTATCAAGTCGCAAAGCGTGGGGTTCATCATCAAGTTCTCCAGGGTGCCTCCGTGCGCCGTGCCTATCAATTGCACCCCCCGCTCCGCTATTGTCCGCGCCGCATAAGCCTCCGCCTCCGTCCCTATCTCATCAATTACAATCACCTCGGGCATATGATTCTCCACCGCCTCTATCATCACTTGGTGCTGTCGGCTCGGGTCCGAAACGGGCATCCGGCGAGCTCGCCCGATGGCAGGATGGGGAATATCCCCATCACCCCCAATCTCATTGGAAGTGTCCACTATCACCACTCGCTTCCCCAAATCTTCTGACAAAAGGCGGGCTACCTCGCGCAACTTCGTGGTCTTCCCCACACCGGGCTTCCCCAAAAGCAAAATGCTCTTCCCACTTTCCACGATGTCTTGAATGATGTCAATGGTGCCGAATAATGCACGACCGAAGCGACACGTCAAACCTATGATCCGCCCCTGGCGATTTCGGATGGCACTGATACGGTGCAAAGTGCGCTCTATGCCTGCACGGTTGTCCCCACCGAACTCACTCACCCGCTCGCACACATACCGAATGTCATCCTCCCCCACCAGGTAATCCTCCATCCGCTCATAACGACGCATAAAGCGAATCTCCGCAGGACGGCCGTAGTCCAACACCACCTCCACCAACTCATCCAAATCCCCCGCCTTCATCACACGCTCCCTGACCGCCAGAGGAAGCGCGTCCAGGAAAAGTTGAAGCTCCAGGTCCTGGGATTCTATTCGCCTCATACTACGCAATTCGTCCTACCGAACAAAATACAAAACCATAGAACATAACCGACGACCCAAATGGGAGCAAGACAAAACACCTAACTCCGAAAGGCTGACCTCTTTTTTTCCAAAAAGCGAGACCTCTATAGCGCGTTTCTCTACTCAATTCCCGTTCTCAAGGCAAGGGCACAAAACCCAACTGACCTCCCTTTATTTTACCTCCTCCGAGCCACGCCTCACTTGCCTCAAGAAGAAAAATGCAAGGCTCCCTCGTAAATCTCCCGGACTGCCCCCTCCTCACTCACCACCAGCCACATCCTCGGCGCGGGAAGCCCTAACCACTTGCGGGGATTCACACAACACGCCATCACCGCAACGTGACGCTCCCCCTCAAAATCCTCCCAAAGGCACCGGAACACATCCGCAATCGTCACCGCACTCCCCGCAAGACGCCCGTCCGAAAAGCGAATGGCGCCCCCGGAGCGCACCACCTCAAAGCCCCACATTTCTCCCCGCGTTCCCTCCGCCGTCCCGCCCAACTTGGTTCCGTCACTGATGGCAACCACACGAGAAGACCCACCCACCGCATAAACTATCTGCAGGGCTTCCCGACTCACGTGCACCCTGTCGTAAATCACCTCTAAGTAAACGGGATGAGTTAGTCCAAAGCCTACACACCCCGGCTCCCGGTGATGAAAGGGACGCATCGCATTGTAAAAGTGGGTCATCCCTTTAAGACCCCACCCATAAGCCTCCTTCAAGGTAGCGTAGTCCGCGTCCGTGTGCCCTGCACTCACCACAATTCCACGCTGAACCAAATGAGAAATGAATTCTCGCGCGCCCGAAAGTTCTGGCGCTAAAGTAACGATGCGGACCTGGTTTATAAAACCTCCCAACTCCTCCTCAAACTCCTCCACACAGGGAACACGCATAGCCTCCCCACGCTGGGCGCCCGCACGCGCCGGGCTCAAATAAGGTCCCTCCAAATGAAAGCCTGCAAAGCCAGGAAGCGACTCCCCCCTCTCCACCGAAGCAAGAGCGGAACGCAAATTCCCAAAATCACTCGTAACCGTGGTGGGGAAAACCCACTCCACACCAAGACGGCGCAAGCGCGAAACGAGCAGCTCCGTGTGACCCTCCATCACATCCAGCCCCGAATACCCATGGCAATGAATGTCCACGAATCCAGGAACCAAATAAGGCTCTCTCTCCGCAGGCGCCCT
Organism: uncultured Fimbriimonadales bacterium; assembly: GCA_964631245.1. Taxonomy (GTDB): domain Bacteria; phylum Armatimonadota; class Fimbriimonadia; order Fimbriimonadales; family ATM1; genus CAZVXY01. Next base: position 442,664 of record CAZVXY010000001.1, read on the forward strand.
CCACCGAGCGGTCCCTTCAGAAAAATCCACCTCCACACCCATCAGGGCAGGCTTCCCATCCCCTCCCTCCAAGTGAAAAGCATTGAAAATCACAAGCGAATGTAACCCCCCGCCGTCTTCATAACCAATCCTTGCATCTCCAGGGTCGTCAACTCCGCCAGAACCAGGGCAGGGGGTAGCCCCAGAGAGTCGCTCAGCGAATCCACCACCTCCGGGTCCCGAGACAAGCGCGCTAAAATGAGTTCCTGAGTTGCTGACAGGTTCCCCCCCGCTTGCTTCGGAAGGCTCGCCTCCACCCCCAAAACTTCCAACACCTGCTCCACCTTGTAAAGGAGTTGAGCTCCTTCGTTGACCAAATCAAATCCCCCGTAGTGATTTTCACTATCTATGGATGCAGGTACCACAAAAACGTGACGCCCCTCTTCCACCGCGGATTTTGCAGTTAGCAATGCCCCGCTCCCTTTCGGCGCTTCCACCACTACCACCGCCCGTGACAAGCCCGCTATAGTGAAATTTCTCATCGGAAACCGCCACGCCTCCGCCGAGCACCCAAGGGCAAACTGGCTCACCACCGCACCCGCATTCGCAATCTGTTCATACAGGTTTCTATGCGCCGAAGGGTACAAGCAGTCCATCCCCGAGCCTAAAACCGCTACCGTCCTGCCTCCTGCCTCCAGGGCACCCCGATGAGCCTCACTGTCCACCCCATAGGCGCCCCCGCTGATAACCGTGATGCCTGCCTGAGCCAGGTCACGAGAAATTTTCCGCGCCACCGAACGACCGTAAGACGTCGCTCGCCTCGTTCCCACCACCGCCACCGCCAGGGAGTCCCTTTCCAAAAGTTCCCCCCACACGAAAAGAGCAACAGGCGGGTCAGAAGTGTGACGAAGATTCTCGGGATACCCCTCGTCTTCCAAACTCAGCACGCGAAAACGGGAATGCTCCCTCGGGGAAAACTCCCGCTGTTGAGATAAAAACTCAACCTGCTTCTGACTCAGAACCGAACACGAAAGCAAATCCTGAAGGGTACGGCATCCTTCAGGAATTTGACTCCAGAGTTCGCGCGCTTTCTTCGGAGGCAGATCCAGCGAGAGCAACGCTTGCCAGAATCCAGGCTCTCGCATGAAACCTACCCAATGCCCGAGGCACCACCCCTTCCGCCTGCGCCAGGACCTCCCGTCCTCTCATCAATCACGCGTTCCCGGATCACTGGCAGGGTGTTGTCAATCGTTAGGGTAAACGTCTTCTCGCTCACATTCCCAGCCCAATCCGCCACAGAAATGACGATGGTTTTCTTTCCGTCCGTGAGGGGAAGGTTCGCCCCTGGGGTCTTGGAACCCGGCGGACGAATCCGAACATACACATACCCACCACCCGGCACATACTCAAAATTCATATCCTTGCCGTTCATCGTCACGCGGATGCTCCGAGACATAACCCCTGTACCCCCATCCTCTATCCGGAACACAATGTCCAAATCGGGCTGTCCGGACATCGCCGAACCCATCGGGGGATAAAGGAGACTTATGCGAGGACCCAGCTCGTCCGCAGACCAACTGGTGCCAAAGGCAAACACGCTCCCATCCTCAGCAAGGGCATAGAGGCGCCCCCCGTTCAATGCCAGTTGACCGAAAACCGTCACATAATCCGCTGGCACCGGAGCACCCGCCTGCCCGGCACCCGGTCCTGGAGAAACACCTCCTTCGGGTCCCGTGCCTCCTGTGCCTCCCGAAGCACCCCCCGCGGTACTCCTCATCGTCCCGGGAATGGGCAACGTGAGGTATTCCCACAAGATAGGGTTAATCTCACGAGAGGGGTCAATCAAAAAAATCCCACCATTTCGGGTCCTCACCAAAACGTTTGAGCCAGCGGACTGGGGAAAGCCCACCAGATAACCCTTCAACTCTATGGGCTTCGGGCGAACCCGACGGCTCACAAGGTCAAAAACATACAGGTTCCCAGATTGACTTGCCACCACTCCTCCCTTTGGGGTCAGGGCAGGGGCGCCCACAAGGAACTCGGGAAAATCTATCGTCGCTTGCACCGCGCCCGTTGCAGGATTTATTCGCACCACCTGGCGCCCTGTAACAATGAAAACGGACCTGTCATAAACCACAGGGGTCGGCTCAGCAGACAAACTCAAAATCCGCAAGGTCCACGCAGGGCGTCTTGTCGCCGTGTTCAAGGCAATCAACTCGCCACGGGAAACAAAGAAAATCAACTTTCCTTCGTAAAATATGGGCTGTCCCACAATGTTGTCCCTTAAATCGTAATCCTGCGACCACGTACGGGTCCCGTCCGAGGTTCGCAAAGCAGTGAGGCGATTATCGCTCATAAATAAAAACACTTCCGATTCGTTCGTTACCGCTCGCCGTACCACTGCTGCAGGCAACTGGACAGACCAGAGGGTTTTGCCCGTTGCCCTATCTATTCCAAAAACCATCCGATTGGAATTACTTGCCACCAGAACATCCCCACTTAGGGGCACTTCCACGCGAAAGTCTCCACTGGGCGCTTCCGTCGCAGGGAACATCCAGCGAACAAAACCCATTTCGGAATCCAGAGCGTAGACGCGTCGCCCCACAGGAACTACTACCAGATCACCCGCCAGAGTCGGCTGAGCGGTAGGGGCAAAACTCGTCTCGCCCTTCCAGCGCCATGCCAGAGGAACGGGACCATCCAGGGAAAACGCTGAAAGCCCAGCCAGAGCCAACCCAAGAACGAGAGCAACTCTCCGCAACATTTCTCACCTCACAATACTATTCCCAGTATAACCCCTAAACCCCCAAGATTGCCACATCGCAAGAAAGCAGGAATTGGTGGGCCCAGGTAGATTCGAACTACCGACCTCGCCCTTATCAGGGGCGCGCTCTAACCGACTGAGCTATGGGCCCCCCTTGGGAGTTAATTATTTTACCCTCTCCTTAAAACTTTGGGTATCCTCATCCATCATCCTATCCCTTGAAGGGGGCGTAGCTCAGCGGGAGAGCACCTGCTTTGCAAGCAGGGGGTCACGGGTTCGAATCCCGTCGCCTCCACCACCCCACAAACAACCCCGCCTCTCTGCCATACTCATCCCCATCCTGCGATGAAAGTGGCTTTTTTCGATTTAGAGGAGTGGCACATCCCGGAACTGCAAAGGGGAATCAAAGAAATGGGGCTTGCCCCCCGCATCAACCCTCAATTCTTCACCGAACACCTCACACCCCACCTCGCAGAACTGAACGCGGACCTGGAAGCCATCGCCATCTTTGTGTGGACAAGATTGACCCCCGAAGTGCTTCGGAAACTCCCTTCCCTCAAACTGGTCCTCACAATGTCCACCGGCTTTGACCATATTGACCTGAAAACCTGTGCGGAAAAGAGCATCATCGTCTGCAACGTCCCCCACTACGGAGAAAACACCGTGGCGGAGCACACCTTTGCCCTCATCCTCGCACTCTCCCGACGACTTAACCAGGCATTCTTTCAAAATCTCCGCGGAAGCTACCGAATCAATGAACTGCAAGGCTTTGACCTTTATGGCAAAACGCTCGGAGTGGTCGGTGCGGGCAACATAGGACTTCACGTGATTCGCATTGCGCGGGGATTCGGGATGCACGTCCTCGCCTATGACATCGTGACGCGCCCCCTGTTAGCAGAAGTCCTTGGGTTTCGCTATACGGACCTGGATACTCTGCTCTCCCAGTCGGATATCGTTTCTCTTCACGTACCTGCAACGCCCGAAACTTTTCACCTGATCAATGAGGAGCGGATCAAAAAAATGAAAAAGGGCGCCCTGCTCATCAACACTGCACGTGGCTCTGTCGTGGACACGGAAGCCCTCCTGCGAGCCCTTGACGAGAATCATCTCGGCGGTGCAGGCTTAGACGTCATTGAAGGGGAAGAATTTGTGAAGGAAGAAAGCGCCCTGCTTCGCCTGCCCGTGGCGGAAGAAACCTTGCGCCACGTCGTGCAAGCCCATCTCCTGGCGAAAAGAGAAAACGTCGTCTTCACTCCCCATATCGCTTTCAACAGCCAGGAAGCCATTCAACGCATCCTCCAAACCACCTTAGAAAACCTGAAGGCTTTCCTGGACGGAGCGCCGGTCAATGTAGTCCCCACGGCGTGAAACAAGCCCCAAGAAGGAAATCTAAAAACCTCAAAAGTTCATTAGCATCCATTCCCGATTATACGAAATCATCCGAACATCCCAATCATGCCCCCCCTCATACTCAATCAACCGCTTGGGCACACGGAGCGCCTCATAAACCGCGCGCACTGTTTCGGGAGGGCACGCAGGATCCCGCAAACCAAGGCTCACCTGGGCAGGCACTTTCACCCTCGTTGCAAAATTCAATGTATCATAATAAGAGAGCGTGTTCTTAATCCGCTCCATCCCAAGGGGCAACTCCAAAGCATAATCCACCAACTCCTTCAGCGGATACCGGTGAACATTTCGGGACAAAACGTATCGCATCGCCGACAAAAAAGGCAAATCGCTACACACAACCTTCACATAGGGACTCAAAGCGCCCAGAGCAAGCGCAATGCCACCCCCCTGGCTCAACCCCATCACCCCTAAACGATCCTCGTCCACTTCAATCTGGGCACGCAACACGCGCACCCCAATCCAGCAATCCTGATAGATGCGCCGATAAATCCACCTGGCTGGGTCCTCTGCCCCCAACGCATAATATCCCCGTGAAGGCTCATATTCCTCCTGGTAAAAGGCACTCTCCCCCAAAAGATTGAAACTCATACTCACAAAACCCTCTCGCGTGGTATAGGCATCGGGAAGCGCCGAGGACCGCCCATAAGGAGGCGCCCACAAAAAAGCAGGAAGACGCCCAGACCTCTCCAAAGGAAAGGCTATCCAGCCCTGCAACCATCGCTCTCCGAGACCCAAAAAAGAGATCTCCTCCACCCACCACCCCTCCCTACGAGAAACGTTCTTCCGCCCTCTACGAAAGTCCAAGGGAACCTCTCCTGCCTCCGAAATCGCCTCCCCCCAAAACTCGTCAAAATCCTCCTGAACATAAGGCTGAAGAAACTCGCTCCCACTCACACCTTCACGCGCCTAAGGAGCGTTCCAATGGCTCTACCACCAACCCCGTAGTGTGAAGCCAGGCAATCGCCCGCTGGACCTCCTCTAATGGACCCTCCAAACTGATCTGCATCCAACCATAGTCCTCAGCAACGCTTGCCTTCAAAATGTTTACCCGAATGTTAAAATCCCGGCTCAACCTCCAGATCCACGGCTCACCCACCTGGGCTTCCGTAGCGGAAAGATTGACTATAACCTTAGTAATAGAAGAAGCCCCCATTCCCTCACCCCCCGCCACCGCAGGAAGGATTACTATCTCCGAACCTTCAGGAACGCACGTTTCCAGCCCCCCTAACTGCCCCCCTACAAAAACACGAATATAAGCCCGTAGCTCCCCGCGGTCGTCTAAAACTTTTGATTGCAAACTTGGGTACTTTGCAAACAGGTCCTGGAGAACCTCTTTCACCGTCCCACCCGAAGCCCACAAAACGGAACACCCACCCGTTACAGGGTTCAGAGCCGAAGGTAGACGGACACAAGCAGGCACCCCTCCATTTTACCCCTCTCCAGTTCCCTAACGGCGTGCCGATCTGGTATACTACTACCACCCGAGGCCCTTGAACCTGCTCGGGAGGGAGATTGAGTTGATAGAAATAACGGTGCATCCAAACGAAAGCATTGAAAGCGCCCTTAAGCGCTTCAATACCAAATTGCAACATAGCGGTCTTTTGCGAAAACTCAAGGAGCATATGTATTATGAAAAGCCAAGCGAGCGGCGACGGCGACTCAAGCGCCGACCCCGCCGATAAATCCTCAGTCATCTCCGAGAATCGCGAGGGCGTCACTTGGTGGAACCAACATCCCCAAGTTCAGAAGCCAACCCTTTCCCCCCAAGCCCCATCCCTCGTGAGAAATCGCCTACTCTATGACAAAATCCCAATCCAGAACAAAACTCCCATCCAGGCACCGCATTCAGGTACTCAATACCACCCGCAAACGATTGCCCCTCTCTCTTCTCAAGAACGCATTAGCCAAAATGCTGGAAAGTGAAACCTCTGCACCCGCAGAAATTACTATCCTCCTCACCCAGAAGCACGAAGTAAGGCGCCTCAACCGTCAGTTTCGCCAAAAGGACGAGTTTACTGATGTCCTCAGTTTCCCTCCAAAGCCCCAACCCCACCCGACGAAACGGAACTATCTGGGTGACATCGCAATCGCTTATGAGGTCGCCTGGGAGCAAGCCCAATCGCGAGGAGTACCCCTCTCCTACGAGTTAGCCTGCCTCGCTCTTCACGGCGCCCTTCACCTATTGGGCTACCACCACAAAACAGCAAAGGCTCAAAGAGTGATGGAAAGGAAGATGAAATCCGCTCTGCAACTGGCAGGCTTTGCAGGAAATCCTCGTCGGTTTTCAAAGGAGCACGTATGAGAGCCCTGTTTAAGCCCTTTACCAATGCGCTGGGGGGTGTGGTGTATGCCTTCAAAACCCAGCGTCATATGCGTTTTCACCTCTATATCGTCGTCCTGGTCATCCTTTTAGGTTTCTTTATGAACCTCCGAGTGCGGGAAATTATGGTGCTTATGTTTATGATAAGTCTCGTGCTTGTGGCGGAGATGTTTAACTCCGCGCTGGAAGCGGTCGTGGATATGGTCAAACCCAGCTTTCACCCCACCGCGAAATTTGCCAAGGACATGGCAGCAGGGGCAGTGCTCATCACTTCCCTCACCGCGGTCGTGGTCGCGCTCCTTCTCTATCTGGGAGACGCCCGATGGGAGCGAATCAGCCTTCACATCGCTTCCACAGAGCCTCAATGGCGGGTGGGCGCAAGGCTCGTGGTGGGGCTTTTCGTGCTTTTCATTCTGATCGTGATCGGAAAGGGGCTGGGCAAAAGAGGTGAAGTGTTCAAGGGAGGGCTTGTCTCCGGACACTCTGCTATGGGGTTCTTCCTCGCCATTGCTATCGTCCTTCTCTCAGGGAACGCTCTCATCTCTCTGATGGCTATCTTCCTCGCCTGTATGATTGCCCAAAGCCGATGGGAAAGGAGAATTCACTCTCTGGTGGAACTGACCCTCGGCGCCACCCTGGGAGGGCTTCTCGCCTTTCTGCTTTTTGGGATCCGCGCCCTATGAACGACCCTGGTGCCAGTCCCTTCCTCAACCTCCTGCCTTCCCTCGCCCTCATTGGGCTTTTTGCTCTCAGTGCCGTGCTCCACACCGCCCAGGGGGCTCTCAGCGGACTACATAAGGCACGGCTGGAGGAACTTCAGGAACAAGGGGACCCCCGCGCCCCCAGGCTTGCCACCCTCTATTATCAAATGAGCACTTACTATGCTGTTTCCGAAATAGGAATACAGGTCACCCGCGTCCTCATCATCCTCACTGCCTGGGTTCTCGGGTGGAACCTAACCTCCTATGGGAACCTCCAATGGGCTAAGTGGGTCCTCTCTGCCTGCTCTGCCCTCATCATTGCCTTCATCCACTTTCTCAGTATGGATGTTCTCTTGCGGAGCCTGGGGAGAAAAAAACCTGAATCCTTTTCTGCCAGGCTCTATCCCACCCTCCACGCCCTCCGCTATATCCTCTCCCCCATCACCCTCCCCGCTCTCCTCATCGCCCAATTCCTTGCCAAGCGCTTCGGTATCGGTCCCCTCTTCTCCCCTCACGCTCTTACTGAAGAAGAACTCCTGGAACTCGTGGAGGCTTCGGACGAATCCACAGGACTGATGGAAGACGAAAAAGAAATGATCTCCTCCATTATGGAATTCACGGACACCGTCGCCAGAGAAGTTATGACTCCCAGAACCGACATCGTCGCCGCCGAAGCCTCTGCCACCCCTCAGGATATTGCCAAACTCATTGAACAATCGGGACACACGCGAATCCCCATCTACCAGGACAACATTGACCACATCATCGGCATCGTCCACGCCAAAGACCTGCTGAAAGCCCTGGTGGATGGCTCCATCCAGGACATCCGCAGTATCCTCCGCCCTGCCCTCTTTATCCCCGAAAATAAAGACCTTCACTCCCTCCTCAGCGCATTCCGCTCAGGAAAAACCCAGATGGCTATTGTCCAGGACGAATATGGGGGAACCTCCGGCTTGGTTACCGTGGAAGACGTCGTGGAGGAAATCGTCGGAGAAATAGTAGATGAATACGATATAGAAATCCCAACCATCCAGCACGTCGGCGATAATGCGTGGCTTGTACATGGAAGAATGCACCTTGAGGACGTCAACGATGAAATTGGCTCTCACTTTGAAAGCGAACAATTTGATACTATCGGCGGTTATGTCTTCGGGCTATTTGGACGGCAACCCAATGTCAGCGAATCGGTGGAGTCTAATGGATGGATTCTCACCGTTACCGAAACAGACGGGCGACGAATCCAGCGAGTCCACATCAAGAAAAAAAATTCCAGCCCATAGAGGGTATAGAACACGTGTGCTTTTCCCTCCTATCCTGACGCGCCTCGCTCCCCATCCCCACCTGAGAAAAAACGTCCGCCATCCTTCCCCCGAGGTGCCCTGCCATCCTTGAACTCAACGGCGCCTACGGAGAAGGGGGAGGCACCATTGTGCGCACCGCTCTCGCCCTTTCTGCCCTCACGGGACAGCCCGTAACCATCCGCAACGTGAGGGGGGGGATCCGAAAACCAGGAATAAGCCCCGTAGACCTTGCTATCACCCAAGCCCTCGCCCGAGCCACAGACGCCCACTATAACGCCCACCTCGGAGACTCTATCCTCCTCTTCCAACCCAAACGCCCCCTAAACCCCCTGAACGAGCGAATTGACCTCGGTGCGCTCGCCAAAGGCTCCCAACCCGGCAGTGCGGTGCTCATTCTCCTTACCCTCCTCACACCCCTCGCCCGAGCAGGAGGTATCTCCTTTTTGCGATGCCGAGGAGGAACCCACGTGCCCCTCGCCCCAACCTATGATTACTTCCGAATGGTCACCCTTCCCGCTTTCGCCCGAGCGGGCATTCTCGCCCTCCCCTCCATAGAATCCGCAGGATACTCCCCCAGGGGAGGAGGCGAAATAAGTCTGGAAATTGAACCCAGCTTCATCACTCCCTTCAATTTCACCCACCGGGGAGCCCTCCTCCGAGTCACCTCTGCAATCGTAACCAGTGAACTCCCACCCTCCACGGGCATACGAGGGCTTCAACGCCTGGAACAACTCGCGAAAAAAGAAGACCTGGAAATCAAAGCAGAACAAATCTCCCTCAGGTCTTCCGCTCCTGGCGCCGCCGTCACCATTTCTGCACACTTTGAAAATGCCTTTGGAGGGGCACAGGCTCTGGGACAACGCGGAAAGAGAATGGAAGAAGTGGTGGAAGAAGCCTTTTACGACTTCATCCATTGGCTCAACTCCGAGGCAGGGACGGACGAATTTCTTGCTGACCACCTCGTCCTCCCTGCAGTCCTTGCCGATGGTCCCACCGCTTACACCACCTCCCGAATAACTCCCACCCTCACCACCACTCTCTGGGTTGTCAAACACTTCATCCCGAAGCGAATAGTCTTGAAAGGCTCAGAAGGAGAACCCGGGGAGATACGAATCAGCGACTAATAAAAACAAGTCTATTCCTCGTCGGAAACGATGTTTACACGCAAGGCAGGTTCCGCACTGGAGTAATCCCAATTATCACAATCTAAACGACGGCAATAGATCATCTGCTCTATGCGACCATCACGAAGCTCCACTTCTGCCCGCCTGGCAAAACGGCAGTCCGAGCACAGGTCCGGCTCTAACAAACGAACAACCCGCAGTTCCTTGCGCCCCATATTTCGCACTCCACAGCCGCCCATCCTTACCTTCCACGTCAGGAAGGCTCACCTACGAGCGTTGTTGCGAGGTTTGGGAAAAAAGTGGGCACAAAGTTATTTCTTCTCCCCAGTAAACTCCTCAGGCAAAGGTCCTGAACAGGCAATGACCCAGCAAAAGAAAACCGCAGGTCAAAGGTTTCCTGATAAACCCCCGCCCCGGGGATTCCGACGCAACACCGTAACTTTGCTGATAGGGTCAGCAACCACCGCCACCGCTACCTTCTTCTGCATCACCCCTCGTTCAATCACCAGGTCTGCCACAGAACCCACCGCCAACTCCGAAAGATACCGCGCAAAATCTACTGGAGACCTCACCCAATTACCCCCAGCCATCACAATCCTATCTCCGGGGAGCAAACCCGCAATGGCAGATGGAGAACCACTTACCACCTGAGTAATCACCGTCTGACCTGAACTCGTTGCCTGCACAAATACCCCTATCCACGGATGCCCCACGTGCCCGGATGGGCTAGTGAGCCCTGAAATAACCCTCCGCAACACCAGCATCCCAACAGAATAAGTCGTCACCGCACTGCGCGGACCCAATGCCTCCGCAGTCATCGCTTTCTCACTCGCTCCCGTGGGCATCGTCAGAGCAGCCATAAGCAACCCCACCAACTTGCCATCAGGAGCAAACACAGGACTCCCCACCACACTCCCCATACCCCGCTCAAACCTAAACTCATTAAGAAGGGCAAAACGACTCAAAGGTCCCAACACCCCTGGAACCCCCGTCCGCGAAACCTCACCCCGCTCAGGACCACTCGGAAGAACTACCAGCACCACCCCCTTGGGGTCACTCACCGCAGGGATTGCCTGACGAGTGGACACGGAACGGTCTATACCGCTGAGCACCACCAGAGCCATATCGGTTACCGGGTCAAAAGCCACCACGCGAGCTCCATAGCGCCTTCCATCAGAAAGAAGCCCCGTCAACGACCTTCTGGGGTTGCCCGCCGAGTCAAAAGCCACCTCCCCGCTCGTGAGCACCTTTCCCCCAGGTGCTACAAAAACACCCTGCCCGACCTGCAAATCCCCATCAAAGAAGGTAACGGTAAGGCTCACTGCAAGGTCCGCCACCTCGCGAGTTAGTGGGGGCACTAAACCGTCCTGGCGAAGCTCTATCCCCCCGCGCCCTCCTTTAGGAAGAGCCTCGCGGGAGGGCGCCCCCCAAGAAAAACCTATGGCGAAAACGCCTATAAGACTAACTGCCAAAAGATAGTGCATTTTCACCACTCAATTCCACAGCAGTCTTTGCCCCTTCAGAAGAGGGCTGTCCAAAATCCACGAAGATGACCGCAAGGTCCGCATTCTCCATCCCCGCTCCCATCTTTTCCTGAGCCTTCTCCCCTCTCTCCCCTCTGCCCGAAGAAGGGAGGGAAGGGCCTTGACCCGCCCGCAGGCGCGAAACCGCTTTTCCAGCAGGAGCGCTCCCCGCCCTTTCTTTCGGCGCCCCTGCGGAAGAAGGATTCTCCTTAGCAGAATCCCCTTCTTTTCCCGCACCCAGATGGGAAGGGTTCTTGGGGGCGGAGGAAGCTTGAGCTAAATGGGGAGATGAAGAATCGGGTACCTGCGAAATCTGGGGTGAGAGAGCAAAGATCCAATAAAGGCTCACCGCCACCCCGAATGCACCCAGTAGCGAGGCACCCGCTAAGGCAAGCCCCCGCTTCACCCATTGCCCGTTGCTTCTCTGCAATTCTCGCGAAAGGATCGCTTCTCGCAAGGCATCGGCAGAAAGGGAACTGTCCGGCACTTCAGCGCCATCCCCTATAAGCCCATACAGGAGTTCATATTCTTTCAAAAGCCTCCCGCACCGTGAACACGACTGAGCGTGCTCCCTCACATATTGGGCATTGGCTTCATCCAATTCCCCAAACGCAAGGGCGACAAGGGAGGATTCTAACTTCTTGCACACCATCAATCTCGTTCCACCTCCTCAGATTTATCCTTTTTCCCCTGAAACATCCGTTCATTGGGATAATGGGCTTTCAGCACAGGAGCCAGGCGGTCACGCAGGGCACGCCGAGCACGCAGTACCCGCAACTTCGCCCCGCTAATGGAACAGTGCAAAATTTCCGCAACCTCGGCATAACTCTTGCCTTCAAAATCCTTCAAAATGAGCACCACTCTGTGATGCTCGGGTAAGGCGCGAAGCACCCGCCGAACCAACACCACTCGGTCCTGGCGCTCCACTTCCTCAACGGGATCCACCACTCTGCCCGTGGTCATCCACGAAAGTAGCCCGCCCAACTCCTGTTGCTCCAGTGCGCTTCGCCGAGCCAGGGTGCGAGCACGGTCCGTGCACAGATTTATAGCAATCCGCGCTAACCAGGTGGAAAATTTGGCATCCGAACGATACCGGTGCAAATTCTCAAAAGCGCGGACAAACACTTCCTGAGCAACATCTTCCGCATCATCGGTGCGCTGAGTCATATGGTACGCAATACGGAAAACCATCTTCCGATACCGCTCAAAAAGACGCTCAAATGCCCCATAATCCCCCGCCTGAGCTGCCGATACCAGGTGATGGTCATCGGAACCCATAGGAAGAGCAGGGCTCGGCGTCATCGGCACGGCTTGAGAATCCATCTTCGGTTTCCCTTTGTTCGGCTCCATAATCTTGACGCTCGGGGTAAAAGAAGGTTACTCTATCCTGCGACTTCAGAACTCTATGACGGAGGAAACCCGAAAACTTCTCAGCCTCCCCGCCCTGGAGGTTGCCCCTCGCCTCCTGGGGATGGTCCTGCAGGTGGGAAAAGCCTCGGGTCGCATTGTGGAAGTGGAAGCCTATACCCAGGATGACCCCGCAAGCCATTCCTTTCGGGGAAAAACCCCCAGGAACTCCCCGATGTTCCTCCCAGGGGGGCATTTATATGTGTATTTTAGTTACGGAAATCACTGGTGCGTCAATATCGTCACGGGTAAGGAAGGCGTGGGAGAAGCGGTGCTTATCAGGGCTTTGGAACCCCTAACCGGCATCCCCTCTATGCGCAGGAGGCGAAATGGGGCACCTATAGAACGGCTCTGCTCGGGACCTGGAAATGTGGGGCGTGCTCTGGGAATTACAGGGAGATTTAGCGGGGTCCGGATAGGGACCAAGGGGGTAGACCTCCTGCCGGGGGAACCGCCCTCCGAAATCTGGGTCACCTCCCGGATAGGTATCCGCCACGGGGCAGACCTACCCAGGAGGTTCCTCGTTCCCGATTCCCCCTGCCTCAGCAGGCGGGTGCCCAAAAATTTGGAAAAAAAACCCCTCCAATGGGGGAAAATTGTGTTATACTGAGGAGTAATCTGCCTTTATCTCCACAGTGCAGACAGGCAACTGCCAGGAAGGGGCGCCTCCCATCGGGGGCGCCCCAATTGGGTTGAGAGGGGCGGGCTTTTGAGACATCCCGGTTGTCGGTGCGGTGCCAGTTAGGAGGTCAGCATACGGGGATTTCGCCCGCCCATCTCATAGACGGGGTGAGGGGTCCTGTTCGTTCGCGTGTTAAAACGAGAAGGCGAAGTACAATTCCTTAGGCTATGAACCCTTATCTCACACCGAGGAGGCGGAGCAGACCCGTCCGAGTGGGAAATATCACCATTGGCGGGGGGCACCCCATCGCGGTTCAAAGTATGCTTACGGAAGAAACGCGGAACATTGAAGCCTGCGTGGAGCAAGCCATCGCCCTGCACCGAGCGGGATGTGAGTTAGTCCGCATAACCGCCCCCACCCTTGCGGAAGCAGAGTGCCTGGGTGAGATACGCGCCAGGATTCAGGAACGCTATGGCACCATCCCCCTGGTGGCAGACATCCACCACCAGGGAACGCGCATCGCCCTGGAGGCGGTCAAGCACGTGGATAAAATCCGAATTAACCCTGGGCTTTTCGTCTATCGCAAGCCCCAAGCTTCCAAAGAAGAATACTCTCCTGAAGAACACGAAGAGGAGCAACGCGCCATTGAAGAAGCCCTGGTCCCGGTATTGGAGGCTTGCAAAAAGCGCGGAGTTGCGATCCGCATCGGGGTCAATCACGGCTCCCTTGCCGAGAGGATGCTGGTCACCTATGGCGACACCCCGGAGGGGATGGTGGAGAGCGCCCTGGAATATGTGCGGATTTGCGAGCGCCACAACTTTCGGGATCTCATCCTCTCTCTGAAGGCATCCCGAGTGCCCATTATGATTTCTGCGAATCGTCTGCTTTGCCAGAGGATGGAAAAGGAAGGAATGGATTATCCCATCCATTTAGGGGTTACGGAGGCAGGCGATGCCCAATACGGTCGTGTGAAATCGGTGGCAGGTATTGCCACTCTTCTCGCAGAGGGCATCGGCGATACCATCCGAGTGTCCCTCGCCGAAGACCCCCTCAATGAAATTTCCGTCTGCTATGACCTTCTCCAAGCTCTGGGGCTGCGACGAACTAAGGCAGAGTTCATTGCTTGCCCTTCTTGTGGGCGCACGAAATTTGACCTCCCCACCGTGTTCCGCCAGGTCAAAGAAGCCACAGCCCATCTAACCGGATTGGACATTGCGGTGATGGGTTGTATCGTCAACGGACCAGGGGAAATGGCAGATGCAGATTACGGCTACGTGGGAAAGGGGGGAGGGATGATTGCTCTTTACCGGAAAGGGGAATTAGTCAAGAACAACGTCCCCCAGGAGCGGGGGGTGGAAGAACTCATCGCCCTTCTTAAGGCGGACGGCGTGTGGCAAGACCCCCCAAAGTAGTCCCCCTCCGCTTCACGCGGGAACCAATCTCTCGCATCCCATCAAAGGATGTAAAACCTCAGGCAGAGAAACCGAGCCGTCCTCCTCCTGATACGTCTCCAGAAGGGCAGCTATCAAACGCGGAAGCGCCACCCCGCTGGCGTTCAAAGTGTGGACGTATCGGGGCTTCGCTCCTTTTTGCGGTCTGTATCGGATATTAGCGCGTCGAGCCTGAAAGTCCTCAAAATTACTACAACTGCTCACCTCCAGATACCTCTCCACACCCGGCGCCCACACCTCCAGGTCATAACATTTTGAATTAGCGAAACCCAATTCCCCAGCACATAAAAGCGTCACCCGATAGGTCAAGCCGAGCAGATCCAGCACGGCAGACGCATCCTTCCGCAAGGTCTCCAACTCCTCATAACTGGTTTCAGGTTCGCAAATTTTGACGAGTTCCACTTTATCAAACTGATGGACCCTCAAAAGCCCACGCGTCATTTGCCCCGCAGAGCCTGCCTCCCGCCGAAAGCACGCCGAGAGCGCCACATACCGAAGGGGTAAGTCCTCTGTGTTGAGAATCTCGTCGCGATGGAGGTTGGTTACGGGAACCTCCGCCGTGGGAATCAAAAAGAGGTCGTCTCGCTCTATCCAGTACATCTCTTCTTCAAACTTTGGAAGTTGTCCTGTGCCCGTCATCGTTTCGCGAGTCACAAGATAAGGAGGATAGACTTCCCGATAACCGTGCTTTTCTGTATGGAGGTCTAACATCAAGGTGATGAGGGCGCGTTGAAGCCTTGCCCCTTTGTCACGAAAAACCATAAAACCGCTCCCTGAAATCTTGCTCCCCGCTTCAAAGTCTATGATCCCAAGAGCCTCGGCAAGTTCCCAGTGGGGCTTCGGAGTAAAGGGGAAAACCCTCTTTTCCCCAATTTCCTCCACCACGACGTTATCCTCCGGTCCCCTTCCATCGGGCACGCTTTCATGGGGAAGATTGGGCATAAGGAGTTCCAACTGGTGAAGAGACCGCTCCACCTCCTTCAGGCGATCCTCATAGGCGGAGATGGCTTCCTTCAACCGTTTGGCTTCCTCGCGAGCCTTCTCCGCTTCCTCCTTCTTCCCCTGAGAAATGAGAACGCCAATGGATTTGCTCTGGCGATTCATTTCGGCGCGGTCGCGCTCCGTCACCGTGAGCAACTCACGCCATTCCGCATCACAACGAAGCCACTCATCCAGAGGTGCCGAAACCCCTTTTCGCTCAAACCCACGGCGGACTTTTTCGGTCTCTTCTCGCAAACGTTGACGATCCAGCACGCGATAAACTTACCCGCTCCCGACAATGAGGAGTCTTCCCGGAGCCTCCAAGCCCCCTAAGCGTTCAAGCGCATAGCCTGCTCCACGTCCAACTCCTTGGGCAAGCGCACCCAGAACGTGGAGCCTTTTCCCACCTCTGATTCGACCCAGATCTCACCAAAATGAATCTTTTCCACCAGATATTTCACCAAATAAAGCCCCAAGCCCGTGCCATAAATTTTGCGGTTATCCTCCGTGTGGACTCGGTGGAAGCGTTCAAACACCTTGCTCAAATGCTCCTTGGGAATACCGATGCCCTGGTCCTCAACCCCGATCAAAACGGATTGGTCCTCAACCTTCAGGTGAACGGTGACGCGCCCCCCCTCCGGGGAATATTTTATGGCGTTATTCACCAGGTTCGTGAGAATCTGATCTAATTTGTCTTCATCCCCAACTATCTCGGGAAACTCATCGGGGGCATCCAAAACCAACTCGTGGATCTCCGTTGTCTGCTTTTGAATCATCAACACCTTTTTCGCCAACTGCTTCAGGTCCACCCGGGTGTAATTGGGTTTCAAACTCTCACCTGCCTCAATGCGCGAGATATTCAAGAGGTCGTTGATGAGGCGCGTCAGCCGGTCACATTCGTGGTCAATGATGGTGTAAAACTCTCGGCGCTCCATTTCTGGAAACGTGTCGTCCTGCAGAAGCGTGCTGATAAATCCCTTGATGGACGTTAAAGGAGTGCGCAATTCGTGAGAAACCGTGGCAACAAAAGCACTCTTCATCCGCTCTATATTCCTGAGTTCCGTAACGTCATTGAAGATCGCCACCGTGCCAATTTGACGGCCATCCTCGTTTTTAACGATAGCCGTCTGTACCTGATAGATCCGCTCATTCCTATCAACCCCCACCGAGACCTCTGCCTGTTGCGGTTCCTGAGTGGATTGAGTGTCCTCTATAATTTTCCTCATCGTGAGGTCCGTCACCACATCCCGATAGTCTTTCCCAACCACATCGGGACCCACAGAAAACAACGCACGGGCACTCGCATTCATCTGAGCCACTCGCCCATCCGTCCCCACCAGCATAAGACCCGCATACAAACTCTCTATGGTATGAAGGAGTTCTTCCTTCTCCTCCACAATCTCTTGATAAAGTCGCAAGTTAGAAATCACCGCTGCGGCGCTTTTCGCCATACGCTCCAGCAAGCGCACATCCTCATCATTAAAGCCTTCCCCATACCGCTTATTGAACACATGGAGGACACCAATCGTCTGACGTTCCACCACTCGGTTCTCCTCGTCGCGCTTCTCTATCACCAGAGGAACACACAGCCCGTTTTGCACCTGAAGAAGCCCAAAGGGCTCTTCCTGGGCACGCGGGTCCGTCACCGCATCGTGCACGATCACGGGCTTCCCCTCCCGAAAGACCTGCCCGGAGACCCCATGGGTGGCGCGCACATTCACCATACTGAGCAAATTCTCATCAATCCCATAGGCAGGCTGGATAGCGCTCAGATCCCCACGCTCCGGGTCAAAAAACATAATGAGTACTTTCTCCGCCTGGAGGATCATAGCAATTCGCTTGATCACGTAGCGGAGCGTGGTGTCCAGTTCGCTGATGGGAGCGACCTCCACCCCGGGTTCCACCACACGGGCAGAAGCGCTCGCTCCGCGCCGTTGGTACTCCTGGAGCAACTGTCTTGCCTCCTCCAGTTGCTTGGTAAGGTCTTGTACTTGACGGCGGAGCGACTCCAATTCTTTCGCAGTTTGGCGCTCCACTTCTGACTTCATTTCACCCATCGTATGACGACAAATCCGTGTAGAAAGTTCAATTATACCTCAAAGGTCCCCCTCAAACGAGGTAGCCCCCAGGGCGAATCCCGTATGTTTCCTGGGACAAGGACCCCCTGCAAGCCAGTCTTTTCTGATGTTATACTGTCTTTAACCGGCTATGAGTGCCCCACTGCAAGAAATGCCTATCCTGCCCCTCCCCAACGTTCTGCTCCCTTACCAGGCACTCCCCCTCCTTATCGTGGAACCCCATCAACTCAGTATGATGCGCTACTGCCTGGAATACGAAAAAAACTTTGGCATCGTCCTCCTACGGGAGGCAGAAACCGAGCAAGACCCCCATCCCGTTCCCTATATGGTGGGCACCTCTGCGCGAATCATCTCTCACAAATACCTGCCAGACGGAAAAATGCAGGTCCTCACACTCGGAGAAGGGCGCTTCCGCATCCGAAAACTGGATTACTCCCGCCCGTACCCAGTTGCTCTGGTGGAACCCGTGGTGGAATCCGACTCTCCAGACGATTCAACCACCCTCCGCATTCTCAACCGAGCCAAAGAAGCCTTCTCTATGCTCCTTCAAGCCCTCTTCGGCAGGCAGGGAATGGAACTCACCATCCGCTTTACCAATGACCCCGTGGCGCTCTCCTTTGCTATGGCAGCCTGCGTCCAAATGTCCTCCCTCCAAAGACAACGCCTCCTGGAAATCACCGATACGGTAGAAAGGCTTAGAGAAATCATCCCCTTGTTGGAAACCCAAGCCCTCAAGGTCCTGAATGACCTCGCCATAGACCCTATGGATGCCTACGTGGGTCTTATTTCTAAAAACTGACGTGCTGAACAAGACCCACTTCTTGCAACAATTTATGGTAAATAAAAAAGCACGGAGAGTTACGGAACTATGAAATGGCGCGGCGGGACACGCTTTGCTATCGCAATGCTCGTCATCCTGGGAACTGCCTATGGGATCAACTGGCTTATCTCAGAAATAGTGCCCCCCAAAGACCTGCCCCCCATTCCCCCCTCGGAGACCGCCCTCCTCGGCGTAAAACTCAAAGGGGAGAAAATTATTGTGATGAATGGCATTGCCCATCTCGTTTTTGGCGGAGGGTCAGAGTATGGCGTTAGTCCGGAGAAAGAACTGGACACCGCCACAGGGCGAAAGATCCCCATCAAAGCCCTGGTGGGCACCCTCCGGGGAGAAGAGGAGAGAGCAACCGAACTGGTGGAAGCCCTCGCTAAAATTGAGCGCGAAATCATTCCCCCAGACGAAATCATCTGGGATAAAGCGGAAATAGAAAAGGCGCTTGCAGGTGACCCGAAACTTCGCCCCAAACTGGAGCGCCAACTCAATACCACCCTGGAAGGAAAACCCACTCCCTTCATCATCCCCAATTACTTACACTCGGGGATCTTTATCCGCCTGCCCGTCCCCATCACCATCCCAATGCCCTACGGAGGAAAAACCGTAACCGCTCACCCCCTGCTGGCTTACCGCACCCGACTGGCAGTACGCACTCTCAATCACCGCATCATCGTGGAAAAAGCCTTCCCCACCAACGCTGACTGGGAAGGAGCCTATCACGAAGCCTGGAAACAAATCCAGGAAGAAGGAAGCCCCGAAAACGTGGCGGAGGCTCTTCAAAGCCTTATCTCCGAGCGCAAGATCCGTTCCCTTGCCAAGCCCGTAGAAGACCTCCTTAGCCGGGTTACAGTCCTCATCACGGAAGAACACATCACGGGCACGGGGAAAAAGCAGGTCCGCAACCCCGAAGGGAAAGGGTTTTGGTATACAATTACTCTTAACCTGAACGAAGAGGGGCGAAACCGCCTGTGGCGGTATACCCACGAAAACCCCGGATGCCAACTCCTCTTCGTGGTGAACGGGGTTGCCATCGCCGCCCCCTTCGTGAAACAAGAAATGAAGTATTCCACTGCAGAAATCACCAATATCGCTGATGAAGACCTGGTGGAGGAAGCCCTGCGCTACCTCCGCCGAGGAAGGGAGTCCAACAACCTATGAAACCCATTCCCTCAGTCCTTTTTCTCTTGACGATTGCGCTTTTCCTGTCCTCCTGTGGCGGAGGCAGAGCCTCTGCCCCCGGGGGGGCTAAAACACCCGTGGTAGCAGAAAAGGCACAAAGCGCCTTTGACCTTTTCCCCGTAGCAGAAGGAAACGACTGGACCTATGAAATGAATGAACGCACCACCCCGCGTCAGGCAGCCCCGATAGCTAATACCTACGACCTCACGTTCAAGTGCACCAAAGTCACAGAAAGCGGAGATAGCAAAGACGTGGAGATAGCCGTAACCAACAAAGAAGGCACCGTCTTAGAAAGAATCCTCTTCCGCGTCACTCCCTCAGAGATCTACCACCTTGGTTACATCATAGGTGGCAAACAAAGCCTCCATTCCCAGCCCCTGCTCCTCATCTCCTACCCCGTCAAAACCGGGCACACCTACCAATGGCAAGCCAAAGGACCCGTTAACAGCCGAGGACAAATAGGCGACCTCAAAGCCACGGTTACGGTAAAAGGAGAAGTGGAAGCCGATGCTACCGCAGAACGTATTAAAGCCTACCGAGTGGATATATCTATGACCCAAACACTGGAAGGAAGAACCAATCGCATACAAAGCATCTATTACTTCGCACCCAAACGAGGGCTGGTCCGATACTGGGAGTCACGACTCTTTGCCAATGGAGACCAGGGAGAAGTGTTGATGCGGTTGAAAAGCCATACGTTCAAATAAAGGTGCGGTATGAATCAAACGAACCCGATGAACCTGCGAAGATTTTTCGGAACCGTCGTTCTCCTTCCTGTCTTACTCTCCTTCCTCGTCGGGTGCCAACCAAGCGATAAACCCGCAAAAGAAACTCAACTGACACAAAACACCCAACAGGTATCCGAAGCACCCCAAACAACCCAAACATCCCCGTCACCCCCGCCCCCCGATATTCCCGAATACCTTCTTTCCCAGGGGCTCCGCTTGATGGGAGCGCCCTTCACGGAAGAGATCGTTTACGAAGTGAAAGGGCTGGACCCCACTAAGCCCCTGAGAGGAAGTAGAAGAACTACCGAAGTAAAGATAGAAAAGGATGGCGTCCGCTTCGTCCAAACCTGGACGGGAGACCTTGAAAGCCTCGGCTACGCAGAATACCTCTCCAACAAGGAAGGAGTCTCCAGCATAAAAGTCCTCAATCAGCCTGTGGAACCCCCTGCCCTTACCCTCCCCCCTTCTCTCTCAGAGGGCAAGCAGTGGGAAGCAAGATACAGCCTGGCTAATATGCCTAACTTTGGAAAGACCACTGTCTGGCAAAAATTCAAAGTCCTCAAACGGGAAAAAATTACGGTACCCATCGGCACCCTGGATACCTGGCTGGTAGAAATGCAATCTACCTTTACAGGAGAAAACCTCCGAGCCTCGGTAACCGGCAAAACCTGGCTGGCAGAAGGAATTGGAGAAGTCAAATCGGAATTCACAAGACAACTCACCACTATGGGAAAAACTGAAACTGCCACCGTCTCTATGGTTGCGATAGAGAAAAAACCCCTCTCGGAAGTGGGGAAAAAATGACACACCTGATAGTAGCCTTCAGCCTTTTACCTGCTCCCTTCTCTTCTCAGGTCTGTGAATTCTTCCCGCTGGAGCCAAATACGCAGTGGGAATATACCGTGACCTACGGAGATCTGCAGACAACAGTAACCCAATACCAGAGGACCTTAGAGCCCATCACCATACAGGGGGTCAAAGCAACCCCTATGGAAGTTTTGCTGGGAGAGAAGCCATCCGGCACCGCTTACTATGCCATTCAGAACGGATACGTGTACCTGGTAGCGACAAGCCCCGACGCTCTCCTGGCTAAACCCATCCCTGTCCTCCCCCTAAACCCGAAAACAGGCGACCGATGGCAATTTGAAGGCGCAACCCCCTTCCTGGGAGATACCGCCGTGACGAAAACAACCGCACGCGTCATCAAAAAAGAAAAAACCTCCTTGCTGGGCAGAAGCGTGGAGGTCATCCACGTAGTGGTGGAATCTCAAATAGGGCAGGGACCCCTTGCCTACAAGGTGCGCAGTACGGAGCACTATGGACGTGGAATCGGGCTCGTCTACCGAAAGCAAGAAGTCCTCATAAAAGGAGGAGGAGTAGCCGTTTTCCAACTCAAAGCCTTCAAATCCGCCACCGAGCCCCCACCCCACGAAAGGGCAATGCACCTCTCCGCCCCTGGCATCCCCTTCCAAACACCCTTGGCGACCCTTCCCCCTCACTCCGGAGAAAAATCTGCCCGAAGGAGGGAGAGTGCGGAGTAAACTCCTTCTTTGCTCCTCAGCCCTGCTCTTAGGCGGATGCTGTGCCTTTCACCCTTCCAAAGATGTTCTTCTCACAAGGCCCGATGCATTCTTTCCCACGCTCTGGAAACATCCTAACGCCCAATTAACTATTTCTAACATCACCATCAGCAATGTGAAGGTCGCGATGGACATCAAAGGAACTCAACGCACCCTTACCCTGTTCCGCCACGGCAAACCTCTGGAAAAAGAGGTGTATAACGTGACCACCGAAAAGGTGGAACTGGTAGAAATTCCCCCGGGGCAAAAGTTCGACCCCCCCATCCCCCTACTCTGGGAAGATATGCGCGCCGGCGAAGTGAGAAAGTGGAAGGGAAGGCTTACCAACCTCTCCCCGGAAGTCACCATTTCCGCAGAAGTAAGTGCCGCCCGAGCCCCTCTGACTACCGAAATGGGACCAGCAGAAAGCATTCATGTGCGCGTGGTCCTGACATTTGATGACCGCTCCCCACGCCCTGCGGAACGCACCCTGAACTTCTGGTTTGTGAAGGAAGAAGGACCCATCAAAAGAGACTTTGGAGCGCAAATCCGCGAGCCAAAAGCCACCAAAGCCTCCCCAGGCAACCAGAAAACTTAGCCCCCTTCCAACACTTCCAGAAGGGAACCCTCCTTCCCAAGGAGCGACTCCAACTCCTCATCCGATAAAGCCAACACCTTCTCCTGCTTCTCGCGGAGTTCCTCTTCATACTTCCGAGCCATCTCCCGCCGGAGCCTGCCCAAGGCAAAGTTTTGCTTATCCTCCCGAGTCTCACACCGCAAGGGCCGTACGGGGGTGGGGCGGCGATTTTCATCAATGGCTACCAGAGTGGCGGTACAACTGTTCGTGTGACGCATCGTCCCCGTCTGTAGATTTTCCGCAAACACTTCAATGCGCACCTGGATACTGGTTCTCCCCACATATACCACCCTTCCCACAAAATGCACTAACTCCCCAACATCTATCGGGCTATGAAAGTCCACCCGCTCCAGGCTTGCGGTAACACAAATGCGTTGAGCATACCGACTCGCCGTCACGTAAGCCACCTTGTCCAGTAAAGCCAAAATCGCCCCGCCGAACACTTGCCCAAGAAAATTGGCATGCTCGGGAGTCATTAACTCCGACATCCGAACCTCTAAAGGGTCAGAAGGAGACAAACTGAGTTGGTCCATCCCCCGTATTCTGCCACGCTGGGGATCCCTTTATCACCCCCATTCACGCGGAAAAGAGAATTCGCTTGAAATCTTCAGCAGAAAGGCTGGCTCCCCCCACCAGGGCGCCATCAATATCAGAAAACTTGAAATAGGAGCCTGCATTCCTCCCCGTTACGCTCCCTCCATACAGAATCCTAATTTCCTGGGCTACGTCGGAAGAAAAGGTCTTCTCCATAAGACCCCGTATCCACACCGCTATCCGACAGGCTTCCTCCGGGTCACAATTTTCTCCTGTCCCTATGCTCCAAACAGGCTCATAGGCGACCACTATGGAAGAAACCTCCGAAGAATCCACGTCTTTTAAGGCTCCCATCAACTGATGCAATAAAACCTCTTCCGTCTGCCCTCTGGATCGCTCCTCCAGCGTCTCCCCCACACAAAGGATGGGCGTTACCTGATGATACAACAGCCGACGAAGTTTAGCGTTGATAGTGTGCTCGTTCTCCCCAAAATAGGAAAGGATCTCCGGGGGAAAAGAATTGGCGCCAAAACGCCCACGCCGCTCGCTATGCCCCACGATACAAAACGTGCAACCCACATCCACCAACATAGGCACCGAAACCTGCCCCGTGAACGCCCCCCTATCTTCCCAAAAAACGTCTTGAGCGCCAAGATAGATACCCTTTCCCCTCAATAAAACAGCAAGAGGATGAAGCAAAGGATAACTGGGACAAAGAACGATGTCTATGTGCCGGAGTTGGGAAACCACAGGGATAAGGGCTTCCACAAGGCTCTCCCCCTCGGGAATGGTCAAATTCATCTTCCAGTTACCAACAACCAAACGGCGACGTGCCATAGAAGCCCTGCTTCCAAAAGAGTGCCGAACAAAATCTATTTTAGACGAAGATGCCTGGGGAGAAATGACCGAAGAGACAAACACCCCGAAAAGGTAGACTTTCTAAGCTTATGCAGATCACCGCAATCCTTGCCCGAGAAATCCTGGACAGCCGAGGGAACCCCACCATAGAAGTAGAAGTCCTCCTCTCCAATGGGGCATTCGGCAGAGCCGCCGTCCCCAGTGGGGCAAGCACAGGAAGCCACGAAGCCCTGGAACTCCGGGATGGAGACCCCCGCCGGTTCTATGGGAAGGGAGTGCTCCGCGCCATCCAAAACGTCCATAACCTTATCGCACCCGCTCTCAAGGGGTGGGATGCCTCGGAACAAGAAAGAATTGACCAGCGCCTGATAGAACTGGACGGAACCCCAAACAAAGCCCGATTGGGAGCCAACGCCACTCTGGGGGTCTCCCTCGCCTGTGCCAAAGCCTCCGCCCAAGCCCAACAAATGCCTCTATACCGCTACCTGGGTGGGGAGAACGCAACCCTCCTGCCCGTCCCCCTCCTCAACGTGCTCAACGGGGGAAAGCACGCCCAAAATAACCTCACCTTCCAGGAGTTTATGCTCATCCCCGCAGGTGCCGAAACCTTCCGCCAAGCTCTCCAAATGGGGGCAGAAATACAACACTCCCTGAAAACAATCCTGACCCAAAAAGGGCTCGCTACCGGCGTGGGAGATGAAGGAGGATTCGCACCCAACCTTCAAACCCAGGAGGAAGCCCTGGAACTGCTGACGGAAGCCATTCAATCCGCTGGCTATCACCCTGAAAAGGACGTCTTCCTGGGCATTGACGCTGCCGCTAACGAATTCTTCCAGAAAAATCTCTACCACTTCTCCTCGGGAAAACCCAAAGAACGAAACGGGGAGCAAATGGTGGAATATTATCAAATGCTCCTTTCCAACTTTCCCCTCATCAGTCTGGAAGACCCATTTGCGGAAGATGACTGGGATGGATGGAAACTCCTGTCCCAAAACCTAAAAGACCAATGCCAAATAGTGGGAGACGACCTCTTTGTCACAAACCTTTCTCGCCTCCGCAAGGGCATCCAGGAAAACATTGGAAACAGCATCCTCATAAAACCCAATCAAATAGGAACCCTAACGGAAACCGTACAAACCATTCAGGAAGCACAGGGAGCGGGATACACCACCATCCTCAGCCACCGAAGCGGAGAAACCGAGGATACCACCATTGCGGACATAGCCGTTGCCTATAGGATGGGGCAAATCAAATCAGGCGCTATCTGTCGCTCCGAACGCGTCGCTAAATACAATCAACTCCTGCGCATTGAAGAGGAATTGGGAGAGCGGGCAGAGTTTGCAGGTATGAAGCCTTTTGCCCGTTTCCTCACCCCAAAAAGGGAAACACAGTGAACCTATCCCCGCCCCAAAATAATCCAGATCGATGAAAAACAGGCGAACCAAAATCGTTTGCACCCTGGGACCTGCAGTAGATTCCCTCAACGGCGTGCGAAGCCTCATCAAGGGAGGAATGAACGTGGCGAGAATCAATATGAGCCACTGTGACCCCCCCACCGCAAAGCGCTGGATAGACTGGGTCCACCAAGCCAGCCAGGAACAAGGAGTGCTTACCGCCGTGCTGATTGACCTGCCGGGACCCAAATTCCGACTCGGCACCCTCCAACCCGACCCCCTGCCGGTAAAAAGAGGAAGCGAAATTCCCGCCTACATCGCCTCTGGCGCCAAACCCACCCCCCACGCCATCCCTCTGCCCAAGGGACTGTTCCACTTCCTGCGCCCCCATAGCCGTCTCATCGTCGGGGATGGAAACCTCATCCTCCAGGTGGCTTCTCTCCAAGGAAATAACGCAATTCTCAAAGCCCTCTCTCGCGGAGTTATCAGGTCCAGGCAAGGTATCTCCCTCTCCGGCGCAAGCCAAAAGTTGTCCGCCTTTACTCCCACAGACCGAAAACTACTTCAACCCTTGATGAGTCAAGGAATTGATTTTGTCGCCCTCAGCTTTGTCCGTAATGCTAACGAGGTGAAGACTCTCCGAAAATTCCTTTCCTACCATCGCCCTGAAGTGAAAATCATCGCTAAAATTGAAACCAAAGAAGCCCTCAAAAACATCCGAGAGATCTTTCAGGAATCCGATGGCGTTCTTATCGCAAGGGGAGACCTGGGTCTCCAACTTCCCCTGGAACAGGTCCCTCTGTGGCAAAAGAAAATTACTGACCTCGGCGCCCAATTTGCCAAACCCGTCATCATCGCCACCCAAATGCTGGAAAGTATGATGTCCAGCCCAAAGCCCACGCGAGCGGAAGTTACCGACGTGATGAACGCCGTCCTGGATGGCGCTGACGCCTTGATGCTAAGCGGGGAAACCGCCGCAGGAGAATATCCCCTGCTCGTCCTTTCCACGATGAACCGATTTATCACCACAGCAGAAAAGAGCAAACTCTTCCATCGGCGAATGCGAGCCCGCAATCTCCCCGAAAAGCAAGAAGCCACCTCCGCCCTTGCCCAATCCGCACAACAAATCAGCGATGCCCTGAATGCGGATGCCATCCTTTCTTTCTCCGTAACGGGCTTTACCGCCCGGATGATTGCACGCTTTCGCCCGAAAGCCCCCATCCTCTGCGCCACACCTATGAAAACCACCGCCAAACAGGTCTCCCTCTTGTGGGGAGTCCAGCCTCTCTTATGCCCCCCCTTCGGCAGTACCGAAAAAATGATGGAAGTGGGGATAAAAACGGCCCTCTCTGCAGGATTGCTCCGACCCGGCAACCTCGTCGTCATCACCGCGGGACTGCCCGTTGGAAAACCCGGCGCTACCAACCTCCTCACGCTCAAAAAAATTCCAAAAACACCCTGAAAAAACCCAAGAATCAAGGAGAAGAAGGAGATCTCCGCAACGTTTTGGCTCTCTCAAACGTCCCTATCACTACAGCCACAAGACATGGAGGTCTGTATGGACTGCATAGAGATGGACCTGTGGTACTACAACGTCGCCAAGGTCATTGTCGTTGATGTCACCGATGATTACGTGACGTTTGCCGATCCCCTTCCCGTGATGTGTTATCCCATTCTGAGGATTTTGTGGCTCCCCGCTTACCAACTCCCCCAGCACCTGCTCAGGCACCCTCTGCTCTCAGGATATGCCTACGACCGACACGAAACCATCCCCACAGAAGAAGGCACGGAACACTGGTATGTCGGCGTCGTCAATCAGCGATTAGCCTAACCCGCACCCTCCAAAACTCAGGAAAAAAGCAGAAGGCTCCTATCCCAAACTCTCCACTATGATCTCCGCATTCGTATACACGCAAATCTCACTTGCCAGAAGCAAACTCTCGCGCACAATCTCTTCGGGAGTGAGGCTTGTGTGCTTCAAAAGCGCCCTTGCCGCCGCTACTGCATAAGGTCCCCCGGTCCCAATCCCCGCCACGCCATCATCAGGCTCCACCACGTTCCCATCCCCAGAAACCACCAACAACGTGCCGGGCTCCGCCACAATCATCATAGCATTGAGCTGACGGAGAATCCTGTCCGTTCGCCAATCCTTCGCAAATTCCACCGCCGCCCGTCGCAAGTTCCCCCCATACTGCTCTAATTTCTTCTCCAGGCGATCCTGAAGGGCTTGGGCATCCGCCACGCTCCCCGCAAAACCCCCCAGCACCCGATTGCCCGCAAGAAATCGCACCTTTCGCGCCCTCCGCTTCAAAATGGTGGCGCTCTCCGCAATCGTCACCTGCCCATCGGCTCCTAAGGCAACCCTTTCGCCACGCAGGACTCCCACAACCGTCGTTCCGTGAATCATCATCAAAGATTCTACCGCCCCTTTCCCCTTCAAAGAACCCAAAGTAAATAGAACTCACACCCCTTGGAAAAATCCATCCCCAAAAAACAAGCCCTGGGAGAACTCCGCCCTGCGCCCCTCAAACAATGAGAATAAAAAAACAGTGTTAGAATAATACCGTGAGTTGGACGCCCGACATACGGCGCCTCTGGGCAATGGCAACCTTCCTCGCTGGGGTCTTGCTCGTTGCCCTTGCGGTGGCTTTTTTTCGCACCAGCGCCGATGCGGTGTGGCTCATCGTGGGAGCGCTTTTTGCCGGCTCGATTATGCTGAGGGTCATCCTCCGCCTCCAGCGCGTCGCCCAGGACTGGGGGAGGGAGCTTCGCCTGGTGCGAGCGGAACTCAAAAACGAAAGGAACCTCCACCTGCAAGAAGAAGACCTGCGCCGAAACCTCGTTCAAGGAATGCCCTTCCCCTTCTTCCTCTGCCAGCCAAACGGCATTATCCTCCAAAGCAGTCGAAAAGCCCAGGAACACTTCCAATTCCCCCATCCCGAAGGACGCACCCTTCTGGAAGTTACCCTTTGCACCCCCCTCCATTACGCCGTGCTTCATATCCAGCCGGGCACCACCCTCACCCACTCTCTCCCCTTCTCCCATCCCCAGGAAGCCTACTTCAACGTAACGTTATGGAGAACCTCCTCTGCGCCCGACACGGTTTTCGTCGCAATGCTTGAGGAAACCGAACTGCGCCGACTGAGAACTATACGAAGCGACTTCGTAGCTAATGTGAGCCACGAACTTCGCACCCCAATGGCCGCCTTGCGCGCTATGACCCAAACACTCCTGGAAGACCCCAGCCTAACAGAAGAAGAAAGGAAACAATTCCTGGAAAAAATTATTGCGGAAGTGGACCGGCTCACCGCTTTATCCGAAGACCTCCTCATCCTTACCCTCGCAGAATCCAAACCCGCCGAAAAAAAACCCGTAGACCTTGCCCACGTGGTCGCAAGTGTTGCCCAACAGTTCCTCCCGCAGGCCCAAGCCCGTGGGCTCAAGCTGAACCTCTCGCTCCCCGAAACGCTCCTCCTCTCAGGGGACGAACCCCAACTCATCCAGGTGGTCGTCAACCTGTTGAGCAACGCCGTCCGATACACCGAACAAGGCGAAATCAACGTCAAACTCTACACCCAGGATGGGTTCGCAGTCCTGGAAGTCCGCGATACGGGCATCGGCATTCCCAGCGAGCATCTTCCACGCATCTTTGAACGCTTCTACCGAGTGGACCGAGCACGCTCCCGTGCCTCAGGAGGAACCGGCTTAGGGCTTAGCATCGTACGGCACATCGTGGAAGCCCATTCGGGCAAAGTGGAAGTGGAAAGCAAGCTCCACGAGGGAAGCACCTTCCGTGTCCATTTGCCTCTCTCTTGATATTCCTGAAGCCACCCTCACCACCGAAATCCCCGTCCTTTCGGTAGTATCATAGGCAATGTCCCGTTCCGCCCCCATCCCGTCGTCCCCTCAAGAACGAATAATCGTCGCCCTGGATGAGCCTGAACCCGAAAAATGCCTCGCCCTCATAGAAACCCTCAGCACAACCATCTCCTTTTACAAGGTGGGGCTTATCCTCTTTGCCTCCTCAAGCGCCCACCTCATCCTCCGCGAACTCCAAAACCGAGGGAAACACATCTTTTGTGACCTCAAAGTGGACGACACACCCAACACTATAGAAAGAGCGGTCGCCCAGTGGACAGAAAAGGGAATCACGCTCGTGACACTGAGAGATAACCCCGCGACGGTGCGCTCCGCAGTGAAAGCACGCGGAGCCCAAAAGTTTCCCCTCTTCCTCTGTGTCCCCCTCCTTTCCACCCTCAGCCCTCAAGACCTCGCTTTCCTTTTGAACCAAAAGGAAAAGGAGATCACGGAATCTTTCGTGAAAGAGGAATTGCAACGGCGAACCACACGCCTACTTAATGAGGGGTGCGATGGCTTCATAGCGTCGGGGCTTGCCATCCAGTGGATCCGCTCCGCCCACCCGTCCGCCCTGATCGTAACGCCGGGCGTGCGCCCTGAATCCTCCCCACGAGATGAACACCTCCGAGTCACCACTCCCCGCGAAGCCATCACCTACGGAGCCGATTACCTGGTCGTTGGAAGGCCTATCTACCAATCAGAAAATCCCAACCGCACCGTGCAGGAAATCGCCAACGAGATCCAGGAAGGGCTTGCCCAACTCACCCCCTAAACCACAGCACTCGCAACCGTGCCATAAGAAGGCGAAAGCCCCTCGCCACCCACCACGCCTTGAAGACACCTCCGCAACATCGCCCGAGCGCGAAAGAGCCAACTCTTCACCGTCCCAGGAGGAGCCTCCACCACTTCCGCTATCTCCCCAATATCTAATCCATAATAATGCCGTAACACTACCACCTGGCGGTACCGGGAAGGCAGAGAAGCAATCGCGGAGCGCACATTCCTTCGCAATTCTTCCCTCTCTATCTGAGGCAAACTCTCATCCCCTGCAGACAACACCCCCTCTACATCCGACAAAGAGTGCTGAGAAAACCCTCGGGACCTTCGCATATCTATGCAAATGTTGACGCAGATCCTGTATAGCCAGGGCTTCAAAGCCCGCCGAACATCAAATTCCCCCAACGCGCGATAAGCCCTCAGAAAGGTGCTCTGCGTCGCATCGGCCGCCTCCTCCCTATGGTTGAGCAATCTGTAAGCGAGGCGATAAACCGCCGGGTAGTGCCTGCTTACTATGGCGTTGAACGACTCTGCGCACCCCGCCTGAGCACGCCGAACCAGGAGCGACTCCTCCCAAAGGGCATCAGAAACCTTCTCCAAAGCCTTCATATCTCTACAATACTTGAAATTATTGAATAAAATCCACGAATTTCTAAAATTTTGGGTCTAAATGCCTAAAAATTTCTAACTTCAACTTATAAAAACTTGCCTCTGCCCCCCCTAATTCCCCTACCCGGGCGATTTGTGATATACTTCCTTGAGTATGGAAAATGAAAACCTTAATCAGACTAACCCTCCCCTAGGTCCACTGCCGGAAGAGGAGGACATCACTGAAGAAGCCGCCCTCGCCTCCGCACCCAAAGAGACTTTTGAAGAAGTCTTAGCCCAAAAGGAAGCAGGAGAGGCGGAAGAGCAAGAGTCCGCAAGGACTGCGAAGCGCGAAGCAGTCCCATCCGTTACCCAAAAGACGAAAATAAGGCGAAAAAGAAAAATCAGCTATCTTACCGCCAACAAAATTACTAAAGTTGACTACAAAGATGTCGCCTTGCTTCGGCGGTTCCTCAATGAGCAGGGGCGAATTCTTCCCGCTCGCCAAACGGGCAACACCGCCAAACAACAACGGCAGGTTACCAGGGCTATCCTGCGCGCCCGCGAAATGGCACTCCTGCCCTTTGTGACCGTGGACATTAACCGCCTGCCATGGAAAACGAGCGAAGGCGAAACCTAACCTCGCTCCTTTGCCTTCCCCCCCTCCTTGCAGGCTTCTTAGCCAACTCCGGGTGCTCCTCTTCCGAAGCCTGGTTCCCCCTTCGGGAAGGAGAACATTTCGCCTACCTGGTAAGGACCGCCACCTCCGCACGCCTCGTAAAGATGCACGTGGGAATGCGGGAACGCTATGCGGGAATTTCCCTCTCCCGTCTTTCCGGAGAAGGCGAGTGGCTCGTCGGTTGGGATGGGGACCGATTGATGGTGGGAGAGATGCCCCTCCTGCGCTTTGAAACGCCCCTCTGCCTCCTCCAGCCCACTGTCTCCCAGAGAACCTGGACCTATGAAGGGTACGGCTATGATTTTGAGGGGAGAGTTCGCCTCCAAGCCACGATCTCCCAGGAGCCCTACTCCCTGAATCCCGGCGAAAAAAAAGGAGAAACTCTTCGCGTCGTGTTGACCACACGAATCAGAGGCGTCCCTGTGGAACTCAAAACCTGGTTTCAGAAAGGCAAAGGGATAGTCCGGCAGGAACAATGGCGAAACGGACGCAGGATAGCCCTGTGGGAGCGCGTCGCCAATGGGGCAACTTAGGTATTGACCGAGCGCCCACAATGGGGACAAACCTCTAAAGGCTCCCTATAAACCTCTCCACAATGAGGACAAACCACCTCAGAAAGAGGGCGCCTTCGCTCCTCTTCCAATCTCTTCAGGCGCTTGAGGTCATACGGGTCTTCCCGTGAAGCCCGAATGGCGTTTGCCACAAAGTAGATAAACGAGCCAGCAAATAAAAGACTCATAAAGGGGTTCGCCCGGGCAGTTGCCGCAGAAACAAGGAGAGAAAATATCGCCAAACCCACGTAAAGGTATACAGAAAGGCTACAAGGACCCATTTTCTTTATTTTAGCCCTTTTGGGCTATGCTTGGCTCTCTCTCCCTCATTCCCCACCCTCCGAAAGGCTCAGAGGGTCCAGCATAGCCTTTATCCTGTGGCGGTTTCGCACCAGAAACCGAAAGCGCTCGTCCGTAGCCATAGCGAAACGAAACGCCATATCCACCGCTTCAAAAACCTCCAGAAGCCCTTCCACCCGCTCCCGCAGGTGAGCCAGTGCTCCCTCCCCTTGCTTCGGCAAAATCTCCAGGCAAGAGCGAACCACGTCCACCGTGGGGTCAATCTCTCTCCGCTTGCGCTCTCGCACCACCCGGGCAATCATCGCCACAGGATCCCCCACCCCTTCATAAACATCATGGCGCTCCCCCCGGGGACGGAACCGACGCACCACCCCCCAATCTATCAGGTTCCTAAGCGTCATAGAGGCATTACCCCGGCTTATCTGAAGCCTGCTACAAACTTCTTCCATTGGCATCGGGCGGGCGGTAAGGAACAAAAGGGCGTGGACCTGAGCCATAGTCCTGCTTATGCCCCAACTGCTACCCATACGCCCCCATTCCCGCAAAAGCATATCCTCCACTTCCCTTATCAAGGTTCTTTCTGACTCTTGTTTTGATTTTTTTGACATATTTGTTTTTCAATTATATCTAAAAACTGTTATCCCCCTCTGGAGTAAAATCTCCTTCCCTGTATGGAAAGACGAATTTTGTCCTGCCCTTCCGCACCTCAAGCCATCGGACCCTATAGCCAGGGAGTTTTTGCTGGGGGAACTTTCCTTTTTTTGAGCGGGCAACTGGGGGTTCGCCCCGAGGATGGGGAATTTGCCGGGCCCTCCACCGCGGAGCAAACGCGACAAGCCCTTGCCAATATCCAGGCGCTTCTGGCGGAGGCAGGGCTCACCTTCCAGAACGTTGTCAAAGTCACCATCTTCCTCGCGGACCTCAATGACTTCGCCGAAGTCAATCGCATCTATGCAGAAGTGGCGGGGGGGGAACCTCCTGCTCGCTCCACCGTAGAAGTCTCCCGATTGCCCAAAGACGCACGGGTTGAGATAGAAGCCATTGCGGTGATGTAATCACAGGTCCCCGGAGAGGGCTTCCAATACTTCATAAAGGGCTGGAGTCGCATCCCCCCCTCTGCCCGCATTCTCCAGGGCGGCTAATAACTGATGCACCAATGCGGTGCCAGGCAAGGAGACCCCAAAATCGCGTGCCGTGGTCAGAGCATAAACCAGGTCCTTTTGCTGATTGCTCACCGAAAAACCCAACGTCCAATCCCGACGAAGTGCCTTAGGACCGTAATTCTCCAAGGACCAACTTCCCCCCGCACCCTGACTAATCAATTCCACGCACTCCTGAAGGTTCAAGCCCGTTTTGCTGGCAAAAACCAGGCACTCTGCCATAGAAAGAAGGGTTAGAGCTACCGCCACCTGGTTCGCCATCTTCATCATTTGCCCCATACCCTGCTCCCCTACACGCCGAACCGTTTTGGAATAAGCGGAAATATAAGGCAGGGCACGCTGAAAATCCTCCTCACTACCTCCAACGAACACGGTGAGCGTCCCCTGCTCCGCTCCCATAGACCCGCCCGTCACCGGCGCGTCCAACAGCTTTGCCCCCCCTTCCTCAACTCCTCTCCTAAAGCCCTTGCTGACTTCGGCAGGATGGTGGAATGGTCCACAAAAAGTGTCCCCTCTTGTGCAAAGGGGGAGAGCGCCGAAATCACTTCCTGGACATCTTCCGTAGTGGAAACACAGATGAAAATGAGACGGCTTTTTTCAGCAAGTTCGGAGAGGGAACGAGCTACCGTGGCGCCTTCTGCCTGGAAGGGCTTTGCTTTTTCAGGGGTTCGGTTCCAAACGATCAAAGAATGCCCCGCACGCAACAAATGGCGCGCCATCGCTCCCCCCATTACTCCCAGACCCACAAAACCCAGAGTTTCCATTCTGTTCTTTCTTATGCCTAACAGTTTACACAATTGGGGGCACAGCCCGTTTTGACAAACTCCAGAAAGATGCGCACCGTCTCCTCTGCCACAGCCTCCTGGGCTTGCAGGGTGCTGGCTCCGATATGATGGGTGCAATAAACGTTAGGGAGTTCGCGCAAAGCCCCCTGATATTCCCCCACCGCACTGGTGGGCTCACCCTCAAAGACATCCAACCCCGCACGAATATCCCGGGTGCGAAGAGCCTCTACCAACGCCTCTTGGTCTACCACCTCCGAACGGCTGGTATTGATAAAATACGCTCCCGGCTTCAACGCAGAGAAAAACTCCCTTCCCAGCATCCTTTCCGTTTCCCTGGTAAAGGAGCAATGAACAGAGACAATGTCGCTCTCGCGGGCTAAGTCCAGAAGGTCAACCTTCTGAGCACCTGCTTGCCTCACTTCTTCTTCCGTCGCATGGCGTGAAAAAACCAGAACCTTCAAGCCAAAGCACTTCGCCATTTCTGCGACTAATTTGCCAATGTTGCCAAAGCCGACAATCCCCAGGGTTCTTCCAAAAATGCCCCTCGCCTGGGAAAACTCTTTCTTGTTCCACTTGCCTTGGCGCAGTTGCTCCACATTGTCCGGAATGCGTCGGTCCAACGCCAAAATCAAACCAAAGGTGAGTTCCGCCACCGCCCTCGCATTTTTACCAGGGCAATTGCTCACCTGGATGCCTTTGCGTCTCGCCGATTCTATGTCAATGGTGTTATAGCCTGCACCCGCACGCACGATCAGGCGCAGGGAATCCACCATATGACACTCCTCCACCCGTGTACTCCGCACAATCAATCCTTCTGGCTTCACTTCTTCCAGAGCCTGCTTCAAGGACTCCTCTTTCAGGTCCGGGTTTATCACCAACTCAAAGCCCGCCTCCTGCAAGGCGCGGACTCCGCTCTCTTCAAACTTGTCTGCTATAAGGATTTTCATCCCTTTCATTTTATCCTCTCGCCCCACGGCGCATCCAAAGCAACCCTGCTAACCCGTGAGTCCATCGGTAATAAGGCACAAAAATTTGACAGGTAAAACACCTGCAATGTGACTTCGGTAATGACCTTTCCATTCTTCCCCCAAGCCCTCACCAAAAATGAGAACTTATGCCCCGCTTTCCTTCGTCCCAAAATTGCCTGTCTTGCCCAGATTCAACCTATGGTATCCCGTGTCAAAAAACTGCTCCAACCCTATCTCTCGCTTTGGGCAAAGCGCCTAAAAAGAAAAGTTCAATACGCTTGCCACGAACTGGCGCTTCAGTACCAGCGATATACCCACCCCGTCCTTTACCGTCACGACCCCTTACGCACGCCCAAAACGATTTGGGTCCGTCCGGAGGACATCCAATATCGCTGTCTCAACGAATTTTCCATCTATGAACTGGACGGCACCGTTATCGGCGGAGACTGGGACCACCGTCGCACCGAGTTTGAAAACTTACGGTCAGGATTTATGGAATCAGCCATTGCCCACTTTCATAAGGGAACCCCTTGGGAAGAAACGCGCTACTATCAATTTATCCTGAACGAAATCTCCCAGGGAAGACACCCCTGGGGATGCGAGACGGAAGAAGACATCCACCAACACCTGAAAAACATTGAAGACCTCTACGAGTCCATACGCCTCAAGGGGTATCAGCCCCACGGGGATCACGATGAAGTGGGAATTAACATCGGGCGAGAGGGAACCTTGCTTTTCAATAATGGAAGGCATCGGCTGACCTTTGCTAAAATGCTGAACATCCCCAAAATCCCCGTGCGGGTCAACGTGCGCCACGCCCTCTGGCACCAATTCAAATGGAGGATCTGGCATTATATGCAACGAAACGGTGGAAAGGTTTATGCTCCTCTCCTGCATCCCGACCTGGAACACGTCCCCTCCTTGCACGGGCACGACCGATTTGAAATTATCGCACCCCATATCCCTCCTGGAAGCAAAACCCTCTTAGATATTGGCGCCCACTGGGGATACTTCTGTCATCGCTTTGAAGAAATGGGCTTGCGCTGCACTGCCGTGGAAAACGATCCCGAAGCCATTTACTTTCTTCAAAAACTCCGAGACGCCTCCCACAAGACATTCACCGTCGCCCCCATCTCTATCTTTGATTTTGTTCGCCAAGAGAACTCCTTTGATGTCGTTCTCGCCTTGAATGTTTTCCACCATTTCCTAAAAGCAAGGGATGACTATGACCGGCTCATCAACCTCCTCCAAACTCTAAGGACCCGCGTCCTTTTCTTTGAGCCTCACCTCCCCCAGGAACCCCAAATGCGAGATGCTTATCGCAACTTCCAGCCGGATGAGTTCGCCAGATTTGTTGCCCACGCAGGGGGATTTTCCCACATCACTCAGCTGGGGACCTCCGCAGACGGGCGAATCCTCTATCGGCTCTCCCAATCGGGATAAGGCACCCCCAACGCATCAATCCCACACCACTTCCGCATCCCCACGCGCCTGGGCTTCCCCCATCCGTAAGCGCAAAAGGGCTTCTATGGGCGCTATGTGCCCCTGTTTGTCCACATCCAGCGCCAACTCCGGATGAGGCGTGACGAAAGCGCACGCCCGAAGACGCAAAACCGCCGACACACTCTCTTCTATCTCCTTTAAAGAACAAAGCCCCAGGAGTGCCTTAATAGCAAAACCAAACCCAAAGAAACCAGCCAATTTCACGACGTTCCTCCGTGAATGTAAAACCCTGCGCACCCATTCCCGCATCTCCAAAATCCGAGCCCTTTTCACCAAACCCGCACTGCAACCTGCGAACCATCCCTCGCGAGTCTTCACAAAGACAAACCATCGCTTAGGCATAACCGACCTGACCACGCTCCTCTCCACAATGGGAAAAACAAAATCAGCCTCTGGCGTCTCTTGCAATAGAGACTCAAGATGAAAAGGAGTCAAAAGGGGCAAGTCGCCCGATATAATGAGGACCTTCTCGCATTCCGGCAGGGACTCCAAGCCCGCCCATAAGTTTTCAGAAATATCCCCCACCTCCGGAACAAAGCGCGCACGGGGAAAACTGGCAACACATTCTTGTGCCTCAGGGTGCCCCACCACCGCTACCGAAGAAAAGGACTCCACACCCGTGACCGCTTTCAAGGTCCAGAAAAGAAGAGGCTGTCCTGCAATAGGTAACAAGGCTTTGCTATGAATGTGCAGGGGAACCCCTAATAAGCGATGGCGCTCCAAACGCCCGCCCGCCAGCACCACAGCGCCGATGGCTTCCCGCATAAGGCTATTTTCCCCCACAGGGGTCATTTTTCGCCCCCCTGTGCGCCCACCCGAAACGCCCCCAAACCCTCACCCTGCTGAGCTGGCGAAATATTCAAAGGTGCGCCTGAGTCCCTCTTCCAGCGTCACACGAGCCCTGAAGCCCAAGCGTTTTTCCGCTAAGGTTACATCCCCCACTGAGCGCCGAACGTCCCCAGGGCGAGGCGGAAGATGCTCAACAGGGACTTCATATCCTGCTATTTCAAAAAGGAGCCTGACTAACTCGTTAACGGAAACCTCCTGTCCCCGGGCACAATTAAAAACCTCTCCTCCAATATCTCCCGAACGCACAGCCAAGAGATTGGCTTCCACCACATCGTCCACGTAAATGAAATCGCGAGTCTGCTCCCCATCTCCAAAAATGGGAATGGGCTTGCGCCTCAATATCCGATCAATGAATATGGGAATGGCGTTCGCGTAAGGGGTGTCCTCTCGTTGACGAGGACCAAAAACATTGAAATAACGAAGAGAAACCGTCTTCATCCCAAATGTTCGGGCATAAGAGCCACACAGAATTTCCCCCGCATACTTGCTCGCCCCATAAGGGCTTTCAGGCTTGGGTGCCTGGGATTCCCTCAGCGGTAACTCGCCCAAATCTCCGTAGACCGCGGCAGAGGAACTGTAAACCACACATGAGACCTCGTGCTTTCGCGCCCCTTCCAGAATTTGAAGGGTTCCCATCGCATTGATCTGGGTCGTAAGGTGGGGATTATCCACGCTCATAGGAACGCTCACCGCAGCCGCTAAATGGAAAACAAGGTCCACCCCCTCCATC
The DNA here is from genome assembly GCA_964631245.1 of uncultured Fimbriimonadales bacterium. Classification (GTDB taxonomy): domain Bacteria; phylum Armatimonadota; class Fimbriimonadia; order Fimbriimonadales; family ATM1; genus CAZVXY01. Next base: position 480,794 of record CAZVXY010000001.1, read on the forward strand.
GCCCGGCTTATGAGAGCCTCGTCCAAAATGCTCCCTTCCAGAAAGGCACAGCGGGAGTCCTCTGGAAGGTTTTCCCTCTTTCCCGTGCTCAAGTCATCTATCACGCGAACAAGACAGCCCTCCCTGAGAAGGGCGCGCACCAGGTGGGACCCAATGAAGCCCGCACCGCCCGTCACGAGTGCGGTGCGACCAGCAAAAGACATAAATCCAGATTACCCGACGCATCCTCCCTCGCCACTCCCGTGTCTTTATTTATGGTATGCCCCTCTTTGTCCTCACTCTCGCTCTCGTTTCCCTCTCTTCTCATTTGCCCGCACAAGCCGAATACAGGCTTCGGGAAGGGGATCTTCTCCGCGTCCGATATCTCCTGGGGATTGAAGGCATTCCCAACCCAAGCCTGGAAATGATGGCCCAGGCGTTTACTCAACCTGTAGAACTGGAAATTCCCCCCGGCGGCATCACCACGTTTCCTCTGATAGGCAACCTCCAGGCTGAAGGCAAAACCATTCCTCAACTCTCTTCCGAAATCACCGCATCTTTGAAAAAGCGATTTCCCCAGGCGGAATGTGTCCTCGTCCTCGCCCGGGTCCAGCCGTTGTTCTTCTCCATCATTGGCGAAGTGCAAAAGGGAGGGCAGTTTCCCCTGCACGATGGGCTCACCCTTCGGGAAGCTCTCGCCCTTGCGGGAGGAACCCTGCGCAGGCCCGAGACCCTTCAGGCTACCCTCTTCCGCGATGGCAAACCCTATAAGACCTTTGACCTCTACACCCTAACAGCCCAAGACGACCCGACCGCAAGGGAAGTCATCCAGCACAAAGACGTGATCAGCGTTCACACGCGCCGGCAAGCACGGATCTGGGTTTCCGGTGTGGGTGTCTCGGCTGGAGAACAAATGCTGGAGGAAGGATGGGGCGTGAAGGAAATCATCGCCTCAGCACTCCAAGCCCCCAACGAGCGGAGAGAGCAACTTCAGGTGGTCGTGGTACGGAACGGCGAGCGCGTCTTCCAGAGCAGTGTTTATGACGTGGAGGCTAATCGCCTTCCCAATTTCTCTTTGCAAGAGGGAGATTTTGTCTCCTTCCTGACGCCTGAAACTATGCGGATCTGGGTGCTTGGTGCGGTCAATGCTCCAGGGCAATACGACATTCCCAAGCCTGGTGTGCTCTCCCACGCCCTCGCCCACGCAGGAGGCATCCGCCCTGATGGCACTGCACGCCATATCACCCTGCTCCGAAAAAAAGAACAAGTCTCTCTGGATGCTCTCTCTTCAGAGGGTATGAACACAGAATTGCAAAATGGCGACATCGTCATCGTATCGGAAAACACGCGCCGAATCGCTGTCCTCGGAGAGGTCCACCGGCCCGGGGTTTACTTCCTACGCGACGAAATGGAAACGAGCGTCGCAGACGCCATAGGGATGGCAGGAGGCTTGACCAAGAGAGGACCCGCCAACCGCGTGTCCATCCTCCGCATAGACGAAAAAGGCACCGTTCAGCGCATCCCCGTAGACTTTGGGAGGTTCCTCCAACGCGGAGAAAAGGCTTCCAACCCACCCGTCCTTCCGGGAGACATCCTTATGATAGGAGAAACTCCCCGCATTGATGTGCAAAACATCGTCAGTGTGATCGTAGGCTTGCTGGCCTTGCGCAATCTCTTCCGTATCTAAAAAAATCTATGCCGTCTCAACGGGAACTCACCATCCTCTACAATGCAGTGGGATATAAACCCGCCTATAATCTTGGAGGACCCGTGTCTGCACTCGTCGCCATCGCCGAAGGATTAGCCCGGCGAGGGCATCAAGTCTTCGTGTCTGCCACTAACTCCAACTTGACAGAGCCCTTGGACATAGACACCTATGCCTGGCACGAAATAGATGGTGTGTACGTCCGATACTTCTCCGTGAAACCCCTCCTGATTCAAAAAATTCCTATCCCCACATTCCAAAAAAGCAACGCAAACTACTACACACCAGATTTCAGACGATGGCTCCGAACTCAAAAAAAGAAATGGGACATCATCCACTCCCAACTGCCCTTCCTCTACAGCAATCTCGTCGCATCGGAACACGCTGAAAAAAATAAAATCCCTTATCTCTACTCTCAGCAGGGAGTCCTGGACCCCGTAAGACTTCAATACCGCAAGTGGAAAAAATTGGGATATTACTGGCTTTATGAAAGGAGAGTGCTGAAACGCGCAAACGTGCTCCTCGCCGCCACGCCCCGGGAACGCAGGGCATACCAGGCTCTGGGGCTAAACAAACGCATAGAGGTCATCCCCAATGGCGTCTTTCTGCCAGAAGATAAAGAGCGTGCCTGGACCCTTCCCGAATGGAAGCCTCCACCAAATGCCCCCCTGACACTCTTTATGGGGCGCTGGCACCCCCTCAAGGGCATTGACCTCGCCCTGGAAGCCTTCCGCATTGCCAAAAAGGCAGTCCCCAATGCGTGCCTCCTCCTTGCGGGACCTGATGAGTACGGGTTCCTTCCCCTTTTGAAACAACGCATTCAAGAATATCAACTCCAGGACTGTGTCTTCTGCTCCGGTCCCGTCTATGGGGAGGCAAAAGAAGCCCTTTACCAGCGAGCCAATGTCTTCATTCTGCCCACCGCATCCGAGGGCAACTCCCTCGCTCTCCTGGAAGCGATGGCTCATCGGTGCGCCATCCTCACGACCCCGGGGGCAAATATGCCGGAAATCCAAACCTATCAGGCGGGAATCCTCTGCGAACGCAATGCAGAAGCCCTTGGGCAAGCCCTTGCCCACCTCCTCGCCAACCCTTCCCTCACTCAAAGTATGGGCGAGCGTGCCCGCCGAATCGTTCAGGACCACTTCACCTGGGAGAAAATCGTGCCACGCTATGAAGACCTCTATCTGGAAGTCTCAGCGCAAGCCAATGCCTCGTCAGCCCCGCCCCAACCAAAAACTCTGCAAACAGCCTAAGTCATTGACCCGAAAACTCCACGCCTCGCGCCCACAAAAAACACTACCCACGGGCGATGGCTTCAAAACATTCTGTAAGGGAGTGATCCGCAATCGCTTGCCCTAAACGCCTTGCAAACACCTCCCCACAAAAGCCATCCAGAACCTCCAGAATCTCGGGTATATCCGAAGGACGCTTCCAGGAAGGAAGCCCTACTTCATCGCACACGCGTGCCAGCAATTTCCCCCGCCGGTCACAAAGAGGAGGACACCCCATTAGAACAGACTCTATCAATTTCCCAGGAATGCAAAGATCCCCATAAAAACCTCCCATCTGAAGAACCGCTGAAAACCGAAGGTGGGGATATAGGGCTATGACCTCTTCCCGCGGCACTTTCTCTCTTTGCGCCAAAACACCGAACGTGCGGTAAGGCAGTAAGGGCAACAGCAACCTCCGGGGAAGGGGACCAAACTGAATCACCCTCCACGGCTTTCCCGGGCGCCTCGCCCGTCTCACACCCTCCACCAATCCTACAATGTTTCGGCGCCCACCCCCAACCCAGCCAAGATGCCCTATATCGTGAGACCATCCCCTATCCAATCGGGGAAGGTGAAGAACCTCCCGCAAGGGAGTTGCGGAATATACTTCTCCCGCTCCCTTCCCCCGGAGATAATCCGAATGTGCCCGAGTGGGCACAATATGCCAGCGAGCGCTGAGAGCAAGAGTCTCCTCTTCTGACCAATGACTCTCTGGCATCGGGTCGTGCCAGCTAAGTACCACTTTGTCCGAAAACCTTTTACATATCTCTAAAACAAATCCCACGGTCTCCACGGCACCTACTCCCACAACCACCCTCTTTGCCCTTTCCACCCAGGGCTCTAAAGGGGGAATCCCCTCCCCTGAAAACGCTCGTTCCGCACAAGCCCTGCGCACCTCTTCCGGAGGCTCCCACCCCCCGCTCGCCTGCAGAAGCGCCTGGTACCGATTAGTCATAGAAGGCGCGTCTCCGCGCCACACCTGAGGATAAATGAAGAGGACTCCACTGCCCTCTGGTTCCATCTCCTTCCCATTATGACGCCCTATAGGGGACTCGCATCCCCCTTCACTCTTTCTCCGTCCTTATCAATGGATAGAGTGAAAACTGTAACCGTCATCGGCGCAGGATATGTAGGCCTTCCTACTGCAGGACTTTTGGCTAAGGCTGGCTTTGAAGTGCTTGCCGTGGACAAAAATCCGGAGCGCGTCCGAGCCATCAACTCGCACACCCTGGAAGGGGAGGAGGAATCCATCAACCACCTCTTAAAGGACCCTGAAGTGCAAAGACGCCTCCGCGCGGGAGACACAGTGGTCCCTTCCGATGTTTTCTTTATTTGCGTCCCCACACCCATCCATCCGAAAAGCAAAGCGCCCGATTTGGACGCCGTCCAGGAATCTGCTGAGAAAATAAGCCAGGTTCTCCAACCAGGCAACCAGGTTATCGTAGAATCCACTCTGCCCATAGCCTGTACCCGCACCTTGATCACTCCCACCTTAGAAAGGTCGGGACTCCGCGCAGGCGAAGACTTCTTCTTAGCCTATTGTCCCGAACGCGTCTTGATGGGCAACGCCCTGAAGGAAATCACGGAAAACGCGCGTGTCATCGGAGGCATTAATCCCATCTCCGCAGAAAAGGCAGGGGAGATTTATCAACGATTCGTCAAAGGTCCCCTGTTCCTCGTTTCGGACATTGAGGCAGAAATTTGCAAACTGGCAGAAAACGCTTACCGAGACGTGAACATCGCTTTCGCCAACGAACTCTCCGCTCTCTGTGAACGGGCAGGGGTCAACCCTATGCGCGTGATCGCTCTGGCGAACCAGCATCCGCGAGTCCACATCCTCAATCCCGGAATCGGCGTGGGGGGGCATTGCATTCCCGTGGACCCCTGGTTCCTCGTTCACGCCGACCCCCAAAACACCCAGATCATCCAGTGCTCACGAAAAATCAACGATGAACGCCCCCAGCGCATCGCCGATGCTCTCCTTCGGGCTGTGGCGAACATCCAGGACCCCCTCATCGCCCTGAGCGGACTTGCCTATAAGCCCAATTGCAAGGACACTCGGGAGGCGCCCGCCCGGACCATCCTCTCCCTCCTCCAGGAAAGGGGGCTCCGCCTGAGGATAAGCGACCCCTTGGTTCATCCCGATACCTATCCAGGCTTGGTCAACCTCGCCAGAGGGGCAGACCTTCTTGCCATTCTCGTGGAGCACGATATAACCCGTAGAGAACTGGCAGAACAAGAGCCCCTCATCCGACAGAATATGCGCACCCCCAACATCCTCCGGTTTTATATCCCGGAAGAACCTCAACCCATAGCATCAAAGGAATTAATCACCCTCGGGTAACTGAGAGCTCAATCTCCTTAGATACACGAAAAACCCAACCACAAACCCTACTCCCAGCCCACAAAGGGCGAAAATCCCTCGGCGGGGAAACACGGGAATGCGGGGAGCATAGGGCGCATCCACAATCACAAAGGGCTTGTATTGTTTCGTCTGTGCCACTTTCGCCTGGTAATATTCCTTCGTCACCATATCCAGGCGACTCTCTGCCCTCTCCAATTCGCGAGAAAGCATAAGTTGTTCTAAACCCGCATGCGCCTGCTCCAGGGCTTGCTTCCTTATGTCCCTCAGCGCCTGTTCAGTCGCCTGCAGGCGCGCCCGCAAATCCGCTCGTTTGCTTTCCAAAGAAAGGGTTAAGCCCAACGAGCCTTGTTGCGCACTCTCTGCCACACGCTCCAATTCCTCAATATAGGTCTTGATTGCAGAATCTAACTGCTGGCGCAAGCGCCTCAACTCCGGAGAATCGCCTGCAAGAACACGAGACGCAAGGCTTAACTGCATCCTGTACTGAGCAACCTGGTTCTGAAACTGAGAAGCAATTTGCGTAAACGCCTCCCCACGCTCCCCTTCTTTCGCCGATTGACGCAACGCACGCATTGTCGTGTCCAGAGCCGCCTCCGTGCCTCGCAAGTCCGCCATAATCTCCATCCACCGGGTGTTCACGTTCAAAGCATACGTCACAAACGGCTCGCGAGCACTCATCCCCACTGCCAGAGGAGATTGCTCCAAAGACTTCCGAAGGCGCTCCGACTGCCTCGCCACCTCCCTCTCCGCCTCCTCCACTTCCTTCTCTAAGAAAACCAAACTGTCCCGGGCAAAATCCCGTGCCAACTCCTCCGCTCGAGAGGAAGCGATCGCAACCAATTCCGAAAGAACCGCCTGAGCCAAATCAGGGCTGGACCACCGGAAGGACGCGCTCAAATACCCCGTCTCCGTTACTTCCACGGATAGGGAATCAGAAAAGCGCTCAAAATCACGGTCATCCGGCACGCGCCCAAAAAGTTCCCTTCCATACCTCTTCAAAACCTCTTGCCCCGTAGTACGACTTTGGATAATTTCTATCACGCTGTTAGGAGAAGTGCCCAGGGTGGGCAAAAAAATCTGCCCCTCAAACAAAAGGGCGCCCTCACGAGGCTCCGGAAAAGGGGAAACGAGGGCTCTTCCCGTCTGAGGGTCCGAGCGACCCCGCAAAGGGAAAAGCAAGACCGTGCGCGCTTCATACTTCGCAGGCAACACCCAGGAAACCAGATACCCCAGAAGGAGTCCGACCACACCCAGAAAAACCGCCCCCTGCCACGTCCCTATCTTGAGCATTGAAAAAATCTTCATCAATTCTTCCTCTCCCACACAGGTCTATTCCTTCCTGCAAAAAGAGCCTTCATCGTGGGAAAACGACTATATCCAAACCACGCCCCCAAAAGCGTCATTATGCCCCGTTCCGAAGTAACGGGCAGTGCCAAAGTGGTTATCAGAAACACCGCAATCGCCAGGCTAAGCCCCAAACTCGGCATAAACCTCAGCTGTAAAAAGAGATTCGCCACAGGAAACAGAAGGAGCGCATAAAGCAAAACCGCCACAGGCACACCCAGAAAAAGAACGCCCGCCGCAAGGTTCATATGAGGAGTATGGGAGGACACATCCCGCACATATTCCCGCAAGTCATACCCCACAAGGGGAACGCGATCCAAATAGGGTAGAGCATCACGAAACGACTTAGGCCTTCCCGTCTCCTCCCAACCGGGCGTTTCCCGCAAGCGAGTAATACCAGAAAACACTTGCCCATCCGTCACCACGTTAATCACCACTACCACCAAAACCACCAAAAGAAACAAAGAAGTGAGAAACCTGATGGACCTCAAACAAATCCCGTAATCCTCTAAACCAAAACGAGCCCCGATACCACTCCACACCCCTGCAAAAAGCAACATCCCACCTCCCACTACAAGGGCAGACCGTGACCCCGTGCTATCCAAAACGTAAATCAAAAATAGCCCCAACAAAAAGACACCCAGATTCCGAAACCAACGCCCCCGATGAACCCGCGCACAGAACAAAAAAACCCCCAGAGCCGAAGAGGCATACCCTGCAAGGACATTGGGATCTAAAACCCCTACCGTAAAGCGACCGATCTCAAACAAATATCGGTGACGGGGTAACCAAAAAGGAGAGTAATAAGCCAGCAAAGAATTCGTTACTAACGGAAGGAACACCACTCCCACCAGCGCCCACAAAAAGCCCCTCTCCACCCGAGGGCTCCACGGCACACTCTGGGCAAAAATCATAGCCTCCAACATCCCGGCAACACCTGCCAAAAGCAAAAGACTATCTATGGACAAAGAAAAGGGAAAAGTAACAAGAAGAGCCACCAATAACAAAACACCGAAAACCATTCCCACAAGAGGCAATCTCTGCCAGTGAGCCCACAAATCCCCTAACGCGAGGGGTGCCAACCCCGCAATCACCGCATATCCCGCCGTAAAGGGTAACCCCCACACATAGGGCAAAAAAGCCGATGAAAAAAGAAGGACCAATGCGAGTTCCCGCCTCCAATAACCCAGCCCCAAAGAAACTCCCAGCGCCAGCGCCCCGATAGGCTCCGTCGCATATCGGGAAACCAACACCCACAAACACACGACCAAAACGCCATAAGACCATCTCGGCGCCCCCCCATTAGAAACGGACGGTAACTCCCCTCTCATCCTGTCCTTTTCGCCTGGAGGGTGCCTTCCAATTTCCATCAGTCCCTGCACTAATTAGGACGCAGAAACCCACGCCTTAGCACCTCTCCTTCAAAACACCCGTCTCTCCTAAAAACTCCAGAATCTCATCCACATAACGGCGCAGGTCCAGCCACTTCATCTCCGTATGTCCTGCCCCCTCCCACAGGATGAGCCGTTTAGGCTCATTCGCCCACTCAAAATTAACCTGAGCATCCTTCACCGGAACGAGAAGGTCCTGATCACCGTGTACCACCAACACAGGACATTCAACTTTCTTCAACGCCTTCCCCACGTGGATCGCCCACGGATTTTTTCTCACCCACAAGCCAGCAAAAAAACACGTCGGCGCCAACAACAAAACCCCTGGCAATCCCCCTATGAACCTCCACCAACCCAGACTCGCCTCTATGGCTCGGTGAAAAACGCTATCCAGAACCAGGGCATCCCCCGCCCGAGGCTCCCGACTCAAAGCAAAGACCGCCGCCGCCCCTCCCATACTGCTTCCCACCAAAACACGAGGAACACCGGGCACCTTTTCCTCACACCACCGACAGGCGGATAAAACATCCAAGCTCTCATCCACCCCAAGCGTCAACCACCCCGCATCCGACTTGCCACATCCCAAAAAATCAAACAACAACACCCCAAACCCACGCCTCTGAAGGGCAACCGCCAAAGACGCCATTTCACTCCGGTTCATCAAATATCCGTGTAACAGCACCGCCACGCCCAGGGGGGATTCTCGCCCTAACCACCAACCCCTAATCCTTCGCCCTCGGGAAAGAAAGGAAACCTCCTCCACCTCAACCCCCAATGCTTGCGGAGAAAGGAAAAGAGGCGTCCGAGGAGGCTTTACTGCCCACAAGGACACCAACACTAAAAAAACAACATAGAAAAGCCCTGCGATGAGAAGTATCGCTGTCACCTTAATCTTTTCCATTATGACACGCCTCCTTATCTCTCCCATACGTCCTTCTTTTAAGAGCAATGAAGGACCCAAGCGAATTTAAACCCGAGCGTGCCCGTAAGGCACTCATAACAGGCATCACAGGACAAGACGGCTCCTATCTCGCCGAGTTCCTACTAAAAAAGGGCTACGAGGTTCACGGTATCATCCGACGCTCCAGCAGTTTCAACACAGGGCGCATAGAGCACCTCTATCAAGACCCCCACACACCCCATCGTCGACTCTTCCTCCACTATGGAGACCTCACGGACGGGGCCGCTCTGGCACGCCTCCTCAGCAAAATTCAACCCGACGAGATCTACCACCTCGGAGCCCAAAGCCACGTCCGCGTCAGTTTTGATATTCCCGAATACACTGCCAATGTCACGGCGCTTGGCACCCTGAGACTCTTAGAAGCCATACGAGAAACCCAAATACCCACCCGCTTCTACCAAGCGGGGAGTAGCGAAATGTTTGGGGATGCGCCCTCCCCTCAAAATGAAAATACCCCCTTCTTCCCAAAAAGCCCCTATGCGGCCGCCAAAGCCTATGCCCACTGGTTGACCGTGACCTATCGGGAAAGTTATGGGCTCTTCGCGTGCAATGGGATCCTCTTCAATCACGAATCACCAAGACGGGGGGAAACCTTCGTCACCCGCAAGATCACCCGGAGCCTCGCCCGAATCCTCGCGGGCAAGCAGGAGAAACTCTATCTCGGCAATCTGGATGCCAAGCGCGACTGGGGCTATGCCCCTGAATACGTGGAGGCAATGTGGCTTATGCTCCAACAACCCAAACCCGATGACTTCGTCATCGCTACCGGAGAATCCCACTCCGTCCGGGAATTTCTGGACGAAGCCTTCGGATTGGTGGGATTGGATTGGCATCCCTATGTGGAAATTGATCCCCGATACTTCCGACCAACCGACATAGAAATCCTTCAAGGCGACGCAACCAAAGCACGGACTCAACTCGGATGGAGCCCACGCGTCCGCTTCAAGGAACTCGTACGCATTATGGTGGAAGCCGACCTGCGCCTGGAAAAGGTAGACCTCAAATGCTTGACCCCCGCCACGCTCTGAAAAATAAAACCGTAGTCGTCACCGGAGGGTATGGCTTTCTTGGCTCTCACCTCCGCGATGTGGCAGAGGAATGGAACCTGCATTTCCTTTATCCCAAAAAGTCCGACTACAACCTTATCAACCCCCACGAATGCCAACAGCTCCTTTCCGATACCAAGCCCGATATCGTCGTCCATCTCGCAGCGGTATGTGGGGGAATCGGTGCAAATCAATCGGCACCCGCTACCTTCTTCTACGAAAATGCGGTTATGGGCATACACCTCATTGAAGAAGCGCGAAAAGCCGGCGTGAAAAAATTCGTCCAAGTCGGCACCGTCTGCAGTTATCCCAAACACACCCCCGTGCCCTTCAAAGAAGAAAACCTATGGGACGGCTATCCCGAAGAAACGAATGCCCCCTATGGCTTGGCAAAGAAAATGCTCCTCGTCCAACTGCAAGCCTATCGCCAGCAGTACCACTTCAATGGCATCTACCTTATACCCGTCAACCTCTATGGACCCCGTGATAACTTCCACCCCGAGACCAGCCACGTGATCCCCGCAATGATTCGCAAATTCGTGGAGGCAAAGGAACAAAGAATCCCTTACGTTACCCTCTGGGGAGATGGAAGCGCCTCGCGAGAATTCCTCTTCGTCCGGGACGCGGCGGAAGCCATCCTCCTCGCTACAGCCCTCTATCACGAACCCCAACCGCTCAACCTGGGCTCCGGGGAAGAAATCACCATCCGCCAACTCGCCATCACCATTGCCCACCTCGTGGGATTCCACGGTAAGATCCGATGGGACTCCAGTAAGCCCGCAGGACAACCCCGCCGACGAGTAGATAGTTCCAAAGCACACCGCCTCCTGGGGTGGCAACCAAAAACCTCTCTGCTCCAGGGGCTCCAAAAAACCATCGCCTGGTATCAGGACAATTTCGCCACTACCCCCAAAGGGACAGCGAAAAAAGAAAAAACACCCACCCAAGGATGAACCCCCATATCCTCGTCTTCAACCAGTACTTCCCCCCCGATACCGCCAGCACAGGCAGGTATGTTTCGGACGTGTGTGAGCATTTCGCTCAACAAGGAGCTCGCGTCACGGTGATCACCGCCACTCCTTGCTACGCTCCCGGGGCTCATAGGGCACCCCTGGTTGAACATAGAAACAACCTCCACATCCACCGCATCCCTATGGGAGCGCTATCAGGGCGCAACCCCCTCTCTAAACGAGTGGCAGGCTACGCCTACTTTCTCCTGCGCGCTCAGCGCCTCGCACAAAGCCTTGCCCGATACTCCCCACCTGATGCCGTTCTCTGCTTCCATAACCCTCCCTTCCTCCCTGCCGTCGCCCTCCCCATAGCCCGCCACGCCAATGCCCCCTTTCTCTACTCCCCACAAGACATTTATCCCGAAGTGCTCACCCTCAGCGGGCGTTTCACCCTCCCGAAAACTCTCCGCACCCGCTGGAGACAATGGCACCTGCGTATCCTTGAAAGTTCCGACCGCATCATTGTCCTCAGTGAAGATATGCAAAAGACCATTTCCAGCACTGGCATCCCTCAAGAAAAAATCACCGTCATACCACCTTGGTGCTCCCTCGCTCCCATAGAGCCTGAAAAACGTCTTCAATCTCGCCAGCACCTCGGCGTCAGACACTCCCTCCTCGCCGTCTTCGCTGGCAACATAGGCTCCCTCCAACCCCTTAACACGCTGCTCCAAACCGCACACGACCTGAAAAAGAAAGACATCCTCTTTTTCATCGTGGGGGACGGAATCAGAAAACCTCAAAGCAAGTGCCTGAAAGAACTCCAGAATATTTGGAATGTACACTTCCTCCCCTTCCAGCACCGTCAAGATTATGAGTACGTCCTCGCCTCTGCCGACCTCGGAGTGATTTGCCTAACAGAAGGGGCAGAACAGGTCTCCCTGCCTTCTCGGGTCACCTCCTATCTCGCCTCAGGCTTGCCCATTCTCGCCTTTATGTCTCCCCAGTGCGAACTGGCGAACATCCTCAAAGATTCCCAATGCGGATGGGTTTGCGAAACCGCCCGGGAAGCCGTCAATCTGCTCACCCATCTCCAATCCCAAAAAGGGGAACTCCTCCTTCGCTCCACCCGTGCCCTTCAAACAGCCCAAAAACTCTTCTCCCACGAGAAAAACCTCGCCCTCTACTGGAACGTGCTTCTGCAAACTCTCCGAACCCACCCTCCAGGAACGGCTCTCCAAGAAAAGCCCTATGAAGCTGTTTCCTCCCTCACCACGGAATCCGAAAGTTGAGTGGGGAAAGGAGAACTCTGGGAAGCAAAATTCGGAAAAAGCAACACCCAAATCGTGCGTCCAATAATCCTGAGGTCTAACCAAAAAGAACGGTTTTCCACATAGGCTCTATCCGAGGCGATTTTCTTCGGCAAGAGAACCTCCACGTAATATCTCATCGGGTCTTCCATCTCCCCCAGGAGTTCCTCCTCATTCCTTAGCCACAACTGCGTAAGCCCCGTGAGACCCGGGCGAACAGATAAGATCACCTGCAGGTCCTCCACGGGATAATGAGAGAGCAAGCTAAACGTTTGAGGCCTTGGTCCCACGATGGACATCTCCCCCATGAGCACATTCCACAATTGGGGCAATTCATCTAACTTTAGACGACGTAAAAACTTCCCTGCCCGTGTAATTCTGGGATCCCTGGCTGAGGTAACAGGAGGGTTGTCAGATAAATTGGTTGCCATAGTCCTGAACTTTATAATCCAAAAGGGCTTTCCCCCTTTGCCTGCTCGCTTCTGGCGAAACAACACAGGAAAACCAGAGTCCATCCAGACCCATAGCGCAATCCCCGCCAGCAAAGGAGCGCCCAAAAGGAGCAAAAACCCCGCTAGTACCAGATCAAAAAGCCTTTTCACCATCTCTCAGTCCCAAGGTGCGTCGCCCACAACCCCTATAAAAGGGACGCCTGAGGGGCACCAAAAGGCGCATCCCCCCACTCAAGCAGGAAAAGAACGTTGTATAATAGAAATGGAGGATTAAACGATGACGGATAGAGTTTATGTTTTTGACACCACGCTCCGGGACGGAGAGCAAAGTCCCGGGGTGTGCTTGAACACGGATGAGAAACTGGAAATTGCCCGCGCCCTCGTGGACCTGGGAGTGGACATTATAGAAGCAGGCTTTCCCATCAGCTCGCCAGGGGACTTCCACAGCGTGAACACTCTGGCGCGCGAATTGAAAGGAGTGGTGGTGTGCGGGCTTACTCGCGCAGTGCCAAAGGATATTGAAGTTGCTGCGGAAGCCTTGAAGCCTGCAGAACGACCGCGAATCCATACGGGCTTAGGGGTGAGCGACATCCACCTGGAACGCAAACTGCGAATGACACGAGAGCAAGCCCTGGAAGCGGGCGTCTCTGCGGTGAAACTGGCACGAAAATATACGGACGACGTGGAATATTATATGGAAGATTCTGGACGCGCCGACCCCGAATATGTTTACCGAGTGGCGGAAGCCGTTATCTCCGCAGGGGCTACCACCCTCAATGTCCCAGACACTACGGGCTATATGTTCCCTGCGGAATACGGTGCCCTCATCAAAGGCATCCGAGAAAATGTCCCCAATGCCGATAAAGCCATCATCAGTTGCCACTGCCATAACGACCTCGGTATGGCAACCGCCAACACCCTCGCAGGTGTCCTCAATGGGGCACGGCAGGTGGAAGTCACGATCAACGGCATAGGGGAGCGGGCTGGAAACACCGCGCTGGAAGAAGTTGTCGTGGCTCTCACTATTCGTCAGGACCTTTTCAAAGTAAACCACGGCATCAACACCCGAAAACTCCTCAGCGTTAGCAAACTCGTTTCTCAAAAAACAGGAATGATGGTTCAGAGAAATAAAGCGGTCGTGGGTGCCAACGCTTACGCTCACAGCAGTGGTATCCATCAGGATGGGGTCCTGAAAGACCGCATTAATTACGAAATTATTGACCCAGCTCTGGTGGGTGCGGAACGAAGTGAAATTGTCCTCACCGCCCGGAGCGGGCGCCACGGGCTGAAACACAAATTGAGAGAAATCGGCTTTGACTTCCCCGAGGAACGATTTGAGAAACTCTATGAAAAGTTCCTGGAGATAGCCGACCGCAAGAGAGAAGTCACCGCAGAAGACCTCCGCCAATTGGTGGAAACCGTGAAATAACCCATTCATCCCCTTCCGTAGGTGAAGGCAGGCAACCGCGGGAAACTCCCGCAAGGGGTTCGCAATGGCGCGAACCCCTTCCTCCTTTTCAGCAAGCATCCCCCACCCATAAAAATCCCCACCCCAAGCCAGCACTCCCTACAGGATGTGAACTTTACTCCCCCCTGAGGTAGTCTCATACTGGAGGAATTCCTATGCTTCACTGGTTGGTCTGCTTGATGCTTTGGGAAGCACCGTCCCCAGATCCGCACCCCCATCCTGCGCCCGTGCTCGCCCTCACGGAAAGCACCTTCCTCCGAAGAAACGACATCCCCACACCCATCACGGGAGGCTACCAACCACCCAAATACCGACCCTGGACCCGTGAGGAAAGACCTGACACCCCCATCTTCTTCCAGGGGACAGAAGGATTCCTCGGCATTGTCAATACGGGCTGGACCCCGCCCGACCCCATCCTCGCCGTGGGACCCGAGCACCTCGTCGCTATGACCAACGGCGCCATCGCCTTCTTCAATAAAGACGGAACACGAACCTTTCAACAGGAAATATCCGGATCAGGGGGATTCTGGGGTGCGCTCGGAGCAGGAAGCTTCGTCTTTGACCCCGAAGTCATCTTTGACCCCCATTCCCAGCGCTTCTTTGCTATGGCAGCAGAAAGAACAGGGGGACGCTCTTACTTCCTTCTCGCTGTCTCCGATGACCCTAACCCCAACGGCTTCTGGTACAAGTACCGCCTGGATGTCACCAGCCTTGCAGGAGGAGACATTGACTCTCCCAACATCGCCACGGATTCCCAGGTGGTCTACCTCTCTGCCGATTTCTTCACCGGCGGACAAAAGTATCTCCTCCTGATGTTGCAAAAATCAGACCTCCTCACAGGAGGAACTCCCCTTCAAACCAGCATTCTCTTTACAGGCTCCCAAAGTTTTGGGCTCCCCGTAACCTATGACGCCACCGCACCTGCCCAATATATGATTGAACACTTTGAAGCATCCAATAACACCACCGTCCGCCTTTATGCCATCCGAAATCCCCTCACCAACCCAACCTATACCACTTACACCCTCTCCGTACCTGCCTACGGACCTCCAGAAGACGCGCCCCAGGCTGGCACCACTACCCGCATAGAAACCTTTGATAGCAGGTTCTGGAGTTGTGTGTACCGTAATGGTTCCCTATGGGCAACCCATCACATCAATTCGAGCCGGGTCCTCGCCCGCTGGTACGAAATCAAAATGAACGGATGGCCTCTCTCGGGACAAAACCCAACCCTTGCCCAATCCGGAAACATAGACCCCGGCACTTCCATTCGCACCTTCTTCTCCAGCATCTCCGTGGATGCAGAAGGCAACTCTGCAGTCATCTGCGCCCGCTCCAGCCCCAGCGAATCCATCTCTATGTACCGTGCCAGTAGAACCCCAGCCGACCCACCCGGAACGATGCCCGACCAGCACATCGTCATCGCCAGCAACGGACCCTACACCACTTCTAACCGATGGGGCGACTACTCGGGATGCACCATAGACCCCAGCGATGGGAGAACCTTCTGGGGACACCACGAGTTCTCCGAAAACAATAGTTGGCGCACCTGGATCGTGCCCTTCCGCGCCTTGATGGAAGACCTCACTCCCTGGTTCTTCCTTGTGCTACGAGGAGCAATCCTCTCCGGAGACATCAATGAACTCATCCTGAGTGACGACCAGTATATGGTCCTCCGGCCCTGGATTGTGATGAACGCCAGCGAACCCCCCATCCAATTGCAGGTCTCTGCCACTGCCCTCGCCCCCACGGCGACCAGCCTCACCTGTACCGTAGAATCCCAAGCGTCCCTCTCTAACATCCAGCAACGCATCTATCTTTATAGTTTCACCCAAAACCGGTATGACCTTCTGGATACACGTTTCGCAAGCACCACGGACACCCGGACCGTTCTCTCCCTTCCCTCCAGCCAAAACCCCTCTCAATACATCAACCCCTCTACCCGGGAAGTGCGTCTCCTCATCACCTGGCAATCTATAGGACCCGTCCTCTCTTATCCGTGGCTGGTGTGGGTGGACCAAGTGGCTTGGCGCCAAACGTGGTAAAGAAACCCTCACGCAAGGTCAAAAACTAAAAGTTCCGATTCATCCTTAGAAACAATGTACAACTCGGTCTCCCCCGTTATGCCCGCCCCATCGGAGGGATGAAGTTCCGTTGAGTTCACCCATACGTGCCCCCGGGCGACCTGCACCCACGCCCCCCGATACCGTGCCAGACTCACCTCTACACGGTCTTCCGCCTTGAACCTCCCTGCATAAACGAGTGCATCCTGATGAATCTTGAGGGAGGCCTCTCTTCCATCGGGGGAAGCGATAAGGCGAAGGCGACCCTGCAACTCCTCTTCAGAAAACTTTCGCTCTTCGTAATCGGGAGGCAGACCGGTCCGCGCGGGCAAAATCCATATCTGCAATAAGTGGAGGACCTCAGTGGGAGAGGCATTAAATTCACTGTGGCGAATGCCCGTCCCTGCACTCATCCTTTGAACGACACCGGGCGTGATGAGGCTGGTGTGTCCCAAATTGTCCTTGTGGCGCAATGTTCCCTGCAACACATAGGTCAGAATTTCCATATCCTTATGGGAATGCTCCTCAAACCCTTTCCCCGGCTGAATGCGATCCTCGTTGATGACGCGGAGACTTCTAAACCCCATATGCTTGGGGTCTAAATAACGTCCAAACGAAAAAGTATGGTAAGTGTCCAGCCAGTCATAACGAAAATGCCCGCGCTCTCCTGCCCGCCGAAGAACAATCATATATTTAAGATAGCACCTAAGCCGTACCTCTATGCAACCCGCATCTAAAACACAGAAAGACTCTCGTCTTCCGCTTTCCGAACCACCTCCTGAATTCGTGGATCCTGCGAATTGTGGAACTCCTCCGGCGCCCCATCAAAAACCACCTCCCCACGATACAGGAAAAGCACTCGCCCTGCTACTCTCATCACAGAATTCAAGTCATGGGTGACCAGCACCACGGTGGCGTTCAATTGCTGGGTCACTTCTTTAATGAGGGCATCTATCGCATAGGCAGTCACAGGGTCTAAACCGCTCGTCGGCTCATCCAGAAAAAGCACGTCCGGATCCGTCGCCAGCGCACGAGCCAAACCCACCCGCTTCCGCATCCCCCCGCTCAGTTCACTGGGATATAAGTGCTCAATCCCCTCCAAGCCCACAAGCGCCAACTTTGCCCTCACTATCTCATCAATTTCCTTCGGACGCAAACGGTTCCTCCGTTCCACGGCAAAGGCAACGTTATCCCGCACCGTAAGATAGTCAAAAAGCGCCGAAGACTGGAACAAAACTCCCACTCTTCGCCTAATCTCTTCCCTTTGCCTCTCGGGAGCACGATAAAAGTCCACCCCAAAAAGTTCCACCACCCCCTCCAGAGGCTTTTGAAGCCCGCACATACACCGAAGAAGAGTCGTCTTGCCCTCCCCCGACCCCCCCATTATCGCCACAGACTCCCTGACCTGAATCTCCAGAGAGATGTCCCTAAGCACCACCCGCTCTCCATATCTGTGAGTGAGGTCCTGCACACGAATCATCGGCTGAAGTATACTAAGAGACCCTTGATGTACGCAAAACTTCTGATCCCCCACCTCTTGCTTCCCCTTGCAGGGAACTCCCTCCTCACCCCAGTGGGACAAAAAACATACACGCTCGCCCTCCGCTTTGAGGCAGGGAAGACCATCAAATATCACGAGGAGATCACCATAGAAAACACCAGCACCCACAAAAACCAAAGCCAATCCCATCGCCAAAATGGGTCCCACATCATTGTCCTGAAGGTCACCAATGTGGACGCCCAGTCCGCAACGATGGAAGTTTCTTACGAGTCCGTCAAAACCTCAGCGAAAATCCTCTCCGCACCCCCCAACATCACTGCGGAGCAAAGGAAAAGAATGGAACAAGAACTTGCCACGGCACTCAAGGAAGAATTGAGTGGACCTCCACGCATCCAACAGGTTACGGCGCGTGGCATCGCCACCCTCCGATACCAACTATCCGAAGCAAGATCCCTCATCATTGAACGAGCTGCCTTTATGGGCATAATCCTGGCTGATTCCTCAAAGGCTCTCAATGAGCCCTGGAAATTCCGAGTAACTCCATCTTCCCCCGATGGAGGTCCCATCCTGGAATATACCTATAAAATCGTGGGTGCGAAAACAGTCAATGGTGAACGCGCTTACCGCATAGCCTATTCCGCCACCCTTACCCAAACCGAGAAAAACGCAGGAATGACCGGCACAATGAAACTTCTGGTCCAGGGATCCGTTCTCCTCGGCGAAAACTCACAAAGCATCCTGGAGGGTGAGCGGACCATCACTCAAGAACGGACCCTCACCCACCCCAAAGAGGGAACCCTGCGCTCCACACAAAAAAGCACCCAGAAGTTCAAAAAAATCTAAGCACCCAACAAACTAACAAAAGGGGTCCTCGGGGTCGTCTACCACCGCACGGGAGACATCCCGCATCACTGGAAAGCCAGGAAAACATCTTTTCAAAATATCCTCCACACCCTCCTCGCTCGGCTCACTCAAGCCCGCCAACTCCGCCACCGCCCCACGAACCGCATCCTCACGATCCCCCTCGGGCACTCTTTCCATAAAATCCCTCACCCGTTCAGGAGTTATTTTTCCCCTGCTCTTTTCGCTCGCAAGTTTCTCCAAACGATCCACGAATCCCATTGGCTCACGGGCGGGAAACACCTTCATCCCGTCGCTTCCCTTCATCACATAAGGCAAGGGAAAACGAAGGAATATCGGCTGACCAAAGTGAGGATGGCGAACCATCATCTCGCCAGGAGAAGAAGACCCTAACTTTTCCCGAACTGCACGCGGATAGGGACTGTAAAGGGGGCTTGCCAGTTCCTCCATTTGAATATGCCCAAATGCGGAATTGGCGGAATTGCCTATGACCTCGGGATCAACCCGTGACCGAAATTGTTGAGCGCTAAAAAGGACCAGATTCAAATAACGACCCCGCGCCGCGATGTCCCGCAAGGACCGAACGATATGCGTCTCCCGCCCCTCACGAGGGGCAAACTTGTTCAACTCATCCACGAACACGACCAATCGCCCAATCCCTAACTGCTTCCGCTCCATACGCTCGCGCAAGTCCGCAATCACCGCCGCAAAAACCAGGTCTTGAGCCTCCGAGTCAAGTTGAGCGACATCTATCACATGAACCGAGCCAGGGTCAAACTTATCAGGAAGGGGGGGCTTCCGATCCCCTGTGTGAGAAACAAGCCCAGGATAACGACGGGCTATATTGCTCAATCGGTTATACATCTTTCGGATGGTCGCAGGGTGGTGAGAAGCATAGTCGCGCAAGGCTTTTCCCTCAACTTCCCTCAAAATCTCCTGTAACGCCTTCACCAGGTCTTGAAGCGTCCTCACCTCACGCTCCTCTCCGGATTCATAAAACTTACGCCTTCGCCCTGCCACCTCCTGGGCTAAATACTGAAGAAAAGCATCCGCCTTCGCATCCAGATCCTCACGCGTGAGAACCACTTCCGCATTCTCCAGAATATCCTTCAATCCATAACAAAAACCCCGAACAGGATTTTCTTTGTTCAGGTCCGGATGGTTGCGAAGGGTCGCCACTTCCGAGGCTGTCTCGTCCGTGAAAGGAGCCCAATACGTAACCTTTCTAAAAGGCTTGGGTTCCAACCCACACAATTCATACAATCGCCTCTGCTCTGGAGGATACTCCCCTAAAGGCTCCTTATCCAAAAACAGCAAGTCCCCACCCTTCACATTGAACAGAACCCCCGCCACTCCCTCTCTATCCGAGCACTTCTGGAAAATGGACTGGAGAAGGAACAAAATGTAACTCGTCTTCGTGGCAAGCCCACTCGTCCCCGAAACATTCAAATGCGCCGACTCAGGACCAAGCAAATGCTCGGGATCCGCCAGAACAGGCGACAGGTCATCCCCATAACCATAAACCCCTATCGGAATTCCCCGCTCCGCATACCTCTCTGAACCCAACGCAGAAGAAACTTCCTTTCCTGAAATCTTATAAACCTCCCCGATGCCCACCGCCATAACCGGCTCCTCTGGAATTCTCCGCAGAACTGCCGCCCGAAACAGGCGCACCTCTGGACGCTCCGTCGGCGCCTTGCGACCCGGAACCCCCTCCCTGCTCAGCAAATCCGCTAACGCCCCAGGAACATCGTTGTAAGCAAAAGCCTCCACCACAATGCCATACACAATAGCGGAATCTGATTCCACCTTCACAATAGACCCTATCCCCAAGTTGGCACCCTCCACCCCCCAAAAGTGAAACTCATACGCCGTGCTCGGCACCCGCTCCGTCGCCACAACCTGACCAATCGGACCTGCCTTCATCCCGTCTCGCTCCTTCGCCATTCCACCCCTACTATATCCCAATCAAACCCGCAAGAGCCACTTCGCTCGGCTGACGCGACTTCAAGTACATCTCCACGCGCCTTATCGGATAAAGCAAACGATCATAGCGAACGTCCGGAAAAGACATAGGAAAACGCTCCTTCAAAAGCCAGGAACTCACCGCATCCACGTGCTTCAGAGTCTCTTCATACGCAGGCATCTCCACACGGACAAGGCCAAAAAGGGGAGACTCCATCGGATTCTCGTGAAGGCGCAAATACCAACTGTATGCCCTATCCTTCCTGCCACCCGTGCGCACCTCAAAAACAGGCGTCCGCTCCCCAACTCGCAAGTTCGCAATCACATGCGCCCGCTCCACACCCCGAAAGAACTGCCGCCTGTGGCTCTTCACCACTCCCACGACGGGCTTGAAATCACCAAAATGCGACGAGAGAGATGCAATCCCACCATCCACCAAAAGCCAACCCCCTCCCTCGCTCCCCTCGCGCACCCACCGCAGGGCTAACTCCCGCTCCATCTGATCTCGTGCCGTGCTCACTGCGGTCTGAATGCCCTCCTCCATCCCCCCAACCCCAGAACCCTCATCCAGAGAAACTCCCCTGTATTCCCAGGGACCTTGCCCCTCCAAACGCTCGCGAATCTCCTCCCTATCACTCGCAAACACGCCCAGCAACTCCGAATACCAACTCTCATTCCCCAACATCTCCCCGTTTCTCCTTTGCAATATCCCCGCATTAAAGAACGCAAGATAAGCGGGCTCCCACTGATAAAAGAAAGCCCTCAGCGTCCACTGGGACCCATCCAAAAAATGAGTGAACTCCGTTGAGCCCATATCCGGAACAACAACACTGCTAAAACTCTCACCCTCAACAAGATCGGCGTCTTCTGCTGAACCAGGGGACTCCACCCACGAAGGAAATTCCTCTTCCGCCTCGGATACCCGAAGCAATCGGACTCCTTCTAATCCCTCTAAAGCCTGGCGCAACGTCATCGCTCCACCACCAGGTCAAACCGCCGCTCAATCTCCGAAACCACCGATTGGGCATACATTAGTCCCTGCCCGCGAGGGGTGGGCAAAAACGGATCTGAATAACTCATCACCCCAAACTCTTCTGCAAAAGGAGAAGGAAGAACGTCGTTGTATTCGCAACCTGCCAAAGTCATACAACCCGCCGCCCACATCCTGGGAACCGTCCGCAAGTTATATCCCCCTCCCCCCAGAGCCACAATGGGCAAACCAAAACTCCGCACTAACTTCACAGCCTCCAGCCATTCCTGAACCGCCACCAGCAAATGGGCTAAAGGGTCCTCAAAGTGAGAATCCGCCCCCATCTGGAGCACGATGACCTCTGGATTAAACGCACGTATTGCTGGAGGTACCAGAGTCAAAAAAGCCCACATCCACACATCGCCTGTGGTCCTCGCCTTCAAAGGAATGTTCAAACAATGGGGAGGTTCTCCCGTCTCACTGGGATAACCCGTCCCGGGGAAAAGCGTCTCCCCTGATTCATGAATGCTGATGGTAAGGACCGATGGGTCCGTGTAAAAAATCCACTGAACGCCATCCCCGTGATGGGCATCTATGTCCACATACGCCACACGGGAAAACTTCTCTCTCAAAATGGAAATCGCTATCGCAGGGTCATTATAAATACAGAAGCCAGAAGCGCGGTCGCTCAATGCGTGATGCAGGCCCCCACTCATATTGAAAGCAAGGGACGCCCCCGATACCACCGCACGCGCCGCACAAACCGTACCCCCCACATACCATAACGCCTTATGATGCATACCCTCAAACGGCGGATTGTCCCCTATGCCCAAACCATACTTCCACTCGCACTCCCCCTTACCCGCCCGCTTCACCGCCTCTATGTACTCCTCGGTATGAACCCTCAGCAAATCATCCTCCGTAGCAGGCTCAGGCTCTATCACTTCCAGGACACCCTCCGCCTTCAATAAACGAATCGTTTTCTCTAACCTCTCGGGACGCAAGGGATGGAAACGCCCAAAATCATACTGCAACATCTCCGGGCGATAAAAGAAGAAGGGCAACGCCACACCCAAAAGACTACCGCAAATCTGCCTCCTGAAGAATCATTTCCTCCACCACATCCCCTACACGAATCACTCCCCCTCGCAAAATTCGCGCCCGAAGACCTCCACGACCACGAAGCGCCTCCTTCACTCCAGGGTGCGACAAACGCTCCATATGCCCACACGGCTCGCACAAGCGCTCTCCCAAAAGCCACACCTCCCCAACACGAAATCGCCTCCCTACTAAATCATTCAGGCGAACCCCTGAGGTGCATAGGTTCCTGCGCGCCTCCCAATATTCCAAGGGTATCCCCCTTTCCCCCCTCACCGCCTCCACCACCTCTTTCTCAATCAAAGTGACCTCGCTGAAGTTGGCAGGATTCCCCGAATAGGTCCCCACTCCCTTGCTGTACCGATCACCCACCAATCCCACACCAGGCACTGCCTCCACTTCCGAAACAGATCGCATTGGCGCACCACCCACTTCCGCAAGGAATATGCCCTCTACACGACCAGCCATAACCCCATTATGCCCCGAAAAAAGAAGAACCCTAAAAAAGGCACCTCACCGCCATCCCCCACGACCCCGCGAGCCAAAGGCTATCCGCAACTCAATATCTATCCCCGAACTCCGGAAATTGTGCCGTTGAGTGCTCACATCTAAATTCACCCGCTCCCGCCATCGGTAAACCGCCGCCAAATCCACCCCGGGAGCCAGCTCATAGGAATACCCAAGACCAAGATAAACCTGCCTGTCTGGCAAATAGCCATTCACGTTCCCCCTGCTGTATTCCCCAAATAACCGCTGACGATTCCCCACCAAATAGGTGACTCGCCCGTTCAGCGATTGAGCGGTGCGCCCAAATCCCAGAAGCCCACTCCCGCCAAAATCGCTCGTGGAATAAGATAAATCTACATTCCAACGCTTCCCAAACTTCTGAGTGTAACCCAGGTCCAGAATCTTCGTATCACTCGTACCCGAACTCCCCACCAGGCTGACCTCCTGGAGCGAAAAGCGCCCAAACAAACCCCCATCCTTGAACGGAGACCACGAAACACCAACCGAAAAACCTTGAAGCTTACTGTTCGGGACGTTATCCCCTTCCGACTCCGTATGTATCCAGGACGCATCCACGCTCAACCGTTCGCTCGGAGACCACCGAGCCATAAGTTGCAGAGCCTTCTGGCGAGTGAAGCCCGTGTTCAATCCAAAAGAGAAAGAACCACCGCTAAAACCGTTCCCGTTGTAGCCAAAACCCCCACCCACAAAACCCCCAATGTTCGTAAGGACACCGCTGTTCGTATCCGTCCATATCCCCGAAATCTCCCATTGGGGAGCAGGGCGATACTCCAGGCGCAAGAGCCAATCTTTACCCACACCCGACTCCTCTCCCTTCCGAATGGAATTGAAACCACCCTGAGAAGAAAACGTCAGGCGCTCACTGAGGCGATAGGTCCCCGAAACACGAATCCCCGTCAAAGACACACGCTCTAACTGCCCCTGTTGAGACAGGTTGGGAACCTCTACCTCTTGATGCACCCCGCCCAATTCCACACTCCAGTTCCTTCCCTCCTTCCTGTATCCCGTGGAAACACCCCTTGACCGATTCACATTTCCCGCAAACCTCCCCGAAAGGCTTTCCGCACGAAGAAACATCTTCTCCGTCTCGGAACGAGTGTACTCCGCCCCAAAACGAACCTCCCGAACCCTACCCCGTTCCTGAACGATCCCCGTGCCCGTATACCGAGGCGCGCTCACATCCAGATGCTGACCCGTCAGTTGGAAGGTGAGGCCCCTCCCCGCATCATATCGCAGGCTCGCCCCACCGCCCTGCTCATTCCGAGCAAACCCGCGAGTTTCCACCCCGATGAAATCGCCTGGTATGCGCTTCCAAAAACCCTCCCCTCTCAACCGACCCCATTGATACTGCGCCCGTGCCGACATCGCCTCCGAACTTAAAGAACCCGCCGGCGTGTATGCCCTGCTTTGAGCAAAACTCAACTGCACCTGCCCCAGAGTCCCCACCTTCCACTGAAGGTCCAAACCCTGCACGCGCCGACGAGCATTCCCAAAAGAACCCGGGTCGGGAGTTGGAGTGTAGGTCACCCGAATGAGGGACTCCGGAGGCATAAACCGCGTAAAGTAAAACACCTGGGGATTCACGGCGTCGAAATAATAATCCACCCCCTCCACCTGCAAAATACCATCTACCGTAACGATTATAGGCTGAGACCGCAAAGGCGGGAACAAAAGATAATACGGAGAACTGGGAGGACCAAAACCCTCAAACTCCTCCGTCGTTTGACGAAGTCCCAGGCTCCCCCTCGGTCTTTGCTCCACCATCGTGACCCCAAGGCTCACACCGGGAAGAAGGCGATAGGAAACCGAACCGCCATAAACATCCCCCTGCGATTGATTGGGACCTATCGTTTCATACGTCACCACAATCGTGCTCGTTGGGGGAATGGAACGATTCAGAAAGGTGATCGTCCCCTGGTCTAAATTCACCACATAATCTACGCCCAGCCTTTGCTCCACGCCATCCACCTGAACCCTCACGGACCCATCTAATATATAACCCGCCTGAAGATAATAAGGTCCAGGACTGTTGTTGCCTGTCAGAGAAATCGTCTTCACCGCACCTCGCGTTTGAGTGAACAAAAACTTCGCCGTCAAACCACCGCTCTGATATTGCACCGCCCCTCCACGAGTCGTCCGAGTAAGACGTATCAACTCATTCCCACCTCCCAAACTCGCTGTAATGTCGCCTAAATCCGCCTTCCAAGCCCCGCGCTCATAATTCAAAGACATACGATTGGCATACGGACGACCTAACGAATGATTATCCAAACTCATATTGAAATTCAAATAGCCCAGCACGTTCTGCCCCACAATGTTCAGGTTTCGGTCATCCGTAAAGCGACCGCGCTGGGAGTAATAGTAAAACTGGTTCCGAAATGCATCTTCGTCCCCCTCCACCCGGTGATAATGGAGTGCAAAGGTTTGAGTCCCGTTTACGCTCACCCGGTCCAAAACGTTTTTTTCCAACCAGCGAAATATATCCGCCAGCCCCGGCGAGGAGTACCCGGGCACCACGAAAACTAATCCGACAAGAACCCAAAGTGCTCTCATCTTCCTAAGACAAGCCCTCGGCAAGGGCAGGAATAGCCTCTCTCATTATACTCAGGTTCTTCCGAGCAAGCTCCTTCAAGGGAAGCAAGCGTGCCTGCACCTCGCTATCCCACTTCGCCCGCTCCGCCTCAAACCGCCTAAATGCTTCCCAAAGTTTCTGCGGGGTCAACCCATCCAGGCTCAACGGGCTGGGAAGACCCAGGGAAGCCGAAAAGGCAGTAACCTTCGGGTCGTAGGCAATCATCAGGGGAGCCTTGCCCGCAAGCGCCGAAAATAAACCCGCATGCATCCGCATCGCCACCATCCCATCCATCCGGGCAATTCGCCCCGCCATCTGAGAGGGCGTCGCCACATTCCGAATGTCAGGACATCTACCACCGTGCATCTTAGCAATCAAGTCCAGAATCTGGGTGTCCTCGTTCCTATCCATTTCAACGAGTACCGGCACATATTGGTTTTTATAAAGAATCTGCGCAAATTCCCCAAAAAGGCCCGCTAATCCCCTCCGCCCCCGCAGAGGCCTCGCGGAAATGCCTATGGTCCGCATCTCGCCAAGGGCAAAAGACCCCTCTGCACGGTCAGGCTCCACCAACCATGCAAGGTCCGCCGTCACCTGAATCGGCTTATTCACCCCCAGGTCCCGCAAAAGAGCCAAACTCTGAGAATCCCGCACCGTGATCACCTGCGCCGACCGAAAAGCCCCCACCGCCAGCCTTCGGCCCAGGAAACTCCGCAAAGGTCCCACACCTTGAGCCAACATAATCACCTTTTTCCCCATCCTCCTCGCAAAATGAACTAACTGAGCATAATAACGCACCGAAAAAACGCTCGTCACATCTTGAAACAATCCCCCTCCAGCCAGCACAAGGGCTTCTGAAGTCTCCAGTTCCTTTCGCAAGGCATTGAAATCACGACGGGGGATGGCAGGAACCCCAATGTTCCGATGGGTCTCCCCGGGATCGCCAGAAAGAACCACCGGGTAAACGCTCATACCCTCCAAGCCACGCAAAAAACCAACCAGGAGAGCGTCGTCCCCTATATTGCCACAGCCATAGTATCCGCCTACGACAATCTTTACGACTCGGATAGACCTCGCCTCCTCTCTGCAAGGCTCGCAATGAGAAAAAGAATACCACCCAGCGCCCACCCCAAAATAACCCCCACCAATACACGCTTCACCGAAACCTCTATCGGCGTGTGAAGATGGGCAAACGTGTTCACTATGCTCACCTGCCCGATTGTAGCCAAAGTAGCCATCAAAGGAAGAAAACGCTCCCGACGGCGAAATACAAGCCACAAACTCAGCATAAGAGCAGGGTGACCCAAAAAAACCTCCTTCGTCCGGGGACGCTCCGGCAACCACTGATCCAATAAGTCCCTCAAACGCATCTCCCAACCAGGAACCGAAGTGGGGGGTTCATTACCCGTGCGCACCAACAACACCACGAAGGCGCCCAAAACAACCAAAAGCAAAACCATATGCATCCAGCGAACGGGAAAATCCACCGCTTCCTCCACTCGCATCCTCTGAAACAAAAGATAACCCCCTACACCCACCAAAGGAAGCACGTGAGCAACTTTTACACCCCAAAATTGCTGGATGTTCATCATATAGGGTAACTCGCTCAATAATGCGGAAACATAAAGCCCTCCAACAAAGCTGAAACCACAAATGCCGAAAAAACGCGCCATCGTCAGAAGCCATCCCCCGCGCGCACCCTCCCGCAAAGAACAACCCAGTATCACCCCGCACGTCGGAAACGCCAAAGCAGATACCAGAGCAGAAAGACGAAAATCACCCGTCAACCAACTCGCCACAAAAAGAGCCGAACCGCACGCCACAAGAAAAGCCGAACCTATTGCCCCCCCACTTCGCCCCAATAAACGCAGAACGTAGACACACCCCAACCACACCGCAAAAAACCACGCACACCCTGAGACCACTACGCGACAGTAATAGGGAACATCAGGAGACCGAACAAACTTAGGAGCCCGTATCGCCGAACCCTCCGCTTCTAAACGCAACCGCATCTTTTCTAAAAATCTCGCAAACCCCTCCACCGGAGACTCGCTGGCTGGGCTCCACGGACGAACATAACACACCCGTATGTTGCGCTCCGTTCCTGCACGCACATATCTTTCTATCGCCTCTTCACGAGAAAGGCGCAACATTTCCCCCTGCGTAATGCTATGAACCCGAAAAACTTCCGGAAGCATCAAAAGCGACAAACGAGAATCCCCAGCCTGCTTCCCAAACTCAATACTCCCATACCAGATTCCCATCTCCCGCAACTCCCTCGCCACTTCGTCCAGCATCTCAAAACTCCCCAACACACTATCCCCACGAAAAACTACACCCGCCACTCGGTTCGCTTGCAAATCCCGAAGGATGCCACGAACCATCGCCCAACTACTATTGGGCGGATTCGCCACACGCCCCACAAGAACCAATCCACACTCTCGCACCAATTGACACTTCTCAGGGTCTAATCCAATCCCATAATCCCACAACTCACTCAGAGAAAAAGGGAGCCGAAGCGCACCACCCTCCAACAAAAGAACATAAGGTCCCCTTGCCACTCCCCCAAATCGCTCTTGAACCACCCTCTTCAACCGCTCCCCGGTGCTCCTGTCTCGCGCCACCAAACGAGAAGGAGCATTGGGAGCACCAGGAACGGGAATCAACCTACCCGATGAAAAAAAATCCCCAAAAGTCTCTTCCTGAACCGCCACTCCCGTGAGGCCCGCATCCCGTAACCGCAAAAGGGCTTGCCGAACGGAAAGCCCGCTCGCTATGGCAATGGCTTCCACATCATTGAATTCCGCAACCACGTGCACCGAGCGAGAACTCGCCTCCACCTGGTGGCGCCGAACCGCTACCCAAAAACTGAAGCACGCACCCACCAGCACAACCAAAGCCACAACCCACGGTAACTTCATGGGAATCCTCCTATGCCCAAAAATCCCTACCTCTCACTCTCAAATCATTCCGCCGTCTCTCCGCTCCCGTCAATAACACCACCAACATCCCCGCTAAAAATCCACCCGCATGAGCCCAGTTCGCTACCCCCGGCTGGACCACAAGAATCTGAATCATAAACCAAATGCCCAGCATCAACCAGGCAGGCAAAGTCGTCAACCACCCAACGAACCATACGGGAATCAATACATAAACCTTCGCCCCGGGATAGAGTAAAAAGTAGCTCCCCATCACTCCCGCAATCGCACCCGAAGCACCTACCATCGGAAGAGTGCTGGAAGGCATCATCACCAACTGGGTCGCCCCTGCCAGAATCCCCCAAAAAACGTAATAACACGCAAATAAAAAGGAGCCAAAGGTGCGCTCAATCCGAGGACCAAAAACCCAAAGGTAAATGATATTGCCAAGCAAATGCGCCCAGTTCCCGTGCAGAAAACAAGAGGTGAAAAGTGTCGCCAGGGGCCACTTCTCCCCACCCCCTAACGCCGAAACCACCAGCGAAGGGCGCAAAGCCAGGTCCGCAAATAGCAACCGATCGCCAAAAGGATTCCACTCCCTATCCCAGAGATAAATGACCACCAAAATGCCCAAAAGGCTCCACACCAGATAAGGGCGAGCCCTGGACCGGCTGTCGTCGCCAATGGGAATCATCTAAACACACAAGGATAGCAGAACCGACTAAGGGAATTACCACAAAAAAGCCCCAACCCCCCTATCAAAAGGGGGCTTGCCCCCTATACTCCACCCTTATTCCTTACCGAATCCCTTCTCCTCGCCCTCGCCCTCTTCCATAAGCCCCACACACCGAATGACCCCTTCAGAATCCTCCCCACCCTCCTCAACAGGGAACAGGGAAGAGACCGCCCTCCGCAGGTTCTCTGCCTTCGTGTCAAACTCGCCCCCCCAACCACATCTCGCACACCTTCGCTGAGACGCCACATTCAATGCCCCACATAAAGGACACATCTTCATCAACCTCTGCAGAACCCCACGGCACTTTCCAGAACCCTCATCCATTGGAACCAACACAGTTATTCCTTCGGATGGCGCCTCCCGTTCCTTAAGCCCAGAAAATTACCAAAAAGGAAAACACTACCCCTCTCTATCCCAGGAGAAGACCTAAAACAAAGAAAACCCCGCCAACTTCATCAATCCCCACAAGAAACCTCCTACCAGTGAAGCCCCCAGCACCACCCAGGGTAGCCCGCTACTCACCAGCTTCTCTAAAAACCCCGCTTCCCGGTATCCCGCCAGGCGTAGTTTCTCTAAAAGCTCCCTCCCCACCGCTATCCCATTCTGTAACTGAGAAAGATTAGGAGACTTCGTTGTAAACCAACGCTGTAAAAACCACCCCACCCTCCGCCATAAAAGGAGTACTGCCAAAAATGCCAGAAGACCCGCAATCTCCCCTAAATATTCAGACAAAAAGGTAATCAACACAATAAAAACAACCAACCCTCCCATAATGTTGGTCCCACAACGCGGATGTTCCTTGGGCATCTGGCCCACTCGCTCGGGAGCCAACACCTCTCTCCGCTCTAATGCGTGAACCACCATATGCTCTGCACCATGGATCCCCGATAGAGGAGAGAGACGCAAAAACACCAAAAAGAATACAAACCCAAGCCCCACTATCCCCATCTCCCACCACGAGCCAACCTCCAGCATCCCACGAAGACGGGGCTCTATCAAACTCACCACCCCATAACTTGCCACCAGCGCCAGCGCATAAAGCAGGGAAAGCACCACCCCCGCAAGGAACAACCCCAGACGACCCGCACCCGCACTCACATACCCCGCACTTAAGTACACACCAAGGGGAGTAGCCAAGCCCCCAATCACAGGCAACCTCACAAGGGGCATAAATCCCGAACTCAGGGAAATGGCTGTCACCACCCCCACGTAACCACCCTCTTCATCCACCACTATTCCCGCAGTCCGGTCCGCGCTCCTCAGCACCTTCCACGCTTCCTCAACCGAACCCTTCGCCGAAAACACGAGCGGAGAGCGATCCATCAAAAACTCCACCGGAGTGTTCTTCTCCACGCCGTTCAGAAGGGCTCGCTCTATCCACTCTCGCCAAAGGGCACCCACCACCGAAGACCCCTCTACCACGGGCAAAACTTCAGAAGAGGTCCGCAAAAAAGCATTGACCGCTACCTCCAGGGAACTTTGGGGCGCCACTGGCTCAACCCTTATGCTTCTGTGAAATAAATCCCCAAAAGAAGGAGACTCCCCTCCGGAAGGAGAAGCCACGCCAGATAAACCGTCTCCAGGAGCATTTCCCATTAGATACTCAAAAGATTACCCAAGCGACAGAAAAGGCTATACGGTTACAGTCAAGCCCTGAGTTCAGGCTTACTCCTGAGGCGAACCCGGACGCTTCGTCACGGGTTCCGCAAAATAAAAGCCCCACGGGTCCAGTCCAAAAAGATAGGCACCCCGTCGTGTGAAGCGGTCAAAATGATGCATCGGCACGGAACTGGCTTGCTGGAGCAAAAAGGGACCCCGATATTCCAATGAACGCGGATCCGCAAAATAAAAACTCCCAGGAGGCAACCCCCGTAAATAACCACCCTGGGTGGTGAAAGCCTCCGAATGATGCAAAGGAACCCTGGAAGGGGGCACCACGGGTTCCACAATCACAAAAGGCGTGATAAAAGGACCCAGCAACAAGGGATTATTGGGTGCCAGGCGCCCCTGCTCCCAAAGGGAAAGAAGCCCCTGATGAGGGTTTAGGGGACGAAAGGCGATAAACCGATGAGCCCAAACGGGAATAAAGAAAGCCGACACGACTATCACAGACACTATCCAACTATACTTTCGCATCCAAGGTCACCTCCTTAGCCCGCGCACCCTGGGGATACCGGGCTTTCTATGACTATTATACGCCTAACAACCCCCCGAGTATCTCCCCTCACTAAAAAACTCTCTCCGAAGGACTAAAATAAAGACGCAAATGCGTAAGCCTCTCAAAGTCTTCTACGACTGTAGCAAGTGCCCCGCTTACTGCTGTTCGTACCCCCGAATTGCCCTCTCCCGCGCCGACATTAAACGACTTGCTAAGCACTTTGGGATAACCGTTCGCCAGTTCAAAAAGAAATATTGCAAAAAAGGGGATGAAAAAGGAGAAATCATCCTGAGGCACCAAAAGGATAAATACTTCGGAACCGTCTGTACCTTCCTCAATGTTGAAACCCGCCAATGCAAGGTCTATCCCGTTAGGCCCCACATCTGCCGAACCTACCCCGACGGTGCTCGATGCGGATATTACGAGTTCCTCCGTGCAGAACGCGACCGACAGGATGACCCCGAATTCATCGCCCTCACCTATAACCAATGAAAACCCCCATCAACGAGGTAGAAGGACAATGAGCAAGCAAAACGATAAATTCCTGCCAATCCTTTCCCAGGTGAAAAACTCTCCCTTTTCCGGAGCGCGCCTCCGACGCTATGCAATGGAACTCCTCAACGAGTTGCCCGGTTACGACTGGTGTGGTATCTACCGCTTAGAAGGAAAACATCTGGTCCTGGACGAGTTTGTCGGAGCCCCAACGGAGCACAGGGTAATCCCCATTGGCAAAGGAGTCTGTGGAACTGCGGTCGCAGAAAACCGCAACTTAATCATCCCCGATGTCCAAACAGTGGAAAACTACCTTTCCTGCGACATTCGCACCCGCTCGGAAATCGTCGTCCTCATCCGATCGGGCGAAAGAATCCTGGGGCAAATTGATGTGGATAGCCACACCCCCAATGCGTTTTCTGAAGCGGATGAAAAGGGGCTGATGGAGTTATCGGAAATCCTGGCAGAGCGATGGCAGCCCTCCCAGGTCATCCAAAAAATCCTGTCTGGGGGACAAACAGGGGTGGACCGCGCTGCCCTGGACGTCGCTATCCTCCTCGGAATTCCCCACGGGGGGTGGTGCCCCCAGGGAAGGCTCGCGGAAGACGGCGTCATCCCCCCTCACTACCATCTGACGGAAACCGACTCTCCCCTCTCAGAAGTACGAACGGAACGTAATGTGGCAGACTCCGATGGCACGATCATACTTACAAAAGGCGAGCCTACCGGGGGCACCGCCTATACCCTTGAAAAAGCCCAACAATACCATAAGCCCTTCCTCGTGATAGACCTTGCTCAACTCTCCGAAGAAGAAGCAAGCCAGAAAATCCAGGATTGGCTCTCCCTGCACTCCCCATCCCTGCTCAACGTGGCAGGCCCAAGGGAAAGTAAGTGCCCCGGAATTTACGAAGCTACCAAAAGAATACTCCTCTCCGTGCTGGACAAGGAATAACACACCAATGAAGTCCTATGCGGTCAAGCCCCCCCAAGCGCTGGAAGAAAGTTCTGAGGATTTCTGCAGGAGTGGTGTCCCTACTCCTGATCATCCTTGCCCTTATGCTGATCTTTGAAGAGAAATTCATCTTCTTTCCCGAACGCCATCCGAGTGGCGACTGGGAAACCCCGGCCCGAGACCAGATACCCGTTAGAGACATTTTCATCCCAACCGATGATGGGAACCAACTTCATGGCTGGTACATCCCAACACCCGAAAGCAAGGGCACTCTTCTTTATTTTCATGGCAACGCAGGAAACATCACCCACCGCTGGCATTGGGCAAGGCAACTTCGCTCCTTGAAATACAACATCTTCCTTTTTGATTATCGGGGATATGGGAAAAGCACGGGCGCACCCACCGTGGAAAACCTCTATGAAGATGCAAAACGGGTTCTTGACTATCTGACCGCCCAAATGAATCACCAACCCCAACACATCATTCTCTATGGAGAATCTCTCGGGTCTGCTCCAGCGTGCTACCTCGCCTCCCAATATCCTGCTCGCGCGCTCATCCTGCGAAGCCCCTTCACCAACGCAAGAGATATGGCAACCAAAATCCTTCCCCTGCCGTTCATTTCCCGCCTCGTGCGTTCTCGCCTGCCCAACGATGAATACATCCGGCAAGCCCGGTGCCCCGTCTTCATCATCCACGCTAAAGACGACCACGTAATCCCCTTCTCCCAAGGGGAACACCTGTTCCAACTGGCACCCGAACCCAAGGAGTTCCTCCCCCTTCCCAGCGGAGACCACAACACCATAGAGGATCGACACGGAAAAGCGATAATCCAGGAAATATATAAGTTTCTTGAAAAAACTGATACTAATTAACTCCACGCATAATCACGCCACCATCCCCTCGCCCGACGATAATCTAACCGCAACCCCAATTCTTTCGCAGTCTCCAACACTTCCTCAAACTCCTCTTCCCTTATTCGTCGGTTGATGGCTCGGTATTTTTCCGAATGCCTGTCCCCCATCACGACTCGCCCTGCAGGATAATACTGGTCCATCACATTAACATAAGTCTCCTCGCTCACCTCCTCCGCCAACCACCGAAGGATTGCCTTGCTTTCTTCCACCATACCAGGCATCACTAAATGCCTCACCAAAACGCCCTGCCTGGCAAGCCCACGCTCATCAAATTTCAGAGGACCCACCTGGCGATGCATCTCCTTGATGGTCCGCCGTGCCACTTCTGGGTAGTCCCGCGCTTTCAAGTAAAGAAGACACGATTCCGCACTCCACATCTTAAAATCAGGCATATAAATATCCACCACGCCATCCATCCATCTCAAACTTTCCAAAGAATCATAGGACGACGTGTTGTAAACTAATGGAAGGCGTAAGCCTCGCTCCACTGCCAAAACCAGCGCTTCTAATATATTGGGCACCACATGCTCCGGCGTAACGAAATTAATGTTGTGGCAACCAATGCTCTGGAGTTCCAGCATCATCTCCGCAAGACGCTCCGGAGTAACCTCTAATCCTTTGTGCTCCTGACTGATGTCAAAATTCTGGCAAAACACACACCGTAGATTGCACATAGAAAAGAATATCGTCCCGCTTCCCCGCCAACCACGCAAACAATCCTCCTCACCAAAGTGGGGAAAGTAACTCGCCACCTGAGCCAATCGCCCCGACTTGCACACCCCGATTCTGTTCTCCAAACGATTGATCCCGCAATCCCGGGGGCAAACGCGACACTCCCGATACGCTTCTATGGCTTCCTCCGCTCGCCTGGCTAACTCCCCCTCCCTGTACAACCGCAGATAACCCGGCTCAAAATCCTCCGAGCGGAGAAGATACCTGTCTTCCACAAACGCCCTGCTATCTCGCATACCTTACTTAAATCCTTTTCTATTTTACCACCACATTCACTAACCTGCCAGGGACGACCACCAAACGCTCCACCTGCTTGCCCTGGGTGAAAGCCTTCACCCTCTCTTGCTCCAAAACCATCCTCTCCAGCTCCTCCCTTGGGGTCTCTGCGGGCACTTGCAGGCTCCCCCGGGTTTTTCCATTTATCTGGATAACTATAGTAATCATATCTTCTCGCAACCACTCCGCTTGCGCCTGGGGCCAGGGCTGTTGATAGGTAAACCCGGGAAGCCCGAAACTCTCCCATATTTCATCCGCAGAATGAGGCGCAAAGGGAGACAAAAGGACCAAAAAAACCTCCACCGCCTCGGAAAGAACAAGGCGCGTCTCCTCTCTTTGAAAATCACACTTCCCCAGGAACTCACTCCAGGCATTGATGCACTCCATCAACCCAGCCACCGCGGTGTTGAATTGAAACGTCTCTATATCTTCGGTGACCCTCTGGACAGTCCTGTGAGTGACCCTCCGCAAACTCGCTTCCTCGGGTGAAAGCACCGCATTCGCAAGGCGTTCCCGCCAATCCTTCTGGAAATAGGGCTTCACGCTATCCGTGAGTTTAAAGACGCGCCCCAAAAAGCGCACTGCACCATTCATTCCCTCCTCTGTCCATTGAATGGTTGCCTCAAAAGGCGCCTGAAAAAGTTCAAACACACGGAGAGCATCCGCACCAAATTTCTCTACTGCTTCATCAGGGGTTACAACATTGCCACGAGACTTGCTCATCTTCTCCCACCGATAAAAGACCTCCTCAGGAGACAAGCGTTCCGCTTCCTCAAACGTGATCTGAATCCCTTCCTCACCCACCCGTAGTCTTTCTTCCCCTCTTGGCTTTCTAAACGGCGTTCGCGCCAGAAGCATCCCCTGATTCCGTAACACTCGGAAAGGCTCCTTCACGGGAACCAAGCACTCATCATAAAGAACCTTGGTCCAAAACCGGGCATACAATAAATGCATTACCGCATGCTCCGCACCCCCAACATAACAGTCCACCGGCATCCAGTAATTCACTTTTTCTAAGTCCCAGGCGCGCTCGTGGTTATGGGGATCACAAAAACGCAGGAAATACCAGGACGAACACGCAAAACCACTCATCGTATCCGTCTCCCTGCGCGCCTGATCCCCACATTGAGGACAGGAAACGTTCACGAACTCAGGAATCCCCGCCAGAGGAGACTCCCCGGTCCCTGTAGGCTCGTAATGCTCCACATCCGGAAGCAAAACGGGCAAATCCTTCTCTGGAACAGGAACGGTCCCGCACGCCCTGCAATGAATGATGGGAATGGGCGCGCCCCAGTACCGCTGACGGCTAATAAGCCAATCCCGTAAACGATAGTTCACCCGACGCTCCCCCAACCCCCGGCTCACCAACCATTCTGTCATCTTTTGTTGCGCATCAGTACAAGTTAAGCCCGAAAACTTATCCGATTGAACCAAAAAACCATCCAGCGACTCAAACGGTAAATCCGTCTCCCCAGAGCGGGGCTTGATCACCTCCCGGATTTCCAAGCCATACCGCCTGGCAAACTCATAGTCCCGCGCATCGTGGGCAGGGACCCCCATAATCGCACCCGTCCCATATCCCATCAAAACATAATCTGCCACAAAAACCGGCACCCTCTCTCCCGAAAACGGATTGAGCACATAAGCCCCCGTAAAGGCACCCGTCTTCTCCCGTGCCAGACTCAACCGGTCCTGTTCACTCAAACGAGAGGCTTGCTCCTTATATCGCTCCACCTCACCTCGGTATTCCGACGCCACAATCTTTTCCAAAAGAGGATGCTCGGGGGAAACCACAAAGAAAGTAGCGCCATATACCGTGTCAAGGCGCGTGGTGAAAGCACGCACGACCACATCACTTCCATCAACACGCCAATCAAACTCCACACCCTCTGAGCGCCCAATCCAGTGCCTCTGCATCATCTTAATGCCTTCGGGCCAATCCAATTCATCTAAATCTTCCAGTAAACGGTCTGCATACGCCGTGATCTTGAAAAACCACTGCTTCAAAATCTTCTTCTCAACCAGCGTATCACATCGCCAGCACAACCCCCCAACAACCTCCTCATTCGCCAGCACCGTGTTACAACGCGGACACCAATTGGCAGGATGCTCGGCATGGTAGGCTAATCCCCGTTTGAACAGAATGAGAAAAATCCACTGAGTCCACTTGTAAAACTCGGGCGAAGAACTGTTAATTTCCCGCGACCAATCAAAAGACAACCCCACCAACTTCATCTGCCTCTTGTAATTCTCCGCATAGCGCCTCACCATCGGCGCGGGATGCGTCTTCTTCGCAAGCGCCTCATTCTCCGCGGGAAGACCAAAGGCATCCCATCCCATCGGATGGAGAACGTTATAGCCCTGCATATACTTCGCCCGCGCCAGCACGTCCGTGGGAATGTAGTTCCGGAGATGCCCCACGCTCAGCCCCTCCCCGCTAGGATAAGGGAAGAAATCTAACGCATAAAATTTAGGGCGACCCGGCTCCTCACGGGTGCGAAAAAGCCCCGCGGACTCCCAGCGCTCCTGCCAGCGGGGTTCTATCTCTTTGGGCTCGTACCGCTTCGCCATTCCCCTATGGGTATACCCGCTCAAGGACATCTCTTAGAAAGACCGGCAACCCCCCACCTCCCTTATCCGTAAAAGCCCTACGGAGTACACTCTCCTAAGATGAAGCCCCAGCAGGAAATTGAAATACTTATAAGGGCAAAATATCCTATCCTCTATGTGCTCACCTGGGAAGAAGGGCGCGTGGGTGAACTCCTCCAGACGCTGGCTTCCCAACTAAAAAGAAAACTCTACACCTGGTCGCTCACCGAGGGGATGAAGCCCCCACTCCCCCGAAGTATGGAAACTCCCCCCCGGCTCTCTCCCGACCTGGAAGCCCTGACAGGCATCTATGCTTGCCAGGAAGAGGGCATTTTTCACCTCAAAGACTTCCATTCCTACCTTAGCGACCTCCGTGTCATTCGCCTCCTGCGAGACCTCTCCCAAAGACTACGGCAACGCTCTCAATCCCTTGTCATCACTGCTCCCGTGCTGCGACTGCCGGTGGAACTGGAAAAAGACGTAACCGTCGTGGAGTTTCCTCTGCCTGAGGCGGAGGAAATCGCGGAAGTCCTGCAAACCGCCTGTGAAGCCATGAAAGGGAAAAACAGCGTGAGCGTTTCCCTCACCGAAGAAGAAAAAGAGCAAATCATCAAGTCTTGCCTCGGCCTTACGCTGGACGAAGTGGAAGCCGTGCTGGCACGCAGTCTGGTTGAGAAAAAACGCTTTGACGTAGAAGCAATCCTCCAGGAGAAAAAGCAGATCGTCCGCAAGTCCGGATTATTGGAATACTATCCCGCAAGAGAAACCCTCAGTGACGTAGGGGGAATGGAGTACCTGAAAGAATGGTTGATGCATCGCACACGTGCTTTTACGGAAAGGGCACGGGAATTCGGCTTGCCCCCTCCCAAAGGCATCCTCCTCATCGGAGTCCAGGGATGCGGAAAATCTCTCGTAGCCAAAACCATCGCCAACCTGTGGAACCTGCCTCTCCTCCGTATGGATGTGGGGAGAATCTTCGGCAGTTTAGTAGGACAGAGCGAAGACAATATCCGCAGGGCTATTCGGGTGGCGGAAAGCGTCTCCCCTTGCATCCTCTGGACAGACGAGTTGGAAAAAGGATTCTCTGGATTGCAAAGCAGTGGATTCAGCGACAGTGGAACTACCGCACGAGTGTTTGCCACCTTCCTCACCTGGATGCAGGAAAAAACGAAACCTGTGTTCGTCGTGGCGACCGCTAACGATGTCACCCAACTCCCTCCCGAAATGGTCCGAAAAGGCAGATTTGATGAAATATTTTTCATAGACCTTCCCGATAAACAGGAGCGAGAAGACATCTTCAAAATTCATCTGCGAAAACGAAAACGAGACCCAGCGACCTTAAACCTGAAAACCCTTGCCGAACTCACGCAAGGATTCAGCGGTGCCGAAATAGAGCAAGTGGTGATTGGAGCTCTCCACCGCGCTTTTTCCTATGACCGAGACCTCACCCAGGAAGACTTAGAAGCAGAAGCACGCGCCGTGGTGCCCCTCAGCCGAATGATGAAAGAAGACATAGATGCCTTGCGTGAATGGGCACGCCTCCGTGCCCGCCCCGCCTCCCACTGCGAAGAGTGAAAAACCTCCCTCACACTTCCAGAAGCCTGCGCTCCGAACGAGTGAGAACCTCCACACCCTCCGCCCCCACTAGCACGTCGTCCTCTATCCTGCAACCCCCAAAACCCTCCACATAAACCCCTGGCTCCACCGTCCAAACCTGACCCTCCGCCAACACATCCTCCGAAGTCGGATTCATCCTGCCCACATCGTGAACCGCACGCCCCAAGCCGTGACCCAACCCGTGACCAAAGTATTTATTCAAACCATAACTTTCCAGCACCTTTCGAGCCACCCCATCCACCTCCCGCGCTGTCACCCCTGGCTTCATAGCCGAAAGAGCCGCCTCTTCTGCCTCCAAAACCGCTTGATAGATCTCCCGCTGTCTCGCACTCGCCTCCCCCACCACCACCGTGCGGGTGATGTCACTGCAATAGCCCCCCACCATCGCCCCAAAATCCAGCGTCACAAAATCCCCTTTCTCCAATCGTTTCTCCGAGGGGGCACCGTGAGGGCGCGAGGTCCGCTCTCCACTCACTACGATCACATCAAAGGCAAGTTTCGCCCCGCTCCGGCGAATGAAAAATTCCACATCCAATGCAATGTCAAACTCCCTCACTCCCGGCTGGATCATCCGTAGAACGTGGGAAAAACAAGCATCCGCAATTCCACACGCTTCACGAATCCTCGCAATCTCCTCGGGCGACTTAACCATCCTCAAACGATCTACTAATTGCTCCACAGGAACAAAATCCACATCGGGCATCTCTTTCTTCCAAAGGGTGTGCGTGGAAAACGTCACGTGATCCGCTTCAAATCCCAATTCCCTAATCCCAAGGCGCGAAACCTCCCGGGCAATCGCCTGTGCTGAGGTGGTCGGGTTAGCATATATCACCACAGGAAAACCCCTCACTTCTTCCCTGGCTTGCTCACTATAACGACTATCTGAAATGAATACCCCTTCACTTTTTGAAACAATCACAAAGCCACTACTTCCACTAAAACCCGTGAGCCATCGCACGTTGTCCATATAGGAGATAAGGCAAGCGGAAACACCCAGTTCCTCCATCCAAGCGCGTAACTTCTCCACAGGAGAAAACCCCTCAGCCTCCAAGGACGGGCTCTTTGGAGTAGTAGGCTCAGGAGCGCTCATCTTCCTCTAATACCCCCTCACAGCATCTTCTCCAGGAGATCATTCATAGCTTCCAGGGCAAGCAAATATCCTAATCCCCCAAACCCCACAACGATACCAACACAAACTGGCGCAATCACCAATTGTTTTCGGAACTCCTCCCGCGAAAACACATTGCTCAAATGCACCTCTATCACAGGCAAGCGGGCCGACACCAGGGCATCCCTCAGGGAAATGGAATAGTGCCCTAACCCCCCGGGATTGATAATGATCCCGCTTGCCCACTGCCGGTGGGTGTGTATGGCATCTATTAAATCACCCTCCGAATTGCTCTGCATAATCCGCACTTCAAAACCCAGCGCATCCGCACGCCGTTGAATGTCCTCGTTGATCTCTTCCAAGCCCTTTTCACCATACACCTCCACCTCCCGCTCTCCAAGCAAATTCAAGTTGGGTCCGTGAAGAACCAAAACCCGCTTAGGCTCCGGCATCGCGCTCCTTCACCTCCTTCTCCCATTCTTCTTTAGACACCGCATCCTCCGGAAGCATATGGGGAATGCCCTCAACGATGGGATAACCCGACTCACACTCAGGGCATACTAAGAACATCCCCACTCGACGAACGGGGGGGTGCGTCTCACACCGAGGACAAGCCAAAACCTCCAAAAGCGCGTCGTCCATCATCCCAAAACCTCAAGATAGACCTCTATCGTTTTCTGCGCCGCTTCCTGCCAGGAAAATCGCTTCGCTTGTCTGAAGCCCCACTCTCGCATCTCTGCAAGAATACTCCAATTCCCCAATAACTCAGCAATCCTCGCGGACCAAGCCTCGGCGCTCATCTCCTCCATCACCACCCCCGCATCCCCCGCTACCTCCCGCAATCCCCCTCCCCCCGAAGTAAGAACCGGCGCCCCACACCCGAACGCCTCCAACACCGGCAAGCCAAACCCCTCATAATGACTGGGACACAAATAAAGCGAAGCCCCCGAGTATAGGGCAGGGAGGTCCTCATCGGGCACATACCCAACTTCGTAAACCCGAGAATGAGAGGGCAACGCCCCCCATCCGTATCTCCCCGCCAGAACCAGCCTATGAGGAATTTCAGACGGCAGAAGAGCCATCGCCTCTATCGCAAGCCCCACGTTTTTTCGGGGCCAACGGGTCCCGACCGTCAAGACATAGGGGAAGGTAATGCCGTATCGGGCAAGGACAGGCAGACGCTCAGACTCCGGTACAGGCTTAAACCGCTCCTCCAGCCCATTATAAATGACCGCCACTTTTTCCTCCTGCAAACGAAGAAATTTGACTATATCCTGCTTACTTGAGTAACTTACCGTAATAACTTTCAAGGCTCTACGCGCTGAAATGGGAACAAAAGTACGCAAAATCCACCTGTCCCGAGGGCGAAACCAGGCGGGGTTGATAAAAAAACTGACATCGTGGATGGTGGTGACAGCAGGAGGCGAGAGGGGGCTGATGTTGTACTGGGTGTGCAAAAGAGAGGCACCTAACCGCCGCGCCGATAAGGGAACGCTTACCAACCCAAGCCACCGCCGGGAGCCTCCCCTCAACCGAACCCACTGAAAGCGCTCCCCTGGCAGGGAAAGGTGCGGGGGTGGGTCCCCCACCCCAAGGAGCAAATAGCGAAGGGGGGAGGGTGTTTGCGAAAGTCCTCGCAAAAGCCCTCGCCAATAGGTCGTGTCCCCCGTGTGTTCTCCGGTTACCAGGGTTGCGTCTATCGCCACAAGGGGCTCTGCCACATCCCAGCGATACTGGCACATTTTCTGCTAAAATGGAGTTGGATCAAGTGAGGCGTTACCTATGAGACGAATCAAACCGATCCTTCTGGGGTCTGTCCTTATCGTGCTCCTTTGCGTGCTTTTCTTCCTTCGTACCCAGGATGACCCAGGCTATAGCGTCACCAAAGAAGACACCAAA
This sequence comes from uncultured Fimbriimonadales bacterium, assembly GCA_964631245.1. Lineage (GTDB taxonomy): Bacteria > Armatimonadota > Fimbriimonadia > Fimbriimonadales > ATM1 > CAZVXY01. Next base: position 522,985 of record CAZVXY010000001.1, read on the forward strand.
CGATCTTCTCTCCCCCCTCCGTCGGTAGAGCAATTACAATCCCAAATAAGTAAAGAAACGGGCAGTCTTCAAACTATGCCGGCGATGGTACCCCCCGATGTACGGTTCAAAGAAGAGGAGAAACCCGGCAACACCCTTCCCAGCAACCGCTGGTTTGATGGGTCCCGTTCTCCCGTTACACCAGAAGAGTGGGAGATGGAGTTCTACCAACAGAAGACTCCAAGCAAGAAGAAGACTTCTAAGAAGCCCACGGGGTCCTGAGGCGCAATCTGCTATAATAGGGACATCCTAAAAAACGCCATCATGGAGGATGGCTCTCAAGTATGCGGGCAAAGGCGCAGAGGAATGCCAATCAACGCACGGATGACCCAAAGCGGAAAACCGCCATCATAGCGGTACTCTGTTTTTCCGCTTCCCTCATTATGTTCCTTGCCTTGCTGGGAGCGGATGCTGGCGTCCTCGGCAAGACTCTGGTTCACGGAATTCAAGCCGTCTTTGGAAAAGGCGCCTGGATCGTTCCTCTGCTCCTTCTCCTGTTCAGCGTCTCTCTGGTATTGGGCGGTCCCCGCCTCAAACCAACTCCCTTTCTCTTAGGGGAGGTGAGCCTTTTTACTGCCTTTGCTGGTTTCCTGGCACGACCCATTGATGGAGACTACTTTGACCCCCAAGCCATAACCACCACGGGGGGCTATGCAGGGGCTTGTGTGGCGTGGCTTTTCTCCACGCTCTTCAAAGACACTATGTATGTGGGCTTGGGGGCTCTTGCGATGGTGGGAGTCCTCCTCTGCTCCAGCGCTCCCTTAGCCTTTTTGTGGGCAAGGATAAGCGCCGCTCTGAACCGCAAGCCGAAACGCGCCTCTCGCCGCGTGAAAATCACTACCTCTGCGGAAACTCCTGCAAAAGCAGTGGTGGAAATGTCAGCAACCCCCATTGAAAACGCCGAAACGACCGAGCCAAAAATCGCGGAGGATCAACTTCCTAAAGAACTCACAAAAAGAGCGCCGAAACCAAAACCTGCCACCTCTTCTGGAGAAAAAACGCCTCAACCTCCCCCTTCACCCAGCGGGGAAGAACAAGGCTATGAACTCCCCCCCCTTAGCCTGCTCCAACCACCAGCCCAGAAACCCAAACGCAGTGAGGTGGAAATACGCCAGAACATTGAAATCCTGGAAAACACACTCCAGGAATTCGGGATAGAAGCCAATGTCGTAGAAATTGCCCACGGACCCACCCTCACCCGCTACGAAATCCAACTGGGACCCGGAATTCGGGTCTCCAAAATCAAAAGCCTTGCGGATAACTTAGCAATGAGCCTCGCCGCCTCGCACGTGCGAGTGGAAGCCCCCATCCCAGGCAAGCCAGCCATTGGAGTGGAAGTTCCCAATGCCACGCGCGCCCTTGTGATGTTTAGAGAAGTAGCGGAGAGCGAACAATTTCTCCACCATCCCAGTAAGTTAGCCATCTGCCTGGGGCAAGACGTCAGTGGGCAAAACACTTACGCCGACCTGGCAAAAATGCCCCACTTGCTCATCGGAGGCGCCACGAACAGCGGTAAATCCATCGGGCTTGCCAGCATCATTATGAGCCTCCTTTTGCGCAATACTCCCAAAGACCTCCAGCTGGCGCTCTTTGACCCCAAGAGAGTGGAACTCTCCCTCTTTGAAGGACTTCCCCACCTCATCTGTCCCGTCGTCACAGACCTCAAGCAAATGCCCCTCGTTCTGCGGCAAATTGCAGGAGAAATGGACCGACGGTATGACCTGCTGGCAGAAACAAAAAGCAGAAACATAGAAGCCTACAACGAAAAAGTCTCTTATGCCCAAAGGCTCCCTTATCTCGTAGTCGTCATTGATGAATTAGCAGACCTTATGATCACATCCGCCAAAGAAGTGGAAACCTCCATAGCACGAATCGCCCAACTCGCCCGTGCCACTGGCATCCATCTCGTCATCGCCACTCAACGCCCCAGTGTGGACGTCATCACGGGCACAATCAAAGCCAACATCAGCAGTCGGATCGCTTATGCGGTCTCCAGCCAGGTGGATTCACGAACCATACTGGATGGACCGGGGGCAGAAAGCCTCATAGGGCAAGGGGATATGCTCTTTCTCCCCATTGATGCTCCCAAGCCAATTCGTCTGCAAGGTTGTTACGTCTCCGAAAAAGACATCACCGCCGTTTGCGAGCACTGGAAATCGCAAGCGCAACCCCACTATGCCTTTGACCCCGCAAGCCTCGCCATTGAGCGCGAAGAAACGCGACTGCGATGGGAAGAAGAGGACGACCCTTACTGGGAAGAAGCGGTGAGATTTGCAGTAGAACGGGGAGAAATCAGCACGTCTATGCTCCAGAGGCGATTCGCCATCGGCTTCCAACGCGCCTCACGACTCCTGGATATGATGGAAGAAAGGGGCATCGTCGCTCCCCGAGACGGACCAAGACCCAGGGAAGTCCTCATATCTCCCGCGGAAATTGACCTCCACCTGAAAAAGTAAAAAAACCTCCCTCTTTTTCAAGAGCCTCTCGCCCCCAACCCCCTTTAAAAGGGAAGTGCCCCGGCGCTGGGGAGGTCGGGATGAGGGGTGCACGCCGGGGCTTTACGAGGAGGTTGGAAGCCTTAGTGTCGGAAGAACCTTCTCCTTCCGGCACAGGGTTATCCAGACCCCCATCACAACTCTTATTCTACCCCACCTTTCCTCCATTTGCAACTCTAAGGGGGGGATTTTTGTAAAAAATTTTTTAATCATTAGGCACGCTAAACATTTTCCACTACCCGCTCACCCCTCCTAACTCGCCGACCATTCGCCCAATCCTTGCCCGAAAGTGCCCTCCGTCCCTCCTCCTGAACCCGAACCAACACCAATGCCCCCCCACGAAAGCCAAGGCAGACCCCTTCCTCCCCTATGTCCACCGCTCCGGGCGCAGGACAAACCTCTCGCGCAAGTCTCGCTTCACGAAGGAACAAAACGCCCCACCTGCTTTGACACCAGGCTCCTGGCTTCGGAGTGAAAGCCCGAAACCGCCGATACGCCTCCTCCACATCCATTTCTGGCGAAAGCCTCGCATCCTCACGATGGACCTTAGGGGCAAAGGTAGCCTGGGAGTGATCCTGGGGAATCCTGGGATAGTTCCCTTCCACAATCCGTGGCATCCATTCCTTCGCCAAACCAGCAGACATCTCGGCAAGGCGCGCCTCCAATTCTCCACACGTCTCATCCGGACCTATCTCCGTGCGCACCATCGCAATGATGTCCCCCGAATCCATCCCCTTATCCATCTGCATAAGGGTCACACCCGTTTCCTTCTCGCCGTTAAGGATCGCGTGCGCTATGGGAGCCGCGCCCCGATATTTGGGCAAAAGGGACCCATGCAGGTTGATGCCTCCCCGCACCGCCGAAGCCAGCAATGCCTCCGGAAGGATCTGACCATAAGCAGATACCAAAAGGGCATCCGGGCGAAGGGAAGCTATCCGCTCCACAAAATCCGCATCTCGCGCCTTCAGGGGAGTTTCCACAGGCAAGCCGAGGCTCAAAGCCAGCTCCTTCACAGGAGTGGGGCATAACTCCCTACCCCTCCCCTTAGGCTTATCCGGTTGGGTCACCACCAAAATAATGGAATCCGCAAGAGAAGAAAGGGTCGGCAGGGCAAATTCCGAACTTCCAAAAAACACCAACCTCATACAAGCCTCTTATTCTTCCAAAACCCAAAGCCCGCCCCAAACAGGAGAAAGCAACGGTCCCTTCTATAGCGCTTCACACCGCAGTGCCCTTTTTCTGGCTCTTATCCGCAGGAGCAGACCAGTAAAGAGTGGAAGGGTCCGCATGGTCTATAAACAGAATGCCATCCAGGTGATCTATCTCGTGCTGAGCGACGCGCGCGGGAAGGCCTGAAAGCCAATAACTCACTTTTTTCCCTTTCTCATCCAAACCTTCCACGGTTACCACTTTCGCTCGCTTCACCGTTCCATACAGAGCAGGCAAACTGAGACAGCCTTCGTCTCCCACCTGTTCCCCCTCGGCGCTCACAATGCGTGGGTTAATAAGTGCTATTGCCCTATCCCCGGGCGCCATAACAATAACCCTTTGAGAAACGCCCACCTGTGGCGCTGCAAGACCGATCCCGTTGCAGATCTCCATCGCCTTCTTCATCCTCTCAATGAGCTCCCGTATGCTCTTCGTCACCCGCTCCACTGGCTCTGCCACCTGGCGTAAAACTTCGGCAGGGTATTTCACCACCGGGCTTTCCGCATTCGTTTCCCACAACGGGCGAAACTCTGCAGGCACCACTATGTCCATTTCGCGCTTGCTCAGTTCAATTTTCACCTTAAGTTAAATTGTGGCAGATCTTGCCTCCCCGATTACATCACAACAAACTCACGGGGTCCACATCCACCACCAACTGCCCCCGGCTGTCCGAAAGGAGCCTTTCTGGCAACCTCACCGCCTCGGGAGAACTGTCAAGGGGAAGCTTCACCAGCAAGTGCCGGCGATACTTCCCGTGGAGCCTTTCCAGAGGACATTCTGCAGGACCCACCAGCGTCACACCCTCCCGATCCCTTAACTCTTTCGCCACGTCCTCTATCAACGCATCGCTATCACGAGAAGAATCAGAGGCGGACACAATGTTCACCAGGCGCACCACCGGTGGATAGTGCGCCTCTTCTCGCATCTGAATCTCCTCGGCATAAAACGCCCCATAATCCTGTGTGCGTGCCAGACGAACCGCAGGGTGTTCCGGTTGGAATGTCTGAATGATCACCCTGCCAGGTTTGTGCCTCCCCGCGCGCCCCGCCATCTGAGTGAGAAGTTGAAAAGTCCTCTCCGTTGCTCGAAAATCAGGGATGCTCAACGCGGTGTCCGCAGTCACCACCCCCACAAGGGAAACGTTCGGAAAGTCCAATCCCTTAGCGATCATCTGGGTGCCAACTAAAATGTCTATCTCCCCATTGCGCAGGCGTCCAAAGATGCTCTCCAAAACACCCCTTTTGCCAGCCGTATCGCGGTCCAGGCGCGCCACACGGGCGGTAGGAAACTCCTTCTGAGCAAATTCCTCAACCTTCTGCGTCCCCACTCCGAGGGGACGAAGCCTGTGCGAGCCACATTTCGGACACACATCGGGAGCACGCTCCTGATGCCGACAATGATGACATCGCAGAACTTTCTCCCTGCGATGCAAAGAAAGGGAAACCGAACATAGCACGCATCGCGGAACAAACCCACAATCCCTGCAAAGGAGCGCGGTCGCAAAGGCTCGGCGGTTCACAAAAAGCATCACTTGCTCCCGAGAGGCAAGGGCTTCCTCAATCCCCTCACGCAATTCCGGCGAAAACAAAGATGGCTCTTTATCCTTGAAAACCTCTCGCAAATCCACAATGGAAACAGAGGGCAAGGAAACTGCCGTAGCCCGCTGGCACAACACCAAACGCTGATACCACCCACGCTCCGAAGCGTAAAATGATTCAAGGGAAGGAGTGGCTGAACCAAGAATCAAAACCGCCTGACTGTCCCTGGCGCGAAATTCTGCAACCCGACGGGTCTGGTAGCGAGGATAATGATCCTGCTTATATCCCGTCTCGTGCTCCTCGTCCATCACAATGACGCCAATGTTCTCTATGGGAGAAAAAAGGGCGCTCCGTGCTCCCAGCACCAGGGGCGCCTCCCCGGATAAAACGCGCCTCCATTGCCGAAGACGCTCGCCCGAAGCAAGCCCACTGTGCATCACTGCAAGCCCCGAGCCAAAACGCTGGCGAAGAAGGGACACCACGTGCGCCGTCAACGCTATCTCAGGCACCAGATAAAGAGCACGGCGCCCCGCCCGTAAGGCTTCCGCTATGGCACGCAGGTAAATCTCTGTTTTCCCGCTCCCCGTGACGCCGAAAAGAAGAAAAACTTCGTGCCTGTGGGCTTGGATCGCCTCCAGAATGGGGCAAAGGGCAACAGATTGCTCCTCGGTCAAAAGAGAAGGCACCGACAAAGGCACCACCTCCCTAACACCCTCTACAGGGATCAAGAGTTTCTGCTGGCGCAAAGCACGAAGGACCGAATCCTTAGCACCCGTCAGGGCTTTTATCTCCGCAAGGGTCAATTCCGCCTTAGGAGCCTCCAGAAGTGCCATCAAGCAAGCCACCTGCGAAGGTTTTCGGGCACCCCCCTCTCGGAGAAACTTCTCCACCTCCGTGGGATCCGCCAGACGCCATAAAGAGGGAGAAGGCTCGCGCTCGGGCTTGAGATAAACCCGTCTCTCCACCATCCCCTTCTCCAACAATCTCCCCAATCCCCCCTTCCGCTTCAAAAAGGAACGAAGTTTCTCCGCAGGAACGGACCCACCCGCTCGCGCAAGATGCTCGATCAGCGCCCTCTCGGATTCGCTACCCTCCATCCACTGGACCCCTTCCCCTTTAAGTTCATAAACTTCCACCACCCTGCTTCGCATCCCGGAAGGAATCGCCACAGCCACCGTGGAGCCTAAAGGACAAAGATATTCCTCGGAAACAAACTCCAGCGTCCTCTGCAGGGATTCCGGAAGAGAAACGCCCTCCACGGAAGCGTAAAGCGAGCGCAGTTTCTCAGGCGGAAAGCCCAATTCCTCTGGAAGGACCTCCCGCACCCTCACCACATAACCCACCACATAGCGACTCCCGAACGGCACAAGCACCGCATCCCCCGCTGACACCTTCATCCCTTCGGGAACCCTATAAGTGTAAACCGTTTCTAAGCCGGGAACGGGCACATCAGGCGCCACGTCAGCCACACAAATTCTAAGCAAGCGCCCTTCTTGCTCGTCTCCCCCTTGCCTCCCTTCCAATGCTCTCTCCCCATCATCCACGCTGACTCGCCTCTCGCTTCAAATTATCCAGAAGGAGCAATGCCTCAATGGGCGTCAGGGTCGTCGTGTCCAACTCGCGCAGTTTCTTGATGATCTCCGGTTCTTCCAGTTCAAACAAAGTCAACTGCAAGCTTCCCGGGGATATGCGCGAAGCATCGGGCACCGCTTCTCGCCCTTCAAGGTCAGCGAGAATCTCCTCGGCGCGCCTCAAGACCGCCTTCGGCACGCCAGCCATCCTCGCCACGTGAATCCCATAACTCTTATCCGCCCCTCCTTCCAAAACCTTGTGAAGCCAGATCACCTTATCCCCTTCTTCGCGCACCGCAACCCTAAAATTCTTCACCTGAGGGAACTGCTCCGCAAGTCGGTTCAGTTGATGATAATGGGTGGCAAAAAGCGTTTTGGCACGAATTTCTGCCAGGCGTTCCGCAATAGCCCAGGCAATGGCAAGCCCATCAAAAGTGCTCGTCCCGCGTCCGATCTCATCCAGAATCACCAAACTCCTATCCGTCGCGTGGTGAAGGATGTGGGCCGCTTCCGTCATTTCCACCATAAACGTGCTTTGACCCGATGCCAACTCGTCCCTTGCCCCGATGCGTGCAAAAACGCGATCGGTCAATCCAATCACTGCCTGATCTGCGGGCACAAAACTCCCCATCTGCGCCATAAGGACGATCAGGGCGTTCTGCCGAAGGTAAGTGGATTTCCCGCTCATATTAGGACCCGTGAGCACTATCAGGGTACAGTTCTCATCCATCCGGGTGTCGTTGGGAACGAAGGCTCCCATCCCCGTATAGGCTTCCACCACGGGGTGGCGCCCCCCTTTGATATGCAAAACGGGCTCCTCACGAATATCTGGTCGGCAATACCGATAACGCACCGCCGCTTCCGCCAGCGACTGCAAAACATCCATCTCTGCCAGCGCCCGAGCCGTTCTCAATAAAGCACTGGAGGATTGGGCTACCCTGTGGCGAAGCCCCGTGAAAATCCTGTACTCCAACTCCACCAATTGCTCTTCGGAACCCAGAACCTTCGCTTCGTAATCTTTAAGTTCTGCGGTAATGTAACGCTCCGCATTCACCGTGGTCTGCTTGCGAATGTAATCCTGAGGAACGCGAGGAACCTGGGCTTTAGGAACCTCCAAGTAGTAACCGAAAACCGAGTTATAACCAATCTTGAGTTTCGGGATGCCCGTCCTCTGCCTCTCTCGCTCCTCAAAACTCGCAATATATTCTTTCCCCTCCCGAGATAACTTCCTCAATTCATCCACTTCAGGGTCGTAGCCGTCACGAATGTATCCTCCCTCCCGTGCTTGCAAAGGCGGTTGGTCCACCAGGGCTCGGGTCAATTCATCCAGCAACTCCGGGCACGGATCTATCTCCTGTCTTGCTCGCGCTATGCTCCCCCGGTTCACCTTCAACGTGATCTCCAAAATCTGAGGAATCACCGAAAGCGTTGCCCTCAGCGCCGACAAATCCACCGGGGTCGCCACGCCCGTGGAAGCACGGCTCACCAAACGCTGGAGGTCATATAACTTTCCAAGAATCTCACGCAACTCATCACGAACCAATCCCTGTTCCTTCAACGCTTCCACCGCCTCCAGACGCTCTTGAATCACCTGAGGATTAAGCAAAGGCTCCTCTATCCACCGGCGAAGAAGTCGCGCCCCCATAGGAGTCTTCGTGTGATCCAGAACTTCCAATAAAGTCATCCGCTTCCCACCATCTAAAAGGTTCTGGGTGAGCTCCAAACTCCTGCTCGTTGCCATATCCAGGCGCATCCGATCGGACAACACATAAGTAGCCACATGGTCTATATGGGAAGTGTCAATCTGGTTCTCATCCAGATACTTCAAAATAGTGCCCGCAGCGGTGGTGCCTGCATCCCAATCTTCCAAGCCAAAAGGCTCCAGATTCGCCGTGCCAAACTGTTTCAAAAGCCGTGCCCTCGCCTCCATAGCCTTCGCAAAGGAAAGCCTCGTCACCGCAGCCCGCGTCAACTTCCCAAGAATCTGAAAAAACTCCTCTGCCTCCTCGGGAAGCAAAATCTCCGCCGGGTCTAAACGCATAATCTCCTGAATGGTCTTCTCCTGGCAGTCAGGTCCCTCCACCTGCGTGACTAAAAATTCGCCCGTGGAAAGTTCCAGAAAGCCCAGCCCCGCCCGCTCGCCAAAAGCCACCGCCGAAGCCAGAAAATTGTTCTTCGTCGCCTCCAGCATCTCCTCTTCCAGAACGGTCCCCGGCGTCACCACACGGGTAACCTCCCGGCGCACCAAGCCCTTTGCCTTCTTAGGGTCTTCCACCTGGTCACAAAGAGCCACCTTATATCCCTGGCGAATGAGCGCCGCCATGTATTTCTCCGCACTGTGCACGGGAACCCCCGCCATAGGGACCCGCCCATTGGGACCATCCTCCCGCCCCGTCAAAGCAATCTGAAGCGCCCGAGACGCCGTCTCCGCATCCTCCCCATAAAACTCATAAAAGTCCCCCACGCGCATCGCCAGGAGCACACCCGGGTATCGCTCCTTGGTTGCAAAATACTGTTTTAGAATCGGCGTGTACGGCTTCACCCTTCTTCAGTATGCCCCGAGCAAACGAGCAAGTCAAGCAAAAAAAGGACTACAATTCTCCTTGGATGCTTCGGATTTTACTCTATTGGGTCCTGAGCGCGGTGGCTCTTGCCCTCTCGGCTCTCGTGGCAAGATTCCTGGGCTTCCCCCTTGAGGTCTACCCCGATAAGCCCCTTCAGGTCTTCCTGGGCGTTGCCCTGCTGGGGCTTGCTAATGTAACCATAGGGAGCCTCGCCCGGTTCTTCACCGCACCCCTCAATTGCGCCACCTTTGGCTTTGCGTGGATCGGGGTCAATGCCCTCATCTTCTGGGGCGTGGGGCAATGGCGCATCGGCTTCTATGTCCCCGATTTCTGGACCGCACTCGTGGGAAGCCTCCTTATGAGCCTCTCCCTTGGTATCCTGAAAAGACTCCTGCCCGAACGCAAATGAGCCAGGCACCCGGAATCATCCGCGTCATCCTTTCCGCAAGAGAACTCAGACACGCCCTCCTCGTCACCCTCCTCGGAGGTCTCGCTTTACTCCTGGGCATCGCCCTCAGTTACGAAATGTTGATACTCCCCTTTTTGAGCGGGATTGACACCCTCACCCGAAATGCCCTTCAAGCCCTCCTCGCCCCTGAGGATGTTCCCTTAGCCCGCCACTACGTTGCGGGAGCCCTTCTGATGCTTGGCTTATTTCTCCTCTTCAGAGGGGGTTATCTCGGATTAAGGGCGATCCTTCGCGCTCTCAATCCAGGATATGAAGGCAAAATCGTCGGCATCCTGCTCAAAAAACAACTCCTTTCAGCGGGACCCTATATCGTAGCGCTGGGAGGGGGGACCGGGCTTTCCACACTCCTGCGAGGAATCAAACATAAAACCAGCCGCATCGCCGCCATCGTTACCGTGACCGATGAAGGGGGCTCCAGCGGACGACTGCGAGAAGACAAAAAGATACTCCCCCCGGGCGATATAAGGAACTGCCTGGTAGCACTCTCCGACGCAGAAAAGATAATGACCGACCTTTTCCAGCACCGCTTTGAAGGCGCCTCGGGTTCGCTGAGCGGTCACAGCACGGGAAACCTGCTCATCGCCGCAATGGTGGACATCACGGGAGACTTTGACAAAGCCATCCAGCAGATCTCCCAGGTCCTGGCTATTCGCGGGCGAGTTCTCCCAAGCACCCTTTCCTCCGTAAGACTGAAAGCGGAAATGGAAGATGGCTCCATCCTGTGTGGGGAAACGAAAATTGTGAACTCTATGCTGAGAATCCGCCGTGTCTGGCTGGAACCGCCGGACGCACCCCCGCTCCCCGAAGCCCTCCAAGCTATCCAAGAAGCCGACATCATCGCCATAGGTCCCGGCTCCATCTATACCAGCGTGATCCCCCCCCTTATGGTCAAGGGCATCGCAGAAGCCATCCATCAGTCGCGAGCGGTCAAAGTATATATATGCAATGTAATGACCCAACCCGGTGAAAGCGACGGATTCTGTGCCAGTGACCACGTTTCTGCTATTGAAGCCAATGTGCAAACCCGCGTGTTTGATTATGTCCTGGTCAACAAAGCCCTCCCCTCCGAAGCATTGCTCAAAAAATACAGCGAGTTCGGACAGGAATTCGTGGAACCAGACATTGACCGCATTCGGCTGATGGGATACAAACCCTTCACCGCAAACCTTATCTCGGAATCTGATGTGGTCCGTCACGACCCCATCCGCCTCGCTGACAGCCTCCTCAAAATCGCTAACCTATGAATGGATTGATCGTCATCCTCTCGGGTCCCAGCGCAAGCGGAAAAGACACCGTCATCCAAAAATGGCAAAACATTGACCCCCGCGTTCGTAAAATCATCACCTGCACCACCCGCGCCCCAAGACCTGGAGAAAAAAACGGTGTGGACTACATATTCCTTACCCAGGAAGCCTTCCAAAAGTGGGTGGAACAAAACCTCTTCCTGGAACATAAAAACGTCCACGGAAACCTTTATGGAACCCCGCGCCAAGAGGTGGAGGAAGCCCTAAAGGAAGGGGCTATCGTCGTTCTCAAAATAGACGTGCAGGGGGGTATGGAAATAAAACAAAAACGCCCCGAGGCACTAGCTATTTTCCTCAAGCCCCCTTCGCTCCAGGAGCTTGAACGCAGAATGAGAACGAGAGGACTCAACAACGAAGAGGAGATCCGCCGACGACTGAATGACGCCGAGCGAGAACTGGAATACGCCCAACGATATGACCACATCGTCATCAACGACGACCCTCAACGCGCCGCTCAAGAAATCTCCGATATCGTCCAAAAACACCTCAACCAGAGGAGGCAAACCTTATGAAAGGCATCGTCATCTTAGGAGTCACCGGAAGCGTCTCCGCCTACCGCTCCGCAGACCTCGCCCGAGAACTAATGCGAGAAGGCTTCCAGGTCAGAGTCTGCCTCTCACGCTCTGCCCAGGAATTTGTCACCCCCACCCTCTTTGAAGCCCTCACCGGACAGCCCTGCCTCACTCACGCCTTTGACGAACCCATCCGAGGGAAAATGGCACACATTGAATGGGCACGCGAGGCGCAGGTGATAGCCGTCTGCCCCGCCACGGCTAACGCCATCGCCTCACTGGCACACGGCAAAGCAGAGGATATGCTCTCCACCATCATCTCCGCAACCAACGCGCCTCTCGTGATCGCCCCTGCGATGAACCCACAAATGTATGCCTCCCCCGCTAATCAAGAAAACCTCCGCATCCTTGCCCGAAGGGGAGCCATCATCGTAGAACCAACCGAAGGAGAAGTCGCCTGTGGAGAAACAGGACAGGGAAAACTCGCACCCATAGAAGCTATCGTCTCTGCTATCAAACGCTCTGCCTTTCGTTCTCAACTCTATTCCGGAAAAAAACTTCTCATTTCCGCAGGTCCTACAGTGGAACCCATTGATCCTGTTCGCTATATCGCCAATCGCTCCACAGGAAAAATGGGATATGCCCTCGCTGAAGCCGGCCTCAAAATGGGGGCAGAAGTAACGCTCATCTCGGGACCCACCCACCTCCACGCCCCCCCTAATGCCAACCTGATCTCCATCCAAACCGCAGAAGAACTTCTTCACGCCTGCCTCCAACACGCACCCCAGGCAGACCTCTACATCGGGGCATCCGCCATCGCTGATTATCGCCCCTCCACGACGAACCTATCCAAGATAAAAAGCGAACAACCCTTCTGGGAACTCACTCTCGTAAAAAACCCCGATACCCTGAAAAACCTGCACGAACGCTTTCCCAAACTCCCCCTGGTGGGGTTCTCGGCGGAAACTCACCCCAGCAGAGAAGAAGCCTTGCGGAAAATCAAGGAAAAAGGACTCGTTGCCCTTGCGGTCAACGATGTCAGCAGGAAGGACATCGGTTTCGGCTCAGATGACAATGAACTCACCCTCTACCTCGCCTCTGGCGAGGCACTTCCCATTGCCAAAAACTCCAAATTCAACGTAGCGGTTAACTTACTGGAGATACTTGCTGAAGTGTTATTTTAAATCTACAAAAAGGTCTACCGCAAACTAAAACCAACGAGGTACAATTCCTGCCCGTGAATGAAGAAGTTGTGAACGAATCGGTCAAAAAGACAGGCAGACCCTCCAATGCAAGAGAGCGCATTCTGGAAAGTGCACTCCAATTAATCCAGGAGCGAGGCATTTCCAGTCTGGGTGTGGAAGCCATTATGGAGCGAGCCGGCGTCGGAAAAGGGAGCTTTTATCATTTCTTTAAGTCTAAAGAGGGACTGCTGGAATCAGCCCTGGAAGAACTTATACGACGCATAGAGGACGACTTGAGCGCTAACGTTTTCCTCCCGGGTTGCGACCCCTTAGAAATCCCTATCCGTTTGCTGAAGTACCTTGCAAGGGAAAAACCCCACCAAGGGGGGCTAACCTGGCTCGCAAGCGAATGCATCGCCAGCAACGAGGTCCCCGAAGCCGTCCGTGACCGCATCTCCCGCCTCTTTCATTCCCTCCGTCAACGGCTGGAAGCCTGCTTCCTCAAATCCATCGCAGAGCACGAACTTTTGCCCCACGCCCCCGTCAGGGAACTTGCGGAGGTATGCCTGGTCATCCTATTAGGGACTCCCTTACTCACCCACTGCGAGAAAGAGGAAGCCCTACCCCGACTCCTCAGCATCCTCCCCAAAATCTGGGAGCCTTATCTACCAGGAACGACTTCCCTGAATACCCCCCAGCCAATAACCTCACTCCGTCAAAACCCTTGAAGCAGATAAATCCCTCCTCCGTCCACTTTTTTCATAGCCATAAAGAAATCCAATTACAATAAGTCAAATGTGTCCTCCCTATGGGGCCTCTTGATGTGGGCATTTTAGGATTATGGTGGGCGGTGCAGGACTTGAACCTGCGACCTCTACAGTGTCATTGTAGCGCTCTGCCACCTGAGCTAACCGCCCAACCAATGGAATTTTACCCGCTTGGGTAGACTTTTCCCTGGCGATGCAGAGGGATAGCAAATTACCCACACCCACCCTGACCCGGCTTGCCACCTACTACAAGGTACTCCGGGATGCCGAAAAAAGAGGCTTCAAGAGGGTCAACAGCGCCTATATGGAGAAGGAGTGCGGGGTCTCCGCTGCTCAATTCCGGAAAGACTTGAGCTACCTTGGCGAACTGGGCAAACCCGGCGTCGGCTATCACGCCTCTGCCCTTCGGCGCCGGATTGCCCGCGTCCTCCACCTGGACCGCAAACAGCGGTTCGCTCTCATCGGAGCGGGGAGGCTGGGACAGGCGCTCGCCAGATACCCGGGGCTTGGGGAATATAACTTTGAATTAGCCGCCCTCTTTGACATTGACCCCAAAAAGGTCGGGAAACGCGTCAATGGAGTGGTGATCAACCACGCGGATAACATTGCCAAAAAAATACGGCAATTGAAACTCAAAATCGCCGTGCTCACGGTTCCCGCCAACGCCGCTCAAAGCGTCGCCGATGCCGCCGTAAAAGGGGGAATTAAGTGGATACTCAATTTCACCCCTGCTCACATAAAGGTGCCAAATGGCTGCGTGGTTCGCGACGTCGTCTTCACCCAGGAATTTGCCGTCCTCGCCCATTTCATTGAGTAATTCTTTATGAGAACATACGAAACCACGTTTCTCGTCATCGGCAGTGGCATCGCGGGGCTTACCTTTGCTCTCCGAGCAAGTGAAAAATATCCGGTCCTCGTGGTCACCAAATCAGAACTATGGGACACCAACACCCAGCAAGCTCAAGGGGGCATCGCGGTAGCAGTGGCGGAAGATGACACTTGGGAACTCCATGAAGAAGATACACTCCGAGCAGGGGGAGGATTGTGTAATCGCCAGGCTGTGCGATTCCTCGTCCAGAATGCCCGCCCAAGGATGGAATGGCTCATAAGCCTCGGCGCACGGTTTGACCCTGCAGGGGAAGAAAGCCTGCCCCGCCTCAGTCTTGCCCAAGAAGGAGGACACAGCAGGAGGCGCATCGTTCACCGAGCAGACCAATCCGGAAGAGAAATTGAACGCGCCCTCATTGAAGCAGTAAGGAAAAAAGACAACATCCAGCTCTGGGAATACAGTTTTTGCGAAGCCCTGTGTATGAAGGATAACCGTTGCACCGGTGCCATCGTCCGCCCGAAAGACCAGCCCATTACCCACGTGGTGAGCTCCGCCACCCTATTAGCCACAGGAAGTTGCTGTCAGGTCTATCGCTTTACCACCAATCCCCCAATAGCCACAGGGGATGGAGTTGCCCTGGCGGATGCCGCCGGCGCCAAAATCACCCATATGGAATTCATACAGTTCCACCCCACAACGCTATACCACCGGAAAATGCGGGGATTCCTCATCACAGAGGCAGTGCGGGGAGCAGGAGCCATTTTGAGAACCGTTCACGGCAGGCGTTTTATGTTTGACTATGACCCTCGTGGAGAACTCGCCCCCAGGGACATCGTGGCGCGCGCCATTCACAATGAAATCCTGAAGGAAGGCATCCCCTTCGTACACCTGGATATGACCCACTTGCCCGAAAAGGTTATACGAGAGCAGTTCCCAATGATTCGGGAAACTCTCCTCTCGCTGGGCATAGATGTCACTCGCGAACCCATCCCCGTGGTCCCCGCCGCTCATTATCAATGTGGAGGAGTCGTCACAGACCTCTACGGTAGAACAAACATCCCCGGGCTTTACGCTGCAGGTGAAGTCGCCAACACAGGCGTCCACGGCGCTAACCGCTTAGCGAGCAACAGCCTCTTAGAAGCCCTGGTGTTCGGGTATTCCGCAGGAGAGCATGCCAGGGAGAACGTGGAAGAACCCGTCAAAGGAGAACCCGTTCCCCCACGTATCCCCACCGTACACCCCTCCGAACAAGAAGGGCTTACCCGACGCCTGCGAAGAATAATGTGGGAAAAAGTTGGCATCCTCCGCTCCAATAGAGGACTACGGCACGCAGAAGAAGAGCTGGAGGAAATGCGGGAAACCCTGCGTCCCGCCCAGGACTTCTCCGTAAAGGGAAGAGAAGCTGCTAATTTGCTCCTCTGCGGGCAAATCATCACCAAACAAGCACAGGAAAGAAAATTCAATGTAGGGCTTCACTATAACGTGGACCTCCCTCCAATGCCGGCGGAAGGGGAGCCTCACGAGGGAGCCTGAGACGCAAACGAAATCTCTCTCCCTCCACTCGCAACACAAACGCCTGCTCTCCCCCCAAAGAACGCTGACTCACCACACTCACATTGGCTCGCCCCACCACCGTGAGGAGATAAGGAGAACTAAAACGCACTTCCAAAGGATGGGAGGAACGGGCTCCCACTACCAAAATATCCCGCCCCTCCCCCCAAAACGTAATGCCGGGTGTCAAGCACCTTACAGGATAACGAAGCGCCTCCCACCACTTCACCGAAGATTCACGGCGCCCTGGAGAAGGATACACGCGAGAGCGAACCTCCCATAGGGGACCTGGCGACCTGGGAGAAAGGGAAGAGCCTTCTAAAACCCCTTCCCGCAAGCCAAAACCCATTACCCCCACATTCGCCATCGCCCCCAGAGCACGGACTTCCAAAGAACTACTCAATGAGCCAGCAACCGAAGCAATCGCCCCCGCCTCCCACCTCTCCTTCTCATCAAAACCCATCGGGAGCCACGTCCGCCAATCCAAACTGCCCAGCAAGCCCAACAAACCCTCACTCTCTCCCTGGAAAGCCATCTCCCACAAGGCATAGGCGGACGCCAGACGGGATCCCCTGCCATCCCGAGAAAAATAAAACTGCAAGCGAGTGCGCGGCTCCATCTCCCTCCGCTCCTCGCTTTGGAAGGCCGAGTAGGCTGTATCCAGGGCGCGAACTAACACCTCATCTGCCAACCCCACCAAATACGCAAGAACTCCTTCACAAATAGAAGGAGAATCTATGTGAGACACCGTCGCAAGAGTCTCCACCTGCCCCAATGGTCCCTGAACCACGGGCTTACCAGGAGACAGCCCGAACGCGGAAAAACGAATCCGTACCACCCTGTCCTTGAAAACGTAAAAATCGGGCTTGTTTCCGAATGTACCCGGCTCCATCGGGGTCAGCACTTCCACAGGCATCCCTTCCACGCGAGACAAAAGAGGAAGAGGAACCAGAGCACCTGGTCTATCAAAACGCCAGGCAACCGTAAAGCCTGTATCCGATGGAGTAATCTCAACGTCCACAAGGCTCGGCGCGCCCGCAAGTAACTTAGGCAAATGGGGCTTAAGCCTTCTCAACACCATCCCAAGGTCACGAGCCGTCGTCGTGGCTATCTCCTCCGTCCCAAAAGGAGCAAGAACCCGAACCCAGCCCGCATATTCCTCTACCGTCTCAACAATAAAAGAGGAACCTTCCTTTCGGGCAACCCACGCAGACGCTTCCCCGGAAACCGAGAGAAAAAGCGGAGGTTGAGATTCCTTCCAGGTCAGCAATATCCACCTAACTCGGGGCGTTGGAACGCCAACCCCCACGCTCCCTTCCTCCCAACTCAATATCGGAGCCTCACCCGAACCAGAGAGTCGCACACCATTCCGAAACTCCATTGAAAAGCCTAAGGAAGCCGTCTCCAGAACTAAACGAAAGGGGCATCTGGGTCTCGGAGCAAAGGCGAGCACTTTCCGGTAGCGAGAAAGCCGTGGGCAGTGCATCCCTTGCGCATCCTCTTGAAAGAAAATTTCCTTTGCCCGTTCGCTTCGCACGCGGAAGGAACGAGGGGTGACATCAAAAAGAGGCAACGAATGGGTATCACTGAAGGCAAACCAGCCAAATCCCCCTGCAAGGCTCTGCGTGGTGATAGCGAAAGTATTAGCGGAAAGGAGCGTTAACCAGTTCAAACCCAAACTTGCGGGCACTACGAGAATAGGTGAGGCGAAGTTCACGAAAGCCAAGCGTATACCCAAGCACAAAGGTCTCGTCTCTATAAAGGTTCCCGCTAAAACGGTCATAAGAAAACTGCGCTCCCAGGCGCCAGAGGGGGCTCAACTCATAAAACGCATCCGCATAGAGGGTGGTGCTGTCTATGTCCAGAGACTTCGCCGCTAACAAACTCACGTAAAGAGGACGACTGTTGAGACTATAAAGGGCATTCACCCGATGCGTGCCCATAAACGAAGCCACAAAGGGATCCCGGTGATAATCATAAGAAAGGGAAAGGGTGCCTCTTTCCAGGGGAGTCGTGACCGTCAAGTTCCCCAATAAGCCGGGCGCATTTCCCGTGTTCTTGCCCCATAATTGCGAAACCGTCAGGGAGCCCATCAGGTTCGCCCCGGACCACAAAGGCAGGGGCCTCAATACAAAACGGCTCCGCACTCCAAAGCCCTCCTGAGAATTCTGGAAACTCCCAAAGCGGGCGCGCGACACATTGGCGGTAAGTCCCAGCGTGTAATTCACGGGAACACCCGGCAATAACGGCTTCAACGGCGTATCCACATTAATGTCCAACCGCTGGGTCTCAGAGGGCGTGCCCCGAAATGACCGCGTGCTGTTCCCGCTCAACGAAACCGTAAACCCCTCAAATGTCCGATAAGCACTCAAAGAACCGTAAACCGAGCGAAAGCCAGGAAAATCCACATAAGCATAAGCCGTCGTGCGGTCATCTATACGCTGGGTGTGGCGCCAACTCAATCCCATATCCGAACGTCCAATCCCCATCAACGTCAAAGACCCGTCCATCTCATCTCCATAATAATAGTGATTCTCCCAATCCAAAAACAAACCTCGGCTGTTGTTCACCCCGCGTCCGTAAGACTGCCCCGTCCGAATCCGCAACAGGCTTCGCTCGCTCGGAGAAAGTCGCAAATAGTAAGGATAGTCCACCACCACGCCCCCATCCAGAAAACTCACCACACTATCCCCAAGGCTCCCCGGCTCGGTGTTCGGTTTCATCGCATAAAGGGGCATACTCAACACCTTCGTATTCCCCACATAAAGGCGCGCTTGATGAAATTGAATCTCCCGATTAGGAATGGCGAGGATCCTCTCCGCATGGACGCTCGTGGTGGACACCCCCACATCTTCAAATCCAAATTCATTGGGACCAGCCTCCCTCTCCACGGGAACCACGCGGGCGCGCTTCAAACCATAAAAACCCCCCACTCCCTCCAGGCGAGTAATCGCCGTGCCCTCCTTACGCGATAAATCATAACGCAACCTCAAACAATTCACCTCCTCTTCGCCTACCTTCAGGATGGCATTAACCCCCACCACCACCAGGGTGGAAAGATTAATCTGCATATCGTCCGCCTCAATTTTCACATCGCGATACTGAACGCGTGCCTTCCGGGGGCTACCCGTCGCTGAAACAACGCGAATATCCGGATGATAGGCAAGATATTCCGGACAGGAAATCTCAATGTATTGAGTCGCGCTTGCAAGGCTCGCGCGGTCCTTAACAAACTCAATCTCTATGGTCGTCGGAGCAAAACCGGGGGCAGATGCAGAAACAGTTGCTATCCCGGGGGTATCCGGTGCCACCAAAATCGCACGCGCCGTCCCCGCACTTGTGCGAATGTCCGCCTCTCTAAAGTAGCCCAGCGTCGTTACAAACCGCACAACCGTGCCGTCGCTCACGCGCTCCCCTCCGCTCGTCCACAACTCCGCCGATAAGGTTACCGTGCTCCTGCCATCCGCTACCGATATGCTCGGATAAGCCCCCAGGCGAATCGTGCCCGTCGCCAAAACAAAAGGACACCACACAAAAGAGAACCCCAGAATAACCCAACGAAAGCCGCGCACCTCTATCCCCCCCCTCGTGGCGGAGAACCAGACGGAAGGGTCAAGCGCACCACTTGAGGACCTGCTTGCTCCGCCCAATTCTTCAAAGCGCTCGTCAAAGCCGAGACCTCCGTCTCCCCGCTGGATTCCGCCGTTATCACTATCGTCCCGCGAATCTTCTCTTCCTTCACATCAAACACCGTCACCAAAACAAGCACGCGCGCTATCTTCTTCTCTTTATCATAACTCAATTGCTCCACCACGCCTGCAACCGAGTAATCACTGCGGAAAAGCTTCCCAAGGCTCACCGCCTTGTACACCCCTTGCACCTTCTCCGTATAAGGTGCCCAAAACACCGCAGAGGGCAAAGAACGCTCCGCCACCGCACGGCGTACCGTAGGGTGCGTCCGCGAATAAGGCACCAACCGCAAGTTCGCGTCCCCTTTCAAATGCTTCAGAAACTCTTCCGATAAAATGTCCTCCGCCTTGAAGTCTTTTGGGTTAAAAGCATCGTTCCCCAAGCCAAAGGGAAGGACAAGCAGGGATCGCTCCGGCGCCTGAGCCCACCCTATCGCAAAGAGCACTATCAGAAGCACACCCCATCCGAACCCCTTTCGCCACAGGTTCCTCATAGGGTGCCTCCGCGCATCCCCCTGCTACCGCACCACAATCACAGGGCGGGTCACCCGCACCCTCTGACCCTCCGAAGACTCCGCCACGATCTCCACGATGTAGTTCCCGGGAGCCACCGCTCTGCCCGAATCCGTCCGCTTGGACCACGAGACCGTGCTCACTCCCGGATTCGCCGATTGACCTTGCACCAGCGTGGCAATAGGCTGTCCACCCAAGCTCAAAATCCTCACTGTAACTTCAGCCGAGGTATTCAGCGAGTACTGAATAGTGATCGCCGAGTTCACGCTTCTGCCACTGCTGGATACCACCACATTTCCAATCACCGGACGAGAGGCAACGCCTCCGCTCTCCAAGATGATCTCAAACCGACGCACTCCAGGCTCCGCCATAGTGAAGGTATAGCCCGAAGAGGTGCGCATATCACGCGCCTGCCCCGCCTGCGGATCCACAAAGCGCAAGCGCACGTTCCGCGGAACCTCCCGAATGTTAGGCCAGGCAATGGTGTACGTGCCTTCCGCAAAGGCGGAAAACTCCACCGTGAACACGTGACGGTTCGCCTTCTCCCGAATGTCTTGCGCCCAGCGCATCTCCACTCCACTGGTATCCCGCTTCACCAACGCCAGCCGACCCAACGCCCCGGGAACCGACGGCGGTTCGGGGAAGGAAAGTTTTTGAGCCTCTGCCCTGTCCGAAACAATACCTATGTAGTTGGAGGTGTCCGTCACTCCCTTACCCCGCGCCACGATCTGCAACCGCCAGCGGTCAGGGCTCACGTTCCACGGATTACCCTGCACGCGAGGCGAACCAGGCAAGCCAGGCTGATAGACGGGAGGCCAGAGAATGTCCATAAAGATCCCGTCAGGAATGCTCAAAAACACCCAGTGCCCCTCGCCAGGAGGAAGCATAAAAAGCGGATCAGACGTGAAAACGTAATCCCCCAGGGTTAGATCATACGAGAACACGACATTCCGCAAACCTTGACCCGTCATCTCCGCCCACGTCAGCACCTCAGTCTGACGGTCAGAGCGAATACCCCGCAATTGACCCAAAGGCAACGGATAAGGATAGGGGTTCGCCATAAGGTTCCAGCCACGGCGCAAGCGCGTCAGGAAACCGCCCTCAACCGCATCATTGGGAGCAGAAGCCCCAGTGTAGACCGTGTTCGGAAAGTCCGCATTCGCCACTATCCACTGCCCTATCCCACGCTTCGCCTGGGTCGTAATGGCATAAGCCTGCACCCCCGCATCCCAGTCATACGCGGTATAGTCCGCAGGCGAACTCAATCCCAATATCACATTCAGGTTATTGTTGGCAAACGTCCAGGGGAACCCCACCAACTGTGGGCCCTGAACAATATCCTTCACCGGTGTGTGAGAAACAAACACGCTCCTGCTTATCGTCTTATTACCACCTGGGTCAGCCGATACGCTAATCTGATATTGAAGCAACCCCGCACGCACCCCATCCGCCACCACCCGCCAGCGCACCGTAGATACGCCTGCAGGACCTATGGACGCTATCGTCTTCGTCGCAGTCTCTCCAGCCGCCAGGCTCAACCCGGGTCCCAGAGCAATGGTGCAGTTCACATCTCTTATCGTAACTGGTTGCGTCTCACCAAAATTCCCATACTGATTGTCCACCCATAGAGTCACAAAGAAGGGGTTGGGATCTAAGCGGTTCGTCCCGCTGGCACTGTAATTGATGAACCAGGGCGCTTCCGTGGCAAGGGCAACCCCCCCATCATTGCCCAGGTTGTTGTCCACCGTTACCCAGGCAGGCTCAAGGTAATACACAATAGTGCGACTGCCACCCGGAGGAACGGGCACAGGGTCAAAGTAAAGAGCAAAAGCAGTGTTGCTTACCCCTTGGTCAAAAACCACCGGGAAGTTCCAGAGGTTGTCCGAGTCTGCAGGCCAATCATAATTGGCAAGTATAATGCGGTCTGCCGGTGTCTGATCGGGATGGGCATCATCGCGGCCCGTGAGCACCCGCAGGCTGGGATAGGGATCGCTCTGTCTAAAATGAAACTGGATCTCGTTGGGAAAACGCAAGGGGTCTAATCGCCGGTCAAAAGCCACCTCAATCGGCAAGTATCCCAAATTGGGAGCCAGAGTATAAGCCCCACGTCCAAAGCCCGCAGCACCATTCTCGGTCAGCATACCGAGCCAGGTCATATGTCTCAGCCCTATCTGAACCTGAGACGTGCTCGTGTTCTCCAGCGTCCATTCGTATCGGATAGAACCTCCTACGCTCTTCATCACCAAATTCACAAGCACGGGCGTGTTGGTTCCAACGGTTTCAGTTGACACCACGCGCCGGAAGGAAAAGGTGCTCCTTGTCCCTCCCCCTTGAAACTTCGTGTCCTCTATATCCCCCTCACCAGAAACCGCCCGGATCGTAACATAGCTCCACTCATTTCCCGCGCCCAAAAAAGTGGGAGGGAGGAAGATGGTCGGGTCTAAAGCCCCCATCGTGATGGGCGCCCAGTCATCAAAAGAGCTCTCCAGGCTCCCCTGAGGACCCACGTGAAGTTGCATATACCCTGGAATGTTCCGAAGTTCATTACCCGGCGGAATGCCACAGGGGCTATTAGGTCCCCAGTTAATCCATCCCGTAGCCCCAACGCCTCCCACAATGATGGGGCTACCCGCCACTGCCACAGAGGCATCGGGGGAAATCGGCTGAGTATTCAGGGAGTCAAAACAAACCTCCCACCCCGGAATTCCATACGACACGAAGGGCACGCTCGCCACCGCAAGGATGCCCGCAGACAGCAACGCCTTTTTGCTTCTTCTCATCATCTTGCCTCCTTCACTATCGGATGACATTGATCGGAGTGGTGGTCCTGGCGCGTTCGCCCTGGGCGGTTTCCGCCGTTATCTGCAGGATATACACGCCCGGAGCGACCGCAACGCCACGAGTGTCCCGCCCATTCCACACGAGGGTGTTGGTCCCCGCAGAGCGAGTGCCCGCATCTATCTCTGCCACCACCCTTCCATCCATCCGGAGTATCCGTACGGACACTTCCGCTGGTTGGCTCAGGCTATATTGGATAGAGTAGGACGTGGGCACAGGACCGCGAGAACCTCCGCTCACGCTCACATTTCCTATTACCAGCCGACCCGGGGCTTCGGGTTCCGCCACAATCGTGAAGCTTCGGGGGCTCGTGTCCTCCCCCACCACAAACGTGTAGGAACCCGTCGGGCGCATTACCTGGGTGCGTCCCGTCGCTTCGTCCCGAAGCATCAGCCGGACGCGCTTCGTCGGTCGGGCTATTTCACTCCACCGCAAGGTCATCTCTGTGTTCGGACGGTTGGGTATTACCGTCACCCGCCACACCTCTCGCCCGAGCGAGGCACTCCGCAGGTCCTGCGAAAGCCCCAGAGGCTCATCGTCCCGCCGGAAAAAGAGCGCCACTCCGCCCGGGCTCGAAGGCGGTTCGGGTATCAAATCTAACGTCCGATTAACTTCCCGGGTTACCCCGAAATAATTTGCCATATCTCCCGCGTCCTTGGAAGCCACCCCCAACTGCATCAACCACCCCTCCCCCCTCACGTTCCTCTGCCTCAGGCTTGCTGTCCCCGAACCGGGCAATGGGGGCACCTGGAGCCAGCACTCCTCAAAGGCAAAGACCCAGTGAGACTCAAAGGGCAGGAGTTGTCCCTGTGGGGGGGCTGCGGCGAGGTACCCCAGACTTCCGTCAAACAGGCGCGCAAACCGGAAAATCTGAGGACGGATAATCCGAGCCTCCGCCGCCGAAAGGATACTGAACAGCCGCCCCGAAGGTATTTGCACAATGAGGCACGAAGGCCAATCCACAGGAAAATCATACGGATTCCCGAATTGGTTCCAGCCCTTCTTCAGGCGGATCCTATAATATAGAACGTCCGGCTCGGGACCCAACTCAAAGTTCATCGTGGAGCTCGCATCCGCCCTCAGCCAGAGCCCAACCCCAAACGGACCGTGCTGAATGGTCTCTCCTCCCGTGGTGTTCCTTCGCACCACCTCCACCGAAGCAGGCTTGAAGCCCGCCTCCTGGTCAAAGGGACCTGTGGGGTCATACAAGGCGTAGGAACCAACCGGATTACCCATAGCATCCACCGAGGGAACCCACCGATGAAGCCGAAACCCGGCAGGGAAGAAGCTTTCAGGGCGACGCCCCTCAGGAGGAACCCCCGTCCCCTCCAGGCGATAAGGCACCGAAATCATAGAAAGACCGGCGGGGATCCGATGGAACTGAACCTCCAACTCCCGCTCCTCTCGGAACGTCTGAGTATTGGGAGGTATTTCCATCCCCTCCACAATAATCTTCCACCTACCCTCTGCGACACCAGAACCATCGTCCAGGCGAACATTCCCTTCCAGCCAAACAATGTTCGGATTATTGGGGTCAGGCGTCAGCGTATAGTTTGAGGGGTCCACCGTCGTGCTGAAAGAGCCATCCGATTTCTCAATCGTCACCACAGGCGCAGGACCCGAAGTCCTTATCTTGAAAAGCCGAAACTTGAAGGGAATGGTTTGATACTTGAAGATTGCCCCCGCCTCAGGCTCAACGGCCCGAATACCCGGTCTCACCAAAGTGAGGGCACCCGCAACATCAATCTCACCCCATCCGGTATCTACGTTAGGCACCGGATCGCCAGGCGCCACCACCGCGGTCTGCTTCAGGGCATCAAAGATCTCCGAAGTGTCCATCCCTGCCGAAGCCAACAGCGCCGCTGCGCCCACCACGGTGGGACAAGCATAGGAAGTCCCTCCACCCTCCGTATAGCCCGTGGGCCAATTGATGGATACCACAGGAGCAGTATCCGCCGAAGGCGCCGCAAGGTCCACTTTGCGGGAACGGTCCGGCAAGCCCTGACTGCTATACGAGGCAACAAAACCCTTCTCCAGGGCAGGAGACACATAGCGAGTCGCTGCCACAGAAATGCAATGAGGATGGCTCGCAGGCCAACCCGCAGGGAAGAAGGGACGGGAGTTCCCAGCTGCCGCAATGGGGAGGGTGCCCTGATTGGCGATCTGCTGGGTCAGGGCAAAATCGGTCGGATTGGGACCCGACAGGTACCCATAACTCATATTAATGGCAACGATGTGGGGATTGCTGGGGTTGTTGTTCCAGTCAATCACAAACTGGTAGCCATTGAAAATCAACTCAAATGTGAGTTGAAAATTGTCATTCATCACGCGAATGGGCAGCACCTTCACCCCTTCCCACGTCACGCCTGCCATCCCAACGCCGTTATCCGTGCCCGCAGCAATGCAACTGGCAACCATCGTCCCGTGCGAAAAATACTCTCCTGGCACCGCGCCTGGGGGAGGCTCCACATTGGTCCCCCCGTTATTTGCGTTATAACCGGTCATCAAACGGGACTGGTTCAACACATCAAAGAAGTCTTCATGATTTACCGCATAGTCCGTATCCAGTACCGCGACGATAATCCCGTTGCGACCCTTTTCAGTCGCCCACGCCCCCGAGGCACCAGGCAAACCAATCTGAAACAGGTTCCACTGCTCCGTCTGACCTGGGCCAAACAAGGGGTCATTCGGGATCTGATAAAGTTGCGCTATATAATTAAGAGTCACCTGACGAACCCGGGAATCCGACCGCAAGGACGTGAGTTTCTCCTGCATTATGGCAGGCTCATTGGAGACCTGCGGAACGGGAAGCGACATAAGAAACATCCCGGGGGGACGCATTGGGCGCTTCACAACCAGCCCATGCTCTTGTGCCAGCGCATCCGCCTGGGAAATTGTCGTGGCAGGAGAAAGCCACACGATAACTTCCCCTGGCACCCGCGGAAAATCTGTCTCCGCAGACCGCACACTCACGCTTGCCATAAAGACAAGACAAACTCCAACCATCTGCACCCATATCTTCATTTTATTAGTCCTCCTTACTTGGTGTGGCATAGACGATCTTTATTAAGTTTGCATAGACCATCAAGGCTATTCGCTGGGGGGTGGCGGAGGTGGCGGGGTCACCCGATCAAACTGGAACGGGCGACTAAACACAAACCGCTCACCCAAAACATCGGGAACAGGACCGGGGACATCCCCACTGTTGCGTGCTCCCACTCGCCAATACAGGCGCTCCACCGCGGGGAAGACCGCTGTGATGTTAACAGGCTCGGTGGAAATCAATCCACCCAACAGAGTTTCCACGCGGGCAACCACGCGCACGGTAGCCCGAGAACTAAAAGTAGGCGTCGTGGAAATCTCCACCACGTACTGGTCCGCTCCGGTGCTCGCTTGCCAGCTAAACTGAATGATGTTCCCCACGCCCTGGCTACCATTCTCGGGAAGAGCAAGGATAGGAGGATCAAGAGGCGTCACAGGTCCCTGAGCGGTAGCCCGACCCGTGGTGAAAAAGCACTCCTGCACCTCTCCTCCACCCGCTCCTGGCACGTCCAGGGAACTCAGACGATAAATTAAGGAAAGTTGATACATATAAGTCGTCCCGGGAATGATGCCGGGTGCAGGAGCAGGGAAGTCTTCCGCTCCCGGGTCCTCCACGCAGGCAGGTCCTCCCACGCCTCCAAAGTTCGCGGGGTCTCGCCACTGCCGGGTACGAGCACTTGTCCGGTCCAACACCTGGCTGATCGTCCCCGGAACCACCTCCACAGGAGTGGTAGCGTAATCCGTCCTCCAGAGATGCCACTCAATTCGGTTCCAGGCGCCGAGATTGAATATGTCTGGATGCCAGCGTGCCCGCACCACCGGGGAAATCCCGTCTTCCGCTGTGGTCGCCTCCGTGATAAGTCTCCCCGGAGGAGACCCGCCGGACCCTTTCTGAAGCGTAAGGGCTAACAAACCCAAAACTAGCACCGCCACTAAGGCAGAGGTGGTTCCCCCCTTGCCCACCGAACGCACCTTCCCTCCACCTCCAGGAACCAGCTTGATCTCGGGGAGATGGTCATAAATGGGGCGCGCCTTATCACCCGGAGCAACCCCTTTCACCGACTCCACCACCGTCGCCTCCGCACCATCGGGCTTCACATTGGAAATGCGAACGATGCCCACATACTCGTTCTGACGAGTAACCACCATCCGCATCCCTTCCTTCACTCCGTGGCGAGCGCCCATATTAATCTTCACGAACTTGCTGGGAGTAGCTAATACCGTGGCAGTGCCAATTTGTTGACGGCGAATTTCGGTCATCGCCTTCTGCGCCGCATCGTTCACCGCTTCGCTCAGAAGAGCGTCATCCGCTATGTCTCCAGGCCTCTCGGAAGAGGAACCAACCACGGCGGTGCCCACAATCGGAAACCCGGAAGAAACGTCTATCCCCTGAACGATCATAGCAACATCTGCAGAGCGCCCATTGGCTCCCCGACGAATTTGAGCCTGCTGGATCTCTCCTATCACCACCACCTCAACTGTCAGGTACTGCCCCAAACGGAGAATATCCAACTTGCTTGTAACGGGCGGGGTAAGCCCCAAATCCTGATAGGCGCGCTCCACTGTCTCACGCCCAAGCACATCCACATTCGCCGTCAAAAGGAGAGCCGCTACCGCATCTGCTGCAGTTCCGCCCAGGGCACGCCCTCCCAAAGACGTTTTGTTCACAAAATCTATCACCGCCCACTGGGGGCGTTGAACCGCCACCTGAGCATAAGCGGAAGGGGCAGGCAATGCCCAATAGACAAAATTCCAAACCAGCGCCAGGATGAGCATCTCGCTCACCCGTCTTCCTACCGTCGACTCAATGAACCTCCTCACGTCAGGTTCCTCCTTCTCTTCAGTTTTGGTTCTTCTCTCTCAAAGACGCCTCAGAAGCCCGAGGGTTATGCTCACTTGCGCGCAACCAATGAGCCTCTCTCTTCACGCGAAACCGCTTCCACAACGAAGCCCAAAGGAGACGCCCCTTGAGCGTAGGCAGTATAGCACACAAAACCACTACCCTCGCCTTTCAAGACGCCCCAACGGGACCGCAAGGCGTTGTACCTCATTTCGGACGGCTTCAAGAGGGCGATTTGTTCGTATGATTTCGTCAGCAAAGGCACGTTTCCCTGCCGTCGGAAGTTGGACCCTCAAGAGACCCCGTGCCAGTTCCTCATCTCCACCCAAACGACTCCGAAGCCTGTGAAACCTCTCTTCCTCACCCGCATCCACCACCCATACATAATCAAAATAACCAAAAGTTACTGATTCAACCAATAAAGGCACCTCCGCAAAAGCCACCTCTCGCCATCCCAGCCAGAAAACGATCTCCTGGAACACTAAAGGATGAAGAAAAGAATTAAGCCGCCGCCGTAAAACAGGATCCGAAACCATCGCCCGCAAAAGAAGAGCTCGGTCTATAGTACCATTGATAACAAATTCAGGAGATACCGCGTGAGAAAATGCCCTGCAAAACCACGCCGAGCTATAAAGCCGTTGCACAATTTCATCCGCCTGAATAACCGCAAAACCGCATTCCTCCACAAAACGAAGGACAGTACTTTTGCCATCGCAAGGACCCCCTGTTATCGCTACCTTCAAGCCTTTGCCCTCGGGATACACAGAGTCTGCCTCACACCCCCTTACGGCAGCAGAAGGTCCCTGGTCACTCCCCACCCTCGCGAACTTCTCCCCCCTCAGAGCCCGCTTCGTCCGGAGATTCCGGCTGGGATCCCTCTTCAGTGTCCCCCAGGCTTGAGACCAAACCTTGAAAGCCTGCAAATCGCTCTTCTATTCTATAGCCCGAAACCAAAGGCTCGTCGTGTTCCTCCCGCTCCCGGCGAGCTCTCCGCTTCTTAGAAGGCTTGGGGAGGCGCTCCTCAAAGGGGAGAAGGGCTCGCATAGATACCACCATTCGCCGTTCCTCTGGCTTCATGGTAATCACCTGCACCTCCACTTCCTGCTTGGGCGCCACCACCTCCAGGGGGTCCTTTACCTTCCGATGAGCCATCTCCGAAACGGGCAAAAACGCCTCCGCACCCTCAGGGAGACGTACAAATGCTCCGCTCGACACTACCCGACTCACTATCGTCTTGAATCTAAACCCCACGGAGTACCTCTCCTGGATGGCTATCCAGGGGTCAGGGAGAAGGGGTCTCCGTCCCAGGCTAATCCGTCCCTTTTCCTTGTCAATTCGCAACACCATCGCTTTGATGCGGTCCCCCCGCTGGAGCACTTCACTCGGATGCTCCACCCGTGACCAATCCAACTCGCTAACGTGAAGCAAGGCATCCACACCACCCACATCCACAAACGCACCATAATCACACAAACGCCTCACCACCCCCTCCACCACATCCCCCACCTTCAGAGTAGAGAACACCTTATTCCGCTTCTCCTCCGAAAGGATTTTCTCGGCTTCTATGTGGGAAGCCACCACCTTCCGCTTTTCCCTTTCCAAACTCAAAATCTTCACGGGAAGGCTTCGCCCCACAAGGCGCTCCAAACCCCGCCTGCCGGTGTGCGCCACCTGAGAGGCAGGCACAAAAGCCTTTACCCCCAGGTCCACTTCCAAACCCACTATGGTTTCATTGCCATCGTTTCGCTTCCGGCTTACCGTGGCAATCACAAACCCGTGGAGAACCTCACCTCTCTCAAAAGCCCGCTCCATCCGCTCCCATGCCAGGTCAAAATCCGCGAGACGCTTGCTCAAAACGGGATTGCCTTCCTGCCCCCGAGGCTCCACAACCTTCACCCGAATCTCATCTCCCACTTTCACCACTTCACGGGCATCCGCAGGGGCAGAATGAGCCAATTCCTCTAACGGAATGACCCCCTCAGACTTCATCCCAAGATCCACAAACGCACGATCCCTATCCACCTGAATGACCGTCGCCTTGATAATCTCCCCTTTGACCAGCCTCCGCCCGCTCAGATCCTCTTCACCGGAATCCATTGCTGCTATCGCCGCCTCAAACTCATCTAACTCCCCTCCAGACCCGCCTGGGAGAGACCCTCCCGAAGAGATGCCGGCATCACCTGCGCTCGGGGAGTCCGGCACGCCTTCTAACGATCGGTGATGCGGATTCAACTCGTCTGGCATAGTCCTTATCCAAAAACAGGCAAAATCAGAGACTTACCTCAAAAAGTATGACACATCTTCAGGCAAACTTGTCTATGTGAACCCATCCCCATCACCTCAGCCCGACATAGACCTTGCCCGCTTCGTCCGCTCCAAACGAGATGGCGCTCACCACACCCCGAAAGAAATAAAAGCCTTTATCCAAGCATTAGTAACAGGAAAAGTGCCCCCCGAGGTCGCCTCCGCCTGGCTGATGGCGGTATACCTGCGTGGACTCAACGAGGAGGAAACCCACGCCCTCACCTCCAGCCTGGCAGACTCGGGAGAGAGGGTGAACCTGGATGAGCTCGGATACCCCGTCGTGGACAAACACAGTACGGGGGGAGTGGGGGACGCGGTCACGCTCCTCTTCCTCCCCCTCGCCTCCGCCTGCGGGCTCACCGTCGTCAAAATGTCTGGTAAGTCCCTCGGGTTTACCGGGGGAACTTTGGACAAAGTTGCCAGTATTCCTGGCTTCCGTTATGACTTAAGTCCTCAAGAACTCATCGGAATTGCGAAAAGAGTGGGATGCGCCCTCGCAGGGCAAACCGAAAGGCTGGCTCCCGGGGACAAAATCCTTTACGACCTCCGAGACCGCACTCAAACCGTGGAAAGCATCCCCCTCATCGCCGCAAGCGTGATGAGCAAGAAACTCTCTGCAGGAGCCAATGGATTCGTCTTTGATGTGAAATGCGGAAACGGCGCCTTCTTACGGGAAGAAACGCAAGCTCGTGAATTGGCAAAAATCCTGGTGGATATTGCCAAAAGGTCGGACAAAAAAGCCTCCGCCCTCATTACCGATATGAACCAACCCCTCGCTCCTGCCATAGGCAACGCCCTGGAAGTGGAATGCGCCATAGAAGAATTAAAAAGGAAATGCAAAAACCGCCTGGGAACAGTGGCGAAAACCCTCTGTCAGGAAGCCCTGGACCTGTTTGGGAAACAAGCAGATATTGAAAAAGTCCTGGCTTCAGGCAAAGCCCTGGAGGTGATGGCACACTGGATTGAGGCGCAAGGGGGAGACCCCCGAGTTGTGGAAAACCCTGCCAAACACCTGCCAAGGGCAAAAGCCACTCTCCCCGTCAAGGCTCCACGCTCTGGCTTCGTCAAGCATTTGGACACCGCAGAAATGGGAAGCATCGCCCGATGGCTCTTCACCACAGGCAAAGAAGACCGATTGGGTGCAGGCATCCAACTCGCCATCACCCTCGGCGATTACGTGCACGAAGGAGATCCCATCCTTACTATCCACGCCTCCGATCTCTCCCAGGCAAAAGAGGCGGAAAAAAGACTATGGAAAACCATCACCCTCAGCGACGAACCACCCAGAAAAACACCTCTCATCCACGCCCGCATTGAAACGGAAGGCACACCCACTAAAGACCCCGCGACCTCCGAATCGGCTCCGCCCCCTGCCACGGCATCTTGACCGTATGCACCACAAGGGGAGGCCAGGTTGTGATGTCCTCTAAATCAAACAGAACAAACTGATTGCCCTGAACGCGAGTGAGCCGAAACACGCCCCGCTCGTCATACGATGTCTCTACCGCACCCGTCCGATCACGCAAAAATCGCGTCGCCTGCTCCACCGTGATCGGCTTCACCCCACCCTCAACACGCTTTCCACCAGCGCCCAAAACATAAGACGCCAGTAACTTGGCACGGTATTTCCCAAACAATTCAGGAAAACCAAACAAATCCATCCACGTAAGACGACCATTGACCCCGATGATCAAACCCACAACACCCTCCCGGGGCAAACGATGCTCTATCTCACGAACCGCATCCTGAACCTCCTTAGAGGCAGGAGAAGAAAGGATGTCTTGAAAACGACCCGTGGGGCTGGAAACTCCCAAGTCGTGTTGCTTGGCACTCACCTCCTTCCACACCTGGGATTGACTCCGCGCCTCCTGCGCACTCAAACGAGCCTCAGGATGCACCATCGCCCCACCCTCGCTAAAGGCTTCCCCTTTCTCTCCCGAACGCCAGCGACCCTGCTCCACACAATACACCCCCAAAGGATAGGGACCTCCGGGAGGGATCAAAACATCCTGACCGATGATGCGATCCTGCTTCCCACCCACCACCACCTCCCCTGCCAGCAAAAGCAACAACCTGTCCGACTTATTGATCACCACTAACTCATTCACGGCGGGGGCGATCTGCCCTCCCTGAAGCACCTGGCGACCCTCCTGAACACCGGAAACTTCTCGCCGAATGATCCCACCGCCCGAGCGCTCCGTAATAATCACCTGCCCCGCCTTCAAACCCTCATCCAGAGTAAGATACCTCTCTGAAGAAAACCCGTTCGTCCCCCCATCCTTGCCCCGCACCACTTGAACGGGAAACACCACCAGGTTCTTATAAATCACGGGCTCCCCAACAAACAACCCCCTGAACCCAGCATCCGAGGGAGGAGCGGGACGAACAATTTGACCCCCCACCGAAAAATCCCCTTCCGAAACGCAAAAAATCCCACCCGTACCTCCAACCAGCCAACTAAACACCCACGCACTCCCCAAGCGCAGAAGAGCAAAGCACACCATCAAACTTCCCATAGAACCCTCCTGATAAAAACTTAAACGCCCCATCCCCAAGAAAGTTACCCCCAGGCGCCCCGCGGTATGCTCTCTGGGAATGACAGAACCCCTCAGCGTTATCGCCATAGACGGACCTGCAGGAGCAGGAAAAACCACCGTGGGACGCCTGGTCGCCAAAGAACTCGGATTCACCTTCCTGGAAACCGGGGCGATGTATCGCGCCGTCGCCCTCATCGCTAAAAGGCACGGGCTAACCCCCGAGCAGGGCGAGGAAACCGCACGCATCGCCCGCGAGTACTCCATCACCCTGCGCACCGACCCCGCACGCGGAACGCAGGTCTTCCTGGGCAAAGAAGAGGTTACCGAACAAATTCGCGAGCCCTGGGTAGCAGAATGGGCAAGCGCCCTCAGCGCCTTCCCACAGGTGCGAAAACTCCTCGTTCACAAACAAAAGGAAATAGCAGAAAAGGGCAACGTGGTCCTGGAAGGAAGAGATACCACCACCGTCATCTGTCCCTCCGCACGCCTGAAGATTTTCCTCACCGCAAGCCTTAAAACCCGCGCCCGACGAATTTATGAGCAAATGCGCTCGGAAAAATCCAGCACAGACAAGGAAAAGAGAAACGCACCCGAAGTAACCCAGCAGGAAATTGAGCAGGAGGTCCAGAAAAGAGACGAAAGGGATAGCACGCGAGAAGATAGCCCCCTGAGAAAAGCAGAAGACGCCATAGAAATCAATACCGATGACCTCACCATCCCCCAAGTGGTTCAGAAAATTATTGCCCTGTGGCATAACTGCCAACCCCAAGCAGAAAACCCGGAAAGGAACCCCCTGAAAGAAAAAGGCAGAGATTAAAAAACCGAAACCGCTCCAGAGGGGAAACGAAACCCGCCTAACCCCTAAAACTACTCTAACAGGTTCTGCTCTTTGTCCTCACAATGTTTTTCCCTGATAGTTCGCGCAATGCTCACGAAGGCTAACGCCTTATGATAAGCGTCCTCAATCCTTTCAGCCTGGCAAACCGCCTTCTCCTCATCCACCTTCGCCAACTCCTTAGCAATAGCACAAAGCGCCCAACTCCGACACTTTGCATCCTCTATCCCCTCAGCT
>CAZVXY010000002.1:0-352601 GCA_964631245.1 uncultured Fimbriimonadales bacterium
CCACCAGCCTCCGTCCAGCGAAAGGCACGAACAAAACCGCCGGCAGGGTTGAGTGACCAGCCAACGACTACTGCCCCGTCAGCTGAGACGTTATAAGCCCCGCTCCTATCGGTGCCTGGCAAAGTGCCGAGGTCCTGCATCCCCCCCGCTTGCGTCCAGCGAAAGGCGCGGTCCCGATGGATGGCGTTGGTTGCCCAGCCAACGACCACTGAGCCGTCCGCCGAGAGATTCCGACCAATGCTGGAGTTTCCGCCCAGCGTGCCGAGGTCTTGCATTCCACCAGCCTCCGTCCAACGAAAGGCACGAAGATAACCGCTGGCATTGCGCGCCTCACCGACGACCACCGCGCCGTCTGCCGAGATGCCGCGAGCCCAGCTGCCGTTGCCGCCCAGTGTGCCCAGCCAGGTCAGGCTTTGCGACCAGCCTGCGGTCGCGACCAACGACAGAACGCTTGCGCTCAGAAGCGCATACACCCGCCTAAGAGTGCCTCTATCCATTTTTGTGCCTCTTTCATTGATTTTTCTCTTGCCTTTGTGGACTTGTTTTTTTTATTATACGCCCATTTTTGTCTTTTGGCAAGGACAAGGGCACATTTTGGGGGTTTTGAAGGCAAGATCGGGACAATCGGGTGTCAGAGAGCGCCGGCCCGTAAGGGCATAGGAGCTCCCTTCATGACAGGAATCGGAGGCGTAGGGCGAACTCTTTCTCGCAGGCAGAGTCTGCTTCCCTATTCTCACTACTTGTGGACTAAGTTTTATCGAATGATGGCGAAGGAGGCTTCATCCAGGCGGACTTCCCAGGGATAGAACAACACCAACCCGAGGGCTCTATAAGAGAGTTTCATCCGTATCTCCCCCGTGGACGAGACGAACCCCGGGGTGCGAGCGAGAGCCTGATAGCGGGTGTCCTCCTGGGTGATAACCTGCTGGTTGAGGAGTTCCCATTGTCCCGTGGTGAAGTTATAGAGTTCCACCCGCTCTTCCACGTTAGGCACATTAGCGGCGACTTCCCACTGGAGGGTCACTTGCAGGGGTTGGGTGACGGGTGCGGTGGTTTGGACGATCACCTGGATGGGAGGCTCCAGCTGGTTGAGAACAAACCCTGGGATGAGTCTCAGGTATTGATTATCGGAAACGAAGAGGTCGGAAAGTTGTCCAGAGCGGAGGAAGCCTCTCAGGAGGCTAAAAGTCTGGGGCAGGAGGGGTTCATAGGTATCCAGAAGAAATCCTTCCTCACGTCCCGTCTCTGCGTTGTAGCCATACCCTACGATGTACCTGCCATCGGGGCTGATGGCACGCGCTTCAAAAAGCCCTGACCCGGGCGTCAGCAGGCTGGCGTAGGTCTGGTTCAGGTTTTCCATTCCCCGTGAGGGCGTCCACCGAAAGGCACGGTTTTGACCGCCTTCGTCCAGAGAGTTTCCGACCACCATCCAGCCGTCGGCGGAAACATCCCAGGCTCTGCTCTGGTCACCTCCAAGCGTGCCTAAGTTCTGCATCACACCTGCCTCCCAAAGAAAAGCGCGCCACCGATTGGTGGCGATTTCTGCCCTGCCGACCACTATTGAGCCATTAGCGGAGACCTCATAAGCCTCGCTCCAGAAACCCTCTGACAGAGTGCCCAGATCTTCCATCCCGCCACTTGCGGTCCACCGAAAGGCGCGCTCCCAGGTCTCGGGAGTAGATGCCCAGCCGACTACCACGGAGCCATCGGGAGAGATACCAAAGGCTGAACTAAAAGCACCACCGAGCGTGCCCAGGTCTTGCATCACACCATTCTCCCAACGGAAAGCACGCAGGTAACCGGTGCTGGCTGTTGCGGTGCCCACCACCACTGAGCCGTCGGCAGACACCCCTGCGGAGAGGCTCCAGGGTGCATTGGGCAATGATCCCAAATCCTCCATCGTGCCGTTCACCCACCGAAAGGCGCGATACCGAGTGGTAATGATTACCCCGCCACTTCGTGCAGAGTGAAAGGAAGTGCCGACCACTATTGATCCATCTGCAGAAACGTCTACTGCAGCACTGGAGTTGCGATAACTCTCGCCACCGAGCGTTCCAAGGTCCACCATCCCCGTTGGGAGAGTCCAGCGGAAGGCGCGTGAGTTACCTGCGGAGTTTGTTGCAGTCCCGACCACCACCAAACCATCAGGGGAAACGCCAGAAGCCTCACTCCTGCTCCCGCCAGGTAGCGTGCCCAGCCAGGTCAGAGTTTGAGCGTGGAGGGAATCCCCGAGGACCAGGGTCAGGACAGCCAGCAGGCTCCAGCCACTAAAACGCAAGGCGCAAGTTCTTATGGTGTGTCTCATCTTTTGTCTCCTTGTAATCATTTTAATATTTTTTGAACGTAGTGTCAAGGGGAGTTTTATTAAGCCCTTTTCCCTCTGTTCCCCCTTTTTTAGGGGGATGAGCGCTCCCTTGCCCCTCCCTTATTAGCCTTTTTCGCATTTGCCTAAAAGGGGTAAGGGCGTTTTTAGGGGGAGTTGGGTAGCGGAGGGGGTTTAGAGTGTTTTCTTTGGCGGTTTGGGAATGGACCCGTGGGGCTTAGGGGTGAGAGAATTCTTCAAAGACGGGCAAGTAGATTTGCCAGTCTGCTCGCTGGGTGGCTTTGACATAAGTGCTGAGGGGAATGAAGGGGACGTAGTGGGGTCTTTTGGGTTGTCGGATGAGGCGCATATTGGCTTGCTTGGGAGTTTTGTCCCCTTTTCGGAGGTTGCACCGCTTACAGCAGGCGACGACGTTTTCCCAGGAATGGGTTCCGCCCACCCTTCGGGGGATGACGTGGTCAATGGTGAGGTCTTTGCCCGTGGCTCCGCAGTATTGACAGGTGTAATTGTCCCGAGCCAGGATGGAATGCTTGGAGAGGCGGAGCACAGGGACGGGACGCTTGACGTGATAGCGGAGGCGGATGACAGAGGGGGCGATGATTTCTTGCCCTCCACTGCGAACGATGTGTCCGTTATTATGGAGCACTTCCACCTTTCCCTTGAGCATCAGGGTGACGGCGCGAACGAGCGAGCACACGTTGAGTGGCTCGTAGTTGTTGTTTAGCAACAATACGTCGGTTTCAGCCATTAGGGTCTTTTCCTGAGAGGAATTGGCGCCCCAAAGACAGAAGCCCGGCGGAGTTCGCCAGCCGGGCTTCCAAAGGAGACGCTTGGACAGGGCGTCTCAAAAACCCGGTGAGCATCAAGAACCAGGAGCCGGTGCCCCAGCGTTTACTGCCTTTTTGGCGCGATTGGGTCATTTCCGCTTTATGATACCCGATGCAAGGGGGGCTCTTTAGGGGGCGGGATGCGAGGTTTCTTCTGCCTGGGGCTGGGAGTCGGAAGAGGAGGCTGGGGTTTCTATGGGGTTTTCCTGCTGGGCGGGTTCTCCCGTGGGGTTCTGGGGTGAAGGGGAAGTTGGGGAGGAGGCTTTTTGGCGGAATGACCTTATTTCTTCCAGTATCCCCCGAACGAGGAGGATGGCGACCGCACTGGAAATAGAGACATCCGCGAGATTGAAGACGTGAATGATTTGAAGGTCAATGAAGTCCGTGACGCGTCCGTTGAGGAAAGCCCGGTCCAGGAAGTTACCGAGGGCGCCTGCGGAGACAAGGATCATCGCGCTTCGGAAACTGCGGTCCTGGGGAGAGGCTTTGAAGTATCCGATCGTGGCAATTAGGGCGACGAGAACGGCGATGGGCGCCAACCAGATTCCCAGTCCCTGGAGTAGCCCGAAGGCGATACCAGTGTTTTCCACGTATCGCAAATCCAGGATGCCGGGGATGAGGGTGCGGAACTCTCCAAGGCTCATATGGCTTCGCACCCAGAACTTTGTTGCCTGGTCAATAGCGAGGAGAGCCGAGAGCCAGAGGACGTAGGTAGAGATGTCTTCTCTCAGGCGGGCGGAACGTTCTGCGAAGGAGCTCATAGGTGGAGCACCTGGGCACAGCGCTTGCAGAGGTGCAGGGCTTCTTGGTCTCCGGATGGGGCTGTGGTGGGGATGGGGGCGACATCGGGTCGGTGGAGCCAACAGCGGGTGCATTTAAGATAAGGAGTGGGCGCGAAGGAAAATTGTTCTCCTTCGGCAGGGTTTATTTGCACTTGACTGACTTTCAGCCACAGGGGGAGGTAAGCTTCCCAGGGGATGAGGGTGTCATACAGGTTTTTAGGCACTTGGGCTTGCACGCAGATCTCCTGGCTATCTTTTACGCCGGTTTGATGTTTCCATATTTCCATTTGAGAATAGAGCCTATCTTTCCATTGGAGAAAAGTTTCTATTCCTATGAAGATGGGGTTAGATTCCAGGGCGTGGATTTCTTCTTCTGTGGGGCAGATAAGGGTTTCCAGGAATACGGTAGGATGTTTTGAAGCCATAGGGGTGCGTTGATAGACTTCTTCTGCGGTGTGGGGAATAAAAGGGGCGAGCATCACGGTGAGGCGGGTGAGGATGAAGTGGCAGGCGATTTGGGCGCTTCGGCGTGTGGAGCTGTTTTTAGGGTCGCAATACATAGTATCCTTGATGACATCCAGATAGAAGGCGCTCAGGTCTCGGACACAGAAGTTGTGGATTTTTGCGGTAGCGGAGGAGAAGTCGTATTCGTTCATTTCCCGGAAGTAGGCATACAGGAGTTTTTGGGTTTGAGCGATTGCCCAGAGGTCCAGGGGTTGGCAGGGTTGGCTATCCTCATCAGGGGCGAAGTCATAGAGGTTAGCGAGCAGGAAACGAAGGGTGTTGCGGAGCCTGCGGTACATTTCCCCCACTTGTTCTAAGTGATTCGGTCCACAGCGGACGTCGCCCCGGTAGTCCACCGTTCCCGCCCAGAGTCGGAGAATGTCTGCCCCGAAGCGGTTGATGACATCCACCGGGTCTACGACGTTGCCCTTTGATTTGGACATTCGTTCTCCCGCTTCGTCCACCACGAATCCGTGGGTGAGCACCTGGCGGTAAGGGGGTGCGCCCTGGAGTGCCATAGCGGTTATGAGACTGCTATTGAACCATCCTCGGTGCTGGTCGCTTCCTTCCAGGTAGAGGTCTGCGGGCCATTCTAAGTCTTCCCATACGGGGTTATAGGAGCGGAGCAGGACGGCGTAATGGGTGATTCCACTATCAAACCAGACGTCCAGCACGTCCGGGTCTTTGATAAACTCCTTTTCGCCGGTTTCTGGGTGTTGGTATCCTTCCGGGATCAAGTGAGAGATGGGTTCTTCAAACCAGGCATCCAGCCCCTTTTGTTCTACTACGCGGGCGACTTTTTCTATGAGCTCAGGGTCCAGGACAGGTTTTTTGGATTCTTTGCCATAGAAGATGGGGATGCCCACGCCCCACACGCGTTGGCGGGAGAGGCACCAGTCGGGACGCGTTTCCACCATTGCGGAGATTCTCGCTTCGCCCTGGCGAGGGAACCACTGGACGTTTTTGATGGCTTGGAGGGCTTTGTGCCGTAAATCCTTGTGGTCTACATTCAGGAACCATTGTTCCGTTGTTCGGAAGATGACGGGGTGATGGTCTCTTTCACTGTAAGGGTATTGGTGAACGTAGTCATAGGCAAGGAGAAGGTGCCCTTCCTGTTTTAGTCGCGAGATGATGAGGTCTTCTGCTTCGTATATAGGTTTTCCTGCGAATTCGCCTGCCTCTTCCGTGAATATGCCTGCCTCATCTACGGGGCAGAGGATGGGCAAGCCATATTTCTTTCCTGTGGCGAAGTCCTCGTGCCCGTGCCCTGGTGCGGTGTGGACGATCCCCGTGCCTTCATCAGGCTTCACGTAATCAGCCAGAACGCCGAGGGAGTCACGGGGGAAAAGGGGGTGCTTAAAGTGGAGTCCTTCCATCTGGGCTCCTTTCAACGTTGCCACGAGAGCGTCCACGGGTTTTTGAATTTCTTGAAAGACCTTTTCAAATAAGTTGTGGGCGATTATGTAAAACTCGTGACCGCTTTGCACGAGGGCGTACTCAAGGTTGGGATGGAAGGCGAGCGCAAGGTTTCCGGGGATGGTCCAGGGGGTTGTGGTCCATATCAGGGCGAAGGTTTTTTCTATCGGAGCGAGGGAAGAGATTGTTCCTTTTGGGTCCTCTTTCAAAGGGAAGCGGGCATAGAGGGCTTTAGAGGTGTGTTCTTCGTAAACGAGTTCGGTGTCTGCAAGGGCGGTCCTGCTGTGGATGGACCAATGGGTGGGTCGCAGGTCGCGGTAGATATAGCCTTCGCGGACCAGTTGGGCGAAGGCTCGGACGATGGCGGACTCAAACCCTGGGTCCATAGTAGCGTAGGCGTTTTCCCAGTCTCCGAAGACACCCAGGCGTTTGAACTGTTGGGTCTGTATCTGGATGAATCGGCGGGCGTGTTCCCGGCAGGCTCGGCGCATTTCGGAGGGGGAGAGGTTCTTCGGGGATTCTTTCTGGACGGCGAGTTCAATGGGCAGTCCGTGAGTGTCGTAGCCGGGCACATAGGGGCTGTGGTATCCGCAGAGTGTTTTGTATTTGACGACGAAATCCTTGAGGGCTTTATTCAGAGCGGTTCCGATGTGGATGGGGCTATTGGTGTAGGGTGGTCCATCGTGGAGGATGAATTTCGGGCATCCCTTTCGGGCATTCTGGATGAGGGCATAGACGTTGATCTCGTCCCATCTTTTTTGGATTTCTGGCTCCCGAGCGGGGAGGTTGGCGCGCATAGGGATGGTAAAGTTGGGGTCGGGGAGGTTGAGGGTTGAGCGCAGGTCCATTCGGCGTTTGATTGTACCCAAGCCAGGAAGCGTCGTGAAAGGGAATACTAAATGAGGTGAAAGCGTCGGAAGATTGTGATGTGGTTTTGTCTCACTATCAAGCGGAGGTGCTTTTGCGGGCTTGGGCAAGCCAGAAGCGGACGGTGAAGGTTTCGCCCGATTTGAACCTCTCGCGGGTGGAGGTGGAGCTAAAAGAGAATGGGGCATTGTTTCCTGTGGGGGTGTGTGTTTCCTGGGATGTTTTGAGGCGCATTCTGGAAGAGCCGAGAAAATGCTTTTGCCTTCGGGGGGAAGAAATGGAGGAGATACGGCTGGAGTCAGCGGAGACGGGGTTGATCCTTGCCCTGGTGCCTACCCCGGGGGCTCCTACTTTGATGGTGTCGGGCTTTCCAATGCATCGGATAAAGGATATAGACCCCCACCGCGATACCAGGCTTAAGGTGTCCACCCTAAAACCTGTGCGGGGATACGTGCTGGATACGGCGACCGGGTTAGGATATACCGCAATAGAGTTGGCGAGAACGGCGGAGCACGTGGTGACCATAGAACGTGACCCCGCAGTTCTCCAGATCGCACGCAAGAATCCCTGGTCCCGGGAGTTGTTTGGTCATCCTAAGATAGAACAGAGAATTGGCGATGCGACGGAACTGGTGCGGGCGATGGCTTCTGGGAGTTTTGACCGCATTCTTCACGACCCCCCCACGCTGAAGTTGGCAGGAGAGATGTACTCGGGGGCATTTTATGCGGAGTTGAACCGGGTCCTTCGGCGGAGGGGAAAGATGTTTCATTATGTTGGTGACCCGGATAGCGAGTTAGGGTCACGGGTGTATCCCGGCGTGATCCGTCGCCTTTATGAGGCAGGCTTTCGGAAGGTTTACACGGTGAAGGAGGCTTTTGGCGTGGTAGCCCTGAAATGAGGAGGAGGGTAGGGGGTGGGTCTCCTGCCCTTTTCTCGTTAGTATCCTTTCAGGGCTATGGTGGGTTAGATGTATTCTCCTACTATTCTCAAGCCTTCCAGGGTGAGCAGGGGGACCACCTCGTCTACTTCTTCGCAAAGTGGAGCGATGACGGGAGCAAGACCTCCAGTGGCGAGCACCTTGACTCGGGCATCGGTAAGGGCAGAAGCTGTCAGTTCCGCGCGCATCCTTCGCACCAGGGCGTCCACCGCACCTGCATAGCCGAACACCAATCCAGACTGGATGCTTTCCACCGTGTTTTTTCCGATGGCAGATGGCGGGGGGACAATTTCCACTTTAGGGAGTTTTGCTGCCCTTTGGAACAGGGATTCCAGGCTCACTTCCAGTCCAGGGAAAATGCTCCCCCCCACGTAAGCCCCTTCTTCGTCCACTGCGTCCAGCGTGGTGGCGGTGCCGAAGTCCACGATGAGGGCAGGGGCACCATAGAGTTCGCGTCCTGCGAGGGCGTTGGCGAGGCGGTCTGCGCCCACTGCGGAGGGGGGGTCATAGTGGATCCTCATATTCGGGAAGTTTTCCGAGGAGAGGAAGAGGGGTTCTTTTTGGAGCCATTTTTGACTGAAGAGGCGGAGGGTGTGATTGAGAGCGGGGACCACGCTGGCGAAGAGAACCTTTTGCACGGGCACGTCCGCACCGGGAATCCTTTGCAGGAGGGGCAAGAGTTTTGCTTGCAGGTCGTCTTCTGTGCCAAGGGTATTGGTGGCAAACCGCCAGGTGGCTTTCCATTCATTTCCGTCGTGGAGTCCCACGACCACATGGGTGTTTCCCGCGTCAATCGCCAAGAGCATAGGTGAGGTCCACTTCTGAAACGATTTCGGCTTGGAATGCAGATTGCAACGTTTGCAGGAGGTGGTTGCGTGCCCAATCTCGCGCGGCGGGGGTAGGGGCTTCCACCATTACCCGGCACAGGGGTTGGGTTCCGCTTGGGCGCACCACAATTCGCACGGATTCTCCGAGGTGTTGGTGAATTTCTTGGAGTGCTGTTTTCACCTGGGGCGAGTCACAGCACTGGCGTGGATGAGGTACTTTCAGATTAAGCAGGGTCTGGGGATAATTTTGAAAGACGGGTGGAATTTGGGAAAGGGGTGTGTGGGTTATTTTCAGGATGCGCAGGATCTGGAGCATAGTGATGATGCCATCTCCGGTGCGGGTGAGGTCCGAAAAAATGATGTGACCGCTTTGTTCTCCGCCGATTTTAGCGTGGGTTTCCTGGATTTTTCTCGCAACGTTGCGATCTCCAACGGGTGTGCGAAGGAGTTGTATTCCATAGGGGGTTAGGGCGTCCTGGAGGGCTTGGTTGCTCATCACTGTGCCTACCACCAGGGGGGGCGTGAAAGTGCCGTGTTGTTTTTGGAACACTGCCCAGATGCCCATAATGCGGTCACCGTTGACCAGGTTTCCTTGCTCGTCACAAAAGATACAGCGGTCTCCATCTCCATCCAGGGCAATCCCGAGGGTAGCCTGGTGGGCAGGCACGGCTTTCTGGATGGTTTCGGGGGAAGTCGCTCCGCAGTTTACATTGATGTTTTTTCCATTTGGCTCACTGCCCAGGGTGATGACGTCGGCACCCAAGCGTCTTAGGATTTCTGGAGCGAGGGCATACCCCGCCCCGTGGGCGCAATCCACTACGATGCGAAACTTCTCCAAGCCTTCGGGGACGAGTTTTGTGAGGAAGTCCTTGTATTCTTCTATCAAAAGGGAGTTAGGGGTGATTTGCCCTATTTCTTTTGTGGGCTTGAGCTCCTCACTGAAATAAAGGGCTTCAATTTGTTCTTCCTCTTCTTCCCAGAGTTTTCTTCCCTTCGTGAGGAACTTGATGCCGTTATCCTGAGGGGGATTGTGGCTGGCACTGATGACGACGCCCAGAGCGTTTTCATCCCGTAAGGTGGCGAAAGCGATGGCGGGCGTGGGGGCCACTCCCAGGGTGTGCACCTCTAATCCCGCCTGGCAAAGTCCAGAGGCGACCGCCGCCCCCAGCATAGACCCGCTCTGACGGGTGTCTCGGGCGACCGTGGCGCGCTTTTTGCCTTGCTCCCTTGCCCATTGCCCAGCGGATTTTCCAAGGCGCAAAGCCAATTCCGGGGTTATTTCATCATTGACCCTTCCCCTCACTCCGTCTGTGCCGAAAAGTCTCACGTTTGTTTATCTTCTTGTTTATTTTCCTGAAGTGCTTCCTTAGTGGGGGCAGGGATGGGTTTGCTTACTTTCACCTTGGCGGGGCGGAGAACTTTATTTCCCATTTTGTAGCCCTTTTGAATTTCTTCAAGGATGATGCCCGGCGGTCCTTCGGTTTCTTCGGCGGTAACCGCTTCATGGAGGAGAGGATTGAAAGGTTCCCCGAGGGAGGGGATGGGTTCAATCTGGAAGGCGCGGAGCACTTCGGTGAGTTGCCGGTGGGTGAGGGAAAGCCCTTCTATAAGGGCTTCTTTTGGGGCATCGTTTGCGCCAGCCTGGATGGCGCGTTCAAAGTTATCCAGAAT
Organism: uncultured Fimbriimonadales bacterium; assembly: GCA_964631245.1. Lineage (GTDB taxonomy): Bacteria > Armatimonadota > Fimbriimonadia > Fimbriimonadales > ATM1 > CAZVXY01. The sequence continues at coordinate 10,155 of CAZVXY010000002.1, forward strand.
GGGGAGCAATTCGGTGGCGAAGTCTCCTATTGCATCTTGCCGAGCCTCGGCGATTTGGGTAAGGGCGCGCCGACGGAAGTTTTGTAGATCCGCCAGGGCGCGCAATTTTTCGTGATGGAGTTTGGTGACCTCTTCTTCCAGTTCTTTGATTTGGGCTTCCCAGTCCACCTGGGGGATAGGAGATTCAGGTTCTGCGGGGGGTTGTTTATTTTGTAGACTTTCGTCCTCTTCCTTCGCCAACACAGAAGGCTCCTGGGTATCTCCCAGGGGCACGTTTTTATTGGGTTCGGGTGTTGGGGAGGTTTCGTTGGGCATATAAGGCTTCTTTATTTTACCTCGGGGGACGGGGTTTTTTATAAGTTAGACTTGACGAGGGGAAGGGAAAGCGCCCAAACTACTTGTGTGAGCAGTGCGACTCCTGAGGACGTCCTGCAGGCTTTAGACCGTTTTTTGGCGGAAGAGGAGGAGAGGAATGGCGGTCCGATGCCTGCGGTGAATCCTGGTCATCGGAAGCCCTTTTTATGGCCTCGCCCGTCGTTGAGCGTGCAATATCGGGTGAAGCCTCAAGAGTTTTCCCGCACGGTTCGTTTTGAGATTTATGGGGAGGCTTTTTCGGTGCTTGTGGCGGAGACGCCGAAGGGTGTATTTGGGAAGTGCGAGGCTTTGTGGGCTGAGGCGAAGGGTCCCACGATAGAGCAGATGCTTGTGAACCTTGCTCGGGAGGTAGAGCCGTTATTTCAAAGGCAATTTGCCATCAGCAGGGTGTTGGGTTTATCCCGGCGGTATGAGGGCTCCATTTCGGATTTGCGTCCGGAACAACTCATTTTGCTTCTTTATTGTCCTGATCGGGATGTGGCTCATTCGGCGATGTTTGAGATAGATGCTCATGCGAGGAGCGGTCTTTACACTCCTGCGCTCATTCGGATTCTTCAGGATGAGTCTCATCCTTATCGGCGGAGTGCTCAGTGGTGTGCTCTGGATATTTTTGAGGACCTGGTCAACATTTGCAAGACGGACCAACAGCGCCAGGAAGCCTTATGGGCGATCAGGGATTTGATGATGCGTGCCCAGGATGATTATGCGCGAACCATTTATAAGGCGGGGGATGTTCTGGGGGATCACGTTGCGACAGAGGAGGCAGGGATGGTCCTCCTGGAGGTATTGCGTTCGGGGGCTTATCCGTTTGGTCGTCGCAGTGCCATTCATGGATTGATTCACTTTTGTGAATGGCAGGCATCCTGGAAGACACGGGTGATTTCCGAGTTGGAGAGGGTGGCTCGTTCGGACCCCGAGCCCCTTTTGCGGGAATATGCCAAGGCGACCATTCAAGATATAGTGGAGGGTGGACCGCACGGTCCGGAGCCTGTTTTCTCTTCTGAGATGAGTTAGGGTGATAGGGGAGAGGCTTTGAGGCGAATGGTTCCTAAGTGAATGTTGTCTTGCATCACGGGGAGAGTGACCACATAGGACGAGCCTTCCCAGGCTTTTTGGGGTTGGGTGGTTGCCATATCCTCAAGGATTTGATTTCGCAGGTTGGTGTCGCTGGAGGCGAGGACGCGTCCCTTTGGGTCGGAGACTACGGCGAGGGTTAGATTGCGCTCCGAGACGATGTTTTCACAGATGGCTTGCAGGGTTCCATCATCACCGCTACTGCGTGCGAATATCAAGGGCTGGACACTCGCTCGGAAGACGTGGGCTGACCAGTGGGCACCATTTTCGTGTGCCAGACGCACTTCGTTTCGGAGGGAGCGAATCGTCCAGACTTGCCACAGGAGGGCAAGGGACGCCAGGACAATGAGAGCCCAGAACAGAAACACGCCTTTTTTAAATTGTGCCTCGGAAGGTTGGGGAGTGTCTTGAGTTGATTGCGTCATAGTTCTCTCCGCTACGGGGTGTTTTTGGGTGCGAGTGCTTCCTCAGGTTCCCCAAGAGGCTTGGGGGGCAAGGGAGCGCGCGCCCAGGCATCCAGTTCCAGCGTGTCGCGTTCTCCGCACGCGAGACGCCAGCTCGCCACATGGGCTATCATAGCCCCATTGTCGGTGCAGAGTTCAAGGGGGGGTGCCCAAACCCTGACGGAGCTTTGCGAGGCGAGTTCGTGGACCTTAGCCCTCAATCGGCGATTTGCGGCTACGCCACCCACCAGGCTCAAGGCTTGGCATCCCGTCACGGTGCAAGCGTAAATGGCTCTCTCGCTGAGGACCGAGGTAATGGCTTCTTCCACCGCAAGGGCGGCGGAAGGTACATCCAATTTCTCTCCCTCCTTTTCCACCAGTCGCACGACTGCGGTTTTGAGACCCGAAAAGGAGAAGTTCAGAGTGGGGTCTTCCAAGCCCCTGGGGAGGCGGTATTTATCGGGGATGCCCGTTTGCGCGGATTTCTGAATGGCAGGTCCTCCCGGATAACCCAGACCGAGGGCGCGGGCAGATTTATCAAAGGCTTCTCCTGCGGCGTCGTCAATAGTTCCCCCCAGAACCTCATACTCGCCAGGGTTTTTGATGAGGATGAGTTCCGTATGCCCCCCTGACACTAAGAGGCATACGTGGGGAAAGGTGATGGGTTCCCGATTGGCTTCTGTGGGGATGAGGGAGGAGAGGAGATGGGCTTCCAGGTGGTGAACGCCGAGCAGAGGGAGTTTTCTGCTTAGGCTCAGGGCTTTGGCGCCTGCGATGCCCACGGCAAGGGCCCCCACGAGTCCGGGGCGGTTGGTGACGCCGATACCGCCGAGGTCGTTCAGGGTGATGTTGGCGGATTCCAGGGCTTGCTGAAGGACGGGGAGGAAGGCTTCGGCATGCCTCCTTGCCGCTGCTTCCGGAACGATGCCCCCCCATTGTTCATGGAGGCGCGCCTGGGAACTCACGATGTTGGAGAGAACTTGATTACCCCTTACAACCGCAACCGATGTCTCATCGCAACTCGTTTCTATTCCCAGGACGGGCTTCTTCAGGTAGGGGAGCGTGCTCATAAAGTATTGGAAGGGGTTTTCCTCAGCGCAGTTTAGCATATTGGAGGGGGATAGTTGGGCTCCCTCCATCAGTGCGGATGGCAGGTTCGTGGCGTTTTGGTCCGATGCGAGCCACCTCGTCCCAGGAGATACGAATAGACGGGAAGATGTATTCGTGCATCAGTACCCGGGGACAGGAAGCCATCCCGCCCGAAGGCTTCCAGATCCTGCGCGGTCTGGTCCTCTCTGGCTACCTGCAGGACCTCCTGATGAGCGACGATCAGTATCACGTCCTTCGCCCCTAGGTCGTGCTCACGGGCGCTGAGTACCGTATCCAGGTGGTGCTCCACGCTCAGGCGCCTATCTCCGCTCCCGAAGAACTCCGCTTCCTCTTGGAGGCGCACGCCAATATCCCTGGCATCCTCCAGAAGATAGAACTCTTCAACTATCAGACAGAAGCGTGGGAGCAGGTGGACCTCCGCCCCGCCGCGACGACGGACACCGTGGTGGAGGTGGTGATCACGACGAACGCCCCCGCTTCGTTCATCCGAACACGAGGCTTCTGCAGGCGAAGGTGAGTTATCGCTCGTCGGGCATTGTGCTCGTGTATCCCTGGCTTGCGCGCATAAACCAGCACTCTGGAAACTTCTGGTTCCCTGACGCTCCCAGCAGAACCCCTTTCCTATTGTGGGTTTATGGGTTTTGCTCTGCGGGGTTAGGTTGTTACCGTTGGTCTATGGGAACATAGGGTCTTGGGGGGGGACCCTCGTAGAGGCATTTGGGTCGGATGATGCGGTTATTGTCCAGTTGTTCAAGGATGTGGGCGGTCCACCCTGTGATTCGGGAGACGGCGAAGATGGGTGTGTAAAGGGGGATGGGTATGCCGAGGAGGTAATAGGTGTAGGCGGCAGGGAAGTCCACGTTGGGGAAGAGGTTTTTTTCCTGTTTCATCACGCGTTCCACGATGTCGGCGATTTCTACCCAGCGCTTTTCGCCTTTTTGTTCCGCGATGCGGTGCCCCATTTCACCCATTATGCCTGCGCGACTATCGCTGATCTTATATTCACGATGTCCAAACCCCATAATTTTCTTTTTCTGGGCAAGGGCTTCTTTGATATAGGATTCCGCTCGCTCGGGTGTTCCGATCTCTAAGAGCATCTCCATCGCCTTTTCATTGGCACCTCCGTGGAGGGGACCTTTGAGCGCGCCAATGGCAGACACAACTCCGCTATAGATGTCGCTAAGCGTGGAGACGGTGACACGGGCGGAGAAGGTGGAGGCGTTGTATCCGTGTTCCGCATAGAGCACTAAGGAGGTGTCCAGGGTTTTCGTGGTCAGTTCATCAGGTTCTTTGCCAAAGAGCATATAAAGGAAATTGGCGGCGGTATTGAGTTTCGGGTGCGGGGGGATGACCTCTTGTCCCTCGGCAATTCGCCAGCTGTTAGCGACGAGGTTGCCCATTTTGGCGGTAAGCCGTGTTGCCTTTCGGAGGTTGGCTTCGTGGTCGGTGGGGTCTGCGTTATAGTCGGGGTCGCTGGGGGCGAGGGCTGATACCGCGATTTTGAGGCGGTCCATAGGATGGGCTTCTTTGGGGATTTGACGAAGAACCTCGTAAATATAGGGGGGGACCTGGCGTTCCTGAGCGAGACGGTCTTGAAACTCCGTCAGTTGTTGTTTGGTTGGGAGTTCGCCGTAGAAAAGGAGATAGGCGGTTTCCTCAAAACATCCCTTTTCGGCGAGGTCGTGCACGTCATAGCCTCTATAGACCAGGCGAGATTTCTCAATATCTATTTCACTGAGCGAGGTGGTGCCCGCAATGACTCCTTCAAGTCCCGGGCTGTAAGTACCAGTTGCCATTCCTTTTTATTCCTCCTTATAGTGGAATTTCTTTGCTTCTTCCGCCAACTGTAGGTCTATGGCTTCATACGCCTCATATTCAATGAGGTCGTACAGTTCTTGTCGTGTTCGCATTCGGCTTATCAGCGATTTTTGAGAGCCCTCTCTCAAGAGGGTTTGGTAAGCCTCTTCAACCGCTTTCATCATAACCCGAAATGCTGTCATCGGAAAGATGACGAGATTATACCCGAGCGAGCGGAACTCCTCCGCGGTGATGAGGGGAGTTTTCCCAAACTCGGTCATATTCGCTAAAAGGGGTCCTGGGACGGCTTCCCGGAAGGCGCGGAACTCTTCCAGAGACTCCAAGCCCTCGGGGAAGATGATGTCCGCTCCTGCGGAGGCATAGAGGCGCCCTCGCTGGATGGCATCCTGCAGTCCCAGAACCCCGCGGGCGTCCGTTCGGGCGATGATGAGAAAGGAGGGGTCTTCCCTGGCTCGGAGGGCAGAGCGGATTTTCGCCACCATAGCCTCCGGTTCTATGACCTGTTTGCCCTCCAGATGTCCGCACCTTTTGGGGCTTACTTGGTCCTCTATATGGATGCCTGCAAGCCCTGCACGTTCCAGTTCCCGAACCGCTCGCATCACGTTTAGCACCTCTCCATATCCGGTGTCCGCGTCGGCAATCACGGGAATACTGGTTACTGAGGTGATGTACCCAGCGTGGCGAGCCATCTCCTCCAGGGTGAGGAGCCCTACATCGGGCAGGGCGGTGAGGGAATTAGTCACGCCTGCCCCGCTCAGGTACAGGGCTTCCGCCCCTGCTTTCTGGGCGATGCGGGCGGTAATGGCGTCGTAAACTCCTGGGAGTATGACCAGGTGGTCCTGGATTCGTTGGCGGAGGAGGGCGCCAGGAGACCTGAGGCGAGGGCGAATCATATATCCCGAGCTTACCTTTTCTCCCGGATAAGGAAGTTTGGGCAAAACCTGAAACCTTTTTCGGGGGGCATCGTCTGAATTGGGGAATAAGAGAACAAGAGGAACGCCGTGAAGATTTTGACTCGTTGGATGATTTTGGGTGTGTTTTTTCCCGTTTTGGCATTGGGGCAGACGTGGAGTGTCACCGCTTTGGTGGAGAAAAAGAACGTGTCGTGGGAGGAAGCGCTGGGGGCAGTGCTTCTTGCAGACCTTTTAGACCTGGATGCGACCTTCATTCTTTCCACGGGGAGAGAGACACAGACTTCCGTGTTTGTTTTGGCTCCTGCACTGGTCATTTACCGAGACGTGGGGGTAGACCCTCTCGTGCTGTTGAGGAAGCATCGCCAGGGGAAGGGTTGGGGTGTTTTGGCGCATGAGTTAGGGGTCCACCCGGGAGTGTTCAATAAGACCCGGGTGGGGCTTTCCTCTGCAAGGGATGGGGAGATAGAAGGGGCGATCTGGTTGAGCCTGCTTGGGGAGCGTTATGGTGCGGATGGGCAAGTGGTTTCCGCGTTGCGGGCTCGGGGTCTCGGCTGGGGCGATGTGCTTGCGGTCATCCATATTGGACATTACTCCCGCAAGGGTCCTTGGGATGTGGTGAAGGTTTGGGAAAAGCGCGGCAAGCGATGGGATAAGGTGTGTGAGGAGTTTGGAGTATCCCTGGAGGCTCCGCGAGGTAGGAAGAAGGAGCCAAAGGAGGGCGCAGGGAAGGGTGCCGGGCGCGGGAAGGGGCACGGAGGGGGGAAGCCTCACTAAGCGTTGCCGGTCAGGTCTTTCTTCACGGTGCGCAGAGCAAGGACGTATTGTTCAAATTTCTGGCTCAGTTTGCGGAAAAGGGGGGCGTTTTCAGGAGCCACTTGCTCTTCAATCAGGCTCACTATTTTATAACTGGTTTTTCCGATGGTCACGGGTCTGAGGAGCAGGAGGGGTTCTCCCTGCCTCCTGGAACGCTTCAGGCGTTCCGGAAAGATGCCCAGCCAGAAGAGCAGGCTGTCCCCGATCTGCTTATGGGTCTCTCGGGCTTGCTTCAGAACAGGCTCAGGGAGCGAAAGCCCTTGCCTGACGACGAGGAGGGAGCGCTCGGAAAAGGCGGGGAGGTCGATGGGAGGCGTTGGCTTCGCATACAAATAGGAAAGAAGGACCTCGGTGAGGTAGGTTTGAATGTTTTCATCGGACTCGGAGGCGGCGTTTTCCAGTCCCTGAGTTATGAGGGACTGGAAAAATAGCCTGGCTTCTTCTGGGTTTTGGTAAACTTGTGTCATTCCCGAACTTGCCTCTTGAGGGGTGTCCTTAGTAATTTTTTATTGGCAATATTTTCACGGGGTTTAGTGCGGTTGGATACCCACGTTTTGCCTGTATAGGGGTATAATTAACTACGCCTCATTTAGGCGGGATGGTTCGAGTCCCCGCCTTATATGGGCAATCAGAAAGTTCAAAAGGAGGTAGTTGATGATCCGGATCGCTTCAGCAACGGTCCTTCTGGCGATACCCTTTTTAGGGATGGCTCAGGAGGCGATTTTTCGGAACATAGCGGGTGCTACCAACTTCTTCATCCCCTCGCTGTTGGAAATCGGGGATGAGATAACTCTGGCTGGCACGAACCGCTCCGTCACGGAGATAAGCATTTACTATATCTCCGACATCACCACCACCCAGGGTGATGAGCAAATGGTTGTTCGCTTTTATGCGAATGACGGAAGCGGTGGAGCGCCCGGCACTCTGCTGTGGGAGAGTTCTCCTATTCCCGTGCGCCCGCGCCCTGTGAGCCCTGACCGGGCTGGCTGGTTCGTCCAGCGCGTGGTGGTCCCGAACGTGACGGTTCCCGATTCTTTCACCTGGACGGTGCAGTTCTCAGGTGTAACGAACGTTGTGGGTGACCGCGTGGGGCTTCACTTCTTTGGTCCCCCTGAGATAGGTTCCAGCGCGGATGAGTTTTGGTTCAAGGATGCCAGTAATAACTGGCAGCGTAACACGGGCACGGGGACTCCCCCCTATCGGAGTTTCGGAGCGACGATCTGGGCGGGTGGCTTCCCGACCACTCCCTATGAAAACGCTGCGGACCCGACGGATCCAGTCTTCGTCCCTGCAGGCTTTGACCAGATTGGGGATGAGATAAGCGTGGAAGGGAATCGGAGCGAGCTAATCGGCGTGGAGTTGCCTTATTTCGCCGAGATTTCTGCTCCACAGAACGATGAGTTCCTTGTCTTCCGGATTTATTCGCGGAATCCGGATGGGACGCCCGGTACCCTGCTTTATACGAGTTCGCCCCAAGCCCTCCAGGATGGCGAGCACACCATCGCCCTTGCCCTGCCCGGCATTGCTACAGGCGGTGATTTTGTGTGGACCGTGGAGTTTCAGGGGCTTGGTCAGGTAGCGGGTGACCAGGCAGGGCTCTTCGTCACCCATCCCCCCAATCTTGGCAACAGCCAAATCTTCTTTTACGGGAGACAGACCCCCAGCGACCCGTTCAACACCTGGTGGTTTGGCAATCCCACTCCGCCGAATACGAACCCGGTGGCTAACTTTGCTGTCAAGTTCATCGGTCAAGCACCTCTGGAAACCGTGCTTCCCCAGTCCTTCCAGATGCAGAGAGGGCGCGTGATTTCGGGCGGTTTGAATGAACTGTTCTTCAGCGATGACCAGTACTTACGGCTCCAGCCCTTCATCGTGCTGAGCCAGGCAGAGGAACCCATTCAAATCGTGGTGAACGGCACGTCGCCTTCACTGTCGCCATCGGAGTTGCGTTTCCGGGTGGAGGCGAGGTTGAACATCAACAACGTCAATCAAAAGATTGAGTTGTTCAACTTCCAGACGAATGCGTTTGTGGAGTTTGACTCCGCGACAATTGGCACCACCGAGACCGTCAGGGAAGTCTCCGTAACGACGAACGTGAGCGACTACGTGCGCCAGACGGATGGCCAGGTGCGCGCCCGGGTGAAGTATAAGCCTCTTGGATTGGTTCTCTTCTTCCCGTGGGATGCCTTCATTGACCAGGCGATCTGGCGAATCAGGCCCTGAGGGTTTTGAGCCTTCGTCTATGGCGCCGGCGCATCGGGTAAAATCCTGATGCCCGGCGCCGTACCCAAGTGGTTAAGGGAAGGGTCTGCAAAACCCTCATTCGGCGGTTCGAATCCGCCCGGCGCCTCCAGTCTGCTTGACTTCCTATGTCGGAAACACCCGAGGCGCTCACGAAGTTTGGGTTGGGGGAAACGCCTCCCTTGCGGGTGGAGTGCCCCCAGTTTACAGGCTCGCTGGCAACCCTTTTCCACCTGGCTCGTGAGGGGCGCGTTGACCTGACGGGAATCCCCCTTTACCCCCTTTGTAGGGCGTATGTGGAATATTTGCACGAGACGGAGTGCCAGCGGTTTGAGGAGGCAAGCTCCGCTTTATTGGCGCTTGCCTATTTAATAGAGAGGAAGGCGTGGGCCTTGCTCCCCCTTGGAGAACCCCCTGTGGAGGAAGAGCCGGTGGTGTTGCCGGAGCCTACGGTGCATCTCTATGGGCAGATTATTGAGGAACTGGCGATGCGCCAGGCGGAGCGCAGTTTGCTTTATTTCAGGAATGCGGGGGAGGAGGTGGATGGGGCGGAGGTGCCTCTTTTCCTTGGGGAGGTGAGTGTGGAGGACTTGGCAGATATGCTTCAGAGCGTGCTTTCGCGGGCAGAGGTGCCCCCGCCGTTCGTTCCACGTCAAAAGTGGCCCTCATTGCGAGAAGTGATGGCGGAGGTAAGGGAGCGCCTCCAGAAAGCGGGCGGGGAGGGGGATTTCACTGCCCTTCTGCCGGAGAACTACACGCGTATGGATGTCGTGTTCGTATTTCTTGCGATGCTGGAACTGCTTCGCGTGGGGGTGTTGCGGGCGGAGGTGCGTCGGAAAGGGGTGTGGTTTCGTCTAAGGAGTGAGGGTGAACGTTGAGGATTTGGTTTCCGCAGTAGAGGCGCTCCTTTTCGTTTCCGATGACCCGGTGGTGCCCGCGGACCTCGCTGAGGCTCTCGCGGTGTCCGTTGGGGAGGTGGAGCAGGCTTTGCGGGAATTGGGCGGGCGCCTGGAGCGGGAAGGGGGCGTGCAGTTAGTTAGGTTGGCGGGGGGTTATCAATTGTGTACTAAGAAGGAGTATGGGGAGGTGGTGGCTCGGTTTTTGAAAAGGCCTCAGAGGCGCCTGAGCCGTGCAGCGTTAGAGGTGCTGGCGATTGTGGCGTATAAACAGCCGATAACCGCGCAGGAAATTCAGCAGATAAGGGGCGTGGACAGCGACCATTCCCTAAGGGTTTTGGTGGAGCGGGGCTTGGTGGAGCCTGTGGCTCGCAAACAGGTGCCGGGGCGCCCCATCCTTTATGGCACCACGAAGGAGTTTCTCCACCTGTTTCATCTGAACGACCTGAGCGATCTCCCCCCGCTGAACGGCGAGCCCAAACCCGAAAACGTGGGCAGGGAGAGGTGAAGGGGTGCCTCTGGGGGTATTATGAGGCTCTTCCCAACGCGGATTGGGAGGAGAGAGCAATGACAGAGGAGATGAAGGCGAATGGAGATGGAGGCGTGCCGCGGAGGACGGGGTGCTTTCCCCCTCACTGAATTTGCGGGTGCACGAGGTAATCTCTCGGTGAACAGCTTGCTTGGAGAGGAAGTTTATGCTTTGCTTGACGCTTCCTGAAAAGATCGTGTCTTTCCGCGCTCATCTGAATCCTTCGCTATGCTGGGGCTTCAGATATCCGCAAATCGTTAGGCGAAAGTTAGCTTTTTAATGAGGTGAGAATATGAACCAAGAACTCGCAAATGTCATAAAAATATATTCCACAGAAACTCACAGGAAATTGAGCAACTATCTTATAGGTAAGTCAAAGGATACACTTATCGGAATGTTGGTTGACTTACTTACGATGTATATAAATGATAAGAACTCTTCAACCATAAGGGAGTTTATAACCGTCACTTTAGCGGGCTACACACATAAGGAGGTAAAAATTGGATACAATGGCTTTAAGCAAGATACCTTTGTTCCTGGAAGAACTATAAAATGCGAAGCGAAGCCTAAGAATATAAATACAGAGGAGTTTGAGAAATATGAAAGAGGTGAAAGAAAAACAGCCCCAGCAAAACTGAATGGTGGGGGTAATTTTACTGACTATACATCAGCGAGATTGCAAAAGGATAAAGGAGAGAGGGACTTAAATATGTTGGTGAGTGGGTTCGTAGATGGGAAGCTTATTTATATCATTGAGTTTCCGTTTCGTTTTCCATATTTTGTAAAAAACTTAGAATCAAAAATTCAGAGATGGGAGGACAAATTAAAAGGAAGCAGAAGCACAAGGGGACAATTTTTAAGAAGTGCTGATTTTGACTATAAAGATTATATCCGTTGTCCCGATTTAAAGATTGTTTATCTTTTAAATAAAACTGAACTATCAAAGTATAAACCGTATATAGCAAAGGATTTTTATAACTTTTTAGAGGAAAGAGCAATATGACGCAAGAAGGATATCTAAACAAGATAATTCAAGGTGACGCGCTGAAAATTCTAAAAATGTTGCCAGATGGAGTCGCTGATGTTGGGGTAACCTCACCGCCTTATAATAAAGGCGAGGATAAAAAAGGGTGGTTAGTAAAAAATGTAAAATACTCAGGTGCTACAGATAAGTTATGTGAAGAAGAATATCAGAAAAGTCAAATTGAAGTTTTAAATGAAGTTTATAGAGTTACTAGACCTGGTGGTTCGTTCTTTTATAATCATAAATTAAGATGGGAAAGAGGTTTGATGCTCCATCCAATGGATTGGTTGAGAAAAACTAAGTGGGTAATTAGACAAGAGATAATATGGGATAGAATGATTGCAGCTAATATCAGGGGTTGGAGGTTCTGGCAAGTAGAGGAAAGAATTTATTGGCTTTATAAGCCAAAAGGAAAAAATTTAATTGGAGAGGAGTTGAAGCCAAAGCACGCATTATTGACATCCATCTGGCGATTTCCGCCTGAACAAAAAAATCCTCATCCGGCCCCTTTTCCTTTGGCACTGCCTATCAGGGCGATTTATTCTGTTTTGGATGAGAAAAAAGGAGTAGTAGTTGATCCTTATTGTGGTAGTGGAACAACCTTAGTAGCGGCCAAAATACTGGGGTGTGACTATGTAGGTATAGAAATTTCAAAAGAGTATATTGAATTTGCTGAGAAAAGGTTAAGAAATTATAAATCAGAAGAGAACTATGCAAAGGAAGAAATAGCAAAGCATGTTGTAGAGAAGACATTCAAGGAAAGAAAAGAAAAAGGCGAATTTACAGGTAGGTATGGCCCCAAAAATAAGCAGATAGGCTTATTTGATTATGAAAAAAGTTAAACCTCCCACAAAACACCCCCCAATAAAAAGCCTCGCGCACTTCCAGTGCTCGCGCAAATTTTTGCTTCGCAAAAACTTTTTTCCTTGTGGCGCGTTGGGGTAGGTTCTGGGGGGGTGAAATGGAGATGGTGGTTCAGGTTTTGGGTTTGGGGGGTTCAAGGTGTTTTTTGATGAGGGCGGAGGCGGTTTCGTTGCAAGCCTGGAAAGCTTTTTCTCCGCCCTGGTTGGTAACGGCGACTACCGCAAAGCCGAGTTGGGGGGCAAGCCAGGCGACGGCGTAGTTCAGGGTGTTGCTTCCTGCGTGGGTGAGGGCGGTTCCTCCTGCCCATTCCCGCTTGACCACGAGCCATCCGAAGGCGTAGGTCTCTCCATCTGGGGGCGTATGGAGTTTCCTCAGGGTTTCCTCTTGCAAAAGGCGTCCCGCCCCCAGGTGGATTTGGAGGAATCGGGCATAGTCCCTCAGGGAGGCGTGTACCGTGCCAGCGGGACCCAGAAGGGGAGGGTTGTCTGCTAAGCGAGAAGGGGGCACAGGGTTGCCGGCGGGTATATGGGGAGAAGGCTCTATGAGGGGACCGAATCCTGCAGATTTCATTTCAAGGGGAGTAAAGATCTTTTCCTGCATAAGGGCTTCCCAGGGCTTGCCCACCACTTTCTCTATGAGCGCACCTGCGATGATATAGCCCATATTGGAGTAGACCGTTTGGGTTCCCGGTGGAGCAAAGGGGTTTTGGGCGAGTGCTTTTTTCACGTATTCCGCTCGGGCTTCGTGGGGAGCGCCTGGAAGGGTATGGAGGCTAAGCATAGAGAGACCCTCGGGAGCAGTTTGTTCAGGTGGGGGAAAGCCTCCACGGTGACAGAGGAGCATTTCCAGGGTGACGGGGTGATATTCCTTTCTTGCGTTGGGGAAGACTTCTCCCAGGGAGGTGGTCCATTTAAGTTTGCCTTCCTGGATCAGGATTCCTGCGAGGGTGGCAGTCATTGCTTTGGTGTTGGACCCGAGATGCCACCGGTCCGTAGCCTGGACTCTTTCTTCTTTTCCCCGCGTGCGGTAGCCTGTAACGAAGACCTGGATGTTTTCTTTTGTGACGAGTGCGCCTCCGAGGGCGGGCAGGTCATATTTTTTTCGGATGGCTTCCAGGGTTTCTTCCATACGGACATTTTGGTGGGGTAGAGAGAAAGGGAAACAGGAGAACGATGGGGTGCAGAGAAGAAGGTATAAGGGCAGGAGCACTATGCTTTTGAAAGGGGGCATAGGAGATTATAGCACTGGGTGGCGGAAGGAGATACCATAGAGGGAGACTCCAGGAACCCATTTTTCAGGGACAGGGATGGGGGCTTTTCCATTGCGCGGACGGCGAGGAGCGGTTGACTTCTATCATAGTGCTTGATGGATGTCTTTGCATTGTTTCGTTAGCGGGTGATGGGATAAACTGATGTTTTGAGGGGCGAGCGTGGCGAAGCCAACCCAACGGTGTATTATGCTTTGACAGAATATCTGTTGAGAAGGGGGAGACCGAAGCCTCCATGGCTCTTAGGTGTTGTGGTGGTTGCGTTCGGTATGGGGATTGTTACGGGGATATGGGGGGTGGTGAGGGAGATTCCTCGGCGTTGCAGTCTGCATCGTGTTCTTCCTTGTGATGTGGAGTTTGAGTTTTTCGCGTCGTGCTTCCAGAAGGTCTACGCTTGTTGACGAGTGGTTGAATGAGCTGGCGAGGTTTGCGAGGACGGGAGAGTTAGAGGCGCGCTCCCATCCCCTGGTGATTGAGCGCCTTGAAGCTTGTGCTTTTCTCCATGCACGTATTTATGAGCCCTGGATTCTCCCCGGTGGAATCGGCTGGCACGAGGGAAGGAATGGGAAGAGGTGAGAGAGATGTGTCGTCAGGATGGGAATGCCCTTCTCGTTGATGCCCTCTGGGCATCGCGTGCTTTGTTCAGGAGGCGTGGTGCGCGCAAGAGCACCTTTCTCCGCAGGATTCAGGATCCGGAATACGGGGCGCGTGAGCTTGCTGTGATGGACTTGTGTCGGGCGCGTTTGGAGCAACCTTGTTCGGAGGTTTCGGGTGAGCCTTTTGCGTTGGATGGGTGCGTGGATGCCTTGCGACGCGCGAGAGCTGAGCTGGGGGTCATCCGTTCTGCGGAGGAAGAGATTAGCTCGCTGGAGTAGAGATGTGGCGTGGGGTGCTGGGTTCATTTTAGGGGGTTATGCAGTATTATTTTTATTAGGAGGGTGAGTGGATGTTGGTTCGGTTGCAGAAGGTGTTGGCGGAGATGGGGGTGGCGTCTCGGCGGAAGTGCAAGGAGATCATCAAGCAGGGGCGGGTGAAGGTGGATGGTATGGTGGTGAGGGAGACGGGTTTCAAGGTGGAGCCAGAGGAGTGCACCATTGAGGTGGATGGGGTGGTGCGCTCCTTACCGCCGAAGGTCTACCTTGCTATGCACAAGCCGATCTATGTCCTCACCACGTTGAAGGACCCCCGGGGACGCCCCACGGTTGCCTCGTTGTTGCCTCCTTTACCCGTGAAGGTGAAGCCGGTTGGGCGCCTGGATTATCGCAGTGAGGGCTTGCTCCTTTTCACCAACGATGGGGACTTGTTGCAGAGGCTCACGCATCCGCGGTTCGGTGTGGAGAAGACGTATGAGGTTTATGCGCGGGGGCGCCTGGGTGTGGAGCACGTGGCGAAACTGGAGCAGGGGGTGATGGTGGATGGTCGGCTGGCGAGAGGGCGGGCGCGGATTTTGCGTTATATCTCGGGACGGGATGAGACGGTGTTGAGGCTTACCGTGCACGAGGGGAGGAAGCACCTTGTGAGAAAGATGGTGCGGGCGGTGGGTTCGGAGGTGAATCGTTTGGTGCGCCTTTCGGTTGGGGTGGTTCATTTGGGGAAGTTGAAGCCCGGGGAGACGCGCTTTCTTACGGAGAAGGAGGTGCTTCGTTTACGGCAAGCGGTGGGCTTGGCGTGAGTTTTACGGCACGACGTGGATGGTGGCTTCGGGGACGATTCCCGCTTCTGCGCCTGCCTGAAGCAGGGTTTTGATGGCGAGAACACCCTTTTCCCCCATATCCATAGTCCAGTGATTGACATACATTTTCACGAAGCGGTCTGCCTGCTGTGGAGAAATGCCCCTTCCAAATTGCAGGGCGTAGGCGAGGGCTTCGCGGTGATGTTCCGTCGCCAATCGGATGGATTCCCGAAGGCAGTGGCTCACCTCCTGTTGAATTTCTTGGGGGAGGTCGTTTCTCACGACGTTGACTCCGAGGGGCAGAGGCAGCCCCGTTTTTTCCTGCCACCATTCCCCAAGGTCCACGATGCGGGTCAGATTTTCTTCAGGAAAGGTGAGTTGTCCTTCGTGGATAACCACTCCTGCATCCGCTTTGCCCTCTTTTACGGCAGGGAGAATTTCATCAAAGGGGACGAGGAGGAATTGGTCTTCGGGGACTTTGGGGGAAGAGGTTTGTAAGAGGAATAACTTGAGGGCAAGGAAGGCGGTGGTGAGTTTTCCAGGGATGGCGATGGTGGCGCGATGCAGTTCCTTAGGGGGGATGGACTTAGAGGCAACGATGATGGGACCATAGCCTTCTCCGAAACTTGCGCCTGCTTTTAGGAGGTTATATTTGTCAGCCACATAGGCGAGGGCATGAGCGGAGACCGCGGTGACCTCGTACCTTCCTTCCATCGCCCACTCATTGAGCGTTTGGATGTCTTTGAGGATATGCTCCCACTGGAGGGAAGTTTTCACCTTCCCGTGAGCGAGTGCCCAGAACATATAGGCATCGTCCGCATCGGGGCTGTGTGCCAGGCGAAGGGGGGCAGACATCGGGGAAAGGTTACCCTTTCAGCGGGGTGGATTGCCTTTTGGGGTGCAGGTTCAGGTGGGGTTGTCGGCTGGGGTGAGGGGGAAGTGGCAGGCAAAGGCGCGCTCACCTTCTGGGGTGAGGGGGGGCTCCACGGTTTCGCAGATGTCTGCTTTGCGGGGGCATCGGGTTTTGAAGCGACAGCCCTGGAGGCGTTGGCGTGGGTCGGGGATTTCTCCGGGCAGGATTTGGGGCATAGTTTTGAGTTTTTCTAAGGAGGGAGCGGATTCACAGAGGGCGCGCGTATAGGGGTGTTTGGGTTGGCGGAATACCTCGTGAGTGTTTCCTGTTTCCACGAAGCGTCCCAGGTACATTACTGTGACCTGGTGGGCGATAAATTGCACGGTGGTGAGGTCATGGGAGATGTAGAGATAGGCACAGCCGAGGTTTTGTTGGAGTTCGCAAAGGAGGTTGAGGATTTGGGCGCGAATGGAGAGGTCTAACGCAGCGGTAGGCTCATCGCAAAGCACGATGGGGGGATTGAGGACGAGGGCGCGAGCGATGGCGACGCGCTGGCGTTGCCCTCCGGAGAGTTCGTGGGGGTATCGGTTTCGGAGGGCTGGGTCTAATCCTACCTGTTCCATAATTTTCAGGATTCGTTCTTTAGCATTTTTGACACGGTAGAGGCGGAGGGGCTCAGCGATGCTATCTCCCACTTTCCAGCGCGGGTCCAAACTGGCGTAAGGGTCTTGCCAGACGATACCGATGTGCTGGGCGATGCCGAAGAGGTTTGGGTGAACGTGTTTTTTTCCTCCTGCGCGGGCGTGCAAGGTTCCTTTCAGATAGATTTCTCCTTCGGCGATAGGCTCCAGTCCCAGGATGGCTTTGGCGAGGGTGGTTTTTCCACAGCCAGATTCGCCCACGACGGCGAGAGTTTTGCCGGGATGCAGGTCAAAGGACACCCCGTCTACAGCCCGTATGACTCCCCCGGGCACGCGGTAGTTCACCCGGAGGTTAGAGACTCTGAGAATGGGCTCCATAGATTTCATTGGGGAGTGGGAATGGATTCTTTCTGGCTTTCTTCTGATTCTGGGGAGACGAGCCAGCAGGCGGATTGGTGGGGAATGCCGGGTGATGGGGCGGGCTTTTTTTCTTCTTTGGGAGGAGGGGGTTCAGGGGTTTCTTCCGCTTGGTAATAAGTTTGGAGGGCGCGGGTGATGGCTTGGGGGTCTGCTTTTTGGGGCAGAACGCGACAGCCAGCGGAGAGCGCCACTTCTTTCACAAGGCGTTCGTTTTCTGGGTCGTCCATTGCGACAACGAGGACGTTGTTGAGTAGTTTGATGGGTATGGCGCGATACTTGATGGCGGACTCACGGGGGAGGATAGAAAGGATGGCAGGGGAGGGTTGGGTGGCGGCGAGGTCCACGAAAGGGGGCGGTTCCCGTCGGGGTTTTGGGGGCTGGGGCACGGGGGAAGGGAGGCTGGGGACGGGGAAAAGGGAAGGTTCGTTTTCACATTTGGAGTGGCGGTGGGCACATCGGGGAGCAAAGCTGCATCCTTGGGGGAGTTGGTGGAAGTTAGGGGGCTGTCCCGGAATGGAGGGCAGGCGTTTGGGTTCGGAGTCATTCGGAGTGGGGCGGGGTAAGGAGGCGAGGAGGGCTTGAGTATAGGGGTGGGCGGGGCGGAGAAGCACATCGGGCGTGGAACCGAACTCCACAATTTTCCCAGCGTAATAGACAGCGATGTAATCTGCCATTGTTCCCACGACGCCGATATCGTGGGAGATGAGGATGACTCCTGTTCCTTCTTGTTGTTGGAGTTCCTTTAGGAGGGCGAGGATTTGTGACTGGAGGGTTACGTCCAGGGCAGTGGTTGGCTCATCAGCTATGAGGACTTTGGGATGGCAGGCGAAGGCGATGGCAGACATAACGCGCTGGCGCTGTCCCCCGCTGAGTTGGTGGGGGAACTTTCTTGCGGTGCTTTCAGGAGCGGGGACCTTCACTTCCGCAAGGCGTTTAATCGCTTCTTTTCGTGCTTCTTTCCAGGACATATTTCGGTGAAAGACCAACGCTTCCGCGATCTGGTCGCCGACTCGCATCACGGGGTTCAGGCTCGTGAAAGGGTCTTGAAAGATGATGGCGATGTCTTTTCCCCTGACTTTGCGCATCTCCTTTTCGCTCAGTTGGGTGAGGTCTGTTCCGTTGAGGAGGATTTGCCCTCCTGTGATTTTGCCTCCTGAGGGGAGGAGGCGCAGAAGGGCAAGAGCGGTGAGGGATTTCCCGCATCCTGATTCTCCCACAATGCCGAGGGTTTCGCCCGGCTGGAGTTGGAAACTGACCCCACGGATGATTTCGGTGTGGTGCAGGGCGACGTGAAGGTCTCGCACGTCCAATAGGGGCACGGGGTTAATTATGAAGCCTGAGGTGTTGGGAAAGGTGGGGGGTGGGATTTTTCGGGTCGTGGGAGACGGGCTATAATTAGGGTGAGTATGAGGAAGCCCCTTAGCCTGGAGACTGCTTTGGAGCGGAAGGACGCTCCGGGATGGGGCGTAGTTTTTTTGGGCTTCCTGGTGAGGGGGGGCTTGGGATTTTGGGGGATGGTGGGTTGATTATGGGAAGGGGCGTAGGAGTCATTCTTTCAGCGGGGATAGGTCGGAGGATGCGCTCTTCGCTTCCCAAGGTGCTCCATCGTTTGTGGGGTTTGCCGATGGTGGAATATGTAGCTCGTGCGATGAAGGAGGCGAAGGTGGAGCGGGTCATCGTGGTGGTTGGTCACGGGGGGGACCAGGTGAAAGAGGCTTTGGGTTCTGGTTATGAGTACGTGGAGCAGTGCGAACCTTTGGGGACTGGGGATGCGTGTCGTTGTGCTTTACCCTTGCTGGAGGGCTATGGGGGATATGTGTTGATTGCCCCAGCGGACACGCCTTTGGTGACGGCTGAGGTGTTTGAGAGGCTTTTGCATAAGGCGGAAAGGACGGGGGCGGATTGCGTTTTGGGGGTTTGTGAATTAGAAGATCCCACGGGCTATGGTCGCGTGGTGCGGGAAGGTGGGATTCCGGTGCGCGTGGTTGAGGAGCGGGATGCGACGGACAGCGAGAAGTCCATTCGGGAGGTTTTCACGTCCCTTTATTGTATCAAGGGGGAATGTTTGCAAGAGATTCTTCCCGTTTTGAAGAACGAAAATGCCCAGAGGGAATATTATTTGACGGACCTTATTCACGAAGCCTCCCGAAGAGGGAGACGAGTGGAGGCAGAGGTGTTTGAGGATTCCACTTTAGTGTTGGGTGTGAACGATCGCTGGCAGTTGGCGCAGGCAGGTGAGGCTTTGCGGGAAAGAATTGTTCGGAGGTTATGTGAATCCGGGGTGAGCGTGATAGATGTTCGGTCTGTTTATGTGGATTATGACGTAAGGGTGGAGGCGGAGACCTGCTTGTATCCTATGGTGGTGCTGGAAGGGGAGACGGTGGTGGGTGCGGAGTGTGTGATTGGTCCGGGGACGCTTATTCGGGATTCACAGATTGGGGATCGGAGCCACGTGGTGATGAGCCAGGTGCTTGGGGCGCGTGTGGGGGAGGATTGTCGGGTGGGTCCTTTTGCAAACGTTCGTCCTGGCACGCGGTTGGGGAATCGTGTTCGGGTTGGGAATTATGTGGAGTTGAAGAATTCGGAGATTGGGGATGACGTGCACATTTCCCATCTGGCGTATGTGGGGGATGCCACTGTGGGACGGGGTACGAACGTGGGGGCGGGGACGATCACGTGCAATTTTGATGGGTTTGCGAAGCATCGGACGGAGATAGGGGAAGAGGCGTTTATCGGGTCTAATGTGACCTTAGTGGCACCGATTCGGATAGGAGACCGCGCCATTGTGGCTGCGGGGAGCACCGTGAACCGAGATGTTCCTTCCGACGCGCTGGCTATCGGTAGGGAGCGTCAAATCAACAAGGAGGAATGGGCGAAAGAATGGAGACGCAGGAAACAAGGAAAAGCACTTTGATAACGGGTTCAGAGAAGGAAGACAGCAGTTTATCGCGTTTGCGCCTTTTCACGGGCAGTGCCCATCCTGAGTTGGCGGGAAAGATAGCGAGTTATTTGGGTGTGGAATTAGGTCGGATGACGTGTGCTCGTTTTGCGGATGGGGAGGTTCGGCTTCAGGTGGAGGAGAGCGCTCGTGGATATGATGTGTTTTTGATTCAGCCCACCTGTGCTCCTGCGAATGAGAATATTATGGAGCTTTTGATAATGTTGGATGCTTTTCGGCGGGCATCCGCACGTCGGATCACGGTGGTAATGCCTTATTATGGGTATGCCCGTCAGGACAAAAAGGTGAAGCCTCGGGAGCCGGTGACCGCCCGGCTGATAGCGAACCTCATTACGATGGCGGGTGCTAATCGGGTGCTTGCCTGTGATTTGCATGCGGAGCAGATACAAGGCTTCTTTGACATTCCCGTGGACCATCTTTATATGGGCCCGACGATCGGGCGCTATCTTCTGGAGCAGGGCTATGGGGAGGAGGACGTGACGGTGGTTTCGCCGGATGTGGGGGGGGTTCGTCGGGCGAATGCCCTGGCGCAGATGCTGGGGAAACCCCTTGCGATCATTGCCAAGAGGCGTCCGGAACCGGGCAGGGTGGATTTGTTAGAAGTGATAGGGGATGTGAAGGGGCGAATTTGTATTATGATTGACGATATGGTGGATACGGGGGGTTCGGTGATTCAAGGGGCGGAGGCGCTTTTCCTGCGGGGTGCTAAAGACGTGATCGTCACCTGCACTCACCCGGTGTTTTCGGGGCAAGCCCCGGAGAGGCTCCAGGCAAGCCCTATCCGGCAGGTCATTTGCACGGATACCATCCCCCTGGATGGCAAGAAAAGGTTTCCTAAGTTGACGGTATTGTCTTCTGCCCCTCTTCTGGCAGAGGCTATTCGCAGGATTCATTTGGACGAGTCGGTCAGTAGTATGTTTGGGGAATGGACCTAAGGGGGGGAGGGGGATTGGTGAGACGGACTCAGCTCCGGTGGAGGGTTCATCTGGCAAAGGGTGAGCCGGGGAAAGTGGGGTGGGTGCTTGCGGGGGCAGGCTTTGGGGGGTTGATGGGGTGGTTGCTTTTCGGCTCGCTCTGGATGTTCTGGATGGGGGTTTTTGTAGTTATTTTGGGCACAGCGGACTTCCTTTTGCCGGTCCATTTTGAGGTTTCGGAGCGGGGTGCCCTTAGAAGGTGTGGGTGGAGTGTAAGCCATATAGGATGGGAGCAGGTGAGGCGT
The DNA here is from genome assembly GCA_964631245.1 of uncultured Fimbriimonadales bacterium. Lineage (GTDB taxonomy): Bacteria > Armatimonadota > Fimbriimonadia > Fimbriimonadales > ATM1 > CAZVXY01. The sequence goes on from CAZVXY010000002.1 coordinate 31,287, forward strand.
GTGGTGGTTGGGCAGGAGGGTGTAAAATTATCCCCCCTCGCCAAGCCGAGCAAACTTTCGGCGTTTCGTGGCGTCTATCTTTTGGCAGATGGAAACATAGAGGAAATCCTCTATAGCGTGGCGTATTGGAGGAAGAAGTATGCGCAATCTATGGGTGGAGCCTTTGAGCCCAGAGCGTAGAGAAGAGATCATCAATCGCGTGGCGAGCGTCATTAAGAGGCATCGGTTGGAGATGCCTGCGATCCTTTTTCTGGAGATGCATAAGCCCCTGGCGAATGTTGCGGCGCATATTGGTTTGGGGGTCTCACCTTTCCTTATGCCCTTCCTTGGGTTCAAGACGGTGGACGAGTACACGCAATTTATTTCTGACAGGGAAAACATTGAGGCTCTCATCTGCAGGTTGGAAGAGTCGGAGGCTTCGCAATCGTGAACGAACTTCCAACGGCGGGACACTGGCTACAATATCAGGATTATGGGTGGATGCTTTTGGGCACCACTTCGCTGGTGGCGCTGTTTATCCTGATAGGGATTGCGATGGCTCGTTCTGCGAGGGGAGTTACCATCAGGAGAATTCCAGGTCTTGACCAGATTGATGAAGCGGTTGGGCGCGCCACGGAAACGGGAAGGCCTGTGTTGATGGTTCCCGGGCTTGGGACGCTGGATGGGATAGCGGTTCAGGCGCTGACGATTTTTTCGTCGGTGGCGCGAACGGCGGCTCGTTTCGGGACGCCCATTCGCCTGCTCAATTACGACGGCACGGTGTATGCGGTGGCGCAGGAGATGGTGCGGGATGTGTATATTAGCGAGGGGATTCCTGAGAAGTTTGATCCGGACAGTGTCCGGTTTGTGAGTGACCGGCAGTTTGCGTTTGCGGCAGGCGTGGCGGGAACGATTCAGAGAGAAAGGGTGGCGGCAGCATTCTTTATGGGTGCTTTTTTTGCGGAGTCCATCATTATGGCAGAGAATGCCAACATTGTGGGGGCGATCCAGGTTGCTGCGACCACCCAGTTTATCCAGACCCCGTTTTTTGTGGCAGCGTGTGACTATGTGTTGTTGGGGGATGAGTTTTATGCGGCAAGCGCCTATCTGGGTCGCCAGCCTGTGTTGTTGGGCTCCCTGGTGGGGGTGGACTGGGCGAAGATGCTCTTTATGCTGTTTGTGGCGATTGCGGGTGTCTTGCATTCTTATCAGGCGACCCAGCCTGTGCCCGAGGAGAGACGAAGGGAGTTGGGCTTTGCAGAGGGGCAAATTTATTTAGACCGCCAGCACCTGTTCTTCTGGGACATCACGCATAAGCGACGTTTTTGAGGGCAGGATATGGACATCTTTGTGAACTATCTCGCCCAACAGGTGGTGGAGACGAGTTTTTGGGCACAACCTCGCACGGATGAACCCATCTTCCGTCAAGCGTTTTTCTGGCTCATTATCCTGAGCATTGTCCTTGCCACCGCATTTTTCTTTGCCCTTTCGCGTGTCCCCAGCAACTGGCGCAGGCCGATTGCAGTTTCTGCGGCATTCCTTGCGGGGCTTTTCTATGTTGCGGAGTGGTTGGTTCCGCGTATGCGAGCCACGGGTGATTCGGTGGTGCTTCGCTTTCTATTCTGGGAGAAAACCGTGCCGACGACTCCCGGGGATTCCGTTTCGCAGTTTTTTGTCTGGAAGTTTGACGATGCAGTGGTGACGATGAGCAACCTGGCGCAGATTCTAACGGCGATGTTGCTCTCCCTCGGCATCGTGAGTATCTTTCGGGTTCACGTGGGGCGAATTCGTCGGAGGGAGAGGGATTGGTTTTATAGCGTCGTGTTGTTGGTGGCATTTTTTGTGATGGTGATTTATGGTTGGCTGAACTGGCGGGTGGAACAGGATGTGGCGAACAAGGTTTTGCCGGCTGAGGTGGCAGAAGAATCGTTTTATGTGAAAGCGTTTGACTTCCTCTTTGATGGGCTATTGGTTAATCTTGATGCGGCAATGTTTTCTTTGATTGCGTTTTTCATTCTTTCCGCTGCTTACCGCGCCTTCAGGGTTCGGAATGTGGAGGCGGGGATTATGATGGGTGCAGCTGTTGTCATTTTGATGAGTTTCGTGCCCCTGGGGTTAGCCCTCACGAGTTGGCTGGACCCCAATACCTTTGCAGGCAACTTTCGCATAGATTCACTTGCGGACTGGCTTTTGGATACCATCAACACACCCGCATTGCGCGCCATAGACCTGGGTCTTGGACTCGGGATCCTCGCTATGGCGATCCGCATTATGCTGGGACTGGAACGGGGGGTTTCCGTTGATTGAGGCAAAAGAAGAGAAACCGAAAGAAACCTTTTGGCATAAACTTTATGCCCTTGACCGGCGATGGTTATATTTGATTTTGATTGTCCTGGTGGTGCTCCAGACCCTGTCGCCCCTGGACATTCCCAATGTGGTCTCTCCGAGATCTCAGGCGTTGTATGACCTTTTGAGTCGGCAAGAGCCGGGAAGTTTTGTGGTGGTTCAGACGGATTGGACTTATAGCACCCGTGGGGAGAGTTATGCTCAGTTCAAGGCACTCATTCGGTTGTTGATGCGAAAGCGCATCCGTTTTGTGGTCACCACCGCAGGTTCGGACCCTCAGGCACCTGTGATTGCGAAGCAAATAATCTCGGAATTAGCCAAAGAGCCGGGAGGGAATAACTATCAGGAGGGGAAGGATTATGCGATTGCGGGATTCTTCCCCAATGCAGAGGCGCACATTCGCGCTATGGTGAATAACATTCGCAGTGAGTTAGCGACGAAAGGCATTAATAATAGCCCCGTGGTGGAGGGCATTCGGGACTTGTCGGATGCCAAAGCGGTGATTAACATCACGGGGTCGGCGACGATAACTTTGTGGATTGAGCGAATCAGGAACAAGGCTCCCCTGGGCTTGATGTGCACGGCGGTGATGTCTGCGGAGAACATCCCTTATTACATTGCGGGTCAGTTGAAGGGCATCGTGATTGGTGCCAAAGGAGCCTTTGATTTTGAAACGCTTCTGGCGCAGGAGTTTCCCAATAGCGATCCGGAATTCAAGGACTATAAGAACTATGATGCGGGAAGGCGCTATATGGGTCCTCTGGCGTTTGCCCTCATTCTCCTCATTGTTAGCGTGATCGTAGGGAATATCGCAATGGTGCAGGTCCGTCGGGCAGGAGGTACTCGCCAATGATGTTCCTGAGCCAGCTCCAGCCGGATAATGTCTTTACCCGTGAATGGTGGCGATTTGGAGACCTTGAATGGTGGAAGATCACGGCGGCAGCCGTTTGCACCATAGGTCTTTACACCTTGCTTTATCGCGAGAATAAGTTTTATAGATTTGTGGAGCATCTTTTCATCGGGCTTGCCACGGGCTTTTCTTTGATCGGCTTGCAATGGAGCCAGGTCCTCTATCCCAAATGGTGGGTTCCTATGGTGGGGAAGCCTGCTACTGCGGAAGAACCTATGCAACCCGCCTATTGGGCTTGGGCGCTCGTGATTCCTCTGGCTGCGGTCACCTATACCGTCTTTAGCCGAAAGCATGGATGGCTCAGCAGGATACCCATCGGTATTTTCATTGGCCTTTGGGCAGGGCAACAGTTTGATGCGTTCACTAACCGCTATCTCCCCCAACTTGCGGATACCGCAAGGCCCTTCATTCCCAATCAACTCACCCTCGCCAGCCGAACAGACCCCATCGGGACCATCACCATTTCTCAAGCCATCAATAACTTTATCATCCTTCTTGCGTTTATCCTCACCCTGAGTTATTTCTTGTATAGTTTTGAGCAAAAAGCCAAAATCGTCCAACGATCGGCGCTCCTGGGGCGATGGCTCCTTATGGTGGGTTTTGGTGCCATTTTCGGGACCACGATGATGACTCGTTTCTCTCTCTTTATTGACCGGGCTTACTTCCTTTTGATTGAGTGGTTGAAGTTGGGTCCGCCTGCCTGAGATGCGGACTTTTACGGTTGAGGCGTTGGTTTTGCGCCGGTGGGATGCGGGAGAAACAGACCGCATCGTTTCTATACTCACAAGGGAGAGAGGAAAACTGCGGGCGATCGCCCGGGGAGCCCGAAAATCCGCATCCAAGCTTGCAGGGGTCACGGAGCCGGGCGCTTGTTATCGGGTCCACCTGGCGACGGGGAGAAGGATTTACTACATCACGCAGGCAGAACCCCGGACCTCGTTTCCCCACATCAGGGAGGATTTCAGGCGATTGGTTTCCGCCCTCGCTTTTTTGGAGACGGTGGAGTATCTCCTGCCTGAAGGGGAACCCGCTCCCGAGATTTTTGACCTGGCACTGAAAGCCCTGGAGGGGTTGTCTACAAGCAGAGAGCCACTGGGCGCTCTTGCCTGGGCGGATTTAAAACTGATGGAAGCCTCAGGGTTTGCTCCGGAATTCCGGGTGTCTGTCCTCACCCGGAAGCCTTTGGTGGGGGAGCGCCGGTGGCTAAGCCCTCGGGCGGGGGGGGCGGTTAATGAGTCGGAAAGGGAGGGTGCAGAGGACCGTTTTCCCGTTCGCAAAGAGGTGGCCATTGCCCTTGCGAAGTTGCAGGACCGGGAAGCACCTCCGGAATATCTCAGATATGCTCCCGAAGTGACATCGGCTCTTTTATCCTTTTGGCAAGAGTTTATCGCTCATCCCCTCCCTGCCCGCCAGGCTTTGCGCGGATCGCTCGCGGTTAATGATAAGAAGTAGTCTCACGGGTTGTGCTCGGCGAGGCTTTACACTGCGTCCGCAAGCCACATCCCCGTTTCTTCCGCCCTTTTCGTCAGGGCATCTTGCAGGGCGAAAGCGGTTTCTTCCGGGAGATCGGGAATGGTGGGGTGGCTGAACCCACGAGGTCCCACGCCTGCGGTGAGCACGGTGAGAGAAGCGAGTTTCAGCCTCCTTTGCCCGGGGCTTTGGGTGACCACCACCCCTTGCACCTTGCTTTCGGGCACCACCCACAGGCACCTTCGGAGGATGCCCGTGCGGATGACCCAGAAACCATCCTGATGGGTCCACCCAAGAGAGCGATAACGGAGGTAGGCGAAAAGAGCGCAGAAGGGAAGGGCTATTCCGAATTCCCAGAGAGAGGTCTTTAGAATCAGTTGTGATTTTCCCATCGCCCCAAGCGCCGTCGCAGTGATTAGAATGAAGGCGACCCATCCCAGCATTGCGAGGAGGAATCCGCGCCTCAGGCTTCCCCTTCCCACAGGTTTCCAGGAGAGGTCGGAATACCGAAAGCTCGGGAAAATGCCCTGGCAAAGCCAATGGACCTCCCGCTCAGAGATTAAAGGGAAAAGGGGGGCACTGGCGTATTTATATTGGTCACCAAAAGAACTTGCGGTTTCCACAAAAACGCTGGTGAGCCCGAACATTCGCCGGAGGAAGGGCGCTTCAAAGCGCAGGTTTTGGACTCGCCCCACCCGGATGAGGTTTTCCAACCGTGTGAAGAGTCCGTGCTGGGTGGTGAAATCTTTTTCTCCCTTGGTAATGGTAAACCCATAATATGCCAGGAAGTGGTTGATGATGGAAATCGCCCATCCCGCGAGGGCAAAGAAGAGGATGGCTCCAAGCCCGAGGATGATTCGGACGGTGGGGTCGTTGAGGGGCATTTCTGCCACTTCGGAGACTAACTTCTCCGCGAGTCGTTCCCCTTCCCCTGAAATTTCCATTATGAAATACCAGATGCTTGCCATCATTCCGAGGACAAGCCCTCCCTGGTGGTCGGTGGCTCCCATCAGGAGGAGGTCTTGTGCTTTTGCTCGCCAGAGGGGTCTGGGTGGGGGAACGGGTTCTTCTGGGGAGGGGCGCTCGGAGATGTGGCGGAGAAGTTCCTGTTTCAGTTCCTGAGCGTCCTGGAAGCCGAGGGCATTGAGTTCCACTTCCGCTTTGGCTCCTGCGGTTTCCACGCGCACCACCGCAAGCCCAAAGAGTTGGTGCCAGAAGGTTTGTTTGACCTCCACATTTTGGATTTTTTCAAGGGGAACGGTTCGTGTTTGCCGAACGATAACCCCTGTGAAGAGGACGAGCGCGTTAGGGGAGAGGGTGTATTTGGTGAAGTAATATCGGGCCATTGCCTGAACGATGGCGATGGCGCCAAAAGCGGTAATGACGAGTTCTGTTTGAGCCTCCGAATCTCCGCGAGCGGACAAAAATAGGACGAAGACGAGGACATATAAAAATCTGAGGATGAAGTTTAAGATCTCCACGAGGATGCTCAAAGGGTGGAGGCGTTTGAATCGTGATGGCTTAGCTGGTGGGACTGACTGCATCGCCTTTTGGGTTTGAAAGCAATTCCGAGCGCAATCTTTCAGCCTGGGTGGGTGAAAGCCCCGGGATGACCAAAACTGCGGAAATAGCACCTGCCGTGTGCAGGTGAAGACTCACAACGCCCAGCATTCGCTCAAGGGGATTTGAAGTGATGTCTACATACTGTATTCGTTTGCGCGGAACAGTGCGTCGGGTCCTCCAGAAGATGCCGTAGGACGCTCCCACAAATTCACTCCCGATTGTGTATTTCCATCGGCGAAAAGCGGCGGGGAGGTACCAGAAGAACTGCAGGGCAAAGAACAGAAGAACAAGCCCCGTGAGGGTGGGAGGTCGGTAAAAAGGTGGTAGATTGGATTTTGGAGGACCCAGAGCGAAGTAGAGGTCCAGGGCAAGAGCAAGGACTAACCCGAACAGATACTCCAGAACCGTCCGGATACGCCAGAGGGTAAGAACAACCTGGTTCAATCCCCTCATAGTTTCTTCCGTTTGGAGTGCCAGGGTCTCGCTTACGTCTTCCATACTTTTTGTCTTCCGAGAATCTTACAGGGCATTTTTTTCTTGGTGTTGACGAGGGGAAGGGGTGCCGGTTTTGGGGCGCCGGGGTAATCCCTTTTCATCATAGGAGTTAAAGTCAAAGACGTACTTCCACCAGTTATTGAGCCTTCCGTCGGGGTTCCAGCCCGGGGCGCGGGGGAGATGGCTAAACCACCAGATCAAATATCGCCGATGGTAGTCGGGTCCGCCCCAGGTTTCACGATTGACGTCCTGGGTGGCGCCCGTGAGATTGGGGAAGTTCAGCCAGTCGCTGGCAGTGCTTTTGACGAAGCGGGGGTTGGCGTAGTCATATTCTTTTTCTGCATTGGGGGGATAATGGCAACTGCCCACGCCTGCATAGCCCTTGGATTGTTTCGCATTGGCAGAGAAGCGCGCCCAGTGGTGGTCTAACCTGTCTGCCTGCCATCCCCCGTAGATGCGAGTCATCGTGGCTTCGGTGCGGTGGCAAAGATTGTGAAGCATCTCCGCAACACCCCTTTCGTAATTGAACCCCATAATGGCAAAGGCACGCTTGGTTTTTATGTTTGGGTAGACTCCTCCATTGATAGAAAAACTACCAGGTCCCGCCATTGCAGATTCCCAGAAGCCGAAGTAGGGTCCCCCAAAGAGCCATACCTCATCCACTTCTTCCTTGTTGATTTTTTCGGGCACTCCGTAGGCTTCCAGTACTTTGGGGTAATCCATTTCGTCGGGTTGGTGCCATCCTTTCTGGGTTTCATAGCACTGGAGATAGGACTCCTCGGTATAGGAAAAGGCGTCCTTTTTAGGTGGGAAGGCAGAGATGTCCCTCCATTCCACGATTTTATAAGAGATATACCCTCCGCTGGCTTTGGCGACATCTGAGGCATATTGTTGAGCCAGTTCTCTTGGGTCGTTCCAGTTGCACACACTGTGGAGACGCAGTCCCTCACGGGATGTGATGACGGGGTCAAAGTTGAGGACGAGCACCTTAACGTTCCATTCCGATTCTACGGGGACGGGTGCAACCGTTGGTTTTTCCCGTTGGAGGAAGTTAGGAGGATAAGGCGTGCCCAGGAAGGCGAGGAAGAAGCAGAGGGCGACCATACGGTAGGGAGTATGGCTTAACCTGGCTCAGGCGTGGGTATACCGTGCTTTCAAGGAATCCCAGTCGTCTTTGCGGATGGCTTCTCGTATTTCTTCCATAAGGCGGGCATAGAAAGCGAGGTTGTGGAGGGTAGCCAGTCGCTGTGCGAGGGGGTCTTGGACGTGGAAAAGGTGGCGCAAGTAACCCGCCGAGTATCCCTGGAGGGGAGGGAAGACGCTTTCCGGGTCAGGGGGTCCTTCTACATTTGCCCATACTGCGGAGAGGATATTGATGACTCCTTTGAGGGTGAAAAGAGCGTGGTGTCGTGCTAGTCGCGTGGGGAGCACGCAGTCAAAGAGGTCAATGCCTTGCTCCACCGCAAAAAGGATGTCCTGAGGGGTGCCCATTCCCATCAGGTAGCGGGGTTTATCCTCGGGCAAGAGGGGAGCGACGAGTTGAATGACCTGGCGTTGGGCTTCCTTGTCTTCTCCCACGCTTACTCCGCCAATGGCATAGCCATCAAAGTTGAGAGCGGTCGTTTCCTTGGCGGAACGAATGCGAAGGTCTTCAAAAATCCCGCCCTGAATAATTCCAAACACTGCCTGGTTGCCTTTGCGTGCTTCCAGGGTCCTTTTTGCCCATTGGAGGGTTAGTTCGGTGGTGCGTTCCGCTTCTTCTCTGGGTGCGGGATTTTTGGGGCAGAGGTCCAGCGCCATCGCAATGTCTACTCCAAGACGCTGTTGGATGTCCAGAGCGCTTTCGGGGGTGAGTTCCAGGAGGGCTCCATCTATGGGGGATCGGAAGAGGACGCCTTTAGACGAGATTTGCCGATAGGCAGAGAGACTCATAACCTGGAAGCCCCCGCTATCGGTCAGGATGGGGTGCTTCCATCGGATAAAGGCGTGAAGTCCTCCGAGTTTTTGGATGGAATCCACCCCGGGCCTTTGGGCAAGGTGATAGATATTACACAACAAAAGGCGATAACCGAGGGATTCCACTTCTTCGCTGGTGAGGGTTTTCACCCCCCCTTTGGTGCCCACAGGCATAAAGGCAGGGGTTTCCACTTCCCCGTGGGGAAGGGAGAGAACTCCCACTCGTCCACGATGTTTCCTGCTTTGGGCGATGACCTGGAATTTAATGGCGGTGGGTCTCAATGCTCCGGCATAAGAGGAGAGCGAGGGTTCCATTGTTGGGTATGAGGTCTGCCGAGAGCAGGGGGAGGTGGATTAGAAGAGGGGGTTCGGGCACCAGAGTAATGGTGATGACATTTTCTTTTCGCACAATTTTTATGGTTACGGGTTTTCCAGGCTCGGCGTTTTCAAAAATCCTCTGTAGGTCTTCAATGTCCTGGATCGTTTGGTCCTCCCATTGGATGATGCGGTCGCCTGCCTGAAGCCCCGCCTTTTCTGCAGGGGAGCCAGGAGCTACTCCTGCTAAGAGCACGCCGGGTCCCGTGTCGCCGTAATCGGGGATAAGCCCCACTCGGATTTTTCGTGTGCCGGGCTCGGGTGAACTCGGTTTACGCTCGGTGACCTGGTTGCCCCGGCGGAAGGGGAGCATTTCGTCTTTGGCGTCCACCTTTTTGACGAATTGGATGGCGAGGTGAGCGATGCGTTCCATCCCCTCATAGTTGAGGTACTGGGGTTCATCGTTGGGGCGATGGTAGCGTTCGTGCTCGTTCGTGAAGAAGAAGAGCACCGGAACTCCAGCGCGCTCCCAGGGTCCGTGGTCGGAGCGTCCTGCGAGGTCGGGGCGGTCCTTCCTGACGTTGAAGCCGGTGGCGAGTTCGTCAATCCAATCGCTCCAGACGGGCGAGGAGCGAACACCATCCAGGATGAGATAGTTGTTGACAAGATTTCCCACCATATCAAAATTGAACATACAAGTTACATCGGAGATCTTGATGGTGGGGTGCTGGACATAATAACTGCTTCCCCGCAGACCAAGTTCCTCTCCGCTATAGAGTTGGAACACATACGTGCGACGGTTGGACTTTTCCTGGGCAAAGTAGCGCGCCAGTTCCAGGACCATAGCGGTCCCACTTGCGTTATCATCTGCCCCGTTGAAGATGTCATCTGTGCCCGATGCAGTGCTCGTTCCCCTTCCCACGTGGTCCATATGGGCGCCAAAAACGATGTACTGGTTTTTGAGTTTAGGGTCGTTACCCGGGAGGATGGCGATGACGCTTCTTCCCACCGCTCGTGCGGGTTGGATATCCGCTTGCATTTCTGCTTGAACGCCTTTGGGGAATCCCGCGAGCACCCGTCCTTCCGTGGATGCAGAGCGAGCCTCGGATAACTTGAGCCCGCTCAAGCGTTCAAAGAGTTCCCCAGAGATATTGAGGGCGACCATTCCGCTGTTTGGAGAAAGCCCGAAGCGACGATTCATCGGGAAAAGGCTTCCCGTTTCTCCGGCAGGACCTACAAAGATGATTCCCACCGCTCCTTTTTCCTTAGCGAGGCGGGCTTTATTGCGGTTGCTGGTTTGTTCGGTTTGTTGCGGGCTGGTGAGGACAACTACGATTTTGTCCTTCAGGTCCAGCCCTGCAAAGTCGTCCCGGTTAGAGGAAGAGATTCCTTCTCCCGCGAAGACGAGTTCTCCCGTTACGGTTCGCTGGTAATCGGAGTTATAGAGGGGATTGAAATCCTTGCCCAGCTGGGCTTCCAGGGTTTTTCCGTCGGGAAGGGTGAGGCGGAGGCGGTTTTTGGAAGTGGCTTCCCCCCCGAAGGTCACCTCAAAATGCTGGAAGAAGGTTCCATTTTCTCCTCCGGGAAGCAAGCCGTACTGTTCAAAGAATTTTTTGGCGTAGTCTCCTGCGGCGCGTTCTCCCGGAGAGCCTGTATATCTCCCTTCCAGGGCATCTGAAGCCAGGTACTCTACGTGGGCGCGCAAAGATGCGGCGGTGATGGACTTGGGAGCGTCCGCAATCGTGAGAGAGGGAGCGACGAGGAGGGCGGTGATGAGGATCAGGAAAAATCCTGCTCGCCCTGAGCGGGAAGAAAGGCTGGGGCACTGCCAGAGAGTCTTGTTCATAGATTTACTCCTTCCAATCTGCTACGAAGATGTTGGTTTCACCGGGGACCTTGCCATTGCGATTGGACGCCCACACGAGGCGCTTGCCATCCCGGGTGAACATCGGGAATCCATCAAATTCTGGCGTATAAGTTATCCTTTTTAGCCCTGTTCCGTCAATATTGATCATCCAGAGGTCAAATTCCCGCCCTTTGGGGTCGCCATAATTGCTTGAAAAAATAACACGTTTGCCGTCGGGATGGAGGAAGGGAGCGAAGGATGCGGCACCCAGACGGGTTATTTGGCGTTTGTTAGAGCCATCCGCATCCATAATCCAGATCTCCAATCGCGTGGGGCGGACGAGGTGCTGTTTCAAAAGGGCGAGGTAGTCCTCTTTTTCCTGAGGGGTTCGGAGTTCTGCCCGGCGGTAGACGATTTTCTTTCCGTCCCAACTCACAAAGGGTCCCCCGTCATAGCCAAGTTCGTGGGTGAGGCGCTGGATGTTTTCCCCGTTGAGGTCTGCCCGGTAAATTTCCAGGTCTCCATCCATAGTGCTGGTGAAGACCATAAAGGAGCCATCGGGGGCGATGGTCGTTTCGGCGAAATAACCGGTTCGGCTGATCAGCATTCGGCGCTGGCTTCCATCTAATTTGGCACGAAAGATTTTGAAGTAGGGGTCCACACGCCATACATAACCCCGAGAGAAATCTGGTTTTGGAATGGGCTCGGGCGACCACCAGTCTGTGGTGCTGTAGATGATCTCGTCGGTGCCGGGGACGAAGTAGCCACACGTACACCGTCCGCTGCCCCGTGAGACGAGTTTTTTGTTGGAACCATCGGCGGACATCACGAGGATTTGCTCATCGGGCCATTCGGGTTGAGTGGATTGATAGATGAGCATAGTGCCATCGGTGTTCCAATAGGCTTCGGCGTTTTGCCCTCCAAAGGTGAGCTGGCGTACGTTAGTCAGATGGGTTTCTCTTGGGTCAATGAGTGGGGATATGGCGCTGGATTGTGTTAAAGCGAAGCAGAGAGTCACCCATAGCATAGGAAAATACCTTGGCACAAAGGGTGATTTCGGGTGCAAGGAGAGGCGCACTTAAGAAAGAGAGATTCGTCAATAAGTGCGTATGTTCGTCAACTTTGGGGTTCTTGAGAGGACTTCAGGGGAAAGGGATCAGGCGGATTGTTTCTGGGAGAAAGAGAATAAGGAGCGAAGCCTTTTCGCGAGGGATGTTTTTGGGGTTTCCCCGAATTGCCCTAGCATTCGGCTGGCGATGCGGTGAACGTCTTCCGCAGCGCGGGAATTGGGAGCGGAGAGGATAAAGGGCTGGCGCTTGCGCACGCATTGGGCAACGCTGGCGTCATAGCGGACACATCCCAGGTAATGGAGGGTTTGCGAAAGAAACTGGAGAGCAATCGCATTGACTCGCCCGTAGACAATTTCTGCTTGCTTGGAATCCGTTACCATATTGAGGAGCAGGCGGATAATGGCAGATGGTTTTCGGGCAAGGTGGAGTTTGGCAGTGGCGTAGGCGTCGGTGATGCTTGCAGGGTCTGGCGTGGTAATGAGAAGGACCTCATCGGAAGCCTCCAAGAAGGTCATTACGTTTTCGTCCACTCCTGCGCCCGTGTCAAAAAGCAGGATGTCATAGTGGGATTCCAGTTCCAGGACTTCGCTGAGGAAGCGATCCAGTTGAGGGGCGCTCAAGTTTACGAGAGATTCAATTCCCGAGCCCCCTGCGATGAAGTGGAGCCCTCCTGGTCCGCGGGCTATTATTTCGGAGATAGTCTTTTCCCCTGCGAGCACGTGCTGGAGAGTATAGGGGGCGCGTGCTCCGAGAACGACATCCACGTTTGCAAGCCCCAGGTCGGCATCAAACAGGACAACTCTTTTTTGGCGTTGGGCGAGGGCAATGCCCAGGTTGACTGCGAGGTTGGTTTTGCCAACCCCTCCCTTTCCACTGGTTATAGCAAAGGTTTTCATAAATCTCAGGCAGTTTTGCGAATTCGTGGCAACAAGTTCTTCCACGACCACCGCTCTCTGGGAGCCTCGTCCAATCCAGTAACTGCATCCAGCAGGCGCTCCCGGTCGCGAGTGTCTCCTGTTAGGTGGGGGGTAGTGGCTTTGGTGTTGGGCCAGTCCACCGCCCGAAGAGCCAGGGTGAGTTGAATGGGTGAAGCGTATCGCTTCTCGCGGTTCACGGAGAGGCATCGTTTCAGGATTTCGGTGAGGGCAGGGGAGAAATTCCAGGCATTCCATTCCAACGGGGTCTGAAGGGCTTTGAGGGTGCCTTCCCGGGTAGGTGCCCGGAAGGGGTTGTTGCCCGTGATGGTTTCCAGTAGAAGAGTGCCAAGCGAAAAGACTTCACTCCGGAGGTCCGCCTTCCCCTCAGAAACTTCTTCGGGTGATAGGTATTCCAGAGGGGGATACACGAAAGGACCGAGCAGAGGCTTCCCGTCCGTAAGTATCATCACGTTAGTGGGGCAGATGAGGTGGCAGGCTTGCCCCTGTTGACAGAGCGCATCCACCCCTTCGGCGATTTTGGCAATGAGGTCTGCCGACTGAGCCAGGGGGCGGGCTCCTCTTGTTCGCAAAATGTTCTCCAGGGTTTCGCCTTCCATTCTTTCCAGCGTTGCCCAGCAATAGTTTTCGTGAAGGAACCAGTCGTGCACCGCGCTGACAAAGGAAGTGGGCACCCGTGCGGCAGAACGAATCAACTCAAGCTGCACTGAGGCTGTGGGTGAATTCGCGGGGATCGCTAAGAGGGACACAGGGCGGTCTAATTCTTTATCCCAGGAATCCATCAGGATGGCGTCGCCAAAGGTGCGGCGGGGTTTCGTCAACACGTACCGCCAGGGCGGAGGGGGAAAGTTTGTGGAGGTGGGTGAAAACTCTTCAGTGAGACCATAAGCATAGCGGATGGCTTGCTGGAGTTTTCCCCTCGGGGATATGGCGAGTTTTACAGGAAGCCCCACGCGTCGGGCGACCACATCGGTGGTTTCTACATCCAGGGGGTCGGCGACCACACAAAGAAGAGCCCCTCGCTCTTTTCGAACGGGCAAAAGGTTATGGGTGACGGCAAAATCGGGGTCCACGGCGTGAAGGGCTTCAGGTTCGGGAGAGAGTTGTAATGGGTCCATCAGTTCATAGCCATATTGCTGGGCGAGGCATTGAGCAATTTGCTCTTCTGAGGCGAATCCGCGCTCTATGATGATCTCGCCGAGCCTGCGATTAGAAGTTCTTTGGGCGGCAAGGGCAACGGAGAGTTGAAGATTGGTGATCACGCCATTGGCGACTAAAAGCTCGCCCAGCCTCCAAAAGTTTTCTGGCATATTAGCCTGGTTCTCCCGAGGGAATTTCTAAAAGGGTATTTTCGGCATAGAGGGCTCAACTCTGGAATAGCGCCCTGGAAAGCGTTATTTGGTTTCAAAGGTACGCAAGGGCGTCCACGGCGCAGGACGAAGAGTCCTGTTACTCACCCATCCTCAGGTGGTCAAAGTTCATCACCGCATTGAACAGGAGCATAAAGCTTCCGTGGGTCTCCATTCGCCAGAAGGGATTAATGGCAAACAGGAGCACATTGCCCTCCCCTACAGGGCAAAGGACTACCGCCGGGGCTCCTGCCAGTTCTTCAGGGGATGCCAGCAGACCGCTGATGAGCAATTCCTGGGCGCTGGCGAAGCGGAGAAGGGGGATGGGGCGTGGGGCGGTGTCCTGAGGGGCGGTAGGTGTCCGGAAGCCTTCCAGTTCGGGTCTTGTGCCAGGGCGATACTGAGGTCTTCCCTGGGGGATGTCCGGGTCGGTGCGAGAGCCTCTTCCACTGGGGCGGTCTTGGGTGGTTTGGGTCCTTCCCCCAAAGCCTCTCCCTCCTCCACCTCCTAATTGAAAGACGGGACCACGGGAGAAATAAACTCCGACTGTTTGGTCATATCCGGAGAGGATAGGGTTGTTTTCGGTGGCGGTAATGGCTTTAAGGACAGAGCCCACCACCACAAGGTTTTGGGGTTGAGCCACGGAGATGCCACTTACCAGCCCGTAAGTGATGGGGATTTCGCACGTGTTTCCCACGCAAATGAGGAGTCCTCCGCTTTCCAGGAACTTTTGAAGGTGGACCATACCAATGAGTTCAATCCCTCCCCGGATGTTGTCGGTGGTGTCCGGTCCTCCCAGATGGGGGAATCCGGGAAGGGGCTTCCAAGGGATGGGTTCTCCTGATTTGGGGATGCCATTGACGATGCTTTGGGGAGTGCCTCGCGTAGGTGGAAAGACGATGACATCGTATTTTTCTCGGAGGTCAGGGTTATCTCGAATTTCGTGGACGGAGATGTAAGTATATGGGATGCCCAATTTATCAAAAGCAAGGCGAAACCATCCTTCGTCTTGAGTGTTTTGCCAGGTGTGGACGAGGGCGATTCGGGCAGTACGGAGGGGGCGCATTTTTACGGGAGGCTTTTTCGCCAGCACCTCCCCTGTTAGCCCCAATTCTCCAAGGATACTTGCCCATTTACTTGCAGGCGTAGAGTCGCCGTTAGTGGGAGAGAGGGGGATGAGGAGTGTGCCTCTGGGAAACGTCTTTTCCCCCACCTGGAAAGGCTCATCTGTTACGTGTATTTCGTTTTCGGGCATCCGGTAGCGAAGTTGAGCGAGGGCGAAATCTCCATTGGGTTTGATCGCAATCGCTTCGCCCGTGTCGGGACCCTGGAGACCTCCGGAGGGTTGGATAAGTCCTTGAATAAGGGTCATTGGCTCTTTGAGGATGCTGGTGTCTGTTACTCGTATCGTTTTGACATTGAACAATGGACCGAGGGTCCAGCCCGTGTCATCGTAGGGTCGCGGGTCGTTGGGGCTGTAATATTGGATGTCTAATAACATATCTGCCATCCTGCTATAGGGCTGGTCCATCCTTATGACGTAGGAACCTTTTGGGAATACCTGCTCTCCGACGCGCGCCTCCGCATTGAGTTGATGGATTTCCACGCCTTGGCGTTGAAGGAGTTGGAGAAGGTGGGCTTGCTGGGCTTTGCGGGGTTCGTCAGCGGGGAGGACGTAGGCTGACGGTCCCTCATTATAGGGTTTCTGGACGGCGCGTTTGCATTTGAGATAGTAGTTTCGCATAAAGCGCTCTTTGTTCATGGCGACGAAGTGAAGCCCGAGCAGAAGGGCACTTTGCTGAAGGTTGATGTTGTTTCGGAAGCTCCACCACACTTGGGGAAAGGCAGGGTTAGGTCGGAACCAGGTGCGGGTGGTGGCGCCTGCGCCGGGGCGTATTCCTGTGTCCGCTCCGAAGCCTCCAAAGGTTTCGTAGAATCTTCCTATGGCATTGTGCCCATTGGCAGCATAGAAGGCATAGTTGGGCGCCCAACCGTCATAGAAGTCGTGTGTCCAGACGCCAGGCACCCCTCGTCGGGTGAGTTCGTTGATTTCGTAATATGCCATCAAGTGCCACTCATCAATGGTGATGGGGTCCAGCCAAGCGTTGTAAGGTCCTGTGCCGGTGGAGATATAGAGATAGGTGGCGGATTCGTGAAGGTCGTGCATCACCTGAGGCTTGTATTCAAACCATTTGCGCATCAGGTTTTGTGAGAGAGCCAGGGAAAGGGCTATGCCGTCCCTATTGTTATCGTGGGCGACATAATGCCCCCAATAGATGAGGGGGATGGGGGGTTTGTCGGGGTTTTTGACGCGGTATAAGTAGGTGTCCACGTAGCGGTCTCGCCCGTCAGTTTCCAGGACAGGGGTAATGAGGACGATGCAGTTTTTGCGGATAGTTTGGAAGAAGGGTTTTTCGTCGGTGGCGAGGCGATAGGCAAGCTCCATAAGCATTTCGGGGCTTCCTGTTTCAGGGGAGTGCATTCCTCCTGTGGCGTAATACATAGGGAGGGCTTGTTGGATGAGGGTTTCCGCTTCTGCCTCGTCCTTTAGGGTGCGCGGGTCTGTGAGGCGAGCGTTGATTTGTTTATATCGTGAAAGATTTCGGATGTTCTCTTCGTCGGAGATAATAACGAGGATCATTTCTCGCCCTTCTTCGCTTCGCCCCATAGATTCCACCAGCACTCGGGGGGATGCGGAGTCCAGGGCGCGCATATACCGATTGATGTCTGCGGTATACGTCAGGATTCGGGGTGTTCCGATGACGTAACCCAGGACATCTTTGGGAGTGGGGACGCCCTTGCCTGCGGGCAGGTAGTTCACCAGTTCTGTGAGGAAGAAGGGTTCCGTCGTGTATTCCAGGATTTTTTTCGTGTACTCTTCGTCCACACTCTGCTGGGCGTTGAGAGCAAAGGGGAAAGTAAGCAGAAGAAGGCAGGGACTGATGCGCTTCATATTCATTTAGTTCTCTGTGAAGCGAGTTTTTCCTGCTTTGCGGGGGTGGGGGGAGCTTTCCCTGTGCGGAGGGCGTAGAATAGAACCCGGCGTGGAGCGGAAGGCGTTTGTAGAACAGGCGAAGCAGTGCTTGCGGGATGGCAGTGTCTCGGTGGCACTGGAATTCGCCCGCCAAGCCTACCAGATGGACCCTACGGATGAGGAGGTTTTGTGTGTTCTGGGTGCGGCGCTCTCTTATGCAGAGCGAGATGAGGAGGCGGAAGAAGTGTTTTCCCGAGCGGTTTCCCTTTATCCCCGGTCTGCGAAGGCGCATTACAATCTGGCGGTTCATTACTATCGGTGGGGACGGAAGGAGAGAGCGTGGGAGCTGGCGAGAAAGGCTTTGTCCTTGGCCCCCCTCCATTCAGGTGTTCGGAACTTATTGCGCTTATTGGAGGAGGAGCAAAAACTGCCCCCTGTTCGTGAGGAGCCCCATCCCCCTTTGGGGAGTTCCCCTCCTCCTGTGCCCCCGGGGGGCAGAAGCACCGAAAGGTCCCCGGAGTTGCAACTTCCCCACAGCCCTCATCTTTTTGGTTTCATAGAGGCTTTGGGTTCTAAGTGGGACGGGATTCTTTTGACCCTTTTTGCTTTGTCGGTGGTTGCCTGGATTTGGGTGGTGGCGGAAAGGATTACGGGTGGGCTTCCCCTCGGGACATTGCCCGAGGAATTTTCCGCAATATGGATGATGGCGTGGCTGTTGTGGTTGGGGTGGGCAGTGACGCTGGTGGTGGATATGCTGGATCGTCGCCCGAATGCCATAGCGGTGTTTTTCGGGGTGGGTGGATTGCTCGCTGGGGTGGGGTGGTGCTGTTTACCCGCTATGATGATAGCGGTTTTGTGTTTCGGGGCTTACTACTTAAGTAGTCGTGAAAAGGTGCGGTTTTAGAGGAGGGTGAGAGAGGAAAAGGTCTTTGCGCTAAAATAAAAAAAATTTTGCCCCGTAGAGGGCCGGGGTAGGGTCCAAGACCTCTGGACCTCCCCCCTTGGTGAGGCATAGATTGAGGTCACGTTGATAGGAGGCAAGCAAAGATGATGGGTTCTATAGCATCGTGGGCAATTTTGCAGGTTTCCGCTCAGTTGGCGGCGCCTGTGGAGGCCCCTTTTTCATTGATGGACAACGCCATCGTGGTGGAGGCGGTGGTGAATGGGAAGAAGGCTTCTTTTATGTTTGATAGCGGTTTTGGTGGCTATTTTATTTTACGGGATGATATGAATGTGGGCAAGCCGACAGGGACGGTTGGCTTGCGAGATTTTGTGACCACCTTTGAAGCCCAATCGGTTCCCTTGAAGACTTTGAAGATAGGGAGTATGGAGCACGAATATGTAGACGCAGATATTGTCCAACTGCCTGTGGCAGACCTCACGGAGGCTTATCGGACGCATGTGGATGGGATTATGGGCCTTTCCGTGATTAAGGATTATGTAACGGAGATCAATTTTGAGCATAAGAAGTTCATTTTTCATCCCAAGTCGTTGGACGTTACCAAGCGCCAGCCGGATAACAAGAGAACGTTTTTGGTGAAGATGGAGGACACGGGTTATAACTCCATTGAGCTGTCTTGTAAGCTCAACGGGCAAAAGCTGCTGATGGCTCTTGACACGGGGAATTCGGGATATGCGGTGACGTATCGGGAGTCGCTCATTCGGGTTGGGCTCTGGGACCCCAAAGAGAAGCCAAAATATGTTTTCCACGTGGGAGTGGCTTCCGGGGCGGTGGAGGCGTTTTCAGTATGGATTACGAATGCGGAGATTTTCGGTGTTCCGGTGGAAGCCTCGGTGTGGGAGGCATTGGATCGTCCCAGTTCGGATGTGGAACACGACGGAACCATTGGCTTTGACTTTTTGAAGAACTTCAACATCATCATTGACTATGAGCGCCGGTATGTTTGGCTGGAGAACTGGACGGGGAAGGTGACGGAAATTCCGCCTGCGGAGCCGGGGATTCGGGTTGCACGAACCGAGAAAAACGAATATGTGATCTTTGAGGTGATTGCGGATAGCCCTGCGGAGGAGAAAGGTTTGAAGGAGGGCGATATTGTCAAGGCAATAGATGGCAAACCCTTGAGTATGGTAAGCCCCTCTGAGGTTCGGAAGCTTTTGCAGGGTGCGGAAGGGAGCCTCTGTAATCTGGCGGTCAGTCGTGATGGGGTGTTACGGCGCTTTGAAGTTCCCCGAAAATTGTTAGTGAATGGAAAGAAAGCTTGAAGGGCACTTTCCGGTGGGTGAATGCTTAGAGGGGTCCCCAGGCGTGTCCTGTGGTGTCTAAGTTCTTCAGGTAGCGTTTCAAGAGGTCGCGTGTCCGTTCGTATTGTCGTCGTGTCCATCCCAATTCGCGCGCCAGTTGGAGGGCTTCTTCCCGGGTATTACCCGCGAAAGGACGGTCGGTGGGATTAATGCGGAAAAATCCCGTTACCACGTGATCGCATCCTGTGCTTTTGATTTTCTCGGCAAAGGTTCGGGGGTTTGAGATAGGGAGCATTGGGGCGATGCATAGAGTGGTGCGGATTCCTGCTTGTTTGAGCATTTTCAGTGCCTTGAGACGTTGGGCGATGCTGGGGCAGGCAGGCTCAAATTTTTTGCGGATCTCCTCATCGTCGGTGGTGATGCTCATATTGACCTGGAGGTGCTTGAAGCATGTGAGCAAGTCTATGTCTCGGGTGACGAGGGGGCTTCGCGTTTGAATAACTAATTTGGGCTGGTTAGCGGGCAGGGCGAGGATCTCCAGGATTCGTCGTGTGAGGAGGAGGTCAGCCTCAATGGGTTGATAGGGGTCGGTGGCAGAACTCATCAGGACCTTTTTGCCTTTGAGTTGAGGGGCTCGCAGGAGGAGGTACGGGGCATTGATTTTTGGCTCCACCCATTTTCCCCATCGGGCGAATTTCTCTGGGTCAGCCTGAAAGAAGGAAGCATAGCAATAGGAACAGCCAAAGGTGCAACCCTTATAGGGGTTGATAGTGAAGTCATAGTCTTTGAGGGCTCCCTGCGGTCGGGCGAGGAGGGATCGTGCTCCCTGGAGGAGGACCTCTGCCTTCCCTTTGGTCCTGGTTTTCGGCTCTAGGGTGAGGAGGTGGAGTTGGGTGCTCATTGAGACAAGTGTATACCATATAAGAGACAAAATTTGCAATCCAGGGAGCACTTTTATGGTTAAAAAGTAATATTAAGGTAGTGTGGGTGTCAGCGTTGCCTCCAAAAGCAGTAAACTTCCTCACGGAGGTAACGATGCAGAAGGTTGTTTTTTTTGTGGTTTTGATTGCCTTGTTAGCAGGTGTTCCTGGGCAACAGCCCCCTAAGCGCACGATTGCCGAGGTTCAAACGATGTTAGGGGAGATAGATGTGGCGAATCGGATTCTGCCTCTGGTTTTGACCAAGGAACAGATCCGGAAAATTCTTCCCGTTATAGAACGGTGTCGTCAGAATGTGCGCAACCAGGAACAGAAAGAGGCGCGAGAGCTTTTGGCAATGGCGGACGAGATTGAGAAGGTCCACGCTGGGGCGGTGAAAGGGGTGGTCCCCACGCCCGAGTTTCTGGCAAAGATGAACGATATTTTCAAGCGGTTTGAGAATGAGCGTAATGCGGTGAAGATGGCAAACGGCATTCTATTGGGGCAGACTCTGGATGAGGTTTTGCACGATGGGCAGAAGCGTGCTATTGTGAATGTGGTGGACAAAGTGTTCAATGAGCAAAATCGGAAGTGGGAGGATGCGAGCGAGGGTGCGAAGATACAGTTTTTTGCACTGGGCATTTTGATGAGTGAGGATGGTTACAACTTCCTGGTGAAACTGAATCGGAGCCTTCCCTGAGGGATCGCCTGAGGATTAAGTGCGCCTGGGATGACCAGGCGTTGGAATTCCCCAAAACGGGTTCACACAAAGGGAACGAACCGACAGTATCGTCCTGTTCGGACGTCGGCATCCTTGTATCCCCTGACCAGTTCCTGGAATTCGTGTTCCCCCACCGGGGCGAGGACAAACCCCCCAGGCTTGAGGAGGTCTCGTGACCATTGGGGAATCTGGCGCAGAGCGGCGCTGAAGACGACGCGATCAAAGAGGCGGTCATACGTCATCTTGGCAGCGTCTCCTTGAATCACCATGGCAGAGTATCCCAATGCCTGGAGGGTTCTTTTGGATCGTTCCGCCAGTTCGGGGATGATCTCCACTCCCACCACATTGGCGCCCATTTGAGAAAGGAGAGCCAGAAAGTATCCCGACCCGCTTCCCACTTCCAGGACGTCCATCTGGGGTTCCAGGTCCATTTCCAGAAGCATAATAGCGAGCATAGAAGGTTGAGAGATAGTGGCGCCTTCTTGAAGGGGCAGGGCACAGTCCGCATAGGCGCTGTTGCGATACTCTTGGGGGACAAACTCCTCTCGGGGGACGGCGAGAAAGGCGGACACAATCTCAGGTGTTAGCGAGAGCTCTCTTTTGAGGCGCTCCACTAATTCGCGGCGCTGACGTTCAAAGTCCAATGAGCAAAACTAATTGTGGAAGAGTTCTGCTTGGAATGTCAAGCCTGTTTTCGGGAGGGTGGATTTTGGAGGGCTACCACGCAATTGCGCCCCGAGCGTTTGGCTTCGTAGAGGGCTTTGTCCGCCTGGGCGAGGAGGTCGTTTGGGTCCTTCATTTCCGGGGTCCATTCGGCAACTCCCAGGCTCACGGTGAAGGTAGCGGGTGCTTCGGGAGCTTTGTCTAATCGCTGTCGGATTCGTTTAGCAAGGCGCAGGGCACCTGATAGTCTGGTGTTTGGCAGGAGGATGGCAAATTCTTCTCCTCCATACCTGGCGATGCAATCGCTTTTTCTCACCACATCTCTCAAGGTATTAGCAATGAAGATGAGGACCGCATCCCCGGTAGGGTGTCCCAGGGTGTCGTTGAGGTTTTTGAAGTGATCTACGTCTAACATAATGAGGCTCAGAGGTTGCCCGTAGCGCTTGCTGTGGGCAAAGGCACTGCGGAATCGCTCTTGAAAGGTGCGATGATTATGGAGCCCTGTAAGCCCGTCGGTGGTGGCGAGGAGTTCCAGGCGGTCGTTCAAGTCTTCCAGCCTGGCATTTTGCCATTCCAGGTCCTGGAGGACCCCAAGGGCTTTGGCGCTGGTTTCCAGGAGTTGGGTGTTGATTTGGTCTAAGGTTCTGGCTTTTTTCTCCAGTTCCTGGAGGCGCTCCTGCTGGTGCTGGCGGATTTTTTCCTCTTCCTTGATTGCCTGGTTCAGGGCATCCGCCAGGGTGCCCAGTTCTCCTGGGAGGTTTTCGGGATAGCGGGCGTTCAGGTCACCCTGCGCCCGGAGAAGGGCGGTTCGGATGAGAGTATCCAGGCTGGACGCTGGGTAGGTGGGTGTGTTCCTTTTCTGGTGGAGGCTTTTTAGCCACAAGACGAACAGGGTAAAGAGGATGGCGAGGGCGAGGAAGGGGCAAAGTGCGGGAGGGGATTCTTTGGGAGGGAGCGTTTCCTGGGAGATGAGGGTGGTGGCGAGGTGCCAGGGTTTTTGCTTGCAAAAGATTCCGATGGAAATGGAAAAGGGCTTTAGGGCTCCCAGGAGAGGTTGCATTCTCGTGGATATTCTCGGTGGGGTTGCCCCTGGGGAAGGGGGGTAGGACATCCGCAGGAGTACGGGTTTTTGGAGAAAGTCCGCAAAAGTCAGGGGATTTGTGGGGAAATCCGTTGAAAACGGGAAATGGTTGTCCGAACATCCGGTATAGACGCAAGCGAATTTTTGGAGGGATGAGACACGATGGCCCGATTTAGCTATTCAGCAGTAGATGCCTCTGGTCGCCCGGTCCAGGGTGTGATGGAAGCAGAGAACGAACAGCTTTTGCTTCAGCACTTGCACGACCAGAACTTGCACGTGACCGAGATCCGCCTTGCTCCGGGGCGTGGGGAGGCGAAAGGTGCGTCGTTATTCAAGGCTCGGAAGCCCAAACTCAGGAACCTGGTGTTTTTCAGCCGTCAGTTTGCCACGATGATCAATGCGGGCATTCCGATGTTGCGGTGTCTTGAGATTTTGTCATCCCAGACAAAGGACCCTGCGTTGAAGTCGGCGATTATAGAGGTTACTTCGGATGTGCGAGGGGGTTCCAGTTTGAACGAGGCTTTGGCGAAGCATCCGCTGGCATTCAGCAGGCTATATGTGAATATGGTGCGCGCTGCGGAGTTGGGTGGTGTTTTGGATGAGATTTTAGATCGCTTAGCCTCGTTTTTGGAATACGAATTAGAGGTACGGGGGAAGATCAAAAGCGCGATGACTTATCCCATCCTGGTGTTAGCGTTTTCCATCATTATGCTTTTTGCGTTGTTCACCTTCGTTCTCCCGAAGTTCAAAGAGATATTTGAGGGGATGAACGTGCAGGTTCCCAAAGTGACGGCGATTTTGTTTGGCATCGGGGACGTCTTCCAGAACTTCTGGTGGGCGATCATTTTGACAGCAGTTGGTGTCTTTATGGGAATCAAACTGTGGGGACGCACCTCACAGGGAGCCTATCAGTTGGACTTTATCAAATTGAAGTTACCCATTGTTGGGGAGTTAGTTTTGAAGATGTCGGTGGCACGGTTCGCCCGCACGTTGGGCACCTTGCTTTCTTCGGGCGTGCCGATGATGCGGTCCTTGGAGATTGTAGGTGATACTTCTGGCAACCGTGTGTTGATTCAAGCGATAGACCAGGCGCGCATAGCGATTCGCGAGGGTCAAAAATTGAGCGACCCGTTGAATGCAAGCGGTCTTTTCCCGCCGATGGTCGTGCAGATGGTGGATGTAGGGGAAGAGAGTGGTCGCCTCAGCGATATGTTGGTGAAGGTAAGCGAATTTTATGATCGTGAAGTGGAAACAACCGTGAAGGGCTTGACGACGATGATTGAGCCTTTACTGATCATCTTTATGGGCATCATCGTGGGGTTCATAGCCATCTCGGTTATGACGCCCATCTTCCAGCTGGTCAACTCGGTACAGTAATGCAAGGTGCCAGGGGGAGGTCGGCAGGCATCAGGAGGATGCCGGGAGTCGGCAGATACGCGAAATTCAAGGAGGAAATCTTTGTCCGAGGAACTGAGCAAGGCTGACTACGCGGAACACCTGGTTCACGAGTATTTGCGCACTCAGCGGGAGGACCTGCGAGAGCGTATCGTACGCCTTTACGCTCCGATGGTGGAGCGCCTGGCTCGTCGGTATTCCGGCTTGGATGCTCACGAAGATTTGGTTCAGGCGGGATACCTGGGGTTATTGAATGCGTTGAGCCTGTATGAGCCGGGAAAAGGGGTGCGGTTCACCACTTATGCCACCCACCTGGTGGTGGGAGCCATCAAGCATCACCTTCGGGACCGTTCTAAGATTATCCGTGAGCCTGCCTGGCTTCAGGAGGCTCGGCATCGCGTCCACCGGGTCATCTCTCAACTTCAGCAAACACTGGGAAGGGCTCCCACAGAGGAGGAGATAGCGGAATCTTCTGGTTTGACCTTAGAGACGGTGCAGGAAGTTATCCAGACGGAGGACCTGTTTCGTGTGACGAGCTTAGCGTTTTTCCCCGAGAATGACGAGGACGAGGGGGGTGAGGACGAGCGTCTCAGTGGTGAGAGTCGGGAACTCTCGGCAGTAGAGGAGCGCCTCTATCTGGAGAACCTTTTCGGAGAACTGAGAGAACTGGAGCGCAAGGTGTTATATCTTTTTCATTTTGAGTCTCTCACCCAGGTGGAGATTGCTGATCGCCTGAACATTTCTCCCAATTATGTGTCCCATATCTTGCGTCAGTCTCTTTCCAAACTGCGAGCCCTCATTTCGCGGGAGGAAGCCAGGGAGCGATTGCTGGAGAGGCAAACCCGGGCGGTTCCTCGGGAAGTGGTGGATCCCGTTACGGGCCTTTATTCTGAATCGTATTTGCGTTCGCGTTTGGATGAAGAATGTGCTCGGGCGGCGTGTGATGGAACCGCTGTTGGCTTCATTCGGGTTGCGTTTAATAACCTGGATGCGTTTGCGAGGTTCTATGGAGACCAGGCGGTTCAGAATTTTTATGCGGATGCAGGAGTTTATTTGAAGAATAGCGTGAGGCGACTGGACATCGTGGGGCGAATGGGAGAAAACGGTTTTGGCATTATTTTGCCGGGAACGGGTTCCGTGGTGAAGGAGGTCCGCGCCCGGTTGGCGAATCGCCTTTTGACGTGGCTCACCCATGGCTCGGCGAAACGAGCGGGGGTTAGGGTGGAAATGGGAGAGGCTTATTACCCTGAGGGAGGGCGAAACGGCAGACGGCTGATAGAGAGCGTCGTGATGATGCCCCTGGAAGAAGAAAAGGCTGCGTAAATTTAGGTGTCTTCTCCCGAGTGATGTATAATAAGGGCTATTCTATGCCCGTAAGGCTGTCCCATCTTGTAGATTGCGCTGGGTGAGCGAGCAAACTGGGTCCATCCCAACTCGCAGAGGTTCTGCGAGCCTTGCCCAAGTCGTTTCACCCTGATTTGCTCGTGGGATTTGATACATCCGACGATGCGGGGATTTTTCGTATCTCGGAGGACCTCGCCCTTGTCCAGACACTGGACTTTTTCACCCCGATCGTGGATGAACCTTATGCGTACGGTGCGATCGCTGCTGCCAACGCGTTGAGCGATGTCTACGCTATGGGAGGGAAGCCCATCACCGCGATGAACATAGCCTGTTTTGACCCCAAGCAGGCACCTGCGGACGTTTGGGCGAGCATCTTCCAGGGGATGGCGGACAAAGTGCACGAAGCGGGCGCCGTTTTGGTGGGGGGGCACACGGTGGAAGACCATCAACCGAAGTTTGGGTTGAGCGTGACGGGGACGGTGAACCCTCAGAGGATGTTCCAGGTGGGAGGGGCTCAGCCCGGTGATTTCATCTATCTCACAAAGCCGTTGGGCACGGGAATTATCACCACCGCAGCCAAGGCAGATGCATGCTCGGGAGAAGCATTGGGCTCTGCAATAGAGAGTATGTGTGCGCTCAATGCAGAGGCGAGCGAGCGCGCCCTGGCGGTGGGTGCGGAGTGCGTTACGGACATTACGGGGTTTGGTTTATGTGGGCATCTCTATAACGTGGCAAGGGCTTCTCGGGTGACGCTGGAGATTGAGGCGGAGGCACTTCCATTGCTTCCTGACCTGGAGCGTTTGGTTGAGGCGGGGCATCTGCCGGGGGGTGCCAGGCGGAATCGGGAATACCTTGGGGATGCGCTGGAGTTTGGGGAATCGGTCCCTGAGTGGATGAAACACGTGGTGGTAGATCCGCAAACGTCAGGAGGCTTAGCCATTTTCACGCTCCGAAACTTGCGAGAATATCCGCGGATAGGAAAGGTGGTGGAAGGACCTCCGAAGATTCGTGTGGTATAACGCTTGACGAGTGACCATTTTTCTAAGAAGGAGAAAGGCTTGATGCAGTACGTTCCCCTTGGCAGGACCGGTGTGATGGTAAGCCGATTGTGTATGGGCACAATGACGTTCGGGTGGGAGCCAGAAGACTGGGGCAACACGAGGGAGGAGTCTTTTGTGATAGGCAAGAAGGCTCTGGACCTGGGGTTTAACTTTTTTGACACCGCAAACGTTTATGCCCGGGGTGTGGGCGAAGAGATTGTGGGAGAGATTCTGAAGCCTGTGCGGGACCGTATTATTTTGGCGACAAAGGTTTACGGAAAGATGAGCGATGACCCTAATGACCGGGGAACGTCTCGTCGGCACATCATTCAGCAGTGTGAAGCCTCTTTGAGGCGCCTGGGGACAGATTGGATAGACCTTTACCAACTCCACCGCCCCAACCCTTCTGTCCCTATAGACGAGACGCTAAGGGCATTGGACGACCTTATCCGTCAGGGAAAAGTGCGTTACATCGGAACGAGTACTTTTTCAGCGTGGCAGTTATGTGAGGCGCATTATATCGCGCGAGAACTGGGAACGAATCGCTTCGTTAGCGAGCAACCGCCCTATAATTTGTTGGACCGTCGGATAGAAAGGGAACTCCTGCCTTTTTGCAGGACCTATAACTATGCGGTGATACCGTGGTCTCCTCTAGCTGGGGGGCAGTTATCGGGGAAATATCTGGGGAAGCCGGAGGAAGGGCGATATGCCAGGTCTGATCCCAATCGGCGAGTGACCGCAGAGACGACAGAGGTGGTTCGGAAGTTGAAGAAGCTTTCGGATGGGTTGGGTCTTTCACTTGCCACTTTCTCCCTGGCATGGCTCCTTCATCAGCCTGGTGTCACCTCGCCCATCATCGGGGTTAGAAGAGTGGAGCAGTTTGATGAACTGATGAAGGCACTGGAAGTGAAACTGGATGACGAGGTTTTGCGCGCGGTGGACGAGATCATCCCTCCAGGGACGCACGTGAGCGATTACTACACGGCAAACTTTGGTCCCAATGCTCTTCCCATTTAGGGTTCAAGATACCTTAGTTTCCTTATTTTCCAGGTTCGTGTTTTAGGGGAGTGGGGGTTCGGGAGGGAGTATTTCTTCGGTTGACTTCTTCCTTGCAGGAAATGTTTATAAGTAGACAGAATTCTCATAAAAGGTAGACAAAATGGCAAATCGTGACATTTCTGCAATAGCGGATGCGTTGTTGGGGGTGGTCCCGCGAGATCCCGAGCGCCCTCACTACACCACAGACACATTTGAAAGGAAGTTGCGCCGTTCTCGGGAGCGCGAAAGAGAGGTGCCTCTGGGCAGGAGTGCGCTTTCGGAGGCAGTGTTGTACTTGAGGAGGAATGACCTGCTGCGCGCCGTTTACCACGCCGCTCTCACACGAAGGCAGAGGGAAGTCTTTCTGGCGAGGATGAACGGGGAGTCCTGGGCGGAGATCGGGCGGAAGCATGGGCACACAAAGCAAGGCGCCTTTCAAATTTTCCAGCAAGCCCTGAAGAAGGTTCTGCGCGCCTGGCGCTCCGATCCCTATCGCGACCTTGCCTGGGTTTACCGTGAGGAAGTGATGCGGGGTTGGAATTCTCGTTCCACGTAGGGGGTGTTAGTTATCCTGGGTGGGAGGGAATTCCGGGGAGGCGCCATTCTGAAAGACGCCCATTCGGCGGTATTTTTCGTATCGTTGTTGCCGTAGTTCTTCTGGTGAGAGGGTGCTCAATTCGTTGAGGTGGCGCAAAAGCGCTTCTTGCACACTGGTTGCGGTTTGGGTGGGGTTGCGATGGGCTCCTCCTAATCCCTCGGGGATGATTTCATCCACGATTCCCAGTTCTTGAGCATGGTGTGCGGTGAGTTTGAGGGCGGCTGCTGCCTGGGGGGCGGCGGTTGGGTCTCGCCAGAGGATAGCGGCACAGCCTTCGGGCGGGATGACGGAATAGATGGCGTTTTCCAGCATCAGGATTCGGTTAGCGACGCCAATACCGATGGCGCCTCCGCTTCCTCCTTCGCCGATGACCACCGAGACGATGGGGACACCGAGAGAGAACATAGTGAGCATTCCTTCTGCAATCGCCCAAGAGATGCCTCGTTCTTCGCTTTCCACTCCAGGGTCTGCTGCGGGGGTGTCCAGGAAGGTGACCACGGGGAGGCGGAAGCGATCTGCGAGTTGGAAGAGGCGGATGGCTTTCCGATAGCCTTCGGGTTTCGCCATTCCGAAGTTACGGAATTTTCTTTCTTTTAGGTCGCGCCCTTTTTGGTGTCCTACGATGACGCAGGAGTGGTCGCCGATTTTTCCCAATCCTGCCACGATGGCGGGGTCGTCTCCATAGCGGCGGTCTCCGTGGAGTTCTATCCAGTTTTCTACGAAGGCGCGGATGTAGTCCAGGGTATAGGGTCTTGAGTCGGCTCGGGAGACGAGGGTGCGTTCCCAGGGACCCAGTCGGCTGTATTTGATTCGCAGATAGTTATCCCGGCGTTGTTCAAATTCCTTGATCTGGAGTTCTATTTCTTTGCGTCTGGCTTCCGGGAGGCGGTTCATAAGTTGTTTGAGATTAGAGATTCCTTCTTCAAGGTCTATGAGCGGTTTCTCCCATTCGCGCCAGGTTTTCGCCATCAGCGTTTCTCCGTAAAATGTTGCAGGATGGTGGTGAGGGTGGGTCGGATGTCCTTGCGTTCCACGATGAGGTCAATCATTCCGTGTTGGTAGTTGAATTCCGCAGTTTGGAAATTATCGGGCACTCGTTCCACGCCTGCCTGGGCACTTACTCGCTGTCCCGCAAATCCGATGAGGGCGCCTGGTTCTGCGAGGATGATGTCTGCGAGGGAGGCATAACTTGCGAGGACTCCCGCCATAGTGGGGTCTGTGAAGACGCAGATGAAAGGCACTCCCGCTTTTCGGACCTCGTAGCAGGCGCCTGCGGTTTTTGCCATTTGCATCAGGGAAAGGAGTCCTTCTTGCATTCGTGCTCCGCCTGTTGCGGTGAAGATGATGCAAGGGATGCGTTCGGTTGCGGAGAGTTCCAGGGTTCGGGCTATTTTTTCTCCTGCGACGGACCCCATACTTCCGCCCATAAATCGGAAGTCGGCAATAGCGGTGGAGACGGCGATGCCTGAGAGGAGGGCGCGTCCGCGGATTACCGAATCAAATCGGTTTGTTGTTTGAAATCCCCTCTGGAGTTTTTCCTGGTATTCAGGGAACTCCAGGGGGTCACAGGAGCGCATATTGCGGTCTAATTCGTGAAAACTGTCCGGGTCAAAGGTGGCGGTGATGCGCTCTTCTGCGGGGAGGCGATGGTGATAATTGCAGTGGGAGCAGACGCGCCAGTTTTTATAGAACTCTTTAGCGAAGAGCACTTTTCGGCACCTTTCACAGCGCAAGAATGCATCCGAGGTTTTGCGCATCAGCCTACGCCTCCAGCCACGGTCTTATGGATTGTGGCATAAGAGGGATTTGGGGAGTTGTTTTGTCTCAAGGTGCCCAATAGGCGCGCCAGACCCCGAAGAGGACGAAAATAACGAGTACGGAGATAGGTGGGATGGCTATCCAGGTTTTGGGCATTACGAGGCGGAAGCGGAAGGCAAATTTCGCTCCAGAAAAAAGGGCGGAAGCAGTAAAGTAAGCGAAGAGAAAAGGAGAGAGGGGATGGGCACGGACGGCTGGTCTCCATTCGCCCCGGACGAGGTGGGCAAAGGCAGTGGTTAGCCCGCAGGAGGGGCAGGGGCGCCCATAGAAGGTTCTCCAGGCACAGGGGGTTAGTCCGAGTTGCGCATGGGTGCCATATCCCCTCGGGTCGGGCGTGAGCCTGCAGGCGACGAAGATAACCCCGCACCAGAGCAGGAAAAGGAGGAGGTCCCAGATGAGTTCCTTGCGCGAGAGATGGGTTTGCACCGAAAGAGTTTTTTGGGGCTGGGTTGTTTTCTGCGGGGAGGAAGTCAGGAGTTCCATTGTGGGATAACGCTTTCGGGTTGCCAGATGCCTTCTTTTGCGTTGCGAGCAACTGCGAGGAATTGCCCTTTATGGTCTTTGAGTCCCAGATAAGGTGCGTCGGGATACAGGGGTATGCGGACGGGTTGTCCGTGAAGGACGGCGGTCGTTTGTGCGGGATTGAGTTCCACGAGAGGCATAGGGGCGAGGGCTTCTTCCAGGGGGAGGATGTGGTGTTCTTCCACATCGTCGGGGAGGCAAGCGTCTTCCAGGGCGAAGCGTCCCATCCGAGTGCGGGTAAGGGCGGAGAGGTGCGCTCCCACGCCCAGGTCTTCTCCGAGGTCGTGAGCGAGGGTTCGGACGTAAGTTCCTCCCCCACATTCCAGGATGAAATGAGCGACGGGGGGTGTGTAGTGAGAGATTTCAAATCGGTAGATATGGATGCGCTTAGGCGGGCGCGGGACTTCTTCGCCTCGGCGGGCTTTGTGATAAAGGCGTTCGCCCTGAATTTTTACCGCACTGTACATAGGAGGTATTTGCTCTATTTCACCGATGAATTTCTTAGCGGACTCCTGGATTTTCTCTAAGTTCAGTTCCGAGATGTCTCGCTGGGCTATCACCGTGCCTTCGGCGTCGTGAGTGTTGGTGGTTATTCCGAAAGTTATCTCTCCGACATAGACTTTGGGGTCCAGCTGGAGATATTTGAGGAAGCGTGTGGCGATGCCGACTCCCATCACCAGCAAGCCTGTTCCGATGGGGTCCAGCGTTCCGGAGTGTCCCACCCTACGGGTGCGGAGTCGCTTTCGGACCTTTTGGACTGCATCGTGGGAGGTTATGTGGGGGGGTTTATGGATCAAGAGGATGCCCACTTTGCGCCGTTGGTGCCTGTCTGGTGTCCTGGTTTCAGACACAGTTTGGGATTCTTCCATTGTGACCAGGGAGATTTTAGTTTATTTTCTCGTTCTTTTGCGTGCGGTGGAGGGAGATTTGGTTTTTTGGTGTTTGCGGGTGGTTTTCTCTTTGGTGGTTCGGGTTTTTTGGTCTTTGGTGGTTTTTGAGGTGAGGAGTCGTTCCAGGGCAGAGCCGACCTTCTCCATTGCAGAGGAGAGGCTCCCCTCTATGGTGCATCCTGCTGCGTTGGGGTGTCCCCCTCCCCCGAACTTCTGGCACACGGTAGATATGTTAATGTCTCCTCGGGAGCGGACGCTGACGCGGACTTTTCCTTTTTTGAATTCTCGGAAGAGGGCATAAATTTCGGCGGTTTCCAGCCATCCCAGAACGTTGACGATGTTGTCGGTGTCTTCGTCCCCCCCTCCGCATTCCCGGAAGTCTTTTTCCGAGAGTCGGCTGAGGACGAGGCGCTGTTTGGCGAAGGTTTGCATATTTTCAATAGCCCGAGCCATAAGTTTCATAGCGGAGAGGGGCTTCTTTTCCCAGAGGTGTTCGGCGATCTGGCTGATGTTGGCACCGAGTTCCAGGAGGTGGGCGGCGGCACGGAGGCTTTTGGGGTCTGTGTTACCGTATCGGAAGTTTCCGGTATCTGTGGCGATACCTGTGAGGAGGCACTGGGCGATGTTTTTGGTGAAAGGAATTCCCAGGTGTCCGAGAATGTCGTAAAGGATGAGACAGGTGGCGGAATAGTCGGGCCAGGCGAGCCGTAGCCCGGGGCTATAGGGTTCTGGGGGCGGATGGTGGTCAATGATGGCGAAGCGCTTTGCGCTGTCCACGAGGGGCTGGATAAGCCCGAGGCGGGAGGGCGCGTTCATATCCACGATGATGGCGAGGTCCGCGGGTTCTTCTTCCAGCCGGGCGATAGCTTTGGGCTTTTCTTTAGCACTTATTACCTTTTCCGCCCCTGGTAAAAAGCGCAGGTTTTGGGGCACGGGGTCGTGGCAGATGGGGATGACTTCCTTGCTCAGGCGGAGCCCATGGTAAAGCGCGAGGACGCCTCCTATAGTGTCTCCATCAGGGTTGACGTGGGCTGCCAGAAGTATTCTGGTAGCGTCGTCAATGATGTATTTTAGTTGGCGGACGTCTCGCCGACGTTCCTCGTCCACAGGGGGGAAATATACCTTTTGGTGGCAGGTTTTCGCCAAAATGCCCCCTGAAGTATTATTTAGGTAGCACTTTTTCTGGATCAGAAAGGGCTTTAACAAATTTGCCCGCAGAGGTAACGGGGGGATGGGGCCCTGAAGATGGAACTGGGGGTTAAAGAACCTTTTTGGAGGGGAAGATGCGTTTACCTACGAAGGCTTTCGGCTTGGGTTTCGCCCTCACGGTAGCGGGGGTGCTGATCGGTTTTGGGGACGGCTGGCGAGACTATCGCTCCGTGGAGGGGGGCTTTTCGGTGAAGTTTCCCGGTCAGCCTGCGGTTCAAAAAATGAATAGAGAGGGGAGGGATGTGACTATAGTTATGGGTTTGAGCGGTGAGGTGGTGTTGATGGTTGCCTATACGGACCTTTCGGAAGAGTCCTTGCGGGCGGCTGGTCCTGAGGCGATCTTGTTGGGAGCGCAGAATGGTTATCTGTATGGTTGTGGGGGCACTTTGGTAAAATCCTCGGAGTTCACGTATGGTTCTCACAAAGGGAGGAGCTTGGAGGCGAAGTTGGAGGGGGGTGGGTTCACCCGGGGCTTTTTGCTATTAGCTGGTACCCGACTTTATATGGTGTTTGCCCTTGGTCCCCGGGAGGGGGAAGATTCCCGTGAGGTGAGCCAATTTTTGGGTTCCTTCAAACTTTTGAAGGGAAACGGGTGACCGTGTAGCGTTTTTTTCCGTAGTTTCAGGCGGGTTGGGAGACCGTTTTGAGTTCTTCCACGACCGCTTGGGCGAATTCGCTGGTTTTGGCATTGCCTTTGAGGTCGTAGGTTTTGATTCCTTTGACGAGGGTTCGGGCTACGGCGGTTTCAATGTTTTGGGCGGAGGTTTCTTCTCCGAGGTGGCGGAGCATAAGGGTGGCGGATAGGAGGAGAGCCATAGGGTTCACTTTATCCAGCCCGGTGTATTTGGGTGCAGAGCCGTGGACTGCTTCAAAGACGGCGCAGTCGGTGCCATAGTTTGCGCCGGGTGCGACCCCGAGTCCCCCCATCATTCCTGCGGCGAGGTCGCTGACGATGTCACCGTACATATTGGGAAGGACGAGGACGTCGTAATTTCGCCACTTGGTGACGAGTTGCATACACAGGTTATCCACGATGACGTCCCAACTCTCTATTTCGGGGTACTCTGGTGCGATTTTCTGGAAAGTTTTGAGGAAGAGTCCATCGGCGATTTTTTGGATATTGGCTTTATGGACACAGGTGACCGCCCGTCGGTTGTACTTGCGGGCGTAGTCAAAGGCGGCGCGGATGATGCGCTCGGAGGAGTAGGCGCTGATGAGTTTGACCCCGAGGGCGATGTCTGGGGTGGGCATATATTCAATTTGGGCGTAGAGGTCTTCGGTATTTTCGCGAAAGATGACGATGTCCAGTCCTTCGAAAGGAGTTGGGATCCCTGGGAGGGCTTTTGCGGGGCGGACACAGGCAAAGAGGTCTAACTTTTTTCTAAGGGTTACGTTAGGGCTAACGGAGCCTTTGCCGACGGGGGTGGTCATAGGCGCCTTGAGAGCGACGCCGACTTCTTTTATTTTTTTGATGGTTCGGTCGGGCACGATGGGCTCGCCGCGTTCCACGCATTTAAGCCCTGCGTCCACATCAATCCAGTTGATTTTCACTCCGGAAGCGTCCAGGATTTTCAGGACTGCTTCTGAGATTTCGGGTCCGATACCATCTCCGCGAATGATACAAACGTCATGAGGCATAGTTTCTGTTCCTTTTCACGAGTTAGTAGGGTTGGCTGTAGAGTTTTTCGCCATTTTCGGAATAGAGTTTCTGGCAGGTGGTCCATTGGATACCCTTTTCGCTGAGGGCAGTGAGGAGTGCATTGATTTCCTCGTGGGATGTCGTTTGGGTTGTTTCATACCTGCCCCTTTTGAGGGGGAGGAAGTGGAAGTCTGGGGTCTCCCCGGGCCATATTTGGGTCCCCCGTGTCTCCAGGAAGACGAGGTTTAGAGTGCCAAAGTTTTCAGGCAGGTCTGGCAATGATTCGGAAAGGAAGAAAACATCCACTCCAACGAGTTGAGCCATTTCGTCTATTCCTTATGTGAATATTCCTTATGTGAATTGTGCTCTATTATGGGTTGGAAGTCTGCCTCAGGTCAAGGGTGGGTGCCTATGAGTCCTTCGGTGGAGTTTTTTGAGTACTGGGTGGAGTCTGTGCTGAGGTGGCATATGCCCCCTGCGTGGCTTGTTGGGGATGCTCCCCATTATGATGTGGTGTTGAGCAGTCGGGGGCGGGTGATGCGGAACCTGCGGGGGTTCCCTTTTCCTGCGAGGTGTTCCCCCCAGGAGTTGCGGGCGGTTCAGGAGAGGGTTCGGCGGGCGGTGGAGGGGTTGGGGAGGCTTTTAGGTGAGGAGGTGTTAGAGGAGCGGGAGCGGGTGAGCGAAGGGGAGAGGGCCGTTTTGGTGGGTTCGCGTTTGATTTCTCCGGATTTTGCGCTGGGGGAAGACGGTCGTTCCTTTTTTTTATCGCGGGATAGGATGATTTCGGTAATGGTCAATGAGGAGGACCACTTGCGGATTCAGGCGGTTCTGGGGGGATTGTCTTTGGGGACGGTGGAGCGGGGGGTTCTGGAGATAGAGCGTGGTCTGGCAAGGTGGCTGGATTATTTTTGGGAGGAAGATTTGGGCTATGTGGGGTTTTGTGAGACGAGCACGGGGACGGGTTTGCGGATAGGAGTAATGGTGCATTTAGGGGGATTGGGGGTTTTGGGGGAGGTTCGGGAGGCGTTATTGCCGATAGTTAAGGAAGGGCTTGAGGTTCGGGGATACCTGGGGGAAACGACCTCCGGGATAGGTGCGTATGTACAAATAAGCGGAACAGGCAGAAGTGCGAGGGAACTTGAAGGGGTAGTTTGGCATCTTATAGATAGGGAGCGTACCGCTCGCCGCAGGGTAAGCCTTGAGGCTTTGCGTGCGGGTTCGGAGAGCGCTCTGCTGGCAGTTGATAGCGAGGACGGGATAAGCCTGTCCCAGGCGGTCCGGGTTCTCGGATGGTTGAGACTCGCCTCGTGCCGGGGTGTTCTCTCTTACCATCCTCGTGCTCTGGACGCGGTTCTGGCGCTTGTTGGTTTTGGTGAGCCGAATGAGCGCCTGTGGAACGTTCGGCGCGGACACCTGGTTCGGCGCTTTCTGGCGTCGGGTCTTGAGTGGGTGAAGCGCTGACCGATAGGATAGATGGAATCCTTCGGGTAAAATAGAGACTTGGGTGCGGAAGCACCCTAACCAAAAGCGATGTGGCAAAGATTTACCGAACGCGCCAGGAAGGTTGTGTTCTACGCCCAGGAAGAGGCGCAGAAATTCGGTGAGAGCTATATCAGCACCGAGCACCTGTTGCTGGGTCTGGTGAGAGAGCGGGATTGCTTTGGGGCACAGGTTTTGGAGAGGATGGGGGTTAGTCTTAACAAGATTCGGTCGGAGGTGGAGAAGCAACTTCCTCGTAGGGAGCACAAGCCGACGCAGGAGATGACCCTCACGCCTCGTGCGAAGCGGGTGATTGACCTGGCTTATGACGAGGCTCGGAATTTGAACAACAACTATATCGGGACGGAGCATTTGCTTCTTGGCTTGATTCGTGAAGGAGATGGGCTTGCGGGTCGTGTGTTAGCGAAGTTAGGGGTGGAGTTGGAGCGTGCTCGTCGTGAAGTGATGGCACTTCAGGACAGTGAGCCGATGGCATCCAGTGGTGGGCGTCGTCGTTCGCAGACCCAGACTCTGGATGAGTTTGGTCGTGATTTGACGGAGATGGCTCGCCAGGGGAAGTTGGATCCCGTGATAGGGCGACACAATGAGATTGAGCGTGTGATGCAGATTTTGTCTCGTCGCACGAAGAACAATCCTTGCTTGATTGGGGAGCCTGGTGTTGGGAAGACGGCGATTGCGGAAGGATTGGCTCAGAGGATTGTGAAGGGGGATGTTCCCGATCAGATTAAGGGGAAGCGGATAGTGGCTTTGGACCTTGCGGCGTTGGTAGCGGGGACGAAATATCGTGGGGAGTTTGAGGAGCGGATGAAGCGAGTGATGGAGGAGGTTCGTCGTGCGGATGGGGAGGTGATCCTTTTTGTGGATGAGCTTCACACGCTGGTGGGAGCAGGAGCGGCGGAAGGTGCGATAGATGCTTCCAACATTATGAAGCCTGCACTGGCTCGCGGGGAGTTGCAGTGCATTGGGGCAACGACGCAGGATGAATATCGGAAATATATTGAGCGAGATGCGGCGTTAGAGCGTCGGTTCCAGCCGGTTTATGTACGCGAGCCGAATGAGGCAGAGGCGGTTGAGATTTTGAAGGGTTTGCGGGAGCGATATGAGGCGCACCACAAGGTAACGATTCGGGATGATGCCCTGGTGGCGGCGGTGGAATTGAGTCAGAGATATATTACAGATCGGTGTTTGCCGGATAAGGCGATTGACTTGATGGATGAGGCGGCGAGCCGGGCACGGCTCAGCCAGACGTTGCCCCCTCTGGACATTCGTCAGGACAGGCATCGTTTAGAGAATTTGAAGTCAGAGTTGGACTCCTTGCGTCGCAAGCAAGTTCTGGATGACCGTATAGAGCGGTTGGAGAAGCAGATCAAGGAATTAGAGGAAAGCCTTGCGGAGCGCGAGAGCCGATGGAAGTCTTCTGAAGTGGGTGAGCCTGTGGTGGGTGAGGAGGAGATTGCCCATATTGTGCAGTCCTGGACGGGGATCCCCGTGGCGCGCCTGGTGGAGACAGAGAGCCAGAAGTTGCTGAGGATGGAAGACGAACTCCATAAGCGGATTGTCGGTCAGCAGGATGCGGTATCGGCGGTTTCGCGTGCGGTGCGTCGTGCTCGGAGCGGGATTAAGGACCCGAAGCGCCCGATGGGTTCGTTCATCTTCCTTGGTCCCACAGGTGTGGGAAAGACGGAGATGGCGCGCGCTTTGGCGGAGTTTTTGTTTGAGAATGAGAACAATATGGTTCGGATTGATATGTCGGAGTATATGGAGCGTTTTGCGGTGAGCAGGTTGGTGGGCGCTCCGCCGGGATATGTGGGTCATGAGGAAGGGGGTCAGTTGACGGAGGCGGTTCGCCGCAATCCGTATTGTGTGGTTTTGTTTGACGAGATAGAGAAGGCTCATCCGGATGTGTTCAACATCCTGTTGCAGATTCTGGAGGACGGTCGCTTGACGGATTCCCAGGGGCGAGTGGTGGACTTTCGGAATACGGTCATCATTATGACGTCCAACGTGGGGGTTCGCCCGATTGAGGAAGAGCGTGGGATCGGTTTTCGGCATGTAGAGATTGACCCCAATGACCCGAAAGCCTATGAGGCGATGAAACGGAAGATGCTTTCGGAGATGAAGAAGTTGTTCAGGCCTGAGTTTTTGAATCGTGTGGACGAGGTTATTGTGTTCCACCACTTGACGAGGGAAGAGATTTTGAAGATTGTTGACCTTCAGATTAAGCGTGTGAACCAGGCGGCGTCCAGGAATCATATGCGAGTGGAGATAACGGATGCGGTGCGCGAGATGCTGGCGCGGGAAGGATACGCTCCGGATATGGGGGCGCGTCCGTTGCGTCGTGCGGTGCAGAAGTTTATTGAAGACCCGCTGTCGGAGGAGATTTTACTGGGTCGGTTTAGTGAAGGGGATACGATTTTGGTAGACCTGGATAGCGATGGTCAGGTGATATTCCGCAAGGCGGAAGGTCCTGCGGGTGAGGCTCGGGCTTCTGAGCAGTTAGTGCAGAATTAGGTGCCTTGCCTGTGTTAGGGGGGTGATGATTAGCTGAGTGTTTGCCTTTTTCGCAGTGAGTTCTTTGTATTTTAGTTCTTGGGATTGGGGGATTTATTCTCCCAGGGGCGTTTCTTTTTTCTTGGTGACATAGTAAAGAGTTAATCCCAGCAGAAGCCCCACGACATAGCCATAAGGGATTCCCGCACAGATGAGCGCGACAAGGATGCAGATGGGGAAGCCGTGATGTGGGCTTTCGCGGGCAACGTCTCTTATCAGGATGACCAATGCCAAGCCTTCAAAGAAGAGAAGAACGCCCAGAAGGGGTTTTGGAAACGCCAGGGCTATCCGGGCGAAGGTATCGCTGAAGAGAAGCCCGAGGAGGGCGAACATCGCGCCATAAAGGAGGACTGAGCCTCCCGTTCTTGCCCCGAAGGTATAGTGCCCTGCCATCCCACCCGAGCCGTGGCAGACAGGTATTCCCCCGAAGTGGGGGCATAGGAGGTTCATAAAGGCGTAGGTGATGCCAATTTTGTTTATGGAGATTTGGCGCTCTGGGAAGTAGTCTTTGATGAGCTGGTGGGTGGCGAGGATGGAATTGGCGAGGGAGAGGGGGAGTTGAGGCAATCCGAGGATGAGGAAGCCCAGGGCGATGTCGTGAAAGGTGAGAGGGTGGAATGCGGGGAGGGCAAAGTTTGGTTTGAGGGGTGTGGCTTGGTTGGCTATGGTGATGAGGGTAAGAAGGCATCCGGCGCCGACGATGAGGAGGCTAGGTGGCAATCTGCGGTTGTTTTTGAGGGCAAGGACGACGAGGGCGCCGATTCCCCCCAGGGCGTAATTAGTGGCTGGACCTGTTCCGATGAAGTCTTTGAGGGCGATGGAAGCCAGTTGAAGCCCTAAGCCTGCTTGAATTCCCCGAATGATGGGCTTTGGCACCAGAGTGGCAAGCCCCTTCAGGGCACCGAGGAGGGTGAGGATGAGCATTGCGAAGCCAATGGCGATGCCCGCCCCGAGGATGAGATTGGGGGGAGTTTTCTGGGCGATGACGATGGCGGCGACCGCTTTGAGGGGCTGAACAGGCATCGGGAGGCGATACAGGATGCCTGTGAGTATTTGCAGGACTCCGAAGGTGAGGAGGACGCTTGCAGGATTGAGCTGGGTGGCGAGGAGCATTCCGACGATGAGGGGGAGGTCCGTTCCAAGGTCGCCAAAGGCTCCTGCCAGCTCCTGTCGGTTAAAGCGTATGGGTGGGGGTGAGGGTGTTTTTGAGGTGGTGTGAGGAGTTTTCATCGCTTGGGGGGCGTTCAAAAGGGGTGCCCCCCGGTTTTGTGTTTCAGGGGTGGCGTAAGGGGGTTATTGGGTTTGTTGAGGAGGGTGCTATGGGGCACCTGGGTTGGTGGGCGGGGGTGCGGGGGGTGGTGGGGGTTCCGAGGGTTCGTCTTCTTTTTTATAGCGGTAGGCGGAGCGTCTATCCCCAAGAGAGGTGAGATAGGGGGCGACTTCCACGTGGGTTTCCGCTTCAATTTTTTTCAGGAGTTCAACGGAGCGTGCGTGTTTGGCATCACAGCGAATGGCTTCCTGACACATCGCCATAGCGGCGGACTTATCTCCCAGATTATAGTAATGGAGAGCCAGGTTGTAATAGGCACTGGGGTCGTAGGGGTTGGTCTGGACGCCCCTTCTGAGGGCTTCGGTGGCTTCCTCGTTTTTTCCCGATTTGGCGAGAGCGATGCCCAGGATCTGGTGGGCGTGAGAATGTCTGGGTTCTTCATTCACAGCCTGGCTTGCGAACTCCAGGCTTTCTTCCAATTTCCCCTCCTGAAGGGCTTTTACGGCTAATTTGACGAGTTCTTCACTTTTTTCCAGGGACATAGATGCCTCCTTAGGGTTTGTCGGGGATAGGATACCCCAGGGGGAAGGATTTTTGGGGGCTGGGGTATATTTAGGGGGCACCCCGCCCCGGCGTGGCTTGGGGATGGGGGCTTCTAACCTGGTAAGGAGGAAGACCGGAGATGTTGCGGATTCTATCTGGTGTGTTGCTGGTGAGTGTGCTCTGGATAGCGGGCTGTCAGCCTTCGGGCGGTCCGACGGCGAACGAGACAGGTAAGAAGAGCGATTCGTTAGTGTTGGGGGAGGCAATCGCTCGTGTGAGCAACCATCCTGGGGTGTCAGGAGTTATCACGATAGGTCCGGACGGGAATGCTCGGAAGCCCGGGTTGGTTTTAGTTTCCAAGATTATAGATGGGAAGCCGATGTGGGTTCCCTACAAGCGTTTTGACTGGTTTGACGCTGGGTTGGTGACTCCTGTGGATCGTCCTGAGCCCCGAGGGTCGGGGAATAACATAGAGGGGGACACGATCAAGGTGGGGATGATAGCGAGCCTTTCGGGTCCGGAGAGGCCCTGGGGCGAGGAGTCGCGCTTGGGAGCCCAATTAGCGATAGAAGAAGCCAACGCCCAGGGTGGGATTAATGGGATGAAGATAGAGTTACTGGTGGAGGATACGGGTGGTGACCCGGCTCAAGGGAAGTCTGCGACGGAGCGTTTGGTGGGTGAGAAGCGGGTGATTTGTGTTTTGGGGGAGGTGGCGAGCGGTGTTACTGCTCCTGCGGCTCAGGTGTGTCATGAGCGAGGGGTTCCCATTATTTCCATTGGTTCTACGCGTGTTGACATTACCCATATAGGGAGCAATGTGTTTCGCGTGTGTTACACGGATGATTTTCAGGGAGCGATGATGGCAAAGTTTGCTTATGAGGAACTCGGTTTGAGGAATGCGGCGATTTTGACGGACCGGAAGTTACCCTATAGCG
Source organism: uncultured Fimbriimonadales bacterium (assembly GCA_964631245.1). Lineage (GTDB taxonomy): Bacteria > Armatimonadota > Fimbriimonadia > Fimbriimonadales > ATM1 > CAZVXY01. The sequence continues at coordinate 72,370 of CAZVXY010000002.1, forward strand.
TGGGGTTGTCTCAACATTTTGCAGACTATTTTAAGAAATTAGGGGGCAAGATAGCGACGGAGGTTTTTTATGAAAAGGGTCAGACAGACTTTAAGGCTCAACTGACCAACATCAAGGCGGTGAACCCCGACGGTCTTTTCTGTTCGGGTTACTTTACGGAGATTGGTCCCATTGCTCGTCAGCGGATGGATGTTGGTTTGACGGTTCCGATGTTTGGGGGAGATGGTTGGGATAGCAGTGAACTTTTGCAGGCTGGCGGTTCGGGGATTATCGGGACGTATTACAGCAACCACTACAGCAATTTGGAAGATAGGCCGGAGGTGAAGAAGTTTGTAGAGGCTTTTAAGAAGCGTTACGGGCGGGAGCCGGCGAATGCGATGGCAGCACTTGGCTACGATGCGGCGGGCGTTTTGGTGGAGGCGCTTCGCCTGGCGAATTTTGGGAAGAAGTGAGGATTTGGGGATGAAGCGGGAAGGTTGGTGAGCGACATTCCGAAATGGAGGCAATAGGGGAATGGTTTCGGTCTCTGGATTGGGGGACTTTAGATCAGCAGATCATTAACGGTCTGCAGTTAGGTGCGATTTATGCGTTGGTAGCTCTTGGCTATACGATGGTTTATGGTGTTTTGCGTTTGATTAATTTTGCGCATGGGGAGGTGTATATGGTAGGGGCTTATATGGCTTATTACATTGGGGAGCGGTGGTTCAGTCGCGAGGTTATTCCGATACCTGTATTGTTGATGATGATGTTGGTTGGGAGTATGCTCATATGCGCTTTATTGGGGATGACGATTGAGCGTGTGGCTTATCGTCCTTTGCGAAGCGCTCCCCGAATAAGTGTTCTGATCACGGCGATTGGGGTATCACTTTTGCTCCAGCAGGGTGGTTTGTTGATTTTCAAGACTTCGCCTCAGCCATCCATATCGCAGGAGTTGAATCCTTTTCCCACGTGGAACATAGAGAACATTCCGGTGTTGGGGAGTTTGACGATCAGTGGGGGTCAGGCGGCGATGTTTTTCGTTTCCCTTGTGTTGATGGTGTTGTTATGGAATTTTGTGATGCGGACGCGGACGGGGCGTGCGATGCGTGCGGTGAGCCAGGATTTTGACACTGCTGCGTTGATGGGGGTTGATGTGAATCGGATCGTGGCAACGACGTTTTTCATCGGTTCTGCGCTGGCGGGGGCTGGGGGGATGATGAATGCCACGGCGTTGGGGACGCCTCTGGATACTTTTTATGGTTTGATGCCGGGGGTGAAAGCCTTTGTGGCGGCGGTGTTAGGGGGCATAGGGAACATTCCCGGAGCAGTTTTAGGGGGGTTTTTGATGGGTGTGGCGGAGGTTTTGGTGGTTTGGGCGAAGGGGGACCTTTATAAGGATGGCGTGGCATTTGTGATTTTGATATTGGTTTTGATTCTCAAGCCGAGTGGGATACTCGGAGGGGTTTCCACGGAGCGAGCATGAAGGCAGGGCGAATATGGTTCTGGCGATTGGTGAGTGTGTTGGTAACGGCTTTGTTTTTATGGTTTATGGAGGCAGTGGTGAGGGTTCGGTTTGATGCGCTGGGAGGGTTAGACAATCGTTTGATAATATTGGGTTCCTTTTTCGGGACGCTGGCAGTGAGTTTGAATTTGATTAACGGGATAACGGGTCAATTTTCTATTGGTCATGCTGCTTTTTATGCGATAGGCGCCTATTCTACTGGTTTTTTGACGACGAATTATTTTGCGAAGTCGGGGTTATCCGAGGGGGTGTGGTTGGTATTGATGGTGGTGGTGGGGGGAGTTTTTGCAGGGATCGCAGGTCTTATAGTGGGACTTCCCACGCTCCGTTTGCGGGGCGATTATCTTGCGGTAGCGACTCTGGGGTTTGGAGCCATTGTGGAGGTAATCATAAAGAGCCGGGATGAGTTGGGGGGACCTTATGGGATGAGCATTTCTCCTAAGTTGACCCCGATGTGGTTAGTGTTGCTCTGGTTTATACTCTGTATAGCGATGTGTCGGAACGTGTTGAAGACGGCTCACGGTTTGCCTTTTCTTGCGGTTCGGGAAGACGAGATGGCGGCGGGTGCGATGGGTGTCAATACCACCCGCACCAAGGTGACGGCGTTTGTATTGGGTGCGTGGATGGCGGGGGTTGCAGGCTCTTTGTTCGCGCTTTATGAGGGTTTCATCACGATCAAATACTTTGATATGAACCAGTCCTTTTTGATTTTGACGATGGTGGTGATTGGTGGAACGGGGAGCATCACGGGTGCGGCGGTGGCGGGTGTGTTTTTGACATTATTGCCGGAATCTTTGCGTGATTTGCCCACGGTGCCTGCCTATAATGTTTTTGGCTTTCTGTTTTCGGCGATTTTGGTTGGGCTTGCCTTTTCGTATGCGAGGAGACGATGGGAGGTAATGCAGTTTCCTGCTTTCCGTAAGGTGCTTCAGCCTGTGGGTGTGCTGGGTGTTGCTGGGCTTGGGGTGGTGTGTGTTACGGCGGGTATGGGGATGGTGAAGAAACTTATTTTTGGAGGGGGTTCTTCAGGAGCGAGCTCGGGGTGGTTTTGGTCGGCGCATTTACCCGTGATTTCCAGTTTTGGGATCGTGTTGCTTTGTCTGGGTGTGGTGCTCTTTTTGCTTTTGACGCGGGAGCGCGGGAAGTATGTGGCGGGGATGGGTTGGTTTTTGCTTGGGCTGGGTTTAGCCATTGTTTTGAGCATAGGAGTGGTGCATTTGATGAAGCAAGTGCCTTTGCTGGAGAGTGTTCTGGGAGGGGTAACGTATCAGCCCGGGCAGTTGCGTTTTCCCTTTTTCGCCTTATGCTTGGTTTTTGTGATGTTGAGTCGTCCTCAGGGTTTATTTGGGCACCGGGAGTTGAGTTGGGAGTGGTTTAAGGCTTTATGGAGTCGGGGAGAACCCAAGCCGGCGGTGGCGGTATGAGTTTGTTGGAGGTTGATCACCTTACGATGGCTTTTGGGGGGTTGGTGGCGGTGAACGATGTTTCCTTTACTCTTGAGAAAGGGGATCTTTTTGGTTTGATAGGGCCCAATGGTGCGGGGAAGACGACGTGTTTTAACGTGATCACGGGGGTCTATCGTCCGACGAGCGGGGACGTTCGGTTTGAGGGTGTTTCGCTGGTGGGGAAGAAGCCTCATGAGATAGTGGCGTTGGGCATAGCGAGGACTTTTCAGAATATTCGCTTGTTTGGTGCTCTTTCCGCCCTGGAGAATGTGGTGGTGGGTGCTTTTTTGCGTCACAGGAGCACTCTTGGGGAGGCTTTAGCCCTTATGCCTCGTGCGATCAAGGAGACGAAGGAATTGGTGGATAAAGCGATGGACCTTTTGCGGACGTTTGATTTGGCGGATGTAGCCAATTATCGGAGTGCGGATTTGCCTTATGGTCAGCAGAGGAGACTGGAAATTGCCCGAGCGATGGCAACGAACCCCAAACTTTTGCTTCTGGACGAACCTGCGGCGGGTATGAATCCTCAGGAGACGGAGAACTTGATGCTTTTGATTCGCCGTCTTCGTGACGAGATGGGGCAGACGATTCTTTTGATTGAGCACGATATGCGCGTGGTGATGGGGATTTGCGAGAAGATTGTGGTTTTGGACCACGGGGCGGAAATCGCTTCGGGTCCTCCTGAGAAGATTCGTAACGACCCCAAGGTGATTGAGGCATACTTAGGGGAACCCGTTTGAGGAGACGTGTCTATGAGACGTTTTTTTTGGCTTAGTGGTTTGTGTTGTGTGATGGGAATATGCCTTGAGGTTGGCAGGGCGGGGTCGGGATGGGTTGGCGTGGAGATTCGCAATGTGCAAATATCTCCCAAATCCCCTCAAGTGTTTGAACCCGTGGAGATTTCCCTGGACCTGGAGGGAGGGTGGAGCAACCCGTTTGACCCTTCGGAGGTTTATGTGCGGGCGCAGGTGGTGGGCACGGGAGACACTTACACGATGGTGCAGGGTTTTTATTTTCAGGATTTTGAGCGGGTGATGGAAGGGGGAAGGGAGGTTTTACGTGCGGTGGGTTCTCCGGATTGGCGCCTGCGATTTGCTCCCTGGAATACAGGTGCCTATGGGATATTCCTTTATGCGGCGGACCGTGAGTCACGGACGGAGCACCCCAAAATTGGGCTGCGCGTGGCTTCTGGCTCCTTGCCCTCTTTTGTGGAAGTATCGCGGGATAAGAAGTGGTTTAGTGTCAACAGGCGTCTCTTTTTTCCTGTGGGGATCACGGTGAGGGGTTTACCCCCTACGGGGACATTTGGGTTGGAGGAGCGATTGCGGTCTTTGGTGGGGGCAGGGTTTAACTCGCTCCGCCTGGTGACAGCAGGCGAGGGCTTTACTCTGGAGCAAGAGAGGACGGGTGTGTACGACTTACGGAGTGCCTGGCGCATAGATAAGGCAATGGAGATGGCGCGCCAGTTGGGGCTTAGAGTTTTGCTGGTTCTGGAAGAGGGAAGTGATTGGACGGAGAATTGGGAGAAGAATCCCTATAACCGGGCAAGGGGTGGGGTGAGTGAAAGTGTGGAAAGTTTTTGGACGAATTTACAAGCGAGGTTGCTTTATAAGCGGAAGCTTCGGTATTTGATTGGCAGGATCGGGGGTAATCCTAACCTGTTGGGAGTGGAGTTTTTTGAAGGACTGATTCCCCCCGATTATTGGCTCACCGAGATGGCTCAGGAGGTGGTAGGGGTTCATCCTTATAATGCGCTGGTGGGGACAAAATGCCCAATGGAGGATCCGTTTTCGATCTCCAAGTTCTTAGCGTTCAGGACACTGGAGGTGGAGTGGCAGGAGAAGGCGGTGGAGGTGGGTTCGCATCTGCGGGAGGTTTTGGAGAGAGTGCCGAGCGGTGGAGCCTCGCGAGAGCGTTTAGGTCCATATTTGGTGGAGTTTCGCGGTTCTGCGCCCAGTGAATTTCACCAACGGATGGGATTGTGGGTGTCTTTTTTGTTGGGTGCTTCCGGGGTGATTTTGGGAGATAAAGAGTTTGGGGGGAAGTCGGTTGGGGTGTTTCGCGGTTTGATGACCGAGTGGGATTGGGTTTTGGAGCGGGGTAGCAAGTTGGATTTGGTGAGTGATAAGGGGGTTTTTGTTTTGGGAAGGGGAGACGCGCAGAGGGGGATCCTTTATGGTTGGGCGCAAGGTGGGGAGGGTACGGTTGAGATTTCGGGGGTTCGGGATGGGAATTACGAGGTAGTGATTCAGGATGCGGGGAGTGGACAAGAGCGGTATTCTGGGGTGGTGCGTTCGCAAAGGGGGCGCCTGGTGGTTGGGCTCCCTTCGGGGGGTTCTGATGTGATTGTGCTTTATAAGAGGAAGTGAGTTTGGGTCAGGGTTTATTTTTGGTTTAGTGGGTTTTTTTGACGGTGGAGGCGATCTCGCGTCGCTTGAGGGCGTTGAAGAGTTTGTCGGCGCGTAGTTCAAACCCGAAGGTAAAGGAGCCAGGGAATTGGCGGTAGGCGAAGAAGGGTGTGATGCAATGGGCGACCTGTCGGAGGGAGATTTCCACGTCGTAGAGCCGCTTTCGGTCAACATCGTATTTGAGGAGAATTGCCAGGTCGGTTGCGGGGAGGTTCAGGTCGGTTCGGAGGTGGATGGCGTGCAAGGAATAGAGTCGGTCGGCGTTGAATTGGGGTGTTCCTGTGGTGAGGCTATTGAAATAAGCGAGCGTGAGGGAGGTAGATGGGTTTGGGGTGTATTGGATGGCGAGGATGGGGCGTAGCCAGAGGTAGTCTTTCCCCTCTCCGAGGAAGGCACCGATGTCGCTTCGGAGTCGCAGGGAAGTTTTTTGGGATAGGGGATAGAGGGGACTGATGAAGGTGGAGTAGATTTCTGCACGGTTGAGGGTTTCGGGAGTTCCCCTTTCTTTTACGATGCCATAGCGGAGGTGGGTGTGGGCGTTCCATTGGTTCAGGCGGGAGGTGAATTCCACTCCTGCGTAGGCTTCTCTGTCCAGTCGCTCGGGTGTTCCTGGGCGTGCGACGGTGCTCACGTTGGTGCTTCTTCCTGCGAAGAGGGTGAGGCTTTTCTGGGCGAAGGGTTGGCTTTCCGTTTGCAGGCTTGGGACGATGACATTATCCAGATAACTGTTCTGGAAGCGCTCCCTGTCTTCATTGCGGATGGTGATCATCTGGTAGAGGTCGTCATCGGTCCTTGGTTTAGTGGTGTAGGCGAGTTGAGCATTGACATAGGGGACGGTGTTTTGATTGGCGATTTGCTCGTAGAGGAATGCGGTTTGGGGATTCAGAGAGAAGACGTTTCTCCAGCGGTATCCAATTTTGAAGTCTTCATTGATGGTGGGGGATGGGGGCTGGAGTCCCGTTTGTTGGGGGTTAAGCCCCACGTGGAAGAAAGGCACGGGGACTCGGAGGAGTTTTCCGAACTGGATATAGGCGTCGCGCCCTGCGATGAACCTGCTGGGTTTGAAGACGACATCGGGGAGGTTGATAAGGTAATCAGGGGTGTGGCGTTCGCAGGTGGTGGCTTTGGCTCCCTTGAGCCTCCACACGCCTGGTTCGACTTCCAGGAGGTCTCCCTGGAAGGAGGCTTCGTGGGCTTGGATTTGTATGCCCCTGGCGAAGCCCCCCCGGTTTTCCCCATAACGAATGAAGACCTCTTCGGCGTGGATTTCGCCCACATCTTGTGCGGTGATGACGACGCCTTTTCGGAATTCGGCGGTTTGTTTTTCTTCGGAGATTTCGGCTTCTTGGGAGGTGAGGGTTATGGCTTCATAGGAGGCTTTCACATTTCCGGTGAACCTGCGGAGTAAACCTTCTTTCTGCCACTCCACTTCGTCCGCTTCTATGATGAGTTTTTCCATTTGGAAGCGCACACGTTGAGGTGGGGGGGAGGGTTGGGTTTGCTGGGGGGCATAAGGGAGCCCTTCCAGGAACGGGAAAGGAAAGAGCCCTGGTATCATTCGGTGTTCTTATACCTGTTGTTGAGTTCAGGAAGCAGATCCCCAGGCGAACCAAACCACCCAGATGCCTACATAGGCGATGCTTCCTGCGGTGGCTACGCGTTGGACAAAGTTCCAATCTTTGCGGGCATACCAGGTGAGGACGATGTAGCCAAGGGCGAGGGTAGCGGATTTACAGGCGGTAAAGAGTGCTGGGCTCATGTGGAGCAGGGTCCGCATAAGGGGATTGAGTTCCTGGACCAGCCCTGCGAGATAGAGGGTGAGGGTGGTGATGAGGTCCACTGCGCCGATGAGGACGAGGATGGCGACGGGCTTGGGTGGATAGGCGAAGTGGTTCACGTTTTTTGAATCCCGCAAGTTACGTGCCAGATGCTGGAGAGAGAGCAGGTTATTCAACGGGGTATGCCTCCTTTTCAAGAAGTGTTTGGACGATGGTTTCTTCTGCGTCTTTAGGGAGGGGTACTTCGGGTTCATTTTTTCCTTTGGGGGGTGGGTTTTCCTGGCATCGGTGGTGAATTTCAGTGGCTCGTGCTTGCGCCAGGAGAGTGGAATGGAAGGTGAAGAGGTCGCAACACGCTTGGAGGAATGGGGCGAAGGGCGAGGAGCGCAGAGAGGCTTGCTGGGCGCGTAGGCGTGCGGATTGTTGGGCATAGGTGAGGATGGCGAGGTCGCTCAGGGCAGAGAGGATTTGCTGGAGGTATGGGGGCTCGTTCTGGAGAGCCTTTTCGGCGGTTTGGGCAGAGGAGATGAGGTAGAAGTGGGCTGGCGTGGTAGGGTGGGCATTGAGGAGTTTGGGGAAGAGGTTTTTGCGGTGGATGCGCGTGGAGATGAAGAGGCGATTGATTTCGTTGGTGCCTTCATAGATGCGAGTGACGCGGGCGTCTCTCCAGATTCGTCCCACGGGGAATTCTTCGGTGTAGCCATATCCTCCGTGGATTTGGAGGGCTTCATCGGCGCATAGGGCGAGCGTTTCACTGGAGAGGACTTTGGTGAGGGCGCATTCAATTTGATATTCCTGGCAGGCGCGGAGGTTCTCAGATATTTGTTCTTCTTCGGAGACGTTTACGGGGACCCTTTGGAGAGCCTGGTCCACAAGGTCGGAAGTTCTGTACAGAATGCTTTCGGAGGCATAGAACCAGGCGGACATTCGGGCGAGTTTTTCGCGGATCAGCCCGAAATGGGCGATGGGTTTGCCGAATTGTTTTCGTTCCTTGGCATAGCGGGTAGCCACCTTTATGGCTTCTCTGGCTTGCCCGAGCGCCATAGCCCCCAGTTTGAGGCGTCCGAGGTTGAGAGCGTTGAATGCCACGCGGTGCCCTTCGCCTTTTTTATAAAGGACATTTTCAGCAGGCACAGGGGTGCGTTCCAGAACCAGCCTTGCGGTGGAACTTGCTTTTTGGCCCACTTTGTGTTCTTCTCTTCCGATAGAGAGTCCGGGGAAAGAGCGTTCCACGAGAAAGCAGGTAACCTGGTTTCCTTGGGTTTTGGCAAAAACGATGAAAAGTTGCGCCCACTTAGCGTTGGAGATCCACATTTTGGTGCCCGTGATCCGATAGGTTTGTTCGTTTTCGTCCCATTGAGCGGTGGTGGAGAGGCTGAGGGCATCGGACCCGCTGTTGGGTTCGCTGAGGGCATAGGCGGACATCCACTCCCCACTGGTGAGGCGGGGAAGGTACTTGCGTTTTTGTTCGTGGCTTCCAAAGAGAGCGATGGGCTGTTGGGCTATGCCCATATGGACGCCGAACGTGGTGCTAAAGGCACCATCAAGGCTTAGCATTTCCAGGATTCGGGTTCCCACGGTTCTGGGTAGCCCCAATCCGCCGAATTCCTGAGAGGTTTCCGCTCCCCCGAAGCCAAGTTCGCAGGCTTTTTTGACCAGCGAGGGCATAAGGTTTTCTTCTTGCTGGTCCAGGCGAGGTAGCAGGGGCATTACTTCCCCCAGCGTAAATTGTTTTGCGGTGGTGACCATCAGAAGACTTTCGGAATCAAAGTCTTCCGGGGTAAAAATGGAAGGGGGCATTTCATAAAGGAAGGCACCCCCTGGGGCGGATTGAGTTTGGGCAGGGACGTGCGCCATAGGGGATAATTATGATAGATAATGAGTTGCTTAGGGGGTGGTTCTTGGGGTAGAGGTTAGGTTTATGGCGAAGCGGTACTGGCTTTTCAAATCGGAGCCTTCTTGCTATTCTTTTGAGGCGTTGTGTGGGGAGCGGGGTGGGAAGGCTTGCTGGGACGGTGTTCGGAATTATCAGGCGAGGAATTTTTTGCGGGATGAGGTTCAAAAGGGGGATGGGGTGCTTTTTTACCATAGTAATTGCCCGGAGCCTGGCGTGGTGGGGATTGCGGAGGTCGTGTCCGAACCATATCCTGACCCAACCCAGTTTGATCCGAAGTCTGAGTACTATGACGCCTCTGCCACGCGAGCGAATCCGCGGTGGTGGTCTGTGGATATTCGTGCGGTAAGGGCATTGAAGGCGCCCGTTTCGTTGAAGCAGATGCGGGAGGTTCCAGGGCTGGAGGGAATGTGGATTTTGCGGAAAGGGAGTCGCTTGAGTGTGACGCCGGTGACGCGCAAGGAGTGGGAGCTCATCCTGCGCTTGGGCGGGGTAACGGAGTAGGGGGAGAGGGGGAAAGCCCCCTCTCCGGAGGGGTTTTCGGCTTACTTTTTTCTGATGAAGGAGGCGCGTTGCCACCAGGTGCTCTGGGGGAAGCGGTCTGCGAGTTCGTTCCAGTGTTTGAGGAGCCCATCGGGAGCGTTGTCCCGCCGGTAGGCAGAGACTCCGGACCAATAGAGCGCCTCAGGGACTGCCTGGCTGTTGGGGTACTCCGTGGCAACCTTTTGGAATAGGGCATAGGCTTCGGAGTAGTTACCCTGTCGCAGGAGGAGGGTTCCTTTTGCCAGAAGCATTTCCGGGAGGAACTCTTCAGGTGGTACGAACCCTTCCAGGCGCCGTGCGATCCTTTTGTCCTGGTCAATGACCAGGAGTGTGGGTGTCCAGACGGGGGCGTACAGTGTAGCCGTTTCCCTGAGGATGTCGGAGTCTTCTTTGGAGTTGAGTTTGACGGGGATGAAGTTCTCGTTCAGGAATTGGCTGACTTGTTCCTCAGGATACGTCACGGTATCCATTGCTTGACATCCACCTCAACCGGGTGCAAAGAAGTCCAGAAAAACACTTTTGCCTTCCTTTTGCGCAAGGTTGAGGGCTTCGTTGAAGTCAGATCTCCAGGTGATAGCCATTATTTACCTCCTTTGAAAGATTTATATATGTTTACGCCATCCTCAGGGATTTTGTTTGCTTGGATGGCTTTGATTTGTAGATGGCTTTGATTGGTGTGGGTCAGGATTTTGGCACCACAAAAGTTTTCTCATCTACGGGCACGTTGACCTCCAGGCGGACACGCCAGGAATCTGTGACCGTGTATTTGCGTTCGGGCGTTTCCTGAAGGATTTGTTGCCAGGAGAGGGAGAGGAGGTCGTAGTTTTTGCTGATTTCCACGTAGAGGGGGATGACGATTTCGGGTCGGTTGGCAGAGGTGCTTGCAAAGGAATAGACGTAGTCCAGTTTGAGTTTCCACCCGGGTGTACCGGAGGAAGTAGTTTCTCCGATGACGGTTACGTTTTTCACCCGATTAACAAATTGCTGGACTTCGTAAGGGTTATAAAGGGCGACGCTGACGGGAAGGGAACGGTCCAGGACGAGCGGGGCGCAGGCATCCAGTGCTCCTTTGATGTCTTGCGGGGCAGGTTCATACACAAAGGGTTTGGCTCCTGGGATGTCTCGCCATTTTTTGGGTGTGGAGTAAGCCATTTGTTTTCCGTCACAGACGGCGAGGAACAGGCGTTCTTCGCCCCGGTCGCGTCTTTGTTCCAGGTAGAAGAAGTTAGGTCGCTTCATCACCACGGTAGTGAGGGTGGTTGTTTTGGTGTTGAGGGATGGGCTTAGGGCGGTTTGGGTCCACTCTATGGTTCCTTTGAGGCTTGTGGCTTGGTAATATTTGTTTAGCATCTGGGAGAAGATCTGGGCTCCCTGGGCATCAAAGGTAAGCGGGAGCAATAAAAGGAAGGCAGGATTCATTTTCTTTTTTCCTCCGGAATCCACAGGGTTTCGGGCATATGGTGCATTTGGTTTACCGCTCTTGCCAGGACGAAGAGGAGGTCCGACAGGCGGTTTAAGTAGGGTACCGCATATTCAGGGAGTGGGTGGTGTGGTTTGAGGGCGAGGAGTGACCTTTCGGCGCGTCGGCAAAGGGCACGGGCGAAGTGAAGGAGTGCGGCGGGGAGAGAGCCTCCCGGGAGGATGAATCGTCGGAGAGGGGGAAGTTTGGCTTGGTAGCGGTCAATGGTTCTTTCCAGTCGTCGGACGTGGTGCAAAGTGAGGGAGGTTTTTGGGGATGGGCGTGCGGAGGCGAGCATCGTGCCCAGCACGAAAAGGTCTTTTTGTGTTTGGAGGAGACTTCGGGAGAGGGCATTTTCCAGTGGGAAGCTAAGGACGACTCCTATGAGGGCATTGAGTTCGTCTACCTCTCCGAGTGCCTGGATGCGGGGGTCGGTTTTTGGGACGCGTGCGCCGATGAGGCTTGTTTCGCCCTGATCACCCCTGCGGGTATAGATTTTTGCCATACGGAGAGTTTACTTTGTTGGGGTGTTTTCTTCTCAGAACCGGAGAGAATAGGTAGCGCCGAGGAAGAGGTCCGTGTGTTGGAAGCCGAGTTGGATGGCGAAACTGTCGTCGTGGCGATACCTGAGGGCGCCGTTGAAGTTTCTGGCATCCCATTCGCCAATCAGGGCAAAGCGTGGGTCTATCAGGAGTTCTCCTCCTACGAAGATTTCTTCCTGGAACAAGCCACTGCCCACGCCGGCGTGGATTCGGAGGGCGATGGGGCGTGTTTCTGCTGGGCGCGGGATTTCCCAATTAGGGGGAGTGAAGGAGGCAGAAGCGACGAAGTAAAAGGAGCGGTCAATGGCATCTGCCACGTCAATCACTCCGAAACCCAGAACGAAGTTCTTGAAGTTTTCCGGGACAATGTTGACTTTTGCGTTAGCGATGGCTTTATTGGATGCCTTTTCCCGGTCTATAAAGGCTCCGCCGATTTCCACCCCCTGGATGATGCCGAAGTTTGCGGCGGGTCCGCGTATATCTTTGCCGAAAGAAGTGCTGAATTGGACTTCGTTTTGTGGGGTGACATAAGCAGTGGGGACCACGAGGAGCCCGCTGGGTCCGAAGAGAGTGTTCATTTTGGCGGCAGGCTGACGGGCGACCTCCGTTATGCGCTGAGTTGGGGGCGCGGTGAGGCTGGGCAGGATGGCGAGAGCAAGAGCGAACGAATGAAGTGTGGGCATCATATCCTCCTTCTCCTCTATTTGCTGTGTTATACCTGAAGACTCAGGCAGGGTTTTCCACTTTGAGGAATGTTACTAATTAGCACGGCTTATAGGGCTTCTTTTTGATTTTATCCTTCCCATATGAAGGGTTTGGCGTCCGTGATGATTCGTGCTTTTTCCTTATAGGCTTCGTGGATGTATTGAGGTAGGAGGAACACGCTTTTGTGGAACTGAGGGGTGTAGTATCGCGTTTTGACCCCGCGCTCTTGGTGCCTTTTGGCGATTTCCTGTTCGGTGAGTTGGAGGGGGTCATATTTATTGCTTCCGAGTACGAAGCCCCAGGGCATAAGGAAAGTGGTCATATAGGCGTGGTAGGCGCGAGCGATAGGGAAGACTTCTTCAGCGGTTTTCAAGCAGGAGACGAAGCAGTCAGGATAGTTGAGGCTGGCGCATCCTGCTTGCATAGCGAAGACGCCGTCTTCGGTAAGGCGGGATCGGCAGAGTTCCATATACTCTTTGGTGAAGAGGTAGACGGCGGGTCCCATTTCCAGTGGGTCGGGAAGGTCGCTGATGATGACATCAAATTTCTGGTCGGTTTCCTGGAGCCATTTGCGGGCGTCGTCGTGGATGAGGGTGGTTCGGGGGTCATCAAAGGCGCCCTGGTGCCATTCGGGCATATGTTGGCGTGTCATCTGGACGAGTTCTTCGTCAATATCCACCATAACGGCGTGTTCCACGGTGTTGTGGGAGAGGGCTTCGCGGAGGGTTGCCCCTTCCCCTCCCCCTGCGACGAAGACTCGTTTGGGGTTTGGGTGGAGGGTCATAGCGGGTTGGCTCATACATTCGTGGAAGACGAATTCATCTAAGAGACTGCTTTGGATTTTCCAGTCCAGGAAGAGGGTTTTTCCGAAGCGTGGGATTTCCACGATTTGGACTTCCTGGAATTTCGTTTTGCCTTCAAAGAGGATTTTCCGTACGGTGAAGCACCATTCCACTGCTTCGGTGTGGGTTTCGCTGATGAAGAGTCCGGTACGTTGGGTAGTCGGCATAGTGATTCTCCTTCCGATATTGAGGCATTATTATGGCGCAAGGGTTCAGGGCTGGTAGGCTTGGAGTTCCTTCTTTTTTCCTCTTTCCACGAGAAGGTAGGTGATGCGTTTTGGCTTCAGGTGGCGCTGGAGCACCTGGACTGCGCATTCCACTTTCACCGCCTCACTGCAGAAGAAGAGGTCCACGGCGGCGTATTGCCATTCGGGCCAGGTGTGGATAGTGTAATGGCTTTCCTGAATCACGACGACTCCTGAGACTCCGTAGGGCTTGAATTCGTGGAAGGAAGATTGGACGACGCTGGCTTTGCTTTCGCGGACTGCTTCTTCCATAGCCTTCTGGATGGAGGGGGTGTGTTTCAGGACATTTTCGTCACAGCCATAGAATTCCACGAGCAGGTGGCTTCCGAGAGCGGAGGGGAAAGCAGAAGGGCGGGAGGGGGGATAACCCTCACCGCCATTCCACTCCTGGAAGGGGATGGGATTCAGAGGTTGGGTGTTCCATCCAGGGTCCACGTGGATGGGGTCTGTCTTGGAGGGTCCCCTAAGGGAATTGTGTACTTTGGCGCACCAAAGGAGGAAAGTGTTAAAAAATGAAGGCTTAGAGGTGGGGCGCGTGCAGAAGATTTTGGTAATTAGAGCACGCACAGCCCCCGACCTCCCACGAAGGGTGTGCTGGGGTTGCCCCGGAATTTGGGGCGACCCTTCAGCCGGAAACCGGCAGTGTGCCAATCAGGAGTTCGGAACCTTGTGAGCAGTTCTTTCATCTCCCAAACCATCACGCCTGCGTGCCCCGGGGGGTCGCTAGGGTGAGAGCACTTTACCCTATTTTTTAGGTTTTTGCAAGGGTGGGTTCAGGGGGCTGGCGGGAGCCGGTGAAAGGGAGTTTTGCTTCGGAGCGAAGGGGTTAGGGGGCGCGGGTTGTCTTGGGTTTGGAGGAGGGCTTCTTTGGTTCGCCCGGCAGAGAGGAAATAGGCGATCCAGAAGGCACCCGTGCCTGCGCTGATGAGGACACGGAGTTCATTGGGGAAATATCTTTGGAAACTGACCCAGGCTTCAATGGGGGCGGCGACCCATATCATAGCGATTCCGAGAGCGAGCAGGAGGACGGCGTCTTTGCCAATTCTTTTGAGGGCGTGGGCGCGTGTGAATTCTCCTGGGTTTATCATAGTCCAGCCGATAAGGATGCCTCCCGCCCCTGCGATGGTGGCTCCTGTAAGCTCGCTGACTCCATGGGGTGCGACACTTATGAGGAAGTGTCCCAGGGCACCTGCGGAGGAGAGTTCTTTGATGAAGGCACCCAGGAGCATCCCGTTATTGAAGAGGATATAGAGGGAGAGGATGCCGAAGGTAAGTCCTCCTGCCAGAGCGTGTACGGTTACGATGGTGTTGTTTAGGAGATAGAAGCCGGTCATAGCGAGAGAGGAAGAAGGGTCTCCTCGCAGGTGCGTTTGCTCTTTCCACCGTTCCAGAATGTCAATAAGTTCTGGTGGGAGGATGACCTGGAGGTTATCGGGGTCCAGGGCGATGGCGTGGGAAGCGAGGAGGGCAGAGGCGACCTGGATGATGATGGAAAGGAATATGAAGAGTTTATGTTTTCTTACGGCAATGGCGGCGTCCAGGGCGAGATTATAGAGGCTGGAGAGCAGGGGTTTTTGGGGGTGCCTGTAGAGGAACCCGTGGGATCGGAGGAGCAGGTTGTTGAGGAAGAGGATGAGTTCCTGGTTAGTGCTGTAGGTACGGAGGGTGGCGAGGTCTCTGGCGACTTTTCGGTGGAGCTGGGTAATTTTTAGTATCTCTTTGCCGGAGAGCCGACGGAGGGAACCGCTTGCTTTATCCAGTAATTTTGCGAGGTGTTCCCAATCTTCTTTTCTTTCGGTTACAAAAATTTTTTCCTTTAGCATAGGTGAACTTGCGAACTTTTCTTGGGATTATATCGTCTGAGGTATACTTGCTTTTGGCTCTCCGAGAAAGCGCGGAGGAGGGGCTGGGGCTATGTCTGGCATAGAGTTTGCAAAGGAGTGGCGTGGCGTCCTCGCGACTGCGAGCAAGGATGGAGGTCCGCCATTCGGTTTGGAGTAGAGGCAAAGCGCCGGTGGCGATGCAGGGAAGCGGACGCTTCGGCAGACGGAAAGAGGAATGAACCTTTCGTCGGCATCTTTTAGGGATGATTTTGAGGAGAAGCCAACTTCTCCCTCTTCCAGTTCGTCTCATTTGCATCGTTTAACCCGCGAGCGCCTTTTATCCCCTGAGGTGGAGAAGGAATTGGCTCGGCGTGCGATGCGGGGAGACGAGGAGGCAAAGCGTCGCTTGGTGGAAGCCAATATGCGATTGGTTTTTAACATTGCGAAGAGTTACCGTCATTCATCTTTGCCGTTTGAGGATTTGGTGCAGGAGGGGGCGATTGGTTTGATTCAGGCGGTGGAGCGATATGATCCTTCTCGTGGATTTCGTTTTTCGACTTATGCGACGCATTGGATTCGTCAGAGCATAGGTCGTGCGATAGATATGCAGGCGCGCGCCATACGCCTTCCGCCGTATGTGTCGGACCTTTTGCGGAAAATACAAAAGGTTTATGCGAGGCTGGAGGTGGAACTGGGTCGTATGCCCACGCTGGAGGAGGTGTCTCAGGCGATTGGGATTTCTGTTTCGCGCCTTTTACGGTTAGTGTTTGCTCAGCAGGATGTGTTATCCCTAGATGGCTTGGAGGCGGAGGGTGGGGTGGTTGCGCCTTCGCTTCCGTTGGCTTCTGCTGAAGAGAGCCCTGAGCAAGTGGTCATTCGCCGTCAATTGTGTCGGGAACTTTTGAAGATTTTAGGCGAACTCACGGATTTGGAGCGTGTGGTATTGGGCAAGCGTCTGGGTTTTGATGAAGGTGGCGGGCGCAAGTCGCGTGCTCAGATCGGGGCGGAGTTAAAGATTTCTCGGGAGCGCGTGAGGCAGATAGAGAGGCAAGCCCTGCAGAAGGTGCGTTCGGCGGTGCTTCGTAAGCGCTTGGGGGAGATGCTGGGGGGATAGTTTTCGGGAAGGGCTGGGGGATTATGCTGTGTGGGCGTGGACGGTACTGCGTATTTGCCCGACGAATTCCACCTCCGCATTGGCGGTGATTTCGTTGTAGGCGAGGACGGGTAAGGGCAAGCCGTGGCGTTCCAGGAGGCGTTTGAGGGGCAGTCGGATTTGATTTCCGCACAGGAGGACGGGGGATTGTCCCTGGGTGGTGGCTCGGTCTACTTCGCTGGCGATGTGCTTTGAGATTTCCTGGGCGGTGCGTGGTTCCAGGGCGAGGATAGCTCCGTAGGGTGTTTGCTGGACCGCTTCTGCGAGATATTTTTCCAGGGCGGGTTCCAGGGTGAGGCAATAGAGTTTGTTTTCGTTATTGAGGTAGAGGCGCGTAATGGTGCGGGCGAGGGAGGCTCGGACAAGTTCGCCCAGTTGTTCGGTATCTTTGACCCTTTCGGCGAAGTCTGCAAGGGTTTCCAGGATGGTTACGAGGTCGCGTATAGGTATGCGTTCTCTGAGGAGGTGCTGGAGCACTTTTTGGATTTCGCCGAGGGACATTCGGTTTGGGACCAGTTCTTCCACGACGGCGGAGTTGACTTGTTTTACATTATCCAGCAGTGCCTGGACGTCTTGCCGGGTGAGGAGTTCTGCGGAATGTGTTTTCACAATTTCGCTCAGGTGCGTGGCGATCATTGCGCTGGGTTCCACGACGGTATATCCGTTTCGTTCGGCTTGTTCTTTTTGCGCTTTTTCTATCCACAGGGCATCTATGCCGAAGACGGGGTCTTTAGTTTTGGTGCCCACGATGGGATTGGTGATGGTTTCGCCTTCTATGGCGAGGTAACTGTCGGGGAAGGCTTGGGAGTGTGCGATGGTTTCTCCCCGTATTCGGATGACGTAGTCGTTGGCGGAGAGTTGGGCGTTGTCCCGGATACGGACGCTGGGCATCAGGAATCCCCATTCCAGGGCGATTTGCCTTCGCACGGCAGAGATGCGTTCGGGGAGGTCTCCTCCTTGTTTTGGGTCTGCGAGGCGTGTGAGGGCATATCCGACTTCTATTTCAATGGGGTCCACGGTGAGCATAGGGAGGACGGGGGAAGGTCCTGACGGGGTTTGGGCTTTTGTGTCTTTGGGTTTTTGTTCTTTATCTTTTTGGGCAATAAGTTTTGCGGATGACTCGGAGAATCGGTAGAAGCCATAGCAGATCAGGGCGAGGATGAGGAAGGTAAGGGTTGGGAATCCCGGGACGAAGGCGAGGAGGGCGAGAGCCCCTGCGGTGGCGAGGATGGCTTTGGGCTGGGAGACGACTTGCTTGAGTACGGCGCTTCCCATTCCTGCGTCTTGCCCACTGCGGGTAACCATCAGTCCTGCGCTGGTGCTAATGAGGAGTGCGGGTATCTGGGAGACGAGTCCTTCTCCGACTGAGAGGAGGGCATAGGTTTTGAGGATGTCCAGGAAGGTTCCCTCGCCACGGAGGAAGCCGACGATGAGTCCCCCAATGATGTTGACGAGGATGATGAGGACGGCGGCGATGGCGTCGCCTTTGATGAATTTGCTTGCGCCGTCCATTGCGCCGTAGAAATCCGCTTCCCGTTTGATTTCCATTCGGCGTTCTTTGGCTTCCACGTCGGTGATGAGTCCTGCGTT
Organism: uncultured Fimbriimonadales bacterium; assembly: GCA_964631245.1. GTDB lineage: Bacteria > Armatimonadota > Fimbriimonadia > Fimbriimonadales > ATM1 > CAZVXY01. The sequence continues at coordinate 90,298 of CAZVXY010000002.1, forward strand.
GAGGTCGGCGTCAATTGCCATTTGTTTTCCGGGCATAGCATCCAGGGTAAATCGGGCGACGACTTCAGCGACCCTTCCCGCGCCGTTGGTGATGACGACGAATTGGACGATGACGATGATGGTGAAGGCTACGATTCCGACGACGAAGTCGCCTCCCATAACGAAGGAGCCGAAGGTGTGGATGACTTGCCCAGCGCTTGCGGTGGAAAGGATGAGTTTAGTGGCGGCGATGCTGATGGCGAGGCGCAGAAGGGTGGTGAGAAGGAGGACGGAGGGGAAAGTGCTGAATTCTAAGGGATGTTTGACATTGGTGGCGATGAGGGCGATGATGACGCTACTGGCGATGCTGATGACGATCAGGGCGTCCAACATCCAGTGAGGGACGGGCAGGATGAGGGCGATGACCACAGCGAGAATGGCTGTGGCTAAGAGGAGGTCGGAGTGTCGTAGAAGTCGCTCCAGGTTTCTCATAGGGTGTTCATAGAATCATTGGGTGCCCTGGGGCAGGTTTTTGATTCTTTGGCTGAGTTTAGCGGCGCGCTCGGGAGGGAGTGCGCTGAGGACCTCTGCAAGTTTTTTGTCATCCATTTTTGTGAGGACGGAGATTGCCTCCTCATCGCTCCAACCCTTCAGAATTTCCCCAACCGTTTCCGCATCCAGGAGGGACCATATCTTTGCGAGCCTTTCGGAACCGTCCTTGGAGTTAGGGGAGGGGGCATCAGGGTTTTTCGTTTTTGGATTTTTTGCTTTGGGTGATTGGGAGTTTGTTTCCTGGTTGGTTTTCGCCACTTCTTCTTTTGGGGCGTCCTCCTGCGTGGCGTTTGCGGTTGACTTTTTGGGTGTGATGCCAGGGATTTTGAGCACGCCGGTGAAGCCCAATCCAAGGACAAGCCCGAGTGCTACTACGACGCTGGCGATGATAATGCCGAGTTTCATGGCGAAACCTCCGAAAGGATGCGTCGGACATAGGCTTGGGTTTCCGCATAGGGAGGTATGCCGTTATAACGCAGGACAGCTCCGGGACCTGCGTTATAGGCAGCGAGGGCAAGTTCAGGATTGCGGAAGCGCTCTAACAGGCTTTTGAGATATTTCGCCCCTCCTCGCAGGTTCTCCAGAGGATGGAAGGGGTCCTGAACTCCGAGTGCCTGGGCGGTGGCAGGCATCAGTTGGGTTAAGCCCATAGCGCCTTTTGGGGAGACCGCTTTGGGGTTCCATCCGCTTTCCGCTCGGATAAGGGCACGGAAGAGAGAGCGGTCTATTCCGAATTCGTCTGCGACCGCATCGGCGAGGGTTGCCAGTTCCTCGGGGTCGTTTTGGGGTATGGGGGTGGTGCTGGGTGAGGCAGTGGATGTGTTTTGGGGTTTGCCATAGATTTGGTCCAGTTTGGCTTCTATTTCTTGTATTCGGCGTTCCACGCCTGCGGGTCCCAGGGGTCTCAGGGTCATAGGCTACCTCCTGTGGGGAGAGTAGGGTTGTGTTCTGTTAGGCTCTGGGATAGGAGTTTGGGTTTTTGGAGTTCAAGGTTTTTACGCGAGGTGGCGAATTCGTCCAGTTGTTTTTGTTCTTCGCGATTCGTTTCCTGTTGCCATTGATTGCGGGCGTGCTCTTTGAGGCGCTGGAGCACCTTAGAAGCCTTGCGAGCCTCGTTCCATTTTTCTCTGGCGATGTTTTCGTCTTCTTTGAGGATGAGGAGGAGCGTTTTTTGTTCTTCTATTTTTTCATCCAGTCGAGTGATATATTCTTGTAACTCCAGTCGTTCAATGAGGGAGAGGGGATTGTGGGCTGATTGGGATAGGCATTCGTCTCGGCGAACTTTGAGGGCAAAGAGATAGGCTTCAGCGCGCTGGCGTTCGGCGAGGGCGCTGAGGTAGGCGAGCTTTCTCGCTTGTTCCAGTGACTTGCGATAATTCAAGATGCGCTGGAGGCGGAAATGAAACTTACGCATAAGCGATCTCCTTGAGTTGGGCAAGTGCCTCCTGGAAGGAGGAGTTTTCTTCTTGTGTTTGCCGAAGGAATGCGTTGATGCGTGCCCATTTGGAGATGGCTTCGTCGGCGAGGGGGTTAGTGCCCTTTTGATAGGCACCGATGGAGACGAGGTCTTCCACGTCCCGGTAGGCGGAGATGAGTTCTCGGATTTTTTGTGCGGATTGCCAATGTTCTTTGGTGATGAGGAGGGGCATTAGCCTGCTGAGCGAGTTGAGGATGTCAATGGCAGGGAAATGCCCGGCATTGGCGAGTTTTCGTTCTAATACGATGTGGCCATCCAGGATAGCGCGCGAGGTGTCTGCGATGGGTTCATTGGTGTCGTCCCCTTCCACCAGTATGGTGTAGATGGCGGTGATGGAGCCCTTTTGCGAGTTGCCCGTTCTTTCCATCAGTTTGGGAAGCAGGGCAAAGACGCTGGGGGTGTATCCTTTCGTGGCGGGGGGTTCTCCGATGGCGAGCCCCACTTCTCTTTGAGCCATAGCCAATCGGGTGATGCTATCCATCATAAAGAGCACGTTTTTCCCCTGGTCACGGAAGGATTCAGCGATGGCGGTGGCGGTGAGTCCTGCGGAGATTCGGAGGAGGGCGGGTTGCTCGCTGGTTGCTACGACGACCACACTGCGGGAGAGTCCTTGCGTTCCGAGGTCATTTTCCAGAAATTCCCGCACTTCCCGTCCCCTTTCCCCCACCAAGGCGATGACGTTTACATCTGCAAAGGAATGGCGGGCTATCATTCCGAGGAGGGTGCTTTTCCCCACACCGGAGCCGGAGAAGATTCCGATCCTTTGTCCCTTGCCCACGGTGAGGAGGGCATCTATGGCGCGTACGCCGGTGGTGAAGACCTGGGCGATGCGCTGTCTCTGAAGGGGTTCCGGAGGGGAGTTGTAGAGGGGATAGGATGGTTTTGGGGTGAGTGGGGGTCCTCCATCTATGGGTTGTCCGAGAGCGTTGATCACTCTTCCATAGAGTTGCGTTCCCACGGGGATGCGCCTGCAGGAGCCCGTGTTGGCAACAAAGCATCCTGCCTGCACTCCCGCCATTTCTCCCAGGGGCATAAGGAGGAGGTGGTTTCCGCGAAAGCCCACGACTTCAGCGGGTATGGCGTTTTCCCGTCCGTTTTCCTTCCAAGGAGGGAGGGTGAGGGGCATAACGTAGCAGAGGTCGCCGAGTTTAGCAGGGGGTCCGGTGGATTCAATGACGAGTCCTACGACGGATTGGACCTTGCCGTAAATACGGATGGGGTTAGCTCGCTGGATTTTTTGACGTGCGAAATCGAAGGAGGCGTAGGGGACTGGGATCATGCCGCTTCCTCCGCGGTTGGGGGAGGATTGAGGAGGTTATCCAGTTTCGCTTGCACGGTGGCATCGATGATGCCGTTATCGCATTCAATGAGGACGGAACCCCGGGAGAGGGTTTCATCGCCTACGATTTCCAGTTGCTGGATTCCTGCGGAGGAGGCGAGGAGGTCTTCTCGGTTAGCTCGGAGGGCAGGGAGGTCAAAGGGATTGACGCGGATTCGGACGGAGGTGCCTGCGGAGACGTTGCGGAGGGCATCCTTTGCGATGGTTCGGATTTTTTGTGGGTTGAGTTGGATTTCTTCCAGGATGATTTTTTCAGCGATTTCGCGCGCAAGGGTGATGAGTCCGTGTTCGGCTTTTTGGTACCAGAGGGACATAGCGGATTCTATTCGCTGGATCATTGCCTGAAGGTCTTTCCGAAGGGCGTTCCTATTTTCTTGTTGTTGTTGGACGGCGTTCTGCCATCCTTGTTGAAAACCGCTTTCATAGCCTTTGGCGAAGGCTTCTTTGAAAGCGCGCTCTCGTTCTTCATCAAAGACTTTCGGGGTTGTTGGGGAGGGGGACGATGGAACGCGCTTGGAGCGGATGGGGGTGCCTTCTGCGGGCTTGAAGTCAGCCTTTTGGGGAGTTTCAGGTTCCGATTCTTTGCGATAAATTTTTCTAAGCATAGGCATTATTGTTGAGCGTGTTTTTTTCTTTATAGTGGTGTGTGGATAGAGGGAGCGGTTTAGACAAGGATTTCCTCCTCACCTCTTCCGAGGGATATTTCCCCTGCTTCTTCCAGCCTTCGGATGACGGCGACGATTCTTTGCTGGGCTTCGTGCACGAGGGAGAGTTTTACGGGTCCCATAAACTCCATATCTTCCTTTACCATCTGTGCGGCTCGTTCGGACATATTTTTGAAGATTTTGTTTTGCACTTCTTCACTGGTGCCTTTGAGGGCAAGAGAGAGTTCTTTGACTTCAATTTCGCGCAGGATTTGCTGGACGGCGCGGTCATCCAGGTTAACGATGTCTTCAAAGACGAAGAGCATATTCATCACTTCCTGGGCGAGTTCAGGATTGGATTGATTGAGGGCTTCCAGGATACTGCTTTCGGTGGAGCGGTCCACGCGATTGAGGAGTTCCACGAGGGCTTTGACTCCTCCAGCGGATGCCATTTCTGCCTGGGCGATGGTGCTGAATTTTTTTTCCAGGACCTGCTCCACCCTCCGGACGACGTCGGGGGGTGTTCGGTCCATAAGGGCGAGGCGTTCCGCTACCTGCCCCCGGAGATTGGCAGGCAGTTGGCTAAGGGTTTGAGCGGCGAGATTGGGGGAGAGGTAAGCGAGGATGAGGGCAACGGTTTGGGGATGCTCTTCCTGGAGGAATGAGGCGAGTTGGGAGGGGTCGCTCCGACGAAGGAATTCAAAGGGGACGACCTCTAAGGTGCGGTTGACGCGTTCAATGATCTGGTGAGCCCGTTCTTCTCCGAAGGCGGCTTGGAGGAGTTTGCGAGCGTGTTCCACTCCCCCTTCCGCAATATATTCCTGGGCTACCGCCATCTGATGGAATTCCTGAATAACCTGGGTTCGGGTTTCGGGAGTTACTCTGTCCAGGCGAGCGATTTCAATGGTAATTTCTTCAATGTGTTCTTCATCCAGATAATGCATCACCTTGGAGGAGAGTTCTGGTCCCAGGACGAGCATCATAATGGCTGCTTTCTTTCGGTTTGGGACTTGATGGGGACTAATTCGCATTAGAGGGTCTCCTCCAGAAGCCAGCTTTTGATGAGGAGGGCGACGGATTCAGGGCGGGTATCCGCCATTTTCAGGATTTGTGCCAGTTCGCGGTCAAACTTTTCTGGGATGTCCTCTACGTCTTTCCACATTGCGCGTTTGATGGCTTCTGCTCGTTTTCGTGCCGTGTCACTGAGTTCTTCTTCGGAGGATTGGGGTGAGGGCAGGGACGGGGAGGGGGCTGAGTAATGAGGTTGAGAAGCAGAGAGGGAGGGGGATGTGGCGGGGGAGAGTGCCCCTGTGGTGATGGTGATATTTGTGTTGTGAGTGGCGGCTTTTGCAAGGGCTTTTACGACGAGGAAACCGACGATAATCAAGGCGATGATGGGGAGGAGGCTAAAGATTTGTTGTTTCATTTGGGCGGAGCGTGCAGAGGCGAGTTCTTTTTGGGCTTGCTCGGAGAGGGTTTTATCAAAGGGGACCACGGAGACTGCCACCCGAAACTTCTCCGGATCGGTGTTGGCTCCGATGAGATTAGCGACGAAGGTTTCCACTTCGTCCGCACGATCCTGCACGGATTGGTCCAGTAGGATGCTGACTCGGCGGGCGGTCACGGTGCCGGTGGCTTTTGTCTTTTCGGATTTTTCTCGGGTGGTGGCATAGTTGGCTCGCTCGGCGCGGTTGGCGTAGGCTCGCTCGGCGTTAGGGGTGGTGGGGCTGGTGATGGTTCCCGGTGCTCCTTCTCCTGCGACGGTGCCGACTCCCGGTCCATAGCCTTCCGAAACGACCTCTTTAGCGATGGGTTGTTTAGAGGGTATTTCGGTTTCCGTGATAACGTCTTCTCGGTCAAAGTTTATTTCCACTTCGGCGCTCACAATGGCTTTGTTAGGTCCCAGGATGGGGATGAGGGCGGATTCTATTCGTCTTTCTAACCTTGCGGATTCCTCCGCTTCTGCTTGTCGTTTTTTCAATCCCGGTCCGATGCCTCCATCTGTTTGGGATCCCCCATCCCAAAGGACCTGTCCACTGCTTTCCGAGACGAAGATGTTTTGGGGTTTGAGACCCGCGACAGCTCCTACGAGCGTAGCCACGACCGCTTGCCCGATCTCTTCCCTGGCGGAGTAGCCTCCGCGGAGCTGGAGGACGACGCTGGCGCTCGGCTCTCTTTTAGAACTTATGAAGGGGGAGTCGTCTCCCGGGGCGATATGGACCTTGGCATTGGCGATGGGAGCCATCAGCATCAGGGATTTTTGGAGTTCTTCTTCCAGGGCGACGCGGAATTTCTGGTCCTGGAGGGATGCGGAGTCCGTGAAACTGGCGCTATCTAATCGGAGATTGCCGAGAGCGGACGAGGAGGGAAGTCCTTGTTGGGCTAAACGAGCGCGCACTTCCGCCACTTTATTTCCCGGGACAAAGATAGAGCCATCGGGGTCTTGGCGATAGGGGATTTTGAGTTCTTGGAGTTTTTGGATGACGCGTCCTTGTTCGGCTGGGTCCAGGGGTGGGAAGAGTTGGCGCATATCGGGAGTGGTGGAGAAGTAATAGACAAGGGCGAGGAGGGCGAAAAGGAGGGCGCCTCCTACCAGGGTGACGGTTTTGGTAGGGCGGTCGGCGGTTTCCCACCAGAGCCTTAGTTTTAGCAATGCAGAGCCCATAGGATGAGGACGCTATGGGTCGTTCTGGGAGCAGGTCTTCGGTGCGGTGAGGTTTTTATATTTGCAGTCTTTGAATTTCCTGATAGGCTTCCAGGAGTTTATTCCGCACCTGGAGGGTGAGTTCCATAGCGAGGGAGGCTCGTTCCATAGCGAAGACCAGGTCGTGGTACTCCACAGGGCGACCCGCCATAAGGTCGTTTTGAACTTGCGCAGCGTGGAGTTGCGCAGAGTTCACTTCCCTTAGGGCGTCCATCAGCATGTGGGCGAAGTCTTCATCGGGCTGTGATGTTTTCGGGGCGGTCAGCCCTTGAATATTTTGCGATAGAGAAACGGGATGGATGCGCTGGGTCATCGCAATTTCTCTTGTTTATCTTTCCTGGTGTCCATTAGACTTTTCCGATTTCCAGGGCAGATTGGAGCATTTGCCGTGTGAGGTTAAAGGCTTGGAGGTTTGCCTCATAGGCACGGCTTGCAGAGATAAGGTCAACCATTTCGGTCAGGGGGTTCACATTGCTATAGGTGACATTTCCGTCGGCGTCTGCGAAAGGATTTCCTGGTTCATACACGACGCGATAAGGGGATGGGTCTTCGGCGGTGGTCTGGATTCGGACGCCTTCCCCATCCTGGGTCAGGACGACGAATTTCCTTCTGTAAGGTTCCTGATCATTTGTTCGCATTGTGTTGGCATTGGCGAGGTTAGTGGAGATGACGTCCATACGATAGCGCTCTGCGGTGAGGGCGCTGGCACTGATGGCGAAAGAACGGATGAGGCTCATTATCTTCCCTCCCGGATGATGTTTCTGAGGTTTCTGAAATAGCGTTGACTGATAAGGCTTAGGGCGCTGTAATGGAGTTGAGTTTCCGTAAGGGCGGCGATTTCTCGTTCCAGGTCCACGCCGTTTCCGTCTTCTCGCAGGGCGCGGGGGTCTTCCGTGGGGTTCTGCCGTGCGGAAGGGAATGGGGCGTGGAAGGGGGTGGGTTCCTGGGTAGAGGTCAAGTGCCTTGGGTCGGTTGCCTTCAGGGAAAACGGTTGGGGCGATAGGGTGTTTTGTTGGGTGTTTATCCCGAGGGTGAGGTCCTTGCGTTTATATCCCGGGGTGTTGATGTTGGCGAGGTTAGAGATTAGCAGGCGGTGGCGCTCCGTGGTTTGGCTGAGCGCCCGCTGTAGATTGTCTGCGTGCGGTCCGAAAAGTGTATTCAGGATTTTCACCGACGTCCCCCTCTGGGTTCGTCGTCCGTGAGGCTGGGTGAGGGGCGTCCGTGCCCCCTTTGCCCCGGGTAGATTTGGGGCTACTTGGATATTCGGCGGGGTTGCCTCTTTCTTGAGGGGGGTTGTGCCGAAGATAGGAGCGTTTTAGTATAATATGCGTTCCTCAGGTGGAGGGTTGCCCTTCCCCCTGTAGGAAGCAGAAAGCCGTGGGCTTTCATAAGGCGCACGGATAAAAAATTGTAGAAGAGGAAGTGCTATGCGAAACGATAACGAGATGGTGCTTTTGACGCCTGCGGGCTATGAGCGCTTGTCGCGGGAACTGGAGGAACTGACGACCAAGCGTAGGCATGAGATTGCGGAGCGGATCAGGGAGAGTATGGAGCATGGTGAGTTTAGTGAGGACCATTCGGAACTTGAGGAGATAAAATTTGAGCAGGCGATGGTGGAGAACAAGATAGCGGAGTTGAAGAACGTGTTGGCGAATGCGCGGGTTCTCAAGCCCGAGGACATTTCCACGCGGAAGGTGGGCATTGGCTGTAAGGTAACTTTAGTTAACACTCGTACGAAGAAGGAGACTACCATCACGCTGGTGAGCAGTGCGGAAGCGGACCCGAATCAGAATATGATTTCCACGGAGTCCCCCCTTGGGAAGGCGCTGGAGGGGCGTAGCAAGGGGGAGAAAGTGACGGTGGACGCTCCCGCAGGGAAGATCACCTATCTTATCACCCGGATTGGGAAAGCGGTGCGGTGAAAGGGGACGAGGGCGTTTTTTCTTTACGGCTGGAGAAACTCCGAAGACTTCAGGAATTGGGGCACAACCCTTATCGCATTGAAGAGTTTGTTTGCACCCACACGCCCCGTGAAATTCATACGGGTTTTTCGGAGTTGGAGGGAAAGCGTGTTTCTCTGGCGGGGCGTGTGACCGCTTTGCGCCGGATGGGGAAAGCGGCTTTTGCTGACCTTGTGCGTTTTGGGGAGCGAATTCAGGTTTATGTGAAGGCAGACCAATTGCCTGCAGGCTTGTGGGAGGTGTTTGACCTGGTGGATATTGGGGACCTGTTAGGGGTGGAGGGTGAAGTGTTTAAAACGAAGATGGGGGAGATTTCTGTATGGGTGAGGGACTTCAAGGTGTTAGCCAAGTGTTTACACGTCCTGCCCATAGGGAAGGAGAAGGAAGGGAAGCACTGGTATTCGCTTTCTGATGTGGAGGAGCGCTATCGTCGGCGGTATTTAGACCTTTTGGCGAACCCGGAATCCCTGGATATTTTCATCAAGCGGAGCAGGGTAATTTCGGTGATAAGGGATTTTCTCCAGAAGCGGGGATTCGTAGAGGTGGAGACCCCGGTCTTGCAGAGCGACCCAGGGGGAGCGGCGGCTCGCCCCTTTGTAACCTATCATCACGCTCTGGAGTGTGAGCTGAAGTTGAGAATCTCTTTGGAACTTTATTTGAAGCGTCTCATCGTGGGAGGGATGGAGAAGGTCTTTGAGATTGGGCGCGTTTTCAGGAATGAAGGGATAAGCACCCAACACAATCCGGAGTTCACCCTTTTGGAGCTTTATGAGGCTTACGTGGATATGGAGAGTATGCAGAAGTTAGTGGAGGAATTGTGTCGGGAGGTTGCGGAGGTTGTGTTCGGTAGCCCCGTTCTTTGCATTCGTGGGGTTACTCTGGATTTCACGAAGCCCTGGCGCCGACTGGATTTGATGGAGTCGTTGGGGGATGCTGTGGGTGTGACCTGGGCGGATTTTGATACCCTGGAGAAGGCGAAGGAGACTGCCAAGAGGCTCGGGATTGATGCGGAGGCTGAGCCTGAAGTGGGCAGTATCATTGAAAAAATCCACGAGCGCTATGTAGAGAAGCAATTGCTGGAGCCCACTTTCGTGGAGAACTTTCCCATAGAGACCTCCCCTCTGGCGAAGAAGCATCCCGAAAATCCCAGGGTTACCCGCCGTTTTGAAGGCTATCTTCTTGGGCGGGAGATTTGCAATGCCTTCAGCGAACTCAATGACCCTGTGGACCAGAGGGAGCGCCTGGAAGTGCAGGCGGAGCAACTTGCAAAGGGGAGGCACGAAGCCAATCCCCTGGATGAGGACTTTTTGTATGCGCTGGAATGCGGGATGCCGCCCACAGGAGGGCTGGGTATTGGCATTGACCGTTTGGTGATGCTGTTGACGGGTTCTGAGAGTATCCGTGATGTTATCCTTTTTCCCACGTTGCGCCCGGAGCGTTCCCTTTGAGTTAGAGGGGTGTTTTTCTTAGCGGTGAGAGGGTAGTCTTTAGGAGTGAGTGAGTCTTTTTCTGGGGAAGAAAATCGCGCTCGGATGATAGATGTAACGCAGAAGGATGTTACGGTGAGGCGTGCGGTGGCGCAGGCTTTCGTTCGGATCTCAGAGGCTCACAGGGGGCTTTTGGAGAAGAACCCCAAGGGAGATGTTTTTGCGGTGGCTCAGGTGGCGGGCATCCAGGCGGCGAAGAGAACCTGGGAACTCATCCCTTTATGTCATCCCATCCCCGTGAATCACGTTTCGGTGGTTACGGAGTTGGAGGAGGAGGGGGTGAGGATTCAGGCGGAAGTAGTGGGGGAGGCGAAAACGGGGGTGGAGATGGAGGCTTTGGTGGCGGTTACCCTTACCGCTTTGACGATTTACGATATGTTGAAAGCAGGGGGGCAGGACCTTTCCATTGAGAGCATTCATCTGGTAGAGAAAACGGGGGGGAAGACGGCTTTTCGGCGAGAGCGATGAGTGCGGAGAGTTTGGCGCAATTTCGGGTGGGCGTCCTTACTATCAGCGATACTCGGACGCGGGAGACGGATGAGAGCGGGACGCTTCTTAGAAGCCTTCTTGAGGAGATGGGGTTTCGGGATTTTGTTCGCGCGTTGGTGAGGGATGAGGAAGATGCGATCGTTAGGGTCCTGTTACGGCTCTGCGGGGAGTGTGACCTGGTGCTGACCACAGGGGGGACGGGCTTGGCACCTCGGGATGTGACGCCTGAGGCTACCCTTAAGGTGATAGAGAAGCGAATATGGGGCATAGAGGAGCGTCTGCGCTGTGAGGGGTACAAGGAGACGCCCTATGCGGTGCTTTCACGAGGGGTTGCGGGGTGCAAGGGTCGGACGCTGATCATCAACCTTCCTGGCTCTCCCTCTGGGGTGCGTAGTGGCGTGGAAGCCCTGAAGCCGATTCTGGAGCACGCCCTTCGGCAGTTGAAGGGGGAGAGGGAGCATTGAAGAGCCTGCCTCGCGTCGCTTTAGCGGGTGGCGACTTCAAGCAGTTTCTCTAAAAAGTTACAATCCTTGCACTTTGGGTTTCCCTGGGGTGGGTTTGGTTGTTCGTAAAGATTTCTGGCGTTCATCAGGAGGTTTGGGGTCAGGTCGGGATTGAGGTCTACTCGGTGGAGGGTCGCTTTGAAGTGCATAGAGAAGCCATTTTCCAAAGTGAATAAGTCTATCTGGTCCTCTGAGAGGTCGGTCAGGGGTTCGTAGTATAGGAGCCCAAGTCCCTGGATGGGTGTGATCCCCAATTCTGGTTTGGCGGTTGCGATATACGCATAGGCATTGAGTTGTCCTTCATACATAGGGATGAGGCTCTCTTGTTTTTCCGTATATTTTGCAGTTTTGTAGTCTATGATGTAGAATCCCTGATCTCCCATCAAGATTTCATCGGGAGCGCCCGTAAGGCAGATGTTTGTTTTTGAATCGTTGACCTTGAAGGTTGAGGAATGAGGGACCTCTATGGGGATTCCGGGGAGTTCCAGGCTGGCGAACCAGTTTGGAGTTCTTTGGTGTCGCCTGAAGTGCACCCGCGTGATGTTTTTTGTGTAGGAATCAATGGAGTTGAAGATTCCGGGGAATATCTGAAAGGGGACTTTGCCTTCGCAGTGTAGTTTTATCCAGACACAGCGCGGGCAGAAGTCTGGCAGGTTGAGTTCCCCCAGGGTTTTTGCCGAGATCTGGAGTTGCTTCATAGTGCTCCCCTCCTGGGGGGGATTTTACCTGATACGTTTTCCTTTTTTATCCTGCTCAGGGCTGTGGGAGGGGCTTCCTGGGTTTGGCTTGCAGGTTTTGGGTTTTGAGGGGCTCTTTATTCGGGCTGGCTTTCCTGGGGGACGAAGGTCCCTTATAGCTTTTCGCTTTATTTCCCCTTATAGAGGACAAGTTTGGGTTTAGCGAATGCCAGGCGTTTCGTCATAATTTGGATGGCGGAGGGGTTATTGTCAATCATAAGGAAGTGGCGGTTGAGCCGAGCGGAAGCTTCTCCGGTGGTTCCGCTTCCTGCGAAGAAATCCAGGACCCAATCGCCAGGGTCGCTGTGCACGCGGATGATGCGCTCTAAGAGTTTGAGGGGTTTTTGGGTGGGATAGCCGGTTTTCTCCTTGCTGTTGGTTGGGACGATGGTGATCCACCAGACATCGGTGGGTGTTTTTCCTTTTTGCGCCTTAGCCTCTCCCACGAGGGCGGGTGCCATATAGGGGACTCGGTCTATTTCCTCGTAGTGGAAGACGTAGTTTTTGGGGTTTTTGGCGTACCAGAGGATGTTATCGTGTTTGGGGGGCCAGCGGTTTTTGCTCCGTCCTCCATAGTCATAAGCCCAGATGATTTCATTGATGAAGCACTCGCGTCCAAAGATATCATCTAACAGGACTTTCACGTAATGAACTTCGCGGTAGTCCAGATGGACAAAGAGGGATCCATCGGGGGAAAGGACGCGGTGGGCTTGCTCCAGGCGGGGTTGGAGGAAGTGCCCATAGTTTTCATAGGCGTCGTGATAGGAGGGTGAATGGTAGGTGCTCACATGGTATCGCCGATTTCCAAATCCTATTCGCGAGCCTTTTTCGTGGGCAGTTGCGCGTATTCTTATGCGTTTTTGGGGTTTTCCTGTGTTGAAGGGCGGGTCAATATAGATAAGTCGGAAGGCTCCCTCGGGCAGGGTGCGCAGGTATTCCAGGTTATCTGCATAGACGATGAGGTTTTTGGGTTTCCTGTGGTTTTGGGCGAGCATTCCTCAGGTGGGCTTAGGATTCCTCCTCCTTCTTCTTTTGTCGGTTTCTTTCTGCCGCTTTCATAAGTTCGTCAAAGGGAGTGGGGGCTTTCTCTTTTTTTGGGGTGGTGGTTTTGCGTGGGGTCTTTTTGGGGGGTTCTTCTTTCGGGAGGAGCATAGGTATCCCTGCTCGTTCCTTAGGGGGTTCGGGGGGTGGTTGGGTTTCTTCCGTGGGGATACTGGCATCCCCGATGAGGACTTCCGCGAGTCGGGAGTCTCCACTTGGGAAGCGATAGCCCCAGGACACGACGTCTGCTATTTGCGTTGCGTTGAGGGGGCTGTGGGTTTTCCCGCGGATCACGTGTTTCGTGGGGTCCACGGGGTCTCCGATGCGGGGTATCCAGATTTCAAAACCTGCTTTGGCGAGTTGGGCGAAGGTGTCGGCGCAGAGGGAGAGAAGTTTCAGGCGTTCTTCTATGGAGTGTTTCGGGTTGGTGATGTTATCGCGTGCGGTGTCCAGGGCTAAGCGAAGTGCGGATTCTATGTCTTTGAGGGCTTGGGAGGCATTTTTCTCACGGATTTGGAGTTCATTGAGTTGTTTCAGGGTGTTATTCAGGTCTTCTTCGGTTTTGGCGTGTTTTTGGGCGAATGTTTGGAGGGTGGGGAGTTGAGCCTTCAGGGTTTTGGCGATGGCTTCCATTTGTTCCAGGGCTTGTTGGAGGAGGGCGATGGTTTTTTCCATAGTCAGGAGAGGGCGTAGAGGGAGTGGAACTTATTTTGAAGGTATTGAAGGTAGTGGGAGGCATCCAGAGGTTTGCCGGTGATTTTGACGAGCAGGTCTTGAGGCAAGTATTTGGCGCCGTGGATATGAACGTGAGTTCTGAGCCATTGGAGCAGGGGTTGGAAATCTCCCTGTCGGATGCGTTCATAGAGGTCGGGGATATCCGTGATGATTTTCTTCCAGAGTTGACCTGCGATGAGGTTTCCGAGAGTATAAGTGGGGAAATATCCAACGATGCCCGCGGACCAGTGGACGTCCTGCAGGACGCCCTCGGCGGGAGAGGAGGGTTCTATTCCGAGGTAGTGGCGCATTTTTGCGTTCCAGGCATCGGGGAGTTCATGGAAGGAAAGTTTGCCTTCTAAGAGGTCTAATTCCAGTTCAAAGCGGATCATAATGTGGAGGTTGTAGGTTACTTCATCCGCTTCCACTCGTATGAGGGAGGGTTCCACTTTGTTCACGGCTCGGTAGAACTGGTCTGCGGTGATGTCCCGGAGACTTTCGGGGAAAATTCCTTGCAGGGTGGGAAAGTAGTATTCCACGAAGGGCAGACTTCGTCCTACCCAGTTTTCCCACATTCGTGATTGACTTTCGTGGAAGCCGAGAGAAGCACCGTCGCGGAGGAAGGTTCCGTTGAAGGAGTCGGGAAAGCCCTGTTCATACAGGGCGTGTCCTGCTTCGTGCATAGCGGCATAGAGACTTCCTGGGAGCCAGTTTTCTTTGAAGCGGTTGGTGATGCGGACGTCTCGGGTGGAGAAACTGGTGCAGAAGGGGTGAGGTGCGGTGTCCTGTCTTCCTCGAGAGGGATCAAAGCCGATGCGCTGGATCACGTCCTCGGCGACGAGGCGCTGTTTTTCTATCGGATAATGCCGATAGAGCAGTTTGTCATCGGCTTTTATGGGGGAGGACTGGATTTTGTGGACGAGGGTTATGAGAGGCTCGCGGATTTGGTCAAACAGAGCCTGGATTTGCTCCGTTTGCATTCCTGGCTCAAAGGGGTCTAAGAGGGCATCGTAGGGATGTTTTTCATATCCTCTGGATTCTGCGATTTCCTTGCATAGGTGGAAGATTTTTTCAAGCCACGGCTGGAAGGATTTATAGTCGTTGTTCTTTTTGGCGAGGACCCATTCGTTATGAGCGAGGGAGGTGGTGCGTGAGAACTCTTCGGCGAGGGATGCTGGGACGCGGGCGCGTCGGTTGTATTCTCTTCGGAAGGCGCGGATGTTTGCCACTTCCTCTCCTTCGGGGTCCAGGTATTGGGCTTCGTCTTCTGCTTGGTGGAGGAGGTCGGCGGTTTCCTGGCTTATGATCTCTTCGTGCACGATTCGGGAGAGGGTGGCGACTTGATCGGCACGTTGCTCGGTGGCTGAAGGGGGCATATAGGTTTGTTGGTCCCAGTCCAGGACGGCGATGGCTTCGCGGAGCCTGGAGATACGGCGGATTTTTTCCTGAAGACGAGGCAGGGCGGTCATTTTCAGAGAGTTTACCTTCGGTGGGGATTTGGGTTCCTGCAGGTTTTTTGGGTAATAGCCGATACGGAAGAATGGAATGTGGGAATTTGCGTTTCGTATCGTCGGTGCAGGGCTTCTGTTTGTATTGGGGGGCGTGGGACTTTTGCCCTTTCCCATAGCCTGGAGGCTCAGCCTTTTTGTGTCTGCCTATGCGCTGGTGGCTTATTTGGCGCAGGAGCGAGGCTTGATGAACCCCGCACGGTCTGGTATTTTGGGGGTAGCGGATGCCCTGTGCTTGTCTTTGGTATTGGGGTATGCGGGGCTACTGGAGACAGTGGGTTTTTTGGTTTTGGCGCCGGTGGTTTACGCAGTGGCGAGGCGGGGTACTTCGCCTGTGGCTCTGGGAGCTGTGTGTGGGGGATGCCTTCTTGGAGTGGATATTTTGATAGACGGGCGTGTGTCCTTCAGTTGGGCTTTGTTGGTGCAGGTAGCGGGAGTTTTGGGGATTTCCCTTCTGGCTCATCAGGAGAGAATTGTGGTGACCCCGAAGACGATTCAGGAGATGCTTGCGGAGTTGGCGGGACCGACGAAGGAAGAACAGGGAGTGCAGGCGCTTCTGGAGTTACGAGAGAAGTATCGCCAACTTTCCACAGCATATCGGGAATTAGAGAAGCGGTCACGCGTGGATAGATTGGGTGTAGCTCTTTTGCTTTCGCGAGGGTCTCCCGGGGATTGGAGTTTCTTTACGGAGACGTTGCGGAAGGAATTGGGGGCGGAGGGTGTTATCCTTCACATGGTATCCGGGGATAAAGAGCGCTTGGTGGTTCGCTCTTCGTCGGGGGCGAGTGAGCAGGTGGCTTCGCCGCCGATTCCGCTTCATCCTTTTGAGTCAGCGTATAAGTTACGTGCTCGCGCTCAGGAAGCAATAGAGGCAATGGGGTTTGTTTTTGAGGGAGGAGCCCAGGAGAGTGCTCGCCCTCACGGGAACATCCTTTTGCGAGATAGGGGAAGGCTTGTGGGTGTTTTGACCTTGTTTGCTCGCACTCCGGAGCAATTAGGGGAGGTGCTTCATCGTGCAGAAGAGGCTGAGGGAGTGCTTGCCCGGGTGGTTTCGGAGGAGATACGGCGTCAGCAGGAGAGGAGCAGGATGCTGGAGGCAGAGTTGCTTTATGAGTTGGCGAGTCACTTTGATGGTTCCGCCACGCCTGCAGATTTAGGGAGCCGTGCCTCGCGTGTGCTGAAGGAGATATTGGGGTGTGATTCGGTGAATGTTTGGTTGGTGGAGGGTGGGAAGCCTGTTTTGGTGGGTTCGTCGGGGAGGGTGGTTCGCTTGTTTGAAACGTTTTTATATGCGGAGGGAGGATGGGAAGGCTGGAAGGCGCGGGGGTTTCCCGAGGTATTGGCGCATTCCACATCGGAGCACCCGCTGATAGATCCTCAGACCGCGCTTCGCCAGCGGGTGGGGAGTTATTTGGTCATTCCCTTGCGTTCCTTTGAGGAGACGTTGGGGTTTGTAACGGCGTCTGGTGTAGCCCAGGGCGTTTTGGGAAAAGATTCCGCGCGTGTGTTGCGGGATGCGTGTGCGGAAGTGGTGCGATGTTTGGAATCCATCTCCGAGCGTGAGAGGAAGCCCCGCTCGCGAGGGTTGCTCACAGTTAAGGAATTTCAGAGCGAGATTCAGAATCTCAATGTACAGCCCGCCTGCTTAGTTTATGTGGAGCCTCTGCACTTAAACGCGGAGCAGGAGGTGGGGGGAGTTTTGATGGCGCGGGTGGCTCGGGAGTTGGGTCTGCTTTTACGTCGTTATGCGCCCATAGAGGCGCGCATCTGCCGACGGGCGACGGGAAGTTACATCGTTCTCCTGCCCGGTTACGATGAGAGCACCGCCCAGCGCTGGGCAAACGAGGTGACTGCCCTGTCGGCGATGCGGTCCGTGGAGGGAGAGGAGGGGACGGTGAAGGTGCCCTTAGCCATTCGGGCTCGCGTGGCGGATTTGTACCGCAAGGTGGAGACCCTGCAAGAGAGCGCTGAAAGCCCAGTGTAGCCCGTAAAGGGATATTGGGGGCTTGGGGTTCTCAAGAGGCGGATTCGTGCTATCCTTTAGGGTGTGTGAGGTTTTAGTCGTGCGTTTTGGGAATACGCTATGAGAGCCCCAGACCTGTTGGCACAAGCCCTGGATCTTTACCGGCGAGGGGAGTCGTTTTGTTTCGCCCTTATCATAGGGAAAAGCGGGAGTGCGCCCCAGGTACCGGGAGCGAAGTCGCTTTTTTTGAGGGATGGGCGGATTCTGGGGACCATTGGAGGGGGATGCCTGGAGATGGAATCCCGTCGGGTTGGGTTAGAGGCTTTGTTCACTAAGAAGCCTTGCGTGCGGGAGTTTCGCCTGGATGATGATTTTGGTTGGGACGATGGTCTTATTTGCGGGGGGCGGGTGCAGGTGTTGTTTTTGCCGAACCCGGAGTCTTATGCCGAGGCATTTTCTCAGGCGAGGGAGGAGGGGGCGCGGGGGGTGCTGGTTTACGATAGCCTGAGTGGGCAGGTGCGATGGATAGCGGACGGTTCGGAAGGCGTTCTGGGGGTTGAGGAGCGGGAAGGGGTGGAGAAGGCGAAGCGCTCTCGTCGTTGTGTGGCGAGTGGGAGGCTTTTCTTTGAGCCGGTGATGCCCCCGGAGCGAGTGGTGATTTTTGGTGCGGGGCACATCGGCAAGGAACTTTGTCGGTTATCTGCCTATGTGGGTTTTGAAGTGATAGTGGTGGATGACCGGGAGGCGTATTTGGATTCTGAGCGGTTGCGGGATGCGTCTTTGCGGGTTTGTGCGAGGTTAGAGGATTATGCGAGGGAGATGGAGGGGGATGAGGACACTTATGTTTGCATCGTCACGCGGGGTCACAGGAACGATGCCCGTGTTTTGCGAGAAGTGATCAAAAAGCCCTGTGCCTATATCGGGATGATCGGCAGTCGGCGCAAGCGTGAGGTTATCCGAAAGGAGTTAGTTGGTTCCGGGCATTGCACGGAGGAAGAGTTTGAGCGTGTTCGTTCTCCGATGGGTTTGGCGATTCATTCGGAAAGTGTGGAGGAGATCGCTTTGAGCATTGTGGCGGAATTGGTTTCAGTGCGGGGAGCGCGTCGGGGGGCGGTGCTTGCTCGCTGTCCCAGAGGGGTGCCTTCCCAAGCCCCTAACGGCGAAGGAAACCCCACTTGAGAAGGAGGTCTTTTTGAGTCTCTCTGCCCGACATATGGAATCCGTCCACTCTTCTGCCTGAGCGCATAGACCAGGTGACGGACCCTTTCATATTTTGGCTGATATAGAAAGCCCTCATCCGCTCGTCGTATTCTGTAACGTCTACATTGGGATTGTAGGTTTCCCTAAACCAGACGGCATTTTGGGCGAGTCGGGGCTTGATTTCTGCCTGGATGTCTTCTGCAGGATAACCGAGGCAGAGCCCGAAAAGCCCGAAAGTGCCTTCGGGAAGTTGGAGCAGTTCTTTTACGCCTTCGGGATTATTGCGGAGGGCGCCGATGTAGCAAATGCCTAAGCCAACGGATTCCGCGGCGCAAACCATTCGTTCTGCGGCGAGCGCGGCGTCTATCACGGACATAGTGTAGAACTCCATATAGTCCAGCCCCGCGGGATTTTCCCCTGCTCGCTCTGCGGCTTTTTTCAGTCTGTAGTGGTCGGCGATGAAGGCAAAGAACCAGGCGGATTCGCGGATCTGGTGTTGGTCAGCGCAGAGTTGGGCAATTTTTTCACGACGCTGGGGGTCCTGGATGCTGATGAGGGAATAGAGTTGGAGGTTACTGCTGGTGGCAGAACTTTGGGCACAGGCGACAAGAGCCTGGACGAGTTCTTCTGGCACCGGTTTTGGGGAAAAGTGCCGGACACTGCGATGGCGCAGGAAAGCGGAGAGTTGGGGGAAGTCAAAAGGAGGTTCTTCCCCGTATCGGTGTTTCCAGGCGGTTCGGAAGGATTCGTCAAACATTTTTCAAAGGCTGTATAAGAGGTTGTACCCGCAAGAAGGCGCTCACGACATCGGGATGAAACTGCGTGCCCGACGCTTTTTGTATTTCTTCTGTTGCCGATTCTTCGGAAAGGCTTTTTCTCCAGGGTTGGTCATTGACGAGGACATCATACACTGTAGAAACATAGATGCATTGGGCGGTGATCCGTGCAAGGTTTTCTTCGTTGCGTTCGGGAGTTTCTTCATCGGGGAGGGGCGGATAAGCCTTATGCCAGAGGTAGAGATAGCGTAAGGCTTTCGCACGGGGGTGCTGGATTTGGGCTTGGATTTCCTTTGCGGAGAGTTCGCACAGGCGAAAGACGTCGGGCTTTTCTTCCTGAGATAGGGGTCCGGGCTTTTCCAGGATTTCGGTTTTGACCTGAAGTTTCCAGTGTTCATGCACCGCGGAGAGGAACTGAAGCAAAAGGAGGTCCTCGTCCTCTCGGATGCCGAGTTCAAAGCCTGTGGCGACCGCATAGACGCTGACGCGGTCAGCGTGCCCCCGGCGGGAAGGGTGATGCGCTTCTATTCGCGCTACAAGTTCGCGCCTCAGGGCGTGGAGGAATTTCCGATCGGGTTGGGGCATAGGAATTCCTTGGAGGGGTTCGGAAGGCGTTCGTCCGTGTTTTTCATCAGTCTTCTAAGTGGAGGGGTGAGTGCCTTTTCGTTTGGGTGGAGGGGGTGGGGATTGTTTCCTGTCCAGGTTTTCCCACGCAGTGAGGACTGCCTGGATAAGGGTGGGAGTTTCGTTGTCATCCACGGTGCGCATATCCAGCCAAAGGGTGTCGCGTTCAATGTAGGGGATGACAGGGGGAGTGCCTGTGCGGAGGGTTTGAGCGAGGGCTTCCACGGGCTTGCCCTGCAATCCGATACGCCAGCTGGGGAGCGTCACACCTGGGAGGGAGCCTCCTCCCACTTCACAGGTGCCTTCTGCAAGGGTTGCGGGAAGCCCTTTTTGAGTCAAGGCTCGGAGCACCCTTCTGGCTTGGGACCTCACCTGGGCGAGGGGGCGTGCTATGTATCGCCAGGTGGGGATTTCCAATTCGCGTCCTTCCTCATAAAGCCGTAAGGTGGCTTCCAGGGCGGTTGCGGTTAGCTTGTCAATACGGAGGGCACGGGCTAAGGGGTTTTTAGCAATGCGCGAGACCAATTCGCGCTTTCCCAGGATGATTCCCGCTTGGGGTCCTCCGAGGAGTTTATCTCCTGAGGCAGTGACGATGTCCGCCCCTGCGGAGATAGAATCACGGATGGTGGGTTCATAGGGAAGCCCGAACCTGCGAGTATCCAGCAGGCATCCGCTCCCCACGTCGTCTATCAAGATAAGCCCAAGTTTGTGCGCGCACTCGGCGAGTTCTTTGGGGGAAGGTTCCTCCACGAATCCGATGAGACGGAAGTTACTGGGATGACATCGGATGATAGCAACAGTGTCTTCAGTGCAGGCGTTCTCGTAATCGGAAAGGCGCGTTTTGTTCGTGCATCCCACGTCAATAAGTCGCGTGCCTGCGCTTCGGATCACTTCGGGCATTCTGAAAGACCCGCCAATTTCCACGCTCTGCCCACGAGACAGAAGGACGGACTTGCCCCAGGCAAGGGTATTGAGGGTTAGGAAAACTGCGCCCGCGTTGTTGTTCACCACCAAGGCGTCTTCAGCACCCGTGAGGCGGGTGAGGAGTTGGCGAAGGGGAGTTTGTCGGTCGCCTCGGGTTCCCGTATTGAGGTCTATTTCCAGAGAAATATGGGAGTTTGCGGACTGGAAGAGAGTTAGGGCAACGGATTTCGCCAAACGGGCACGCCCTAACCCGGTGTGGAGGATAGTTCCGCTTGCATTGATGACGGGCTTGAAGAAGGGTTCTGAAAGGGCTTGGGCGATCTGGATGGCTTGGGCGGTGATTTCGTCTTCGGTGAGGGGGGTGCCTTGGGCAAGTTTATCCCTTGCGGAGGCTATGGCTTGCTTTACTGCGAGCGCCGAGATGGCGTGGGGGTAGGCTTTCAGGTCAGGCTTTTCCAGAAGTTTCCCCACGCTTGGGAGTTGGCGAAAATCCTTTTGGGACACATCTTATTGTAGTCTTTTTGAGGGGGATGCTCGCCTCCTTCCGCGGAGGTTGGATTTTCGGGGCATCGGGAGGGTGCCCAGGGGGGTATGGAGAGTGTCCGGTGGATGGGGATGGCTAAGGACTTCTGCTTGCTCCGGGGACCTTATGGAGTTCAAACTCATTGAAAAGAAGGCGGACCGCACGGGGACCGTCCGCTTCGCTTACGAGAACGCTCACTGCCCATCGCGAATCGGAAGTTTGAAGCACTTGAACATTTCCTCGCTCCAGTGCCTGGAAGATCCTTGCGTAAACGCCCGGCGAACAAAGCCCTTTGAACGCTATGAGGGAGACCATCATCACGTTTTCGGTGAGGGAGGCGACACACCGTCGGATTTCGCCGAAGGAGGGAAGTTCCGCAAGCGTTTTCATCTGGGCTTTTACCTCGGTGGATTCGGCTCGCCCCACCTGGAAGATATACGTGTGGTGAATATCGCGGATTTCTGCGTTCCCCCGGGGGGGCTTTTTAGTGGAGCCTGGAGAGGCAGGGACGCCCAGAGGCAACGGGGTGGGCATCTGGGCAGGGAAGGGAAGGACAAGCCCATCCAATATTTCCTTTAGTCGTTGCATTTGCCTTCGTGGCACTGCGAAGGCAAAGCCCTCTTCTTGGGCATTGAGCATAAAGAGGTTGATGTGGTTTTCCGCAATCAAGCGATACACGGTGGCTTCCAGGTAAGGGCGGTCGGGTCCTGCGGGGATAGAGAAATGGATGTAGACGAGTTTGCCAGTATGAGAAACTGCGGTGACATCCCTTCCGGGGAAATCGCCTCTCCCGTGGACGAAAGTGCCCGGTTCGTCGGTGTGGGTGCATTTGACGTAAAGGGGGATGTTGAATTTCATAGCGATTTCCGCGGCGCGGGGATGGACCACCTTTCCCCCCTGGTGTGCAATTTCTGCCACTTCGTCATAGGTCATTTCCCTGAGGGTTGGGGCTTCGGGTACGAAGGCTGGGTCGGCAGTTTTGACGCCATCCACATCGGTGTATATCTCGATGGCTTCGGCATTGAGAGCAGCGCCGAGGGCACTGGCAGTGGTGTCGCTTCCTCCGCGCCCTAAGGTGGTGATTTCTCCATAGACGGCGTCGGGGGTGGGTTTAGAGCGTCCCTGGAATCCGCAGACGACGGGGATTTTCCCCGCAGAGAGCACTTTCAGGACGCCATCGGGATGGATTTCCAGGATTCGGGCATTTCCGAAGTTGGTATCGGTAACTAATCCTGCTTGTCCCCCGGTCATTGCGCTTGCGGGGTGTCCTAAGGACTTCAGGGTTTGAGCGAAGATACAGGTGGACATTATTTCCCCGCAACAGAGCATCAGGTCTACTTCACGGGGGTCGGGGGTCACGAGGGGGTCTACCTCGTGAAGGAGGTTGAGGAGGGTGTCGGTGGCGTAGGGGGCGCCCTGGCGTCCGATGGCGCTCACCACCACTACGGGTGCGAAGCCCTGTTCTTTCGCCTGGACCACCTTTCGTGCGGCGAGCGCACGCAATTCCGGAGTGGCGACACTCGTTCCACCAAATTTCATCACTTTGATTCTCATACCTTTATTTCCTGATGGGTTGCGAAGGCTGAGGGGAGAGGCGGACCGATGCGTTTTTCATTCTGTTTCCTCTTTGACCAAAGCCCTGAGGCGTTCGCGCGCATATTCCGCTTCTTTCCTTTTGAGGACAATCATCACTCCTGTATGCATATCTCCGAGATGTTGGATTTCTGCTCCCGCCATTATGACTTCCGAGCAGATGCGTGCCAGGAGGCCATCCGCATCTCGCACGTTGGGAGTTGCAACCAACAGGATGGCTTGGTCGCTCAGGACGTTAGGCTGGAACCCTACCTGGCAAAGGGCGTCGTGAGTTTTCTCCGCCAGGGAATCCGGGACAACAAAGGAGAATCCGTCGTGGGTGATTTTGAAGAGGTCAATGGAGATACCTGCGGATTCCACTGCTTTGAGAGCCTCCCGTCGTCGGGCTGAGGTTTCCCAGGGTGGGAGCCCCCGCACCTCCACAAGGGCATAGCCTTCTTCCAGGTCCACGTCCTGGACGCCCCGGGGGGTGTCTATGGGCGTTTGGGAGTGCATAGTGGGGGAATTATATCAGGGGCGCCTGGGCTATTGGAAGGGTTTTTTCCCCAATTTGGGCTTGGTAAGGGCTAAAATGCAAAACGATGCTTGTCAGGACGAACCCAAGGGCGTTTGCGGATTTGGTGGGATTTCCGGGCTGTTTGGGAGCCCCGACGGGTGGTGCGGGGGAAGCCCACGGCACGACGGTATTGGCGCTTCGGTTCCGGGAGGGGATTTTGAACCTCGCAGACCGTCGTGCTACCTCTGCCAACTATGTGATGTATGACCGGGCAGAGAAGGTTTTTGCGTTAGATGAGCATACGCTAATGGCGGTATCAGGGTCGTTTGCGCGAAGTGTGGAAATTGCGCGGTATCTGAAGCACGCCTTTAAGTATTACGCTCGGAACCAATTACAGGAATTGAGCCTGGAGGGGAAGCTTCACGAGGTAAGCCGTGCCTTAGCGGGGAACCTGCCCGTGACGATGGAGGGGATAGGGCTGTTTTTGCCGTTGGTGAGTGCCTATGATGCGAGCAAGGGGGAGTTTGGGATTTACTTTTATGATGCGATGGGGGCGCGTTTTGAGAGCGGGGCTTTTGGGGCGGCGGGTTCTGGTGCGGAGCGCATTCGTGGAGTTTTTGATTATGTGGTGCGCACGAAGGGTCCTTTTGAGCAGAGGAGTTTGGAGGAGGTTTTGCGCGAGGGGCTCACGATGCTGGACATCGCCTCTCAGTTAGATGCGGCGACGGGAGGATTGGAGCGGATTCCTCCCATTGCGCGTGTGTTGACCCGAGAAGGCATTTCTGATGTTGACTCGGATGAATTGCTTTCTGCCATCAAGGAGGTATGCAGGAGATGATCACTCCCTATGACTGGTACGAGAGTCTCAGCCAGCGTTCCCAGTATATAGAAAACCGTTTGCGGACGGGCTCCCCCGTGGTGGGGCTTTCCATTGCGGAGGGGGTTTTACTGTATACCTATCGCAGGCAGGTTCGGAAGATTTATGAGGTTTATGACCGTCTGATGTTTTCTGCTTTGGGTCAGCAGGCGGATGTAGAGAGCTTGCGAGTGACCGCAGTGGAGTTTGCCCATCAAGAAGGTTTTCTTCGCAGTGAGCAGGACGTGACGATCCAGCGGGTGGTGGGCTTTGCTTTGAGTGCTCCCCTGAGGCGTGCCTATGGCGACATTACGGTGGCGCCCTTTGTGGTGAATGCCCTATTTGCAGAGATCAATGAAAAGCCCGAGGATGACCTGTTTTTCACTTTGCGTTATGATGGGGAGTTTGATTCGCGACGTGGCTTCGCGGTGGTGGCAGGAACCCCGGATGCAGAAAAGCGCGCTCTGGGAACGTTAGAGGAGGCTTATGCCTCTTCTTTATCCCTGGAGGAGGCGCAAGCACTGGCGGACCGCGCCTGGAGGGTGGCCGCGGACGTGGAAGGCACCGGAGAGCCTCTGCCCGAACTCCTTTCAGGCACTCAGCCGGAGGTTGGTTTCCTGGTGCGTGACAGTCAAGGGGAGAGGCGCTTTCGGCGTCTTGCGGGGTAGGGAGAGGGGTGGGGGGAGGGAGGTCTGGGTGTTCTCCAAACTGCCGATAATGTAGGGTACAATGCTTCTTGCGAATTGGACCTCTATAGATGGTGCCGTTTGTTCCGGTGCTTTGCGCCCTGTGCGGTCCTCTCTGGGGGTCGGTTCGTGGAATCACCCCAGGGCTGAAGCCCGGAAGAATCGGAGATATCGTTGAACGTCAAGAGCCTTTTCGTAGGCAACATACCGTATTCGGCGACAGAGAAAGACCTTTTTGATTTCTTTGCGGAATTTGACCCGAAGAGCGTGCGCATCGTAGAGGGTCGCGGGTTCGGGTTCGTAGACATTCCGGATGAGAACGTCGCCGATGCGATAGAAGCCAAGAACGGCAAGGAGTTAGGGGGTCGGCGCATCGTCGTCAACGAGGCGCGACCTCGCGAACGGCGCAAGTAGAGCCAGGATCCCGCTTCCCCCGCTTGGTGTTTGTTGGGCTATGCCTGTTCGGGCTTGCCCCTTTCTCAGGCAGCGCGCTCTTTGGGGATGTAAAACTCCACGCGGTTCCTTCCGGATTGTTTGGCTTGATAGAGGGCTTCATCTGCCTGGTGGATCAATTCCTGTTGCCCGATGTTCGGCGCGCTCATAGCTACGCCAAAACTTGCGGTTACTGATCGTCCCCCAGTATTGATCTTAGAAATTCTTTCCCGCAGGCGCTCGGCTAAGGCAAGGGCACGCTCGGGTAGGGCGGTTTCTATGATAAGGCAAAACTCTTCTCCTCCATAGCGTGCCACAAAATCTCCACGGCGCACGTTGTTCTTGAGGGTCTCCCCTACGAGGGCAAGCACGCGGTCGCCCGCCAGGTGCCCGAATGTGTCATTGAAACTTTTGAAGTGGTCCACGTCTGCCATCATCAGGGCAAAGGGGCGATTCGGTTCCTGGAGGCGATTTTTTAGATAATCCTGAAGGGAGCGGTGATTGGGAAGCCCTGTAATGGCATCCGTGACCGCCAGAGTGGCAAGTTGGGCATTGAGATTTTTCAGTTCCTGGTGAGCTTTCTCCAGTTCCGTAAGGGCGCGCTTAAGGAGGGTGATGTCCTGGGCGGCAAAGATGGCTCCCGTAACTTCTTCATCCAGCACGCGAACGGGCAATACGTTGCAAAGGAGAAGCTTTTCCTCACCGTTAGGTGGGGTGTAGTGCCATTCATAACCTAAGGTGCTTTGCCCCTTCATCGCCTGGAGAAGCAGGTTGAGAATATCCTCTTTTTGGCTGGCGGGAACGAACGTTTCAAAAATAGAGCGGAGCAGGGTGGCGGACGTTCGGACACCAAAGAGTCGCTCCGCTTCTTGATTGAATTCATAGACGCGCCCCTCCTCGTCACAGGTAAAGCAAGCCACGGGAATGCCATGAAACAGGTTGTAGAACCGCTCATTCGCGCGTTGCATCACCTTCTGTGTCCCTTCTAACTGGCTGGCATAGTCTTCCACTGCCTTTGTTTTCTGGCCCAATTCCTCCAGGGTGCGTTCTAATTGGAGGGAGCGTTCCTTCAGGTCTTGGTTCACTTTCTCTCGGTATCGGAGCCATTCCCGGGCGCGGGCAATTTCGGGTTTCACGGACCAGGTGTAGAGGGGAAGGGCGATGATGGCTGTGGTGAGTAGCGGGATTTGATATAAGAAGCTGTCGTCAAAAACATAAGGGAAAGTCCGATGGAGGAGGTGGACCAGGACGTCGGTGAGCAAGACCACCAGGAGGGTCTTGAAAAAGAAGCGCCAGGGCGAGATAGGGGGACAGGCTTCCGTTCCGCTAAAGCCATTCTTTGTATCAGCCCCCTGGCACATTTTGCTTTGTTCCACGTGTTCCCGTTCGCCCATTTTCTGAGAGACCGAAGACTCAGTGCCCTGGTGTTATTTTCGGGAAACGGTGCCTGCGGGTTCTTCCGAAAATATACTGGGAAGCCTGTTTTTCCTCTCGGGGTATCCTTTGGAAGATGAGACATCTAAGAGGGACACAGTGAAGAATAAGCCTGCTGAACGGTCCGAAGCCATAGCCCGTGGTCAAGAGGTCCCGAAAGCCCCTCCGTTGGAGGAGCCAGAGCCTCTGTTGTGGGATCTATTACGAAAGATGGTTCAAATTCGGGTTTTTGAGGACTATAGTATGCAGGCTTTCAGGGCTGGTCTGGCGGGAGGCTACTTGCACCTTTATAGTGGGATGGAGGCTACAGCGGTGGGCTGGCTGAGTTGTATCCGCGAAGGGGACCCGGTTATCACCGCCTACCGCGATCACGGTCATGCGCTCGCCTTGGGGATAGACCCCTATGAGGTGATGGCAGAGATTATGGGGCGATCCGCCGGGGTGAGCAAAGGAAAGGGAGGCTCTATGCACTTATATTCTCGGGAAAAGAATTTTTATGGGGGTTGGGGCATCGTGGGGGGGCACACGGCGCTTGGGGTTGGGCTGGCGTTTGCTTCCAAATATTGGGGTCGGGATGAGGTGACCCATCTTTTCTATGGGGATGGGGCGGTCAATGCGGGAATCGTTTACGAAGTGATGAATATGGCATCCCTCTGGGACCTGCCCGTTATCTTCATCATTGAGAACAACTTGGTGGCGATGGGGACGCGCGTGGAATATCACTCGGCGGATCCGGTTTTGCATCGTCGCGCGGAGGGTTTTCGGATAGAGCACGAGCGCATTGATGGAATGGATGTGCTGGAGGTTCGGAAGAATGCCCGGCGGATTATAGAGCGTGTGCGTTCCACTCAGCGCCCTTATCTTGTGGAGGTGGTGAATTATCGTTTTGAGGGACACGGAGCGGCGGACCATGACAGGACGCTCTATCGCACCCGAGAAGAGGAGGAGGAATGGAAAAAGCGAGACCCAATACAACTTTTGATGAATGCGATGCGGGCGCGGGGCATCGGAAGCGAGGAGGAATTTCAGCGCATCTGGAAAGAGACTGATGAGGAGATGCGGAGAGTGCACGATAGGGCAATGGAAGCCCCCAAGCCTGCTCCCGAACAGGTTTATGAAGATGTGTATACGGATATGCGCCCGGAGGAAGGGCATTGAGGGTGGGGAGTAATCAGAGTTTTTGGGAAATGGAGGTGATTTTCCTATGACGCTTACTTATCGTGATGCCCTTCGCCAGGCACTTATAGAAGAGATGGACCGAGATGAGAATGTGTTTTTAATAGGAGAAGACATTGGCAGGTATCAGGGGACTTTTCGCGTTACCGCGAACCTGTATGAGCGGTATGGACCCCGTCGCGTGGTGGATACGCCGATAAGTGAGCCTGGCATTGTGGGGATTGCTCTGGGTGCGGCAGTGCGCGGGCTTCGCCCCGTGGTGGAGATGATGACAATGTCTTTTTCTATCCTTGCGATGGACCAAATTGTCAATCACGTGGCAAAGATTCGCTATATGAGTGGGGGGCAGTTCAGCGTGCCTCTGGTGATAAGGGGACCTGGGGGTGCGGCGAATCAATTGAGCGCCCAACACAGCCACAGTTTGGAGGGCTGGTATGCTCACGTGCCAGGGTTGAAAGTGGTGGCACCCTCCACTCCTGCGGATGCTTACGGGATGTTGAAGATGGCAATTCGGGATGATAATCCGGTTATCTTCACAGAAAATCCTGGGCTTTATGGGCTCAAAGGCGAGGTGCCCGAGGATGGGGAGTATTTGGTTCCTTTTGGCAAGGCGGAGGTGCGCCGAGCAGGAGAGGATATTAGCCTGATAGCCTATTCGCGAATGGTGCTGGTGTGCTTGGAAGCGGCGGAGATTTTAGAAAAGGAGGATGGCGTGAAAGCAGAGGTGGTGGATGTTCGTTCGCTGGTGCCTCTGGATAACCAGACGATTTTTGCTTCGGTGCGGAAGACCCACAGGGCTTTGGTAGTTTATGAGGATTGGCGATTTGGAGGCTTTGGGGCGGAGATCGCGGCGAAGATTCAAGAAAATTGCTTTGACGATTTGGACGCCCCCGTGGGGAGGGTGGGAGGTCTTAACGTGCCTATGCCTTATGCGCGGAATCTGGAGTTGTTATGCATCCCGAATAAGGATGACGTGGTTCAGAAAGCGCGGGAATTACTGGGGTAGGGCATAGGTGAGGTTCTCCGCATAGGTAAGGATTCGTTGGCTTGTTGCTTCGTGATGGGAAAGAGGATTTCCCCCTTTGGTTGTGGATTCAAGAATTTCCCTTTCTGCGCCACAATTCTCCCGTGCCCTTGTTGTTCCTTGTAACTATATTTCTTGGCTCGGGGCTTCTCTTTGTGGTTCAGCCTTTAGTGGCGAAGATGATCCTCCCCCTTTTTGGGAGCGCTCCTGCGGTTTGGCTTACTGCGATGTTGTTTTTTCAAGCCTCTCTTCTTCTTGGTTATCTTTATGCCCACAGTTTGACGCGCTGGCTTCCCTTGCGCTGGCAGGGGTTGGTTCATAGCGCCTTGATATTGGGTGCGTTGTTCCTTTTGCCTCCCACCATCCCCGAGGGATATGCTCCTCCTGCAGTACGGTATCCGAATTTGGCTCTTCTGGTGTTGTTGGGTGCGGTGGTGGGGGTCCCTTTTGTGATCCTTTCCGCTAATGCTCCCCTGTTGCAATCGTGGTTTGCGCGTGCCCGTCATCCCTTGAGCAAGGACCCCTATTTTCTTTATGTAGGGAGTAACTTTGGGAGCCTTGTGGCGCTTCTTTCTTATCCTCTTTTTTGGGAGCGCTGGTTTCACCTGGTGGAGCAGGCGCGCTTATGGGCTTTTGCCTTTGCAGGGGTGTGGCTTCTGGTGGTGGGGTGTGGGGTCATTGCGGTGCGGAGGGGAGACGGGGAGTCAGAGGGTTTTGTCAATCCTGTTCGGGAGGAAGTTGCCCCCTTGCCCTGGGGGTTGCGTTTTTTGTGGCTAGCATGTGCCTTTGTTCCTTCCAGTTTTCTCCTCGGGGTGACGCACTATCTTACTTCTAATGTGACACCCGTTCCGCTTTTATGGGTCCTGCCGTTGAGCTTATACCTGGTGACGTTTATGATTGCCTTTGCCCGCAAGAGGGTGCTTTCTTCTGTTCTTGTGGGGAGGGTGTTTCCCCTGGTCGCCACCGGGCTTGCTCTGCTTTTGATTTTGGAATCTTCCGAACCTGCGGTTGCGCTCGCTCTTTTTCATTTGGGGGTGTTTGTGTTGTTGGCGTTATTGGGACATTTGCGTTTGGCGGAGACGCGTCCCTCACCGACCCATTTGACCGAGTATTACCTGTGGATAGCGCTTGGGGGGGTGCTGGGGGGATTGTTCAATGGGTTACTGGCACCGATGGTTTTTCGGGGATTGGTGGAATATCCTCTGGCGCTGGTGTTGGGGTGTGCGCTGGTGCCCTGGAGGTTGGGGGAACATCGGCACTGGGCCACGTGGGTTTACCCTCTGGCTTTAGCGGTCCTTACTTTGGGTGTGCACTATGGGGCTTATTATTCGGGGTTGCGCCCGGGCTGGCTCCAGATGGGGCTCACGTTGGGCGTTCCTTTGTTCCTGGCTTTTTTAGCCTCACCTTATCCTTTGCGGTTTGCGGTTTCTCTGGGTGCGGTTCTTTTCGTTTCGGGATTTATGTCTTCGCCTGCCGGAGGAAGGGTTCTGGTGGCGGAGCGGAGTTTTTTCGGAGTACATCGGATTGTGGAGCGGAGGAATGGGCACTATTATGCGTTGCTCCATGGGGTCATTCTTCACGGTCTTCAAAGCACGGACCCCACCCGACGCGAGGTGCCTCTGGCTTATTACTATCCCACCAGTCCTTTGGGGCGTGCCTTAACGGCTCTCAACGAGAAGGGGGGACCTTACAAACTTGGAATTGTGGGTCTTGGGACGGGGGCTTCGGCGGTTTACGGGCGTGCGGGAGATGAGTATGTGTTTTTTGAGATAGATCCCGTGGTCGTGGAGTTGGCACGGGATTCGGGATATTTTTCTTATCTGGCGAATTCCCGAGCGGAGATTCGGTATGTGCTAGGGGATGCGAGATTGACCCTTGCGAAGGAACCGGATTCTTATTATGACGTCCTTGTGCTGGATGCTTTTAGTTCTGACAGCATTCCCGCCCACCTTCTCACGTTAGAGGCGGTCGAGATTTACTTGCGAAAACTGAAAGAGGGGGGCATTTTGCTCTTTCACATTTCTAACAAGTACTTGGATTTAAGACCCGTGATGGCGAGCGTGGCGCAGGAATTAAATTTGCCTTGCTCCCTTTATGACGATACTTTCCTGGACGAAGAAGAAAAGAGACTGGGCAAACTTCCTTCCAAGTGGGTGTTGATGGGGAAGGGAAAGGAGGGGCATTTTGAGGTGGTGTCTCAGTTTTCTGGTTGGGAGCCTTTGAAGCCCAGCCAGTCCTACAGGGTGTGGACCGACGATTTTTATGACATCGTCAGTGTATTTCGGTGGTCTCGT
The DNA here is from genome assembly GCA_964631245.1 of uncultured Fimbriimonadales bacterium. GTDB lineage: Bacteria > Armatimonadota > Fimbriimonadia > Fimbriimonadales > ATM1 > CAZVXY01. The sequence continues at coordinate 121,434 of CAZVXY010000002.1, forward strand.
GATTAGCCTTTAGAGAAAAGCCCCACGAGGGAGACGGCACAGGCTACGAGGCTGAGGAGAGTGCCGGGTCCTGCAGGCATCAGGTTTCCCGTAGTTACCCATCGATAGATGAAGAATCCCGCCAACCCCAGAGAGACCAGCAACGCCAATCCGTAACCGAGGACTCGGTTAGAGCTCGCGATTCCCACTCCAACTAAAACGAGGAGAGCTCCTACCAGCGACCCCACCAGGGAGGGAACGCTTTGGGCTTTGACGTAACCATAAATTCCCCCTATGGCAAGCAGAAGGGCATAGACGACCAACGTTATGTTCCACCAGGTCATATTTCCTTTATACCTTTGACTGGCGAGAAGAGCGGATGCCTGCGGATTCCCTGAGGGGTGCGCGGTTGATGTCTTTTCCGAAGAGCCACTCCAGGGCAAGGGCTACTTGTTCCACCAGCATTTCCCGCCCCGGGATGACTTTGAGTCCTCGCAAGGATGCGGAACGGAGGAATTCGGTGCTAAGTCTTTCCGTGGTGAGGTCATAGGCAACCGCTTTTCGCATAGCGTTTTGCCACAGAACGGGCGGTTCTTCACCGATGCGTTTTCCCACCCCTGTGGCGTTCACAATGAGGGAACAGCCTGCGGGATCGGGGGTGGGGACGATTTTCACTTCGCCCAATGCTTTGAGGGCGGCTGCCACCACTCGTGACTTGAGGGCACCTTGGTTCCACAGTTTGATCTCCCAGCCTGCCTTACGGAGGCTCAAGGCCGCCATTCGTCCCAGGGCTCGCCCACCCAGGATCAGAGCGGTCGCGGGGGGGAGTGACTTAATCGGCGCTTGGAAAGCGGATACCTGCGTGTTGATGCCATATATGGCGTCTTCAAAAAGGAGAGTGTCTGCTAATCCGAGGCTATACTTGGCTTCGTAAAACCTTTCACAGAGCCTCGCCGCTTCGGAGCGAAGGGCGTCCATTACAAAGACGCCCCTGCATCCTTCGCTTTTCAATTTCAGGATCGTTCCCTTGAAGTCCTCTGCGGACACAGAGAGCGCGCGGACGTTCGTCGTGAAGCCTAATCCTTCCATCCCCTTCCGAAAGAGAGCGAGTAACAGGGGGTCCGGCGTTCCCGTGCCGATGATGGCAAAGGCGGGGTCAGCGGGCTTGCCCGGGCTGGAGGAAGAGGGACCGCTCACAGATAAAGTATATAACGGCATTGAGGAGGAATGCCATTTGCCTCCTGCTTGTGGGGCGGAGGCGGGATTTTTTCTACTTGCTGGCGGTGACCCAATCCGTCAATCTTCGCTCTCCTTTAGGAGTAGGGAAACATAGGAGACATATAGGGGTGAAGGGTGGAGAAAAAGCCATCCTCTAAGCCCCCTTGGCATTCGCAGGTGGAAAAACCTGATGCGAAAGCCCGAAGCGGGGATGCTATACTCTTTTTCAGGCATTTTGAACGATGGGGAACACCAGCATCCGACGTTTGCTCGCTTTTCCCGTATCCCCCTTTGCTCGTTGGTTCTTTCCTCTGCTTCGGAGTGAGAAAGGGAATCCATCGGGGTTCTTCCCCTTGGGAGGAGAAATTTAGGGAAGAATGGCGAGGGAAAAGGGACTTCGAACTGCTGATATGGCTAAGAGAACGCGCGAGGATGGAGACAGCACGCGAAACTTGAGCGTGCAGTATGTGAAAGGGGTGGGACCTTCGGGGGCAAAATTGCTTGGCAAGTTGGGAATTTCCACAGTGGAAGAGTTGCTTTACACTCTGCCTCGGCGATATGAGGACCGCACACATTTCCGAAAAATACGGGACCTTCGCGTGGGCGAATGGGTCACGGTGAAAGGGCGATTGATAGAGGTAAGTGCCCGCAGTAACCGTGGGAATTTCCGAATCATTCGGGCGGTTATCACGGATGGTTCAGGGAGCCTGGGCTTAATTTGGTTCAACCAACCGTGGATAGAGCAAAAACTTCGGCCGTGGAGGGGTGAGGTGATCGTCTATGGACGGGTGCAAGAGGGGGACTGGGGGTTGGAGATTGCCTCGCCGGAGTGGGAACTGGTGAGTTTGGAAGATGACCCTCAGGATTTTGCGCGGATAACGCCCGTGTATTCCCTGACGGAGGGGATGTATCAGAAAAGGATTCGCAGGATTGTGCAAAGTGCGCTTTCTTTTGCAGAGAAATGGGAAGACCCCTTGCCCGAGCGCTTTCGCCAGAAGCATCGCTTGGTGCCCCTGGCGTGGGCTTTGCGCAACGTTCACTTTCCGGAGAGCGAATCAGCGCAGAGGGAAGCCAGGCGCAGGTTAGTTTTTGAGGAGTTTTTCTATTTGCAGTTAGCCCTGGCGTTGAATCATCGCGAGTTGGGCATTGCGGAAGGCATTGCTTTTGACATCCCCCCCACTCCTGCAGGAGGTGTGGGTGGAGAAACCACGGGCGGACGGGTTTCGCCAGTGGTAGAGTTGCGCCGAGTTTTACCGTGGGACTTCACCCGTGCTCAGTTGCGGGTGATGGAAGAGATTTTTTCGGATATGCGCCGCCCCCATCCTATGAATCGGCTTCTGCAAGGAGATGTGGGCAGTGGGAAAACCATTGTGGCGGCGTCGGCGATGCTGGCGGCGGTTCGGTGCGGTTATCAATCTGCGTTGATGGCGCCCACGGAGATTTTGGCGGAACAGCATTTTATGAACTTCCGCCATTTGTTTGAGCCTCTGGGGATTTCGGTAGCGTTGTTGGTGGGAAAGCAGTCGCGCAAGGAGCGAGCGACGGAATTAGAAAGGGTGAAGAGCGGGGCTTCTCCGGTGGTGATTGGGACCCATACGCTCATCCAAGAAGGTGTGGAGTTTCACCGTTTGGGGTTGGTGATCGTGGATGAGCAACACCGATTTGGAGTGATGCAGAGAGCCTCTTTGCGTCGGAAGGGATATGGAAGCCCCGATGTGCTGGTGATGACCGCAACCCCCATTCCGAGGAGTCTCACGCTGGCGCTGTATGGTGACCTGGACTTGAGTGTGCTGGACGAGATGCCCCCAGGGAGAAAGCCTGTTCGCACTCACTGGAAGCTCCCTTCGGAGCGAGCCCAGGTGTACGAGGGCGTGCGAAAACTGCTTCAGCAGGGAGCGCAAGCTTATGTCGTCTGCCCGTTGGTTTCGGAAAGTGAGAGTTTGATGGCTCAAGCGGCGGAAGACCTTTATCAACAGATGAAGGAGAAGGTGTTTCCGGAGTATCGGGTGGGTTTGTTGCACGGGCAACTTCCGGTTTCTCAGAAGGAAGAGGCTATGGAGCGCTTCCGGCGGGGTGAACTGGATGTTTTGGTCTGCACTACGGTTATTGAGGTGGGAGTGGATGTTCCCAATGCTACGGTGATGGTAATAGAGGATGCCAACCGATTTGGCTTAGCCCAACTTCACCAGTTGCGAGGGCGAGTGGGGCGTGGAGGACAACAGAGTTATTGTGTGCTTATAGGAGAGGCGACAACCAAAGAAGCAGAGAGGCGTCTCCGGATAATGGTGGAGACGAACGATGGCTTTCGGATTGCGGAGGAGGATTTGAACATTCGGGGTCCGGGGGAGGTGATGGGGACGAAGCAGAGCGGGATGGTGGAGTTTCGTGTGGCGGATTTGCTTCAGGATGGGAAATTGTTAGAAGAGGCGCGCCAGGCTGCGTTTGGACTTTTGGAAGAGGACCCGGATTTATCTGAACCTGAGAACCTTCGGATTGCTGAGATAGCCTCCAAGAGCCGAGCGAAGATCATTCAAACGGATGTGAGTTAAGGTCCCAAAGGGTGTTTTCCTCGGGGGGTTTTCTATTCCACACGTCCCCATCGTGAGGGAGGGAGAACAATTCGCCAGGCGCGCCCCACCACTTGATGGCGTTCAATAAGCCCCCAATAGCGTCCATCTTTGGAGTTGTTGCGATTGTCCCCCAGCATCAGGTAGTGGTTCTTCGGGATGGCGGCGGGAGGAGATTCCACAATTTGCTGGAGTTCTTCGTGGCTCAGAGAATCAGGGTCTATGCGAGGGTGGATATGGATGTGCCCTGCTCGGTCCCTCATCACGCTGTAATAATGCCCTTTGTAAGCCACCAATTTGAAGTACGGGATTTCGTTATAATCTACGGGTTCCGGCGGGGCGCCAGGGAAAAACTTCCGGGCATAAAGCCGGACGTAAGGCTCCTCGGTGAGGTTGCCATTTCGGTAAAGTTTTCCGTTGCGAATTTCAATGACATCTCCCGGCTCTCCGATGAGCCTCTTTACAAAATCCGTATTTGGGTCTTGTTCGGGTTCCAGCGCTTCTTTGGGGGGCTTGAAGACAACGATCTCACCAAACTTGGGGTCTTCTACCCGATAGATCCATTTGTTGACCAGCAGGATATCGTTCGGCTTTAAGGTGTCTAACATAGACTCACTGGGGATTTTAAACGTTTGAATTCCATAGGGTCTAATGAGGAAAAATACTATGATGCTTGCATAGACGAGGCTTTCTGCAATTCCCCGCAGAAGCCCCAGAATGGTGCTCAGGATTTGCGGTTTGTGGGGGTTAGAGGTACTTTCCAGGAAGAGATGCAGGGCGATGTGGATGACCGTGCAAACCGAAGCGAAGATGAGCACACTGGAATAAGAGGCGCGAGCCAGACGCTCCACAAGCCCTCCCTCGGGAGGATATTGGGCAAAAAGGGAGAGGGGGTCCATCACTATCGCGCTTCCTTAATTCGCGCTGCCTTCCCCACTTTCTTCCGGAGATAGTAAAGTTTAGCTCTCCGCACCTTGCCTCTTTTTACAACGGTGATTTTCGCCACCACGGGTGCGTGGACGGGGAATGTTCGTTCCACTCCCACGCCATCACTGATTTTTCGCACCGTAATGGTTTCCGCAATCCCCCCGTGCTTCTTCGCAATGAGAACGCCTTCAAAGGCTTGCAGGCGCTCTTTGCCCGCCTCGCGGACCCGCACGTGCACCCGCACGGTGTCGCCGGGACGGAGCTCCGGTAAATCTTTCCGTAGATGATCCCGAGTGACGGTTTCCAGAATGGCGCTTTTGGACATAGTACTTTCTCCCGAAAAAAAGCCCCCTTAGGGGGACTTGCACCGAGGTAGGTGAGGAGTTTATTTTAGCAGGTCAAGGTCGGTTTTTGTTAGGGGTGCTTTAGCGAAAAGGTCGGGGCGGAGTTTTCGGGTGATGAGCAGGCGCTGGCGCCTCCGCCAGCGGGCAATTTCCTGGTGATTTCCTGAAAGGAGAACTTCGGGTACCCGCCGACCCTCCCACACTTCGGGTCGCGTGTATTGGGGATAACTGAGAAGCCCATCGGTGAAGGCATCTTCCTGAAGGGAGTTTGGGTCTCCGAGCACTCCTGGGAGGAGCCGTACGATGGCATCTGCCATCACTGCCGCGGGGAGTTCCCCGCCGGTGAGGACGAAGTCTCCGATGCTCAGGCGCAGGGCACCATATTTTTCCAGCACTCTTTCGTCAATCCCTTCGTAGTGTCCACAGATGAAGATGATGTGTTTTTGTTGGGCTAACTCTCTGGCGCGGGCTTGGTTGAAAAGTTCGCCTGAGGGGTCTGTGGCGATGAGGAGCGAGTGGTCTGTGATGACAGAGGCTATAGCGGAATCAACCACGTCGGGCTTGAGTACCATCCCGGGTCCGCCTCCATAGGGTGTATCGTCCACCGTTTTGTGTTTATCGGTGGCGAAGTCTCGTGGGTTGACCGCAGAAAATTGAACGATTCCCCGTTCTTCTGCTCGAGCAAGGATGCTGTATCTTACGGCTCCCAGGACCGTTTCAGGAAAGAGGGTAACAAAATCTATGCGCATAGAATAATTGTTGCACGTGGGATTGCGGAAACGGAGTGTGGGGTTTCTTCAGGCTGGGGCGCCCGAATGGGGGGAGGTTCTCGGCTTACTTGCGCTGGGTAGTTTCCTTAACGGGCAGAGGCTCTAAGAGCATTTCCTTGGTATAGATAAAGTCATCCCGGTGATAGTCTGCGAGTTCAAAATCATCACGAAGGACGATGGCACCTGTGGGGCAGGCTTCTTGACAGAACCCGCAAAAGATGCATCGGAGCATATTGATTTCGTACCTTTTTGCATATCTTTCGCCGGGGGAATACCGTTCTTCATCGGTGTTTTCTGCTGATTCCACGTAGATACAGCGGGCAGGGCAAGCCCCGGCGCAGAGGGAGCAACCAATGCATTTCTCCAAGCCATTTTCGTAGCGAGTCAAGACGTGGCGCCAGCGCGTCCGGGGATAGGAAGGGCGCTTTTCTTCGGGGTAAGAGAGCGTGGCTTTTGGGCGAAAGAGCCTTCTGTAAGTAACCCCTAAGCCTGTGATGAGAGGCTTAATGACATCGCGAAAAACCTCTCCTAACATTAGATGGTCATCCTCTCCTGGTGGCGGGGCTTGAGTTCTAAGATCTTATTGAATCGGCGGTTTTTTATTTTTTCTTGTAATTTTAGCAAGCCATAGAGCAAAGCATCGGGTGAGGGGGGGCATCCCGGCACATAGACATCCACGGGAACAATCTGGTCCACTCCCTGCACGATGGCGTAGTTGTTATAGACTCCTCCACTGCTGGCGCAGGCTCCCATACTGATGACCCATTTCGGCTCGGGCATCTGGTCATAGATCTGTCGGAGGACGGGAGCCATTTTTTTGCTGACCCTGCCTGCCACGATCATCACGTCCGCTTGTCGGGGGGTGGCACGGAAGGCTTCGCTTCCAAACCTGGCGATGTCAAACCTGCTGGCTACGGTGCTCATCATTTCAATGGCACAGCACGCCAATCCAAAAGTGAGGGGCCAGAGCGAGTTCGTCCTCGCCTGGTTGATGAGTTCCTCAAGGGCGCCGACTAAGACCGCTCCCCCGTGCTCAATACTGCCGAACTTAGGACTGGCACTATCGTGCAGGACTATTTCTTGAACTTTTCTGGGCATCGTATTAGGGTCCTGTGGGAATGAGTATACCTTCTGCGGGGGATTTTTTTCAGCTGGGTAGCCCAAAGGGACTATTCCTTAATAGCGAGCGTTTCGGATGTGCTATGATGGGCACGAAATTCTACTTGTGGAGAAGGAAATGACTATACGGAAACACTTGGCTCTCGTGTTTGCTTTTGTCTTGCTCGGGTGGGGTGTCTACGCCCAGGAGCAGTTTATTCCCGACCAGGGGCAGAAAGAGGCAACTCCCCAAAAGGTTGATGAGAAACAGCAGGAGCGGGAGAAGCAGATCAAGAAGTACGAAGATACCATTAAGGATGCGGTTAAGGCGGAAGGTCCTTTTGTCCTTTACTTGAAGGATAAGGAGGTTTTCTGGGAGTTGCGTCCCGGTGACTTTGGTAAGTACTTTTTCTTGCAGGCGGCGCTGAGAACGGGGGCATCGCCTCTGGGTCTTCAGGCGGGTGACCCCATAGCGAGGGAGTTTCTTTCTGTGGATGCCTTCAGGTTTGAACGGCAGGGGGATGAGGTTTGGCTTTACCTTCCGAATCTGGCGTGGCGGTGGGCGCAGGATGACCCTCTGGCGATTGCGGCTCAGCGCACGTATCCCGAGGCGATTTTAGATTCTTATAAAATTGAGGTAGAGCATCCCGACACGAAGAACGTGCTCATCAAAGTCACGGGGCTGTTTTATGGAGAGATATTCAACCTTTCGGAGCAGGTTACGGGGGCTCTGGGACGCCCTTATCAACTGGATCGGGCTAAGTCCCGCGTTTCGCTTTTGAAGGGTTATCCGGAGAACATATTGGTGCGTGCGGACCTGCATTTTGTCTCGCGCGGAGGGGGAGGAGGGATGGGGAGTCTTTTGGAACTTTTGGGATTAGGGGGACGGAGTCACCTGGCGGACCCCCGGAGCGCTCCCATTTCCGTCACCTATTTGATTTATCCCCAAAAAGAGTCGGACTACGTTCCGCGCTTTGGGGACCCTCGTGTGGGTTACTTCACTCAGGACTATTATGATCACGGTCGTTTTATGCGTCCAGACCGAATGGCTCGCTTGATCAATCGGTGGAACATAAAGAAAAAGGACCCCAATGCGGAGATGAGTGAGCCTGTTAAGCCCATCGTTTGGTATATAGACGACAGCGTTCCGGAGAAGTGGCGCGAGGCGTGTGCGGAGGGCATCCTCAGGTGGAATAAAGCGTTTGAGCGAATCGGGATTAAGAATGCGATTGAGGTGCGTTACAAGCCTAAAGATGCGGATTGGGACCATGCGGATATGCGCTACAACGTGTTGCGCTTCACCACTTCGGAGAATGCGGGCTATGCAGTAGCGCTCTTCAGAACAGACCCCTTTACGGGGGAGATTATCAACGCGAGCATTACGGTGGACGCCAATATGGTGTTCTTTATCGGGCAGGAGTATGAATGGCTGACGCGTCCTGCTCACGAGTCCTGGGCGAGTTCCCTCGCACGCCTGACCCGCATTTCGGAACCTCCCCAGCCTTCCCTTGAAGACTTTTTGCGCAAGAGGTTTACCGAGAGGACGTGTGAGCTGGGTCCCGGCAAGATGGAATCGGCTGAGTTCGGATGGATGGCGTTGGAGTCCGTGGTTCCCGAAGGCACCTCGCGGAATCGGGATGAGTACATTAAGGAATTCCTCGCGGACGTAGTGAGCCACGAGATGGGGCACTGCCTTGGTTTGCGCCATAACTTTGCTGGCTCCACCGAATTGTCGCTTAGCGAATTAGGAGATGCGGAGATAACCAGTCTTATGGGGATCAGCAGTAGCGTAATGGACTACGTGCCGGTGAACATAGTTGCGGTGGCAAAGGGCAAGGGTCATTTTTATTCTCGTACCATTGGGACTTATGACTTGTTTGCCATTGAGTACGGATATAAAGACGTGCCGGGAGAAACGCCCTGGGAGGAATATCCTTACCTGCAAAGGATTGCCTCCCGTGGCAGTTTGCCCGGGCATGCGTTTATGACCGACGAGAACGCGGACTCTTTTGACCCTTACGTGGTGCGGTTTGATTTGTCCAAAAATCCTCTGGACGCTGCTGAAACTGCCATCCAGGTGGCGAAGAAATTATTGGCGCGGGCGGACCAATTGCATCCTAAGCCGGGGCGTCCCTTTTCCGATTTGGTGCGTGCAGTCAATATCTCCCTTAATGCTTCCTTACGGCAAGCGATGATTGCGGCACGGTTTGTGGGAGGATTGCAGGGGCGTCGGAACTTTGCGGGCGATCCTATGGCAGGTCCCACGATGAAGCCGGTTGACCCAGAACTTCAACATCGCGCCATTAACCTCATTGCTCGTGAGATTCTCAGTGAAGATGCCTTTCGTTTGAGTGACCGCATCTTGCTCAATATTAGCCCTGATTACAACCAGGGTATTTATGACCCGGGATTGATCAAAGACCGCATCGCCACCTTCCAGCGTATAGTGGTTTCCCAATTGCTTTCTGCCGATACCACCGACCTTGTAGCGAATAACTCCTTCAAACTTCAGAACCAGAGGAAGAACTTCACCCTGGCGGATCTCTACGGTCAGGTGGTGGGCAAGGTGTTCTCCGAGGTCGGAACGGGCAGGGCGATCGGTCCTTTAAGGAGGGATTTGCAGAGATTTGTCGTGGAAGGGCTCATCACCCAGGCGCTGGCGCCCGCGGGAAGCGTTCAGGAAGACGTGAGGATGCTTGCCTCGGATATTTTACGACGCCTTCGTGATCGGTTTGCCAAAGCAACCTCGCAAGACCTTATGACTCAGGTGCACCTGCGGGACACCTTTGACCGCATAGACAAGGCTCTGAAGGCGAGCGTGACCCTGACCCGGCGTTAAGGTCGGTGGGTCTGTTCTCTTTGGAATCGCCCTGAGTGAAGGGGGATGACCTGGTGAATGCGCGAAGGGGACCCCTTTTGGATCAGGTCCTCTAAGTTTTCGCAATTCCTCGCATCTATGAGCAGGAGGTCGGGCTGGGCGAAAGGTTGGAGGCACCAGGGAGTGGGCAGGTGAAGGCTTTTGGCTCCGCCTTCGGTTGCCATTTGCCAGACTTGCTCCGCACTCAGGGAATCCCCTCGCTTTCTGGCGGTGTCAAGGGCAGATCGCATTTCCGCAAAAAAGTCTATTTCTCCCGAACTTGCGGGGCTATCCATCCCCAAGCCCACCCGGATTCCCTTTGAGAGCATTTCGGCGATGGGCGCAGGGGGGCATTGCAGGTTTTGATTAGAGCGTGGGCAGTGCACCACGGTGGCGCCCCTTTGGGCTATGAGGTCTATCTCTTCAGGGGAAAGGGCGCAGGCGTGCACCAGCTGGGTGCGCTCGTGAAGAAGCCCCAGCCTGTCTAAGAAGAAGAGGGGGCGTTCGCCGGGGATTTCAAAAGGTATGTTGTGCTTCCTGTAAAGTTCCGCAATGGGTCCTTTACCTTCCATAAAGAAGGAGATTTCGTGTTGGGATTCCGCAATGTGAATACTAATCATTGTTTCATTGGCTCCTATTTGCTGAAGGACCTTGGGGGTGGTGGTAAAAAGGGTGTGGGGAGCCAGATGAACGGGGAGTCCGCTTGCGGAAGCGTTTTGTTTGGCGCGTTCCCTTATGAGGTTGAGTTTTTCCGTGGGGTCCTGATGTTCAAAGAACGTGATGACTTCCTGGAAGATGCGCCCTTGCAAGTTTGCTTGATGCATAGCCTCTCCGCTCACGGGAAAATCGCTCCATTCTCCCAACACCGTGACTCCTGTTCGCCGGTTTTGGAAGCTCGCCTGACGGGCAGATTCTGCAATGCGTTCGGGGGGGCGTGTGGGCTTCAGCGAGGTGAGAGCCTGGAGAAATTCCCAGTAGTCCCCTTTTGGCGCGCGGTTCATCAGGTCGTAATATTCCAGGTGGGAGTGCGCATTGATGAATGAAGGGGAGAGCCACAGCCCGGCCTCTTCTCTATAGGGGCTGGTCCAGCTTCTGACTTCTGAGATGACCCCGTTTTCAATACAGATTTCCAGTCTGCGGGTTAGGATGCCCCCGGGCAAGATGAGGGCGTCAGGGCGGAGGATCACAGGCGTTGGGACCAGGCGCTCCAGTATTCTGCCCGGCTTAGGTTTTCCACGTGGAAGTCGGCAAAGAGGACGTTATATCGGTATCTCTGGAGTTTTTGCGTCATTTCTTCCCACGAGTCAGTGGGTCGGAGAATGTCTTCTCCAGAATGCCAGGCGCCCGAACCATCAAAGTAGACATTGATTTCGGAGGGGTTCTTGATCACAGTGTCCGTTAGCTGTCGTACGGTGAGTTCGGTGCGATAGTAGTAGCTGGTTCCAAATTTCTCATAACTGCTGGGGTGGGCTTCCAATACTTCAAAAGAGACGTCGTCTACGATTTGCCCTTTATCTGCTGGACACATCCAGATTTTTGGGTTCGTGACATAAGGGGTAAGCAGTTCGTGCATCAGGGGGAGATAAGGAATTTGCCTCTGGAACTCAGGATAGTCCCTCCATATTTGAGGGGTATATCGGTCCGCAGGGTCTAATCCGAGGGGCCACTTGTTGTCGTATGCTTGCATATACTCCCCAAAAGCAATCCCAATTTGTTGCAGGTTGCTCTGGCAAGCCGACTGTCTCGCCGAGTTCTTCACCCTCAGGAAGAGGGGAAAAAGAAGCCCTGCAATCAGGATGAGAATTGCAATCACGATGAGGAGTTCCATAAGCGTGAAGCCCAGCGGAAAATCGTGTCCCCTTTGAGTGGAGACGCTCCTGACTTTCCCGTGCGTCTTTTTGCCCAGCATTGCTACAGACCTTCACGATTATGATACTCTATAATTTCTCTTTGTGGAACGGTCCTCAGGTCCTTATGACGTTGCTATCATCGGCGGTGGGGTGATAGGGTGGTCCATAGCCTATCATCTTCTTCGTGCTTGCAACTCGCTTCGGGTCGTGGTGCTGGAATCCCACGAGGCTTGCGGGCGTGGCTCTACGGGGAAGGCAGCGGGAGGCGTGCGAGCCCAGTTCTCCACGCCCATTCATGTGCTTTTTTCGCTCTTTTCCATCGGGGAATTTGAGGGGTTTTTCAGGGAATTAGGGACGGATATTGCCTTTCGCCAGTACGGTTATCTTTTGCTCGCTCCCACGGAGAAGTCTGCGTTTCATTTGTCAGAGGCGGTGAAGATGCAGAGAGATTTAGGAGTGCCCGTGCGGGAGTTCTCCCAGACAGAAGTACAAGAATTTGCCCCATACCTATACTCAGAGGATGTCCTTTTTGCTTCCTTTTGTGAGAAGGATGGCTACCTGGACCCTTATGGGGTGTGCGTGGGATACGAGCGGGGCGCCCGGCGGTTGGGCGCAGAGGCGTGGTATCGCACGGAAGTGGTGGGGAGTGACGGGGAGCGCTTACTTTTGCGGAAAGGGGGGGAGGAACACACGATAGAATCCTCCATCGTGGTCCTTTCTGCGGGGGCTCGTTCGCGGGAGGTTGCCTTTCTTTTTGGGATAGAGTTGCCGGTGTTTTCCGAGAGGCACTATCTGGCTCTAACGGAACCCCTGGATGGCTTGCCGGAGAGGGTTCCGATGGTGGTGGACGTAGCGAGCACCTTTCATTTTCGGCGGGAAGGTCAAGGGCTTCTCCTTGGTTATGATTTTGCTCGTGGGAAGCAGAAGGACGAGCATAGGGGAGGCGAGGAGAGCGAGGAGGGGGATCAAAGTTACGCTTTCCTGGAGGCAATAGCGGAGGTCGGTCCTTCGCGCCTCCCGCTCCTTTCCGGGGCAAGGTTGGATCCCCGGAAGTGCTGGAGTGGGGCTTATGCGGTGACTCCGGATCACCATGGCATCATAGGGCGTGTAGGCAAGGTGGTGTTAGCCACGGGATTTGGGGGGCACGGGGTGATGCATTCTCCTGCGGTGGGGCAGGTGGTGGCGGAAATAATTCTTGAGGGGGAGTGCCGGTCATTTGATTTGCGTCCCCTTCGTCCTGAACGGTTTGCAGAAGGAGACATTTCAACAGAGGCGTTCGTGTTGTAGAAAGAATTCGGCGTATAATCTCCCAGATATGTCTGTGCTTTTTGTTTCCACGTGGAAAGATGCAGGCGAACCTGCAGTTCGTAAAGCGTTCCAGGTCTATCAGGAGACGGGTTGCTTGCTCACTGCCTGCGAGCAGGGCTTGGTGGAGGTGGAGTTGGATGCTCGGTTTATGGCGGTAGGATTTGGCTCTTTGCCCAACGCGGATGGGGAGCAGGAGCTGGATGCAGGGATTATGGACGGAGATAGTTTGGGCATTGGTTCGGTTTGTGCCTTGCGGGGCATTGTGCCCGCAATAAGCGTGGCGCGAAAGGTGATGGAAGAAACGCCTTATGTGATGCTGGCGGGGGATCAGGCTCGGCGATTTGCGGAGAGGATGGGGTTTTCCCCTCGTTGCTTGCATTCCCCCGCGAGCTTGCAAAGGTATGAAGAATGGAGGGTGGAGCAAGGAGCTCCCGAGGTAGCCCATCAGGAATCGGGCGATACGGTAACGCTGGTGGGGTGGGAGAGCCGGGAAGGGAAGGTGCGATTGGTTTCGGCGTGTTCCACCAGCGGTTTGGCGTGGAAACTGCCTGGGCGCGTGGGGGATTCCCCGATAGCGGGTGCGGGCTTTTATGCGGACAGTTCCGCTGGAGCGGGAGGAGCCACGGGGATCGGAGAAGACATCTGGCGATTTCTGCTCAGTTTTCGGGTGGTGGAGGCGATGCGTGGGGGTATGAGCGCTCAAGAAGCCTGTGAAAGGGCAATCTCGGTGATGGTGGAGCGCAAGCCCAGCGCGCGGGAGAAGTGCAGTGCGGTTTTTGGGGTGTCTCGTGCGGGGGATTGGGGTGCGTCGGCGACCAAGGAGGGTTTTGTGGCGTGGGTGTGTCAGGATGGGGATATCCAGGCATACAAAATTCCAGGAATAGAAGATTGGAAGGTGGGTAGAACCCGTATTAAGTAAATAAAGATGGCGTATCTTATTGGTACAGCAGGGCACGTAGACCACGGGAAAACCACGCTTTTATCGGCTCTTACCGGTATAGAGACTGACCGCCTTCCCGAAGAAAAGGCGCGTGGGATGACCATTGATCTGGGTTTCGCTTATCTTGACCTGGAGGGGGTTGGTCGTGTGAGTATTGTGGACGTTCCCGGTCATGAGCGGTTCATTAAGAATATGCTTGCGGGGGCTTGGGGAGTGGATGTGGGTTTGTTGTGCGTCGCGGGAGATGAGGGGGTGATGCCCCAAACGCGAGAGCACTTTGATATCCTTCGCCTTCTGGAAGTGCGGGCAATGGTTGTGGTGCTGACGAAGTGCGACCTGGTGGATAAGGAGACGCGAGAGCTTGTGGAATGCGAGGTGAGGGAATTGCTTGCGGGGACGCGTTATGCGGAAGCCCCTGTGGTGGCGGTGAGTGCGGTTACGGGTGAGGGCATAGAGGAGTTGAAAAGGGTTTTAGCACAAACTCTTATCCAACTGGGACCTCGTGGGGATGTTGGGTCTCAATGGTTTTTGCCCATAGACCGTGTTTTTTCTGTCACGGGTCACGGGACTGTGGTGACGGGGACCCTGGCGAGGGGCAAGGTTAAGCGAGGAGATGAGTGCGAGTTGCTTCCCGGGGGCGAGCGCCTGCGAGTTAAAAGGGTGCAGGTGCATGGCACAGAGGAAGAGTATGCAGAGGCGGGTCAGCGGACTGCTCTTAACCTGGGTGGGGTGCGGAGAGAGAGCATTGAAAGGGGACAGGCGGTGGCGTCTCCTGGCTTGATGGTGGAGACGCGATGCTCTAATGTTCGTGTGTTTGCCATAGAGCCTTTGAGGCATGGGATGCGTGTGAGGGTTCATATGGGTTCGGGAGAGTTCTTGGGGCGCCTCTTTCTTTTCGATTCGGCGCCAGGTTTGGTGCAGATCGTTTTTGAAGAATCCGTCGCCTGCACGAAAGGACAGAGGTTGGTTCTCCGTCGTTACTCTCCTCCTACCCTGCTTGGGGGTGGGGTGGTTATCACTCCTTCTGCGACTCGGCGAAAGAAGTCGGACCCAACCGTGGGCGAGCTATTGGCAGATGGGGATGAATCCCTTCCTCTTGAAGAGCGGGTTTTATCTATTATCACCGGGGCGCGGATGGGGATTGAGACCCCTCTTCTTGCGGAGCAATTGGGTGTGCCTATACCTGCCCTGGGAGATGTGCTGGAGAGGATAAAGACGGGAGGTAAGGCGTTTAGTTTTGCGGGGATATGGATTAGCCCGGAGAATTATCGTGCCCTCGCGGAGGAACTGCGGAGCCTTTTGTGGCAACTCCATCAGGAGGACACGCATTCTGCAGGTATTGCGAAGGCGCGTTTTCTTTCCGAAAGTGGTCTGCGTTGGTCTCCCAGGGCTTGGGATCGCCTTTTAGCTCAATTACAAGAGGATGGATACATACGGGTGATGGGAGCGGAAGTTCGCCATCCCGATCACGAGATCAAGTTGACCTCAAGACAGCAAGCATTATTGGAGAGGATTCTTTCGGCGATGCGCGCTCACAGGGCTGTTCCCCCGAGTGCGGAGGCTCTGGCAAAAGAGTTGGGGGTGCCCCCTCAGGCGGTTTGGGAGATATGGCAGTTGGGGATAGAGATAGGGCGGATTGTTCGCCTGGAAGAAGATATTTATATGAGCGTGGAGACCTTAGAGGACTTGAAGGATGTGGTGCGTTCTCTGGCGCCGAAGTTTACGGTGTCGCAGTTTAGGGATGCGGTGGGGAGCTCCCGCAAGTATGTCCTTCCGATTTTGCAGTATTTTGACTCCCAAAAGGTGACGCGGAGGGTGGGGGACGAGCGAATCGTTTTGGGTTAGTGCCCCTCGCGGGTAGGTTTTCGGTGGTCCCAGATGGTGACCGCTTCCAGGACCTCTATAGCCACGTGAGGAAGCCCAGCGGGTGGTAAGAGGTATATCCCCTGGGCGTAATGAGGGATTTTACGGGCGAACTCTTGCGCCATTTCTATTCCCACCTTGAGCGCGCTGTCTTCAGGTGTTTCCCGAAGTCGCCGACGGACCCATTCGGGGATGGAGACTCCTGGCACCTCATTGTGCATAAACTCGGCGTGGCGGATGTGGCGCAAAGGAAGGACACCGATAAATATGGGCAATCCGACGCTTTGGGCGGATTTCACGGCAAATTCCAATTGCTCTTCTTCAAAGAGGGGTTGAGTGTAGATGATGTGGGCACCCGCGTCTGCTTTTCTTTTGAGTCGCTCTAATTCCCGTTCCCTATTGGGGGCTAAAGGATTGAAGGCGACCGCGATGGTGAAGGCGCATTTTTTTCCGATGGTGTTGTTTGCCATATCTAAGCCTTCATTCATCCTGGAGAGGACGCGCACTAACCCAACGGAGTCTATGTCAAAGACACTGGTGGCACCGGGAAAGTCGCCGATGTTGGTGGGGTCTCCGGTGATGGGTAGGACATTTCGGATTCCCAGAGCGTGGGCGCCGAGCAAGTCCGCTTGAAGGGCGAGTAAGTTTCGGTCCCTGCAGGCGACGTGCATCATCACTTCTATTCCTGCTTGCTCCTGGATGAGATGGCTAATAGCCATAGGAACCATCCGGAGGCGGGCGCGGGCACCATCGCTGATGTCAATGAGGTCGGCTCCCGCCTTCTTGAGTGCCTTTGCGGATTCCAGGACAGGCTCGGTCTGGAGCCCTCTGGGCAGGTCTATCTCCACGGTAACGATAAACTTCTTGCCGAGTTTGGCGCTCAGCTCACTGGGCTGACTGGATTCCAGGGGTCTTCTGGCGGTGGTTTCGGCTCGTTTCACAAAAGCCCTTTTTCGTATCAGGCGGTTGGTGAGATGGCGTGCGAGTGCAGAGATCATTTCTGGAGTGGTGCCACAGCATCCCCCGATGAGGTTCGCCCCTGCTTCGGCAAGGCGGGCGGAGGCTGTTCCGAAATACTCGGGCGTGGTGTCATAAAGGGTTTGGCGGTGGACAATCTGGGGCATACCGGGCGTCGGCATAGCACTTATGGGGATGTTTCCCACCTCTGCCATCCAACGTACAATTTCAAAGGCGCGCTGAGGGCCCACCACGCAGTTCATCCCGATTACATCCACGCCCCAACTTGCCATCTCTTGTGCCACTTGAAGGGGAAATCCTTCCGCAAGGGTTTCTCCATCTTCAATGAAACTCTTGGAAGCGATGAGGGGGAGATCGCAGACGCTTCGGACGACCTTCACCGCAAGTTCCAACTCTTTAAGGTCGGAGAAGGTCTCCAGGATGATGGCATCCACTCCCCCTTCTGCTAAGGCTTCTGCCTGGATGCGGAATTCCTCCTGGGCTTCATTTAGGTCAATGGCTCCGAGAGGTGCGAGAGGCTTGCCACAGGGACCAATCGCCCCGAGGATGAAAGCGTGAGGGGCGGATTCACGGGCTAACCTGGCACCCGCCAGGCAGATATCTTTAGTACTTTCGTGTCGCCTATGTTCTTCCAGCCGGAAGCGATTGGACCAAAAAGTGTTGGTTTCAATAACTTCCGCGCCCGCATTACTATATTCTTCGTGGATTTTTCGGACGAGGTCGGGGGCGCGGAGGTTCGCCACGCTATAGGGGAGTTCTCCAAAGCCCCGCTCCGCCAGGAGCGTTCCCATAGCCCCATCGGCGATGAGGATGCGTTCGTGAAGAGCGGACAGGAAGTCCATAAGCTTTAGGGATTATACGGCGAGGGTGGGGAGAAGTGCAGAGTTGAGGGAGGAGGAGATTGTGATTCCCTTCACAAAGAGGTATCGTTGTGGGGTAGAAAAGCACGGTTTGCAAATGACGAACAGCAGGAAACGATGAGTACCGCACTGACGCAGGAATCGGGGCTCGTGACCATCACGATCAACGAGCAGGAAATTCAGGTCCCGAAGGGCGAGTTGATAGTGGAGGCGGTCAAGCGATTGGGCTTGGAAGTGCCCATTTTTTGTTATCACCCCAGGATGGAGCCTGTGGGGATGTGCCGAATGTGCCTGGTGTCAGCGGGTTTCAAGCAAAAGGATGGGAGCGTGCGGTTGCTACCCAAGCCCCAGACCGCGTGCACTTTACCTGCGATGGAGGGCTTGGTGGTCTATACCGAAACGGAGCAAATTCAAAAAGACAGGCGGGGCGTTCTGGAATTCCTGTTGGCGAATCATCCCCTGGATTGCCCTATTTGCGACCGGGGTGGGGAGTGTCCTTTGCAAAACAACACGCTCTTTTATGGTCCTGCGACTTCTCGCTTCATTGAGCAGAAGAGGCACTTACCCAAAGCCTATCCCCTGAGCCGATATGTGGAGTTAGACCTGGAAAGATGTATTCAGTGTGGCAGGTGTGTGCGTTTTACGGAAGAGATTTCCGGGGATGCGCAGTTAGCTTTTCTATTTCGGGGGGCGATGATGCAACCCCTCACTTTTGAGGCTACGGAATTCACCTCTCGTTTCAGTGGGAATACGATAGAGATTTGTCCTGTGGGCGCCTTAACGAGCAGGGAATTTCGTTTTCGTGCTCGCCCCTGGGACCTGGAAACGAAGCCCGCTATCTGCCTGGAGTGTGGCAACGGATGTAACACGTGGTTTGACTATCGTGCGGGGAGGTTGGTGCGCATTAATGGTCGCACCCACGAGGGGGTTAACGAGGAATGGACCTGCGATAAAGGGAAGTTTGGGCAGGGATATCTGAATTCCGAGAAACGGCTTAGAGTGCCCTTGAGGCGCGAGGGCGACCAGTTAGTGCCGACCAGTTGGGCGCAGGCGTATTCCCAGGTGCTCCCTAATTTCGTGGAGGGAGGGGCGAAGGTGGCGGGCTTGGTGGGGCACCAGGTTAGCAATGAGGCTCTTTTCCTCTTTCGCCACCTTTTCAGGGAGCATTTTCGTTCTCCCAACGTGGACCATCGGTTTTACAAAAGGCTTTTCAAATCAGGGGAGGGGGTATCTCGTCGGCATAATATAGCGGAGGTCAACACCGCCATTGCGGATTTGGAAAAAGCGAAAACCCTTTTCCTTTTCGGGGGGAACCTTGCGGAAGAGCAACCCATCGTTTATCTCCGTGCCCGCAAAGCCTGGCGGAAGAACTCCGCCTCGGTGGTGGTTGCCTCGTCTGCTCCCACGGAAGCGGATGCATTTGCACGAGTGGTGCTTCGGTTTCGCTCTGGAACGGAGAGGTTCCTTCTGGGATACCTGACGCGAGAGATAGGGAACCAGAAGGGGATGCCATCTGATTTGCGTTCCGCCCTGGAGGGATTTACTTTAGAAGTAACCTCTGAGGTGACGGGTGTTGCCAGAGAGTCTTTGCAGGAGGCGGTTCGTCTCCTGGAGGATGGCTTTGTCTTGCTGGCGTCCCGAAGTGTGTATCATCTGTCCGATGGGGTAGAGGTGGCGTCCGCTCTGGCAAACTTGAGTATCGTGGCTCAATCCCCTCAAGGTTTCAATCTTCTGGCTCTTGGGGGGAACGAGCAGGGATGCCTGGAGTTGGGTCTTCTTCCGGAATCGGGGGGCAAGGATACTCAGGAGATTCTTCAGGCGTGTGCGGATGGCGAGATACGGGCTCTCTGGTTGGTGGGATGTGATCCTCTCCACCTCTGGTATGACCGTAATCTTGCAGAGCGCGCGTTGGAGCGGGTGGAGTTCTTAGTGGTTCAGGACATTCTGGCGACGGAGGCATTGCCTTATGCGTCGGTGGTGTTGCCCTGCGCCGCGTTTTCTGAACAGGATGGCACGTATATCAACGTGGAACGGCGAATCCAGCACGTGCCGATTATTTTGCCGCCTCCGGGAGAGGCGAAGCCAGGTTGGCGCATTTTTAGTGAGTTGGAGCTTCGGTTGACCCACAAAACTCCCCCGTTTTATGCGCGGGAGGTGTGGGGACGAATGGCGAAGGCTCATCCCGCATTTGAGGTGGTTCAGAAAACCTGTTGGGAGAAAGAGGGCGTCTTGCTGGGAGCGCCCACGCTTTCAGGAGAGCGGACGGTCGTGGTGGATATTTATCCAGAGGTGAGACCGTGAGCGCGCATCGCAGGCAAGGGGGTGAAGGGTGAAAAGCCTCATCGTACTGGCTGAAGTAGGGGGCTGGCAGGGGGATTTTCTCTGGGCATTGTTGCGTGTGGTGATTCTGGTGGGGTTCATCCTTTTGATTGTTCCTGGATTGATTTGGTGGGAGAGGCGCTTGCTTGCCTGGTTTCAGGACCGATGGGGACCCAACCGAGTGGGACCCTTTGGTTTGCTCCAGCCGATTGCCGATGGGATCAAACTCTTTTTGAAGGAGGACGTGACGCCCACAGCGATTGATAGGGCGATTTATTTTCTGGCTCCTGCGGTGGCGCTTTTTCCTGCCTTCGTGATCGGGGCGACCATTCCCTGGGGACCGGACAAGCGTTTGACACCTGTGGCGGATGTGGATATTGGGATTTTATGGGTGCTGGCGGTGTCTTCCCTGGGGGTTTATGGGATTATGCTGGGGGGATGGGCAAGCAACAATAAGTATTCGCTTCTGGGGGGATTGAGGAGCAGTGCCCAACTTATCAGTTATGAGTTGGCTATGGGTGTTTCCCTGTATGCGGTGGCTCTTCCCACGGGTTCTTTGATGATGACGGAGATGGTGTATCGGCAGTTTGAGCCTTTATGGGGAGTTGTTCCCTGGCTTCAGAACTGGTTTATTCTGACTCCCTATGGTTTTGTGGCGGGAATAATTTTCCTGATCACGATGGTGGCAGAAACGAACCGCGCTCCGTTTGATTTGCCCGAAGCGGAATCAGAACTCATTGCGGGGTATCACACCGAATATTCCTCTATGAAGTTTGTGGTGTTTTTTATGGGTGAGTATGCGGTGATGCTCGCCTTTTCGGGAGTTTTTGCTACTTTGTTTTTAGGGGGATGGTCTCCCTTGCCGTTAAATTGGGAGTATCTTGCGGAGAGGGCAGGGGAGATGGGTTGGACGGGTGTGGCAGGGCTACTCCAGGCAGTCGTTCATCCTGCCATAGCGCCTTTGTGGTTTCTGGGCAAAGTTTTTCTGGGGATTACGTTTTACATTTGGTTGCGGGCAACGTATCCTCGTTTAAGGTATGACCAACTGATGGCTCTGGGATGGAAGTTTTTGCTTCCTGCGGCAGCGGCTAACTTTGTGATCACTGCCATCACGATGCTGTATCGGTGGAAGGTAGCGTTGGTTTGCTGGCTTGTGGTGGGCTTGGGGTACGGGATGATTTATTGGGGGTATCTGAGGAAGCGGTCGGCACAATATGCTCGGGGGATTCGTTTGGTGGATTTACAGGTTTCAGAAGAACCTTCTCACCTTTCGGAGGAACGGGTATGACGGTATGGGTTTTTGCGGTGCTTGCGGTGTTAGCCATTGCGAGTGCTGTGGCGATGGTGTCCACGGGTTATGTTGTGCGGAGCGCGTTGTATTTGGTCGTGAATTTTTTGGTGCTTGCGGTTTTATATTTCACGATGAGCCTGGAGATTTTGGGTATCAGTCAGTTGTTAGTGTATACGGGCTTGATTATGATGTTGTTTTTGTTTTGTATTCTTCTTTTGAACCTTGGTGCGCCAGAGATGCTATTTGAGAGGAGCGCTTTGAAGGTTTGGTCTGCAGTTGCGGTGGCGATGGCGTTGCTCATCATTGTGTTGAGTCAGTTATTCTTGCCGTTTGCGGGAGTTCTGCATCCCACCGCCCCCGATGATTTCGGAAAAACAGCCACTGTTGGCAATTATTTGTTCAACAAATGGGTATATGGCTTTGAAATAGCGAGCGTTTTGCTTTTAGTGGGGATTGTGGGCTCTATTCTCGTAGCCAAGAGGAGGACGTGATGGAAGGAATTCCTCTTTCCGCCTATCTGACTCTAAGCATTGTTCTCTTTTGCCTGGGTGCCCTGGGGGTTGTGTTGCGCCGGAATCCCATCGTCATCTTTATGTGTATTGAACTTATGTTGAATGCGGCGAATCTGGCGTTTCTGGCATTCGCCCGCTACCACCAAACCCCCCTGGCTTACCTGTTCCATCCAAAGGACACCTATATGACCGGGCAGATGGCGGTGGTTTTTGTGATGGCGGTGGCAGCCGCGGAAGTAGCCATTGGGTTGGGAATCATTATGGCTATTTTCAGAGTGCGAGAAGACATAGACATTGACCAGTTGAACGTGATGCGAGGCTGAGATGGTGACGTCATTTGGCGAAGCTCATTGGGCGAATGCGATATGGTGGGTGCTCCTTTTGCCCCTTGGGGGATTCCTCTTTCAGTCTATCGCGGGGAGGTGGGTTCTTCGCTGGCTTGGGTGGGAGCGTGGAAGGAACGTGCTGGGCTTTATGGGGGTATTGCCCGTGGCTCTTGGGTTTGTCCTTTCCGTTGGGCTTGTGGTTTCTCTGGGCAGGCTTTCTCCTGCAGAGCGTGAGGTGGTCACGCATTGGTTTTCGTGGATTGACCTTTATACCCTTCACGTGCCCTGGGAACTGCGGATAGACGCCCTTTCCCTAACGATGGTGCTCATTGTTACCGGGGTGGGGGCTATTATCCATCTTTATGCTACGGGTTATATGGCGGAGGACCGGGATTATCCCCGTTTCTTCACTTATATGAATTTGTTTGTGTTCTTTATGCTGTTGCTGGTTTTGGCGAACAATTTTGTGGTTTTGTTTGTTGGGTGGGAAGGTGTGGGGTTGTGTTCCTATTTGCTCATCGGTTACTGGTATGAGAATCTGGAGAACGCGAGGGCGGCGAATAAGGCTTTCATAGTGAATAGGATAGGGGACTGGGGATTCGCCCTTGGCATTTTCTTGTTATACGTCCTTTATGCGGAGCGGGGGGACCTGCTGGGCGACGAACGCCGTCTTTTGAGTTTTGATGTCGTGTTTCCCTATGCCCGGGAGGTGCTGGGGGGGCATTCGGAATGGATCCTTTTGGCGGTGCCCTTGTTGTTATTTGTGGGAGCGATGGGGAAGTCGGCGCAGTTTCCCCTTTATTTGTGGTTGCCAGATGCGATGGCGGGTCCCACACCTGTGTCTGCCCTCATCCATGCGGCTACGATGGTAACCGCTGGGGTGTATATGGTGGCGAGGTGCCATATACTTTTTGAGTTATCCCCTGTGGCAATGATGGTGGTGGCTATCGTAGGGACGTTTACCGCCTTTTTTGCTGCCACCGTGGCTTTCGCCCAGACGGACATCAAGCGTGTGCTCGCCTTTTCCACTGTTTCTCAGTTGGGATATATGTTTTTGGCTTGTGGAGTGGGTGCTTTTTCTTCCGGGATGTTCCACGTTACCACGCACGCCTTTTTCAAAGCCCTGCTCTTCTTGGGGGCGGGTGCTGTGATTGTGGCGATGGCTCATGAGCAAGATATGAGGAGATATGGAAACCTTGCCAAATATCTGCCCCTCACTTATTTCACTATGCTCATAGCGGTTCTTGCCATTTCAGGCATCCCTCCCTTTGCAGGGTTTTTCAGCAAAGACGAGATTTTGACAAAGGCGTTTGCTTCCGAGCACCTATGGAGGGACAGTTGGTTAGTTTCTCCCAGGTTTTTGTATGGGGTTGGATTGATTACTGCATTGCTAACTGCCCTCTATATGACCCGGATGTTCTTGCTAACCTTTGGCGGGAGGCAAGAGCGGTGGAGATTGATGGAGCGTGGGGAGCATCGGGAGCATCGGGAGCCCCATCCTCAGACTCACCCCGTGGAAGCAGAAGAGGAAGAAGAAGACCCCTATGACTTCTTCTTGCCTGCGGAAGAGGTGCCCCATCCCGTAGAGTCCGAGCACCCCTTGACCCCCGACCACCATCCGAAAGAGCCGGGATGGACGCTCACGTTTCCGCTGGTGGTTCTGGCTGTCCTTTCCCTGGTTGGGGGGTGGGTGTTGGCGGGCGGAAATCCCTTTTCTGAGTTGCTTGGAGCGCACGTGCCTCACTTTTTTGAAGAATGGAATGCCTCGGTGCTGAGGAGTGAGACTTTATTGGCGGAAGCGCCTCACGTTTCCAAAGGTGTGGAGATAGCGCTTATCTTCGTATCGGTTCTTGCGGGCGTGGCGGGGATTGGGCTTTCCTTTTGGCGCTATCGTTCTGGCTTGCCTGCCTCGGAGGTGAGTTTCTCGGGTTGGATGCGCTGGGCTTACAGGCAATGGGGGTATGACCCTGCGATGATGAGGCTCTTCGTGGATTATGGGGGGAGATTTGCCAACGGAGTGAAGCGATGGTTTGATGAGGCACTGATTGATGGCGTTTTCGTTCATGGCTCGGCGTTTATCGTGGCGACGTTGGGACGGTTTTTCCGGCGTGCCCAGAGCGGTTATGTCCGTGCCTATGCGATGGCAGTTTTTGCGGGGGCGGTGGTGATTTTGGGATATGTGATTTGGACGGTGGCGAGGTAGATGATGGAGAGTTTGGACTTTGGAATTTTGACTGCGGTCATCGCCTTTCCTATCCTGGGAGCGCTCCTTTTGTTGCTTGTTCCGAGGGAGTGGGTTTCAGCCCATCGGTATGGAGCGCTGACGATCACGATAGTCACCTTTTTCCTTTCTCTGCAGATTTACTTCTGGTTTGACCCGGGGACTTACCGTTTTCAGATGGTGGAGTCCATTCCCTGGATTCCAAGCCTTGGCATCACGTATAAGTTGGGAGTGGATGGGATTAGCCTGTGGCTGGTGTTACTCACGACGTTTATCAGCGTGATTGCGGTGTGGTTCAGTTTTTATGTTGGGGCACGAGTGAAGGAGTTTATGGTGTTTTCCTTGTTGTTAGAGGGTGCTTTGATAGGGGCGTTCACTTCCCTGGATTTGATTTTGTTTTATGTCTTCTTTGAAGCCACCCTTATCCCTATGTATTTTCTCATTGCGATATGGGGAGGGCAGAATCGTCTTTACGCAGGCCTGAAGTTCTTTCTCTTCACTTTTTTGGGTTCTCTCTTTATGTTAGTGGGGATTATCTGGCTTTATTTCCTCGCCCGCCAGAAGTTGGGATATGGCACTTTTGACCTCTTGGCCCTTCAGGTGTTATCGGCAGAAGGCAACCTGGCGGAGGGAAAAGCGCAAATTTTGCTTTTCTCTGCCTTTGCGGTCGCTTTTGCGGTGAAGGTGCCCTTTTTCCCTGTTCACACCTGGCTTCCCGATGCTCATACGGAAGCGCCCACTGCGGGGTCCATATTTCTGGCGGCGATAATGCTCAAGTTAGGGGTTTATGGTTTTCTGCGGTTTTGCTTTCCCCTTTTCCCCGAGGCAACCCTTCGGTCCGCTCCGTTTATGATGGGGCTGGCGTTGGTAGGGATTATCTATGGTGCGGTGATGGCGGCGATGCAGGCGGATTGGAAACGCCTGATTGCTTATTCTTCAGTTAGCCATTTGGGGTTCGTAATGCTGGGGGCTTTTGCTATCAATCATAACGGGCTTGCAGGAAGCGTGTTACAGTCTCTCAATCATGGCATCAGTACGGGTGCCCTCTTTTTGCTGGTGGGGATGATTTACGAGCGAACTCATTCACGCCTGTTCCAGGATTATGGGGGGCTGAAACGCCAGATGCCAATGTTCGCCACGCTCTTTCTGATTATCACCTTGAGTTCTGTGGGCTTACCGAGTTTGAATGGCTTTATCGGCGAGTTCCTCTGTTTGCTGGGTGCTTTTGAGGCGGGGTATAAAGGTCAGGCGGGCATCCCAATGTGGATGCCCGTATTGGCGGGATCGGGCGTGGTGCTGGCGGCAGTGTATCTTCTCTGGATGTTTCAAAAAGCATTCTATGGAGAGGTGAATAACCCTCGCGTGCGAAGGCTCCGGGACATCAAGGTGTGGGAACAGGGGCTGGCATGGGCTCTTGTCGTGTTCGTGTTTTGGGTGGGGCTTTATCCCCGCTTCTTCACCGCTCCGATGGAGAAAAGCCTTCAGGCGCTCAGCGCCCAGGTTTTGAAAGGCGCGGGTGAGCGCCCCACGTGGCAGGGC
Source organism: uncultured Fimbriimonadales bacterium (assembly GCA_964631245.1). Taxonomy (GTDB): domain Bacteria; phylum Armatimonadota; class Fimbriimonadia; order Fimbriimonadales; family ATM1; genus CAZVXY01. The sequence goes on from CAZVXY010000002.1 coordinate 147,201, forward strand.
TATCCGTCTTCCGTGGAGCAAGGGGGCTTGAGCGCAAGGGAGACCCGACAAGAGAAAGCGGAGGTTTGGAGGTGATCCCTCGGGAACGAATTACTGTCACCGCTCGTGGGGGGATAGTGGACCGTCCGCCGTGGTTTGTTTGGGAGCCTTCTGCTTCCTTTCAAGCCTTGCTGAGTTTTGCCCGGCGATGGTCCCCCGACCTTCTCGTGGCAAAGGATGTTTCCGATGCTCAGGCTCTCTTGCGAGAACTCCCCGAAGAAGGACCTGCGGTGCTTGTGGAGGTCCAAAATCCCTTCCTTCTTGCGGTAGCTTCGGGAGTGATTCTTGGGCAGAGTTTCTGGCATTGCCCGGTGAGAGGCAGTGAAGAGTTCCAGCAGTTCACCCAACGGGTGCGGGAGCATATTCAAAGCGCTCTGGACGCGGGAGTGGATGGCGTCTTTTACCGCCTTGGGGGAGCCAATCCCCAACAAGCTTCCCCTATGGAGTACAAGGGGCTTTATTTTGAGCACGACTATGCCCTCCTTTCGGAGATTTCCGAAGCCAGGTTCAATGTCCTTTTTGTTGAAGGTGAAGAAGACCCTTATATAGACTTAGTGAACGATTTGCCTGCCTCTGCCTTGATGTGGGAAGACGACGAGGCTTGGGCTCCTGAGAAGGTGAGGGAGATTCATCCGCGGGCTTTGGTGGTGAAACTCTGGCGGGACTTGCCTCAGGATTGGAGGCGCCTTGGGCGAGCGGGTGTGCTGTTTGGTGCCCGGGTGTTGGATATGAATGCTTTGGATTTCACGGATGTGGTGAATCAAATCCTGTCCTTGAAAGGCGGTGATGAAGAATGAGCCAGGATGTCCTGTATCCTGCAAGCATTGATTGGCTTGCCCTCCTGCCCATACTTTTAGTTACGGGTGGAGGCGTTGTGGGGATGATCATTGAAATGGTGCGTCCCCGCCAAACGAACAACGCCATCGTGTTTGTTTCCCTGCTCTCGCTCTTCAGCGCTTTGTATGTCCTCTTTCCTTATGGCGTTGGGGACAGGGCAGAAACGCTTGGCGGACTTTACGTCAATGATTCTCTGGCGCGGGTGTTGCAAACTCTGATCCTGTTGGCTTCCGCTTTGACCGTGATGTTCAGTGAGGGATATTTGCGAGAGAAGCGCGTTCCCTTTGGAGAATATTATCCTTTGTTGTTATGGTCTACGGTTGGGGGGATGATTATGGTTACCACGAGGGATTTATTGATTCTTTTCCTCGGTTTGGAGGTCCTTTCCTTGTGCCTTTATGTTTTGGCAGGTCTCAAAAGTGGGGACAAAAAATCTCAAGAGTCCGCAATGAAATATTTTCTTTTAGGAGCCTTTGCTTCTGCTTTTATGCTTTATGGAATTGCGCTCATTTATGGCGCTACGGGTACCACGCACCTTGAAGGGCTGTTCCAGCTCAGAGGGCGCCCTGGTGACCTTTTGCCCCTTCATACTCACCTCCTTGCCTATGCGGGAATGGCGATGGTCATCGTTGGTTTTGGCTTCAAAGCGGCGATTGTGCCCTTCCATATGTGGACCCCAGATGTGTATCACGGAGCCCCCACTTCCGTGACGGCGTTTATGGCAGGGGGGAGTAAGATCGCCGCGCTGGGCGCTTTCGTCAGAGTGTTGGACGAAGGGCGGTACGGGATGGAAACCTGGCTACCCCTTCTGAGTGCCCTGGCGGTTGCCACGATGGTTTATGGGAACGTGGTGGCTTTAGTGCAAAGGGATGCCAAGAGGATTCTCGCCTATTCAAGTATTGCTCACGCAGGCTATGTTTTGGTGGCGATTGTGGCGCAGATTCAGTTGGGCATCTTAGGGCGGCCTGAGGGCTGGACCACCGTTATTTATTACTTGCTGGCGTATGGGGTGATGACGGTAGGAGCGTTTGCAGTGCTATCCCTTACAGCGCGCGGGGGAAGGGAGGGTACGTTACTGGAAGATATTGCGGGTTTGTGGCAAAGGAGCCCCTTCCTTTCTGCAATGACGATCCTTTTTATGGCAAGCCTGGCGGGGATTCCACCCACGGGTGGGTTTGTGGGAAAGTTTTTGATTTTCCGGGATACTCTGAATGCGGGACTTCTGTGGCTGGGCATTGTGCTGGTGATCAATTCGGTCATAAGTGCTTACTATTATTTGAGAATTGTGCTGGCGGTGGTGGTGCGTGAGCGTGCAGAGCGTGCGGGTGATCTGGCACACCCCAATATGGGCTTGCTTACTGCGTGCGCCGTGTGTGGCTTTCTGCTCCTTTATATGGCTGTTTTCGTGGAGCCTGTGATTGCGTGGATAGGGGAACCTTCGGTCTACGTAGCGCCTTCCATCGTGAGTGGGAGCGGGTAAGTTGACCACGCCTTCTTCTCTTCTTCGGGGGTGGATGGGATGAGGTTGGCATTAAGTATGTGGAGTTACGTCCGTGCGTGGCGGAGAGGGGAACTGGATCTGGAGAAGTTCGTGGACCTTGCGAGGGAGATGGGGGTTCGGGGAGTGGAACTGCTGGACGTTTTCTTCAACAAAGAGGATTCCGGGTTTACCCAAACCGAAGCGATAGCCCGCTATGCCCAGAGCAGGGAGATTCACGTCCCCATTTTCTCCGTTAGCAATGACTTCACGGAAGAGGGAGGGGAATCTTTCCAGCGGAATCTTGAAATAGTGCGAAGGGGGGTGGACCAGGCAGTCCTATTGGGCGCCGAAGTGGTGCGTGTGTTTGCAGGAGGAGGAGAGAATGTGAGGGACCCCTCCCCAGTCTATGCTCGCGTGGTGGAAGGTCTCTCTTTGGCGAGCGAATATGCGCATTCTCGGGGGGTGCGCCTTGCTCTGGAGAATCACGGCAGGTTTGCAGGGCGGGGCGCTCAGGTGAGGGAGATCATCCACGCAGTGCGGGCGAAAACGGGCGAGGCAACCCTGGGCAGTAATCCCGACCCGGCAAACTTTCTTCTTGCGGACGAGAACCCTGTGACGGGCGTTTCTGCGGTAGCGGACCTGGCATATATGGCGCACCTCAAGGATTTCGCTACCGCGGGGAGTGAGCGGAGTCACGTCTTCGTTTCTCTTGGGGGGCACAGGTATGTGGGAGTTCCTCTGGGAGAAGGCGAAGTGCCTTTGAGAGAGTGCTTGCGGGTGTTACGGGATGCGGGCTTTCAAGGTTGGGTGAGTGTGGAGTATGAAGCGGAAGAAGAGGAACGTACAGGAGTGCCCAAAAGCGTGGCCGTTGCCAGAGACCTCCTCAACCAATTAAACCAGGATTAATAGAACAGGTCCGCAAGGAAGTAGTTTGCCAGATAAATCAGTACGGTGCTCAATACCACGGCGTTAGTGGTCGCTCGCCCCACTCCCACAGCACCTCCCGTAGTCCGCAATCCTTGCTGACAACTCACAAGGCTAATAATCAATCCGAAAAAGAACGTTTTCCATAGACCGCCTTCGAAATCCCACGATTCCACATAAATTCGGACCGAGTCCAGAAACATTTTAGGGGGAACGTTATGGAGGTGGGCAACCAGAATTCCCCCTCCAAGCCCGAAGAAAACCGCAATAAGCCCGAGAATGGGGAGCATCAAAGACGCAGCGAGCACGCGAGGGAGGACAAGGTAATTATAAGGATGGACCGAAAGGGAACGCAAGGCGTCAATCTGTTCGGTGACCGCCATAGTGCCGATTTGTGCTGCCATTGCGCTCCCGCACCGCGCCGCCACCATAATTCCCGTGATCACGGGAGCCAATTCTCGCGTGACGCTTAGCCCCACTGTGCCGCCAAGAAGTTGAGGGACGCCCGCTTTCCCAAGAAGGGGCGCGAGATAAAGAGCAAGAACGCCACCGGAAGCCATACTGGTGAGGGCAACGATGGGCACAGAAGTAACCCCCACGAAAGCCATTTGATTGAAGATTTCGCGGGCCTCCACGGGGCGCCGAAATAACCGCACCAGGGTCTCTATCAGAAGAATCGTTACCTCGCCAATAAAAGTCAGCGTGGCGAAAATCACCTCCTTCAGGCTCGGTGGGCGAAAGGCTTTTAGATGGTTCATCTCGTTAAGGCAAGGGCGAGAAGCTCGGGTTCATTGCGTGGTGACGTAAGGGCGAAGGAGTTCCAACGTCTTCTGCCCGATACCGCGCACGTTGAGAAGTTCATCTACAGATTGAAACTTGCCTACGCTGTTCCGATAGTCAATGATCCGCTGGGCAAGAACAGGCCCAATACGGGGCAGGGTCTCCAGCTCTTTTAAAGTAGCGGTGTTGATATTGATTTTTCCGATGGAGGGTTTCTGTTCGTCAGAGCTTTTTGTTTCTTCCGAGGTGGAGGAGGCAGGGGTTGCGGAGTGAGAAGAGGGGAAGGTGAAGCTCTGGCTCGCACCATAGGGTCCCAGGCGCTCCGGGCTAACCACTTCCCCCTTTCGGGGCACATAAACCTGAGAGTTGGGGATAAGGCGAGCGGCGAGATTGATCTGGCTCAGGTCGGCGTCCGGAGTGGGACCCCCCGCTAACTCGATTGCGTCCCAAACCAGCATCTCGGACGTAGCCTCGCACACTTTCTCATCCCGCACTGCTCCGCTCACGTGGATGGGGAATCCCTTGCCCCCTTTGGAATGAGGCGCCACCATACGCTGATACCCCAGCCAGGCAGACGCCCCCAGGGCAATTCCTATGGCAACCAACAGCGCCAAACGAGACGTACGATCAAGGCCCTGCAACACCGCTTATATAATAGCGCATAAGGCGACTTGGAGGCAGGTACTCTCCCGGGACCCCTGGGAAGGGGTACAGGGTTCAATTTTGGTTCTCATAGAGTCAGGTGTTATATGTCTTCTTGAGTAAGGCAGGTCTGTGGAAAACGAACTTGAAGGGTCTTTCCCCTCCAAGGACATACTTGGGGGTACAATTTTAGGGTTCGGGGGGTTGCCCGAGTGGTCAAAGGGAGCAGACTGTAAATCTGCCGGCGGAAGCCTACGTAGGTTCGAATCCTACACCCCCCACCCGCCGCCGTAGCTCAGTGGTAGAGCATCCCCTTGGTAAGGGGAAGGTCACGAGTTCGATCCTCGTCGGCGGCTCCAGTTTTGCCTGTGAGGTATAAAGCGTCCGTGCAAGGCGTCAACTCAATTCAAGGAGATTTTGATGGCAACGATCTCAGGCGAGAAGACCTATAACAAGCTGGAATTCCTCAAATTGATGTTTCTCAGTCGTGAAGGTGACCGTCGGGAAGGAGTGCTTCTCCGCCAGAGCAAAGGCTGGTTTCAGGTTTCTGGGATGGGGCACGAACCCCTGGCGGCTATTGTGCTTCACTTGAGACCAGATGATTACCTCTTTCCCTATTATCGCGACCGCGCCATCGCCCTGGCAAGGGGGATAACCAATCGTCAACTTGCGGAGGCTTATTTTGCCAAGCGTACTTCCAGCAGTGGGGGCAGGCAGATGCCCGGGCATTATTCCAGCCGAGAGAAGAACATCTTCAGCGTGCCCACCCCCACGGGTTCCAATCTTCTGCCCGCTGCGGGGGCGGCGTGGGGAATGAAGCTGGAAGGCAAAGACAGCGTGGTGGTGGCAACGGTGGGAGACGCCGCCATTCGCCAGGGCGAGTTTTATGAAGCGGTGGCGTTTGCCATTCAGGAGCGCCTTCCCCTCATCATTATGGTGGAAGACAATCAATATGGGATCAGCACTCCCACCTTGAAATTCAACCCCTATCGCCTCGGCATCTTCAGTGAAAAAGACCTTGTCCATATTGATGCTCGCCACCCTGACCGGGTGTTTCTGGCGGGCGGGGAGGCGGTGGCAAAAGCCCGGGCGGGAGGAGGACCCACCGTGATGTGGTGTGAATTAGACCGCCTGAGCAGTCACACCAGCAGTGATGACCACCGGGTTTATCGCTCGGAAAAGGAGATTGAGGAGATGCTGAAACGCGATCCCATCCTTGTGGTGGCACAGGAACTTATAGAGGCGGGGGAGCTCACCGAGGAGGAGTGGGCAGGCATTCAAGAGGAAATTCGCGAGGCAGTGGACAAAGATTATCAGGAAGCGGAAAAAGCCCCCGACCCCAACCCCGAAGAAGTTACAAAGTATCTCTATGGTGACTTGCCCAAGGCGGAAGCCCCTCCCATTGAAGGGGGGCGGAAGTGGCGAATGGTGGATGCCATCAATGCGGTCTTCAAAAAAGGACTTCAAACAGACCGGCGGTATGTATTTTTTGGTGAAGACATAGAAGACCCGAAAGGGGGCGTTTTCCGGCTCACTGCGGGGCTTTCCACGGAGTTTCCCGATCGCGTTTTCAATTCTCCTCTGGCGGAAGCCACCATTGTGGGCGTGGCGTGCGGATTATCCGCCTATGGGATGCGCCCCGTCTTTGAACTCCAGTTCATTGACTTTCTGGGTCCTGGGTGGCAACAGCTCATCACCAATCTCGCGACCCTTCGGTGGCGGAGTTTCAATGACTGGAAGTGCCCCGCCGTCATCTATGCTCCTTATGGGGCTTATCTTCCCGGTGGCGCGATCTGGCATAGCCAATCCAATGAGTCCGCTATTGCGCACTTCCCGGGAGTGTATGTGGTCATTCCTTCCACGCCGGAAGATGCGGCGGGGTTAATGTGGACCGCAATGCACGCTGATGACCCCACGGTGGTCCTCATTCCTAAGCATCTGTTCCGCCTGAATCTGGACGTGCCGGAGAAGTTAGAGCCTGTGCCATTTGGAAAAGCCAAAGTGCGGAAAGAGGGGCGGGATGTGACTGTGGTGAGTTGGGGGAACTGCCTGGAGCAAGCCTTTGAGGCGGGAGAGCAATTGGAAGGCGAGGTTTCGCTGGAGATTATAGACCTTCGGTCCATCGTGCCGTGGGATAAAGAGACGGTGGCGAGGTCTTTGGAAAAGACGGGGCGTTTGGTGGTCATTCAGGAGGATGCTCGCTCCTGTAGCGTGGGACAGATGATCATTAGCGAACTCACGAGTGACCCCAAGACCTGGGGCTACTTCCTGAGCCCGCCTCAATTGGTCTCACGCTATGATGTTCACATTGGCTATAACCCCATTTATGAGTATGCCTGCCTGCCTGACACCGAGCGCGTGGTGAAAGCGATCCGCCTGGTGATGGAGGAATAACTCCTTTGAGGGATAGGGAAGTGAAACCGCTGGAAGATGGCTGGGGAGTGCCCTGGAAACTCTTCCTGGCTTCCTGGGATACAATCCCTCTGAAAACTCCTTCCTTGATGCAAGGGAGATAAGCCTCTATGCCGATTGTGCATCTCAGAATTCCGCAAATGGGTGAAGGCTTGCAAGAAGCCCGAGTGGTTGCTTTTTTGAAGAAGCCCGGTGAGCGGGTCCGCCGGGACGAGCCCATTTATCAAATGGAGACGGACAAAGCGGTTCTGGATATTGAATCTCCCTATGAGGGGACTCTGGTGGATTGGCTGGTGAAGGAGGGGGATGTCCTGCCTATCGGGACGGAGATCGGGCGAATGGAAGTGGAGGGGGAAGTGGAGGAGATGCCTGCAGGGCATGAACCGCCCTCGCGCCCTGCCCGGGAGATGCCTGCGGTTGCGGTAACGGAGCAAGAAGCAGGCGCCCCTTCCCGAGGTGCGGTAGCGATCCCACCCCGCACCCGGCGATATTTGAAAGAGAAGGGGTTGCTGGAAGTGGCGCACCTCATCCCTGCGAAAGGCTCTAAGCTCACACCTGAGGATGTGGATGCTTATCTCTCTGCTCAAGTGGGAGCAGTTCCCGTTCCTTCCCGCGTGACAGAGGAATATGAGGAGATGGAAGTCTCTCCACGGCAAAGGACGTTGAGTTATCGCCTGGCACGGGGCGCCCAACTTTGCGTGCCAGGCACCATTATGGTTTACGCCGATTGGAGTGCGATAGAATCTGCACGGGAGTTTCTGCGCGAGAAGGGGGGGGAGTTTCAGCCGAGCGCCTTTACGATGATGGCGTGGTGTGTGGCACAGGCGATGAAAGACTACCCGAAATTCCGCAGCACTTTGCCCACTGAGGGCATTCTTCGTGTATACAAACACGTGAATCTCGGGATTGCGGTTGCCCTTCCCGATGACGAACTCGTTACCGCGGTGGTCCCTAAGGCGGACACCCTGTCCTGGCGGGAGTTTGCGGAGACGGCAAGACGCCAGATTGATCTGGCACGGCAGGGGCAAGACCAGGCAACGGAAGCGACCACCTTGAGCATCACGAATATGTCTGCCTACGGGCTCAGGAATGCGGTCCCCGTGGTCGTTTCTCCCGCGGTGGGGACTCTGTTTCTGGGAGAGCCTTTTTGGCAGGTTGAGCCAGTGATGGGGGGATATGAAACCAGGCGGCTCGTGGTGCTTTCCTTGACATTTGACCACAGGATCGTCAATGGAGTGGGAGCGGCGAACTTCCTCAACGATGTCAAGCGCAGGATAGAGGAGTTCCAACTTCCCGAGGAATAAGTTTCGGTCGGAGGGGGGAAGAGGGCATTCCTTGCGTCTCTCAGGGGGATTCAGAAGGGAGGTGTCCTCCTTTAGGGACTTTCCTCTTGTACCCAGCCTTTTTTCAGAAGTTCTTCGCGAAGGCGGGAGACGGGAAGTCCGATAACGGTGTCTCGGTCCCCCGAGAGGGAGAGGACAAATTTTTCTGCTCCACCTTGGATGGCATAAGCACCTGCCTTGTCCATCGGCTCCCCTGATTTCACGTAGTGCTCAATCTCTTCCCGGGACAGTTCCCTGAAGGTTACGTGGGCAGTGTCTGCGAAGGAGAGTTCTCCCACGGGGCAAACCACTGCCACGGCGGTAACCACCCGATGGGTTTTCCCGCTAAGTTTCTCCAGCATCTCCCTTGCCTCTTTCGCGTTTGCGGGCTTGGCGAGGCTCTCGTGATTAAGGAGAACCACGGTGTCCGCCGAGATGACGAGGGCATAGGGATGCTGGGAGAAAACCTTCTTCGCCTTGGCACGGGCGAGGGAAAGAGCCAGCGATTCGCCCTCATAGGGCGAGTTTTCTTCGTCCAGGTAAGGGGGTATAATGTCAAAACTGCGGAATAAGCGGGCGAGCAGATCTTTGCGTCGTGGAGACTCGCTGGCAAGGATAACGGGATACGGTGAAACGAGCACAGCATCATTTTGCCCGAACTCATCAGGCGGGAACGCGTCTTCTTGTCTCGCCCGAAGTGGACGCTCATCTGCGCATCCATACCCTGCAAGAATTTCCCCGTGAGGCGGTGGGGTGTCTTTTGGGGGTGTGGGACCAGGGAGCCCTGCGCCTTCTTCACGCTCTCCCTGTGGAAAATGGGCATCCCTTTCCTGAAAACCACTTTGAAGTCAGCCCTGAATCCGTGTTGTGGGCGGAGAACGAGGCGCAAAGGCAGGGTTTAGCACTCCTTGGTTGGTATCACAGCCATCCCAATGGAAAACCTGAGCCCAGCGAAGAAGATCGGCGAGGGGCAGTCCCCTTTTGGATTTTTGGGATTGTCAGTGTTCGGGGGGAGCAGACGGAAGTGCGATTTTATGGGTTCTTTCAAGAAAGCCAGCGTTTTGAGGAATTGGAATGGGCGATAAGTTAACCCCCTCCGCTAACTTTTCCCCTCAAGAATTAGAGCGTTATTACCGCCACTTCATCCTTCCGGAAGTGGGGCAAGAGGGTCAGCGCCGACTGAAGAGCGCCTCGGTTGCCATCATCGGTTTGGGAGGCTTGGGTTCCCCTTGTGCCTATTATCTCTCGTCTGCAGGGGTTGGCAGGATAGGGTTGGTGGATTTTGATGTCGTAGACCGCACGAATCTCCATCGCCAGATTCTGCATTTTGATACGGATGTGGGGAAGCCTAAGGTCCAATCTGCGAGGGAGAAACTTTCTGCCCTCAATCCTGATATTGAACTGGAAGTCCACCCTGAAGGATTGACGCGGGACAACGCGCTGGAACTCCTTCAGGCATATGATGTGGTCGTGGATGGAACTGATAATTTCGCCACGCGTTATCTGGTGAATGATGTGTGCTTCTTTCTCAAAAAGCCTCACGTCCACGGGTGCATTTTTCGTTTTGAAGGAAGGGTGAGCGTTTTTGTCCCTGAGAAGGGTCCGTGTTATCGCTGTTTGTATCTCGAACCACCCCCGCCGGGAGAAGTGCCCAGTTGTGCGGAGGCGGGGGTTTTGGGCGTCTTGCCCGGGCTTATCGGTGCCCTCCAGGCAACGGAAGCCATCAAACTCATCACCCAGCTGGGGGAACCCCTCGTGGGAAGTTTGTTGTGTGTGGACACCTTGACGATGGAATTCAAAAAATACGCCTTTCCTCGCAATCCAGAGTGTCCCTTGTGTGGAGAGAAGCGAACCATCACCGAACTGCAGGATTATAATGCGGTGTGCGGTGGCGTGGGAGAAATGGTGGAAGGCATTGAGCAAGTGAGCGTGCAGGAGTTGGCGGAGAAACGGGCACGGGGGGATGACTTCATCCTTCTGGATGTGCGAGAACCGGAGGAGTTGGCGATTTCCCATTTGCCCGATGCCCTTCACGTTCCGATGGACCAGGTTCCCGACCGCCTTGGAGAATTGCCCAGGGAGCGTGAGATCCTCGTTCTGTGCCGGACGGGAAACCGCAGTCAACGCGTGGCAAAACTCCTCCGGGAGCTGGGGTTTCCGAAGGTGAAGAATGTGGCAGGGGGAATCAATGCCTACGCTCAACAGATTGATCCCCGCTTGCGGACGTATTGAGGGAGACTTATGCGATTAGCACCTGGTTTGCCGTTTGGAGAAACCCTCTCCCCAGGGAGGGCGTCTAATCGCAAGGAGAGCGTCCCATTGTTTGGAATCAGGAGGTAGCGATGCTTTTGCCCCTTTCGGTTTTGATTGTGTCAGCCTCAGCGCCTAAGAGCGTGGAGATCACCATCTATAACCAGAACTTTGGCTTGGTGAAGGAGGTGCGCACGGTTTCCCTTCGGGGAGGAGTGCAAGAACTTCGGTTGGAAGATGTGGCTGCCTATATTGACCCCACCAGCGTGGGCTTTAGAGTGCTAACCCCTGGAGTGGCCCTGAGTGTTCTTGAGCAGAATTATCAATATGACCTTTTGACGACGGAAAGCCTGCTCTCTAAGTCTGTTGGCAAGCGTGTTCGCTTTCGGCAGGTTCTGGAATCGGGGCAGGTCATCACCACTGAGGGCGTCTTGCTCTCCGCTCCGGGGCAGGTCGTCAGCCCTGCTCAAAGGGTTTCTACGGGACTCATCATCCGAACCGATGATGGACGTGTCGTGCTGGACCCTCAGGGCACCATTGAAGTGATGGAAATCCCCGAGGGGTTGATTAGTAAGCCCACTTTGATGTGGCTCCTTTCTTCTCAGCGTGCAGGGAGTTTTGATATAGAAGTGGCTTACCTAACGGACAATATCACCTGGAGTGCCGATTACGTCCTGACCCTCAATCACGACGATACGCGTGCAGATTTGAATGGTTGGGTCACCATCAATAACGGAAGTGGGGCAACCTATGAAAACGCTTCCTTGAAATTGGTGGCGGGTGATGTGAGGCGAGTGCGTCCCCCAGCTCCCCGGTATCCAGGATTTGGGGGAGCAGTCCCCGAGGCGGCACGGGCGGAGAAGGGCTTTGTGGAGGAGCCTTTCTTTGAATATCACCTCTACACCCTCCAGAGACCCACCACGGTGCGGGATAGGGAGACGAAGCAAATATCCCTCATCACCGCGCCCAACATCGGGGTAATTAAAGAAATGATTTTTGAGCCGATGAGGAACCTCTGGCGCCAGTACGGGCGGAACTACCGCCCGGGAGAGGGTATGAGCACTTTCCGGGGCGTGAAGACCAATGTGGTTGTGGTGATAGAAAATTCCTCCTCTAATAACCTTGGCATTCCTTTACCCAAGGGCATTATCCGCGTCTATAAGCGGGATTCAGAAGGGAAAGTGCAAATGGTGGGGGAGGACCAGATTGAGCACACACCCAGGGATGAAAAAATCCGCCTCTGGATTGGAGATGCGTTTGATGTTCTGGGAGACTGGCGGGCAGTGAATCAACGGCGTGGCTCCAATTGGGTGGAATGGGATATTGAAATCCGCCTTCGCAACCGCAAGGAATCTGCTGTCACGGTGCGGGCGGTGGAGCACGCCTGGGGAGACTGGACCATTCTCAAAGAGTCTCAACCCAGCACGAGACTGGATGCCAACACCTTTGAATATGTCGTTACCTTGAACCCCAATGAAGAAAAGGTGATAACCTATACCGTGGTTATGCGCTGGTAACTCAATCCCTTAGATTTCGTGAATGGGGAACCGGGCAGTGAGTCCACGAACCTCTTTGCGAATGCCCTCCAGGGCCGTCTCGTCCCCACGGGCACGCAAAGCCCTGGCGATGAGAGACGCGATGGCTTCCATCTCGGGCTCCTTCATTCCACGGGTGGTGACCGAGGGGGTGCCCACCCGAAGACCGCTCGTGATGAAGGGTTTTTCCGGGTCATAGGGGATGGTGTTCTTGTTGGTGGTAATCCCCACAGAGTCCAACAGGGCTTGGGCGTCCTTCCCCGTGATCCCATAGGGTCTCAGGTCAAGGAGCATAAGGTGGGAATCCGTTCCCCCGCTCACAATGCGAAAGCCCTGCTGGGTGAGCGCTTCTGCGAGAGCGCGGGCGTTCTTTCGCACCTGTTGTTGATATTTTTTGAAAGAGGGTTGCAGGGCTTCCTGAAAACAGACCGCTTTTCCTGCAATCTGATGCATCAGAGGACCTCCCTGCACTCCCGGGAAGACCGTTTTGTCAATTTGCTTGCCTATCTCTTCGTCCTGGCTGAGGATGATCCCCCCACGCGGTCCCCGGAGAGTCTTGTGGGTGGTGGAAGTCACCACATGGGCATAGGGGAGGGGATTAGGAAACTCCCCCGCTGCGATGAGACCCGCAGGGTGGGCAATATCCGCCATCAGGATCGCTCCAACAGAATCCGCTATTTCGCGAAACCGGGCGAAATCTATCACTCGTGAATAAGCGGTATATCCGCAAACGATGAGCTTGGGTTTGGCTTGCTGAGCGAGGTCATAAAGGGCATCGTAATTCAAAAGTTCCGTCTCTCTGTCCACTCCATAGGAAATCACTTCAAAGAACTTGCCCGTGAAGTTGACGGGGCTACCGTGAGTGAGGTGTCCGCCGTGAGAGAGGTCCATAGCCATCAGGCGATCCCCCGGCTTGAGAAAAGTGAAATAAACCGCCATATTGGCTTGGGCTCCCGCATGAGGTTGCACGTTAGCCCAGTTGGCATCGAAGAGGCGTTTCACGCGCTCTATGGCAAGGGCTTCAATCTCATCGTAATACTCGCAACCCCCGTAGTATCGCCTTCCAGGATAACCTTCTGCATATTTATCGGTCATCACACTCCCCACCGCTTCTCGCACTGCCTTGCTGGTGATGTTTTCGCTGGCGATGAGCTCCAGGTTCTGCTCCTGGCGGGTCTCTTCCTTCCGGAGGAGAGTGGCGACTTCGGGGTCCACCTGCGACAGCACGGAGGTGCGATGCGACAAGATGTCCGGATCGGTAATCTTCAGCGCCATAGAATAGGATTATGACTACTTGAGCATCCCGCAGGCCCTCTCGGGGGGATAAACAGCAGGGGCAGAGTGGAAAGGGGAGTGCATATGAGTATTTATGTTTCGCTTATTTTTGCCCCCTTCCAGGGTTGCAAAGGGGCTCTTTCTGTGATATAATTATAATCAGCATAAGGCTTCTATGCCTGATGAACGATGAGAAAAGGAGGAACGTATGAGGTTCTATCGGTTCGTGCTCCCCTTGTGGGTGTCTTTGTTTGCCGGGTCAGCCCTCTATGGGCAGATCATTGATGATTTTGAGCACGGCAACACGGGCATCTACAATTTCACGGGTGGCTTCAACAACTTGACCATTGTCCCCGGGGCTGCGTTCAGTGGAAACCTGGGTGCTGAGTTTACCGCGGGCACCGGTCCCGGTTGGTACTGGCGTCCTACGCCGGTCACTCAGCCAGGGTTCACCTACTATGCCTACGTGCGGTTTGCCTTGCCTGCGGGTGGCAGTCAACGCGTGTATGTGGGCGTAGGGGCGAGCGCAGGTGGGACGTGGTCTATGGTTGCTGCCCCCAATACCAGCCAGATCATTCTCCAGAACAACACGGGTTGGGGCTTTGTAAATGCCGCTGTAGCCCCCTTCACGTGGACTGCCGGTACGTGGTATCGGATGGAGTTGGATTGGTTGAATGACGGGCTGGGAACTATGCAAGTAACCCTCTGGGATTCAGCGCGGACGACGGTATTGGCACAGACGAGCCCCTTTGCCACGGGATTGACGACTCCCGGTGGATACGCTTTTCGGGGGTTTCAAACCAACTCTAGCTTCGGGCTCAGCCAGTTAGACGAGATTGGCATTGTGCCTGAGCCAGCGTCTGTAGCGGTGTTGGGTCTGCTTGCTCTTTCTGCGCTGAAGCGCCGGAAGTAATCGGGCGCTTTTCGCTTGGGGGATGTCTTTGATAGGCATCCCCTTGTTTTTTTAAGCCCTCTCCTGGTGCTCCTTTCCTGCAGGGGGCACTCTTTTCCCCAAAGCGGGGAGTTTTTTTCCTGGAAGGCGGGGCTTCCGGGTCGGAGCGTGGGGGCATTTGCGGTATACTGCCCCTTGTGCTCTCTCCGGGGCGAATACTTGGCACGGAACTTCAAGACCTCTACGAGAAGGTTGTGGCGGGCGAACGCTTGTCCTTTGAGGATGGGGTTCGGCTGTATCAATCCCATAACCTCACGGGCGTGGGATTTCTTGCTAACATTGTCCGGGAGCGCCTCCACGGGGATAAAGCCTACTACGTGCGGAACCAGCACATTAACTACACCAATATCTGCAACAAGTTTTGCAAATTCTGTTCCTTTTATGCGAAGAAGGGTGGTCCCGATCCTTATCAGATGACGCTGGAAGAGATCCGGGAGCGCGTACGGAGGTATAAACATCTCCCCATTACGGAGGTTCACGTGGTGGGTGGGGTGAATCCGAGATTGCCCTATGAGTATTATTTGGACCTGATCCGCGTGGTGAAAGAGGAGCGTCCGGGCGTTCACGTGAAGGCGTTTACCGCAGTGGAAATTGTGGAAATTGCTCGCGTGGGGAAGACGAGCATAGAAGGGGCTTTGAGGGACCTTATGTCGGCAGGCTTGGACGCCTTGCCGGGAGGTGGGATTGAGGTGCTTTCGTCTCGTGTCCACAAGGAATTGTTCGGGAAAAAGATAGGTGGGGAAGAATGGAAGGAGGTGGCGCGCACGGCGGCACGGTTGGGGCTAACTCAATATGCCACGATGCTCTATGGCCACATTGAAACCATAGAAGAACGCGTAGACCACTTGATCCAACTGCGCGAACTCCAGGACGAGACAAAACACTTCGTCTGTTTTACGCCTCTGTCGTTCCATCCGGAGAATACGGAGTTAGCGCATCTTCCCCACCCGACCGGCGATGACGACCTGCGCAACATAGCGGTGAGCCGGTTGATGCTGGATAATTTCTCCCACATTAAGAGTTTCTGGATTATGAACACCCCTGCGGTTACCCAGATCGCCCTCTGGTATGGAGCGGATGATTGCGATGGCACAGTCCTTGAATATGAAATTACTTATCAAGATGACAAACCAGGCGTGAAGACCCAGGCTCTCACCGTGGAGAATATGTGTCATATGATCCGGGAGGCGGGGCGCATCCCTGTGGAACGCGATAGCCACTACAATGAGATCGTCCGCACCGAGCCTTCCCGAACCCGTACCTTCGTCCCTCTGCCTGCTTCTTCCTCCTGAAGAGATGGGATCAAAACATCGGAGCAAGGGGGCTCCCCTTTTCTCCCTTATGGGAGTGAGTGCCCCCCCAGGGCCCAGGACAACCCAGGAGAGAACTTCCGCTCCCCCACCTCACCCAGGCGATAGGGGAGGGGATGGGGATGGAGGAGGATGCAGGGGTTGTGGATGCGCGGGAGGTTTATTCGGGGTAATTGGGATTTTCCTGTGGGTCTTCTGGTTGTGGCACCCCTGAAGGCAAAATCCCGCAGTTTTCTCAGCCCTCGTGTCCTCCTTAGAGCCGATAGTTTAACCGGTGGCTCTTCTCCTGGAACTGTTAGTCTTATCGGCGCTCCTTCCAAGGGAGCGGGGGTTGCCCTTGCCTGTGGCGGTGAATACCCAGTGGATTTATCAGGTAGTGGCGGTGGGGGTGGAGGGCACCCTTACCCAAACGGTGAGCGAGGCTCGCCGGGAGAAAGAGGGCTGGGAGGTGGTGCTGACCACGCGAGCCCGTATCGGCGCAGGTGAAGGAGAGCGGGTAATTGCCACGGAACGCTATGTTGTCTCTGCAGAAGCCTTGGTAAGGCTCACGGGCTTCGGGGGGACGCTGAATCCCCCCCTCCTTTTATGGAGAAATGATGGGGAGCCGAAAGAAAAAGAATGGCGGGGGCAGTTGATTTTGAACGGTGAGAAGCGGGAGTTGAGTGCCATCGTTCACTACCTCGGGAAAGAGCGAATTTCAGGGCAAGGCAAAACCCAGGAAGCGGAAAAGATTCACATCATCTGGGCAGGGATGCCGTTTGCTTTTGAACAAACCTATTGGCTGGTGCCAGGAACGGGGTTTGTCAAGTTTCTGGTAGACACTCCTGCGGGCAGGGTTACCGCAGTTCTCCGGGAGGTCCAGATGCCCGAGGGGCTTTAGAAGGCTCACGGGGGTCCTTCTTACCTGAGAGAACTTTGCCGTAAACTTCCTTGAGTCCGCTCCGGGAAGACTTCCGAGGGGGAAAGGCATTGGGGGACTCATAGGTGGAGATTAGGGACCTCTTGTTTCGGTAAAATACTCCCATTCAATGGTTCAGGATCGGATTATCGTTCACGGAGCGAGGGAGCATAATCTCAAGAACATAGATGTGGCAATCCCCCGTGACCGCTTGATTGTCATCACAGGGGTAAGCGGTTCGGGGAAGAGCTCTTTGGCGTTTGATACTATTTATGCTGAGGGACAGCGCCGGTATGTGGAATCCCTTTCCGCTTATGCCCGCCAATTTCTGGGGCAAATGGATAAGCCCGATGTAGATTCTATTGAGGGGTTATCCCCTGCGGTGAGCATTGATCAGAAATCCGCCAGCAAGAATCCGCGGTCCACGGTGGGCACGGTCACGGAGATTTATGATTATCTGCGTCTGTTATTCGCAAGGGCAGGGATACCCCACTGTCCTCAATGTGGGCGCGCCATCCAGCGTCAAACCGTGGAGCAAATTGTTGATTCAGCGATGGAGATGGGGGAGGGAACGCGCTTGCAGATTTTGGCACCCATCGTTCGTGGACGCAAAGGCTTTTACCAGAAGGAGATTCAGGATATAGCCAAAATGGGCTTCGTGCGGGTGAGGGTGGATGGCCGCCTTTATGAAGTCTCGGATGACATACCGATGGATCGGTATAAAACTCACACCATTGAAGTAGTCGTGGACCGTTTGGTGATTAAGGATGGAGTGCAACAGCGCCTTGCGGATTCCCTGGAAACCGCTTTGAAGCTGGGAAAGGGCTTGGTGGTGCTGGCGGTGGTGGATGGGGAAGAGCGATTATATAGTGAACAGTTTGCCTGTCCGGATTGTGGAATATCTCTGGGAGAGATAGAGCCTCGTCTCTTTTCGTTCAATTCTCCTTATGGGGCGTGCCCTGAATGCAAAGGTTTAGGCTCCAAAACGGAGTTTGACCCGGAGCTCCTCGTTCCTGACCCGACCAAGCCTTTGCGCGAGGGAGCCATTGCTCCCTTTGTGCATAAGAATGGTGAGTTGAAGGAATGGTGGCCCGATGTGTTTGATGCCCTTGGCAGGAAGCTTGGCTTTGATTCCAGGACGCCCTTTGCTAAATTACCGCAACGTATCAAAACGATTGTGTTTGAGGGTTATGAAGAGCCGGTGGTGGTGGAACTTCGCTCGGGAAGAGGTGTGAGGCGATTTACCACGCATTTTGATGGCGTTCTGAACATATTGAAACAGCGGTATGAGAACACGGAGAGCGAATGGGTTCGCCAGGACCTGGAGCAATATATGTCCACGAAGCCCTGCCCCAGATGCGGTGGAAAGCGCCTGAAGGATGAGGCTTTAGCGGTAACTCTTGCGGGCAAAAACATATCGGATATCTCGGCGATGTCCATCGCCCAGTGTTACGAGTTCTTTGAGGGACTCCCCGAGCAATTGACTCCCCGCCAGCGCCTCATTGCCGAGAGAGCCATTCGGGAAATCAAGGAGCGACTAACCTTTCTGCGTGATGTGGGCTTGGAGTATTTGACTTTGGATAGGCCCGCCCGGACCCTTGCAGGGGGCGAGGCTCAGCGCATCCGCCTGGCAACTCAGATAGGCTCCGGATTAATGGGAGTGGTCTATATCCTGGATGAACCGAGCATCGGCTTGCATCAAAGGGATAATCGCCGACTGATCAACACGCTGAAAAGGCTACGGGACCTGGGCAATACGGTTATCGTGGTAGAGCACGATGAAGAGACCATCCGCAGTGCGGACTGGATCGTGGACCTGGGTCCGGGGGCTGGCGAAGAGGGGGGATATGTCGTGGCGAGTTGCCCGCTTAAAGATTTTCTCAAAATGGATACATTGACCGCCCAGTACGTGCGGGGCATTCGCGAGATAGAGGTCCCTTCTGTTCGGCGTCGGCCGAGGGGAGAATGCCTCCGCCTCATCGGAGCATCGGGAAATAACTTGAAAAATATCACGGTGGAGATTCCTCTTGGGCTTTTCGTGTGCGTCACGGGAGTCTCTGGGTCGGGCAAGTCTACTCTGGTGCAAGATACTTTGTATCCTCGCCTTATGTATGGAGTTTATGGTACTCGCTCCAACTGGGCTCCCCATAAAAAAATAGAGGGACTGGAATACGTGGACAAGGTGATTGATATAGACCAGTCGCCCATTGGGCGCACTCCGAGAAGTAACCCCGCGACGTATACGGGCGTTTTTGATGACATTCGGCAGGTGTTTGCGATGACTCCCGAAGCCAGAATGCGGGGATACAAACCGGGGCGATTTTCTTTCAATGTCAAGGGGGGGCGATGCGAAGCCTGCCGGGGTGACGGCATCATCAAAATTGAAATGGTGTTTCTGCCGGATGTGTATGTGCCTTGTGAAGTGTGCAAGGGGTTGCGTTATAACCGTGAGACGCTGGAGGTCAAATATAAGGGCAAAAACATTGCGGATGTTCTCAATATGAGCGTGAGCGAAGCGCTGGAATTTTTCCAGCCTCTACCTAAAATTTATCGCAAACTCAAGACGATGGACGACGTGGGGCTGGGATATATCAAGTTAGGGCAACCTGCGACCACCCTTTCAGGTGGAGAAGCCCAGCGCATCAAGCTTGCCGATGAACTCGGAAAGCGCGCAACGGGAAGAACGGTCTATATTCTGGACGAGCCAACCACTGGCTTACACTTTGAAGATGTTCGCAAACTCCTGAACGTCCTTCACCGATTGGTGGACCAGGGAAACACTGTCATCGTTATCGAGCACAACCTGGATGTTATAAAGACGGCGGATTGGATCATTGACCTCGGCCCCGAAGGAGGCGACCAGGGAGGTGAGGTGGTTGCGGTTGGCTCGCCGGAGGAAGTCGCTGAAAATCCCCGCAGTCACACGGGGCGGTTCCTGAAAGAGGTTCTCCAGCGTGCCTCATCCTCGGGGAAAAACCGACGGCGGGAACGCGCCGTGGGGGCGCGAGCGTAAGCCTCCCAGTCTCACCCGATGCTGAGGTCCAGATGGGGCTGAAGGGCTTCGTAGGGGAGTTCTGCGGGGTCCACCCCGAGGTGGCAACAGAGCGCAGCAGCAGCCCCTCCCGCCTCCCCCAATGCCCGACAGACCGGCTGGATGCGCACACTGCTCTGGGCGAAAAAGGTGGCACTCAAGCATCGCCCTACCACCAGAAGGTTTTTGATTTCTCTCGGCAGGAGACAGCGATAGGGAATCTCGTGATACTCATTTTCCGGCAGTTTTTTCAAAAGCACCCCGCCTTCCGGGAGGTGGACATCTAAAGGATAGCGGTTGCGAGCGATGGCATCGGGAAACTTTCGGCACTGCTCGTGGTCCTCTTCTGTGAGGACATATTTTCCTATGATTCGGCGACTTTCGCGAACACCGAGTAAGGGAGCAATCACACTTACATAAGCGTTCTCAAAGCCGGGAACTTTTTCCTTGCAGAATCGGAGAATTCTGAAAATCTTTTTGCGACCTTCCATCAAAGCTCTGGAGCGCTCCCACGGGTCCAGCGGGTCAAATCCAGAAAGGCGGGGGCAGTTAAACGCTATCTCCTTCGGGCGTCCCCAAATGGTGAAGATTTGAAAATAGCCGAGGTCATCCGATTCTAAGATGCCCTCTGTGATGGCAGAATAGACGAGGTGTGAGATAGGGCTTTCTTTGGCTTCGGGAAATCCAACGTGCAAAAAATCTTGCGTGCAGGGGTCTGCAATGCCTTGAAAAAAGTCCGTAAGTTTTTCCATATCCACGTTGGCAACGGTGAATCGGAGGGTGAGAGGCTGGCGAAGACCGGTGGGGCTCCCACTTTCTGTGGAACATCCACTAAGATGCGCCAGGTTCGCATCTCCCGTGGCATCCACGAATATTTTGGCGGTCAATGCGATCTCCCCTCCCCTTGTGAGCACTTTAATGGAGCGAATCCTGCCCCCCTCCGTCTCGCAGGCGAAGAGGCGGGCTTCCAAGAGGCATTCGGCGCCTGCTTCCATAGCCAGAGTGTCTAACACATAGGCGAGGCGCACGGGGTCATACCAGGCACCGGAATGGGGGAAACTCGTTTGGGGCGTTTGTTGGGAAAGGCGCTCGGCAATTTCTATGTTAATGCCCCTGCAAAGGTCCTCGTCCCTAAGGTAGTTGGGCATCATAGGGGTAACCCAACCGAGAGACTGAGTCCCCCCAAGGGCACTTTGCTCCTCCACGATGAGGGTTCTGGCACCTAACCGAGCAGATTTGATTCCCGCGATGGCACCAGCGGTTCCACCCCCGCAAACGATGACGTCGTATTCTCGCATTTTTTCAGTGTATCCAACTCGGGGAATTCTTCATTGGAAAATATAACTATAGTCCGCAAACATATACAAATTAGTGGCTCTGGCGTCGTGCCACAGGGAGGAGCTAAAATAGAACCCCGAATGAAGTCTCGGATTGGGTTCCTCTCGGTGGCGCATCTTCATGCAGGCTCTTATGCGTCTCTTTTGGCTTGCCACCCTGAGGCGGAAATATCAGGCATCTGGGATCATAACGCGGATCGAGGGCGTCATTTTGCCGAGCGCTTCGGGGTCCCTTTTTTTGAGGAACCCTCCTCCCTGTTGGAATCCTCTGATGGCGTAATCGTGACCGCTGAAAATCGCCGTCATTCCCTTTGTGTGAAATGGGCATCAGAAGCGGGAAAGCCTGTTCTATGTGAAAAGCCTCTGGTGACCGATGAGGAGGAAGCGAGGGAAATGTTTAAGGCGCTGAAGGCATCGGGGATACCGTTGATGACCGCATTCCCCTGCCGATACAGCCCTGCTTATGAGCGACTGAAGGCAAGGGTGCAGGAGGGGGCGCTGGGCAGGGTCCTGGCGATATCCGCTACGAATCACGGAATGTGCCCCTTTGACTGGTTTTTCATTCCTGAAGAGTCGGGTGGGGGCGCTATGATGGATCACGTGGTGCATTTAGCGGATTTGATGAGGGATCTTTTGCAAAAAGAACCGCTTGAAGTATATGCGGAGACAACCAATAAAATTTTCGGAAAGGAATGGGAAGATGGAGCCCTTTTACACCTGACATTTGAGGGGGGATTATTTGCAAGCATAGATTCCAGCTGGTCGCGCCCATCCTATTACAAAATTTGGGGCGACGTGAGGATGGATGTAGTTTGCGAGGGAGGGGTGTTAGAACTCAATATGTTTCAGCAAGGCTTTGAATGGTATGCCCCGCAAGCGCCTACCTGTCGCCTCGTAAGTTATGGCAGTAATCTGGACGCAGGTCTGATCAATGATTTCCTCAGGGTGGTTAGGGGGGAGAAGGAACCTCCCATCACCGCTTGGGACGGCTTGCAATCGGCGCGCGTTGCCATTTATGGGTATGAAAGTGCCCGGCGTACCGAGCCAGTTCCCGTGCCAGCGCATTTCCCGGCAGACTAATATCGGAAAATAGCCCCCGCTTCGGTGAGCCCCAGGCTCTCCTGTGCAGGCACCAGAAAGACGCGCCCGTGGTTTCTCAGGGTTTCCAGGACCACTCTATTGATCAGGTCCTCCCCGCGGGGAGACTTCTCCTCATTATTAATGGTTACTGTGCCCGTCTCGCGGTCAAAATTCCCCCAAAGTTGTTTCCCCGGCACCACGAAGAGGGTCTCAACACGCCCGAAACTTGCCGAGGGGAGGATTTCACGGATGTTCGTAGAGGTTTGGCCTGTGCCGGCAAGTTGGCGGAATCGTTCTTCCGCCCGTTCCTGGGTCTTCTGAAAGAGTTGCTGGACTATGGGTAGCGCCTTTTTGTGCAGTTCCTCGTCGGAAACGTGCTCAGGGTTCCCAGGAATGCCTTCCTCTAAGAGGTGGGGATAGCGGTTGGCTTGGCGATAAAGGGGGAAGAGATATTCCACCGCCGCGAGAATGAGCGGGGCATCTTCGTTCTGTAAAAGGCTTTCTAATTTTTTGGCAAGGATTTGGAAGAAACGCAAACGGCGGTCTTTTTCATCGTCCACTCCTACGGCGTTCCCGTGAAATATCATGGAGCCTGCAGAATGGCGACCCGCAGTGTGAGACTGCATCTGCTTCTCCGGGTCGTCATAGGCAAGGGCTTCCTCCAGGCTTTGGGGGATGCCAGCCAGATTGACGGGACTACAACTTGTTGGGGTGCATTGCAGAAGTCTCACCTTATGGGCACTGAGCGCCAGGATGTAAAAACGCCCATCGTTCGTGAAAAGGGGAAGCAGAGGGTTGAGATGAAAGGTTATTCCGGTTGTTACCAATTCGGGAACTCTTATAGGAAGCCGATACGCCTTCCTGAAGTTTTCTTTAAAAAACAAACCCGCGCCGTCAGACCGAAACTCCAAAACCGAACCATCCCGCACCAATTCCCAGGCAGGTTCTATTATCTCTTGTACTTTCGTCCGGCGCAAGCCTTGTTCCTGGAGACGTTCCTCAGCCTTTCGGAGAAGGTTTTTCAATCGCGTGCGGTCCTGCGGAGCCTCCTGGCTCGTCCGGTGGGTGGGCAAGTAAAGCGACACGTGAAGACCATTTTCCGAGTTGAGCAGAGTGGATAGTTCCTGGCGGGTGATCACGTCCATCGGAAACTCCTCCATCATTTTCAATCCAAAACTTTATGACAGCAGGAACTGAATGCTCTCTGCGTAAGAGTATACCTCACTTGTGGAAGAGAAAACTTCCTGAACTTTGTCCTGGCTCCTTGTCTTTCCTGCGAGGGTGCTGTTCTTACAGGAAACCTGCAGAGGCAAGACTGTCTGCCACAAGAAGGCTATCCCCTAAGGGGGAAGCCTATCCCAATCTCCGAGGTGGTTTTTGGGACTTCCTCTTTGTCCGGGAATCCTCCTTCCCCTTTGGGGAGTATACTAACTCCTGGATGGCAGAGAAAACCGAGCAGATGCCTCAAGAAGACCCCTTGCGTACTCAAGCGCTTCAAATAGGGGGCGCCCAGATTACGCAAACCATTGAACCGGTGCAGTGCCCGGTTTGCAAAACGCATAACCCTGCGGGGGAAGCCTTTTGTATTGAGTGTGGGCTTGTCTTTGCCAGTGCCCTCCCCTCAGATGTATTCTCCGCGCCTCCGGTTACCTTCCCCTGTCTGGTGGATGCAATGGGGCGCCAACACTTTCTGCGCCCGGGAGTAAACCTGGTGGGGCGGATGGGAGATGTGCTCCTTCCCGACCCACGGGTGAGCAGGAAGCATGCCGAGGTCCTGGTGGAAAAGGTTACAGGAGAACGTGGGGAGGGGCCTGCCGAAGGTGGAGAATCATACCCCGCCCCGGAACCTCCGCAGGGTGGCGTGTGGAAGATTCGCCTGCGAGACCTTGGCTCCACCAACGGCACGAAGGTGAACGAAGAAGCCCTTCCTCCCGAGGAGTGGCGAGACCTTAAAGATGGTGACAAGGTGGAGTTTGGGGGAATGATTCTCACGCTTTCCGTCTTGGGAGGTCCTCAGGTAACCGAGCCGGGCAAGACTCAAACTCTTCCCTCGCCTGTTGAGGAACAACCCGCTCCCGAGGCAGAGCCTTTTGTGCCCACTGCCTGGCTCGTATCGGAGGGAATGGAATTTCCGCTAAAACTCGGGGAAAACCGCGTGGGACGCAGAAGCGGGAATGACATAGTTCTCAATGACCCTTATGTTTCTAAGGAACACGCGAAAATTGACGTGACGGAGGAAGGATTTTTTATCACGGATGTGGGGAGTACTAATGGGGTGATGCTCAACGGTGCCCGAATACCCGCGAACCAGAGGGTGCGCATCGGTCCCGAAGACGAGATTGCGATAGGTCAAAAGGTTTACCGCCTGCGTCTCCAAGATGGAGAGGGCAATGAGTGAGGAAATCACGGCTGAGTTCACCCGTGAAGAAATCATCGCCCAGGCTCCTCCTTTGCGCGTCATCCCGAAGGTTACGGTTGCATGCAAAACGGATTTAGGGCGCGTGCGCGAGAATAATGAGGATAAGTTTGAGTTTTTCATTCCAGAAGACAGAACGCTCCTGGCGACGCGCGGATTGGTGTTTGTCGTTTGTGATGGTATGGGGGGGCACTCCGCAGGACAAATTGCCAGCGAGTTGGCGTGCAAATCCTTTATTGATGTTTACCTTCGGCACAGCAGTAGCAATCCGGAAGAGGCGGCGGTTTCCGCAGTGGAGTCTGCTAACCGCTTTGTTTACGAAGTGGGGAGGCAGGTGCCAGGGCGCAGGGGGATGGGTACCACATTGGTCGCTCTGTGCCTCGTGCAAGATAAAGCCATCGTCGTCAATGTAGGGGATTCGAGAGCCTACCGTTATAGGGTAGGGGAACTGACCCGGCTCACCCAAGACCACACCCTTGCGGAGGAATACGTTCGCGCCGGCGCGCTTTCCCCCGAGGAAGCCTTGCACCACCCCTATTCTCATGTCCTCTCTCGGTCCATTGGCGTGGAAGAAAAAGTGATCCCCGATGTCATCGTTCAGGACGTGGCAGTGAACGATGTTTATCTGTTGTGCTCCGATGGCTTGACAGGGCACGTGAATGATGAGTCCATTGCCCAGGCGCTTTCCCTTCCGCCCAGCGAATCAGCGTGGAGGTTAGTGTCTCAGGCTCTTATTGCAGGGGGGACGGATAACTGCACCGTCCTCATTGTCCGCGTGGACTCTTTGTCCTCACCTGAGGATTCCGCAAAGCCCTGAAAGCGGGAGAAAATAAGTTTCCTTATATTCGGCTCACGATGGTCCGTGCCAGATTTCGCAAGGGCTCCGCATCTGCACCAAAAATCTCTAACTGCTTCAGCGCTTCGTCCAGATAGCGAAAACACTCGGCACGCGATGCCTCCAGCCCCATCAATGCGGGATAAGTGGCTTTGCCTCGCTCGCGGTCGCTCGGTTTCCCCTTGCCGAGGAGTTCATAGGCTCCCGTTTCATCCAGGATGTCGTCTGCGATCTGGAAGGCGTGCCCCAGCAACTCCCCGAAGCGGGCAAGCCGTTGGGCTTCTTCATCCCCTGCCTTCCCACAAATGGCTCCCATTTCGCACGCAGAGCCAAAGAGTGCCCCTGTTTTGGAAGAATGAATCCAGCGCAGAGTTTCCTCCGAAAATGGCTTCCTTTCCGTAAGCACATCCACGGTTTGCCCCCCCACCATTCGCATTGCCCCCCGTGCTAAGGTAGCGCTGAGTTTTTGACGGATGCTATCTGAGGTTGGAATCTGGTTGATCACTTGAAAAGCCAGCGTTAGGAGCGCATCCCCCGCAAGGAGAGCAACTGCCTCCCCGAAGAGGATGTGGCACGTGGGCTTGCCTCGGCGCAGAGCGTCGCCGTCCAGTGCTGGAAGGTCATCGTGAATGAGAGAGAAGCAATGAACCATCTCCACAGCGCAACCTGCATCCAGCGCATCCAGGGCGTTTCCTCCTGCCACTTCAGCAGAGGCGAGGCACAGCAGGGGGCGAATTCGCTTTCCCCCATCCAGCACAGCGTAACGCAAGGCTTGGGACAGTAATTCTGGAGAAGAGGAGGGAGGGGGAAGGAGTTCCTCAAGACGTTGGTCAATTCGTGCCCGGAATTCCTCGTAACGCCCGGTTATTTCCATAACTTTCCATTAAACCCCTCATAGGAACGCCTCCCTATGTCCCCCACACCCGCCTAAGGATTCCCCCCCTCCGGGGGGGAGAGAAAGAGGAGTGGGGAATTCTTGAAGGGGGCACCCCCTTTACCCCTCGCCGTCCTTCTTTTCGGCAGGGGTATCACCCACGAGCGATGGGGGAGCCTTTCCCACCAGCAGGGGAAGCCTTCTTTGGGCTATAGTTAGAGTGATGGCGGATGTGCGAACTTTTGTGGCGCTCCGTTACTCGGAGAAAGCGGGAGACCTTGCTTCCCTCGTTGCCCCCCCTTATGATGTCATTACGCCCCTCATGCGCGAGGAATTAGGGAAACGCTCTCCGTATAATGTGGTCTGGCTTACCCTCCCTGAAGCCGAACCCGGTGATAGAAGCAAATTCGTCCGATATGGCAGGAGCGCCACGAGGCTCGCCAAGTGGCAAAGAGAGGGGATTCTCCACAAGGATTCTATTCCTGGCTTCTACCTTTATGAACAAACCTTTACCGACCCCCTTTCCCGCCGAACTCTCACTCGCTCTTGTCTTATCACCTTGCTGAAATTGGAACCTTATGAAAAGGGTGTGGTCTTGCCTCACGAGCAGACGTTTCCCTCTCATAAGGAAGATCGTCTGCGCTTGCTGGAAGCCACGCGAGCCCACCTGGAGTGCATTATGGGGCTTTACTACGACCCACGACAGGAAGTTGCTTCCACCCTTTCCCGTTTTGAGGCTGCTGAGGTCGCTCGTGTACATTTTGAGGATGGCGTGGATAACGTCTTGCGAAAAGTGAGTGGTGAAGAAGCAAACGGGCGGGTTCAGCAGGCGCTACGGAGCGGGAAAATATGGATTGCGGATGGGCACCACCGGTATGAGACCGCATTGAAATATAGAGAAGAACACAAAAGGGGTGAAGGGGAAAGCGCCGAGGACTACATTCTGATCGCCCTTTGCTCTATGCACGACCCTGGCTTGGTCATTCTGCCCACGCACCGAATCGTAAAAGGCGTGTCCCTGAAGGACACCCAAATCCAAACGCGTCTCCGGACCTACTTCAACGTTCGCAAAATTGCCAATGAAGTTCTTCCGCAGGAAGTCGCCTCCCTGGCTCTTCCCGATAATCGCGTTTTCGGCATCGGGATGCCCGGCAACACAGGCTACCTCCTCACGATGGAGGACCCAAGAGAGGCGCTTCGTTTGGTAGAGGAGGAAGCAAGCGACCTCTACAAAATGCTGGACGTGACAATCCTGCACGAAGTGATTTTGAAGCGCGTCCTGGAGGTTTCTGATTCTTCCTGCCTGGAATACACTCGCGATCCTCAGGAAGCCCTTCAGCGGGTGCAAAGCGAGCCCGCTACCTTAGCCATTTTTACGAACCCCCCGTCGGTGGAAACAATGCGGAGAATCGCTGAAGGAGGGGAAAAGATGCCGCAGAAATCCACTTACTTCTATCCTAAACTGCTCAGTGGACTCGTGTTCTGGTCCCTGGAGGATTTCGTCTAATCGTGCAAATTCTGTTGATGGGCACGGGCGCTGCGGATGGAATCCCGGGTCTTTTTTCTGCCTCGCGAGTGTGTGAATATGCAAGGCGCCGAGGGGGGAGGGACGTGCGTTCCCGTTCTTCTGCCCTCGTGGACCGGGTGTTGAAAATTGATTTTGGACCAGACACCTGGGCTCAAGCAAACGCCCTGGGCATTCAGCCTGCGGATTGGAAAGCCATTCTCATCACCCATTCCCACGAGGATCACTTCATCCCTTCCGAGTTTCAATACCTCTTTCCGCCCTTTGCGGAAGGACTGAACTTGCCCACTGTATATGGGAATAAGAGCGTTTGTGAACGGTTGGAGAGGGCGTTTGAGAAAGCGCCTTTGATTCCCAAGGTGCCCCTTCAGGCATTTCAAAAAGTCACCATTGGGGATTACGAGGTGACGCCCATTAGGGCGGTCCATCAGGAGGATGAGGAGAGCTTAAACTATCTCATTCGAAGCGATAAATCCCTTCTGTATGCAGTGGACACAGGGATGTATGAAGAGAAGACCTGGGACTTTTTGAGCACCCAGGTCATTGATGTCCTGGTGGTGGAATGCACCGAAGGCTTGAGCCCCAGGCGATATGATATTCACCTTAATGCGGAACAGGTTGTGGAAATGGCGCAACGGCTCAGGAAAATGGGCACGCTAACTCCCGAGAGCAGGATAGTCACCACCCATCATGGTCATTCGGGAGACGCCACTTATGAAGAGTTGGAAGCCTACTTCACGCCTTATGGAATTGAGGTCGGTTACGATGGGAAAGTGGTAGAAGTTTAGAGGGGTTGCGAAACTTTTGCCGGGGCTTTGGCGTCTCTAAGAGCGGGGCTTGCGGGAAACCCTTGGTGCGTTTTTTCTGCTGAGCCCGGATGGAACGACGGGGGCGTCGTGCGGCTTCGGCGCCCCCGCGCCCGGCAAGTTATGGTTACCAATGTTGCGGTTTCTGGGGCAGGGAGAGAAGGACCTCCCCCCCTTTGCCGATAACAAAATACAGGATGTCCGCTTCTTCTTTTTTCGGCCCTATGCCTGTAGAACCCCCTATTTCTATAAGAGATGCCGAGGAGGCAGTCCATAACGGGCACTACGAAGAGGCGGTGAGGATTTTGCGTTTGTGTCTTCAGAAGAATCCGAACCGGAAAACGGTGCGAAGGGCAAAGTCCCTTTTAGGTGAGTGCTACTCTCGACTGGGCAGAATGGCTCTCCAGGCAGGAGATTGGACAAAACTGTCCCAATGGATGCGGGTGGCGGTGGAAGATTTTCCGGATTACCCTGATTTTCATTATAATCTTGCGGTGGCTTTGCGGCGATTGGGGAAGCCTTCTGAGGCTTTACACCATATTGAAAAGTCATTGAGGAGGAACCCAAGGAACGCCCGCGCTATCCTTTATCAGGGATTGTTGTGGTATGAGTTGGGACAAGTGGAGCAGGGAATGCGCCGAATTGAAGAGGCAGTCTCGCTGGAACCCGCATTTTACACTCCTGTGTTTGAAAGAGCCAAGTGGATGCACCTTTCGGGTAATACCGAAGCGGCGTTAGTGCTCTTTGAGTCCCTGGAGATCCCTACGGTTCAGGATTCGCGCTCCCTTATAGAGGAGGCGGAAAAGGCCGTTCAGGAGGGGCGCTTTGCGGATTCCGCTTTGCTTTATAAAAAGGTCGTCCAGATGTGCCCCGATTATCCTGATTTCCGCTGTCGGTATGCCCAGATTTTGATGGAACTGGGGCAATATGGGTCCGCACAAGAGCAACTTCAGATCGCCTTAGAAAAAAACCCCACTTACTCGGATGCCCTTTTGGATTTAGCCCTAACCCTTCTCGCTATGGGGCAGACAGTGGAAGCCAGAACCACGCTTCAGCGCCTTAAAGAAATAGACCCAGACCATCCTGGCTTAGACCATCCGAAGTTAGCAGAACTTTAGCTGGTGGAGTCCCTAAGTCGCCTCTTCCTTGGGAATATACTGCGACAGGGTGAACACCAGGCATGCCACGGTCAGGGTGAGGATGATAACCAGGACGAGGGTGTTAAAGGCGGAAATTGCGCTAATCTGCTCGGGTTCACCCCAGAGCATCCTGAGGATTTCGCTCTCTTCTTTCGGGATCGGGGCTTCGTGGCGAGCGAGGGCGCGAACCTGCGCCATAAGGGATAACTTTCTAAAGTCTCCGGGCATTAAGGGCACCCAGGATTCCCAGAAAAAGGCATAAGACACAGCCACTACCCAGGGCTTGGTCATCAAGGTGGAGAGCGCCGTGAAGGCAGAGCAATAAGCGGCACAGCCCAGAGGGATGGCAAAAACTTCACGAAGCAATTGAGAGGTGTTCAGGTTGCTTGCCCCGAGCAAGATGAGCGCGGTGAGGAAGTCGGCAAGGATGACCAAAATGCAAGCGACCAACCAGGCAGAAATCCACTTTCCGAGGATTAACTTCGTTCGGGATACCGGGCGCGTGAGGAGATAACCGATAGTGCCATTGGTGACCTCATTAGACACCACGCCTCCCGCGAGCACCAGGCAAAGAAGCACTAAACTCAGCCCATAAACCGCCAGGGGGGCTAAAGTGCCGTAAACGGACTCCGGGTTCATCCGGGGATCGGAAATCCGCCAGATCAGAGCAAGCACGGGTCCTACGGAGGCAATTGCTACCAAGCCCAGCAAACGCCGGGGTTGGGTATGTTCCCAAATCTGCCACAGGACAATTTCCAACAAAGTCATCTTTCCGTCAGATAGCGAAAAACCGCTTCCAGATTGTTGTCGGGTGAGTGGAAATCCTGGATTATGATGCCGTTTTCCAGGACAATTTCTCCAAAGGTCGTATAAAAGGCGTCGGGATTTTCTGTCTGGACTTCCAGAGTGTCGGGGGACTTCCTGTCCAATTGCACGGCGAGCACGGAACCCGTAGAAATGAGGCGGGAAGCGAGTTCCCGCACTCCGTTTGCGCGGATCCGAACTCGGTGAGGGTGACGGTCAATGAGGGAGCGTATCTCGCGAATATCCCCCTGGGCTAAAAGCCTTCCGCGATAAAGGAGCAAGATGTTCCGGGTCATTTGTTCCACTTCGTAAAGAATGTGACTGCTCACGATAACGGTTTTCCCCTCAGACCCCCAGGTCACAAACAGGTCACGCATTTCCCGTCTCCCCACGGGATCTAATCCGCTGAGGGGCTCATCCAGCACGATGATAGGGGGGTCGTGGAGAAATGCCTGGGCAATCCGAATCCTCTGGCGCATCCCTTTGGAATAACTGGCTATCACATCCTTCGCTCGGTCTGTCATTTTCACGCGGGCGAGGACCTTTTCTACCCGCTCTTCAAGTTGTGCCCTGGGGATATCCGAGAGGCGTCCCATAAGTCGGAGAAAATCCCTACCCGTCATTGTATCGTATAGGGCGTCCGTTTCTGGACAATAGCCAATCTGGCTGAGGATGTGGGGATTGGCGAAGGGGGCTTCTCCGAATACCCTTACGCTACCCGTGGTTGGCTTCAATTGTCCCGTGATAAGTTTGATCATCGTGGACTTGCCCGCTCCGTTTTCCCCTAAGAGAGCAGTTATGCCAGGACCGATGGTACAGGTAACGTCATTCAAGCCGATAACCTGTCCATACCAGCGAGAGGCATTCTGAAGTTCAATCATCCTTGCACCACCTCAACCGCCCGAATCCGAGAACGTGCCAGAAGGATGCCCACCCCACACAGAACAATCAGGAGCGCCAGCAGAGGCTCCCAATGAGGGAAAGGCTCCACGCGGAGCGCAAACCCCCTTGGCATTGCACCGATGAGGTGATAGCCCAGGCCCCCGATGATTCCATCTGGGTTCAGGTACCGGATGGTGGTGGCGGTTTGCTCGGTAAGTCGGTGGGACAGAGAATCCGAAAGCATTGTGGAGAATATGCTCGTAAAAATCCATAACCCTGCATAAATGGTTCCTGCTTGCCAGGGGGCGCGACACCAAGCGGAAATGCCTACCAGAAGGCACGAGTGGACGCAGGCTGGCACCCCTGCGAGGAGAAATGCTTTCAGAAAGAGATGGCCATACTCGCTCAGGAATTTTATAACCCCCTGGCTGAACGCACTGTAAAGCAATGAGATGAAAAGGGGAACAAATACCATCAGATAGACCAGCGTGAAGACCCCCAAAATCTTCCCGATAAGGTAATCCGTTTTCGTGATGGGACGGGCGAGATACACCTGCAAGGCATTGGAGCGGTTGTCCGCAGCAATACTGCCTGCTCCTGCAATGATGGCGATAATAAACGCGGGCCAGGTTTGCCCGTAAGTGGTTGCCAACGCCTCATCCAGACGAAAACCCTCCCGTGGCGCAAAACGGGTGAGTATCAACAACTGCATCATAAAGGAAACGTAAGGGAAGAAGCCAAAGAAAACTGCGAGCCAAAACCCTTTGACCTTTATC
The DNA here is from genome assembly GCA_964631245.1 of uncultured Fimbriimonadales bacterium. Taxonomy (GTDB): domain Bacteria; phylum Armatimonadota; class Fimbriimonadia; order Fimbriimonadales; family ATM1; genus CAZVXY01. The sequence goes on from CAZVXY010000002.1 coordinate 179,362, forward strand.
GCCACACGAATGCTATTGAGCGCGATGGGAAGAAAGCGGAACCGCCGAAGTTCCCGGGGACCTTCGTAGTTCCGGTAGGTAAGATCAGCAATGGGACTTGCGGTGTTCATTCCAATGCCTCCAGAAAAGCCTCCTCCAGGGTCTTCTGGGACTGCCGTAGCCCACGCACCTGAGCACCACACCGGCGCGCGGCTTCAAACACCAGACGGGAAGCGTCCGTCTCGCCGTCCGAGAGTTGAACCCGGTAGTGATGGGATAGGTTCCACACGACTTTCCCCCCAAGACGCTCTATCTCGCGGGCAAAGGGTTCCACAGGCTCTTTCAATTCCACCTCCCAGATATAAAGAGACATCCGACGCACCGCCTCCACGGTGTCTGACATCCGAAGTTCGCCTTTATGAAGAACGATTACGTAATCACAGGTCCGTTCAATATCGGGAAGGAGATGGGAAGATAGGACGCAGTGCACCCCTTTTCCATGCGAGATGTCGTAGATCATAGACAAAACTTCCTCGCGCGCCTCAGGGTCTAATCCGTTCGTAGGCTCATCTAAAAATACCAAACGGGGACCATGAACCAATGCTTGCGCCAACTTCACTTTTTGCTTCATCCCCGTGGAATAGGTCTGGATTTGACGGTATCGGGCATCGGTTAACCCGCAGTAGTCCAGCACCTCATGGGCTCGCCGCATCGCCTGGTTGCGAGGCATCCCGGAGAGTTCCCCCAGATAGGCAACGTATTCCACTGCGGTGAGCCCCGGAATGTGACAATCTTGTTCTGGCATCAAACCCACCTCCATCCGCACGTGTAAAGGCTCTCGGGTGGTGTCGTAGCCTAAAAGCGTGGCAGATCCTGATAGGGGTTGCACGAACCCCAAAAGCGTCTTGATGAGAGTGGTTTTGCCCGCCCCGTTGGGTCCCAGGAGACCCACACATCCTCCGGGAATGGTGCACGTAAGGTCCTTCAGGGCAACAGTATTCCCATAGGCTACCGTGAGCGAATTGATTTCACAAACGGACATCCACGGGATAGTATGACCTAAATGAAACACAAGGGTGAAGTTTTAATAAAAAATTCAAAGGGCGCCCCTGTGGAGGCGCCCCTCTTTGCTCAGATTGGTGGGGTGGGATTAACCGCCGGTGCCGGTTTCACCACCGGTCCCTGTAGCGCCACCCGTTCCCGTAGCGCCTCCGGTACCTGTCTCAGTTCCTGTGGTACCGCCCGTTCCTGCAGCACCTCCGGTACCTGTCTCAGTGCCCGTAGTGCCGCTCGTTCCAGTGGCATCACCGGTACCTGTTCCCGTCCCTGTAGCCCCGCCATCAGCGGGCGCGGGCTGAGTGGACGGAGTTTCTTGACCGGCAGGTGGCTTCTCTTCCGAGGGCGGACAGCCATAGAGCACAACCGCCACCAACGCAAGCGCAGAGAGCCAAGAAAGGATTCTCATCTTTTCACACCTCCTGAAGTGTTGTGATTCCCTGGTAGGAGCACCAGGGTAAATCTATTATAACCCATTGGGGCGCCCTTATGCTTGTCCCAGGGCAGTATCCAGGTCGGTTATCAGGTCCTGGGGGTCCTCAATCCCTACAGAGAGCCGGATAAGCCCATCTTTTAACCCCGCTCGCTCTCTTTCTTCGGGAGGCACGGAAGCGTGCGTCATTAAAGCAGGTACTTCAATAAGCGATTCCACCCCTCCTAAACTTTCCGCCAGGGCAAAAAGGCGGGTCCCCGTCGCCACCCGCAGGGCGTTTTCCACACCACCCTTCACTTCAAAGGACACCATCCCCCCGAAATCTCGCATCTGCCGGAGGGCGATGGTGTGCCCCTCGTGTTCTGGCAAGCCGGGATAGTAAACCCGCTCCACGCGAGGGTGCCCCTTCAGATATTGGGCAATCGCTCGGGCATTTTCGCAATGCTTGCGCATCCGCAAGGCTAACGTTTTGATTCCACGAAGCACGAGGAAGCAATCCAGTGGTCCCGGAACCGCGCCTACCGCATTTTGAAAGAAGGCGAGTCGCTCATAAAGGTCTTCTCGGTTTGTCGCGATGGCGCCCCCTACCACATCGGAATGCCCTCCCAGATACTTTGTAGTGCTGTGTACGACTAAATCTGCGCCCAGATCCAACGGATTCTGCAAATAGGGGGTTGCAAAGGTATTGTCCACGCATACAAGCACTCCGTGACGGTGAGCGATTTCCGAGGCGAGGCGGAGGTCGGTGATTTTCAAAAGAGGGTTCGTAGGGCTTTCCAGCCATAGGAGGCGAGTGTTGGGCTTGATGGCGTTCTCCAGGGCTTCCAGGTCCCGGGTGTCCAAGAAGGAGAATTCAACCCCATATTGCTCAAAAACCCTTTTAAAGAGGCGATAAGTGCCCCCATACACATCATCCCCACATAGAATGTGGTCCCCCTTTTGAAAGAGATTGAGCACCGTGTTAGTGGCGGAAAGCCCCGAAGCAAAGGCAAGCCCGAAACGGGCACCTTCCAGGGAAGCAAGGCTGTTCTGAAGGGCGGTTCGCGTGGGGTTTCCCGTGCGGGAGTATTCATATCCCTTGTGTTTACCGGGTGCTTCTTGCACATAAGTGGAGGTGAGATAGACGGGAGTCATCACTGCTCCGGTGAGGGGGTCAGGGGGGGTGCCTCCGTGCACGGCGAGCGTGTCAAAGCCCCATTTATTTTTTTGCATAGAGTCCTCCGGGGAAGTTTTCACAGCATAGCCTGGATCACGTCGTACTTGGTCAGAATGTCCCATTTGCCATTGGGATGGCGAATGAGAACCGCAGGAGATTTTTTAGGGATGATGGCGGTAATTTCGTCCAGGGTGGCTTCAGGTGAAACAATGGGCAAAGGGGGATCCATTATTTCACGCACGTAAAGGTCCTCCAGGTTCTTGCCCAGCATAAGCTCATCAATCAGTCGGTCCTCCGTAAAGGTGCCGATCACATCTCCATTTTCTATCACGGGGACCTGGGAGATGTCGTATTTTTTGAGAACCTCGCGCCCATAGGAAGCCTTGTCCGCAGGGGAAAGGCTGACCAGAGGAGGTATAGACGCAGGCTTGTTTTTGGCAATGTCTCCTGCGGTGGCTCGTATGGGGGCTTCCAGGAATTGGTTCTCCTTCATCCACTCGTCGTTGTAGACCTTGCCCAGGTTCCGCGTGCCTGTATCGGGAAGGAGGATTACCATCACTTGTCCAGGCTTCATCTTTTCCGCATAGCGGATTCCTGCAGCCAGGGCACTTCCCGATGAACCGCCCGCAAAAATCCCCTCTTCTTTTACCAATCTCCTTGCCCAGAGAAAAGATTCTTTGTCCGTGACTTGGATGACATCATCCAGCACGGAGAAGTCCATAGTGGCGGGCAGGATGTCCTCACCAATTCCTTCCACCAAATACGTGTGCGCCTCCCCAATCGTCCCTTTGTGGAAGTATTCGTAATAAAGGGAGCCAACCGGATCAGCTCCCACAATCTTCACGCTCGGCTTTTTCTCCTTCAGATACCTCCCCACGCCACTTATAGTGCCTCCCGTCCCCATACCAGCCACAAAAGCATCCACTCGCCCTTCCGTGTCCTCCCATATTTCAGGACCCGTGGTCTCATAATGGGCTTGAGGGTTGGTGGGGTTGTAGTATTGATTCGGATAGTAGGAGTTGGGGATCTCTTGCGCAAGCTTTTTAGCCACAGAATAGTAACTCCTGGGGTCATCGGGAGCGACCGCTGTGGGACAGACCACCACCTCTGCCCCGAAAGCCTTGAGAAGGTCAATCTTCTCTCGGCTTTGCTTGTCGTTCGTGGTGCAGATCAGCTGGTAACCCTTCAGGCGAGCCACAATCGCCAGCCCAATCCCTGTGTTCCCTGAGGTTGCTTCAATGATGGTCGCCCCAGGCTTGAGGATTCCTCGCCGTTCCGCATCTTCAATCATTTTGATGGCGATGCGGTCCTTAACACTCCCCCCCGGGTTGAACATCTCTGCCTTCACATAAATATCCGGGGGAAGCCCTTTGCTGATTCGGTTAAGCCGGATGAGAGGGGTTCTGCCTATGGTTTCAAGGACTGAATTGTATCGCATCGGCACCTACCTTAGCGCGGTGGTCGCGCCAAAATCCGCTTTTATTTTTATTTTGGCAGATAATGGGGGCGCGGGGGGCAAAACCCTTGGGGAAAAGTGGACTTTTATCCCTCCACAGGTCTGCGGAGATGCCAATCCGTCTCTCGCTGGAAAGCGCGCACCACTTCGTAGCAAATGTCCTCCCGATAAGCGGGGGCAATGATTTGCCCCCCTAAGGGAGCACCGTTTTCAAAACCGATGGGGAAGGCCAGGGCGGGCCAGCCCAGAAGATTAGAAGGTCCCACGTCTCCTCCCATTTTCTGGAATGACTTTTCAAACTTTTCCTCTATGGGGGGAGCAGAGTGGTAGAAGACAGGGGTAAAAACGCAGTCGCATTGTTCCCAGATGGCGTTTGCTTTCAAGGCTTCGGTCCTCAACCTTAAAGCCCAGAGGTAGTCCACCGCACGGACCTCCAATCCGCTCGCCAACCCTGCAAGTTGCTCGGGGTCTTTAAGGCTCCAAAACCGTTCGCTCCGAATGAAGTTTTCGTGCGCACTTGCTCCTTCTGCCAGGATGATGAGGATCAGGGCAGTTTCATAGGGCAGGTCAGGATATTTCACTTCCCTGATGGAATAGCCAATTTTACGAAAGGTCCGGAGCGTTTCCTCGTAGGCTTTTTGGCATTCCGAGGCTTCGTTTTTTTCAAATTCCTCAGGCAGGATACCGATGCGCAGTTTTGGTCCCCGATAGTGAAGGTTTAATGGCTCGCGCAGACTGCTTGGGTCGCGCGGGTCATAGCCAGAGATGATCTGCAAAACATTCGCACAATCCTCCGCCGAGCGTGCCATAGGTCCGATTTTGTCCAGCGTCCAGCACAAGGGCATCGCTCCAAATCGGCTCACCCTGCCATAAGTGGGGCGAAATCCCGTGATGCCGTTGAAGGCACTGGGGCAGGTGATACTCCCGCTCGTTTCGCTTCCAATACTAAAAGCCACACACCCCAATGCGGGGGCGGTGCCCGATCCGCTACTGGATCCCCCTGCCCAGAGTGTCTTGTTCCAGGCAGAAAGGCAGGCTCCGTTCGCGCTCGCACTCGGAGTGTTATAGCCCCCTCCTCCTGCAAGTTCAATCATTGAAAGTTTAGCGACCAGCACGGCGCCCGCATTGGTGAGTTTCTCAATCACCGTCGCATCGTAGTCAAAAACCTGGTCCTGGTGCCCCGGGGAGCCCCAGCGCGTGGGAATTCCCTTCGTTGCCAGAAGGTCCTTTGCCCCATAGGGGATGCCGTGAAGGATGCTCTTGATTTTGCCTGTTCGCCTCAAGTACTCGTCTGCTGATTTCGCTTCCGAGAGGGCACGCGATTCCGTGATTTCCGCCACCGCACGGTATTCCCGCCCAAGAGTCTTCAGGCGATGGAGATACATCTGCGTGAGTTCTACGGAAGAGACCTCGCGCCTTCGGATGGCTTGTGATAAACGGGCAATGCTATCAAAGGGTCCAATCATAGGCAAAACTCGAGAGAAAAAGAAAACTCTTCAACGGGTGTTTTCTCCTCGCGGGCTACGAGGGACGAAAATCGTGCACGGCTCGCTCCCTTCGGGGAGGAGATGCTTCAGGCGCTGTTCGGTTTGACGGCGGTTCTGTTCCAGTGCTTTCTCCACCAGTGGCTTCACCTCAGGCGGAAAGCCCTGAGAGAGGCGAGCCTCCAAAGCCTTGACCCCTTCTGGCTCCTGCGGAAAGGGGACAGAAGGGCGACGGAAAACCACCCACCACGCGCCCATCCAGCCAAGCACTTCACGACGGGTAGGGAAATTGGGCATATCTTATTATTCGCCCCATCACGCCTGCCGTCCTGCCTCTTGGGTAGATTGAGGGGAGTGAGGCGTTTCCGGAAATCGTGGGCAATTTTTCGCATCTGGTTGATGGATGGGCTGGCGTATCGGGCGGCCGCCGTTATATGGATCCTCACGGATGTCTTTCCCGCCGTCATTATGCCCCTCGTCTTCATTTCTGCAACCCCACCCGGAGGGACGATAGCGGGCTTCACCGCCAGCCAGTTCGTCCTCTACTACCTGGGAATGATCACCGTCGTCAATTTTGTCGTGAGCCACCTTATGTGGGACCTTGCGTGGGAGGTCAAGGAGGGCTTCTTCTCGGTCAACCTCCTGCGCCCCGTGAGCTACTTCCAGGTTTGCTTTTTGCGAAACTTAGCGTGGCGATGCCTTCGCACCGTGCTTTTCTTGCCCATTCTCCTCGTTTTGATAGCCATTTATAAAGGCTATCTCACAGGAGCCCACGTGTATCTGGGATGGCATTTTTGGTGCGCCTTGATCCTGGGGCATCTCGTCAGTTTTACCCTCATCTTTATGCTCTCCCTTTTCGCCCTCTTTTTAGAGGAAACGAGGACCATCTTTGAACTTTATTATTTCCCTATGCTTTTCCTTTCAGGGCAATTGTTTCCCGTGAACGTGCTTCCCGAATGGGCAACCTCCTTAGCCAAGGTGCTACCCTTCTATTACACCAGTGGAGTTCCCACGGAGATCCTCATAGGAAAACTCCTGCCCGAGCAAGCCTCGCTTGCCCTGATGAGTCAGGCGGGGTGGGTGCTGGTCCATCTTTTGCTCGCCAGTGTCCTCTGGAGATTGGGACTCCGCCATTACACTGCGGTGGGGATGTGAGGGCGGACTTTTCTATGGCATTTCAGAACTCCTGAGAAGGCAAACTCATTTTTAGGTCCCTGCCTTCAGGAAGAGAGAAGGACGTGGACGCGGAAACTCATAGGTACTTCGCCCGCTCCTCCTCCACCAAACGAGCAATGACCTCCCCAGCATCCGAAAGGGGAATCTCTCGCCCTTGCGACTCCCACCGCCACTTCACTTCTATTTGTCCCTTCACCACCCCCTTTCCGCACACCACCCGCAACGGATACCCGATGAGGTCTGCATCCTTAAACTTCGCCCCTGCCCGCTCATCTCGGTCATCCAGCAGGACCTCCACGTTCCGCTCTAAGAGTTGATGATAAAGGGCTTCCGCCGAACGGGCTTGGGCTTCCTCTTCTTGGTTGGCGGGGATGATCACCACCTCGTAGGGAGCCACAGAAAGAGGCCAGATGATGCCTGCTTCGTCGTGAGACACCTCCACGATGGCTTGGAGCGACCTCCCGATGCCTAAACCATAGCACCCCATCACAATCGGTTTTTGGTGCCCCTGAGCATCCGTAAAGAGAGCGTTCATAGCGGAACTGTATTTCGTCCCCAATTGGAAAATGTGCCCCACTTCTATTCCTCGGACTTCTCGCAAGATGCCTCCAAAGGGGCTGGGGTCGCCATCCTCCGCTAAGCGAATATCGGCGAATTTCTCTACGGGGAAATCACGGGTGTGGCACACGTGTACGTAATGCCGGTCGTCCTGATTGGCGCCCACCACAAAGTCCGATAAGGCTCGTATCTCCTGGTCCGCAATGAGGGGGATGCGAGGAAGCCCGATGGGACCCGCGAAGCCCACATCCGCTCCCGTAACCTCCCGCACTCTCTCGGGCGGAAGAAGCGTCACCTTCTCCACGCCCAGTACTCGCGCCAGTTTGTAGGGGTTCAACTCGCGGTCTCCCCGCACCAGCGCACCCACCACTTGATCCCCCGCACTCACCAGAAGCGTTTTCACCAGTTGCTTCGCACTCACCTTCAAAAAACTTGTAACCTCCGCCACGGTTCGTGCTCCGGGTGTGTCCACTATTTCTGCAGAGGGAACGCGGGAAATGTCAGGCTCAGGATATTCGCCCCCTATGGGGCACCGTTCCGCATTCGCGGTATAGCCCGTCTTGTCATCTCGCAGAACTCTGTCCTCCCCCCCCTCCGTGATCACCATAAACTCGTGATTTTCTGAACCTCCAATGTCGCCCGATTCCGCCTCGCACACCAGGGGATTAAGACCCATACGCCGGAACATCCGCTCATACGCCTGCCACAACCGTTGATAAGACTCGCTACACGCTTCCTCACTCACATCAAAACTATAGGCATCAAACATCAGGAACTCTTTGCCACGGATAAGCCCCCCCCTCGGGCGTGGTTCATCCCGAAACTTTGCCTGAATTTGATAAAGGCAGAGGGGCATATCGCGATAACTCTGCACAAAAGAGCGCACGATGTCCGTTACCACTTCCTCGTGGGTGAAACCGAGGGCGAAATCCCGCTCGGTGCGGTCCCGAGTCTTATAAAGCACTGCCACGGTGTCCCGCCCCGTTTCCTGAAGAAGCTCTATCGGCACTAAAACGGGCATCAGAATCTCAATGCACCCCGCACGGTTTGCCTCCTCACGAACAATCTGGGCAACCTTGTTTAAGGAGCGAAGACCCAGAGGGAGATAGGAATACACCCCCGCCGAAAGTTTCTTGATGAAGCCCGCCCGAAGAAGAAGACGGTGGCTCACCAGTTCCGCTTCTGCGGGCGCCTCGCGAAGCGTGGGGAGAAACATCTGGCTGGCACGCATTTCTATAAATTATGGGCGAAAAAGGCTCGGGGAAATGCGGTTATCCAGAAAAGAGCGAACACCCCTTTCCCCCTCATCAGGAAGGGGAGGACTAAGATTTCGTGATTATATTGTATAATGCTAAGGAGGGGCGGTGATGATATGGTGAGTGGAAAAGGTGCAGAAGGTCCTGAGGAATCCCCTACGGTTGGGATGGACCCGATTCCTTATGCCCCGCAGGACCCCCACGGGAGGGGTGCGTGAAGGACCTGGTTTCCCAATCAGGGGGAGAGGGAGGGGACGAAGCGGTTAGAAAACTGGTAGAAATGGACAAGTGGGTGGCACTTCGGGATTCTGCCCGAGATGCCAATCCCGTCGTGCGGAAGAGGGCAATAGAGGGACTTATCCAAATCCTTCTTTGTTCTTCTAACCCTTCCGCGCGGGCTTGCTCTGCAGAGGCACTTGGGGTAATAGGGGATGCGTGTGCGGTGGACGCTCTCCTTCGTGTCCTTTCAGACCCGGATGGAGTCGTGCGGGCTGAGTCTACTTGGGCACTTGTGAAGATAGGGGACGTACGTGCGGTGGACGGGCTTCTTCGGGCTCTTTCCCACCCTGATGAATCCGTGCGTTCTTTGGCTGCTCGGGCGCTTGGAGAATTGGAGTAAGCGCGCGGTGGAACCGCTTCGCAAGTTACTGAACGACCCCGATCAGCCGGAGGAGGTGAAAAGTGCCGTTCGTTCCGCCCTGAAAAAGTTAGGAGGATAAGCGGGGAGCAGGGAGGGGTCTTATCCTGCCTCCTTTTCCCGTATCTGGGGCAAAAGGGACACCCGGGTAAGCCGGTGGCGAGCCATATTTTCCACCCGCATCGTCCCAAAGGGTGTTTCCACCACGTCGCCCAGGCGAGGAAGTCGGTCCAGCCGTTCCAGGATGAGGTTGGCGACGGTCTGTCGCTCCCCGGTGGGGTCTTCCATCCCTAAGAACTCCGCTAATTCATCCGTGCGGACTTCTGCCCGCATCAGGACACGCCCATCCGGACGGCGTTCAATGCGTGGCTGGGCATGCTCCACCTGGTCTTCCAGTTCCCCGAAGACCTCCTCCACGATGTCTTCCAGGGTGAGGAGCCCTGCGGTTCCCCCGTGCTCATCGCGAACGATAAGCATCTGCGTTCGGAGTTCCCGCATCCGCTCCAAAACCCTGTCCAGGGTGAGATTAGGGGGGATGAACTCTGCGGGGCGAAGGATGCTTCGCACGTCCTGTGCTTCACCTGCATAGAGGCGGAAGACGTCCTGAAGGTGGAGGATGCCCACCACTTTGTCCAGGTCTCCATTTTCCACTGCCACGAGCCGGGTGTGGCTTTGATGGGCGAGGGCGCGGGTGAGTTGCTCCTGGGACCAATTTGCATCCACATAAGCGATGTCCACCCTGGGGATCATCACCTCGTCCGCCTTGAGTTCGGTTAGCCGTAGAGCTTTGGTGAGCATTCGCGCGTGGGTTTCTTCCACCACGCCTGCGTGGAGACTTTGCCGTAGCAGGGCGGTGAGTTCCTCTTTGAGGAGGGTGGCTAATTCCGCTTTGACCTGGGGGGAGGTTTTGTCTTTTCCTGGCTTGGTGATGTCCACGCGGAAGGCTCGGAGAAGCCAGTATCCGGTCCCCTCCAGTGTGGCGGTCAAAGGTTTCAGGAGAATCAAGCAGAAGTTGAGGGGGAAGATGAGCCATCGTGCGGTGTTTTCTGCGTCCCGAATGGTGAGGTATTTGGGCGTGAGCTCCCCCAAGACGACTAACAGGAAGGTGGCGACTAAGAAAGCGATGCCCGAGGCAAGGAGATGATGCCCCCATTCCAGGTAGGGCTTCAGGGAGGACGCCAGGGTGGTTTCCGTCACCCAGCCCAACCCGATACTTGCCATCGTGATGCCAACCTGAATACCTGCAATGTAGTGGGGAAGGTCTTTGAGGGCGTGCAGGACAGCGCGGGCAGAGGGGCTTCCTTTTCTTGCGAGTGCTTCTAATCGGGGTGGGCGAGAGGCGATGAGGGCATATTCCGATGCAACAAAAAATGCATTAGCTAGGATAAGCCCGACAAACAGGACCCAACGCCAGCCGTCGGTGTCCATTTCCTATGAGAGTGCCTCGCCTTTTTAGTCGCCAGGTCCTACGTAGATGTTGCCTTGCTCTACCACTCCCGAAGTGTAGATGATGGGGCGCCCCAATAAGTCCAGAACCAATAGGGAGAGGGTATCGGGGCGCTCAAGGGGAGTATTGTCGGAAGCAGTCACTACGATCACCACGGGGGTGTTGTGATAGCGCCCCAGGGCAAAGAACCTTGCGGTGGAGCCCAGGAATTTAGCATCCGCCACGGAGTCGGCACGAAGGACCACATCGGGATAGGGGTGCCCCCCCTCGCCCCAGATGAGGAGAGAACCCGTCGTTTTGGTATCGGTTTTGAAGACCGCGAGGTCAAAAGCCAGTTCCCAATGTCCCGGGTGGCCATGCATCAAGCCTCGCCCCACCGCCATCATATCCCTTCCCGCGGTCAGGGCAAGGGCAGTCGTCATCAGGATGCCGAGTGGCAAAAAAACTTTCTTCATCTCGCACCTCCAGAGGTGCCTTCATTATAGCCCAATCTGAAGGGATTTGCAAGGGGGGAGAGAACTTTTTTCAGGATGAGGGGCGTCCTCTAAACACTGAGCCTTGTCGGTTCAGTATACTTCTTGTTGCGGTGACACTATGCAAAGGTCTAAATCCTTAACCTGGCTAATAGGTGTGCTTCTTTTGGGTCTTCCCGCGCTCCTCCCTGCCCAATTCAATTCCCACAACGTGCAGTTGAGATCGTGGCTGGACCTCAACCAGTTTGGGGCGCAATCGGGAAACGATTGCTGGGGATATGTCTCCCGATCCGGGCGGGAGTATGCCCTGATGGGTTTGAACAACCAGATGGCAGTGGTGGAAATCACGGACCCCACAGCCCCCCGCATCATCGGCTCCATTCCCCACTCCTCCAGCTTGTGGGCGGACATCAAGGTTTACCGGGATTATGCTTATGTGGTGAATGAGGCGGGCGGGGGCATCCAGGTGGTGGACCTTTCCAATGTTGACAATGGGGAGGTGCGATTAGTCCGCACCATCACTTCGCCCAACACCAGCCATAACATCGCGGTGGACACCCGAAGCGGGTTTCTTTATACTTGTGGTTCTCGGGGAGGGAGTGGCACTACTGTCTTCTTTGACCTCACGGACCCTGCCAACCCCGTGGAAGTGGGGCGATGGACCAATGCCTATGAGCACGATATACAAGCAGTGACCTATACCTCAGGTCCTTATAACGGACGGCAGATTCTTTTTGGCTCCAGCGAGGGGCGAGGCTTGGACGTCATTGACGTAACGAACAAATCCAACCCCATCCTCCTTTCAAGGACTGCTTATCCCAACGTTGCCTATGCCCACCAAGCCTGGACAGAAGATTTTCACTATCTCTATCTGGACGATGAACTGGACAACATTAACCGCACCATAGTCTTTGACATTACGAACTTGAACCAGCCCGTTTATGTGGGTGAATATAGCAGTGGTCTCGCCGCCACAGACCACAATTTGTATATCCGCAATGGCATTGTTTACGAAAGCGATTATCGCAGTGGGCTCCGCATTTTTGACCTGAACGTCCATCCCATAAACCCGCCCCAGGTGGGTTGGTTCGATACTTATCCCGAAGATGACGGTCCTGGCTTTGATGGTGCCTGGAGCAATTACCCTTATTTCCCCAGTGGGAACGTCATCATCAGCGACATCAATCGTGGGCTTTTCGTCGTAGATCCCAGGAATGCCATTGCTCGCCTGCAGTTCAGTTATCCTAATGGACAGCCTGCGTTCATCAATCCGAATGGGGGCACGCGGATGCGGGTGGTGGTCAGTGGTTCTGGTGTCCAGCCTCAGCCCGGCACGGGGAAACTCCACTATGATGCGGGAAGCGGGTTTGTGGAGATTCCCCTGGAGCAAATTACTCCCAATGTTTACGATGCGGTGTTTCCTGCCTTGCCGTGCGGAACGCGAGTGCGTTATTACGTGAGTGCGCTGGACACAACGGGAAGACGGCATCAGGACCCGCCGGGCGCGCCGGGAACCACCTATACCGCCGTGAGTGCTACAGGCTCCCAGGTGGTCTTCGCCGATAACTTTGAACAGGATCGGGGCTGGACGGTTCAAAACACGGACCTCCAAACAGGAGCCTGGGCGCGAGAAATTCCGGGCAACTGGGGACGGGGAGATCCGCCTAACGATGCGGATGGCTCCGGACGCTGTTACGTGACGGGCAATACGCAGGGCGAAGATGTGGATGGAGGACCCACTCGGCTTATCTCCCCCGTCTTTGACCTCTCAGGACCAGGAGTGTATATCCTCCGCTACGCCCGATGGATTTACAATGACGATGGGGATGACTTCCTGGTAGTGGAAGTCTCTAACGATAATGGAAATACCTGGGTGACCTTGGAATCCAGCACGGGAAGCGGAGGCTGGGTCTCGCGGGAGTTCGTCCTCAATGACTTCCTTCAGCCCACTTCCACCGTCAGGGTTCGCTTTAGTATTGCGGATAACCCGAACAATTCTGTTACCGAGGCAGGAGTGGATGCAGTGGAAATCTCTTTACTGGAATGCGGGGCTCCTGTGACCGTGTATCCCAAGTCGTTCTCCCTGCTCCGGGGGCTGGTGGTCTCGGGAGGGTTACAGGACCTCCGAGAAAGCGATGACTCCTGGCTTGTGCTTCGCCCGGGCATTGTGCTTTCTGGGGAAGAAGCCCCCATCCAGATCGTCCTGGAGGGCGTGTCGCCCATTCAGAACCCTATGGAGTTTGCCTTCCTGGTGGAATCGCACGCCTCCGTCGGAAATATCCAGCAAACGATTGACCTGTATGACTTCAGTATCCAGCAATACCAGCAGGTGGACCAGCGGATGGCGACCCTTTCCGACTCCGTGGTGAACATCTCCATCACCACTCAACCGGAACGGTTCGTGGAACCGGGAACCGGACGCGTCCGTGCCCGTATACGATATAAGTCCATCGGTCCCGTCTTGACCTATCCCTGGTTTGTGTACCTTGATCAGACGGTGTGGACCGTTACCCCGTAGAACTTCGGGGTTTGCATAAAGCGGTGGTCTCTGATATAATGAGACGAGTTGTTCTTGCGAGGTGAATAATGATGAAGGTGAGAATTCTTACCGTGTGTTTGTGTTTGGTGAGTGCCCTTTCGTGGCTCCAGGCGCAAATTCTGACTTCCGTGCGGATTGCGAGTGGACTCACTCAACCCGTCGGTATCGTGGGACACCCCACCGACCCTAATATCCTCTTCATTGTCCAACAGAACGGGCTCATAAGGGTCATTCAAAACGGCACCCTTTTGCCCACTCCCTTCCTGAATCTTCAAGGACAAATTAGCACCGGAAGTGAAAGAGGACTCCTGGGGTTGGCTTTTGATCCCAATTTCACGACAAACCGCCGATTTTATGTCAATTTCACCAATCCGAGTGGGCACACGGTGGTCGCTCGCTTCAAGGTCTCCGAAAGCAACCCGTTAGTTGCGGACCCTTCCACGCGCTTTGATTTCCGTTGGGGCGGCCCTTCAGGTAATCGCTGGATCGTTCAGCCTTTCTCTAATCACAATGGGGGCAACCTGATGTTCGGTCCAGACGGGTATCTCTACATCGGGTTGGGAGATGGAGGGAGTGCTGGGGACCCCGGAAACCGAGCCCAGAACCCCAACACCTGGTTAGGCAAAATGCTCCGCATTGATGTCAACGTGCCCGATAGCGACCCGGAAGGCTACGTGATTCCACCGGATAATCCCTTCCTGGATGGAGACCCCATTTTTGCCTTAGGGGAAATATGGGCTTTTGGCCTCCGCAATCCCTGGCGATATAGTTTTGATGACCCTCGCTTTGGAGGAACGGGGGCAATGTATATTGCAGACGTGGGGCAGACTAACTGGGAAGAAGTGGATTACGAGCCTGCGGGTGCGGGGGGGCGCAATTATGGCTGGCGCAACTACGAAGGCAACGCAGTCTTCAATAATTCACTTCCCCCTGCCTACACTCCGCTCACTTTTCCGATCCACGTCTATAGCCACTCCGAAGGGTGTTCCATCACGGGAGGATTCGTGTATCGGGGCGTGGAGTTGGGATGTGACGTCTTCGGACACTACTTCTTCAGCGACTATTGCTCTGCCCAACTCTGGACCTTCAAGGTGGTGCTGGATGCAGGCGGTAACCCCGTGGTCACGCAGTTCACCAATCGCAAGTCGGAGATTGACCCCACCAATCAGATTAACTCGGTCACTTCGTTTGGTGTGGACGCCAACGGGGAACTCTATGTGGCTGATCACACAGGCGAGATTTTCAAAATTGTGAGGCGCCGACCTCGCGTGGTGCCCGATAACTTTTCCCTCCCTCGGGGGCTTGTCCTCTCCGGCGGGCTAAGCGACCTGTGGCGATGTGAGGACTGGCGCCTCGTGATGCGCCCCTGGATCGTCCTATCCGGTGCGGAATTCCCCATCCAACTGGTCGTGGAAGGCACCACGCCCAACGATTCCCCCAGCCAGTTGTGGTTCGTTTGGGAAGCCCACGCCAGCATCTCTAATATCACAGAAAAGGTGGAGCTCTTCAATTTTCAGACCCAAACGTGGGAGCAAGTGAACACCCGCACCGCCACCACGAGCGACCAGCGCATCACGGTGCAAATCACCACCAATCCCCAGAGGTTCATTGAACCGGGGACCAGAAAGATGCGCGCCAAGATTAGCTATAAAGAGGCGGGCATTGTCCTCGTGTACCCGTGGCAGGCGCGAGTAGATGAAACTTACTGGGACATCATCCCCTAAGCCCTGTCGCCTATAGTCCGGAAGGGAGAACCACATCTTCCTCCCTTCCCGTTTCAGCGCTCCGATAGAGTGCATCAATAATGCCCGCCAGGATCGTCCCCTCTTCGCCAGGGACGGGGCTGGGAGCGTTGTGGATGATGGCGTTCAGGAAGGCGCGTATCTCTTCCGTGTGAGGGGACTTTACCTTCGGGATGTTGCGGGGCTTCATATCAAAGACCTGCTTGTGGAACTCCGTGTAGATCGTTATGGGGTCTTCACTGAAGAGGTCTAAGTCCGCCCCTGCTTCCGTTCCCAGAATTTGCCCCCCAAAGGTTTCTTTGCCAAGGTTTGCCATAAAACTCGTTTCCAGGGAAAGCGATAAATCCCCCTCAAAGCGAACAAACCCAACCGCATAATCCTCCACGGTGAAACGAGAACGGTCATAGTCGCCCCAGGCGTTGTAATAGCGGGGGTTGCTTCCCATTTTTTGATAGGTTTTACCGCTCACCCGAAGAGGCTTGGGATAACCAAGCAAATGAAGCATAAAATCCAGAATGTGAACACCAATGTCAATTAAAGGACCTCCCCCTTGCTTCTCTTTGTCTATGAAAACGCCCCAACCGGGAACTCCCCGTCGGCGGAGTGCACAGGCTCTCACATAATAAATCTCTCCCATCATCCCGTTGGCGATAAATTGACGCATAAATTGAGCCTCTCCTGAGAAACGCCACTGGAGAGCCACCTGCAAGACCTTCCCACTCTTCCGTTGAGCCTGCACCATCTCCCAGCATTCTTGAGTGCTCAAAGCCATAGGCTTCTCTACAAGCACGTGCTTCCCTGATAAGAGTGAATCTATGGTGGGCTGTTTGTGAAAGGCATTGGGGGTGGTGATGCTCACCGCGTGAACATCGGGGAGTTCCAGGAGCGAGCGATAATCCGCGAAAGCATAGCGAGCACCAAATTTGCTGGCGGACTCTCGGGCTCGCTCTTCATCCACATCCGCCACCGCAACGAGGGTGCAGAGGTCAGATAAAGAGGCGTAGGCAGGAAGGTGACAGGCTTGGGCTATCCCCCCACACCCGATGACTCCGATGCCAACTTTATCCATTTCTTCCAGGTGTTTCCCTCAGTGGGGGCGAAGGTTCCTTTTACCCCGCAGGCACCGGTCGCTCTATCACCGTGTCTATTCGTCCGCTTACGTAGGAGACGACGTTCCCATGAGGTCCCACGCGGACCGGGTCCTTGAGAAGCCACGTCCCATCGGGATCGGAAATCTCCGAAAGGCTCTTGCCCGATAACCCGGGATTGAAAAATAGCCAGTTCTTGCCGGTGTGGCTTACCCAGACTTCCTCATAACCCGGTTCGTGCCCGAACTCAGGGCGCAAAATGTCACGAAGTTCGCTCCCGATGCCGGAGGTGCGGAGCTCGGGAAAGCGACCGTGTTTTTTGGCATAGGTAAGAAGGTAGTCCGTTGCTTTTTTCACGCGGGCTTTCACCGCGTCCAGCCCCTGGTCCGTGATGGGGGCGATCTGCGGACGGGTGTTGAAAGCCTGTGTCTTTTCCTTCTCTCCGCAAGAGACACACAACACGACCAATAGACAAACCAAACCAGTCGCTACTTTCACAGTCCTTCACTCCTTGGGAGGGGTCGGAATGGGAGATTTCTTCCGCCGATATTCCCTCTCCGCTATTATACTACCCAAAATCACGATTAGCGCCGTGACAAGCCAGAATAAACCCACCGGCATCTCCGGGGCCTTCCAGCCAAAATCATAGAAAAGGGTGAAGTTGTGGGCAGACATCATCCCTAATTTAACGGCAACCCACCCCACCAGAAGATACGCCATATGTTCCAGGGCAGGGCGCTTTTCCAGGAGGGCTACCAGAGCCCCCGCCCCAAACCGAAGGAGGATCACCCCAAGAATGACCCCCGTATACACCACCCATAACTCCTTGCTCACGGTAACCGCGACCAGCACCGAATCAATCGCAAAAGAAATGTCTGTGAATTCTACTAAAGCCACCGTTTTCCAGAACGAGAGGGTGGCGGAACCTGGGGAGGGTACCTTCCGCGAGGGGGAAGGTTTCTTGCCCCAAAAGAAGTGCTTGAGGGGCAAGTAAAACAAATAGAGAGCACCCAATGCCTGTAAATACCAGAACTGAATAATGCTCTTGGCAACGAGCAAGGCAATGAGCCGGAAAACACCTGCACCTACAAGCCCCCATAAGAGCGCCCGCTGGCGGAGTTTCGGGGGGAGATGCCGAACCAGGAGAGCCAGGACCAGAGCATTATCCCCAGACAAAAGTCCTTCCAGGAGGATCAAAAGACCAATACTGCCTAAGTGGACCAGCCAGGAGGCGTCAGCAACGTTCATCTTTGGCTTTTAGGGATGTGGGCTTGAATCGCGTGGATGGAATGGGGAATAATACCTATAAAGAGCAATCTCTTTTGCCTGGCTTATCCTTGAGTTTCCACGATTGGAGGTTTGTATGCCCACCTATGTGTATGAATGCATTGCCTGCCATCGCTCTTGTGAAGTGGAACAGCGAATCACAGAAGAGCCCCTCAAGCAGTGCCCTGCCTGTGGGGCGAAAAAGGGTTTGCGAAGAGTGATTCAGCCGGTCGGACTCCTCTTCAAAGGACCGGGATTCCACGTCACAGACTACCCAAAGAATCCCCCCAAAAAGGAGAAGAAAACCGATTCCGAAAGCAAAAAAGAGTGTAGCGGTGACCCCTCCTCTTGTCCCACCTGTGGGGATTGAGCCCGGGGCTGGATAGGCACCAAAGAAGGGCGCTCCCTCTGGGAGGGAGCTGATGGCACTTTCGGGGCTTTTGCCCTTATAATGTGTCTTATGACCTTTGTGGAAGCCCTGAATCGCCTCGTCTCGGGCGGTTCCCTCAGGGAAAAGGAATCTGCTTATCTTATGGCACAAATTATGTCCGGGAGTGTCCCCCCTGCCCAATTGGGCGCCTTCCTCACTGCCTTGCGAATGAAGGGAGAGCGGGTGATGGAACTGGTGGGGTTTGCCAGGGCTATGAGGGAGCGAGCTGTGAAGGTCCCCGTCCAGGGGAAAGACGCCGTGGATACCTGTGGGACTGGAGGGGATTCTGTCAAGACGTTCAATTTGAGCACCGCGGGCGCTTTTATCGCTTCTGCCGCGGGAGCTAAAGTGGCTAAACACGGCAACCGTGCCTTTACCAGCCGTTGTGGAAGTGCCGACGTGCTGGAGGCTCTGGGGGTTAATCTCAACCTTAGCCCCACGCGTGCAGGAGAAATACTGGATAGGCTTGAGATCGTTTTCCTGTTCGCTCCCCTTTATCACCCTGCTATGACCCACGTGGCATCCGTTCGCAAGGAAATTGGAATCCGTACGGTTTTCAATATCCTGGGACCCCTTTGCAACCCCGCTGGCGTGAAGCGCCAGGTTCTTGGAGTGTATTCCCCCACCTTGCTCACCAAACTTTCCCGGGTTCTCTTAAGGCTGGGTTCGGAGCGGGCTATCGTTGCTTATGCGGAGCCAGGGCTTGATGAAATATCCCCTGTTGGCTTGACCGACGTTGCCATCGTAGATAAGGGGCGCGTCTCTCATCGCACTCTCCATCCCGGGGATTTTGGGCTTTCCCCCGTGCCCCTGGATGCCATCCTTGCCAGGAACACCCCGGAGGGAAATGCACAGGTGTTAGTGCAGGCTCTTGAAGACGTAGACTCGCCTTATTGCCAATCTGCCCTCCCCACCGCGTCGGCGACTCTTTGGGTTGCGGGTTTAGCGGATACTTTCCTGGAGGGAGCAGAAATGGCTAAATCCGCCGTGAAGAAGGGACTTGCCATTCAAAAATTAAGGGACCTGGTCCGAATGAGTCAGGAGGAGGTTGCCCAACGGGATGAGTGAAGGAGACGTGCTGGAAAAAATCCTTCAAAAAAAGAGAGAGGAAATCCAGGAGCGAAAGCGCGAAATGCCCCTGAAAGGACTCCAGCGGGCAGTGGAACACGCTCCTGCTCCCAGAGGGTTTCGCCATTCCCTTGAAGCCTGTGGGGGAATAGCCCTTATTGCGGAAGTGAAGTTTGCCAGCCCCAGTGGAGGCGTCCTTCGCCCTCGGTCCAGAACTCCCGGAGAGGCAAAGGAGATCGCTTGTGCCTATCTTCAGGGGGGGGCAACCGCCCTCAGTGTCCTCACGGACGAACCCTTTTTTCAAGGGAGCCATCAGGACTTCCTGGAAGTCAGGAATGCGGTAGAGGTCCCGGTTTTGAGAAAAGACTTCTTGATTGACGAATATCAAATTTTTGAAAGCAGAGCTTTGGGCGCTGATGCGGTCCTTCTCATTGTTTCTGCCATACAGGACCAGAAGACACTCGCCCGCTTATTCTCCCTAACCAAAGAATTGGGGATGGATGCCCTGATAGAGGTCCATTCGGAAAGGGAACTTGAAAAAGCACAAGAGGCAGGGGCGGACTTGATTGGAATCAATAATCGGGACCTCAGAACCTTGAAAGTGGACATTTCTCTAACGGAAAAACTGGCACCCCTCGCGAGAAAGGAAGCAACTCTTGTCAGTGAAAGTGGAATCCATTCCTATGCAGACGTCTTGAGGGTGAAAAAAGCGGGAGTGAAAGGGGTGCTGATAGGAGAGCATCTAATGCGCCAGAAGGATATAGTATCCGCGGTGCGAAGCCTGATGGGAGAAAGGGGAGAATGAAGAGAAGAACGCGTGTAAAGATTTGCGGGATCACCCGAAAGGAGGATGCACGCGTGGCAGTTGAAGCAGGGGCGGATGCCTTAGGGTTCGTTTTTGAGCCTACAAGCCCCCGCTACGTGGGGGACAAGGAGGGTGTGCGTGAACTCATCCAGTGCGTGCCCCCGTTTGTAACCCGCGTGGCTGTTTTTGGCGAACTCCCTGCAGAACTCCCAGCCCCAGCCCTCCTTTGCGAAGCCTTGCAGTATGTCCGGGGCACCCCTCCCGTAACGGGGCAATGGCTCATCAGGGTTGTGCGGAGCCTGGAAGAAGCCCAGGGGGTGGACCCCAATTCCCTGGAGTGCGATGCCCTTTTGGTAGATGCCTTTTCGCACAACCGGTGGGGAGGTACGGCGGAGCGGGCGGATTGGGACCTCGCACGTCGCCTGAGGGAGTCTTGTCCCCTTCCCGTCATCCTGGCTGGGGGTTTGACGCCAGAGAATGTGGGAGAGGCACTCCGCTATGTAGCGCCCTATGGGGTGGATGTGAGCAGTGGGGTGGAACGAGATCGGGGAATAAAGGATGCGGGAAAGATTGTTGCTTTTGTTTCTGCCGTGAGGGAAGTGGATGGGGAGGTGTTCAAAAAATAAAAAGGGCGAGGACGCCGAAAGGAGAGCAAAGCACGTCCTCGCCGAATTAGGTGAACGTTTCCTATCCCTTTTTGGTGTTGGTCACCTCCGGGCTTCGGTAACGTTCCCGTTAATTAATATCACGATTAAACTAACCCAATCGTTTCACTGGGTATTTTGGAAAGCAATAAATTGATTAGTGTTAAACAGCGTTGGGGCATAGGGTATATTAGAGAAAACGGTGGAACCTACTTTTGAGGTGTGACCTTCAGTGTCTCTCGCTATACGTACGGAAAAACTGACAAAAACCTATAAAACCCGAGCAGGCAAAGTGAACGTGGTGGATAACCTGGACCTGGAGGTTCACCGTGGAGAAATTTTCGGTTTCTTAGGTCCCAATGGTGCAGGAAAGACCACCACCATTAAAATGCTTTTGGGCATCATCTATCCTTCTTCAGGCAGGGCGTGGGTGCTGGACAAAGAGGCGGGGGACATTGAGGTTCACCGACGGATCAGTTATCTCCCTGAGAAGCCTTATTATTACGAGCATATGACGGGGGCGGAAATCCTGCATTTTTATGCGAAGTTATTCGGCATCAAGGAGCCGGTGCGTTCGCAAAAGGTGATGGAACTTCTGGAGAAGGTGAACTTGGCGAAGGATGCGGGCAAAACGCTCTCCCAGTATTCACGGGGGATGCAGCAACGCATCGGGTTGGCGCAAAGTTTGCTCAACGACCCAGAGCTGTTGTTCCTGGACGAGCCGACCGCGGGCTTGGACCCCATTGCCCATATTGAAATTCGGGATTTAATCCTGAGAATGCGCGATGAAGGCAAAACTGTCTTTATTTCCAGTCACGAGTTATCGGATGTGGAGCGAATTTGCGATCGCGTTGCTATTCTAAATTTGGGCAAGGTGGTAACGGAAGGGAAGTTAGATGTGCTTTTGCGGGGCGGGCGCGTGGAGATTACGGCAGAAAACGTGCCCAGAGTGGTGGAAGAGAAACTGCGTCAAGACGGCGTGGTCACCTCTTATTATGAGGGCAGGCTAATCATAGATGCGCCAGACCATCTGGCTACGGATGGGTTTGTGGATGCGGTGCGTTCGGCAGGAGGGACTGTTATCAGCATCATCCCCAGGCGCAAGCGTCTGGAGGACCTGTTTGTGGAGACCATTGGTGCGGCGGGAGGGGCAATCCCAAGTACCAGGAGGTCGCAAGTATGACAGCGGTGATTGCGATTGCGCAGACTACGGTAGGCGAGGCTCTTCGGCGAAGAGTGTTGCTCATCATTCTTTTCGTTGCCCTGGCGTTTTTAGTGATTGCGCCGAGCTTGAACCAATTAACTCCCCGGAGCCAGACCGAGACGTTGATTGATATGACGCTCGGTGTATTGAAGATGACCGCTGCTATCCTTGCGGTAACCCTGACGGTGTATTTGATTCCCAACGAGGTGGATAGAAGGACCATTTACACCATTCTCTCAAAACCTGTGGAGCGCTACCAGTTTCTTCTCGGAAAATATCTGGGTAGCGTTGTGGCACTTGCTTTAATGATTGCCTTGATGACGGTGGTCTTGCTCGTGGCTTTCCATCTCCAGCAACAGGAGGCACGCACTCAGGATTATATAGCCATCGTGCGGGCTTCTATAATGTATTTCTTTCAGATGATGTTGTTGGCAGGCGTGGCAATGTTTTTTTCTACCATCGTCACCCCCATTGTGAACTTCTTTTTAACGGGCTTGGTTTATGTGTTCGGCACCCTTATGAATGACATTTTTGAGCAGTTAGGAGCCCAGAAAGGAGGGATCTCCGCTATCGCTTCGCGAGTCGCTCATTACATCATCCCCAGTTTTTCCACGGTGGATATTACATCGGGGGTCACCCAGGCAGAGCAGGCTCTGCGAGGCAGTGAGCCGATTTATATGCTGGGGGGCATTGTCTATGCCCTCGTGTACACCACGATTTTGCTTATCCTTGCAGTTTGGGTGTTTGATCGGAAGGAGGTTTAGATGCGGAAGTCCCGACGTTCTTTGCTCCTGGTTGCAGGTATCCTATTTATCCTGCAAGGCTATTATTCCCAGCAGATACTTTTCCCCCAATGGTATCGGCTTTATAGCACTCACAACATAAGTTTCAAAGCGGGTCTATCCGTAGATCAACTTCTGGCATCCCTTGCGGGATTCCGTCAGATGGTTGCGGGCATCCTGTGGGTGCGAAGTGACCAATATTTTCACGCAGGTCAGTTTGATGCCATTTTGCCCCTCATTCGTTTGGTAACCTGGTTAGACCCTCGCCAGATGGAGGTGTATGCCACCGGTGCCTGGCACATCGCCTATAACTTCACGGATGAGCAGAACCGCTCGGACCGCCGATATATTCCCCTGGCGCTCGCCCTGTTGAAGGAGGGCGTGGAGCATAACCCCAGTTCGTATCGCCTTTTCCACGAGACGGGATGGATTTATTATCACAAAGTGGAAGATGACTTTGATAAGGCGGCCTATTGGTTTGAGCAGGCGGTTCAAAAACCAGATATTTTGGCGGGACTCAAGGGTCTCCTGGGGGCAGCTTACTTGCGGGAAGCCAGGCTGGATGATGCCCTGCGCTGGTTCTGGCGTCTTCAAAACGAGGCGCAAGTGCGCTTCGGGGCGACTATGGAGGAGATGGACCGGATTGGACACGACACCATAGAACGGCGCCTGGACATATTGCTGATGAGGATGTCCTCCAGGGGCGTATTTGGGCGTCGGGCAGGTGTGTATGACAAGTTTCCTTATGATACTCATAACCCCGTGGACCTCAATTTCTCGGTGAAAATCGCCGTGGTGGACAGGAAGGTTTTGCGAGTAACGGGTAACTGGGGGATCCCCACCACGGGAGCCCGCATCCGGATGGTACTGAGAGATGCGGATTACAACCTGAAATGGGAGCCTGCCCCCGAAGGGCTGGACTTTGACATAGACCGTGATAGAACCTATATGCAGGAATCTCTCTACACTCAAAATAACTACTTTGACCGCAAAATTGACCTGAGTCGGAACCCCCCGATGTATCCCCTGAAGTCTAAAGACTACATTGTGGAGTTTTACTTCTCCCCTCGGCTGGCTCCTCACCACATTCAGGATAAGACGGGCTGGAATGGAGAAGGAATGACGGACAAACGCTACATTCAAGTAGAAGAGAAGACGGGGGCGAGGGTCCTGCGGGCTACTTTCCGAATGACGAGAGATATGCTCCTCCTGCAGGGTCCTTATGCGGATGGCGTGGTCATTACGTCCCCCGGATACACGGAGCCGAGAACCAAGGATATAGAGGGGGTGGTGATAGAGAGAAGCCTTAGGGGCTGACGAAACGAGAACCCACGTGCTATCATAACCCTGTATGCCGGGAAATGCGCGGCGGGAGTCTGCCTAACCCCGCCAGGACCGGAAGGTAGCAACGGTATGGTAGACGAGCGCGCGACGCATCTCTCCCGGCTTCCTGAAAGAAAATGCCCAGCATCGCCCTTTACCGCAAATACCGAAGCAAAACCTTTGATGAGCTTATTGGACAAACGCACGTCGTTACGGCGCTCAAGGCTTCTCTCGCAACGGGAAGGATCTCCCACGCCTATCTGTTTGTGGGTCCCAGGGGCACGGGCAAGACAAGCACCGCACGAATCCTGGCTAAGGCACTGAACTGCGTTCGCGGACCAAGCCCCGAGCCGTGCAACGAATGCGAAGTCTGTCAGGCAATTGACGCAGGGTATGGCGATGTTTTGGAAATGGATGCGGCAAGTGAATCGGGGGTGGATCAGGTGCGAGAACACATCGTCCAGGCGGCGAAATATGTGCCTATGCAGGGACGGTATCGCGTCTTTGTGATTGACGAGGTTCACGACCTATCACAAAAAGCCTTTGATGCCTTGCTGAAAACGCTGGAAGAGCCACCTCCTTATGTCGTGTTTATCCTTGCCACTACGGAACTCAATAAAGTCCCTGTGACGATCCGGAGCCGTTGCCAAAGATATGAGTTCCGACGTGGGACCCTTTCCGATCTGTTTATGGTGCTCAAGCGAGTTTGCGAGGCGGAAAATATCCCCGCGGACGACCCCGCCCTGACGATGATTGCCAGAATGGCGGATGGGGGATACCGGGATGCCCTCACACTCCTGGAGCAGGTGGCAGTGGCTTCTGGTAATCAAGTTACCCTTGAGGCAGTGGTTCAACAGTTGGGGCTTGTGGCGCAAAGCCAGATAGATGAAATCTTTGAATCAGCGGTAACAGGGGATGCGGGGAAACTCGTGAGGTTGTGTGATGATATCCTTCGGATGGGCAAAGACCCTTCTGAGGTGGTGGAAAGCCTCCTCCTACGCCTCAGTGAATTGACCTATGTTTTCTATGACCTGGACCCCCTGAAGGGAATGGATCCTGAGCGCCGAGCAGCGGACTATGCTCTGGCTCAGCGGATAGGAAAGGAGAGGCTGTTTCGGTTTCGCGAGATTTTAGTGAACACGCTGAAGGAAATTCGGGAGGTGAGCCTGCCAAGGTTCTGGTTGGAAGTGAATTTGCTCCGCCTTGCAGAAGCGAACCCCCAAACCCCACCCCGTTTTGCCCCTCAGGAAGGAAGGGCGGATGCCCCTCGGCTTTCCGATGAGTCACTGACGCCCGTTGTCTCCTCTTTTGAAAACCTCTCTTCTCGCCCCGGAGAGGGAAAGGATTGGCAGGCTGTGTGGAAAGAGACGATCGAGAGGCTCCAGAAGCGATTTCGCGCGGCGGGAAAGATGCTGGAAGGCACCGAGGTGGTGGGCGTGCAGGGAAATACGGTGGTGGTGAGGTTCGCAAGGCAGTTTCAATATGAAAGGATGACCAAGCGCGTGGATTTGCAGAAGCACGTCTGGGAAGCCTTTGCCCAGACCATAGGGGAGGAATCCTGGGTCCTTCGCTATGTTGCGCCTGCGGAGGGAAGTTCCAATGCTGAGTCCAAAAGCCCGCCCCTTGCGGGGGAGGAATTGGCGCAAGCAGTGGAAAGGATTTTTGAGGTAAATCCTTGAGGAGCCAAGATGAAGTTGCCTAAGGGTTTTGGAGATTTTGGGGCTATGCTCCAGCAAATGAAGAATGCCCTGGCGCGCGCCGAGGAACTCACCAAAGAGTTAAAACTGATGGAAGTGGAGGTGGAAAGAAATGGGGTGCGGATCAAATTTAATGGGGCGGGAGAAATCCTCTCCCTTTCGCTGGACCCTGAACTGATTACTAACTCGGATGTTAGCACCCTGGAAGACACCATTTTGCTGGCGCTTCGGGAAGGGCATCAAAAGTCCATACAATTGCGTGAGGAGAAGATAAAAGAAGTTACAGGCGGGCTGGACCTTCCGCCTGGATTGGGGGGATTGTAGATGTACCTTACCAAAGCCCTATCCGAACTCGTGGAGGAGTTAGAAAAGCTCCCGGGGATTGGGCCCAAGAGTGCCCAGCGACTGGCGTTCTTTTTGCTGAAGGAGCCTGAGGAGGCGGTGAACAGGCTGGCAGAGGTCATTCGCACCGCGCGGCAAAAGGTTAGGGTGTGTCAGAACTGCCAGGGGCTTAGTAGTGAGGATCTTTGCGAGATTTGTGCGGATGAAAAGAGAGACCATTCCCTCATTTGTGTGGTGGCAGAACCCAAAGATGTGGCTGCCATAGAGCGGATGAGGGATTACCGTGGCGTGTATCACGTCCTTCAGGGGACCCTTAATCCTATGGAGGGAATAGGTCCTGAGCGCCTGAAGGTGCGCGAACTCCTGGCGCGTCTTCAAAAAAATGAGGTGAAAGAGATTATCCTGGCACTCAACCCAACGGTGGAGGGTGATGCCACTGCGCTCTATCTCGCCGAACTTTTGCGTCCCCTCTCCCTGAAAGTTACGCGAATCGCCTATGGAATGCCTGTAGGGGGGGACCTGGATTACGCGGACCAGCCAACGCTTCACAGCGCCTTTGAATATCGCAGAGAACTCTAACTCGTTGTAGTTGCCAAAAGGTGCGCGGGGACACTTATTGGCATAAAAGCATTACAAACTAAGGGTTTTTTTCTCCTGCCCCTTTTTTGATTGGGTAGGATAAAAGGGTATGTTTGCACGCTCATGCGCCCCCCGCCGGATGCGGGGGGCGTCCTCCTCTTCGTTGATTCGCGCCCTGGGGATGACCCTTCTCGTTCTTTTCCTGGTGCAAATGGGAATAGGAGTCCTGGTCTCCCTGAAGTACACTCCCGACCCGCACCTGGCATATAAATTCATAGAGGAACATCGCACCCTTAGAGTTTTTTCCTTTCTGTTCTCATTTCATTATTATGCCAGTGGCGCTCTGATCCTTCTGACGAGCATTTTCAACGTTTTGCTGTTGTGGAATGCAAGGTGGTCGTGGCAGGATAAGTGGTTGTGGTGGGGGGGGATGGGGATGTTGGGAACCGCACTCTTTTTCCAGATCACGGGCAACCTTTTGCCGGGTAGCGCTCACGATGTCCGCACCGCTTATATAGAGGCTTCCATTGCTGGAGGGGTCCCGGGCGTGGGGCAGAAAATTTTTACGGCGCTTTTGGGAGGCACCGAAGTCTCAGCGGAAACGTTTCGGCGCTGGTATTTCCTCCATCGCATAGCAGGGACTGCCCTTTTTCTCTTGTGCGCCGTGATGCTCTTTTGCGGGCTTCGCCGGGAGAAGGCGAATCGCTTGAGCGGTATCCTCCCCATCGTTGTCCTGGTTTGCCTTGCAGGGGTTGCAGCGAGTATGGAAGCACCCTTCGGCAATGCGCCCAGCGAAGCGGATTTCAAAACTTCAGAGGCTCGTCCGATGTGGTACGTTTTGCCGATGCATGCCTTGCTGCGGGGGATTTCAGCGATGGACCCCGGGGCAGGCTGGGTGGGAGCCGTCCTTCTGCCAGGGATAGCGCTTCTCGGGCTTTTGGCACTCCCGCTGGTGTTCCGAAAAGGGCTTCCGGTGGCTGTGGGGAGGCTCGCCACTGCCTTGCTTGGAGTTGGGGCAGTGGGTCTCGTCCTCGCCTACGGAAGCCAGGTGCAAAATCCTTTCCAAGAAGAGGTTTTCTCTCAGGCGGTCTCCTCGCAGGTGTCAGAAAGCCCCGCCATAGAGGAGAGCCTCGTGAAGCAAGGGGAAAAAGCCTTCCGAGAAGCAGGGTGCCTGCGATGTCATAGCGTTGGAAGTCTGGGCTCTGCAGTGATAGGACCGAACCTTGCAGGCGTTGGAAAGCGATATGTTTCTCGTGAGTGGTTCATCCAGAAGATGCGCGATCCTGAATCTCTCTCCCCGGGATCTCGGATGCCTTCTTTTGCCCATCTGGAAGAGGAGAAATTGCAAGCAATCGCAGAATACTTGCGCTCGCTGAAAGATGAGTGAGAACGTAGGAGGAATATCTCGCCTTGCAGTGGATACAGGGGGCACCTTTACAGACTTCGTGGTGGCACGGGGAGAGAACCTGCAAATCTTCAAGGTGCCAAGCACCCCCCAAAAACCCGCCTCGGCTCTTTTGTCTGGCCTTTTGCGGGCGGGGGTAAAGGGGGGAGACTTTCTTCTTTTACACGGCACCACCGTAGCCACCAACGCCATCCTTGAAAGGAAGACCGCCAAAACAGCCTTTATCACCAACGATGGCTTTAAGGATCTGTTGTTTCTGGCTCGTCAGACACGTCCCGATCTCTATGACTGGGAACCCCTTTTGCCTCAGCCCCCTGTGTCCCCTGAAGATTGCTTCACCGTTCGCGGGAGACTCCTTCCCGATGGCAGTGAGTTGGAGCCTTTAGATGAATCTGCCCTGCCCGCCCTCCAGAAGCAACTGGAGGGCTATGAGAGCGTGGCGGTATGTCTTCTTTATTCTTATGCCAATCCCAGCCATGAGCGCAAAATAGGCAGGGCGTTGAAAGGTGCCTTCGTTTCTTTGTCTTGTGAGGTTTCTCCGGAATTCAGGGAGTATGAGCGGGCGATGACGACGTGCTTGAATGGAAGCGTGGGCCCCCTGATGCAGAGGTATTTACAGGAAATTGAGAAGGATGCCCAAGCCCTGAGCACCTATATTATGTCCAGTTCGGGTGGGCTTATCCCGGTGAAAAAGGCAGTGGAACTTCCCATACTCTCGGTCACCAGTGGTCCCGCAGGCGGAGTCTCCGCAGGGGAATGGTTGGCAAGGCAACTGGGGTATGAAAAGGTGATCACTCTGGATATGGGGGGGACAAGCACCGATGTATCCCTGATTCATAAAAAGATAGCCTTTACGTCTCTTTCTCAAATTGCAGGCTTGCCTCTTCGCTTGCATCGGGTGGATCTCCACACCATTGGTTGCGGGGGAGGTTCAGAAGTCTGGCTGGACCCTGTGGGAGCCCTCCATGTGGGTCCGCAAAGCGCAGGTGCTTTCCCAGGACCTGCCCTTTATGGGAATGGGGGTCCTTTTACTGTGACGGATGCCAATTTTGTTCTGGGGCGTTTGCCCCTGGCGATGTTTGCGGGGGGAAATCTGGACCCCACAGCCCCCTTGCAAAAGGCATCCGAACTCGGCACGGTCGTGGGAAGGGAAGCGGTGGTTGTGGCGTCTTCTGCCGTGGATTCCGCAGAGGCACAAATGATGAGAGCCATTAGGCGTGTATCCTCTGAACGAGGTTATGACCCGGCGGATTTTGCTTTGATTCCTTTTGGGGGTGCAGCGGGTTTGCATGCGTGTGCTATGGCGGAAGGATTGGGCATCACGGAGATTCTCGTTCCCGCTTTCCCAGGAGTGTTTTCTGCCTGGGGATTGCTGGTGGCTCCCTGTGTCGCCGAGCGTTCGGTGAGCGTCCTCGGGCGCGTGGGACCCGAGGGCTGGCGGAAGGTCTATTCCGAACTTGAGGAGGGAATACGCTCAGAAGGGGGGACTTCGCCCACAAGAGTGTTGTCCATAGCGGAGATGCGATACCGGGGGCAGTCTTACGAGTTGCCGATTGTGGTGGGAGAACAATCCCCAGGCAGTTCATTCTTCAAGTCCTATGAAGAAGCGTGCGCCGATTTTGAGGAGAGTCATCAAAACCTCTATGGGGTGCGAAGGGAAGAGATACCTGTTCAATGGGTGACTGCCCGCATACGGTTTGAAGCCCAGATGCCCTCCTGCCCTATGGCGAAGGTTGCGCCCGGAACATCGGGCAGTCCTTTTGGAGAGCAGGAGGTTTATTGGGATGGTCAATGGGTTCGGTTTTCCCTTTGGACGCGTGAGGAGGTGGCACGCAGAGGGTGTGTCTCTGGCCCTGCTATCGTTCTCCAGGCGGATGCCACCCTTCTCCTCCCGCCGGGTTGGAGAGGGGAGGACGCAGAAGGGCTTGCCTTGGTTTTGCGCCCCTCTTGACGGGGAACCTCATTTGCCCAGGGACCGTGCGATGTCGGGATAGGGATTGAAGGGGTCGGGGAGGGGCACCACCGTCTGACGGTCAAGATGCACCGCATCCCAGTCCACCCAGTAGGAGGTGCGTTTCTTTTTCAAGAGATAGCGTACCAGTTGCCCCCTGCCATAGGCGCGGGTGTCTTTGGGTGGCTCCGTCATAGCGTTGAGCACCTTTACCTCGTCCACTATCTGCTTCGCCTTGCCCATCTCCAGCAGAGCGTAATAAAGGCTTTGGGCAGGGTTGATGTTGTGATATTCAAGGTCAACGGAATGCAATGCATCGTTTTTCCAGTCTAAGTTGTTCTCCTGAATATAGAGTTCCAGGATTTGCTTTTTGGCAACCCAATCCAGCCGATCAGCCAGGAGGTTCGGGTCTTTTTCCAGCAGGTCCAGGGTTTCGCGCCAGTTCAGGAGAATCCAGTCGGTTTCCGCATCTCGTCCTTTGTATCGCTCCGCTAATCGCAGGTATTCTCGCTGGAGGTCAATGGCGGAGATGGTCTCGCCGTTTTCCAGGTGGACAAGCCACCGGTAAGTTTCGTCACGGCTGATGGTTTTGAGGGTTTCCAGTGGGTCTGCCAGTCGCAACCTCTTGGGGATGCGGTGCTCTTCCAGGAGGTCCAGCACCAGGCAGGTGGTTCCAATTTTCAAAGCATAGGCAAACTCCATCTGATTGGCTTCTCCAAAAAGCAGATGAAGGCGCGTGGTTCCGCCAGGACTGGCAAAGGTTTCCCACTTCGGGTTGATCAGGGCGCGATTGAATCTAACCCTGCTGGCAATAGTTTTGATGATGTGGTCTGCGCGCTGACTGAGTTGATACCTTACCGTGGGGTCGCTGGTTACGCCGTAAACGTTCGTCACCCAGATGTAGTCCACGGGATGGCGGGCGATTTCCGTGAGGTCGGGCTTTCCACCCACGTAGTCAATGCGATGCCCTCCTACCCTTCCTACTCCCGCGAAGATCTGGCGTGTCACCAGGAAGGGATAGAGGTAGTGGACCGCATCACTGAGGAAACGGTCTTCTGTGCGCACGAGATAATTTTCATGACAGCCGAAGGTATGCCCTCCGAAGTGGTCCACGCTGTTGTTGTAAAAGCGAACTACTTCCTGAAGCCCCAATTCCTTCAAAGCGCGCACAAGAATCCTTTGACCTGCGCGGTCGGAAGCGATGAGGTCAAAGAGGCTCCGACATTCCGGCGTGGCGTATTCTTCATGGGAGCCCACTGCATCCACATAGAGCCTTCCGCCATTGATTAGAAACCCCCCACTGAAGGCGGGTTCAAAGGCTTCGTCTCGGGGATGCAAATCAATCGCGCCCAATTGCATCTCGTGAAAGATGTAATCCTTCACGGCTTCCACTACCGCCTCGGAACTGCCTGATGGAGCATCCACCAAACAGCCGAATTCGGTCTCCACCCCGAAGATACGGCTAAGACCCATAGGTTTCATCTTATTTTACGCTAATCCACAGAGTATTATCGGCTTGTGGCGCGTTTCTACTGGTTCCTGAGTTGGGCATTGGTCATTGGTACTTATGGAAGTTTCGCCCTGTATGGGCTTTTTGACCTGGATGAGGGAATCTATGCCTCCGCCCTTCGTGAAATGCGAGAAAACAACACCTGGATTTCCATCACCTATCGTGGGGCGCCCTTTTATGAGAAGCCCATCCTGATGTATTGGTCAGGTTTGTTAACGCTCGCTCTGGGGCTTAAAGACGTGGTGGCGCTTCGGCTGGGTCCCGTTCTCGCAACTCTGGTGACTTTATGGAGTGTTGCCCGATTCGGGAAGCGGTACTGGGGAGAATCCTGCGGGATTTACGTTTTGCTCCTCACGGGGCTTAACCCGCTTATGGTTCTGGTGGGGCGCCAATTCCAGCCAGATGCCTTCCTGGTGTGTTTCCTGACAATGAGCCTGCTTGCCTGGTTTGAAGGGACACGCGGGAGGGAAGGAAGCCTTCCGCTTTCGGGTTTGTGGTTGGGGCTTGCCATTCTTGCCAAAGGACCCATAGCGGTCGTCCTTTTTATTCCCGTTGCGGTTTGGTGTTGGATGAAGAGGCGCCTTCCCGCTAAAAGATACTGGGGGCAATTAGGGGCATTTTGGGGGCTAACAGTGGGAATTCCCGCTTTGTGGCTGATACCGGTTTGGCTGGTGCACGGGGAGGCATTTTTTAGAGAGTTTCTTATCCGTCAAAACCTGATGAGGTTTTTAGGGGGTGACCTTGCCCACCGCGCTCCCCTCTTGGCATACGTGCCCGTGATTGTGGTGAACTTTTTGCCCTTGATGATGTTTGCTCCCAGGGCTTGGAGGTATCGCTTGGATGAAGTAGGGGCTTTTCTCTGGGTCTGGGTGCTCACCGTTTTCGTGTTGTTTTCTCTTGCGGGCACCAAACTGCCCCACTACGTATTGCCTCTCGTTCCGCCTTTGGGGCTTTTATTGGGAAAGGCCCTTGCGGAAGTGCGCGTTTGGGTGCCTGGCTATCCGAGCCTTTGTGGGGTGATTTTTGCTTTCTTTTCTTTCCTCGTTGCGCGGAAAATGCCTGATTGGTGGAACCCTTTTGTGTTGTTGGGAGAAATAGGCATCCTTTCGGCGGGGATAGGGCTGTTCGGGTTGATTTTGAAGAAGTCCTCCTGGGCAGAGGCATTGGGGGTCTCCGTGGTGCTTGCCCTCGGTCTTGCCTGGGTGGTTACGCCGAGTTATTGGCAGGTAACCCACCGGGATGCTTTCCGGGTGGGGCAACTTTTGAAGGGGGAGGCTCTCCCGGTGGTGGAGTTCCGAAGTTCGGGTATGGGAGTTCCCTTTGAAACGGCGCACCCCAGCATTCAATGGTATGCGGGCAAGACCACTTTGAGCCTGGAGTGGCTTGATGAGTTGGGGGCAGTGAAGGAAAGACAATTTATCTTGCTCACCCGGAGGGGGCAGGTGGATGGGCTTACAGAGGAGCAGTGGAAGCTTTTGGGCATAGGGGTATGGCGGAGAGAGACGATAGGGAGGTTTGATTTGTTCTGGAGCAGGAAGAGTGGAGAAAAGTGGTAAAGAAGTTGTTAATTTACAAATAAAAAGACGTAGACATTTGTCTATTTCAGAAAAAATTCCCCTATCAGTGGAAAGAAATCCCTTGACAAGCCTTTATCACCCCACTATAATGTCTCCCAAACCAGCCACGGATGGCAGGTTTTCAGCGGGAAGCATTGGGCGCTCCCGGCGAGAATGAAGCGGTTCGGCACAAGGAGGTGCCGGACCGTTTGTACCCCTACCAGACTCTGATGGCAAGCACGGAAGGATTTGATCACCCCATCCCGGAGTCCCCCATCGTGGGAACAGCCGAGGACAGATTAGACGAAAAGGGGCGAGTGAAGTTGCCCACCAAAATGCAACGCGCCCTTGGGTTTGACCCGGATGCTGGCAGGCGAGAGCCGTTTTATCTCTGGTTCGCCCCCTGGAGTTGTTTTGTGGCGTTCCCCAAGGCGGTTTGGCGAAAAGCAGTGGAAGAGGCTCTGGAAGGACCCGTGCTTTATCTCGCTACGATGGAGCGAAGCAGGAGGCTCGCCGGCTTCGCGGAGCAAGTGGATTGGGATAATCAGGGGCGATTTGTCATTCCTTATAGACTTCGCCAACTGGCAGGATGGAAGGAAGGGGAGGAGATCGTTTTGGTGGGGTGTGGCAACAGAATGGAACTCTGGAGACGCGGGGATTATGAGAGGTTTGGTGCTGACCCCGCCGGCTATCTTCAAGAACACGGCGTGCAAGGAGAGTCAGTACTAAATGGGCGTAGCAGTGACTGAGGCGAAAGAACGTCACGTCCCCGTAATGGTGCAAGAGGTGATGGAATGCCTGGACCTCCATCCCGGTATCACCGTGGTGGATGCCACCGTGGGACACGGAGGACACGCCCAGGAGATACTCCACCGGATTGGACACGAAGGCACACTGATAGCGTGTGACTGGGATGAGCGTATTCTTCAGCAGGCTCAAGAGAACCTGAAAGACCTCCCTGGCAAAAAGGTGTTCCTCCACAAGGATTATCGGGACCTTCCTGAGTGGCTGAGGGAGCATTACCCAGAAGGGGTTGACGCCATTTTGATGGACCTGGGGGTTTGCCTGGAACATCTCCAGGACCCGGAGCGGGGCTTTTCCTTTCTTGTAGATGCTCCGCTGGATATGCGCTTCAATCCCAGACAGCACGAAACCGCCTCTGCCTGGCTCGGGCGCGTTTCGGAACCAGAACTCGTTAGAGTGCTGAAGGAATATGGGGGAGAGCGATTCGCAAAGCCCATAGCCCGAGCAATTTTGGAAAGGAGAAGAAAAGGGCAGTTGAAGCGAACTACCGACCTCGTCTCCGCTGTGCTGGAAGCAATTCCTCCTCACCGACGGATGAGACGAATTCATCCTGCCACGCAAACCTTCCAAGCCATTCGCATCGCCGTCAACCGCGAACTTGAAGGTCTGCAGTCTGCCGTGGAATCCCTCGCCTCGTGCCTGAGGGCGAAGGGAAGAATCGTCGTTCTTTCTTATCACTCGGGCGAAGACCGGCAAGTTAAAGAGGCTTTCAGAAAGTTGGTGCGTACAAGCCAGTTCTCATTAGTCAATAAGGCTCCTCTGATTCCTTCTCCCGAGGAAGTGGAGCGAAATCCCCGCAGTAGAAGTGCGAAACTTCGTGCCTTGCAAAAGAGGTGAAATAATGAGTTCCTATTCCTATGCTCCCACAAAACTGATAGAAAGCCTCCCCCGAGAGAGATGGAGAGTCTCCTCGCAAACGTGGGTGGTGGTGTCCCTTGCTCTGGTATTCCTGAGTGTCGCTTGTGGCTTTCGCCTGGGATGCTTCTTCGCAAGCGAGCGAGCCAGGCAGGCATCCGCTTCCTTGATGGCAGAATTGCGCGAAACGGAGCAGTCTCTTGCGAGACTCCAGGTAAGCCTGGAGCAGGGACAGACGCCTGCAGTCATTGCGGAATGGGCGGAGCGCCATCGCTTCATCTCTGCTTTTGAAGCCCAGAATGCCCCGCCAGAACTTTAGGCGAAAACCCCGTTGCGGACGCTGTCTGTTTGCAATGGGGACCTTGCTTCTGGGTTTTTTGGCAGCGGTAGCCAACCAAGTCCGCATTCAGTGGTTGGAGCGAGAGAAAATCATTGCCTCCGCACAGGAAAACCGCATCCTTTTTTCTCACCAAATCCTCACTCCCCGCCGGGGGGTGATCCTGAGTTCCGATGGGAAAGTGTTGGCACGGGAGGGGACCACTTTTCGCCTCGGAATCAACCCCGAGAAGGTGCCTGCCAGCCCTTCGTTTTGCTATGAATTGGCTTTGGCTACGGGAATTCCCGCTGGAGAAATCCAGGACATTATTCTGAGAAGACCCCCCTTGGGGGAATTAGAGGTCTCTCTGAACGGTACCCAAAGACAACGCGTCACGGAATTAGCCCAGCGCTATCGTGCAGATGGGCTTTGGGTGCGTCCCGCACGGGAAAGGGAATATCCCTATGGTTGGATCACCGCTCCCCTTCTCGGATGGGTGGAGGAAGGAAAGGGAAAGGCAGGTATGGAGCGCAGTCAAGACGATGTTTTGCGAGGTGAAGAAGGGGTTCGCATTGGAGTGGTGGACCGTGATGGGCGTTTTGTTCCCTGGCTGTCGGATGCCCTGCGCTCACGGATGAGTCAGGATGGCAAAGAGATTGAACTCACCATCAATCTGGAGATCCAACAATGGGCTATGCAGGTCCTCAAAGCCCAATGCGAGCGACACCATCCCACCAGTGGGGTGGCGCTGGTACTGGACCCCAAAACGGGAGACATCCTCGCCCTTGCGACTTACCCTTCCTTTGAGCCTTCGGAGGTACGGTCTGCATCTTGGCTGACAGCGAGGGGAGAGAGGAGCATCGCCCCAGAGTTGAATCCAGCGGTGGCGCACCGTCTGGAGCCGGGGTCTATGTTCAAAGCCTTCACGGTTGCCCTGGCGTTGGATGAAGGGCTCATCACCGAACAGGACGTCGTCCTTTGCAGGGGGCAGATAGCGGTGGGAAAACACGTCATCCATTGCGCAGGGGACCACGCACCCAAGGTGCACGCTTCCGTGGACCCCGCACGATGCATAGAAGTGAGTTGCAACGTTACCGCGGCGACCTGGGGGATGAGGTTAGGATTTGAGAGATTGTCGAAAATGATCAGGGAGTTGAGGCTTTTGGAAAAGCCCGGGGTGGGCTTGCCCGGGGAAATCCCCGGCGACCTGAGCTTTACCGAGGTGAACAAAACTCTGCAATGCGCCAACCTCGGCTTCGGGCAATCTTTGAATGTGACCCCCGTTGCCTTAGCCTCAGCGTTTGCAGTCTTTGCTAATGAAGGAAGGCTCGTCTATCCCCGACTCATCAAACGCATAGGGGACCGGGAAATGCCTTCCATCAAGGGTCCCCAGGTGTTCCGCCCCGAAACTGCCCACAAGGTCCTGAAGATGATGGAAAGAGTCATTCAGGGCAAGGAAGGAACAGGGCGCTCCTTGAGAATACCTCTCTATCGCCTGGCAGGAAAATCCGGCACCGCCCAAACACCTGATCCGGAGACAGGATCCCTGCGCAGTGGCTTGCACATTTCTTCGTTTGTGGGGTATGTTCCTGCTGATAATCCTAAAGCCGTTATACTGGTGATGCTGGACAAACCGCGCTCGGGACAATACTATGGAGCCTTGGTCGCAGGTCCCGTGTTCCAGCAAATCGCAAAATTCCTTATTCAGTACTGGAACCTCCCCCCTTCCGGAGAGGGTGATAATGAGACTTAGCCAATTGGCGAAAACTCTGGATAACGGGGTTCCTTTTGGAGACGCCGAGGTTTCTTCCCTGGTGGTCCATTCGGGAGATGCCACTTCGGGAAGCCTCTTTATTTGTTTGCCGGGCACTCGCTCCGATGGGCATTTCTTTATTGAAGAGGCTCTCCAGAAAGGTGCCGTGGGGGCAGTGGTCTCCCAGCCCGAGGCGAGAGAGTTTCTGCAATCCCGGGGAAAAATTGCCCTGTGGGTGCCCGATACAGTGGATGCCTGCTGGAAGATCTCCAAAGCCTTTTATGGAGACCCCAGCAGAGACCTCAAGATGATTGGCATCACGGGGACTAACGGAAAGACCACCGTCGCCTGGCTCACCTGGCAGGTGTTGAATTCCCTTGGATGGCGCGCGGGATATATGGGCACTCTGGGAATCTATAAAGAAGGTCCACTCCAGGAGGCAGACCTCACGACTCCCTTTCCCCCCGCTCTCCACAAAGCCCTTCGTAATCTCCGTGATGCGGGAGCGGAAGTGGTGATTATGGAAGTGTCTTCTCATGCCCTTGCTCAAAAACGAGTGGATGGTGTTGAATTTGATTACGCTGTTTTCACTAACCTTTCGCAAGACCATTTTGACTATCATC
The DNA here is from genome assembly GCA_964631245.1 of uncultured Fimbriimonadales bacterium. GTDB lineage: Bacteria > Armatimonadota > Fimbriimonadia > Fimbriimonadales > ATM1 > CAZVXY01. Next base: position 216,755 of record CAZVXY010000002.1, read on the forward strand.
AAGATATGGAATCTTATTTCCAGGCAAAGAGAAGACTTTTTGTGGACCTGCCCCAAACTAAAACCCTGACATCGGTTTGCAATGCGGATGATGAATACGGGCGCCGCCTTTTGGAGGAGGTCAATCCCAAAGTGGACTATGGAATGACCGCGCACGCCTTGCGAATACTTTCCGCTCACGGGGATGCCCACTCGGTGCGTGCGGATATTCTCTGGAGGGGAAAGGCAATCTCTTTGGAAGCACCCCTGGGGGGACGCTTTAATGTGATGAACCTCTCCGCCTGTTTTGCTCTCGTGGCTTCTATGGGGGAGGAACCGGATCGCATCCGAGACGCCCTGAAAAAGGCTCGCCCCGCCCCAGGGAGGTTTGAGGTGGTTTCCTCCCCTTCGGATGAGGTCACCGTCATTGTGGATTATGCCCACACTCCCGATGCCCTGGAGAAACTTCTCCTTTCTGTCCGGGACCTGAAGCCCTCACGAATCCTGACGGTTTTCGGATGCGGGGGAGACAGAGACCCCAAAAAGAGACCCCTTATGGGAGAGGTCGCCTCCAGGCTTTCCGATAAAATCTACGTCACCTCGGATAATCCCCGCACCGAAGATCCCCAAAAGATCATCCAGCAGATTGTGGCAGGCGTGCAGTCTTCTTCTTTGGCGACAGATTCGGATCGCAGGCGGGCTATCTTTCAAGCGGTGGCAGAGGCGCAGGCAGGTGATTTCGTGGTCATTGCGGGGAAGGGGCATGAAACCTATCAAATCCTGGGAACTCAGAAAGTGCCCTTTGATGACCGAGAAGTTGCCTGCGAGGCGCTCCAGAAGAGACGAAAATGCAACTGACCCTTCAGGAACTTGCGGAGATTTTGGATATTCCCCCTCCAGAGGAACCCCTGCGGGTAACCGGCTTGTGCTTTGATAGCAGAGCAGTAAAAGAGGGCGACCTCTTTTGTGCCATTGTGGGGAAGAAGCACGACGGGCATAACTTTATAGAAGAGGCGAGCCAAAAGGGTGCGGTGTCTGCTCTGGTCACCAGGGAAGTGCCTGCAAGGATTCCCCTTTTGAAAGTGCCCTCAGTGGAAAACGCCCTCGCTCAAATAGCGTCCTGGATAAGACAAAGAGTCTCCGTGCCCGTAATCGGCGTGACCGGGAGCGTGGGCAAGACAAGCACCAAGGAGTTCATCTTTTCTGCGTTGTCCCCTTTTGGTCTCGTCCTCAAATCCGAAGGCAACCTCAATACGGAATATGGGCTACCTCAAACGTGGTTCCGATGGGACGACTCTTATCGCTTTGTGGTTCTGGAGATGGCGATGCGGGGAAAAGGGCAAATTCGCTCGCTGTGTGAATTCTCCAAGCCTACAATGGGCGTCATCACCCGCATAGGAAAAGCTCACATCGGAGAACTGGGCAGTGTGGAAGCCATTCTCTCTGCCAAAGCAGAACTTCTGGAATCCCTTCCCCCTTCCGGCGTGGCTATCCTGCGTCACGATGAGTTCTTGCCTCGCTTGCAAAAATATTGCCCGTGCCAGGTGATAACCTTTGGAACGGACCCCCAGGCAGACGTTTGCGTGAAAGAGGTTACTTTCCAGCCAGAAAGGGGTACCTCCCTCGTCTGCTTTGACCTAAAAGGGAGGCGCTTCCAGGTGGAACTGCCCGTTTTGGGGAAGGAGCAAGCGGTGAACGCCTCTTCCGCCTTAGCAGTGGCATCCGCTCTTGGCTTGGATGAGGAAACCTCCGCAAGGGGGCTTACCCAGGTGCAGTTGCCCCCGGGGCGCTTGAAGATTCGCAAAGATGCCTCCTTCACTATTCTGGAAGATATGTATAACTCCAGCCCAGAATCTTGTATAGAAGCGTTGGAAGTCTTCGCCCAGATGCAAGGGAAAAGAAAAGTAATAGTTTTTGGTGAAATGTTAGAATTAGGAGACTATAGTGAGAGCCTCCACCGCCAGATAGGCGCCAGGCTGGCAGAAATCTCCCCGGACGTTCTGGTAACCGTCGGGGAGATGGCAAAGTGGATATTAGATGAGGCAAGAAGAAGGGGCTTCACGGGAGAGGCTCAGTCCTATCAAAGCGTGGAGGAGGTCCCCGAGTTAGCCCGTTGGTGTCAGGTCGGAGATGTTATCCTGATTAAGGGTTCAAGGCTGTTGGAACTGGAAAGACTTTTGGGGAAGCAGGGGCTTACCGATGGTTGATGCGTTTGCTTCTTTTTGGGTGGCGATGATAACGAGCGCCCTCCTTGCCTATCCCACCCTGGTATGGCTCAGGAGAGCAAGGGTAGTAGGTGTGATTAGCCCCTACCTTCCCGAAACGCATCAAGAAAAAAAAGCCACCCCCACAATGGGAGGGCTGTTCGTAGTCGCGGGAATCTGTGTCTCTGCTTTGCTCGTGCCTGACATCCGGCAGGGGATAGAAGTCATTACTCTGCTTCTCCTCTTTGCGCTCGTTGGGATAATAGACGATGGTGTGGTTCCGCGCTTCTGGGGGAAAAGGGGCTTATCCTGGAAAGCCAAACTTGGGTTGCAGGTGTTGGCGACGGCGGTTTTCCTGGCGCTTTTTCGCAAGCCGGACGCCGGCTGGGTGAGCATCGGGATGACGGGATTCTTTCTCCTTATGTTTTGTAATGCCATTAATTTCACCGATGGCTTGGATGGGCTTGTTTCGGCACTCCTCATCCTTTCTATGGTGCCGTTTGTTGTCTGGCAAGGGGCAAGTGGAGGGAATATGGGATGGATTCCCTCTGCGATGGCAGGCGCCCTGATACCCTTTCTTATGGTCAATGCCCCCCCTGCAAAGGCGTTTATGGGAGATGCAGGCTCCCTGCCGATGGGTGCCCTGTACGGGTATCTGTTTGCCTACTCCCCCTGGCAGACGAGTTTTGCCCCCTGGGTGGTTTCGGGGATCTTTCTGGTGGAACTGGGGTTAGTCCCCCTTCAACTTGCGTCGGTGAAGGTGCTTAAAAGGCGGATCTTCCCAGCTACGCCCATTCATCATAGTTTTGAGGTGTTGGGGGTGCCGGAAACGAAGGTGGTCTGGTGGTTTGTTTGCGTGCAAATTATCCTTTGTGTCCTTGCCCTGGGGGTGGGTGGGAGATGAAGGAGATGGCAGGGGCTCGGGTTTGGGTGATAGGGCTGGGGCGTGCAGGGGTGGGGATGGTTCGGGCTTTGGTGAAAAGAGGCGCCATCGTAACGGTGGCAGACCAGAAGTCCGCTGATGCTCCGGAGATCCTCAAGGCTTTAGATGAAGTGGGAGGACTGCCCTGCGAAGTCATTACGGGCTGGACGGGCGACGTGGATTGGGAGCACCTGGATGCTTTGGCAACCTCTCCTGGAGTCCCCCGCTCTCACCCCGTGTTGCAAGAGGCGGTGGAGCGTCAGATACCGATCTGGAGTGAGCTGGAGGTGGCTCAGCGGGTTGCCTGTGCCCCCTTCGTCGCTATTACAGGCACAAACGGAAAAAGTACGGTTTCTGCGCTCACTGCCTTCCTCTTGAGGGAGTGCGGAATTCCTGCCCGCTTATGCGGAAACATCGCGGGCTCTGGTTTTGAGGAAGAAACGGTAACCACCGCCGCCCTTACCGCCCGGGAGGAGGAAGTCCTCGTTACGGAAGTGAGTTCCTTTCAATTGGAATGGATCCACACTTTCCGACCCAGGCTTGCGACCATTACCCAGATAGTTCCAGACCACCTGGATCGCTATAGCAGTTTTGAGGAATATCGCCAAACAAAACATCAAATTTACAAAAATATGGAAGGGGAAGATGTTCTGCTGGTTAATCGCCTTCGCCCCGAGACCTATCCTCAAGCAGAATGCCGGGCGCGGGTGGAGTATTTTGGGCTTTCCGAAGACCGAGTGCAAATAGATGAGGACAGGCTTCGGCTGGATGGCGTTTCTTTGAAAGAAGAAGAACTGTGGTGTGGGGGGCGTGCCTCCTTAGAAAACGTAGCCACCGCCCTCGCCCTCACCCTTCAACAGGGCGCTCCCGAGGAGTGCCTCTTGCAAGCAGTGCGCCGATTCCCGGGACTCTCCCATCGGATGGAGCGCGTGGGGGAAGTGCACGGGGTCGTTTTCATCAATAACAGTATGTGCACCAATCCGGAGGCAACTGCCTCTGCGGTCGCGGGAATGAAAATCCCTGTGCACCTTTTGGCGGGAGGCGTGTGTAAGGTTCCGGACCTTTCTCCCTTTGCGCGAGAGGCTCACCGCATCCGCAAAGCCTATCTCTTTGGCAGAGATGCTAAGAGCCTTGCGCTCGTCTTTCAAAATGCAGGCACGGAAGTGGAGGTCTTCACGACGATGGAGGAAGCCCTGGAGTCTGCAGTGAAGCAAGCGGTTCGGGGAGAAGCGATTCTGCTGGCTCCTGGATGTGCCAGTTTTGACCAGTATGAGAACTTTATGCAAAGAGGGGATGCCTTCCGTCAATGGGTCAAGCAGGTGATGGGCGATGATTAGACGCCTGGCGCAAGCCCTCACAGGGGGAGATAGGTGGTTGTTAGGACTCCTGGTGGCCACCCTGCTTCTCGGTTTCTTTGCGGTCTTTGATGCGGGATTTGCGCAGGGGAATAACGTGATGGACGACCTCGGGAGGCACGGGGTCTCGGCGCTCGGGTTTTTCCTCATTCTTTGGGGGATGGGAAAGATTCCCCGGCAGTATCGGGCGGTCCTGGTTCTCACGCTTTACTTTTCCACTTTTCTGCTTCTGGCTTTGGTGATGGTCCCCGGAGTGGGCATAGAGGTGAATGGGGCGCGCCGATGGTTACCTCTCGGTGGTTTTCGCTTTCAGCCCTCGGAAATGCTCAAGCCTGCAACCGTTTTGTTTGTGAGTTATGTTCTTTCGTTGAGAGTTCCCGTCTTGCAACCTTCTTCAGGGAACAAATGGGCGCAGATAGATCGTTGGTTTACTCCCCTCATCCTGCGCTGGCTCCCTGTGGCTTTGGTGGGGGCGTCCCTTTTGCTCATAGAGGCGCAACCCGACCTGGGAACCGCGGTCATCGTCGGTGCCATCGTTTGGGGCGTGATGCTTCTTGGAGGCGTCCGGGCGCGCATTCTCCTGGCTATGATTCTGGTGGGGGCGGTGGGAATAAGCCTTTATATAGGTCTGCGAGATTACCGCAGGGAGCGAGTGGTCACCCACTTTGAACGGTGGCTTCCCGAAAACGTCCGAGGCACTGCTTTCCAGCCCGCTGTGTCTGAAGCGGCAATGGCATTGGGAGGAATTGGAGGAGGTGGCATAGGGGAGGGGAAAGCGAAGCATGTGCTTCCCGCTGCCACGACGGATTACGTGTTCACCACTCTGGCGGAAGAAACCGGGCTCTGGGGGTCTCTTCTCGTTATCAGCCTGCTGGGAGCGCTCGCCTTGATACTCCTCAAGCATTCGGCAAGGCAAAAAGAAATTTTTGCTCGGTGTGTGATTGGCGGAGTGGGATGGTGGATTGGGGTGCAGAGTGTTTTAAACCTTTTGATGGTGGGGGCTTTGGCATTTCCCGTGGGTGTTCCTCTTCCGTTTTTCAGTTATGGAGGGAGCAGTCTGCTGGCGTTAGGGGTCGGATTGGGGGCAGTCAACTGGCTTCTGCAAAAACAGGGTTCCAAGGGGAAATAGATGAGGCTTCTCATCACGGGTGGAGGCACGGGTGGGCACGTCTTCCCGGCGCTGGAAGTGGCTCGCCTCGCCCAAGTCCAGGGTTACGAAGTGGTCTATTACGGAAGCCAGCGGGGGCAGGAGGCGGAGATGGCTCCCCAAAGCGGAATTGAGTTTGAAGGCTTTTCCATAGTGCCCTTCCGTGCGAGAAGGCTTTCCTCCTGGGTCATTACTTTGAAGGCGGTTCGGGCAGTCCGCCAGAGGCTTTTGGGACAAAGGTTTCAGGCGGTTCTTTCCACGGGTGGTTATCCTGCGGGCCCCGTGTTGCTTGCCCTTAGGGTGTTTGGGGTGCCTGTGGTGTTTCTGGAGGCTAACGCCGTGCCGGGAAGGGTTCACCGCTTGAGGATGAAGAACTTGAAAAGGGTCTGTCTCGTCTTTGAGGAGGCGAAACGATACTATTCGGTGCCCTGCGAACGCACGGGCTTGCCCCTCCGCGCGGAATTGGTGGAGTCAGCCCTCGCCTATCCTCCCCCCCTGAAAAGCGGGGAGTTCACCACGGTGTGCCTCGGAGGCTCCCAGGGGGCGGAAACCCTGAACCGGGCATTTTTGAGCTTGGTAAAGGGCTATGTGGGAGATAAATCTCTAAAATGGGTACAAGTTTCTGGCAAAAAGTTATACCATGAATGCAGGGATATTACTGCTTCTTATGGGTTACCAGGCACGGTGAGAGTGGAGCCTTTTGTCTTGGGGCGCCAACTTGCGGAACTTTATTCCAGCGCCGACGTAGCCATAAGCAGGGCAGGCGCAGGGACCCTCAGCGAGTTAGCCCTTTTTGGCGTCCCCTCGGTGCTTGTCCCTTATCCCTATGCGTCTTTTGCCCATCAGTTCCGAAATGCGGAAGTGTTTCACCGACTGAACGGCGCCCTGATCGTGGAGCAAAATAGCCTTACGGTGGAATCCCTGGATAAGGCTTGGCGATGGTGGTATGAAAGCAAGGAGCGCCGGGAAAAGGCGTCTCAATCTTTGCGCGCCTGGTCCATCCCGGATGCAACCCAGCGGGTCCTGAAGGTATTGGTAGAAGAAGCGAATGCGTTCCAAGGCTGAAATAGCGGAATGGTTTTCTCATGGGATGCCGTTCCCTGCACAGGGAAGGGTGCATTTTATTGGTATTGGTGGGGCAGGGATGAGTGCCCTCGCCCATATTCTCCTGGCTCATGGGCGACAGGTTTCGGGGTCCGATGTGTGGGAGAGCGAGACTCTTCGTCGGGTGAGACGGGCGGGAGCAAAAGTGTGGATAGGGCATCGCCCCGAGCACGTGCGAGGGGCTTCCGTGGTGGTTATCAGCGACGCCATCGACCTTTCTCAAAATGGGGAAGCGTGGGAAAGCAGGTTGCGGGGTATCCCAACCTTCCGCCGTTCTCAGGTACTGGCTCACCTTGTCCGAGACCGAAGGGTGATTGCGGTAACGGGAAGTCATGGCAAGTCCACCACCACCTCTGCCCTGGGGCATATTTTGAAAGAGTGCGGATGGGATCCCCTCATAGTGGTTGGGGCAGAGGTTCCTGCATTTGGCAAAAGTGTCTACCTTGGAAAAGGAGAGTGGGCTGTGGTGGAGGCTTGTGAAGCCTATGACTCTATGCACGACCTTTCACCGGAATGGGTGTTGCTCACCAACCTGGAGCCGGAACACCTGGATTATCACCTCACCTGGGAAAACCTCAAAAACAGCATCTCTCGGTTCGTTGAAGGACGAAAGTGGATTTATTGCGCCGAGGACCCAGGAGCTAAAGAAGTGGCTTCCCAGGTGAAAGATGGCTTACCTTACGGGTTTGGATGCCCCCCTTTATTTGCGGAGTATCAAAACGGGAGGTTGCAAGCATCGGGAAAAGAGATACCCTTTCCCCTCCCCGGTAGGCACAATGCTCTCAACGCCGTGGGTGCGGGGACCCTTGCCCTGTATCTCGGATTGAAGGAAGAAGACGTCCTGAAAAGCCTACGTTCCATTCCTCCTTGTGCCCGACGCCTGGAATTCATAGGGATGGCACACAAGGTCCACGTCTATGATGACTACGCCCATCATCCTGCGGAAATTCGTGCCTCTTTGACCGCCTTGAGGGAGCGCCACCCGAACAGGCGGCTCGTAGCGGTCTTTCAACCCCACCTTTATTCCCGCACTCAGCACCTTCTCTCCGAATTTCCCAAAGAGCTTGCCCTTGCAGATACCGTAATCCTCACGGATATTTATCCCGCCCGGGAACCACCCATCCCTGGGATTTCTGCGGGTCTCCTTGCCGAGGAACTGGAGCGCCAACACAAAGAGGTCTTTTATGTGCCCAGCCTCCATCACCTTGCACGGCGCGTGGCAGAGGTGGCAAAGGAGGGAGATGTGGTGATCACGATGGGAGCGGGCAACATAGGCGAGATACCTCGCCTGGTGATAAAGGAATTGAAGAAGAAGAACCAGCCTTTGCAGGTGATGGTTCTTCTGGGGGGATTTTCTACGGAGCGGGAAGTCTCAAAAATTAGTGGCTTGGGAGTTGCGGAGGCGTTGAAGCGCAAAGGTTATCGGGTCACCGTGAGGGACCTTGCAGAACTTCTTTTTGCTCCTCAAGGGCTGAAGGAACTCACCGAACCAAACACAAGGCCCGATATTGCCTTCGTCGCCTTGCACGGCACGGGAGGGGAAGACGGTGCGGTGCAGGGCTTTCTGGAACTTTTAGGAATACCTTATACCGGCTCGGGCATCCTTGCCAGTGCCCTTTCTCTGGACAAAGCGAAGACAAAAGAGATTTTGGCGCGTTATGGAGTGAAGGTGGCTCCGGGGTTTGTGCTCGCTAAGGGGGCGGAAGCTCCCCCCGTGAGATTTCCCGTCATCGTCAAGCCCAATCGGCAAGGCTCCACGGTGGGGGTGAGCGTTGCCCGCGATTCCGGGGAATTCCTCCACGCGTTGGAGGTTGCCTGGAAGTATGACGAAGTCGCTCTGATAGAGGAGTTCATTCCCGGCGTGGAGGTAAGTGTGCCCGTAATTGGGGATAAAGCGTTTCCGCCGGTGGAAATTCGCCCCAGAGGAGGGAGATATGACTACTCGGCAAAATATACGCCTGGAGCCACGGAAGAGATCGTGCCTGCCCGAATATCCGCTTCCGCTTCGGAAAAAGCCTGCCAATATGCCCTCCTTGCCCACCAGGTTTTAGGTCTTTGCGACTTCAGCCGTTCTGATTTTATGGTACAGGATAATGACGTGATATTTTTAGAAATCAATTCCATTCCTGGGTTGACTCCCACGTCTTTGCTTCCGCGTTCCGCAGAAGGTGCGGGTCTTTCTTTTGATGACGTCTGCGAACTCATACTCCTTTCTGCGCTAAAAAGATATGGCATCACGAAAAGGAAAGCCTAAGAGAAGACGATCACGACGGAAAATAAGTCCTATTTTCTGGAGTTTCGTCTGGTTGTTTTTGTTCATCCTTGTTTTTTCCTATGGCATATATGAAAGCGAACTCACCGCCATCACATTGGTTCGTGTTCAGGGCGTTCCTCCGGATGACCAACAGCGAATTGCCAGTGTTTTGCGGAGAATGGAACGAGTCCCTGCTCTTCAGGTTGATGCAGACGAGATTGAGTCTGCGATTGCGACGACGAGGCGTGTTCGGCGGGTGGTGCTTACCCGAAACGTTTTTGGGCGAGCACGGGTGTCAGTAGAATATCGCGAGCCGGTCGCCCGCTGGTCGGGTGCAGAGGATGTGGGAGTGGACGTTTGGGGCGTTGCCTTTCGCACCCCCCAGGCAAAACAGTGCAGGTTGGTAATCCAGGTGAAGAAGGAGGACATAGAGGCTGACCTGGGGATTACCACCGCAAGCCCCCTGGCTATAATGGCTAAAGTGGCTAAAAAAGTACAAGAAAAGCTTCCAAACCTGAACGCAGTTTTGCTCCTTGACCCAGAAGGTAGATTATGCTTAAATATGGAGGAAGGTTCGCGCGTCATCCTGGGAAACGACTCGCGCTTGGACGAAAAGTTGGAGCGACTCAAAGTGGCTTGGCAAGAAGATCCGCAGATCTTCGCGCATTCTTTGGAAATCAATGTCGTGGAGCCAAAACAAGCGGTGTTCGTCCCGCGCAAAAGTCGTCCCCCAGCAGAGCGCAACCTCCCGGAATAATATGCGGAAGAAACTTCAGACACCCACCTGGATCGTTCCCGTTTCCTCGGTCGCGTTAATTCTTGGTTTTCTCCTGGTGTCTGCAACCAAAACTTCTGTGCCGGAATCTCGCCCCTCGCGGTTCAGGATTTATGGAGGAGGAGAAAACTTCGCTCCCGTTCTGGGCGACCGAATTCAACAACAGGAAGCAGAGATTGCTAAACTCCGGGAACAGATAACCCAACTCCAGAATGCGCTTGCAGAAGAAGACCGGCGCTCTAAGGTACTCAATGATAGCCTCCAGGAAGCCAAACTGCTGGCGGGATTGGTGGCAGTGGAAGGACCTGGAATAGAAATAGTTCTGCGGGATAGCAAGAAGCCAGCAGAGGGCGTTCTAACGGAATCCGAAACGGTCATTCACGATGTGGATGTCCAGACTTGTGTCAACGAACTCTGGCTCAGTGGCGCAGAGGCGGTCGCAGTCAATAATCAACGCATCACTTCCAACACTTCCTATTTCTGCCAGGGACCTGTTATCTATGTCGGGGGCGTCGGCGTGTCCTCCCCTATCACCATTCGGGCTATTGGCGACCCGGATACCCTTTATGGGGCGTTGACTATGCGAGGCAGGTTCTTGGACGAACTGCGGAGTGTGGACCCCCATATGGTAGAAGTGCGAAAAAAAGAGCACATCGTCCTCCCCGCTTACACAGGATCCACACGGTTTAAATTTGCCAAGGCGGTAAAGGCACGAGAATGATTCTCATCCCCCTTCTCGCTTTGGTGATTGGAGGGCTTATTGCTTATGTCGCCGTTGCCTCGCCCCTGGTGGTGCCAGCGGAGTATCTGGGGGTCGCAGCCCTGGCAGGCGTGGATGCTGTCTTTGGGGGCATACGAGCAGGATTGGAAGACCGCTTCCGTAACGACCTGTTTGTCACAGGATTTATCTTCAACATCCTTCTGGCAGTAGGACTTGTTTTTCTTGGCAAGGTGATTCGGGTGGAGGAACTCTACCTCTCAGCCGTCATTTATCTCGGTGGGCGTCTCTTCCTCAATCTGTCCGTCATCCGTCGGCACTATTTGACCCGTTTGGCAGACTATCGTTCTCGTAAGCAAATGGAGGTACGACAATGAATAACGTGCTCGCCTGCGTGGACCTGGGATGCACGAAAAGCGCCGCGGTGGTCGCGGAGATAACGGAAGACGCGAGAGTGCGCGTTCTGGGGTTTGGGCAGTCAGTTAGTCGAGGGCTTCGTAAGGGCGTTGTCACCGATGAGGAAGAAGCAACAAGAGCCTTGCTCACCGCTCTCCGCAAAGCGGAGCAAATGGCAAATCGCAGGGTGACGAAAATTTTTCTCAACACATCGGGAGCTGACCTTTCGACCCAAAACACTCAAGGGGTGGTCCCTATAGTCCCCGCCCACAGGACCATAACAAGGGAAGACGTGGACCGTGCCATTCGGCATAGTAAACAGGTTATCCTTCCCCCTGATAGATGCCTCCTACACGCGCTCCCTCGCTGGTTCCAACTGGATGGTATGGAGCGCGTCACCGATCCCTTGGGGAAAAAAGGTGTTCGCCTGGAGGTGAACACTCATCTGGTTACCGTTTCCAGCCGACAGGTGGAAAGCCTGGAAAGGTGCGCTCAGAGAGCTCAGGTGGAGATAGAGCAAATAGTGTTTTCGGGGTTGGCTTCGTGCCTTTCAGTGACTACCCGGGAAGATCGCACCAAAAAAGTTGCGGTGGTGGACCTCGGGGCAGGAACCACGGACATCGCCGTCTATAGCGAAGGGGGCTTGCTGGGAATGGGCTTTGTCCCGGTCGGCAGTCACCACGTTACTTCCGACCTCAGCACACTCCTCAAAACCTCTCCTGAGGAAGCAGAGCATTTGAAGATTTCCGCCGGAACGTGTTTTCCCGAAGGCGTCTCGCCGGAAGAGGTGGTGCCCGTTCGTCAGGCGGGTGCCAATCAAGAGCGCCCCTTCCCCCGCCAGGTACTGGCAGAAATTATGGAAGCCAGGGTCCGGGAAACGCTCACTCTGGTGAAAGAGCAGGTCCAGAAAATAAGCGGAAAAGAGGATGGGGTGGAGCATTATGTTCTCACAGGCGGAGGGAGCAGGCTCCAGGGGATTTTGCCACTCGCCCAAAGGGTTTGGGTGGGCGCCACAGTTCGGCTTGCTTCCCCTCAAGCCCCTCCCGGGGCTGGGGAGCAAATCGCCTCTCCTGAATTTGCCACCCTGGTAGGACTTATCCAATTTGCGAGTGACCACCGAAAGCAAGCCCTCCTGACCGCAGAGGCGGAAGGACGAAAGGGCTGGCTTCAGGGGATAACCACATTGTTCACACCCAAAATGAAGGCTTGAAATGGAGGAGTCAAATCTATGAAATCACAAAACCGAAAACAAGCACCCCAGGCAAACATAAAAGTCATTGGAGTCGGGGGGGCAGGCACTAATGCGGTCAACCGTATGATTGAGTCTCAAGTTCAGGGGGTGGAGTTCGCCGTGATCAATACGGACCTCCAGGCACTCCAACTTTCTCAGGCGCCCGTAAAACTTCAAATTGGGAAAGAGGTAACTCGGGGCCTCGGCACAGGAGGAAACCCAGAAGTAGGGCACAAAGCGGCGGAAGAAAGCAGGGAAGACATCCGCTCTCTCATCGGGGCTGCCGATATGGTGTTCATCACCGCAGGTATGGGTGGAGGAACCGGCACGGGCGCAGCCACCACGGTCGCAGAGTTGGCCCGTGAAGCAGGGGCGCTCACCGTCGCCGTGGTGACGCGCCCCTTCTCTTTTGAACTCGCAGTCCGCAAACGGGTTGCCGAAGCAGGGATTGAAGCCCTTAGCCGCCTTGTGGACACCATCATCGTAATCCCCAATGACCGCCTCTTGAGCGTGGTGGATAAAAGGGCGAGATTGGAGGAGGCTTTTCGGGTGGCAGACGATGTCTTGCGCCAGGCAATTCAAGCCATCTCGGAAATCATCACGGTGCCCGGCTATATCAACGTGGACTTTGCCGATGTCCGAACTGTCCTGCTGAATGCGGGGCTTGCGGTGATGGGAGTTGGCTATGGCGCCGGGGAAAACCGCGCCCAACAATCCGCGCAATCCGCTATCTCTAATCCCCTCCTGGAAACGGATATTCGCGAAGCCTCTCGGCTCCTGGTGAACATCACCGCACCCCAGGACCTCACTTTGAATGAAGTTTCAGAAGCGATGAACATCATCCTCAGTGCGGTTGCCCGCGAGGCTGCCAACGTGATTTTTGGAACGGTGGAAGATGACCGCCTGGATGGAGAGATGCGCATCACGGTGCTCGCCGCAGGCTTTGATCAGAAAACAACCCCAGGGCGAACTCCCCAGGTCCCCCAGGCGGGGTATAAACCCGCTCCTACGGTGGGAAGACCTCCGGGCGATGGAGCCCCTCGCTTCCCAGCTCCCCCCAAGCCTGCTTACCCAGCACCCCCTGGAGAACGAATCGCGTCTCCTCCTCCGGAATCTCCCAAACACGAAACGCTTCCTCCCGGACAGGCACCTGCCACCGGAGTGCCCAGACCTATTCACTCTTCTCCTTCGCCCACGGGGCATCAGGGCCCCCCTGCCTCCGAAGGGACCCCATCCCCGGAGGGAAAGGCGAAAGACCCCTTGGGAGAGGACGAATTGGATATCCCTACCTTCATCCGTGAGTACCGGAAAAGGCGAGCCAAAGAAGAGCAAGAACAAGAGTGATTCTCAGCGCCTGCGACCTTCGGGAAGCGGATAGCGTGGAGCGTCTGGGGTGTATCCCGGTGGCGCGAGAATCAAAACGTCCAACCGACACCTCAACCAATCCCCTTTGGCTGACGCCTCGGGGGATACATAAAGGATCAGGTCATATCCGCCCCGCTTGAAGGTGACCCTTCCGAGGTGGTACCAGTGCGACTGGCTCCCATACGAGGAATGGGGTGCCTCCGGAAAGTATAACTTCAGCCCTGAAATTTCTACATATGCTGTGTTGAGAGGTGTGTGGTTGAAGTCTCCGCCCACCCACACCTCATATTCCCCCTCCCAGGGGACGCGCACCCGGTATTTGGCGGAATAACCCCCTTGAAGCGTGCCGAGAGGGGTTTCTAAAACCAACTGCTTCCCCTGAGAGCATGAAGCGTTTTCCTCCACCGCACTGAAATTCGTCTCCCCAAACTGCTCCCCTTCCACCCAAAGGAGGGTGCCCAATTTTTTATGGACCTCCCTTACTTTCTCCAGCATTGTCTGCAGGGATTCTCCGGGTGAGCGGGAAAGTTTTCGCCGGGCATCTGCAAACACGAAACGTTGCTCCGATATATCTAAGCCCCGCTCTTTGGCAAGGCGCTCCAGATCCACAAAATCGGCCTCCGCCTTTTGAATCACATCCTCGGGCGCAGGGGGTTCTTCGGTTCCAAGAAGAATCACGGGTACCTTTCCAAGGGTGAACTCCAGGTTATCCCGTCGGCTCCTTAGGGCGACGGGGGAACCATCGGGTTGCAAAACTTTCACGGCGGAAGCCTGTGCCAAACGCAATCGGACGCGTGCCTCCGTCTTCGTCCGCCAGAGTACGAACATATTGGCGTAGGGAGCCCTGATGCGGTAGCCCGCATACTCTTCTCCCAGGTCTAAACGCATTCCGGGGGCGGGAGAGGGAAGCCACCATACATCTCCGGGAAGTTTGGTGGTCAAAGCGGGGTTGCGCACCGTTTCGGGATAGAACAATGCCTTCGGCATCCGGGAAAGAAGGGAGGTCCTGTTCGTCAGGGTCTTTAGCGTGGAGGAAACCTCGTTCCAGCGTAAGTCTGGGGACCATCGCACGAACCACCCTCGGACCCCCATCTCCGCAGTTTGTTCCAGAAGGGCGAGGAACTCATCCCTTTTCTCGCCAGGGACCTCCGTAGCCAGGAACCAGCCACGGTGGTTCCAGGATAAAACCGTGCTCGCAGAGCGGGCAATGTCTTCGTGGTCGCCCCCTGCCCGAATTCCCATACCGTCTCCTGCAGGCGTCGCAGTGTCGTAGACCATAGACCAGCCTTTCCACTCCAGAAGGACGGGCACGTCCACCACGCGCCGGATGGCTTCTGTGAGCCTGCGAGTCCGCCGAACGCTTGCCTCGTGGAGAACCGCCCGGACGTCATCCCAATAACGCCCGCCCTTGGCTAAAACAGGAAAGAGGGTGTCGTTGAGGGGGTCCCAGAGGTAATCTGTGCCTCTGTCCTGGGAGAAAAGGGCTACGAGCCGGGACGCCTGCTCAAAACTGGAAAGCCTGCCCGCGGTCAAGCTCCAGGCGGTAACCAGTTTGTCCACCTCTCGGTATTTCCCTTTGAGGTAGGCAGTGAACTCAAGACGAAACAGTTCAGAATCTGGGACGATTCCATCAGGAACCGAGTAGGAAATAGGACCCAGGGGGTTCACCAATCCTCTTATGCCCTTTTGGAAAGGGGAATGGAGAAGGCAGTATAAGAAAGAATCTCGGAAGGCACTAAAGCCTTCCCACCAATCGGGCAGTTCGGATTGCTGGACCCGCGGATACAGGAGCACCAGATATCCCCCCGGTGCATAACGGAGGGATAATTTCAGTTTGGCTTCTTGCTGGATAACATCCACCCAACCCCTTCCTGCGATGGTGTGGTCCTGCTCTCGCAAAACAACATAATACATACTTACGCCGTTGGGAACCGGAATGCTATATTCTCCGTCTCGCGCTACCTGCGAAAGTCGGTAGCTCGCTGGCTTGACAATGAAAGCGGGGACGCCTCGCAGTCCCTCCTTCGGGGTTAGAAGATACCTGATGCCTTCTTTTTCTGCGGATTCTACTACCTCTTTCCAGTTTTCAAGGGGAACCTCCAGGAGTGCATCCTCCACGCCTGCTTCCGCAAGTGCCTTGATAGTGTCTGGGGTGCCTGGAGCGCGTACTCCCGCAGGAATGTAGGGGACACCATCCCATAACAGAATGCGTGTTTCCGAAACGCGCCAGGGTGTGCCTTGAAAGGTGCCGGAGGGCTGGGCTATCGTTTGGTACGCCATTGCAGGAATAAGAAAACTCATCCACCATCGCATAGGTTCTCAGCCTACCCTACAATTTTCTCCTAAACATAACTAAAAACGAGGCACCTTTTTGGGCTTGCCCGTTCGGGCGCTTTCTATCGCGGTCTCAGCGATGGCGACCGCAATCAGCCCGTCCTCAGGCGCCACAGGAACAGGCGCGCCTTTTTCTAAAGCGTCCAAAAACGCCTTGATTTCGCAATAGTAAGGGTCGTCCTGGGGGTAGAGGGGACTCTCCAGCGTGCTTCCTCCAGGCACGGAGATGCGGAGAGTGGCGGTGGCACGGCTGTCAAATTCCAGGAAGCCTTCCGCCCCGCAAACCTCAAAGGCGGTCCGAAAGCCTGCGGGGTCTGCCCACGTACCCTCCACGTGGGCAAGGGCGCCCGAGGCTAATCTCACCGTAGTGAGGGCATAGTCTTTTCGGGGAATACCCGAAAAAGTCAGCGATTGGGAAAAGACGCTTTCCAGTTCCCCAAAGGTCCATCGTAGCCAATCAAAGTCATGAATGCAAAGGTCTAACAGAACCCCTCCCGAGCATTCAAACTTCCCAAACCAGTCATCTGAGCCTAGAGGGTAGCTCCCTCCGCGATGCGTGCGGATGACCGCAGGCTCCCCTATCTTCCCCGACTGAATGAACTCCCTTGCTTTCCGGAATTCCGGAAAAAACCGCACCACCTGGGCGGGCATCAGGGGAACCGCTAACTTGTGAGAGAGTTCCACCAGTTGCGCGCA
The DNA here is from genome assembly GCA_964631245.1 of uncultured Fimbriimonadales bacterium. Classification (GTDB taxonomy): domain Bacteria; phylum Armatimonadota; class Fimbriimonadia; order Fimbriimonadales; family ATM1; genus CAZVXY01. Next base: position 233,234 of record CAZVXY010000002.1, read on the forward strand.
CTCCCCAACGGTACGAGCCAGAGGCTTCTCACAAAGCACGGGTTTGCCGGCTCTCAGGGCTTTCTCCGCATAGGGGAAGTGCAGATGGGTGGGCAAGCATATGTCCACCACTTCACTTTTTTCAATGAGTTCGTCAGGAGAGGCGCAGGGTTCCGCTTGGTATTCTGTGACGAATTGCTTGCCTTTCTCGGGGTCGCGGTCATAAAAAAGCAGTTCCACGTTGGGGAGCAGGCGATATTGACGGGCGTGGGTGCGCCCCATCCCTCCCGAGCCTAAGATTCCCACCTTGAGCATCAAATTCCCTCCACCCGAACCTGGGACCAGAGCGCCTCAAAATCGGAGATGAGGGATTCCATTACACGAAATCCACCTTGCCAGAAAGTTTCGTCTTTTGGGTTGATCCCCACGCTCGCTAATAGGTCTTCGGGAGAAAGGGATGCTCCCGCACGCAACAGGTCTAAATATTTTCCTTCAAAGCCCTGTTCCCGTTTGGCTCTGTCATATAAACACAGCACCAACAACTCTCCAAACGAATAGGCATACACATAAAAGGGTGCGAAAATGAAATGCCCCACATAACTCCACCAGAGAGAGTGGTCCTCTCCTAAGATCACAGAGTCACCAAACATCTTTTGAATTTCTTCTTGCCATATCTCTCCAATTTCCTGGGGGGAAAGTTCTCCCCGTTCCCTGCGAGCGCGGTGGCACCTTTGCTCAAAGCGAAACATTCCTGCCTGGCGGTATATGGTCGCAAATAGGTTTTCAATCTTCTCGGCATACAGCGCCAGCCGGTCGCGGGGCGAAGCAGTTTTCTGAAGGCGGTCAAACACGAGTATTTCAGCAAAAGTGCTGGCAAGTTCTGCGATGGGAAGTGTGGGGTGATAATTCAAATAGTTCTGTTGAGCACTGAGGCAAAAGTGCACGCCATGCCCTAACTCGTGAGCTAAGGTCATCACGTCTTCGGGCTTGCTTTGATACGTCATCAAAACGTAGGGGTGATGGTCAGGGGATACGGGATGACAAAAAGCCCCAGGTGCCTTTCCGGGGCGCATTTCTGCATCTATCCAGTTCCCATCAAAAAATCTCTTTGCGTGGTTCGCCATCGTGGGGGAGAATTGCTCAAATGAGTCCAGAACTATTTCTCGGGCGCGCTCAAAGGGAATGGACTCTACGGTTTCCCACAAAGGCGCATAACGGTCCACGTGGGTAAGTTGGGGGAGACCGAGAATTTCTCGCTTGGTATGATAATATCGGGACACGAGGGGCTGATTCTCTTCACAAAGGCGGATCACCATTTCCACCGTTTCTTCTTCTAATTCGTTGGCTAAATGCCTGCTTTGCTCAGGAAACCGATACCCGCGAATTTCATCTTCAATTTTTTTGTCTAGGAGAAGGGTGTTGAAGATGAATGTCAGGAGGCGCTCCAGGGTTTTCAACCCCTCGGTCAGTGCCCGGCTGGCAGATTCCCGAACACTCCGATCCGGAGAACGCAAAGGGTCCAGAACCGCCTCTAATGATAGAGAACTGATTTCGCCCGTCACGGGATCAGAGTACTTGAATTCGTGAGAAGAAAGGGTTTCTTCAAATAGGCGCACCCAGGCACGTGTGCCCGTGTTGGCAACGCGTTCCAGAAGGGTCTCTTCCGCTTCGGAAAGCCTATAGGGAGCGAAAAGACGAACACGTCTAACCCACCGCGCATAGGGACTGAGCCGGGAGTCCGTCAGGAGTTGTTGGATTTTTTCCTCAGAAAGGCTCTGCAACTCCAGTTCAAAGAATAAAAGCAACACGTTGACACTGCTTGCCCACTCCATCACTTCCTGTAAAAAGGCTCCCGCCTTGGGATCAGCAGTGTTTTCAGAAAAGACTAAGTTCGCATAACTAACAGGCTTGGCGAGGGCGCAAATCAGGGATTCATATTCTTTTATCGCCGAGAAAAATTCCTCAACCTCTAATCCTGGATCTGCTATTTTCTCGTGGTAACGAGCGAAAAACTTCTCCGCCCGTTCTTTGATTTCCTTGGGTGTGGCGGAAAAAAGAGGGTCTTCCCGGGACGGATACAGATCGCTCAGGTCCCAACGGACCCGCTCTTCACTCTTCGCTGTGCTGGACATAGGATGGAATTATACGGGATAGGCACAAAATAGGGGAGCCAGGCAAAAGTAACAGGAGAAACCCGGGTTGGTGCCCTCGGAGGGATTCGAACCCCCGACGCCCGCCTTAGGACGGCGGCGCTCTATCCACTGAGCTACGAGGGCTCAAGGGGCTCAGGACCAGTTATCTGCAAAGGGTCCCAATTCAGATAGTAGTTAAAGGATACCCCGTTCGGAGTCCTCGCAGATGCCTGCACGTTGCAGGACGTGGGAAACGTGGCGCAGGTGGTGCGAGAGGTCAAAGCATTTTCTAATCTCCTCTTCAGAGAGGTGAGCGCGCACGTCTTTATCAGCGAGCAGACATTCCTGAAAATCCTCCCCTTCCCACGCTCTCGCCGAATTCCTCTGTACCAATCGGTAGGCTTCTTCTCGCGACAAGCCCTTTTGAACTAGCGCCATCAAGATATGTTCGCTAAAAACCAGCCCTCGCGTGCGTACCAGATTTTCTTGCATCCGCTGGGGGAAAACTTTGAGATTCTTCACGATCTGGGTCAGCCGGCGGAGCATAAAGTCTAAAAGGTGAAAAGTGTCGGGTAACACAATGCGCTCCACACTGGAGTTAGTGAGATCGCGCTCGTGCCACGTTGAAATTGTTTCCAGAACCGCCAGAGCATTACCCCTCACCACACGGGCAAGACCACACACCGTCTCGCTCATCCAGGGGTTTCGCTTGTGGGGCATAGCACTGCTACCCGTCTGCCCTGTACCAAACTCCTCTTGAACCTCAAGGATTTCGGTCCGCTGAAGGTTTCGCAACTCGGTGGCAATTTTCTCCAGGGTTCCTGCCAGCGTCGCAAGAACTCCCATCAGATGAGCCAGGCGATCGCGGGCAACAATTTGGGTGGGAGCGGGATCGGGCTTCAAACCCAATAGCCTGCAAACCTCCTCTTCCACGCGGGGGTCCAGAACACCGTAAACTCCCACCGCGCCTGCAATTTTGCCCACGCTTATCTCCTCCCGACACTGGTGTAACCTTTCATAGGCTCGCTCCAGTTCCGCGTGCCACCCAGCCAATTTGAACCCGAAAGTGATGGGCTCCGCGTGAACCCCGTGGGTTCTGCCTATCATAGGGGTGTGCCGATGCTCCCGGGCGAGGTCTCGGACCGCGTGTTGAAGGGACTCAAGGGAGCGGAGAAGTTGATCTAAGGATTGGCGTAAAAGCAAAGCCAGGGCGGTATCAATGATGTCGTAGGAAGTAACGCCAAAATGCACATATCGCCCATGCTCTCCAACATTTTCTTCTACATTCCGCACGAAAGCCATCAGGTCGTGGCGGGTCTCTTGCTCCAGTTCTTCCATCCTCTTTAGGTCAAAAGAGGCTTTCCGGGCGATTTCTTCTGCGGATTCATGGGGAATATAGCCAAAGCGCGCGCTGGCAATGGCTACTGCCTTTTCAACCTCTAACCAGGCACGCGTGCGCGATTCTGGGCTCCAGATTTCTGCAATCTCAGGGGTTTGATACCGCGCTATCAATGCTTTTGGTGGGTAGGACGCAAAAAGATTCTCAAGGGTGGCTGACAGGAAGGCATTGCCACTCGCTTGGTGGATTCTCCACAAATGCCAAGTATCTTGCCAGAAGGATCACGAACCACAAGAGGAGCCTCCCCTTCTTGCCAGAACACCTCAACTCCTTCTGGGCGATGCACCAGACGGATGCTCCAGTTTTGTTCTGGGTGGGAAACGCTGTAAACCCGCGCAGAGTCATAAACCGCTATGGATTCTGACACCGGGATTCCCACACTCGCTCGCTCCAGAGCTGACGGACGTCTTTCGGGTTCAATCCAGGCGTGCCCCTTCTCGGCGCGAAGACTACGAGGACCGACCCAGAGCACATTTTCAAAAGCCATTTCGCGAGCTACCGCAGACAGAGCGTCCACCAAGGCTTCCTGGGCAGGGAAGGGAAGTTCGCACGCCAGTGACTCGGAAAAAAGAGCCTCCACCATAGAAGGCTCCGAAACACCACACCCATCCCGCTCAGCGCCCCGAGAACGCCACCCCGAAAGAGCCTGCTCTGCCAGGTGCTCCGAGGAAAAAGCTTGCTTAAGCCCCCGCTTCAGATTTTGCTGAACGGTGATGAGGCGAATTTTTTGGAGGCGAGCAATCTCTTCTGTCCCGTAACCCAACCAATAACAGGAATACAGGGCGTCGCGCAAAAGGGGAACCCTAAGGGACTCAATTCGGAAGGCGACCCGCGCAGGAGGACGGGAGGGCAATTCTTGAGAACCCTTCAGATAAGGCTCCACGGATAATACTGCCCCGAGGGCAATGAGTTTCGCCTGGGTCTCGTCATCCGATGTCTCACGCAGGCGAGTGGCGAGGGCACTATCCCCTCTCTCCAACCGCTCCAATAGGTGGCTCTCCAGGAGCGATACAGGTACCCCATAAAGGGAAGACAGGAAGTGTAACACCGCCCGGTGAGGCTCAAGGAATTGCTGAACTTCCGACACTTTCATCTTTATTTCCATCTTACCCAAACCTCGGTTTCAAAAGGTTTGCCCGAAGGCAGAGACCTATTATAATCCAATATCGCGTCGGAAGTGCCAGGGCGCCCCAAACCTTTTCTCTACCGCAGAATAGAGGCGGGATACCGCTAAATCCCGCTGGGAATCGCAACATACGACGGTGAGCACCCGCCCCCCACTGCTAACAAGGCGCCCGTTTTCATAACGGGTCCCCGCATGGAAAACCAGAAACCCTTCCCCAAAATCCAGAGGAGGTAAAGGAATCCCTTGCTCGTAGGTTCCGGGATATCCAGGTGCGGAAATGACGACTCCCACACAAGCAGTGTCCTCAACACCTATGGGGGGGAGGGGCTGTTGTTTACCCGCCCGAAAACAGAGCTCCCCAAAATCCCCACGGAGACGGGGGAGGACGACCTGGGTTTCCGGGTCGCCAAACCGCACGTTATATTCCAGCACTCGGGGACCCTCATCGGTGAGCATTAAGCCTGCATAAAGAGTTCCCACGTAGGGCGTACCCTGACGGCGAAACTCTGCCAGGATGGGGTCTATCACAAGTCGCGCATACTCCGGGAGGTGCTCTTCCACCTCCAAAACCGGCGAGTAAGCCCCCATTCCGCCTGTGTTAGGACCTCTTCCCCCTTCGTAAAGGGTTTTGTAATCCTGGGCGGAGGGAAGCAAGAGATAGTGTTCTCCCTGACAGATGGCGAACAGGCTCAATTCCCGTCCAAACAGGCGCTGTTCGATCACCACAGTGTCCCCTGCCTCCCCGAATTCCCGCCGAACGAGAATTCGTTCCACCGCATCCAGGGCTTCCTCTTCCTTGCCACACACGAAAGCGCCTTTGCCCTGGGCTTCCCCACTCACTTTCACGACCAATTGGTGCCCCTGTTGGAACTGCTCCTGAATATATCGCCTCGCCTCTTCATAGCAAGAAAAAACCTCAAAGGGAGCGGTAGGAACTCCTAAACGTGCCAAAAGCCCTTTGGCAAAGGCTTTGCTCCCTTCCAGTTGAGCGGTTTGGCGCGAGGGACCGTAAACGGTGATTCCTGCTTCCCTCAAGGCATCCGCAATTCCCGCGATGAGGAGGGATTCAGGACCGGGGACTACGAGGTCAATCCGGTTCTTTTGGCAAAAAGAGACTATCCCACCGAAGTCCTTTAGGGAAAGGGCGCTCGTCTCTGCAATCTCCGCTATGCCAGGATTGCCCGGCACTGCAAAAACCTTCTCCACACTTGGAGAATTTGCCAGCCTCCAGACCAGAGCGTGCTCCCTTCCTCCCGATCCAAGGACCAGGACCCTCACTCTTCATACCTCGCCACTTCCGTGAAGAGGGTGAAACTCGGAAGGAACATCAGTTGCGTTCGGGCTCGGGGTCCATTTCGGTTTTTGGCAACGTGCACTTCTACTTTAATGGGTGCCTCGCTGGGCGTTGGGTGAGGGGAATCCTCTTCTTCTTTCTCTCGTTCTTCTTTATCTCGGTGCAAGAGGATGACCACGTCCGCGTCTGCCTCAATCGCCCCCGAGTCCCGCAGGTCCGCCAGTGTTGGCTCTTTGGAAGTGCGCTGTTCCACATTGCGAGAGAGCTGGGAGAGGGCTACAAGGGGGACATTCAATTCTTTGGCAAAGATCTTGAGCGAGCGAGAAATTTCAGCAATCTGTTGAGTGCGGTTTTCACCTCGGCTGGGAGCGCGCATCAATTGAAGATAGTCCACGATAACGAGGTCTAACTGCCCTTCGCTGGCTTTCAGGCGTCGGCACTTCGCTAACATCTCAAAGGGGCTAAGGTCCGATGTATCGTCCACAAAGAACTTGAGACGATACAGTTTTTCACACGCTTCTGCAAGCCTTTCATATTCTTGGTTGGTGAGATTGCCTCTTTTGAGCACGTTGGCGTTCACCCGCCCTACCATAGAGACCAACCGCCGGACGATTTCCGCAGAGGACATCTCCAGAGAAAACAAAGCCACCGTGCGCCCGTGGCGGAGGGCAGCATTCAAGCCAAACATCAGGGCAAGAGAAGTCTTGCCTACGCTCGGACGAGCAGCCAGGATGATCAAGTTCCCGGGGTGGAACCCCTGGAGAGGCAAGTCCAGGGAGGGAAAACCAGAGCCAAGCCCCCGCAACGGCTCTCCCGTTTCTAAAACGTGGTCTACGACCGCAAAGTATTCGTGTGCCAGTTGCTCTAACTTTACGAAGTCTTTCCCTAATCGGCTTTGGGCTACCGAAAACACTAACCGCTCTGCGAGATCAACCTTGTCCCGCGTGGGCAGGGCGCTGTCCCCAATGAGACGCAAAATGCTAAAAGCGGATTCCAGCAGGGCACGCTCCGTAGAGTGGTCCCGGACGACCTCTGCATAGTGTTCCGCATGGGCGGGAGTGGGCACCATATCTATCAATTGCTCTAAGTATTCTTGCCCCCCGACGGTCTCCAGGCGACGTCGGGATTGGAGCTCCTCTTTGACGGTGATAAGGTCCACACTCCGAAGGCTTTGAGCCACTGCTTGCATAGCGGAGAAAATTTCCCGGTGCACGGGATTGTAAAAATCCTCTGGCTTTAGCATTATAAGGAGCCGATCGGAGGCTTCTCGGCTGAGCAACATACTCCCTAAGGCGGCCGCTTCCGCATCATCGCTGTGGGGAGGCACCGTAATCTTAGAAAAAAGTTCGGAGGACGGCACTGTCCTCGTAGTCCCTATGGCAACGTGCTCGCTTCCCATACAAAACCTATTGTGCCTCATTAAAAGAGGTCACAAAGGTGGAAAACGTCAACTTTTTGGAGGACGTGGCTTCCGACGGGATCCTCCTCGCTTTTGGGCTTGCACCTCTCCCTCTGCAGGAGGCGGGGCAGGAGATTCCTCAACGCTCTCCGCAGGAGCCTCCCCTTCACCCAGGATGGCTTTGAGCTCTTCGCTGACCTCACGAGGAATCTCAATGCCCAGGTTACCAAATTCATCCGCCACTTCCAGCCGAACCGTGGCTTCCACTTCCCGGTGAAGGTCTATCAGAACATCGTAGACACCCAGGCGCTTGATGGGGTGGAGGAGGGCAATGTGCTTGCGGTCAATGTCTACACCCAGTTGCTCCCTGATACCCTCAGCAATGTGCTCGGCGGTTACCGCTCCGAAGAGTTTAGTGCTTCCCACGGCGGTCTTTCTCACCAGACGGATGGTTTTCCCGGAAAGCGATTCCGCCAGTTTTCGGGCGGTTTCCCTCGTTTGGGCTGCTAATTCGGCACTCTTGGCAATCCTTTTCTCCAGTTGTTTCAGAGTGCCTGGAGTGGCGAGTACTGCCAGCCCGCGCGGGAACAGAAAGTTCCGCGCAAACCCATCAGCTACCTCTACCACCTGTCCTTCTTTTCCAAGTTTGGGCACGGTTTGGGTGAGTATGATTTTCATAGTATTTCAGTTTCCTGGTTCAGCGCTTGACCCCCAGTCCAATCAGAGGTTCGTTCCGATCAAAGATTCGGTTGGCGCCCATATAGAGGTACCAATCCTTGCCGAAACTAAAGCGCGCCCGAGCATCCAAGCGCGGGTCGTTGGGGTCAAACAAATCAGTGCTCAATAGTACCCCAGGGACAATTCGCCAGTCTACCCCAACACCTGGCTTGGATGCATAAATCCCGTACCGCAGGGTCGTGGAGCCTAGCTGAAGCCCATATTGAAGGGTTAGGAGATTCCCCTCGGTGGCATCAAAAACACCCCCAAAAAGGCTCGCCCGCTGAGTGAGGGGATATTCCACCACCACGTCCGTCTGGAAAACGCCACGTTCTGTGTTCCTTGCGGATTCCAGGCGAAAAGAGGGGCGAGCGACACGGAACTCCCGAGGCAACTGCTCCGCAAACTCCCGAAGTTTTTCCAGCACGCGCTTCGCTTCTTCCGCCAGTTCATTGGCGCGGTCAGCCAATTCTATGGCTTTGGCGGAAATGACTTTCCCATCGCTGGTGATTTGGCGAGTGTTGTCCGCTATTTCGGTGCCTGTGCGGGAAATCTGCTCCACATTTAAAAGGGTGGTCTCTATGGATGAGCGGATTTGAGGGTCGTTTACCAGCGCGTTCAGGTCCGTCAAAAGTTCATTCGCCTTATCAGTGGCGTCCCTTACACCCCTTACCGTGGAGCGGATGTCTTCTGCCAGTAGGGGGTCTTCCACCAGGGTGCGAAGGGCAGAAACGCCTTCTTTCAATTGACCCATTGCCTCGGACGCTCGGGCAAGGGCTTCACGGAGAGCAGGACGATTTTCCTGCACGGTCTGTTGAGTGACAAGAAGCAGTGATTCCGCCCGCTCTACAGACTTTTGGGTGCTCGCTAAAAGACTCTCCAGGCGATTTCGCAAGGTGTCGTCTTCAAAGAACTTCCGTACCGAGGAGAGGGTGCGGTTCAACTCCGCGAGCGTCTCCACCCCTTCGGGCAGACTGCTTTCCAGGGCTGTGCCCAGGCGCCCGGGGATAGTGCTCAGCGGGGGCAGGGCACCCGCATCCCTGCCTTTCCGTGACCGAATTTCCACCCGCTGTTCCCCAAGGGAGAGAAAGGTACGAGGAACCACCAATTCCGCATCCCTGGGGACAAATGTGTCCTGGTCCAGGTGGAGAGTCATCCTGGCTCGGTTGGGGGCTTCCAGGTCTACGTTTGCCACCACCCCTACTTCCACGCCCGCCATCATAGCGATCGCGCCGGGTTGAATGCCCCCAGCGTCCTCCAAGATTGCATAGTAGGTGACCGTGGGTCGCCGAAAAAGCCCTTCTCCTACGAGGGCGTAGGCTATCACCAGAAGGATTACGAAAATTACGACAAAAAGACCGACTTTCCAGGCAGATTCCATTCCTGTACCTCCGCTTAGGAGTAGTCTACTGGGTAAAGACTGTGTTTTGTAAAGGAAGGCTTCACCCAGAGATCTTCTCTTTTGGGAGGGGGATGGGGGGGCACCCTGGGGCTTAGCTTTCTATTAGGAAGGTGCGGAAGGACACTTTTTACAAAAAAAATGTCCCCTAAAGGCGAGATTTTCGTGATATAATGATGATAGCCTTCGCTCTATTGAGCGGAAAAAGGAGGAAGAAATGTTCCGTTGGAAGATAGGAGCTATATTTGCCATCGCAGGAGGGTTAAGTGCTCCGCTACTGGCGCAATTCTTTGGAGTGGTTCCTAACGACCGCGCGAACCAGGCAGGTACGGGAGTCTTTTTGTGGTTCACGACGACCGACCGTACCTATCAATGGATCATCCACCAAGATCAACTCACTTCGCTGGTGGGGTTGGAACTCATTGGGATAACCTGGCGATTGCCGGCTTCGGCTACCACGCCCTGGCCTCCCACTACCAATGCGGACTTCAGCGACTTCCGCATCACGCTGGGACCGGGTGTGGACCCCGCCGCACGGAGTTCCACTTTCGCGAACAACTATTCGGGTCCCACCACGGAGGTTCGTTCGGGTCCATTGACCATCCCTGTGGGCGCCTATCCTGCTACCGGGACTCCCCGGGATTGGGGCTTTGAAATCCTCTTTCAGGTCTCGTATCTCTACACCGGGGGGCACCTAACGATGACCATCAACCGCACCGCTATGACGGGGAACACGACGGGTGGGACGTTTGACGCAGTCACCACGACCACCCCTGGATGGGGCACTCAGTATGCCTCAATCTGGGCAACCGGGTTTAACCCCGCCACTGGTGGAAACGCGAACTTCATCATCACGCGTTTCACAGCTGTGCCAGAACCCGCGACAATAGCGGGAGCGGTAGCAGGGTTGCTCGTCCTGCTTCGGCGTCGTCGCCGGGATTGAGCCACTCCTTGAGATGTGGGAAGAAGGCGTGATGCCCCCCCATCTCGGACCAGATCTCCAGGAGAGATTCTCTGGAAGCAGGGGGTCCTGGTGTCCTGGACACTGGGACCTCACTCCCTTCTGCAGGGCTTTCGCCAAAAGGATACTTTCTGCTTACTACTCCTGTGGATGGTAGAGGAAGCAGGAAGGGGGGAATGGGGCACCCTAAAATGCCGCACCCCTCGTGATCTGTTGAAAAGGGGGCGTCCTGCTATGGGCTGGAGCCGGGAAAGGCTTTCCTCATAATCAGCCTGTGAGGACACTTATACGTCTCCAAGGCGCAGGGCTTCTACGCCCTTCTCGGAGATCTCCCAGATGCCAGCGGGGGAATCGTTCTTCATCACTCCCTCGGTGACGAGCGTATTTCTGCACCAATGTGCTGTGTTCCGCCAGCGAGGCTGTTTCGGGTTAGAGGGGAGAGGATCATAGTCGTGCTCGTTTAGAATTCCCTTCATCTTAGCCTCCACATGGCTCAGGACCTCAGCCACCTTGGCGCGTCCACCGAGCTCTACGAGGGCTTCCAGAAGAGGACGGCGATAAGCCTCTTCAGGGGTGCGCAAACCTCGCCCCAACCGTCCCCTGCTGGGGGCTCGTTTTGTCTTTCTCATCTGGTACGCCCTAAAGCGCCCTTCTGCAAGGCTTGCCCATTCCCGTGGAGTACCTTGACCTTTTCCCGAAGGTCAGCAAGACGGGTTGCCTCCTCAATCGCCCGCCGTGCCTTTTCATAATCCCCAGCACGGAATGCCTCTGCCCCTGACTCATTGAGGTCATTAGCGACGAATTCTATCTCCTCTAAGAGGATCTCAAAAGCAGTGTTGACTTCGTTCTTATCCATCCGACCCTCCCTTAGGTGCTCTGATTTCACTCTGTTTGTCTCGGGATGGAAGGAATTTCACGGAGAGCCTTCTCGTTTGCTCTGGTTATATTTTTTTGTATTTTACTCAATGATAGACAATGGTTGCGAGTGTTAATGGCAGAAAATTCCTGTCTTCTCCAATGGCGTTCTGGGTGTGTTCCAGGGGTGGGGTAGTGGGGGGTGTTTATCGCCAGGGTGGGGGGAGGGGGTTACAGAAGACTCCCATTCCCCCTGTGTCGGTGGTGACTTCAAGGGGGAGTTCGGTCATTCCGAAGTTAGGCAGGTCAATCCAGAGGTGCTCTTTGAGGAATGCCCTGGGGGCGGGGTTTGCGGGGAGGGGAAGGGGCACATCTCCCACGTGGACCACTCCTCGGGCATCGGGGCTGAGGAGGGTGATGGGAACGGTGATTTCCTTTTGCCCGCTCAAGACCTGCGCCGCATAGCCTGTGATGCGAACCCATTCCCTGGCTCCGCCTGGCTGGAATTCGGGCGGAGCCTGTCCTCGTTTTTCCAGTTGGAGCATTTGCTCCATTCGTTCCAGGTCGTAGACGCCGATATAGTTTTCAAAGGTATTAGTGACGTAGGCATAGTAAGCGATGGCGTTGGGGCGTTTGGGGTCTGGTCGTTTTCGTCCGAATGCGACGCCGTGAGCCCCCAAGCCTGCGGGGAAGGTGTAAACCCCTGTGGGGTTGCCATTGGAGTCTAAGGGGATGATAGATATGTTGAAGGATGCTTTGTTGCAGACGACCAGATACCTGCCGTGTTCCGTGCTATCGGGTGGGCTGACAATAGCCTGGATGGGCATATGCGCCCAGCGAACGGGGCGAGAGCGCAAGTTTTTCAAAGGGATGTTTCCTTGAGAGTTTGAGAGAGTTTTAGGAGCGGGAATCCGTTGCAGGCGTGGTGGGGTTGAGTTCATCAGAATGCGAAAGAGGCTGACGTCATCCGTGCCCGCATTGTTGCAGAAGGCTTTGTAAACGAGTGAGTTGGGATTATTGGTGTTCATCACGGAGACCGCCAGGGGTGATTTCCCGCCTGTGGGCAGTTGGTTTATTTCTGCGCCAATGCCTGTGTTGTTTCTTGGGTCCCGCCAGGAGATTTCCGTGCCATAAAGGGAGACCGAGTGGGCGAGGGTGTTGGCTGTGAGGAAGTATTCGGGGTGGTCCAGGAACCAGATGCCGTGGGGAGCAAAGCCGGGGCGCCCCCGATGGCCCTCCCCCTGTCCGATTTCGGGCTTGTCGGGTTCTGCCCTGGAAAGGTCCAGGATTGGCTCAATTTCTTGTACTTTATTGCTCCCCATAATGGTGAGGAACCATCGATCAGGCTCGTTTTTCCCCCTTGGGGCGGGGGCAGTGATCACGTGAGCAGGGGCAGCTCCCACCGGGAAGGAGCCGAGGACCTGATAGGTGTCCGCATTGATGACCACTGCTTTGGAGTCGTGCCAGCTGGTGAAGACCGCCACCTTTTCCAGTCGCTGTTCAGGATTAAGAGCGGTTCCGATCCATCCGTTATGGGGATTGTTGCCTACGTTAGGGATGAGGCGGTGGATCCAGTCCGTGGCGTTGATCACGGCACACCCCCCGTCGGGTCCTTGTTCGTTTTTCCAGGACTGGAGTCCCACCCATATCTCACCTACTCCCGGGGTTTCGGGTGGAGGAAGGGGCAGTTTGGTTGCGTGAGAGAGGGGTTCCCCATCGTATCCAGGCGTGATGATTTCCACCTGCATATAGGGGTGCAGGATGCAGATATATCGGTTAGCGCCTGGGGGGAGGTCGTTCAGAGTGATGTAGTAATAGCCTACGTCCTGTCCGGGGATGTTAGTGGAGGGACCGATGAAGCCTGTGTCAAATCCGATGGCTTTGTTGGTTACGGTGTGCCAGGTTCTGCCTCTATTGACGACTTTGATGTATTCATCGGGGGACAGGTAGATGCGTCTGCGGTCATTGGCGGGGTCACGGGCGTCAGTGCCGTCGTCGTGGAACCAGGGGGCTTCGTCCAGAATTTCCACGAGGATTTCCCTGCCTTTGGGTCTTTCGGGAGGGGGCACACCCACGCCGGGCAACGACCCACCGAGAGGGGGGCGGTAAAGGAGCCAGTTGATCAGGAGGACGAGTTCTTCTTCGGTGATGACTTCTTTTCCGAAGGCGGGCATAGCGGGTCGGAAGCCGTCACCCGCGTAATGTCCGTTGCGGATGGTGTAGTAATAAAATTCTTCGTACCACGGGGCGCGAGAGGGGAAGCCCCTGGCGATGGTGGGTGCGATGTAGGAGGGGCTTGTCCAGCTGGGTAGTTCTCCCAGCCCGTTGGCGCCGTGGCAGGTGGCGCAGGAGGCGGCAAAGATTTTTGCCGGGTGTCGTGGGGAGGTTTGGGAGGGTTGATTTTGAGGGCTTGTTTGGGTATTAGGTCTCTGGGGCTGGAGAGAGGAAAACACCCCCAGGGAAAAAGTTCCCGCAAGGATGCTCAACCCGGCAATAAGCGGAGGCTTAATCCTGATAGTCATCGTTCTCCTTTCAGCAGATTATCCGCGCTTTTTAGTTATGATTATGACACAGGTCATAAGGGCAATGTTTTCCCTGGATCTTTTTTAAGTTGTGCCAAAATGGTGCCGAAATGCGCCCCACTGTCCGCATCATCACCCTTGGGTGTGCCAAAAACGAGGTAGACACTGAAGAAATTGCGGGTGTTCTTGCGAGGGCGGGATACCGGGTGGATTCTTCGGTGCGTCGCCCTGACGTAACCATCATCAATACGTGTGGGTTCTTAGGATCGGCAAGGGAGGAGGGGTTGGAAGTCATTCGTAAGGCTATTCGGGATAAGGAGGCGGGGAAGACGGGTTGGGTGATTATTGCGGGTTGTTTATCCCAACGATACGGGAAACGAATGCTGGAGATGGCGCCTGGGGCGGATGCTTATGTGGGCGTGGGGCAGATGGGGCGTTTCGCAGAGATAGTGGAGAGGGCTTTGGAGGGGAATGGGGCGGGCGCCTATATAGACATTGCTCCTCCCGAACACCATTGGGCGGAGGTGGTATCCCGTGCTCGGACTGCCCATCCGTGGACTGCTTATTTGAAGATCAGTGAAGGATGTGACCATAAATGTACTTTCTGTACGATTCCTTCTTTTCGTGGAAAACACAGGAGCAAACCTATAGAGCGCATTCTGGAGGAAGCGCGCTTTTTAGTGAGCACGGGTGCGCGGGAAATAAACCTCGTGGCTCAAGACACGACGCAATACGGTTTTGATTTGTATGGGGAGTTTTCCCTTCCCCGGCTTTTGGAAGCCTTGAACGCCATAGAGGGTCTTACCTGGATTCGGATTCTTTATGTTTATCCCAGTCGTCTCAATGCTCGGGTGATGGAAGCCATTTCCACGCTGGATAAGGTTGTTCCTTATGTGGATGTTCCCCTCCAGCATTCCCATCCGGAGATTTTGCGAAGGATGAGGCGTCCGGGGGATGGAGAGAAGTATTTGCGTCTTCTGGAGCGGTTGCGTCAGATGATTCCTGGAGTAGCGATTCGCACCACGTTCATTGTGGGTTTTCCTGGCGAGACGGAGGAGCATTTTCAGTATTTATTAGATTTCATTCGGGAGGCGAGGTTTGACCGCGTGGGGGCGTTTCTGTATTCACGGGAGGAAGGCACCCCCAGTTACGAATACGAGGGTCAGGTTGGGGAAGAGGTCAAACTCCGCCGTTATGATGAGTTGATGCGTCTTCAGCAAGATATAAGTCGTGAGGTGCAGGCTGAGTGGGTGGGGAAGCGGATGAAAGTTTTAGTGGAAGGTTTTGCGAGTTTTTCGGAGGGGGGGAAGTGCCATCGGGGAGTGGTGGGGCGCTCCTATAGAGATGCCCCCGACGTGGATGGGATGGTGTACTTGAAGGGGGTTGCCCAGCCCGGTGATTTCGTTGAGGCAGAGATCACGGAGAGCACGGAGTATGACCTTGTAGGAAAGGCGCTTTCGGTTACCCAACCCTTTGGGGGGCGCAAGCATTTGCGCCTGGCGAGCGCCGGTGAAAGATAGCCTGGGGGAGGCCTTTTACCAGGCGAAGCGCCCCACGAAGGCAGAAGATTCGTAAGTGCGCCGCCATTTCTCTCCAAGAAAGGGCACCGTGAGCGTCTGCTCCTCCACGGTCGCCACCCGGACACGGGTGCCCGGGGCTAAGGGTTCGTACCAGAGTTCCCCTGGCATAGAGCACGCTTTGCATTCCCGGTCCGAGGTGATTGCTTGGAACAGGATTTTCTGGTTGGCATCAACCAGCGTCCACGTGGTGGTGCTTCCTTCCGGGGTTACTTGCAGGGATGCCTCCACGATGTCTGTGATGGTTCCCATTTGCGTGCCCATAAGGTTTTTGACTATGGAGAGGGCGGAGTCTTTCTGTGCCGGGCTGTTAGCGTGGACGAAGAGCACGGACCGTCGGGGACCTTCAAAGGAGAGATTTTTTTCTGCCTGGGTGAGGACCGCGACGCTTGCCCCTGCGAGGGGTGTCCCGTGGTATATCCCCGTTTCAAAGATGAAGAAGGTGACGGCGGACCGCCCGTCCACCATTACCTCTCCGCTGAAGTGGCAGGCACCTGCGAAGATAGAGCAAGTGCGGAATTCCGCATAAATGCCTGAAACGGAAAAGGGCAGTGCGAGGAGAAGGGAAATCATTGCAAGTTCCTCCTTGTAGGAGAGGGACCCCGTGTTCACCAGTCCCTTCTCCTGATGTCAGGAACGGTCTGCGGGTGGAAAACTCACTATGAGACAAGGGGGGCGACACGGCGCGGACCCATTCCATAATATTATTATATCCTACCGAGGGCTTTGGGCGCCTTGTTCCCGTGCCCTTGGCCGTGATGGCATTTTCTATACGTCAAAGTAGAGGTAGAACTCGTAGGGGTGGGGGCGGAGGGCTACTTGTTCCACCTCGTTTTTCCGCTTGAAAGCGATGTAGTGTTCCAGCATATCCTGGGTAAAGACGTCCCCCTTGAGGAGCCATCGGTGATCCTTTTCCAGGGCATCCAGGACCTCGGCGAGGGAGCCTGGGGTTTGGGGGATTCCCGCCTTTTCTTCGGGCGGGAGGTCGTAGAGGTCTTTGTCTATGGGTGGGGGAGGCTCTATGTGGTTCTCAATGCCGTCCAGTCCCGCCATAAGGATGGCGGCGAAGGCGAGATAGGCGTTGCAGCTGGGGTCAGGGGCGCGAAATTCTATCCGCTTGCTCTTGGGGCTTTTGCTATACATAGGCACACGAACACAAGCGGAACGGTTTCGCTGGCTGTAGACGAGGTTAATGGGTGCTTCATAACCGGGCACCAGACGTCGGTAAGAGTTCGTGGTGGGATTGGTGAAGGCGAGCAGGGCGGGGGCGTGGGCAAGGAGACCGCCGATAAAGAAGCGCGCGGTATCGCTTAGTCCCGCATAGCCTGTTTCGTCGTAGAAGAGGTTTTGTCCGTTTTTCCAGAGGCTGATATGGATGTGCATTCCGCTTCCATTGTCGCCAAAGAGGGGTTTGGGCATAAAGGTTGCGGTAAGCCCGTATTCCATTGCGGTGTTGCGGACGATGTATTTATAGATTTGGAGTTTGTCCCCCATTCGCACCAGTTCATCGTAAACAATGTCTATCTCACATTGTCCTGCTCCCCCTACTTCGTGGTGATGGACTTCCACAGGGACGCCCGCATCCATCAGTTTTTGGACCATTTCGGTGCGCACATTCTGGAGTTGGTCGCTTGGGGGGCAAGGGAAATAACCCTGTTTGGGTCGGAGTTTGTAGCCCAGGTTGGGGGTTTCGTTGGCTCCCGTTTTCCAGTATCCTTCTTCGCTATCAATGAAGTAGCCTGCGGTGTGGTTTTCATTGTGATATCGCACATCGCTGAAGAGATAGAACTCCGCTTCTGGTCCGAAGAAGGCGGTATCCGCAATGCCTGTTTGGCGGAGGAAGATTTGGGCTTTTTGGGCAACGTAGCGTGCGTCTCGGGAGTAAGGCTCGCGGGTCAGAGGGTCTTCCACGTTGCAGATGAGCACGGCGGTGGGCACTTCGGTGAAGGGGTCCATAAAGATGGTGCTGGGGTCTGGCACCAGAAGCATATCGGATTCCTGGATGCGCTGGAACCCGCGTATGCTGGAGCCGTCAAACCCGATGCCTTCCTGAAAGAGTTCTTCGTTGAGCATTTTGGCGGGGATGCTGAAGTGTTGCCACGTGCCTGGCAGGTCGGTGAACCGAAGGTCCACCATCTGGGCATCGTGCTCCCGGGCGAAGTCCAGGGCGTGCTGGGGGGTGGCGGGGCTTTGGGGGTTATGAGTTTGGGTGGGTGTCATCGTGAGCTTCCTCCTGCGGGCGATTTTTGGGGATAGGAAGGGGCGCCGAATACCAGGACTGGAAAGGGGGCAAGCCAGGGGGGCTTTGCTCGGGTGAACGTGAAGCGGTTTCGGATTGGGCGCCCGTGCCTAACCACGGGCTTTCTTTATACCCGATATTTAGAGGATGTCAAGGGGGATAGAGAGGGAGTTTTCCACACCTCCAGAGACATTGTTTTTAGAGAACCGCCTTGAGGAATGTGGGGTGTGGGGGAGGTGACAGGCGCTTTAGTTTTTCGGAGGCTTCTGAGATTCGCTTCTTTAAATCTTCTGGGAGGTCTTCAGGGCGTCCATAGGGGATGCGTGGGTCTGCTATTGCACCCCCGGCGATGATATGTCGGCTCAGGTTCTGGGGTAGGTGGATTTCAAGGATGAAGAGTTCCAGGGTGGCGGGTTTGACGCTGAGTTTAGGGGTCATACTTGAGAAAAGGAATTCTCCCAACCCATAAAGACCAGAGGCGAAAGCTTCAGGACTCATAGCCAACCCATAAAGCCCAGAGGCGAAAGCTTCAGGACTCATAGCCATAGTAAGGGTGGCTTGTCCCACCTCCATCCGTGCGGAAACCCCGAGAATCGTTTCTCGGGTGAGCGTGAGGGTGGCGTCCGGCGGGAGACCCAGGGGAAAGAGTTGGCTGAACTCTTTGTCACGGGATGGCTCTCTGTTGCCTGTGTCCTCTGTTTCGGCAGGGGGTTCTTCCTGAAGAAGTTCGGTGGGGAGGTCCGAGGCAAGGTAGCCAGCCCAATCTGCATTGTCTTCTATAAGGAAGAGGAGGCGTTCAAGATGTGTTCGTGTGGTGAGGGGCAGTTCTCTTGCTCGCAGGGGCGTGCGGTTTGCCAGCAGATCCTTGAGGGGTTGGGGAAGGCTATCCCACGTTCGCAGGAAAGCCAGGAATGCCCTTGTTTGTTGCGCATTAGTTGGGAGCAGGAAGAAGTGCTCCGGCAGGTGGGTCATAAGGAAAGTAATGCCTTGTTCTTCCGTAAGTTGACTTACGAAATGAGCGAGCTGGTCAAGGGTGGTTCCCCCCTGGGTTTTTCGGAGTTCTGTAAATTCTTGGAGGAGGGTACGGGGTACTGTGCTTGTCCGCGCTAGGGCGTGGGGAGTGGTCCTTAGTCTCAGCCATCCTTTGGCGTAGGTTAGGACTGCTGATCGGCTCTCGGCGAATGCCTCAAGGAAATGTATCGGTTGTTCCCAGGATGTGTTTCCAAAGGGGAAAGCGAACGCGTGAATGTCATAGGCGTCGCTGATGAGGGGTGTTTCCATATCTTTGGCAAACGCTGTGAGGGGTTTACTGGTTGCGACGAGGATGTCCTGGGTGGTGCTGAAGAAGTTACTTACAAAGAAAAGGAAGCTCCATTCCTCATCTGTGCCCGATAGAGCAAGGAGCACAGCTCGTATCTCTTCGCTAGGTTTCCAGGGGGATTTGAATTTTTCCGGCAGGTCGGGCAGAGGTTTGGGTTTTTCTTGGGGTACCTGTTCTTTAGCTTCCTCTGTTTCTGTGAGCTCTTCGTCCAATTCCCAGCCGAGTTCCTCTAAATAGGGAAACGTATAGGAAAACGTGTGGGAAGATTCATAGAGAATGCGGGATTCCCTCAGGAGTTGAACCTTGCACTCAATTTCTGGGTCAAAGAGTAAACCAACCTGAGTGCCTAAGGGGGGGATTTTCATTTTGAGGACAATCCGGAGGGCGCTAACATCAGGGGGGGTAAAGTTCGGGTTCGTTTCCATTACGATTTGCTGATATCGGAAAACTTGCCCGATGTATTCCAGGGCAAATCTTGCGGGTCGGGGAGGGAGCGCTAATTGGGCTCGGGTAGGGGAAGTGGAAAAAACTAACTTGCCTTTTTTCACTAACTCTAAGAATTGGGCTTCCGTGAGGTCCAGCATTAGCAGTTTTGCAAGGAAGGGCGTGGGATCAAGAGCGCTGGATAGGGAGTAGGACTGGGCTTGCAGTTGCAACAACACTTCGTCTTCTTCGTCCTCGGAAGTCCGTTGGGCTAAGCGCTCTTTTATTTTTGCCTGGATGGCTTGATATTGTTGAAGGAGTTCCTGAAAGTTTGAGGTTTCTCGGTTTTTGAGGGATTTTTCTGCAGACTCCTTGATCTGCCCGAGCCATTCAAGGATTTCTTGCTGTCGCTCTTTTTCTTCTGCCGATTTTGTCTCTCTGCTCTGGCGCAATACGTACCCTTCAGGTGCCTTTCCCCACTCCCACCCGAAATGCTCCGCGATGACGGTGAGCACTTCATAGGCGGGGCGTTCTCGGGCATAGAGGATGCACAGGTCCGCTTCCAGGTCTTTTTCAGCCCGAAGGGACGTGTTCGTGGCTTGCTGAATCTCCTGGAGGATGTCCCGAATGGTTTTAGGAGATGCCTCCAGGGTGATTAGGGAAGCAAGCCTCTCATCCGATTTCAGGTCCACGGGGCTCTGGAAAAAGCCCACCACCCATAACAAGATAGGGACTACCATCCATCAGATTCTACCCCAGAAAGGGGGACCATAGGGACCGGCGCACTTTCTGATTCCTTCTCCGTTGTTTACCGTTCTGAGGCTCTTTTCTTGAAGAGCCTGTGCGGGGAGGGTCATCATCCCCCTCCGCCCAGCAGGCGTCGGACTTCCTCAGGGAGGCTGGCGAAGGGCACAGGGGGGCTGAAGGTGAGGGGGAGGTCCACCAGCGTCCAGTTTTGGGGATAGTTCCCCAGAGAAATTCTTATGCGCCTATCGCGAGCGTACCGAATGTGGGAGAAGTCGTAGAGCTTTTGCAAGGCTTCGTGGTCTAACCCGCTGGCTTTAAGTGCCTCCAGGGTTTTGCATAGGGACATCGTTGCGTCGGGCAGGTTATTGGGGTCTACACGCTGGCGGACAATCAGGGTCCAGCCTCCCGTCGCTTCTGATTGTAGCACTCCGTCCGTTAGCCCTCTTGGGAAAGCGACCGTTGGGTCCAGGTCGGGGGCGCCGAGTACTTGATCGTAGACTTGATCGTAGAAAGGGGTTGACTTCAGAAGAAGTTTCCATAGGTGGGCTTTTGCTTGGGGTGACAGGGAGTTTAGGGGCAAGGGAGTGCTTGCCCTCAGGGCTTCTTTCTGGGAGGGGTTCAAGTGACCCCAGAAGCGGAATATCTCCAGAGCGGTGGGGTCCAGGGGATAGGAGCGATAATCCCCCGTTTGTGGTGAGGGGGTGGCCACCGTCATAAGCCAGGAGAGCCACTCGTTTTGGCGGTGAAAGAGGGTTATCCTGGTGGCGGTGTGGGCAAGTTGGTCCAGTGTTAGGAAGCCTTGCTCCCGCACCTGCTGGCATAGGGTTTTCAGGAGGTCACGGGGGAGTTGGCGTTGCCTGTTGAAGGCTCTGTGAAGGGCTTTCAGGGATACCCAATTTTTCTCCTCTTTGATAGTGAATCGCAATACTTGGCTCAGGGCAGAGAGGTATTCTCGTCCTGTGCGCCCCTGGAGTCTGGGGCGGGAGGAGGTGGAGAGATAAGCGTCCCAGAGGTCTCCCAGGAGATTGACATCCGTTTGCTCTGCTATCTGGAGTAGCGGTTCTCCCAACGTCCATCCGAGAGGCTCTTCCTGGTCCATCTTTAGCATCTTGTCCATCACCATCAAGAGGGCTTCGGGATACACTTCTCCAAGGAGGAGGGCTGACATATGCCCCCTCAGGGAGACGGGGCGGTCCAGGCGGGTTCCCCTGGGTTGGGACCCATTGCTGGGGGAGGGCGGTGTCAAGCTTCCCTCAAAGATATAAGAGGGATAGGCAGGGGTCCTGATATTTTCAAGCCCGAGGACTTCTGGGGAGAAGGGTGCCTTTGTAAGGAGGATATGATCTGAGTTGGTAAGCCGGACGGAACCCTCTATTCGCCCCCAGGTGTGGATTCGTAGAACCACCTTGATGTAGTGAGGCACCATAGGGGGAAGGGGAGACTTCTTGGAATCTTCTTCGTATTGCTTTTTTGCGGATTCTATGAACTGGGTGAGAAGGGAGGAATCTATTTTGGGGAGGGGTTTTTGCATAGGGGTGGGGCGGGAACTGAAGACAATTACCCCCCATTCTTCCAGTTCTGCAAAATCTTTCGGTTCCAGTGAGAGGAGGATTTGCCTCACCAGTTTATAGCCCTCGTCCAATCGGTAGGTGAGGAAGCGCGGACCCCGCCAGTTCGCAGGGTCCTCCATCGCGGCTTTAAGTTCTTCTTTTACCTTCTCTTCACTCCAGGTGCTTGAAGCTTCTTCTTCCACCTCTTTGCGGAGACGTGCCTGGAGGTTTTCATAAGGTTCAAACCATTGGCGGGCGCGTTCCTCTTCTTCTTTCTTTCGTTCCTCCCCTGTTTTGATCAAGCGATAGCCCGTGTTTTCTTTTCGCCATTCCATATTCAGGTGAGAGGCAAGGTTTTGGAGGGCTTCATAGACGGGCACCGAGGAGCAACGAAACACCAGGAGGTCGCCAGCATAGGGCTCTTCAGCGGAGAGGGGGACATCGGTTTCTTTGCTTATTTGAAGGAGGATCCCACCGACGGTTTGGGCAGGGACGGATAAGGTGATGGGGACCTGGAGCCTTGGGTCACGAGAGAGGTCTGCTTGGATAGCGACTCCTTGGGAGAAGAAGCCTGTGAGAATTAGCATTCCAACCATTGTGGGCACCATCGCTTTGCCTCCTGGGAAAATATACGATTGGAGTATGAGAGGGTTGCAGGACCGGAAGGTGTTTTTTGAAGGGAGAGTGCTTGTGACCTTTAAGCCTCCTCGTAAGTTGAGAGGGATCCCCTTCTTCGGGAGGGGTTGATGGGCGAGGGGATGGTTTCCCTTTGGTCAGGGCGCTCTCCTGAAAGCGAGGATGTTAGGGAGGGACACTTAGGGGTTGGCCCAAGGCTCCCTCGGGGAGAGCGAGGTGTGCGAATTAAGGGAGACAAGGGAGCGTCTCTTGCAAGGTTGTGGCTCTTCGGGTAGTGGTTTTTTGGTGGCTTTTTCTCATCTGAGGGGGTTTTGGGAGTTTTCCACACCCCTTTAAAAATCTGGTATTTTTACTGGGGAAAATCCATTTTTTTTTTTTTTAGTATAATATGAGGTACCGGAGGCAGTGTGATGAAGAACTCCGATGCCCGATTTGAATACTGGAGTTTGGGATTCATCCTGGTCGGGTGGATATTTGTGTTCGGGGTGGTTTGGAGTTCGGGCTTATTGGGGGCGTTGAAAGGGCGCGGGGTTTCTCCGGAGGGGAAACGGGTTCACTTCAATGTGGAGGATGATCCTAAAATAGGGAGTGTGGTTTCTCTTCCGGCGAAGGATATTTTCGGGCGGGATGTTCGGTCGGCGATGGGGAGGGGTCGGAACTTGGTGGTTTACTGTGGGTCTTGCTCGGGTTGTTCTATGAAGGTGTTTGATTATCGTCAAATTGAGACGTCTTCTTATGGGAGTGTGATTTTGGTGTTCCGGGATGAGGAGTTGGTGGTGCGAGAGAAGGTGGGTTTTTTGAAGCAGGACTTTTACATTGTTTTGGATGATGAGTCTGGTCGTTTGTGGAAGTATTTGAATGCGGTATGGACTCCTCGGTTTTTCCTTGTGGATGGGGAGTCTCGTTTACTGGACTACCAGCGTTATGTGGATGACACTCCTGGATTTTTGAAGTTGCGTGGTGATCCCTATGTTTCTCCTTCAGCGAAGGAGGTGTTGTGATGCGGTACCGGCGGGCATTGGGCTTGACGTTGATGGAGGTTTTGGTGGCGGTGACGATTTTTGCGGTGACTGCTTCTCTTCTTTATCTGATTACGAAGAAGGTGAAGTGGATGTCGTATGAGGGGGAGTGTTTGTCACGGATGTCGGTTTTGGCGCAGGCGATAATGGTATATCGTTCGGAATGGGGGAATGTGGAGGCGGAAATTGGGGATGCTTCCTATTTGGGGTTTCCCAGTGTTGATGCTTTTTTTAGATATAGGGCAGTCCGGGTCCCTGGAGTATTGCAGGCGATGGAGTATTTATGCCTCTGCCCTCTTGCGGTGGATGCAGTGGGTGAAAGGTGGTGTTGGTATTACGCTCCCTCATCAAAGAGGGCGAACGAACTCACTCGCATCACCTTTCAGGAGGCGACGGAGGTGATGCGGAGTGCCACTCCCATAGTGGTGGATGCGTGGCACAATGCCCCTGATGACTGGCTGACGGATCCCGCTCGTCCTCATCGGTTTATCTGGATGAGTCTTGACGGAGCGGTTCAGGCGAGGACACTCGTGGGAATGCTCTGTCAGCCTTATGTTCCTGATCCCCCGGCTCGGGAGTGTTTGATAGAAGCTTGGGTGAGGTGGTATGACGAGGAAGCGTGGAGGCGCCTGGTGATGCGTCCTCGGGGGGGAGGGCAATGAGACAAGTTGTGATTCTGACTCTCATAACAAGATTAATGATGAAGGAGGAACGAAGATGAAGAATCTGCGGAAGATGTATCGCAGGGCTATGTATGGTTCTGCGGTATTGCTCGGTGCGATACTTGGCACCTATCTTGGTGCTCAGCAGTACGAGGCCTGTGGGCCAAACGACAACGCCACCTCTCAGTCGTCGTTGGAGTGCGTGGTAAATGATGTGGTGAAATGCACGGCGAACGGTTATAGGTGCAACAACGATTATGGCTGGGGGGTGGACAGTGAGGTAGGGCACGCTTGCTGTGAATACGAAGAAAATTACCGTCATTATTGTTGTCGAATCAGTCTGCGCACGTATCTTTGTAAAAAAGTGGAGGCGGGCTGTGTTCGATAAAGCGTCCGCGGAGCTCGGAACGCCATTCCGACTCGGTTTGCAGTCCTACCACCCAGGACTGTGTTGTAGGTACAGGAACGCCCTAATGTGAAGGCTCGCATCAGGCTTCTTGCGATTGTGCTGTTGGTGGTGGGGGTGGGGGTTTGGTTTGTGCTGTGGCGCGGGGTGTGGAGTTCCCCTCCGGACCCTCTGGCGGAGGCTCGTGCCTTTGCAAGGGCTTTTGTGGAGGGCGATGTCAAGGCACTCTGGTGGTATGCAAGCAAGGAGGAGAAAGATCGGCTGGATCTGGCGACGGTGGAGCGGTTATACGACAACCTGATAGTGAAGGAATTGGGGGGTGTTCATTTATACACGGGGGTGGTGAAAAACGTTCCTCGGGAGTACAGGCTTCCTGATGGGGTGGGGGACGACGTTTGGGTATCAAGAGAGTATGGCATTTATCGTATTGTTTTACAGTCAAGAGATGGGGCGGTGGTCGTTGCTCGACTCCGTTTGCGTCTCAGGGGTCGGAGGTTGGAGACGAGTTTGAGTCAGTTTTTTATGGAGGTGGCTCGTGGTTATGTGGGGGCGCAGATTCCCTGGGATGACGGGAAGACGAACAGGACGGTGGTGGCTTTGGAGAAGTTCGGGGACGTTTTTCGGTCGTCTGGTTTGTCGGGGTTGTATGATATGTATTCTCGTGCGTGGTTTACCCTTGAGGAGTGGGAAGCCTTTGCGCGTTCGGGTCAGATGCGAGGGACAGGATTTGATTAGGTGTTGTAGAATGTTGCAAGAGGTGTTGTGATGCGGTACCGGCGGGCATTGGGCTTGACGTTGATGGAGGTTTTGGTGGCGGTGACGGTGATAGCGGTGGTGGCGGCGGTTGTGTTTGTGGGCTTACGGGCGTGGCGTGGTCAATCGTTGCAGGTGGCGTGTATGGAGAAGTTATCCCGTGTCAATGAGGCGTTGATGGTTTACCGCACAGAGTGGGGAAATCCTCATGAGGTGGTGGGGTCTACGGTGTATTTGGGGTTGCCGTTGCAAACCATCCAGGCACGTATGCCGATAGGAAATTCATCCGTTGTAGTTACCGATTATGGTTTGTCTCCCTGGCTCGTTCCTCAGTTTGGTCGTACGGAGAAGGAGCGATATGAGATATTTACATGCCCTTTGCTCCGACGGCTCTATCCTGAGACTTATATATCCTATACCTACTGGCCTGAACTCCGATGGTTTGCTGATGAGGAAGGGGGGTTGTTTCCTTACTCCTCTGCCACTGCGGTGCTTCTGGGATCTACGCCTGTGGTCACCTGTCCTTCTCATTATTCCCCCGAGACGGTTTGGATGGACCGTTCAGAGACTTATCCTTTATTGGTGCTCTCTGTTGATGGTCGTGTGAAGTTGGAATTCATTTCGGGATTTCTTGTGCTTCCAGGTCAGCAGCATGCTCCATACTTTTACGATGAGATGGAGTATCTGGCTTACCTTAGGCGAGGCAATCCCGAGGGCTTTGAGAGAGAAATGAAGGCCCTACAAGCGAGACGTCAAGGAAGGAGGTAAGAGATGATGAAGAAGTTGTTGGCTTTGCGTTGGTGGTTGTGTGTTGTCCTGGGCATTTTCGTCGGTGCCTGGCTGGCGGCGGACATAGAGCCCATTGCTTGTCCTACTGAGAAGGTAGACTGCCCGGATTCGCGCTGTCGCAGTGTTGGAGAAACCAATGACTGCTATGGGGAACGGTGCCTGCACGGCTGGGTTCAGCGTGGTGAGATTTTCCTCTAAACCTGCTGTGACTCGGGGGTGGTGTTTGGATGCTGTAAGATGCCGATAAGGAACTACCGATGTAAGAAGGCTGATGGGACAGCCTGCCCGGATATACTCCCCTTGCGTGACTCCTGCTCCACCTTAATAGAGGGCTGGATTTGCACGGATAGTTCCAACGAGAGGGAGCCAGGGCGAACCTGTCAGTCTTCGCCATAGGGTTGCCTTGATGAGATTGGGAAATATTCGTGGTCGGTGTTGGGTGGGTGTGGGGGTTTCGTTGGTCTTGGTGATGGGGGTTGGGTTTGTCGTTTGGCGCTGGGTTTCTTCAGCACCCGAGTGTCGTGCTCGTGGTTTTCTGGAGTCGCTCGTAGATGGTGACCTGGAGGGCGTGTAGGCCTTTGCAATGGAGGAGGGCATTCTGGAGTTGATAAGCGTGCTTTTGAGCGGGTGTATTCTCATATCATTGGCTCTCGTCTCAAGGGGTGGGCTCGTGAGGGAGAGGTGACTGTGTCGTGGCTGGGTCCGGATTACCTCATTGCGAGGGTGCCGGTGCGTTGTGGGGATGGGACGAAGTTTGTGGCGGAGGCGTTTGTTTGGACAGGGAGGGATGGGGCTTATGGGAACGTGATGTTTAGTTTGCGTCTTTGGTGAGGCAGTACGTGATGGCTCGGGATGGCTTACCTCGGAAGGAAGCGAGCTTGCGGTTTCGGGAAGAGTTCAGTCCGATTTTTATCCAGGAGGGGATCACGGAGTTTTATACACAGGAGCCCCAGCAGTGGTATCGGTAGGATGGTTCTCCCGCTCGTGGGTATTACGGGAGTGTTCTCCAGGCTAAAGGTCTAATTTGGCGAGGCGTGCGGAAATGTCTCCGAGGATGGGCAGGCGATACCATTGCCCCTGGTATGCGTGGACCATCAGGAGGACACATCCTGCGATATAGGCGAGGTTGAGCAAGAAGTGTAGGGGATACAGAAATTGGAACAGGTAAGGGAATGCGAGGAACCAGAGGAAGATGTAAGTGGCGAGCCAAAGGATACCGAGGGAGAGTGCCTGGACGGCATAGAAGCGGACGAAGCGATTTTTGGATTCCACGAGCAAAAGGACGAAACTGAACACGAGGGGTGGGATGCAGGCGATGAGAGCGGTCACGTGGGCAGGAAGCCCGATTGCGGTGGCACCGAGTTGATAAGGGTCTTTGGGATCGGGGGGTGTTTCTTCTTTTTTGGGTTCTTCCTGGTGTGGTTGGTCGTAGGGGTAGGGTGGTTGCTCGGTGTTGCTCACGTCTCCTTATTATGAATGGATCCCCGTCAAAGTTTCAAGGGCTTCTCCTTTAGTTCCTTTGCCCTATGAGGGGGGTCAGGCTGCGGGGCGTGCCCGTCTTTGGAAGTTTTCCTGGTCTATTGCCCGCATAATGGCTTCCTCGTAGGTTACATAGCCCTGGCGATAGAGTTCCAGCAGGGCTTTATCCATAGTTTGCATCCCGAATTGACTGCCGGTTTCAATCACGCTGTACATCTGGTGGGTTTTTCCTTCCCGGATGAGGTTTCGGAT
Organism: uncultured Fimbriimonadales bacterium; assembly: GCA_964631245.1. GTDB lineage: Bacteria > Armatimonadota > Fimbriimonadia > Fimbriimonadales > ATM1 > CAZVXY01. Next base: position 260,870 of record CAZVXY010000002.1, read on the forward strand.
TGCGGGTGTGGCGATCATCACTTCCACAGCGACGATGCGTCCCCCGCCCATTCGTGGAAGGAGTTGTTGAGAGACCACACATTCCAGGGTGTTGGCGAGGAGCACTCGGATTTGCTCTTGCTGGGATGGGGGAAAAGCGTCTACGATTCGGTCTACGGCTTGAGGGGCGTTTCGGGTGTGCAGGGTTCCAAAGACGAGGTGCCCAGTTTCGGCAAGGGTGAGAGCGGCATTGATAGTTTCCAGGTCTCGCATTTCTCCCACGAGGATGACGTCTGGGTCCTCTCGGAGGACAGCGCGGAGGGCATTGTGAAAGGAGAGGGTGTCGGAGTTCACCTCGCGCTGGTTCACCATAGCCATTTTATGGAAGTGGAGATATTCAATGGGATCTTCTATGGTCATAATGTGGCATCGCCGTGAAGAGTTGATGTCGTCAATCATCGCGGCAATGGTGGTGGATTTTCCAGATCCGGTGGGACCTGTGACGAGGATAAACCCGCTGGAGCGTTTGCAGACATCGCGGAGTATGGGTGGAAGGCGGAGTTCTTCAAAGGATGGGACTTTATTGGGGATGGCGCGCAGGGCGGCGCCCACGCTGTCTCTTTGCATATACACATTTACGCGGAAGCGCCCAAGCCCTTTGACCCCGTAGGAGAAGTCCAATTCTCGCGTCTGTTCAAATTTGGAGATTTGTTGATCAGACATAATGTCGTAGAGCAGTCGTTGGGTGTCGCGTGGCGTGAGTTCGCGATAAGGGAGTTGGACGAGTTCGCCATCCAAGCGGATTGTTGGAGGGAGCCCTACGGTTAGGTGGAGGTCGGAGCCACGGCGCTCCACGCAAAGACGCAGGAGGTCTTCAATGTGAGTGCTTTCAATATCGCGGATTTCGCTTTCAATGCTTGCGGTGGCTTCCTTATATTCCTGCCACCCCGTGAAGACCTGAGGCTCCTGGAGAGGATTTTGAGATTGAGACAATTTTTCCCAACTGAAAGGTTCACTCATAGGTCACTCCTGTAGAAGATTTTAGAAACCCATTTTAGAAGCGCTGGCGATGGCTTCCGCACACAAATCGTAGAGTTTAGGCACCTGGTCGTGGCTGATTTCCAGGATGGCGAGAGCCCAGGGGCATTGCAGATTGCAGAAAGCGGGGCTTTCCGGAGTTTCCTCCTGGTTCCTTCGCCCTGCCACGACGGCGAGTGCCATTTCGTTGGCGATGGAGATTACGGAGACGTGTTCTTTGTACTCTCCTGTTGGTTCGGAGTGGTGGTCTCGGATGCACTGGATGAGGACCTCGGAGAAATTCCATCTTTCCCCTGCAGCGGCTCCGACTTCGGTGTGGTCGCAACCGAAAATCTTGCGTTCTGCTTCTCGGACTTCTTCTCCCTGCTGGATAAGTTTTTCCACTTCCTGGTAATCTCCCTGCGCCCAGCGGTCCAGGATGGTTTTTCCAATATCGTGAAGGAGCCCTGCGGTATAGGCATCAAAGGGGTCCACGTTTGGAGCGAAGCGAGCGAGGGTTCTGGCGCACACGGCGGTGTCCACACTGTGTCTCCACCAGGTTCTGCGTCGGAGACTGCCTGCATCGTTTTTCCCCACGAACATATCAAAGAGCCCCACAGTGAGGGCGAGTTGGCGGATAGTTTTATATCCCATATAGGTGGCTGCGTCGCGGATAGAAGAGACCTTGCGTGGCAAAGCATAATAGGCACTGTTAGCGAGCATAAGGACCTTGGAAGAGAATCCCGGGTCAACGGATATGGCATCCTCAATTTGCTGAGCGGGACAACTGGTTGATGAAGTGAGTTGGATGACGCGATAAACGACCTGAGGCATTGCGGCGATTTCGCCTACACGGTCTACGATTTCGGTGACTGCAGGGTTGGTGATGGGATTTTGCAAGTTTGCCATAGTTTTATCCTGAGTAGATGACGCGTAGTACTTCATCAACGGTGGTCAGTCCCAACAAAATTTTCTGGAGAGCATCGGCTTGCAGGGTGCGCATACCGTGCTGGATAGCCAGCCCGCGCAGAACATGAGCGGGTGCTTTCTTGAGGATCTCATCTCTTATATCGTCGGTTACGACCATAAGTTCATGAACGCCTGTTCGCCCCTTGTATCCAGTTCCCAGGCAAAAATCACAGCCTCGTCCCCGGAAGAGATGGACAGCGCCGGCGGTTTCGGCGCCCACTTCTTCCGAGACGGGAAATCCATACCGGAGGAGGGATTCGCGAGTTGCGGTGTAGGACTCTTTGCACTTGGGGCAGATGGTGCGCACCAGACGCTGTGCCTGGACGGCGATGACGGAACTGGCGATGAGGAAAGGCTCTACCCCCATATCCAGCAGGCGCGTGGCACTGCTGGCAGCATCGTTGGTGTGGAGGGTGCTCAAGACGAGATGCCCGGTGAGGGCTGCTTCCATAGCGATAGTGGCGGTTTCCACATCCCGCATTTCGCCTACCATAATGATGTCCGGGTCCTGTCGGAGCATAGCTCGCAAGCCTGCAGAGAAGGTCATTCCCGCTTTGGGATTGACGTTGCATTGATTCACGCCCTCAATTTCATATTCCACGGGGTCCTCAATGGTGATGATGTTTCGGTCTCCGTTGTTGAGTTTGTTCAGGATGGAATAGAGCGTGGTGGATTTCCCTGATCCGGTAGGTCCCGTCACAAGGATGATGCCATACGCCCGACTACATACTTCTTCTAATTGTTGGAGCGTGTCAGGGAGAAAGCCCAGTTTGTTAAGCCCGATGTGGACATTAGCTCGATCTAAAACGCGGAGGACGATTTTTTCACCGTGTACTAAGGGCAGGGTGCTCACTCGGAAGTCAAACTGTTTACCCTGGATGGAAGCGGTGATGCGGTTATCTTGAGGAGCACGTTTTTCTGCGATATCCATATTCGCCATAATCTTAAGTCGGCTGGCGAGGGAAGCCTGGACCTTCTTTGGGAGGGTCATCACTTCATGCATTACGCCATCAATTCGGTAGCGAACGCGGACACATTTTTCCATTGGTTCCACATGGATGTCGCTTGCTCCATCTGAGATGGCTTGGTTGATGATAAGGTTAGCGAGACGAATGATGGGTGCTTCTTCCCCGAGTTCGCGAAGTTGGTCTACGCTCAGGTCTTCTTCGTCTCGCGAGGAACTGCTCAATTCAATTTCGGCATCAAAGTCGGCAATAACCCCTTTGAGAGTGTCCGTCATCGCGTGGTCGCTGGAGTAAGCCCTGTTGATGGCGTTGATGAGGTCTTCCTCCACTGCGATGAGGGGCTCAATTTCTTTTTCTGTAAGCATCCGAAGTTCGTCAATGACGAAGATGTCCAGGGGATTTGCCATCGCCACGAGGAGGCGGTTGTTTTCCATCGCTATGGGTAAAACTTTGAACCTTCGAGCGAACGTGGAGGAGACCAGGGGGACGACGGCAGGGTCGGGTTGGCGCTCGCTCAGGTCGATGAACTCTATGCCCCACGTTAACCCCATACACCTCACGCGGTCACGCTCGCTCAGGAAGCCCATAGAGATGAGGACGTTCGCAATGGGCTCCTGCCCACCTAATTCTTTTTGTTTTTCCAAGGCTTGGCGGAGTTGCTCCTCAGTGACAAGCCCTTCTTTGACAAAATATTCTCCGGAGATCATTGTGCGCCCGTAGTTCGTTGTGGCGACCTGCGAGTTCTGCCGTCACCTACTGGTGTGTAAATTCCATATAGAGGGGTGGAATCGTCTCGCATTAGTGCGTGCTCCTCCGTTCTTACACTTGCCTGGTCTACCTTAAGTTTGCCCCCTGGATAGTACTAAATGCCCCTGTAATTTTACCAGTTTTGGGTAGCCCCCCTTTTTCCAGGGGTCTTTTTCAAGGGTGGGGGGTCTTCCTTCGGGAGTGGGGATATAATATTTTTTACGGGTGCGCCTGTAGCTCAGCGGATAGAGCGCCTCCCTCCGGAGGAGGAAGTCGGGGGTTCGAATCCCTTCAGGCGCACCAGCGGTTTAGGTTTTTTTCAATTTTTGGGCATCTTTATTTCTGGAAGCGGTATTATGGGGCACTTCACACTTTTGAGATGTCCCTGACGAGAAGGCTTGCCCGAGTTCTGACGGATTATAACAACCCCCGCTCCCTGGGTTCGCGGATGAGGCGCCGGCGTGCGAGGCTTTTATGCAATTTGCTTTCTCGTATATTTGCTGAGAAGGGGCAGGTGAGGGTGATAGATATAGGGGGGACGCGTTATTACTGGAATATTTTGCCGAAGGAGTTTCTCTTGGGCCATAAGGTCCAGGTGCTGATTGTGAATCTCCCCGGGGTAGAAAGCGGTGAGGAGGATGAGATTTTTTCCTATCGAGAAGGGGATGGGCGGGACCTCAAAGCATTTTCGGATAATTCTTTTGATTTAGTGCACTCCAACTCTGTGATTGAGCATGTGGGTGATTGGGGGGATATGCAAAGGTTTGCGAAAGAAGTATCCAGGCTTTCGGAGCGCTATTTTGTGCAGACTCCAAGTTTTTGGTTTCCCGTTGAACCCCATTGTATGACCCCTTTTTTCCATTGGTTGCCTTTATCTTTGCGTGTTCGTTTGGTGATGCGCTTTGAGTTAGGTCATTGGGAGAGAGGAAGCACTCCTGAAGAGGCTCTGGAGATTGTTCAGAGTGCGAGGCTTCTGCGAAAATCTCAGATGTATGCCCTTTTTCCTGATGCGAAGATCTACACGGAGTGGGTCTTATTTCCAAAGTCTTACATTGCTATCCGGGAGTGAGGGGGTTATTTTACCAGGGCACTCTTCGCGGCGGTGAAGAGGGCTTCGTAATCGGGCTCCTGGGTGAGTTCGGGCAAATATTCTACGTAGAGTAGGCGCCGATCTAATCCCACCACAAAAACAGCCCGCGAGAGAATTCTCAGACTTGGAATGAGCACCCCATAGGCACGCCCAAAGGAAGTGTCCCTGTGGTCGCTGGCGGTGTGGATGGAGGTGAGTTGTCCCAGATTGCAAAAGCGCTCTTGAGCGAAGGGCAAGTCGGTGCTCACAAAGAGTATCTGGATATTTTCCGGCAGGTCCCGAGCCATCACACTGCAGGTGGTCGCTTCTCGGGCGCAAACGGATGTGTCCAGGGAGGGTACGGAGCAGAGAACGAGCACCTTCCCCGCGAAGTCATCCAGGGTCACATCCCGAAGCCCTTCGGGTGTTTTTTGATGAAGGCAGAAGTTGGGAGCCTCCATCCCGATGGAGAGTTCCGTGCCTTCCAGGGGCAAGGGGTTTCCTTTGAGCGTGACGTGGCGATTCATAGGATTACCGACTCATTGCACGCTGGGCGATGATGTTTAGTCTACCTATGAATTCTTGGGAGTTTCAATGCTGAGGAAAATCTCCTTTTGCAACCTTCACTTTATTTATGTCGTAAAATGCTCTATCTATGCGGAAGTGGTTGGGTGCGTTGAGCGCGATTCTGCTTGTTCTTTTTTTTGGTTTTTTATGTACCCGTTCCTGCGTTCAGACGAAGCAGTCCGCTGCGGAGCGTGCCATTGCCACGGTGGAGCGAGGAGATGTGATTCTCACAGTGGTGGAAACCGGCAGTGTGGAGCCTGTGGAGACGCTGGAAGTAAAAAGTCGGGTATCGGGAAGGATTTCGCGCCTCTATGTGGAGGAAGGAAATGTGGTGAAGAAAGGTGACCTTCTGGCAGAAATTGATCCCGAGGAACTGCGGCTTCAGGCGCAGAGAGCGGAAGCACAGTTGAAGGCGGCGGAGGCAGTTGTGGCACGGATAAGGGGGAGCCTTCGCTTGACAGAAGGGCAGGTAGCCAATGCTCTCAAACAGGCACAAGCCCGCTACCGAAGGGCGAAAGTGGAATGGGATGCCCAGCCTCGCCTGAGCGAAGCGTTGACGGAGCAGGCGCGCCGACGCTATGAAACCTCCCTTCGCAACCGCGATTTATTGGTGAACGTCACTCATCCCCAGGAGCGTGTCCGTCTGGAGACAGAAAGGGAGCGGGCGCGAGCGGTGTACGAGAGTGCTCGCTACGAATATGAGCGCTTGAGCGCCCTTTATGAGAAGGGTTATGTGGCAAAGAAGGAAGTGGAGCGGGCGGAAGCGGAACTTCGCTCTCGAGAAGCGGAGTTCCAACGCGTGAAAGACGAGTGGGAGCGTTTGACAGCGCGCCAGGAAGCGGAGAGGCGGAATGCCGAGGAAGAGGTTGCGGTGGCGAAGGCCGCTCTGGACGAAGCGGTGGCTCGTGCGGAGGTAGATCGGACCAAGTATGAAGCGCTTCAGGAAGCCATAGCAGGGCTGGCGCAGGCAGAAGCGGATAAGGCGCGTGTGCAAATGGAGCGGGAGAGCCTGGAACAGGCTTTGGCGGAGGCGGAGCAGGTGCGAAGTCAAGTAGCGGATGCCCATCGTTTGCTGGCGGAGACGGCGGTGCGCGCCCCACGGGATGGAGTGGTGATTCGGAAGTTGGTGCGGGAAGGGGAGTTAGTAACTGCCTTGAGCAGTTTTACGGGTGGCACTCCCATTGTGGAGTTGGCAGATTTGTCCGCTCTTGAGGTGAAGTTAGAGGTGAATGAAATAGACGTGGCGAGATTGACCCTTGGGACCCTCGCAGAGGTGGAGGTGGATGCCCTTCCCGGGAAGCGATTTCGTGGGCGGGTGACCAAGATTGCGCCTGCGAGTATCAAGACGCCCACTACCCAGGATGTGGTGGTGAAGTATAGCGTGGAGGTGACGTTAGAGAATTCAACGAGAGAAGTCAAGCCGGGGATGAGTGCTCGGTGTAGTATGCGCGTGGCGGAGCGAAAGAATGTGCTTAGGGTTCCTCTGGAGTATATTGGGAAGGACGAAAGAGGCGAGTATGTGTTGGTTTTCCTTGGTGGGCGGGACCGTGAGAGAAGTTCGGAAAAGCGGTATGTGAAGACGGGTTTGAAAAGCCCCACTTATGCGGAGATTTTGGATGGGGTCCAGGAGGGGATGAAGTTAGAGAAGCCTGAGTTTACTGGTCCCCGCCGCATTGGAGCCTTTGAGGTGCGCACTTCCAGGGAAGAGGGCGAGGGGAAATGAACCTTTGGAATTCTTTTCTCATTGCTCTGGAGATGCTGAGGATGCACAAGTTGCGCGCCGCATTAACGGTCCTGGGGATTGTCATCGGGGTAATGGCGGTGACGCTTATTGTGATGTTTTCTGAGGGCTTTCGGAGTTACATTCGGACGGAATTCGGGCGGCTTGGGACGGATACGCTTTTTGTGTTTTATGACCCTGGGCGGAGGAGACCGGGGGAATCAGTCGGGTTTGTTGAGGGGTTGAAGATGGCGGATGCGGACTATTTACGAACGCGGGCGCGCACCGTGGGCATTGTTTCTGCCTATGCGGAATTGGGGACGAGGCAAGTTCGTTATGGCGGGAAAGATGTGCCCGACGTGCGAGTGAATGGCGTGGATGAGCATTTTTTAGACCTAAATCGGTTTCGCATTCTTCTGGGGAGGGGATTCCTGAGGTCGGACCTGGAGACGCGAGCCAATGTTTGCATCATCGGCACCGAGTTGCAGGAGCGTTTGTTTCCTGATGAGAATCCCATTGGGAAACACCTTATTTTGCGTGGGATTGTTCTGGAGGTGGTGGGCGTTTTAGAGAAGTTTGAATTTATGGGGCAGACCACGGAAGATATGTTATTAGTTCCCATTACAACGGTCCAGGATAAATGGTTAGGGGGAGACCGCCTTGCGGTGATTTTGATGAGGCCTCGGCCTGGGATCCGGGTGGAAACGGCGATGCAAGAGGTGTGGGAGCTTATGATGTTGCGCTCCAACAATCGTCCGGTGTACCGGGTGGACAGCAGGGAATCCGTGCTGAATATTCTGGCGAACATTATCCGGGGTGCGGGGATTGTGCTGGGTGGGGTAGCAGCTTTGTCCCTTTTAGTGGGTGGCATTGGAGTGATGAACATTATGCTGGTTTCTGTGACGGAGAGGACTCGTGAGATTGGCTTGCGAAAAGCGGTTGGGGCTCGGCGTCTTCATATTTTGGTGCAGTTCCTGGTTGAGGCAGGGGTGCTTTGTCTGGCAGGGGGATTGATTGGGATGGGGCTTGGATGGGTATTGGGTCATTTGGTTTCGTGGGCGACTAAAGCGGCGAATCTCCTGGGTGGGACGGGATTGGTGGTGGCTTTTCCCTTATGGGCGGCGCTCCTGGCTATGGCTTTTTCGGCGTTGGTGGGGATGGTGTTTGGAATTTACCCAGCCTATTCTGCTGCTCGTCTTCATCCCATTGAAGCCTTGCGCTTTGAATAAGGGAGTCGGGCGGGGGCGCCCTCTGGTATTCTTTATCAGGTGGTAGAGAGCCTTTCCTCTGCGATGTCCTCCCTCCGCCCCGCCTATGTGATGGATTTGGGGGTGATGGAATATCGGGCGTGCTGGGCATTGCAGAGGGACTTGGCTTTGAGGCGCCGAGCGGGCGAGATCCCTGACACTCTTTTGCTGGTGGAGCATCCCCCCGTGATGACTTTGGGTTCTCGTTTTGACCCAGGGCATCTGCTCCTGCCCCCGGAGGAATATCGGCGCAGGGGGATAGACGTGGTGGAGACTGACCGTGGGGGGGACGTAACCTATCATTGTCCTCGTCAGTTGGTGATGTATCCTCTGTTTGACGTGAAAGAGTTACGGGGTGACCTTCACCGGTGGCTCAGGGATTTGGAGGAGGTGGTGATTCGGGTGGTGGGGAGGTTTGGTTTGCAAGGGTATCGCTTCCCACCCTTTACGGGCGTTTGGGTGAATGGTCGGAAAGTGGCAGCGATTGGGGTGAAGGTTGCCCGGTGGATAAACCTGCACGGCATTGCGTTGAATTGCAATAATGACCTTAGTCCTTTCCATCTGATTGTTCCTTGCGGGATAAAGGGATATGAAGTAACTTCCTTATCCCGGGAAACTGGGCGAGAAGTAACGGTGGAGGAAGCGAAACGGGAAGCGATTTCCGCCTTTTCGGAAGTCTTTTTAATGAGGTTTGAACCGATCCCATTGGAGAGAGCGCGAGAGGCGAAGGGTGATGGAGGAGTGTGAGGCTATAGGAATGGACGAAGCGGGAAGGGGACCTTTGGCGGGACCCGTGGTGGCCGCGGCGGTGTGGCTTCCGCCTGGGGTTGACCTCCCTGGGGTGAACGATTCCAAGAAACTCACTCCCCACGTGCGCGAGGAGTTGGCTCGGGAGATTAAGCGCCAGGCGGTGTATGGAATTGGTTGGGCGTCAGAGAGGGAGATAGAGGCTTGGAACATCCTGCGTGCGTCTCTTCTGGCGATGGAGCGAGCCCTGGCGTCTCTGGAGGTGGAAGTGAGGCAGGTTTTAGTGGATGGGAGATATGTTCCGAAGGTGGAGGGATATAAGTTCCAGGCGATCGTGAAGGGTGATGAGAAATTTGCTTGCATAGCGGCAGCCAGCATCCTGGCAAAGACCGAGCGCGACACCTTGATGAGGGAGCTGGCTGGGAAGTATCCGGTTTATGGGTTTGAACGGAATTTTGGTTATGCCACCCCTGACCATTTGCGTGCTCTTCGGGAGTATGGTCCTTGCGAGATTCATCGGCGAACGTATCGTCCCGTACGGGAGGTGGTAGAGCAGAGATGTCTGATCGTCAACGTGTAGGGCGCCGTGCCGAAGAACGCGCTTTAGAATATTTGGAGAGGGAGGGTTTTACTGTCGTGGAAAGAAATTTTCGTGGTGGGGGAGGGGAAATTGACCTTGTGGCTTTGGAGGGGGAGGTGGTGGTTTTTGTGGAAGTTCGCTATCGGGGCAAAGGTGTTTGGGAGACTCCCGAAGAATCCATCAGTCACCGGAAACAGCGCCGTTTATGGCAGGCGGCCGAATACTATCTTGCAGAAGTGATAGGAGAAGCGAAGCCTGCGAGGTTTGATGTGATCGCCATCAAAGGGGAGGAGATTCTTCATTATCGCGATGCTTTTCGCCCGTGAGGCAGGCGTCTGGAAGGCTTCGGAGGTGGCTCGGGCTTCATCCCTGGCAGGAGACGCACGATTATCGTGCGAGTTTCTGGGTCCACATTCAGGATAAACTCGCGCACCGCGGGGATGAGTAAGGACCCAACCCGGTAAACGTCATGGGCGGGTGCTGAGATGACTTCATCCAGGGTTCCCAACCTCTCCCCCGATTCTTCCAGCACCTCCATCCCGATGAGTTCATCCACCCAATATTCCCCTCCGGAAAGGGCGGGGCGTTCTTCCCTCAGCGCCTGAAGGTACTTTCCCACGCATTTTTGGGCATTTGGGATGGTCTCAATCCCGCTGAGCCTTAGGCGTATCTGCTGTTTGTGAAGATGGATACGTTCTATCACGTGGGCTTGTCCATCCAGATACACTGTGTTGCCGATCGCAAAGCGCTCCAGCGCATCGGTGAGGGGTTCAACTTTGATTCCTCCCCGCAAGCCAAATACCCCGACGATTTTTCCTATTCGCACCAACCTATCGTTTTGAATGGAAGGTGGCGGGCTTTCAGGTTGGCGCTTCGGGTGGAAGGTTTTTTTCTTCACAAAAGGGTTTAGACGCCAATGATTTTTATGAAGACTCGTTGCTTCCACTTGGCGCCGAAAGCGGTAACCACGTGTCGGAGGGCGTTCACGAGCCTTCCATTACGCCCGATGATTTTGCCCACGTCGTTTGGTGCGACGCGGACGTTCACGTGGGTGACCCCTTTTTCCGTGGCTTGCTCCACCTGGACAGCCTCAGGCTCATCTACCAGGCGCTTTACGCAATATTCCACCAAGGGGACGTAGTTGGCATTACTTCTCCCTCTTCCTCGGTACTTTCGGCTTCCGCCGCGGTTTCTTCGGTGGCTTAGATTTTTCATACTCGTCCCAAACTCCTTCTTTTTGCAAGAGTTTCAAAGCGGTTTCAGTGGGTTTGGCGCCCACCCGGAGCCAGTAAAGAGCCCGCTCTTTGTCAATCTTAACCTCAAAGGGCTTTCCAAGAGGGTGATACCCTCCGATTTGCTCTACGAATTTCCCATCACGGGCGAAGCGAGATTCCGTCACTACCATTCGGTAGTGAGGCTCACCCTTTTTTCCTGTCCGTCTCAATCGTATCTTTAGCACTTCTCGGCAAAACTCCTTTAGGGTTTATCTTCTTTTTTTCCCGTTTTTTCGGCGTCGGGTACCAAAGCCTTCAAAAAGGGCTTTGGCATGCGTCCTTAGCACATCCATCTGGCGCAGTAGCTGGTTCACGTCCTGCACGGTGGTGCCGGACCCTCTGGCAATGCGCCGCTTCCGAGAGGCATTTATTATATCCGGATGCGCCCTTTCTTCGCGCGTCATACTGAGGATGATGGCTTCAAACTTTTTCATCTGCCTGGCTCCTTGTTCTTCCAGTTCCTCGTCTATGGGGGGAAGCCCTGGGATGAGGCGGAAAACGCTCCGGAGAGGTCCCATTTTCTTCATTCCCTCAAATTGCCCTAACAAATCGTTGAAATCCAGTTGCCCTTTGGATGCTTTTGTTTTGATTTCTGAAACTTTAGAAACATCTGTGACCTCTTGAACCTTGGTGATGAGGGTTTCAATGTCTCCATAGCCAAGGATGCGTTGGGCAAAGCGGGTTCCGTGGAAGGGCTCCAGGTCTCCAGGGGTTTCCCCTGCGCCGACGAACCGCACGGGGACTCCCGTGGCTACCCGTGCGCTGAGGACTGCCCCCCCTCGGGCGTCTGCGTCCGCTTTGGTGAAGATGAGGCCAGTGAGGGGGACCTGTTCGTGGAAGGATTTGGCTACCGAGAGGGCTTGCTGTCCTGTGGTGCTATCCAGGACGAGGAAGACTTCGTGAGCGGAGAGTTTCTCCTTCAGTTTTTTCGCCTCGTCCATCAGTTCCGTATCCAGTTGGAGGCGTCCTGCTGTGTCTGCGATGAGGACGTCATAGAAGTAATCCCTGCAAGCCTTCAAGGCGGAGTCTGCAAGTTCCATCAGGTCGGATGTGGAGATGCGTTCGGGCGTGTGGACGGGGACGCCAATGGCTTCTCCTAATGCTTCCAGTTGGCGCACTGCGGCGGGACGGCGCAGGTCGCAAGCCAGGAGCAGGGGCTTTTTTCCATGCTTCTTGAGGTGTTGGGCAAGTTTTGCGGCGGTGGTGGTTTTTCCTGAGCCCTGAAGTCCGAGCAGGAGAATCACCGTCGGGGGGGAAGAAGCCCAGCGGATTTTTTCTTCTCCTGTTCCGAGGAGTTGCACCAGATGCTCGTAGACCTTGCTCAGGATGACCTCGCTCGCTTCAAGGGTTTCCCATACTCGTTCTCCGACCAGTTTTTCTTTGAGGGATGTGATGAGGTCTTTGACGATAGGGAGAGCCACATCTGCTTCCAGGAGGATGACCCTGATTTCCCGAAGGGCATCATCCACGTCTCGCTCCGTTAGGCGGACCTTTCGTTTCAGGCGCCCAAGGAGGGATTGCATCTGTTCGCTGAGGGAGCTAAACACGATGGGTTAGTATATCTGTTTTTTGAATTTTCGGGTAGGGGTCAAGAGGTGCCAGAAGCACGTGAAGAAAGAGAAGTGTTTTGGATCGCCATTGGGGGCGGAGGAAGAGGGTGAAGAGGTTGAGGGAGAGCCAGGCGAGGAGTCGGAGCAGGGCGCCGAGGCGGTTCAAGATAAAGCAAATAACCATAGCATAGGGACCGTGGTGAATCAGGAAGTACAGTTCCTTTCCCCGATTGTAATAGGCAACACTGCGCGCCCTTTCCTTTTCCGAGCTGTGCCCAAGGGAATGGTAAAAGATGGCGGAAGGAACATAAAAGATTCCCGAGAGGGGGTTGTTGGGTTGTGCTTTTTCATTGAGGCGTTTGCAGAGTTCGGTATCTTCACAGTAAAGGAAGAAGCGTTCGTCAAATTTTGGAAATTCTCCCTGGAGTCGGCGTAACATCAAGCAGGCACCCATCACCTGGAAGGTTTTAACTGGGGGAGGGTTCTTGGGGTGTTTTCGTAAATGGTGATGGGAGACCCAATAGGGGCTTAGAAGGGAGGAGTTTGGAAAAATCTTTTCTAACAGGGTTTGTTCGCAAAACACAGCCCAGAGGGTGAGGGCATTACTTGCGGAGTTCTGGAGTTTGCCGTTGGGGAAGAGGAGTCTTCCTCCGCAGGCAAGGGCTGAAGGGTGTTTCTCCATAAAGGAAACGAGGGTGCTCAGGGCGGATTTTTCCGCCCAGGTGTCGGGGTTGAGGAGAAGGGCATATTTTCCTTTGGCGAGGGCAAGCCCCTGATTATTGGCGGAGCCGAAGCCGAGATTGTGGGGGTTGGTGAGGAGAGTGACCTCGGGGAAATGGGTGCGAACGATTTGCGGGGTGGTGTCTTCGGAAGCGTTGTCCACAACAATTATTTCCACCTGTGAGGGTGTTAGGGGAGGGTGGCTTGCGGAAGCGAAGAGCGATTGGAGGCATCGTTCAATCACTTCTGCACTGTTGTGGGTGACGATGATAACGGAGAGTTCTGGCATAGAGGGGTTAGTCCCGTTTTTGGCGGAGTATTTCCTGATAGAGGTTGTCGCAATGAGTTAGGAACTTCTCTATGCCGAATTCTCGGAGGGCTTTTTCGCGGTTTTTGGCGCCCATTTGCTTTCTCAGGCTCGCATCGTCAATCAGCCTTGCGAGGGCGGAGCAGAGTTTCTCTTCGTCTTTTACCTCAACCAGAAATCCATTTTCACCATCCTGGACAACATCCGGGATTCCTCCCACGCGGGTTGCGACGACGGGCAATTCCGCTGACATAGCCTCCAGGATCACCATTGGCACCCCCTCCCAGTGGCTTGGGAGAGTGAAAATGTCCGCGTTTTTGTATTCCTGTGCCAGTTCTGCCCCGAAGCGTTCTCCGAGGAGGTGGATTCGGTCGCAGTGTTTGAGACTTTGGTGAAGACGGGTGATTTTTTCATATTGACCGGGGAACTGGCGGTGTCCTACGAGTCGTGCGGTGAGGTTGGGGCGGGTGCTCATAAGGTGGTCAAGGGCTTGGAAGAGTTCCGGTACTCCTTTTGGTTCGCAGAGTGCCCCCACAAACAGGATGCGGACGTCTTCGTGGGGGTGTCTTTCGGCGCGGTCTAATTCGGAAAGGAATTTCGGGTCTATCGGGTTATGAATGATCAAGGTGCGCAGGGGGAGATTGAGACTATCAAAGAAATTTTTCCAGTAGGGGGAGAGGCATATAAGAGCGTCGCTTCGCGAGAGATAGTTTCGAGTGAGATATTTCCAGAAGCGCCCCCGCTCCTGATAGCGCAGGTCAAAGTCTCCCGCGTGGTTATGGAGGACAAGGCGAGCGCCGAAAAGTTTTGTGAGGAAGGCGAAGAGCCAGTCTCTGAGGAGGGCGGGCTTGGGTGAAGCAACGGGGAAGTGGACGATATGAGGGCGGAACTTTCGGAGGGTAAGGGTGAACTTCGCCAGGAAGCGGAGAGCCCAGTAAGCATTTTGGAGGGTGAACTGCCCGATGTATTCCTTGCCATGTTTGCGTGTGATGTCAAAGTGCTGAAGGTCATATTTTTCCGAAAGGGGAGAGCCAAGGATCACGCGGGTGACGGTTTCACTGCCCCCCGGAGTGCCCGTGGGACCCACGACCAGCACTCGGGGTTTCTCCTTGAGGCTTGTGCCTTCCATATATCAGCGCGGTTCCTCTATGGGGGACGGGGCGAGGGATGGGTGAATGGCGAGTTCTATCTCGGGGTGGAGGGCATTAGAAATCACACAGGAATGTTTGGCTTGAGTGGCGATTTCCAGCAGTCGGGAGAGCTCAGCGGGGGAGGCGGAGGGGGAGGGCGTGAGTTCTACAAAGAGGTGGATGCGGGTGAAGCGAAGGCGTCGGGATTGGGGGTCTCGTTGGAGGTGTCCCTCTGCTCGGACGGAGTGGGCTTGAAGGGGTAGCTTTTCGGTTTCGGCGATATAGGCTACCGTCATCGCATAGCAGGCGGAAAGGGCAGAGAGGAGGAGCTCCTCAGGGTTTGTGGCGCCTCCTGGTCCCCGAAAAACATCGGGGATGGCGATGGGGGTGTGGAGACCCGAGGGGGTTTGGAGGGTTCCTTTTGCGTTGGAGTCTCCCCTCCAGTGGGCTTCAGCGTGAAAGATGTATTCACTCATTGCGCAGGCCGTTGCGGGGGTTTTGGCTTTGGGTAGATTATATCCTTTAGGAGGGGCAGTGAAGGCAGTGAGGGAAAGGCTACAATAAGCCAATGCGGAAGATTATCGCTATCGTGGGGACGCGCCCGGATGCCATAAAAATGGCTCCCGTGGTGAAGGCTTTCCGGGAGTATCAGGATTGGCAGGTGAAACTTGCAGCCAGTGGACAGCATCGGGAGATGCTGCAGCAGGTTTTGGATGCTTTTGGCTTGTCTTCCGATATCAATTACGAGGTAATGAGGCATCAGCAGACCCTGGCTTATATTACTTCTGCAGTATTGAATGCCTTTGATGAGTTGTTTGCTCAAGAGAAACCAGATTTAGTGATTGCTCAAGGAGATACCACGACCACGCTTTGTGCAGGGATGGCGGCGTTTTATCGCCGAATTCCCTTTGCCCACGTGGAGGCAGGATTGAGGACGGATTCCATCTGGGCACCCTTTCCCGAGGAGTTCAATCGCCGGGCAACGGCTCAGCTGGCGTGCCTTCAGTTTGCGCCCACTCGGCGTGCGGTTCAAAACCTGCTTGCGGAGCGGGTCCCGCCTGCGAGCATTATGATGACGGGCAACACTTCCATAGATGCGGTGTTGGAGGTGGCTCGTCAGCCCCGAGACTTTACGCCCCCGGGTGTGGGGCGGATGCTCCTTGTGACGACTCATCGCCGAGAGAACTGGGGGGAGCCTCAGCGTAGGATAGGGGAAGCGGTGAGCGAAATCCTTCGGAGGAATTCGGGAGTGTATGCGGTCCTCCCTATGCATCCCAATCGGGCGGTGCGAGAGGTTTTGGAAGGAGTGCTGGGGGGATGTGAGCGGGCGATTTTATGCGAACCGCCTCCTTACCCCACGTTTGTGCAGTGGATGAAAGCCTCTTATCTCATCTTGACGGATTCGGGCGGGATACAGGAAGAAGCACCTGCCTTGCACAAGCCGGTGCTGGTTTTGCGAGAGGAGACGGAGCGCCCGGAGGGGATAGAGGTGGGTGCGGCGGTTCTGGTTGGAACGGAAAAAGACCGAATAGTGAGGGAGACGGAACGGCTTTTGTGCGATGAAGAAGCCTATCAGCGTATGGCTTCCGCTCCAAATCCCTATGGTGACGGGTTGGCGTCGCGGAGGATAAGGGCGGGAGTGAGGAGGTTCCTGGGGCTACCTTTTGAGGAAGTGGCTCCTTTTGGGGATGGGGAGAAGCCCTTTGCTTCCCCGGGGGATGCCTCTCTTAGCGTGCGATAACAGGGATTCCGCCTTTGGCTCCCACGGCGAAGATGTGATCGTCCTTGTTCACTTTGGAGAGGGTATAGGTGTTCACTGCCCCGACATCTTTGCTCCCTTGCCATACGGGGCTGGTGGTTTCTCTCCAATAAACCACGTACTCCACGCCAGGCTGGCTTTGCCAACGCAGAATAGTGTCATAGCCCTGGCGCTTGTCAAACTCCACGTTTTGAGGGGGTGCCTCGGAGTTAGCGAGATGGCTCATTGCAATCAGATTGATTCGGGTTACGTTCGCCAGATATTCATAGTCCAGGTATTGGGGCAGGTCTTCTGGGGTGTGCTGGCGGGAATACTCCTCCGCCCCTTCCACAAAGCGGACTGCGGAGAAGCCTTGCTCGGCGAAGGGAGTGTGGTCGCCCCCGCGCCCGATGCGGTCTCGGCGAAAGACAAGCCTGACATTGAAGAACGTTTTGGGGTTTTCAGAAATGGGAATTTGGTTTCTTGTGATGAACTCAATGAAGCGAGCGAGTTCACGGCTATTGTGGTTTTCTCCTTCATCACTGAAGAGACGGACGTGCAGGGGGTCGGACTGTCCCTGCAGGTTGGCACTGGACCCCACCGTATCGTTATTGAGCATTGCGAGAATTTGCCACCCCTCTGCTTTTGCTTTGGAAGCTAAAGCCCGTGCCCCCAGGAGCCCTTGTTCTTCTCCACTGAAGCAGACGAACATAAGGGTGTTTTTCCAGCGCTTGGTGCTCAAAATCCTTGCCAGCTCCAGGACGAGGGCGCATCCGCTTGCGTCATCATTGGCGCCAGGAGCCCGTGCCTCCAGGCTTCCATCTCGGAGGTTGAGGGAATCCATATGGGCTCCCACCAGCACGATGCGATCCGACTCCCCTTTGAGGCGCGCCACCACCTGAACCACCTCTTTTTCCTGAGGCACGCGCCTGCCCGCAGGGAGGGTGTATCGCATTAGTTCCACCTCTATGTTGGGGATTTTCCGAAACTCTCCTGCCAGCCATTCTGCGGAATCAAAGAGGAGGGGGTGGTTTGTGTTGCGAGTGTGGAAACTGGCGAGTTTTTCTACGGTTACCCTGAGGCGTTCGGGAGAAACCTGGTCTATTATCATTTGCTGGTCGGTTTTTTGGAGGAGTGCTATGGCCAGGAGACAGGCTACCATAACTATCTATTTTGGCGGAAGGAAGGGTATTTCCTGCCTTGGTTTTGAAAGGGGTATTCTTATACAGGGCATACACTCAGAGTGGTCCCAATCTTCCCCCACGGATCGGGGGATATAGCTGATTGAATTTCTTGGGTTCCCTTGAGAGCAACGATTGAGTAGATGGATACGCGAGAACTGAGAGAGCGATACATAGGCTTTTTTGAAGGGAAGGGGCATAGGCGCTATGCCTCTGCTCCTTTGGTTCCTGTGGATGTGACGGGGAAGTTAGATCCCACGTTGCTATTCACATCCGCAGGGATGGTGCAGTTCAAGCCCTATTATTTGGGGGTGGCGGAGCCTGGGTCTCCACGTTTGGTGACGTGCCAGAAGTGTTTGCGGACAACGGACATAGAGGAGGTGGGCGATGCTTCCCACCTCACCTTTTTTGAGATGCTGGGGAACTTTTCCTTTGGGGATTATTTCAAGAGGGAAGCCATAGAGTGGGCATGGGAATTTTTGACCTCGCGAGATTGGCTGGGGCTGGGGGAGGACAGGCTCTGCGTGACTGTATTTGAGGAAGACGATGAGGCGTATGAGATATGGCGGGATGTTTTGGGAGATGAGAAAAGGATTCATCGGCTCGGGGAAGACAAAAACTATTGGCCTGCAGGGGCGCTGAGTTCGGGTCCTCCGGGTCCTTGTGGTCCTTGCACGGAGATTTTTTATCGTGTGGTCTCGGAAGGGGAATTATCGGGGGATTTTCGGCGAGATGAGGCGGATGGGAAATGGTTGGAGATTTGGAACCTGGTGTTTATTCAATATGAGTGGCGGGGTAAGTTGAAAAACCCGGATCGTCCCGCTCTCGGTTACATCAAAGAGGGGCTGGTGCCCCTGGCAAAGCCGGGTGTGGATACGGGGATGGGCTTAGAGCGGACAGCGCAAACGCTTGCGGGTTTGCCTTCTGTGTATGAGGTGGACACATTTCAGCCCATCGTGAGAGCCATAGAGGCACGGGCGAGGTATGCGTTTGGCTCGGATGAAGAGAAGGACAGGGCGGTTCGGATCATTGCGGATCATTTGCGCTCAGCGTCGTTTTGCATTGCGGATGGGGTTCTTCCTTCTAACACGGGAAGGGGATATGTTCTTCGTCGCTTGCTTCGGCGGGCTTTACTGAAGGGAGTTAGGGTACTTTCATTTCGCGACGCCTTCTTGAAAGACCTTTTCCCCAGCGTGCAGGAAGCCTTTGGCGGAGTGTATCCCGAACTGGTAGAGCGCGGGGAGCTGTGTCGGACGGTTCTTGACGAGGAAGAGTATGCTTTTCGCCGAACCCTGGAGAGGGGATTGGAGATTTTGATGGAGATGATTCACCAGCAGGGTTCTGCGGGAAATGTTATATCAGGGAAGGATGCCTTTTGGTTGTATGACACGATGGGATTTCCCCTGGAGTTGACTAAAGAAGTTGCGGAGGAGCAAGGATTCAGGGTGGATGAGGAGGGATACCTGGCGGAGCTGGAAGCGCACCGTGAGCAGTCTCAGCGTTCCTCAGAGGGGTTTGGGATGAGCCGATGGGGGACGTGGAGGAAGGAAGAGGGCAAGGTTCTGATGCCTGATTGGAATCGCCAGACGAGGTTCCGTGGCTATGAGTCTGTTGAATCGGAAGGACGGATTGCTGGAATCGTCCTGGATGAGGATTCGGAAGGGAAGTTTACGGGGAAAATGTGGGTCGCTCTGGATGAGACACCCTTTTATGCAGAGGCGGGAGGGCAAGTGGGGGATACGGGTTGGCTGGAGGGCGATGGTCTTCGGCTTCCTGTGATAGATACCCAGCGGGAGGGGGATGCTATCTGGCATTTGTGTAAGGGTTCTGAGGGGGAAGTGACTTTTCTGGGTAGCAGTCTCGCCTCGCTGATGGGGAAGGAGACATCGGAGGCACTGAAGCAGATAGAGCCGCTTTTAGGATTGAGGGTGCGCGCGGTGGTGGATTCCGCTCGGCGTCGGCATATTATGCGCAATCATACGGGCACCCATTTGCTTCATTCCGCTCTTCGGCAGGTGCTTGGGACCCATGTAACCCAGTCAGGCTCATTGGTGGCACCTGATAGGCTGAGGTTTGATTTCACCCATCCCCGCGCCCTGAGCGATTCGGAGCGGGAGGAAATAGAGGAGTTGGTGAACGAAAAGGTGCTGGAAAGTCTTCCTGTGGTGGTGCATTGGGATGTTCCCCTTGAGGAGGCGCGTCGACGGGGAGCGATGATGCTGTTTGGAGAAAAATATGGTGATCGGGTGCGGATGATAGAGATTCCTGGTTTTAGCCTGGAGCTTTGTGGGGGGACTCATCTTGCCAATACCAGCGAGATTGGGCTTTTCAAGATCACGCATGAATCGTCCAGTGCGGCGGGGGTTCGGCGAATTGAAGCGGTGACAGGGAAGTTCGCCTACGATTTTGTCAGGAGGGAAGAGGAGACCCTTGAAAGGGTGGCAGAGCGCTTGAAGACAGAGCCTTCGGAGGTTTTGCGTGCAATAACCAATCTTCAAAGTGCCCTGGAAGATATAAGGCATAAATATGAGGAACTTCTCTCGTCGTCGGTTGCGAATATGTCGGGGGTCACTGCTATCCCGGTGGGGGAAGTTCACCTTTACAAGCACATTCTGGATAAGGGGGATGTGGAGAGGGCGAAGGTTCTGGTAGATAGGCTTATTGAGAAAGATGCGAAGGGCGTTGCCATCGTTTTGGTTCCCTTGAAAGAGGGAGGGGGGATAGTGGGGAAGGCGGGTCCCCACGCGGTTCAGGTGGGAGTTCACATAGGGTCGCTCCTTTCGGAGTTGGCTAAGCGGGCGGGGGGGAAGGCAGGTGGGTCTAAAGTGTTTGCTCAGGGTGGAGGGAAGGACTATTCCTCTCTTATACAGGCGCTTTCTCAGGCAGAGGCATTGCTGGCGGAGCAAATGGGAGCCTCGCCTTTATGACGCCCAGACCTTTGTGGCGGGAGATTTTCCCCGGGGGCATACTCAGGGCTATGGGAGGTAGTATGGCTCTTTTATGAAAGCGTTAATTCTTGCCGGTGGCAGAGGCACTCGTTTGCGTCCCATCACCTATAGCATCGCCAAGCAACTGGTGCCTGTGGCGAACAAGCCAGTTATTGAATACAGCATTGAGGCGTTGAAGGAGGCGGGACTGACGGAGTTTGGCATCGTGGTGGGGGATTCCTGGCGGGAGATAGAAAGCGCCCTGGGGGATGGTTCCCGGTGGGGAGTCCAGTTCACTTATGTGAAGCAGGAGGCGCCGCTGGGGTTGGCGCATGCGGTTCAAACCGCTCAAGATTATCTCAATGGGGATACCTTCGTGGTGTTTCTGGGAGACAACTTGATTAAAGGGGGGGTAAAAGAGATCGTTGGGGAGTTTCGGGCTAACCCTTGTGATGCTTCCATCCTCCTTTCTCGTGTTCCCAATCCTCAAGAGTTTGGAGTGGCAGAACTTTCCGGGGATCGGGTGGTGCGGTTGGTGGAAAAGCCAGCGGAGCCAAAGTCGGACCTGGCTTTGGTGGGGGTGTACCTTTTTTCGCCGGTGGTTTTTGATGCCATAAAGACCCTTCGCCCCAGTTTTCGCGGAGAATACGAGATCACCGATGCCATTCAGACACTCATAGACTGGGGGCGGGAGGTACGCTATAAGGTCATCACCGGTTGGTGGAAGGACACGGGGACCGTGGAGGCGATTCTGGAGGCGAACCGCTTGATTCTTGAGGATTTGAGCGGTCATCTGGATGGGGTGGTGGAAGACTCGCGCATAGAAGGACCTGTTCGTGTGGGTGTGGGAAGTGTGATCCGGCGGAGCGTTTTGCGGGGACCGGTGATCATTGGTGCTCACTGCTTGGTGGAGGATGCTTATGTGGGACCTTTCACGTCGCTTTCTGATGGGGTTCAAGTAAAGAATGCGGAGATAGAGTATTCCATCGTTATGAATGATAGTTTCATTCAAGATGTGGCGACGCGAATATCAGGGAGTTTATTGGGAAGGGGGGTACGGGTTTCCCGTGCCTTGCAGAAGCCAACGACGGTGCGCCTGGTACTTGGGGATCATTCGGACGTTATCCTATCGTGATGGCGATGGCTCTTCCGTTACTTCTTCGGGAGGCAAGGGATAATTTTCCCCGAGCCATTGTGCCACCTGGCGCAAAACTTTTCCTCTATGGCTCACCGCATCTTTCTCTTCTGGGAGCATTTCGGCGAAGGTCTTGTGGGAGCCTTTTGGGATGAAGATGGGATCGTAACCGAAGCCTCCCTCTCCCCTTGGAGAAAACGAGATGCTCCCTTCGCAGGATGCGGAGAAGAGGTGGACCTTGCAGTTAGGGTGGCTACTTGAATCTTCCTCCGGGAGGGCGAGTGCCACCACACACTGGAAACGGGCGGTGCGCTCAGGTTCGGGGGTGTCTTTAAGTTGTTTTAGAATCATAGCGATCTTTTCCTGGAAGGAAGACTCCGCCCCTCCGAAACGCCTGCTTTTCACTCCTGGTGCTCCGCCTAAGGCGTCAATTTCCAAGCCGGCATCGTCCGCCAGGCATATTTGGTTTAGGTTCTCCAAGTAATAGAGTGCTTTTATCCGAGCGTTCGCCTCATAGGTTTCGCCTGTTTCTTCGGGTTCGGGGATGGGCGGTAGGTCTGTAAGGGAAAGGAGTTGCCATTGGGGTAGAAGTCTTTGAAGGATGCGACGCATTTCCCTTGCCTTTTTAGGGTTTGCGGTTGCGATCACGAGGGATGGAGGGGTTTTGCCCATTTCCTGTTGGTTTTCCCTCTTTCTGGACATCGGTGATGGTCAGGGGTTCATCCCGAGGGCTTCTCGCTGAGCCTTAAAGAGTTGTTTCAGCCCTTTTTTCCCTAATCCTATGAGGCGGGCGAGTTGCTCTTCGGCGAAGGGAGCACCTTCTGCGGTCCCCTGGAGTTCCACATAACGCATCTGGTCGGTCATAACCAGATTCATATCCACCGATGCCTGGCTATCTTCTTCATAATTGAGGTCCAGGAGTTCTTTTCCCCCCACCACTCCCACGCTGACCGCTGCGACCAGTTCTGTGAGGGGCATCCTGTCCAGCATTCTTCGTTCCAGCATCCACTGGCAGGCATCATAAAGGGCGATACACCCAGCGGTGATGGAAGCAGTACGGGTGCCCCCGTCTGCCTGGATGGCATCGCAGTCCAGGGTGATGGTTCTCTCCCCTAAGAGGTCCAGGTTGACGACGGCGCGCAGGGCGCGCCCAACCAGGCGCTGGATTTCCATAGCGCGGGGGTTGGGGCGGTTCCAGTCGCGTTGATTCCTTTCTTTTCCGGAGCGGGGTAGCATCCCGTACTCAGCGGTGACCCACCCTCGTCCCATCCCTTTCTGCCATCCCGGGACCTTGTCTTCCACCGTAGCGGTTACGAGGACGATGGTATCGCCCATTGTAATTCGGCACGACCCTTCCGCAAATTTGGCAACCCCCCGTTCCAGCCGCACGGGGCGGAGTTCATCAAAGGCTCTTCCGTCGCTTCGTTCACGTATCATAGGGAACAGGGGTAGTTTATCTAATGTCGCCGAATAAAAGTTCCTGCGAGCCAGTCGTCTTGATGGCGAGTAGACAAAAGTTCCAAGCCCGTGCATTCCATCGCCTGGCGCACATCATCCCAGTTGGGAGCACTAATTCCTGAGATTATCAGGACTCCTCCGGGTGCGAGGGCGCGGTGGAAGGAACCTGCGAGGCTTATGAGAGTGGAAGAAAAAAGGTTAGCGACCACGAGGTCAAAGCCGTGGGAGTCTTCGGGTATTTGGTCAGTAAGGAAGAAGGAAATCTCTACGTGGTTTTTTGAGGCATTTTCTTGAGCGAGCTCTATGGAGGTAGGCTCTATTTCCGTGGCGATGACTTCCCTGGCTCCCAGTTTCTTCGCGGTGATGGCAAGTATCCCGCTCCCTGTTCCTACATCTAAAACCCTCATATTTGGTTTGAGGTAAGTCTCTAAGAGTTCCAAGCAGAGTTGGGTGGTGGGGTGCTCTCCGGTGCCAAAGGCTTGCCCTGGCTCTATGAGGATAAGGATGTCTTTTTCGGGGTCATATTGGGGGACGTCTTCTTCAAAAGGAACGACGAGGAGGCGCTTGCCGATACGGCGAGGCTTGAGTTGACGCTTCCAGTTTTCGTACCAGTTTTCTTCGGGAATCACGCAAAACTCCACCCTGTTTGCCCCTGCATCCAACAATGCCTTCCCCAGGCGAGCGAAGGCTTTTCCCTCCGCTGGGCTTTCATAGAGGAATCCGATAAGGGCAGGCGGGTCGCTTTCTTCCAGGGTTCCTGCACAGCCTTCCTCCGCAAAGATTTCGTGCAGGAGAGACCAATCGGGGGGCGCTTCAGGAAAAACTGCGGAAACTTGCACCCATTTTCGCTCGGATGTGTTCTGAGGAGTCATTGCTCTGGCACTTACCTCCTCCCCCGGTGTTCCCTTTGGGGGGTTTGGCAGAGGTCATTCCCCAACTTTTTCACTTGTCCTTTCTCAATTGCTCGCGGAATTGTTCCAGAAAACCTTTGGAGGCTTTCTTTGTCTTTGTGTCGCCTTCCAGAGATTTCTTGAGTTGTTCAATGAGGTGTCGCTGATACTCCGTCAGGTTTTTGGGCACGCGAAGGTTAATCCTGACCCGCAGGTCCCCACGCTCTTTGGCGCCTAACTTGGGGATGCCTTTGCCGGGGATGCGAAATTCTTGTCCTGGCTGGGTGCCGGGGGGAATGGTCAATTCTAGAGGTCCTTCTATGCCCGGCACTTGGATGGTGTCCCCCAGGGCAGCCTGGGGGAAGGATATCTCCACCGCAGTGAGGAGCCCGTATTCATCGCGGATGAATCGGGGGTCCTCTTTCACCCGAATTCCTACGTAAAGGTCTCCAGGCTGCCCTCCAAGGATTCCGTCATCTCCCTGATAAGGGAGGTGTAACAGAGTGCCATCTTCCACTCCGGGGGGGATGTCCACTTCCACGCGAGCTTCTCGCTCTTCTAACATTTGTGCCTGACACCTGGGGCAGGGTTGCTCTATGACTCGCCCTTCCCCTTGACATCGCGGACAGGTTACGGAGTGCCGAAGTTCACCCAAGATAGTTCGCGTAACCTGTATCCGCACTCCGGATCCCCCACAATGAGTACAAGGGATGAGGGTGGTTCCAGGAGCGCACCCCGAGCCTTCGCAGAGACTGCAGGTTTCCAACCGGGAGAATTTAATGGTTCGTCGGGTTCCGGTAACCACTTCCTCCAGTCCAATCGTGATGTCCACGCGGATGTCTCGTCCATTGACTCCTTGGCGGTTAGCACGCCGTCCCGCACCTATACCGAAGAACATTTCAAAGATTTCGCTTAAGCCCCCTGTGAAGTCTGTTACTGTAGGAGGCATATCTGAGACGGTTCCGAAGCGGTCATATTCCGCCCGTTTTTTGGGGTCGCTCAGGACGGCGTAAGCCTCGCCTATTTCCTTGAACTTGTCTTCTGCGTTAGGGTCGGATTGGTTAACATCGGGATGGTATTTTCGGGCGAGCCTGCGGAAGGCGGCTTTGATTTCTTCAGGTCGGGCGTCTCTTGGAACGCCTAATATTTGATAGTAATCTTTAGTCGGCATAGCCGATGAAGAATGGGCTTATTGTTCAGGAGGCATTCATTTCTCGCTTTCCTCTTCGCCATTTTCCTCTGCTGCGAGGTCGGCGAGAGTAGGTTCGCGCTTGGCGGGCCCGTCGGGTTCTGCTTTGCCATTTCCTCCCGGCTCTTCCACTACGGCGAAGCCTTCCGCCCCTTTGAAGTCAGTCAGAGGCTCGTCAACATAGGCGGACTGGAGGATGCCTCGCAGGAGAGTTTCCGCGCCCGTGGCATCGGCTTGAGCGCCTTCCGGGATGCCCCTTGCCTCGGAGAGGAGGTCCACCTCCAGGTCTTCCGCAATGGATTCCAGGGACTGAAGCGTAGGCTGAGGAATGGGCTTTTTAGGCTCTTCTATGGGTACATAAATAATCGCCCCATCCGCAATTTCTTCCAGGGCTATGGTAAGGGGGTGTTCCGAATCGGTCTCCACCAGGATAGGGGCTTGCTCCTTCAGGAGTTGGGCCGCCCTTTTCGCGGCAAGGTTACAGAGTAGGAAGCGCCCTGGAAACTCATCCAGTTTTTTCCCACGGGGATAGAGGGACATAGGAAATCATCACGCTCCTTGTAAAGGTTAGGGATTTATTATACCCCAAAGGGCGGGGTGTTTTTTAGAAGGGTTCCCCTGTTTCCGTATGCTGGCGGAAGAGGTTCATCAGTTTCTTGGTGATTTCCCCTGGTTTTCCGCACCCGATTTTTCTGTCGTCCACGGCGACGAGGGGGATGACCTCCGCGGCGGTTCCGGTAAGAAACGCTTCGTCTGCATCCAGGACGTCAAACATAGTGAGGAATTCCTCCTGCACGGGGATGTGTTCCTGGCGGGCAAGGTTGATGACCGTAGCCCGGGTGATCCCGCCGAGGATTCCGCAACTGGTATGGGGCGTTCTCAGACGCCCGTCTTTTACCAGGAAGAGGTTGTCCCCGGTGGCTTCTGCAACGTATCCTTCGGTGTTCAGCATCAGTCCTTCCCCTGCGCCCTGGCGGTTGGCTTCCATTTTTGCTTGTATGTTAGCGACATATCGTCCGATGGTTTTAAGGCGGGGGTCTAAACATTGAGCAGGTATCACGCGGGTACTGCAAAGAATAGCCTTTAGCCCTTGCTCATAAGCCTCTGGGGGATAAAGGGCGAGTTTGCTCACCATCACCATAACGTTTGGCTTGCGGTTAATATGAGCGGGGTCCAGCCCCAAGCCTGTGCCCCGTGTGACGTTGAGACGGATGTATCCATTGTCCTGGTCTGCTTTTCGGCATACATCTAAGATGATTTGTTTTAAGGCGTCTCTGGTTATGTCCATTTCAATGCCGAGGAACCGGATGCCTGTGTACAGGCGGTCTAAGTGTTCTTCTAACTTAAAGATTTTGCGGTTGTAGATGCGGATGCCTTCAAACACCCCATCGCCGTAGAGGTGGGCATGGTCGGCGACGGAAGTCACAGCCTCTTCCAGAGGGGAGATTTTTCCGTTTAGCCAGACAATTTGAGCCATAAGGTCATCTTACCCCTTCAGGGCGGTAGTATGGAAAATGTGGCTCTCAAGCCCGCACCCTTTGACAGTTTAGTTTTGATGGCAGTGTGCCGAGAGGCTTCGTCTTTAGCGGGGCTACGCGTGCGAAAAATAGTGCAATTAGATCGCTTTTCCCTTTGGTTTCAACTGGGGGGAGTCCAGAGGGGGTCAGCCCTGTTCCTTTCTGCGATGCCTGAGTACCCTCGGATGTATGTGAGCTCGGTCCTGGGAGGGGTTAAGGGGATAGACAGTCCATTTGTACAACTATTGCGCAGTAAACTTAAACACGGGAAGCTTCTTAGTGTTTCTGCTCCTCGCTTTGACCGAGTGGCGCACCTTCAGATAGGTTTTCGGGAGGAGGTGTGGACCCTGGTGGGGGAGTTTATAGGGACCCATAGCAATGTGTGGTTGGTATCTCCTGAGGGGCGAGTGGCAGGGATGCTTCGGGACAAAGGGCGGATCGCGCGGGGCGGTCTTTTTGTGCCTTTGGAAGGAGGTGCCGAAACCCTGGAGGAGGGGTTGAGAGAGGGGAAGGGCTTATCTCCCTTTTTGCGAGAAGAAGTTTTGAGACTTGGGTGGGAGGAGGTTTTTCGGCGGTATTCGGAAGGACCTCCTGTGATGTCTTTTGAGTGGGGGGTTTATCCTTACAAGCCGGCGCAATGGGAAGGGGTGCCGGTGCGTCCCCAGGCTTCTCTTTCCGTAGCCCTTGAGACCTACTCACGACTTTTTTTAGAGCGCATCCAGAAGGTTCAGCGCCGTCGCTTGTTATTGGGGCAATTGAACCGTGTCCTGGAGAGGCTGGAGCGGAGAGCCAAATCGTTGGAAGAATCGTTAGAAGTTCTGGGACAAGCAGAAGTTTGGCAACGCCAGGCGGAATTATTGCTTGCCTTGGGGGCAGGGATGGGGCGGGGGTTGGATAAGGTGGTGCTTACCGATTGGGAGGGGAAGCCCGTGGAGATTTCATTAGATCCGCGCCTTTCAGGAGTAGAGAATGCGGAAGCCCTTTTTGCTCGTGCGAGGCGGGCGCGGCGGGAGGGTGCCTACGTGCAGGAGAACCTGGGGCGCACCCGGGAGGAGATAGAAGAACTGCGCGGGGTGCTGAGGTGGATAGAGGAAGGAGAGGATGAGGAGGTGGTTCGGGGGGAGCGTGTGGCAGAGAAAAGGGGATGGCTTTCCTCCCAGACGGCGCCCACGCCTCGCAAGGAAAAGCCTTTTGAGGGCAAGAAAGTGGAGACTTTTATCTCCCCTAATGGTTGGACCGTGTTGGTGGGAGGAAATGCGGAGGCGAATGATTACCTTCTGAAGAGAGTGGCTAAGCCTGATGATTGGTGGTTTCATGTGAGGACCGGCAAAGGTGCTCACGTTCTTCTGCAGTCTCGGGGACAGCCTCAGAAAGTTCAGAAGGTGGACCTGATTTTTTCAGCACGGCTTGCGGTTCGGGAGAGTTCCTGGAAACACTCCAAGGGGGTTCCGGTGGATTATGTATTGGTCAAGTATGTGAGGAAGCCGAAGAAGGCACCGCCAGGTATGGTGGTGTACACTCACGAAAAGACGCTCTACGTAGATCCATAGAAGGGTTTTTTAGAGGATGCCTTTGGGGGGGAGCAGGTGAACTTCGTCATAACTCACCCGGGAGGGGGAGCATAAGATATTGGCGACCACCGTGGCGACATCTTTGGGGGCAAGCATATCTTGAGAGGGAGGTTTCCAGGGCTGGGCTTCCCAGAGAGGTGTATCCACACTGCCAAGGATGAGGGCGGTAAATCGGATTCCTGCTTTACGGTATTCCGCGGAGAGGGAGCGAGTAAGCCCCAGCGCTCCATATTTGGAAGCCACATAGGCAGAGGACTTAGGGAATGGGTGGATGGAGGCGATGCTGAGGACGTTGACGATGTGGCCCCCTCCGAGTTTTTTCATTGCGCGGATTGCCGACCGGCATCCGAAGAAGTAAGCGGAGAGATTAGACGCCAGGCTTTGGTGCCAGATTTCATCAGGGAGTTTCAGGGTGTCCCCAAAACGGGCGAAACCCGTGCAGAACACCGCATTGAGTTCTCCCCGGGCGCCTCGGCTAAGGGAGTTTTTCAACAAGGCTTGGGCTTCTTGAAAGAGTTTTTCTGCTACTCGGCTGGTGCTCACATCGCCTGGGATAGGTATGACTTTTACTTTTTGGGCGCACCGCCGGGCGGTTTTTTCCAGGCGGGATTTGTCTCGTGCGTTGAGAACCAGTGGGATCCCTCGGTTAGCCAGTTCCAGGGCGATGGCAGAGCCTATTCCCCCGCTTGCACCTGTGATGACGCAGACTCGTTTAGGGGAAGGGGGAGGCATCAAGCAAATTCTTTCCTGGAAGAGATGAGGTCAAAAAATTCTTTGCGAGTGGTGGCGCTTTCTCGGAATATGCCGATGAGGAAACTTGTGGAGACGTTGGGTGCTTGTTTTTCCACGCCTCTTGCCATCATACAGAGGTGCTTGGCTTCCACGACGCAGGCGGTGCCGATGGGGTCCAGCGCAGTTTGGATGGCTGTGGCGATTTGTTGGGTCATTCGCTCCTGTACCTGTAGTCTCCTTGCATACATATCCACGATTCGGGCGATTTTGCTGATACCGATAATTTTCCGGTTGGGGAGGTAAGCCACGTGGGCATATCCGAAGAAGGGGAGGATGTGGTGCTCGCAGAGACTAAAGAATTCAATGTCACGGACAACGACGATATCTTCAACCTCTTCTTCAAAGATGGCGCCCGCGATAATGCTCTCCAGCGTTTGGTGGTAACCGCTGGTCATAAATCGCATTGCCTGTGCGGCGCGGGATGGGGTTCGCTTTAGCCCATCTCGGTTAGGGTCTTCTCCCACTTCTTTGATGAGTTCCAGGTAGAGGCTCTCCAGCCGGTCAGCCATTTTTGTCTCCAGGGGTTTGGGATGATGCACTTTCGTCTTCTTCGGAATACTCGCACCAATTGCGAGGGGTTTCTTGCAGGCGTACTCGGACGAGTTTCGCCGGCAGGGTTGCCTTAAGGCGTTGAAAGATTGCCTGAGTGATGCGCTCCGTGGTGGGGTTAAAGCCTTTCAGTTCCGGGACCTCCAGGTTCAGGTTCTTATGGTCGTAGCGCTGAAGTATTTCTCGTGAGACCACCGCATCAATCTCTTCAATTCGGGCAATCATACCTGTTTCCGGGTTGGGTTCACCCGTCACCGTAACTTCCAGAAAATAGTTATGCCCGTGTCCGTGGGGATTACTGCATTTCCCGAAGAGTTTCAGGTTTTCTTCATCACTCAAGTGGGGCAGATATAGGCGATGAGAGGCGCAGAAGTCATAGACTCGTGTAAGGGTGAACATAGGCTGTTCTCCTTGGGGCGACAGTTCCACGTAGAGGGTGTCGGTTTCCGCGAGTTTGATACGCCAGATTTGGAGGTTTTCCGGAGGAGGGAGGAGACGGTGGAGCACATAGAGGGCGATGTTTTCTAAGGTAGGCGTATGTGTTTGGAAGAACGGGACTTCGTCGTTAAGGGATTTTTGGTGTAAAGGCTCTACGACTTTGGAATGCAGGATGTCTTTGATGTGGGTAAGGTTGGTAACCATATCATTTTCGGCATTGACCGTACCTTTATAAGTGACTTCTAAGACGTAATTGTGGCCATGAGAATAAGGAGACGCCCAGGGACCGAATAGCAGATGATTTTCCTCCTTGCTCAAATTATCTCTCCAGTATCGGTGACCGCTGGAGAAGGTTGCCCGTCGGGTGATTTTCATTAGTTTTCTTTTTCTCCTTCCTGGGAGATGATTTCTTCAGCGACTTCTCGGAGGCTCCTTTGGGAGTTCATACTTGTTTGCTGGAGGAAGCGGTGGGCTTCTTCTTCCGAAAGCCCCCGTTTTTTCATCAGGAGGGCTTTGGCGCGGTCCAGAAGAACGCGTGTGTCCAGTTTTTCCTGATACTCGTTTGCTTGTTGCTGGAGTTGTTTTTTTTCCTGAAAACGCGCATAGGCAATTTCCAGGGCAGGGGGGAGGTCACTGGGCTTAAAGGGTTTCACCAGGTAGCCGAAAGCCCCCGCCTGGGAAGCTCGCTCTATCAACTCCTTGTCTCCGTAGGCGGTTAGCAGGAGGGCGGCAGAAATTCCGTCCTGGACAATTTGTGCCACCGCTTCTATGCCATCTTTGACGGGCATCCGGACATCCAGGATGCATACGTCGGGTTGGAGGGTTCGGGCGAGTTCCACGGCGGTGGCGCCGTCTCCTGCTTCTCCGACGACTTCGTATTCCAGGGTTTGGAGCATCTGGCGCAGGTCCAGGCGGATGATGGGGTCATCGTCGGCGATGAGGACGCGGAGTTTGGGCATAAGGCTTTCTCCTAATTGTACCGCCGGGGCGAGGACCCCCTGCCCGTTAGCCTTCCTGGGGTATACTTTGGTAGGGCGACGCGGGCATCAGCGGATGGCCTTCTTGGCCGTCCTTTTTTGTTCCCTGAGCCCCTGTGAATGCTGATGAACAAAGAGTTTATCTACGCACTAAGCCAGATTGCTCATGAGCGGGACATCCCGGAGGAGGAGCTCATCCGGGACCTGGAGGTCGCCCTTGCGGCGGCTTACCGCAAACACGTCGGCGCCACGGGGGATGTTACCGTAAAGATAGACGTGAAAAAGGGCGAGATGAAGGCGGTATGCGAAAAAGAGGTCGTGGGGGTGGTTTCCAATCCCCATTTCCAGATAAGCATTGAAGAGGCAAGAAAGATCAAGCAGGATGCGGAGATAGGGGATTTTATCCCTATGGAGATTTCTCCTGAGGGCTTTGGTCGGATTGCAGCTCGCACGGCGAAGCAAGTTTTGAGTCAGAAGTTGCGTGAGGCGGAGAGAAAGCGTGCTTTAAGTGTTTTCAGCGAGCGCTCAGGAGACGTGATTGGGGGCATCGTGGTCCGACGGGACCGTGGCGATGTGATTTTGTTATGCGATAACACGGAGTGTCTTTTGAAAAAAGAGGACCAGGTTCGGACAGAACAATATCGCGTGAACGACCGTTTGCGCGTGTATGTGAAGGGCGTGGAGGAGACGCCTCGTGGTCCCAGGGTCCGCGTTTCTCGCAAGGCTGAGGAGTTAGTCGTTAAGTTGTTTGAGAATGAAGTGCCGGAGATTGCCCAGGGCACGGTGGAGATCTGCGGAGTTGCGCGAGAGCCGGGAGTGCGTTCCAAGATTGCGGTGATTTCGCATGATGAGCGCGTGGATGCGGTTGGATCGTGTGTGGGACCTCGCGGGGAAAGAGTCCGTGCGGTGGTGAACGAACTGCACGGGGAAAAGGTGGACATTATCCCTTATAGTGAAAAGCCAGAGGTGTTCATCGCCCATGCGCTAAGCCCCGCCAAGGTGTCTTCGGTGCGCGTGATGCCAGAGGAGAAGCGCGCCATCGCTATTGTTCCGGACACACAATACAATATAGCGATTGGGAAAGGGGGTGTTAATGTTCGCCTGGCTCATAAGTTGACGGGGTGGGGTATAGACATAAAGACGCGCTCCGAGGTGGAAGGGTCCAAGCCGAAGGGTGGTTAGTATGGCAGGGCCCCCTATCCGCACCTGTGTGTCTTGTGGCAGGAAGGCGCCGAAGAAGGAGCTGATTCGTGTGGGTAAGGAGCCTTCCGGAGTGGTGGGGGTGAATTGGGGGGGGCGCGGAGCGTACGTGTGTAAAGACGCACAATGTGTGGAAACCGCCATCAGGCGAAAATTGTTGGCGAAACGGTTGCGAGTGGACGCTTCTTTGGTACACTGGCTAAAATTATCAGAAGAATTGACCGCAATGGTGAGTAAGCGCAACGATGCCGAAGTATGAAATAAACTCGTTGGCTTCGGAATGGAGTGCTCTGCCTTCGCAGGTGGTGCACGTCCTTTCGGAATTGGGGGAGCGTCCTGCCAATGGCACCGTGGAACTGGATGCGGAGACCCTGAGCCTGGTTAAGGAAGCGGTTTCCGAAATGGTGTCCGCAAGGGAAGTGGCGCTTCCGCCCGGTGCGACGCCCCGAGACATTGCCCATACTCTCAATGTTCCCCACGCAGAGGTGCAAAAACAGCTTTTTCAATCGGGAATCTTAGTTAACCTGACCACGTCCTTAGCCCCGGATGTTGCAGAGCGCCTCGTTCAGGCGTTCGGTTATAAGGTCAAGTGGGTAGAGCCTAAGAAGGTTGAGGAGGAAGTGGTCGTTCAAGAGCCTGTGAAGAAGAAGCGCCCCGTGGGCACGATGGTGCGTCCGCCTGTGGTGACCATCTTGGGGCACGTGGACCACGGGAAGACCACCCTGTTAGACTTTATCCGCCGGACGAAGGTGGCGGAGAAGGAATATGGGGGAATCACCCAGCATATTGGGGCTTATGAAGTGGAAGTGCACGGGCGCAAGATAATTTTCTTAGACACTCCCGGGCATGAGGCTTTCACGGCGATGCGTGCTCGGGGGGCTCAGGTCACGGACATTGCGGTGCTGGTGGTCTCTGCGGATGATGGGGTGATGCCTCAAACAGTGGAAGCCATCAACCACGCAAAGTCGGCCGGCGTTCCTATCATTGTGGCGATCAATAAAATAGACCTTCCTGAAGCAAATCCCGATCGCGTAAAACAGCAGTTGACCGAATATGGATTGATCAGTGAGGATTATGGTGGGGATACCATTATGGTGCCTCTATCCGCAAAGACGGGGGAAGGAGTGGACACACTGTTGGATTTGATTCTGCTCCAGGCAGATCTTTTAGAGCTCAAGGCAGACCCCAGTGCTGAGGTGCAGGGGGTTGTGATAGAAGCCCGGCTGGATCGGGGACGTGGTCCTGTGGCGACTGTGTTGGTGGAAAATGGGACGCTCAAGCAGGGAGACGTCGTGGTGGTGGGGAAGTGTTATGGACGAATTAAGGCTATGTTTAACTTCGCAGGCGAGCGCGTGAAGGATGCTGGCCCCAGTGTCCCGGTGGAGATCATCGGGCTGGATGATGTGCCCGAGGCAGGAGATAGGCTTACGGTTTACCTGGATGAGAAAGAGGCGAAAGCCAGGGCGGAGGAATTGAAAGAGCAGGCGCGCCTGGAAGAGATGGAGAAACGGAAACCTCGGGCTTCGCTGGCGGACATTCACCGACGACTTCAAGGAGGGGAGCGAAAAGAACTTAATCTCATCATCAAGGCAGATGTCCAGGGGTCTGTGGAGGCGGTGCGGGGGTTGATTGAGAAAATTGAGCATTCTGAGGTAACCATAAAGGTTCTTCACAGCGGGGTGGGGACTATCACGGAGAGCGACGTTCTGCTTGCGTCGGCGGCTGATGCCATTATTGTGGGTTTTAATACACGTCTTGAATCCCAGGCAAAGGATCGAGCGGAGCGGGAAGGAGTGGAGATAAGGACTTACAAGGTCATTTATGAGTTGGTGGAGGACATCCAGAAGGCGGTGCTGGGGCTTCTGGAGCCGAAGTACGAAGAGCAGGTGTTGGGCAGGGCTGTGGTGCGGGCGATCTTTCAATTGAAACGGGCGGGGACGGTGGCGGGTTGCTATGTGAAAGAGGGGAAGGTGGTGCGTGGGGCTCGCTGTCGGGTGCTGAGGGATGGGAAAGTGGTGGCAGAGGGGACGATAGCGAGTCTGAAGCACCTCAAGGAGGACGTCCGGGAGATTCAAGCGGGATACGAGTGCGGTTTGACCGTGTCGGATTTCACGGGCTTTGAGGAGGGAGACGAACTTCAGGTCTTTGAGTTGGTGCAGGTGGGGTAATATCCCCAGCAAGCGGACCCGGTGGGTTTGCAGGCAGAAGATGCCGAGGCATTGAGTACCGAGGCATTGAGATTGACGAGGTGAGGAGATGAGGCGAAGAGGTTTCACGCTGGTGGAACTTTTGGTGGTGCTGGCGATTCTTCTTTTTTTGATCGCTCTAATATTCCCCGTGTATAGTGGTGCCAGGGAAAGTGCCCATAAGACGACTTGTGCATCTAACCTGCGCCAAATAGGCAAGGGGATCCTGGCATACTCCATAGATTACGACGATTATTATCCTCGCCAGGATAACTGTGCCACGGGTACTGTTCTTTTGAATCCTGCCCATCGGGACCGCAGTCGTGTTCCTGGAGATGGTTGTTCCCGATGGCCCTTTGCTTATCGGGTTAACCATTATAAGTGGCCTGCCTGGCTGATTTTCTATACCACTGCGAACCTGGACCTTTACACGTGTCCCTCAAGAGAAAAGGACCGTGTTCAATGGGATGAGAATGGGGAGATTATGAATGCTTACGCCATCAACCTCGCTCTTACGGGTGCCTTGAATACCTGGGGAGATCCCAATCGCCTGGGTGCCTATCGGGATAGTTTCCTTGGGGGTAAAACCACTGACGTTCCTCAGCCTTCTTCGGCGATGCTTCTTATGGAGCTCTCCAGCAGTGAGATCAGTTTTGTTCCTGTGTTCACCACGCCAAGTGCTCGCACGCAGAAGGCGTATCCCGCTGCTTTACGCGAACTTTGGGCACCGATGTTGATGCGGTGGCAAAGTCCCACGGATTGCACCCCCACCAATGAAGTGGATTCGCAACTGGTCCCCCATCATAAGGGTTTCATCATAGGTCGTGCGGATACGAGTGCCCGCTGGATAGATGTCAAGGCATTTTTGCAGGAGACTCCTTCTCGGAATGACTACGTCGTAGGACCTTATGCCACGGGTTGGGAGTGTGGTCCCACGAGCGGGTCTCGCACCATTGCGGAGAAGCCTGTTTGGTATCAGGAGTGGCCATTATGGGCTTTAGAATAGGGCTTTTGGTGCTCGGTGTGATGGTAATCCTTGCGGGGTGTGGTCCCCGCATATCCTCCGAAAGTGTTCGGGAGAAGGATGCCTTGCGGAAAGAGACTGCCCGCCAGATGCCTGGCGAGAAGGTGCCCTTAGACCCTGCGGATCGGTCTCGGTAGGGGATTGGGATTCGTGGTCTCGGGTGTCTGAACCTCTTTTTGGGCGGAGCCCACGATGTTCTGGGGGAGGTCCTGGCGTGTCTCTTGTTTAAAGAAGCAAGCCACGGCTCTTTCTAAAGGGGAGCCGTGGCTGGTGTGAGGAGAGGCTTGTTTATCTCACTTGTTGGGTGGTGTGGGAGTAGTTCCCTGGGCGGAGCCTTCCTGGATGACTTTTACGGTGAGGAAGATGACGATTTCCGTTTTTTGTTTCGTTTTGGTTGTTCTCCTGAAGAGTTGCCCCACGATAGGTAGGTCCATCAGGAAGGGCAATCCCGAAACCTGCAGTCGGTCATCTTCCCGGATAAGTCCTCCGATGGCGAAGGTTTCCCCGTCCCGTATGGTGGGATTGATGCGAGCTGTTCTGACGGAAGTTTGGGGAATGGAGCCTCCACCGGGAACCTGCAGGAATCCGCTGATGAAACTCACGGTGGGTTGAGCCTCTAAGGTAATGGTGCCGTCCGCACCAACTCGTGGGAGGACGTTGAGTTTCACACCGACCTCTTCTTCCCCGACTTCCACAGTGATGCCGTTCTGGGTTGCCTGGATGGTTTTGATGTATCGCACGATGTCTCCAATGAAGACGATGGCTTCCCGCCCGTCGGTGGCGACGACGTTAGGTCGTGCGATGACTCGGTTCCTTTCGGAGAGTTTATCCAGGGTGGCGGTGATTTCTGCGGTCCACTCTCCGCCTTTGCCCCAGGTGGCGAATTTCCCCTGGTTGAAGGGACTGCCATCCGCGCCGGGGGGTTGAGAGTTGTTGAGGCGGATGAACTGGACGTTCCCTCCGGAGAGGATGTTCCAATCAATACCCGCGCGGAGTGCCTCCTCTTTGGTGAGTTCCATCACTCGGGCTTCTATGGCGACCTGCGGGGGTTTGCGGTCAATTTGGGAGAGCATAGTGAGTGCCGAATCCACCACAGGGCGCGTCCCCCTGAGGATGAGCATCATTGGCTTGGATTGAGTCTCCCGGTCAGAGAAAGCGGGACGCGCGGAGATGTCCATCAGCCGGGTGCCTTGCCCGAGACCGCCCCCTGTCGGGGCACCAGCAGGTTGGACGCCCGTGGGCTGTTGCTGTCCTGCTTGAGGTTCGGCGCCGTAACTCACGCTGGCGGCGCTTTCGGGTCCGATGGCGACATAGAGGGATTCAAAGACCTCTTCCAGTCGGTCCTTCAAGGCGCGCGGGTCGGCATGCTTGACCTGATAGACCTCGTAGACAAGTTCCCCATCTACGGAGACGTCGTCTATCTGGGCGAGGATGTCCAGCACCTTTTGGACCTCGGCGGGCCGCCCTTCCAGCAGGATGGTTTGCCCTGCTCTGCTGGCTTTAGGGGTGGCAGCGACGGAGACGGGACCCGCAAGAGGTCGGATAGCGTTGGCGAGGTCTTCCGCTATTCCGCCCCGCACGCGATAGGTGACCCGGACGGGTTTCATATCAGAGGTGCCATCGCCGGTGTAGAAAGGTGTGAGTCCATACATTTGGGCAAGGGCGTTATCTAATTCCTGGATCACGCTTTCCGCTTGCTGGACCCTTTGAGGTTCACCAATGAGAATGAGGTAGTCCGCATCCGCTTGAGATTCAGCGGGTTGGACGGGTTGGGTGGGTTGTTGTTGGTTTTGGTTTTGGGGAGGCGCTTGGGTTGGTTCTTGCTCGGATGGATGGACAATTTGGAGTTTTTCGTTGAGGCTATCCATTCCGAGGGCTTTGATGGTGGCACTGCGGATTTGTGCTGCTTTTCTGCTGGCTAAGGGCACGACGCGTGTTACCGTGGTGGGATACTTTGAAGCCGTTTCGTGGAGGAGTATGCGGTTGAGGAACTCCGCATCGCCAACCACATAGGTATTTCCGATTTTTGCGTATCGGAAATTGGTGAGTTTGGTGATGAGGTCCAAGGCATCTTCCACGGTCACGTCCCGGAGTGAGACGGTAAGGGTACCGGTGACGGTGGGCGCCGTGACGATGTTGGCTCCCGTTTGCTCGGTAAGGGCTTTAATAATGAGGCTAACGTCTGCCTTATCAAACTCCAGGCTGGTGATTCGCTTGGGAGGAGTTGGAGTATTTTTGGGGGAGACGGGCAGAACGTTGCCAATGGGTAAGGTCTCCTGATTTTGTTTTGCGGGAGAGGGAGATGCTTTCGCAGTTTGTTGAGAGGTCTGTTGAGATGATTTGGGTTCTGCGGGTTTCTCCCTTTCCTGGCTGGGAGCGGTTTGGGGCGTTTCTGGTGCCGGTGGGGGAGAGGGGGAAGTTTTCGCTCGTGCTCGTTCCGTGCTTTCCAGCAGTTGGATGGCTTTCTCCATCGCTTCCTCATCCGAGGAGCGTTGAGGCGGGGGAATATCGTGCTTGGCGTTGTTTTGGGTAATGGAGT
This sequence comes from uncultured Fimbriimonadales bacterium, assembly GCA_964631245.1. Classification (GTDB taxonomy): domain Bacteria; phylum Armatimonadota; class Fimbriimonadia; order Fimbriimonadales; family ATM1; genus CAZVXY01. The sequence goes on from CAZVXY010000002.1 coordinate 298,769, forward strand.
TGCTTGATATTCCGATGCCTATCTTCCAGCCCTGATCGGATGGATGTGTAGTGACCGTTATGGGTGACTTCAGGGTGAGGACCACGCGCGCCACAGGGGGGCGAGCGGTGTATTGGGCACTTTTTACCATCTGCACGTTTTGGTCTTGCACTCTTTGCGTGCGCTGGAAAGCGCAAATGGTGTTAGGGAATTCAAAGACGATCAGTTTCCCTCCCTGCAGAGTGATTTTTTTGGGTTGAGGGAGTTTGGTTCCCAGGATATGGATGAGGACCCCGCTGGAGGGGCGTTCAATGGAGACCCCCGTGATTTTCGGGATGGCAAAGGCTCCCGATGCGAGGGTAATCCCCAGTGCGATGACAAGAGAACGAATCAAGGTGTGCATCATTTTCCTCCCACAGTGAGTTTGAGAATGGTTTTTTTGTGGCGCACTGTGACGGTGCGTCCTTCAATGGCGATGATTTGAGTTTGGGGACCCAGGTGGTCTCCCACTCGGACGAGTTGTTGCCCTCCTGCAGGTGATTGCAGGATGGCGACAGGTTTGGGACCATCTAAGACCCCGACGACGACATAGGAAAACGGTTCTTCTTCGGCAGGTTGCTTGGGTTGGGTTTCGCCCTGCGGAGGGGTGGGGGTTACCATCCAGGGTGGAGGCACAGCAGGAATTTCTATGTTGGGCTTCACTCTCGGGGCGGGTGGTTTTGGCGATGAGGTAGGGGGCCTAACCATATTGCCTTGAGGTGGGCTACTTGTGTTTCCTTCTTCATCCGGAAGGTCTTTTGGCTGGAATGGGTTTTGTCTTTTGGTTCCCAGGAGCCAATAAGGAGTGTCTTGTTGGAGGTTGGTCGGCTGAGGAGGAGTGGGTTGAGAGGTTTGATTTTTGGAAGCAGATTTAGGCTCAGCCTTCTCTTCGCCAGGGGAAGAAAGGCTAAGAAATTGCCAGGCACCCACTCCGAGTAGGAGGAAACCTAACACAAGAAGGACGATGAGTTTTTTCTTATCCTGGGTCATCAGGAGCCCTCCTGTACTTGTTCTGCTTGCTGTTTGTGTTCGGTGACGGGTATCACTGTTTTGGCAGTCCTTGAGTTGGCGGATTTATCTCTTAGGTTTCCCTTGGAGAAGACGAAGACCCGAACATTGAGAGTCGTTTCCAGGGCTTCCAGGGTTTTTCCATCGGGCATAAGTTTAGGATTTATGGAAAGGTTTTTGACCGCAATGATTTTCGGAAATTCCTCCAGTTTTTTGAGGAAAGCCATAATTTGTTCAAAATCGCCTAAAGCCTTCACCTGTACGTCTAATTCCCGATAGGGCTTTACTGCTTCAGCCTCTTCTTTACCGCCTTCCGTTTTCTTCTTTGGGGGTGGAGGTATGGGTCTCACACCGCTGATCTGGAGCTGGCACGATTTTCCCGTTGCTTCCAACTCTTTCAGAAGAGTGGGGACATACTCCTCAGTGGAGACCGTGGATTCAAGATGGCGGAGTTCACTTTCAGCGATATTGAGTTTTTCCCTTACTTGCTCCAGCTCTTTTTGTAGGACACTGCTGTCTTCCAGTTCAGAACGCAATTGATTGATGGCGTCCTGCGTGCTGGCAATGTTCGCAAATTGCCAGTAACTGAAGGCTCCTCCTGCAAGGAGAGCGGAGACCGTCAAAGCAATGAACGACCCTGGATGCGGGACCTTCTTCGTCATCCTTCCAGAACCTCCTTCCCTGATTTTTCTGCGCTAACGGGGGGAACGGCTTCGGTTCCCGGTACCTTGGAGAAGATTTGGAATTCCAAACCGACCCCCTGGGCGGTTCGGCGCAGGTCGGTGTATTTGAGTTCTATGTTTCCCAGGTCCTGGCATCTTTGAAGCATCAGCATAAATTCGCCCACGAGTTCCTGGCGGGTGCTCATCCCGGTCCAGGTGATTTCCACGGGTTGCGTGGGGTCTGTGGGCTGGAGCGAGTCCAGGCGGGTGAGCCAGGTGTCCACGGGCATAATCCGGGCGACGTGGTCCAGGATGCGGGACCACCGTTCGGTGTCTTTTCGTGCTTCTGAGAGTGTTTTGAGCCTGGGGGTTAGTTCCATAAGGGTTTTTTGGGCATTTTCAATATCCTTTTTTACGGGATGGAGAATGGTTGCTTGGGCTTCCAGGTCCTGGAGTTCTGCTTTGAGCCGTTCATGGTGCAAAGTAAGTCCTCCAGCGGTGATGACGCCCAGAGAAGCAACTACAATGAAGGCGAGGAACCAGGTGCGCGCCTTGCGAATTCTTTCTCGCTTCCATTTCCTTTTTTCTGCAATGAGGTTGATTGCTGGCATAGTTCCTCCTTAGGCGGCGAGCAGGTCTCCTTCCACCCGTCGCATAGCAAGCCCTACCGCAGTGGCGAAGGAAGCGGGGTCCTGCACACTCACGGAGTTGCCTTTCACGAAGCGTGGGTTCTCCAGGAAATTAGGTCGGCTGGCAGGGATTGCCAGTTTATGGGTCAGATATTGGGCGAAGCCCTTCATTTGACTGGCGCCTCCTGCGAGTATGATTTCGGAGACTTTCCGCTCCTGCCCCTTGTCGGTAGTTTGGGAGTGGAAATAGTTCAGAGACCTCCGGATCTCGCGGACCAGTTCGTCCACCAGGGGTTGGAGGACGCGCAGGGGGGCATTCTCCATAGGTCCCTCACTGGCGAGGAGAGCGGAGAGGTCTAATTCTCGTTTGCCCTGCTCTGCATCTGCCTCGGAAATCTTGAAATAATTGGCGAGGGCATTGGTGAGGAGTTTCCCTCCGATGGGGATGAAGCGTGTGAGGGCGAAAGAGTTTTCGTCTATGATGCTTACATGAGAACCTTCTCCACCGACGTCTATAACGGCAACGGCTTTTTCTCTCCAGGGGGAGTTCTGGTCTGCCTGGAGGAGGGTTCGGTGGAGGGCGAAGGCTTCCACGTCCACGATTTCCACTTCCAGTCCTGCACTTTCCACAGCGTTGACACGGGATTCCACCATATCCTTCGGGCAGGCGACGATGAGGACTTCCATCTGGTTCTCACCCGCGGGTCCCAGGATTTCACATTCTACGAAGCTGTCCTCCACGGAACTGGGGACATACCGGCTTGCTTCATAGCGAATGGATTTTCTAAGTTGGGCTTCCGCCATTTTGGGGATTTGGGCACTGCGGACCACGACGGGTGAGCCTGCTACGCCAATGACCGCTCCTGAGGCACTGATATGGCTTTCCCGAAGCCCCTTGCGAATAACGTTCGCCACCGAATCGGGTTTTTTGACCATTCCTTCCGCCACGGCATCAGGGGGGGTGGGAAGGCTGTGGAGCGCGACGATGTGCAAGTGGTGGTTTCGCTTTTCCACTTGAGCCAGTTTGATAGTGCAATGGCCAATATCAATTCCGATGAGGTGCTCTTTGGAGAAAAGACTAAAGGGCATTGTTTTTCTCCTTATTTTTGCGGGTTGAAGGGTTGGTGATGAGCGTTCGGGTGGCTATCCATTCATCAACGGCATGTCGTGGAAACTTCCACTCCCCTTCCACGCAAAAGGCGGGGATTTCCCCTTTTTCAGCCATTTCCAGGAGGGTTTTCTGCTTGATTCTGAGGTGCTGAGCCGCTTCCCGAACGGTCATAACGGTGTGGGCTCCGTGAATGATTCCCTTCAGCATTTGATACATTTGCTCTGGGGAGAGGAAAATTTCTAACCGCACCACGGAGCCTCCAGAAGAAGTGACGGCGGGGTCTGGTGGCAAGGGCGCTGGTTCTTGCTGCCCGGCGAGGGGCGGAGGGGTCACATTAGGGTTCATAGAGGAAACCTCCTGGGATTGGGGGGATAAGGGGGGGTTGGATAGGGAAGCGGACATAGCCGCTGTTTGGAAGCGCTTGGAGGCTTGTCGGATAGCATCTGCCAGATTCATCAGGCAGCCTCCCCGACACTGACCGTGTCCTCAATGACTGCGTGCATCGTGAAGCCATCAATCACTTTAAGTTTTTGAACCGCGCCCACCAGGAGCGCGTTATCAGCCGCCTGGCTGATGAGCCTTGGGATACCCCCGGAGAATTTATGAATTTCGTAGATGGCGTCTGGAGTAAAGGGATTGTGTTCTCCCGTGTAGCCTGCGGTGCGAAGGCGATGCTCAATCATAGCCCCCGTTTCTTGCACATCTAAAGGCTTCAGGACATATCTGACGGCAATTCTTTGCTGGAGAGCAGGGACTTTTTCCAGTTTAGGTTTGAGTTCTAATTGCCCTAACAGGAGGAGACTCATCAGGAACTGGTCATTCATCTGGCAGTTGAGCATCAGGCGGAGTTCTTCCAGAACGTCCGCAGAGCGGATGAGGTGCGCCTCGTCCACGAGGCAAACCACCTGACGGCCCCGTTCGTAATTTTCCAGGAGGCGTGAGTAGAGCCTTTGCACCAGAAACTGCCGGTTTCGGGACGCGGTCTCTTCTCCCAGTTGGGAGAGGATTTCTTTATACATTTGAGTAGCGGTGAGGAGGGGATTGACGATGAGAACCACGTTATATTGCACGGGGTCCAGGAGTTCCAGAAGTTTTCTGCTAATTGTCGTTTTTCCTAAGCCGATATCTCCGCACAACATAGCCGCCCCTTTGTTTCGCGTGATGGCGTAATGGAGCATCATCAGGGCGTCCTCGTGGGATCGGCTGAGGTATAGAAACCGTGGATCGGGTGTTAGACTGAATGGCGGCTCTTTCAAGCCCCAGTAGGACTCGTACATTCGCGCTCCTCCAGGAGTTCTTACGGGAAAAGTTTCGGCAGAAAAAGCCAAAACCTGTAGGGTGTTCTGGGTTTGACTCGGCGGGCAATGTTAACAACGGGTTTGGCATCAAGGGGCTTCTGGGGGCGGGAAAGCCCAGAGGGGTGTTCCACCCTTCCCCTCGGCGCATATTAGGGGGTTTTATGAGAATTTATAAATTTGGGGAGCCCCCTTTGGGGAGTTGGGTTTACCCCGGGAAAAAGGGTGCTTCTATCGCCTTGGGCGAAATCGGGCGCCTAAGCCGGTGTCTTCCTCATCGGGTGGCGTTTTAGGTTCCCCGCCCTGAGGTTTTTCTCGGAGATGGAATTGGGGTACCTGGGTACTGGATTCGCCTGGGTGGCGGGAGGGATGGTCCCTGTGGGGGCGAGAGGGGTGTCTTTCACGAGGTCCGTGGCGGTGCAGGGCTTCCCTTTGGGGACGCCTGGAACCTTCCGTTTCCCCGAGTTCTTTCAGGCTGGGGAGTTCTTGGGGAAGCCCGCGTGCAGAGAGGTTCACGCGGTTCATATGGTCTATTTCAATCACTCGCACCTTGAGGGTATCTCCTACTTTGACGACTTCCTCTGCTCTGCGGATTCTGTGCGGGGTGAGTTCTTCCAGGGGCACCATTCCCTCCTTCCCGGGGAGATACTCCACCATCACTCCTCGTCCTAAGATGCGGGTGATGGGTCCTGTGAAGACTGCGCCCACTTCCGGGGCATGCATTAAGCCTTGCACCATTTGAGTCGCCTTGTTGAGGGCTTCGGTAGTTTTAGCAAGGATATAGACGGTGCCATCCTGTTCCACATCAATTTGCTCGGCTCCGCTTTCTAAAATAATTCGCTTGATGACTTTACCCGCAGGTCCGATGAGTTCCCCAACGCGGAGTGGGTCAATTTGGACCACGCAGATGCGCGGGGCGTTCGGATTGAGTTCTTTACGCCTTTCAGGGAAGACTTCTTCAATTTTGTCCAGGATGTAGAGGCGAGCTTGGCGGGCTTGCTCCAGAGCGCTTTGGAGTATGTGCTGGGGCACGCCAAAAATTTTGGTATCTAATTGGAGAGCGGTGATACCTTGGCGGGTGCCTGCAACTTTGAAGTCCATATCCCCGCAAAAATCCTCAATGCCCTGGATGTCGGTAAGGATCACGAAGCGGTCTTCGTTTTTGATAAGCCCCATAGCGATTCCTGCGACGGGGGCTTTGATAGGCACTCCACAGTCCAGGAGGGCGATGGTAGACCCGCAAACGCTTGCCATAGAGGTGGAGCCATTGGATTCCAGAACTTCGCTAACCAGGTGAAGAGTGTAAGGGAATTCTTCCTTGGGTGGGATAACGGGAAGCAAAGCCCGCTCTGCGAGGGCGCCGTGCCCAATTTCTCGTCGCCCGGGACCCCGCAGGGGACGCACTTCTCCCACAGAGTAAGGGGGGAAGTTATAGAAATGCATATACCGCTTGTTCTCTATTTCTTCCAGGGTATCCATTATTTGGGCTTCGCTCGGGGTGCCTAAGGTAAGGATGGTAAGCACTTGAGTCTGCCCTCGCGTGAAAAGGCTTGAGCCGTGCACCATAGGCAAAATCCCTGCTTCTACGGTGATGGGGCGAATCTCATTGGGTTGCCGTCCATCCGGACGAGTTTGTTTTTGGGTGATGAGATTGCGGACTTCTTGCTCTATGACCTTGTCCACTGCCTGGGGAAGGATGGCGAGGATTTCGGGTTGTTCACTGAAGTGCTCGGCGGAAAGGCGTGCCACGATATTTGCGGAGAGTTCTGCCAGGGCGTTTTCGCGAGAGGCTTTGTCGGGGTTTACAATGGCTTGGGTGATTTCTTCCAGCGATTCGTGACGGATGATGTCCAGTAACTCTTGAGGTGGAATAAAGAGGGGAACCTCCGCTTTTGGCTTTCCCGCTTCCTCTCGCAGGGCTTGGATATGCTCACAGATTTCTTTTATGTGTTCGTGGGCAAATTGAAGCGCCTGAAGGAGTTCCTCTTCGGGAACTTCGCGCGCCCCCGCTTCTATCATCACGATGTCATCCTTCGTGCCAGCCACCACGAGGTCTAAATCGCCGTCCTCTATTTGTTTCACGGAAGGGAAGAGGATGAGTTCGCCATTCATTCTCCCCACTCTAACGCACCCAATGGGGCCATTCCAGGGAATGTCGCTGATGTGGAGGGCTGCGGAGACGGCGTTGACAGCGAGCACATCCGCGGGTGCGGATTGGTCCATCGCAAGGGGCATCCCGATACATTGCACGTCGTGGCGCATTCCCTTTGGAAAAAGGGGTCTTATGGGACGGTCAATGAGGCGCGAGGCAAGGATGGCGCGGTCGGAAGGACGCCCTCCTCGTTTGAAGAACCCGCCGGGAATTTTGCCCACCGCGTATTTCCTTTCTTCATAGTCGCATACGAGGGGGAAGAAATCTAATCCTTCGCGGGGCTGGGCGCCCATAGTGGCTGTTCCCAGCACCACGGACTGGTCCAGTTTGATGATCACTGCGCCGTTGGCTTGCCTGGCAACGTGCCCCGTTTCAAAAGTGATGATGCGGTCTGCTATTGGAAAAGTGACGATTTTTTTCATTTGAGTGCCTCCTACTGAGGCTTCTGTTCACGAATGCCTAAACTTTGAACCAGGGCGCGGTATCGTTCCACGTCCTTTTTCCGAAGGTATCTTTCCAGTCGCCGGCGCTGCCCCACTAACTTCATCAACCCCACACGGGAATGGAAGTCCTTGGGGTGCGCCCGGAGGTGTTCCGTGATCTGGTTGATCCGGGCGGTCAGGAGGGCGATCTGGACCTCGGGAGAACCCGTGTCCCCTTTTGCGCGCTGGTATTTTTTCAAAAGTTCTTGCTTTTGGGTCTTGGGCAAGGGCATTTCGTGTTACAAAAGCCTCCGTTTATTCCAGACCCCGCCGTAAGCCGCTCTACGCAAGGAGACCCGCCCTGCGTACAACGGCGACTGGCGGTAGGGTCTGTGGAGCCTATCATACCTCAATCTGCAAATTTTTTGGGGGGGTAACATCGCTGGCGTCTATGCCGGTTGGTGTTGGAATTGTAGGGTACGGTCCTCTTTTTGGTATGGGGCGCCATCACGCTGAGGCGGTTCGGCGCACGCGGGGGTTAGTTCTGGTAGGCGTTTATGACGTTGACCCTGAAAGGCGACGGATGGCACGGGAAGAGCAACCGGATGTGAAGATATACGATACCTATGACGCCCTGCTGAAGGATGAGGAGGTGGGCTTGGTGGTTCTTGTAACTCCCCATCACACGCATCACTCTTTGAGCGTTCAGGCGAGCGAGGCAGGAAAGCATGTGGTGACAGAAAAGGTGATGTGTTTGAATGTCCAGGAAGCGGATGAGATGATTGAGTCAGCGCGGAGGGCGGGGAAGGTGTTGACGGTTTATCAGAATCGGCGTTGGGATGGCGACTTCCTTGCGGTAAGGCGGGTGTGGGAGAGCGGGGTGCTGGGACCAATATTTTCCGTGCAGTCGTGCGTGAATGGTTTCTTTCGCCCTGCGGGTTGGCGCGCGGAGAGGCGTTTTGGCGGGGGGATGCTCTATGACTGGGGAGCTCACCTTATTGACCAGATTCTCCATTTGTTTGCGCCCGAGAAGCCTCTGGGAGTGTATGCGACCCTTTATTATGGAGGGCACGACCTGGACGTGGAAACCCAGGCGAGCGTGGTCGTCAATTTCAGTGAAGGGCGAATGGCACAGGTGGATGTGGGCTGTGTCAGTCATCTGTCTCCTCCCCGGTGGCTTATCCGTGGGGAGCGAGGTGCCTTGGTGATGGAGGGCTGGGAAGAGGGGCGCCTTCGCCTTGCCAGTGAGGGTGAGGCAGTGGAGCATCCCTTGAAGGCAGAAGCCTCTGCGTGGGGAGCCTTTTACGAAAACGTGAGCAGCCATTTGAATGACGGAGTGGAGTTAGCCGTGAAGCCGGAAGAAGCACGGCTGACGGTCCAGGTTATAGAATCCGCTTTTGAAAGTGACCGGACACGGCAATGGATACCTATTCCATAAGGGTGTGGGGGATGAATTGACTCAAGGAATGCCTCGTTTTTCTGTGAAACAACTCTCCTTTTGGAAGCGTAGGGAAATAGGTATTCTTTCCATAAGAAGTATGCGAGTGTGGTGTTTGTTGGGGTTGTTCCTGGGAGCGGTGTTGCTTCCTGCACAACCGGATGCCAGGGCACGCCTGGAGATTGCCCAGAAAGAGGTTGCCCCCGGAGCGCGCGTGACGGGCACCATAGTGATCTCTATCCCCGAGGGGTATCACGCTAACGCCAATCCCGCATCAGAGGACTGGCTGATTCCCACAACGGTCTCTTTAGCCAAGGGGGTGGGGGGGCGTCTCACCCATATCCGTTATCCGCAAGGGGTGATGAAAAAGTTTGCTTATTCTGACAAGGAGTTATCGGTGTATGAGGGTGAGGTTCGCATTCCTTTTGAATATGTTGTGCCAGAAGATGTAGCGGGGGAATACGAGTTGCGGGTGGTGGTGGGCTTGCAAATGTGTGATGATGCCTCTTGTTATCCGCCCGGCGAATTGAATGTTGCGGGGCGCTTGAAAATTGTTAGGTCCGGGTCATCGGAGGCTGGCACGCTCTCCCCTTCTTCGGGGAAACAGGGGGCGGGAAAGGACGGAGGGAGCGAGTCGGAGCCTGGCACGGGGGTAGCAAAGGATGGCTCTCCTGCGAAGGGAGAGGATGCCTCCCTTCAGTCCTCGTCAGCATCAGGCGGGGTTAGCAAGGGTTATCCGAGCAGGGCGAACGAGAAGCCGATAAGCGGGCATTCCGAGGTGCCGAGGGGGGTGATGGGGATTCTTCTGGTGGCGTTTCTGGCGGGGCTTGCCCTTAATCTAACCCCTTGTGTGTATCCCTTGATACCCATTACGCTTGGGTTTTTCAGTATGCAGGCGAAGGGAAGTAACGCCCTCAAGTTCGCCCTTGGGGGGTTGTATGCTCTTGGGATTGCCTTGAGTTTTGGTGCTTTTGGGGTCATTCCGGTTCTTCTGGGAAAGGGGTTTGGGGCTTTGTTCCAGAATGCGTGGTTCAATCTTGGTCTTTTTGTGTTATTGGGTTGGTTGGCTCTTTCTATGTTTGGCGCTTATGAGATTCAATTGCCCCGTGTTCTCCAACAGCAATTGAAGGGGAGGTCAGGGTTGGTGGGTGCGTTCATTATGGGGGCGTTGTTAGGGGTGGCGGCGGCGCCCTGCGGGACGGCGCTGATTGCAGCGCTGGCGGTGCTGGCGGCAGAGAGCCAGAACTATCTCGTGGGTTTAGGGCTTTTCACGGTCATTGGGCTGGGTTTGGGAGTGCCGTATGTTTTTCTGGCGGTGGCGGGAGCCCAGTTGCCACGAGGGGCGGATTGGCTTGTTACCCTGAAGCGCATTTTGGGGTTGTTGGTGGTGATGTTTGCGGTGACGCGCTATTTGAGCGCGGGGCTTACGGGTTTAGGGGTTGGGATTGAATTTCGTCACATTCAGTTATTGAATTTCCTTGCCTTTGTCCTCGGTGCGGTTTACCTGCTGTGGGTTGATCGGAGTTACACGTCAAGGCTCGTCGCAGGGTTGCGGTTGGCGTTTGGGTTGGCATTGGTGTTTTATGGAACTGCCAATTACTTTGTGGGGTGGGCTAATCCTCAGAGCAGTGACCTTCAGTGGCGCCGTTTCACCGTTGAGGACTTTGAGGCATCGTTAGGGAAGGGCACGCCCGTTATCGTTGACGGGACGGCAAATTGGTGCGCCGCCTGTGTGGAGATAGAGCATAAAACTTTCAGTGACCCCGCCGTTCGCGAAGCGATGAAGAAGGCAATTCTCTTTCGGATGGACCTCTCAACGGGAGTTGACCCTGAATATCAACGGATGACTCAAGAGCATTTTGGGTGGAAATCCCTCCCGCACATTCGTGTCTATGATGGGAATGGCACCTTGGTGCACGTCCAGCAGGAATTCATATCCGCAAAGGATTGGTTAGAGGTTTTGCGCCGTGCGGGCATAGGAGGTGCTTCCGCATCACTATGAGCCGTGTGGAATTTTCCCCGCCCCTGCATCCCTGTGTGGTGGGTGACGAGGTTATTGGGGGTGAGAGGCTGGTGCTCATAGCAGGACCCTGTATGGCGGAGTCCTATGAAATTTGCGCGGACGTTGCCAGCCACCTTGTGGAAATATGTGCCCGTCTCGGTTTTGGTTATGTCTTCAAGGCTTCTTTTGACAAAGCGAATCGCACCAGCGGGGAGAGCGCCCGTGGTCCCGGTTTGGAGAAGGGGCTGGAGATCCTCCAAGGCATTCGGGATCGCTTCAAGGTTCCCGTGACGACGGACGTGCACCTTCCGGAGCAGGCTTCTCCTGTGGCTCAAGTGGTGGACCTTCTTCAGGTGCCTGCCTTTTTGTGTCGTCAGACAGACCTCTTAGAGAGTTGTGCCCGCACGGGAAAGCCGGTGAACGTAAAGAAGGGGCAGTTTTTAGCCCCCTGGGATGCGAAGAACATCATTGAGAAACTTGAAAAGGCAGGGGCGAAAGGCATAGTTGTCACGGAAAGGGGGACGACGTTTGGATATAACAACTTAGTGGTGGATATGGCGGGCTTACCGGTGATGCGTTCTTTTGGCTATCCTGTGTGCTTTGATGCGACTCATAGTGCGCAAAAGCCTGGAGGTCTCGGGACCTTTTCAGGGGGGGCACGCGAGAGCATCCCTTACCTTGCTTATGCGGCGGTGGCGGTTGGCATAGATGCGCTCTTTATGGAGGTGCACCCTGCCCCGGAGAAAGCCTTGAGCGACCCTGCGACTCAGTTGCCCCTATGCGATGTGGAGAAGGTCTTGGAGAGAGTGGCTCGTCTTTGGAGAACCGTTCGGTCTTGAGGGGCTTGCTTCCTTATCGCTAGATGTCAGGAGGATTAGGGTGGTGCGGAGGAAATCATAACGCCAAAAATCCCGAGACAGGTCAGACATAGCAAGCAGTTGATCCCCAGGCAGATTGCAGAAAAGATAAGAGCAGGTTTCCCTCCTGGGTGTCCCTGAGTCTGTGCCCGTTGGGCAAGAAAGCAACCAATGAGGGGACCAATGATGGGTAGCACGAAGAAAAGTCCTAAACTTGATACGACGTAGGCGCCCACGATGAGGGAGTCGTCGGCGTGGGAGGCCGGGGAAGCGCCGCGGGGGTAGGGGCTGGGCGCGGAAGACCAGGGCGAACTGGGGTATCCCGATGGGGTTTCAAAAAGCCCTGGTATTTCACTCGCGCGCAAGGGTCGGAGCGAGCCTTCCTCCACTAAAGGTGTCGTTTGGTTCACCCTGCCTTCTTTGACCCACTGCCGAAGGATGTTGATGTCGGCGGGACCGTATTGCGCCCCATCGGGCCCAATCAGATAGTAGCGCATTAGGGATATTTTATTCTTTTTTAGGAAAAAGTCGCCGGTCTATCCTGGGGTAATCCGGGGGGTGCTTGGTGAGTATTTTGTTGGAACCCGTGTTATCCTTTTGCGTAGAAAAAAGGAAAGACTTATGAAGGTTTTCAGAAGGATTAAAATCTTTCTAAGAGGGTGGGTTTTGAGGATGGGAGGGTTTTTCCTGTTTCTCCTTTTTGCTCATTGGGAGGGGTCTTTTTTGCTGGCGGACTCTTGCGGGCAGTCCTGTTGCCTTTGGGGATGGGCGTGGTTTCTGGCGACGTCGGATTGGAAGAAGGGCGAGGGTTATTCCCCTGGTTATGTTCAGGGGGGGATTCCTTTTCCTGTTCACTATCCACGCTCGGAGGGCGTCGTGTATGGGGTGCCCCATGTGAGTATCATCGCCCATCAGGTGGACCCTCAGGTGGTGAGGTTTTATGTGGATGGCAGACGGGTGTCGGAGTCTGCCTTTTCGCATTGCCTGATTTGTGCGGGAAGTTTGCCAGCGGTTTTGGTTTCCAGGGCGGATTGGACCGTAACCGATGGAGAGCATATCCTGGATGTGGAGTTCCTGAAAAGGGGCGAGGTGGTTTATCGTCAGTCTCTCCGATATTGGGTGGATACCACGGTCCCCACGGTGAGGGGCCTTTCGGGATTGGGGGTGTTTCCTGGAGGGTTTATTTCTCTTCCAGAGAGTACCCGAGTGGGCTTTTTCACGGATGGGAGGGCAAGGAAGGCTTTTGTGGGTGCAGGGCTTGGGAAAGGTTTTCCTGTTGAATTCGCTATTTCTTCGTCTCGGAGAGAAAAGGGGGGTGAGGAGTTGAGTTTTGATTGGAAGGTGCAGGCGATGGGCGACCGGAACTGGGCTGTAAGTTTTGGGAGATTCGGTGGGGATTCGTTTGGGGCGTTGGGATGGCGCCAACAGCCTGCCTGGGTGGAGGTGCACCTGGGGGTGGGTTCAGGGGAGTTGCCTTCCTGGTGGGCAGGAGTGGGCTTGCGATTGGCGCTTCTCACCAGGCGATTAGTGCGCGGGGGAGAGTCCAGCGATTTGATTGCTGTTCTGGACCTGGTGCGCCTGAATGCGGAGGTGGATGAGCGGGGTCGTCCTTACCTGGGCGTAGGGGTGTATCACCCGTATGGGTGGCGGGTGACGCTTCAGCAGGTCCCTGGCGTGGGGAAGTCCCGTTGGGTGTTCTTTGCTTCCTATAGCGTTGGTTTTGCGAAGGGTGCGGGGTAGTTTATCCCCGGTTGGGTGGCAAGCGGGAGAGCATCTCTAGAATGTCTTGGTGGTCTGGAAAAGCCTGAGCCGATTCTATGAGCACGGCGCGGGCTTTGGCGGTCTCCCCGATTTCTATAAGATAGCTGGCGTATTTGAGGCGATAGCCTGGCTCATTAGGCACCAGTTGGACCAGAAGTCCATAGCCTTTGGCGGAGCGTATGGGGTCCCGAGCGGTTTCTGCGGATTCCGCGAAGGTTTTTACGGTGGCGAGATCTTTGGGGAGAAGTTCGGCTGCGCGCTCCAGGTGGAGGAGAGCGGACGAGGCGTTTCCGTCCAGAGCCTCCAGTCGGGCGAGGGCAAGGAAGAGGAATCCATTTTTGGGGTTTTCGGAGATGGCGCTTGAGAGGGTTTGGCGTGCGGAAGGGATGGTGCCTCTTTTTTTGGCAGAGTTCACATAGGCAAGCAGGGGTGCAGGGCTGAATCTTTTGCCCTGGATGATGTCTTCCAGTGCCTGGTCATATTCTTCAATTCGCCCCAATTGCTCCAGCAGGCGAGAGGCTTCTTCCAATAGTTTGAAGTGATCGGGGTCATCGCTTGAGCCTTCAGGGGGCGAAGGTTTTTTGAACACCTGTCTAACCCCTTTGAGCAGTAGGGAACCTGCCTGGGCGAGGTTTCCCTCTCTTTGGTGAACCGCAGATGGGGCAAGATAGCCGATGGGATTCTCTGGGTGTGCCTGTTGTAAGCGGTCGTATACTTGTAAAGCGGATTCTTTGCGATTGGTTTCTAAAAGGAATTGCGCTTGGGCGGATAACCCTGCGGGGTCATCGGGTCGCTTTTGGAAGAGTATCTCCCAGACGTGGTCAGCCTCTTCTATTTTATTTGCGGAATAAAATTCCCGCGCGGAGTTGTAGTAGGCAGGGATGACCTCGGGATATTTCTCAGCGAGTGCCAGCCAGGCGCGAGCAGATTCTTCGTGTCTTCCTGCGTTTCCTAAGGAACGGGCAATCCCTTCCAGGGCGAAGAGGCTATTGGGTGCGTGCTGTAGGTATTCCCGGTAAACCGTCACCGCCTCCATAAAATTTTTCGCTTGCTCGTGGGTTGTTGCTTCCAACAGCCATGCCCTCTCATCATCGGGGTAAAGGGCACGCATTTCTCGGAGCGTGGCGATGGCGAGGGCGTTCTTGCCCGTTTGGCGGTAGGCAAGCGCCAATCTCACGAGGACCTCGGGGTGCTTAACTCCCCGGTCTATCGCACTTTGAAGAATTCTGGCGGAGCGATCGCTTAGCCCTGCACTTCCATAGGCTTGGGCAAGGAGGGTGAGAAGGTTGGGGTCATCGGGCAGGGTTTTGAGAGCCAATTCTAAAAGAGAGCCTGCTTCTCCATATCGTTTTTGCCGATAGAGGAGGTCAGCGAGGGCTTGGTAGGGTGCGGGGTCGTCTGGCAGAGCGGAGATCCAGGCGCGGAGGGCGGATTCTGCCTTTTGGATTTGCCCCAGGCGATACAAGGCTGTCCAGCGCGTCCGATGGGCATCAGAAAGCAGGGGGTTTTTCTTCAATGCGTTTTGGGCATCTTGCACTGCCCCTGGGAGGTCTCCTTCTTCCAGTTTCAGGAAAGCCTGCAGAGCCAGGGCAGGGGGATAGTCAGGGCTTTTTTCCAGGGCTTGGTTGAGAGCCTTTTTCGCCTCGTCCTTCTTGCCAAGGGAATGAGAGATAAAGGCTATCTCGGTGTAAAGGGGTGCAGGCTCACGGGAGGTCGTTAGAGATTGCTGTAAGAGCGAAAGGGCTTCCTGGGTGCTCCCGAGGCGGTACAAGGCGTTGCTTATGATCGCCAGAACCTCCGCAGTGACCTGGTTCCTGGATGCCAGCTCTAACAGCCTATTTTTGGCTTCGTTCTTTTGGTTGGTTTTTACAAGCGCATTCACCCACTCGCGGACATAGGAGATGTTTGAGGGATTTTGAAAGGCGCAAAGACGCAGTTGTTCTTCTGCCTGCCTTATCTCGCCAATTTGTAGAGAGAGAATCCCTATCCGGAATCGGAGATCATGAGAGGGGGGATTCAGGGCACACGCGCGGGAGAGGGAGATTTTCGCAGGCTCAATTTTGGAAAGAGAAGCCTCCAGGCTGGCGCGCATTATCCAATACTCGGGGACTTTGGCACAGGCGGAAACGCCGTTTTGAAGCACCAGGAGCGCCCTTTCTAAGTCATTCAGGTCAATATAGGCGTTGGCTCGGGCAATGTAGGGTTCCGGACGGTGAGGCTGGACCGCGCTCGCCTTATTGAGATAAGGAATGGCGGAATTGGGCTTTCCGAGGCGAAGCAGAATCAGTCCTGCATTGAGGTTGGCGGTGAAATCGCTCGGATTCTGCTTCAGGATGGTGAGGTATCGCTGAAGATCGGACTGGAGTTCGTGGTTTTTTTCCTCTTTTTTTTTCTGGAGCGTGGCACCTCTTGCTTCTGGGGCGGGCTGGGTGGAGGGGAGCGTTCCCGCCTGCCCGATGGAAAACCCCGAACCTGCGGAAAGCAAAAGGGCAAATCCACAGGTAACGAGTTGTATCCGCATAGGGTGTCCTTAGATGAGGCTGAGCATTCGGTCTAAGGCGATTTTAGCAAACTTTTTGATATTGGGTGGAACCTGGATAACGTTGACGGGCGTCCCCTTGACCAAATTTTCCATCGCCCAGCAAAGGAAGGAAGGATGGATGCGGTACATCGTGGAGCACGGGCAAATCATTGGGTCCAGGCAGAAAATGGTTTTGTCCGGGTGTTCTTTAGCGAGGCGATTGACCAGGTTGATCTCCGTTCCAATAGCCCAGGTAGTTCCTGGCGGAGCGGACTCAATGGTTTTGCAGATGTACTCGGTGGAGCCCACAAAGTCTGCCAACTGCACCACTTCATAGGGGCATTCGGGGTGGACGAGGATGTAAGCATCGGGGTACTTGCGCTTGGCAGAAAGGACCTGCTCCACCGTAAAGCGGGTGTGGACAGAGCAGTGTCCTTTCCAGAGGATGAACTTGGAGTCCTTGAGGCGCTGAGGGGTATTGCCTCCCAGGGGTTGGAAGGGGTCCCACACGCACATATCTTTGTCTTTGTCATAGCCCAGGCGAATGCCTGTATTTCGTCCGAGGTGTTGGTCAGGAAAGAAGAACACTCGCTCGGCATTTTTGAGAGCCCACTCCACTGCCTTGGGCGCGTTCGTGCTGGTGCAGACCGTTCCTCCCCGTTCTCCAACAAACGCCTTTAGGTTGGCTGCGGAATTTATGTAGGTTACGGGGAGAACGGGCAGTTCGTCCCGGTGGGCTGGTTTGTGCGATTCCCCTCCGGGTCCGGAAGCGGAT
Organism: uncultured Fimbriimonadales bacterium; assembly: GCA_964631245.1. GTDB lineage: Bacteria > Armatimonadota > Fimbriimonadia > Fimbriimonadales > ATM1 > CAZVXY01. The sequence continues at coordinate 315,420 of CAZVXY010000002.1, forward strand.
GCTGGGACCCCCACCAGGGCTTCCTCTGCTTCTATCGGAGCAGGCGTTTTAAATCCCAGGACTTCTTCCAACTGGCGCCAGGCGGAGCGCACCTGAAAAAGGTTTGCCATATCCGCCATAGAGCATCCCGCCGACAGATTGGGAAGGATAACTTTCATAGAATCAGGCGTGAGGATATCGGCGCTTTCTGCCATAAAGTGGACGCCACAGAACACGATGTATTCTGCTTCGGGATGCTGGGCAGCCATTTTCGCCAACTTGAAGGAATCCCCTCGGTAGTCAGCGTGCTTGATGATTTCGTCGCGTTGATAGTGATGCCCGAGGACAATAACTCGTTTCCCGAGCGCCTTTTTGGCTTCGGTAATTCTCTTATCCGCGTCTTCTAAGGAGAGTGTTGCGTATTCCTTCGAAAGCGGTTGTTGAAAGAGCATCATTTATTTCTACGCCAGAGGCTCCTGTATAAAAGCATTTTACCGCTTAGGGCGATTTGTTCTCAGGGCAGGCGAGGGAGGACCCTCTGAGGGGAGAGCGCTTAGCGGTGAGAACGCCAGCCCATGGGGCGCCTTTCCAGCGGGCAAGAAAGCGCTCACTTTTCCGTTCAAGAGGTCCACGACCGCTACGGTGTTTGCATCCGAGAGAGCCACATAAGCCCATCCCCCCCTGGGGTGGGGAAGGAGCCCGGTCGGGCTTTCTGCTTTCAGGGGGATGCGCCTTATCTCCCGTTTGTTCCTGGCGTCAAATATGGCGAGGTCCTTAGAGCGTGCATTGGTTACCAGAGCAAGGTGTCCGTCCGGGGTGAACTTCACGCGAACGGGGATGGACCTGCACTCTATGTTCTGCACAACCCGCAGGGAGCGCACCTCAATCACCGATAGGGTGTCCGCCCCGCGATTGGCGACCCATACTTCCTGCCCATTGGGGCTAACGTCTATCCCTTCTGGCGCAGAGCCCGTGGGAATTGCCTTCACATATCTTCCCTCTACCAAGTCTATCACAGACACCGTTCCAGACCCGACATTCGCTGTGAAGGCGTATCTTCGGTCCGGGGTGGTGACCACCATTCTGTTCACTTGTTGGGGTATGCGATACACCTTCTCTATTTTTTCCGAGGCGACGTTCAGGACCACAAGAGATTGATTGGTTTCGCTGGTTACCAGGAGTCGGTCTCTGTCCAGCCAATAAAGCCCACGAGGGCGTTTGTAGTCCCCCAGGGAGAGGGTTTTCGTCACCTTGGCGACCCGCATATCCAGGACCGTGATGGTGGAGCCTGGCTCTTCCACCCCATAGTTGGAAATGGCGACAAGGCTTCCTTCGGGGTTCGTGACCGCCTCTAAGGGTGCTTCCCCGACCTGAAGGACGTGGACTGCCTTGTTGGTTTTCAGGTCTATGAGGGAAGCGGTGCCTTCTCCCCTGTTTATGACGATCAGGGTGCCCTCGGCAGGGGGGGAAAAAACCTGGGACAAAGTTAACATCATCAAGAGGCTGAGCATAGTGCGTCCTCCTTCATCTGTGGGATACTTTACCTGTTGGCAGGTCGTTGGTGCTGTGAGACCTGCGAAAATGCGAGGAAACTGGAGGATGAAGGAATGCCTGTCTTGATGTGGATGTTCTTGTGCGCTGGCTTGTGGGGCTTGCCCCCCGGGATTCAGGATGGCGCTCGGACGCTCACCAAAATTGAAGAGCGGGAGAAGTTTCACCTGCCTGCCTATGGAATGCCTGCGGAGGAGCGCCTGCAGGGTTATGAGTTGCGTTTGAAGATGGAGGCGAACTCGCCGTTTAAGAATTTGAAGTTCCGCAATGTGGGTCCTGAGATACAAGGCGGGAGAGTGGTGGACATAGTCGCTCCTCCGTCCCGTCCTGCCACGTTGATTGTGGCTTTCGCAACAGGTGGTTTATGGCGCACAGACAATATGGGCACGACATGGGTTTCTCTTTTTGACAAAGAGAGCAGTATCACCATTGGGGCCATTGCGTTTTCCGGGGAGGATGCAGAAACTCTTTGGGTTGGAACAGGTGAGGCAAACTCCAGCCGTACCAGTTATGCAGGTACGGGGATTTTCAAGTCTACGGATGGGGGAAAGACGTGGAAGAATATGGGGCTTTATGAATCCCATCACTTTGGGCGGATTGTGGTTCATCCCAAAGATCCCGACGTGGTGTATGCGGCGGTGGTAGGGCACCTTTACACCTGGAATCGCGAACGAGGCTTGTACAAAACGGAGGATGGCGGCCGGACGTGGCGCCAGGTGCTTTATGTGAATGAGCGGACGGGCTGTATTGATGTGCTCCTTCATCCCAGGGACCCTGAAATCGTGTTTGCGGTGATGTGGGAGCGCGACCGCCGGCCGTGGAATTTTCTGGAGAGCGGTCCGGGCAGTGGGCTTTATAAATCCACGGATGGGGGAAAAACCTGGCGGAGGGTTACGGGGGGGCTTCCTGATGGGGAATATGTGGGACGGATGGGATTGGCAATTTGTGAATCACGCCCTGAGGTGGTGTATCTCGTGCTGGATCACCAACAACCGAAGCCTGAATTTGAGACAGAGGACGAGATGGTGCCCTCGGGGGAACTGAGTATTCGCAGGCTGGGAATGCTCACAGAGGAGCAGTTGCTTCAGGTGGACTCTCGCGTGCTCAATCGCTTCCTTCGCCGCTATTTCCCTCCCGACCTTACTGCAGAGCGCTTGAAGGAAATGGTGCGCAATAAGGAAATGACGGTAAAAGACTTGCTTCGGCACCTGCGGGATGCGAACTCTGAGCTGTTTGAAGGGAGGATAGCGGGCGCAGAAGTGTATCGCTCAGATGATGGGGGGAATACCTGGCGAAAGACGCACACCGTACGGTTGGATGGGGTGTTTAATACTTATGGCTACTACTTTGGCCGTATCGCAGTTTCTCCCAAGGACCCGGACCGAGTGTATCTCCTGGGTGTTCCGCTCCTGATGTCGGAAGATGGCGGGAAAACCTGGCGGAGCATCGGAGGGCGGGGAGTGCACGTAGACCACCATGCGATGTGGATAGACCCGCGATACCCGGACAGGGTGGCGATTGGGAATGATGGCGGGATCAACATTTCCTGGGATGGGGGTGGAAGCTGGCAGAAAATTAACAATCTTCCCGTGGGACAGTTTACGACCATAGCGGTGGATATGGCTCGTCCCTATAGGATTTATGGAGGTTTGCAGGATAACGGAACAATGCGGGGACCGAGTAACTATAACCTCGAACGCAACGACCCCTGGGAGTGGGAATCTATCGGCGGAGGGGATGGGGCTTCTGTCGTGGTGGACACGCGAAGCAACGAGGTGGTGATAGTATCCTCGCAATTTGGCTCTGCTCGCGGGCGTGACTTTTTGAAGAATGAAACCTGGAATGCAAGGCCTCGCTCCCGTTTCGGTGAGCCCCCCCTTCGCTACAATTGGGTTACTCCAATCATTCAATCCCCTCATCATCCTGAAATCCTGTATTACGGAGCCAACAAGGTGTTTCGCTCTATGGATTTCGGAAGGACGTGGACCCAAATCAGTGAAGATCTTACGAGCCAACGCGAGCACGGGGACGTTCCTTTTGGCACCATCACCACTCTTTCCGAAAGCCCGAAGAGGTTTGGACTCATTTATGCAGGCACCGATGATGGGCGCGTGTGGCGCACTATGGATGGCGGTGCCACCTGGCGGGAAATAACCCTGGGGTTGAAGGCGGGGAAATGGATTTCTCGTGTGGTAGCCTCCGCTCATAACGAGGCAGTGGTCTATGTGTCCCAGAACGGGTATCGTCAAGACGATTTTGCTCCCTACCTGTGGAAGTCCGAGGATTATGGGAGCACGTGGGTAAATATTGCGAAGGGTTTGCCGAATGAGCCTATCAACGTGGTGAGGGAAGACCCCAAAGTGCCTGGTTTGCTCTATGTGGGTACGGATGCAGGAGTATTTGTTTCTCTGGATGACGGAGCGACATGGAAGGTTCTGGCGGGGGATTTGCCCCGCGTGCCTGTCCACGACCTAGTGATTCATCCCAGAGATGCGGACCTCGTGTTAGGGACGCATGGGCGGAGTGTCTTCGTGGCGGATGTGGAATACATCCAGGGGCTGACCAGGGAAATCAGAAGCAAGCCCTTACACGTCTTTCCCTTAGAGCCTGTCACCGCCAGTCGGGAATGGGGCTACATTCGGCAGGCTCCCTGGGACCAGCGACCAGTGCCCGAGCCGAGCGTCTCGGTGGTGTTCTGGCTTTCCCAGCCCGCCCCCGTCACGCTGGTGTTGAAGGACAGAGAAGGGAAGGTGGTGAAAGAACAGAAAGTGAGATTGATGGGCGAGAGATGGAACCCGTGTGACTATGGATTGAATTTTGAGTCCTTGAGTTTGCTTGTGGAGCCTGCGAAGCCTATTCCTGCGGAAGGGATACCGTGGAAACCTCAGACTCTTCAGGAGATTTTGAAGGACCCTTATGAGGAATACCGGGCAAAATACGTGAAGCCTGGGGAATATATTTTAGAGGTTCACGCGGGCGAACACGTGGTGAGCGTGCCATTGGTGGTGCGCCCGCCTCAAGCGTGACGGGACTATCACTGAAGGAGGGAATGTGCTGGCGAAAATGACTTCGGCGATGCGAGTGAGTGAAAGGTGGAGAAGAAGGGGGGCGCGTCTTGCAGGCTTGCTCCTGTTTATGTCGGCGGTTGCCCTTCCTGCTCCCTCTCCTTTGGGTGTTTCGCAAGGGCAGGTTCGGCGGGGGGCAAGCGAATCCCTGCAAGCGACTTTGCGGTGGGCAGTTCGGGACCATTTGCTGGGAATGGATGGCGTTGGGATTTCTGTGGCGATAGGGGCAGGAGATACTCTCGTCTTTGAATATGCTTTTGGCTTTTCGGATTTAGAGCATTCTGCCCTGGCAAGGACCGATACCGTGTATCGCCTGGCTTCGGTGAGCAAGCCTATCACTGCGGTGGCAGTGATGCAGTTAGTGGAAAAGGGACTGATAGATCTGGATGCGGATTATCGCTCTTACGTCCCGGAGTTTCCCGAAAAGGCATACGTTTTCACGACCCGGCAAATTTTGTCTCATACTGCGGGGATTCGCCACTATCGTGGGGACGAGTTTCAAAGCAGGAAGCCTTATAAGTCGGTTGAAGAATCCTTGAGCATTTTCAAAGACGACCCACTCATCGCACGCCCGGGTGAGCGCTATTCGTATAGCACGTATGGTTATAACCTTTTGGCTTATTTGATTGAGAAGCAGACGGGGCTTTCTTTCCCCGACTACCTGGATCGGTATGTGTTTGGTGCCCTGGGTTTGTCGCGGTCTGGCGTGGAAGACCTTCGGAAAATTGTGTTGAGGAGGTCAAGGGGATACGTTAGGGATTCTCGGGGACATTTAGTTAATTCGGAGTTTGCGGATGTGAGTTACAAGTGGGCAGGTGGAGGAATGGTGTCCACTGCTTCCGAACTGTGTCGGTTTGGTTTGGCGCTGGTGAATGGGCGGTTGCTTTCTCCCCAAACTATGGAGATAATGTGGACCCCTCAACGGCTCAACAACGGCCAATTGACCAACTATGGCTTGGGATGGGGAATCGGGGAGTTTTTGGGGCGAAGGATTGTCTATCACGGGGGGGCCCAACAGGGCACGAGGACTTACCTTTTGGTTTTCCCGGAGGATAGAGTTGTGATTACGGTTCTTTCCAATTACGAGAATGACCAGCCTTCTCGTTTGGCGCGGAGACTTGCTGAGATTTGGTTTGGTCAAGAAGAGGGTTTCGCGATCTCACCGGCGGGCAAGCAAAAACCTTCAAAAGAAGCGAGTGGGAAGTCGACATCCGTTTCGGGGAAGCGCCCTGTGAATGTTAGAGAAAAGGGCGCTTAGATGAACAGGGTAATGCGTGACTTCAGGGCATCGGCGAGGAAGGCGGCGACACCGCCAGGCTCTGCTTGGGTCAATTCATCCATCCCGATTTCCAGAACGTCACGAGACATTTCGCACGCTACTATCCGGACACCCATCTGACGGGCGGTTTCCATCAGCCCTTCCAGAGTTGCGACTTTCTTCTCACGCATCATCCTTCTTAGCATCCGCGCGCCTGCTCCAAAGAAGTTCATTCGCGACACGGGCAGTCCACGCGAATCCTTGGGGGACATAAGCGTCATCATTTTTTGCAGGAAGCCTTTTCCTTTCAGCCGTTTTTTCTCGCGGATAACGTTAAGTCCCCAGAAAGTGAAGAACATACTCACCCTTTGACCCATCGTCGCAGCGCCGACTGCAATGATGAATGCGGCGAGCACCCGATCCAGGTCTCCGGAAAAGACCACGATGGAGACTCGGTCCTCCGGCACCTTCTTCTCCAGGCGCTTCACCTGGGCTTCCAGTGCGGTTATCCGGTTGGTTAGGCTTTCTATGTCTGCGGGAAGGGTTTTTTCTATCATACAGGTTATCTACACTCGCTTGATGTAGTGAATGTATAACTCTTTGCCATTTTCTTGTACAGATTCCTGGGACAGTAGTTCCACGTCCTCTGCTATTTCCGCCCATCCCTGGAAGTCGCTGAGGGAGCCCCGATCTGTGGCAACGACTCGCAGGACCTTCCCGGGCTCTAAGGCTTGCACTGCTTGCCGTGCCTTGACCAGAGGCATAGGGCAAACCAATCCGCGTGCGTCCAGTTCCTCATCGTAGTGCACAGGTCACCTCCATCAGGGTTTTACTCCACTGAGAGCGCAGATATTTTCTCCCGTTTCCAATTCTTCTGCGGTTTGTTCGCTGGCTTCTTTTAATCCAAGGTTCACGCGCTTGATGTCAATGTATTCAGGGGGGAATTCGGGTAAGGAGCGTAAAACGTATTCCACAAATTCTTCTTCTCCTGAGGAGAGTGCTTTTACGGAGGGGTTTTGAGCACGCAGGTTTCCTATAGAGGTGGCGACATAGCCTTCGGAATTGACTTCGGAGAGGTCAGTGTAATGGCCTGGCAGGATGATGGTTTCGTCTGGGAGGGCAAGGAGTCTTTGCAGGGAAGCGTAATGCAGATGTGCCCAAGTTTTTGCTTGTCCCCCGAGGTCGGGCCTTGAAATGGATTGAATGAAGAGGCTGTCTCCGGTCAGGAGATATTTTTCATTGACCCAGAAAGCGGTGTTGCCAAGGGTGTGGCCTGGGATGTGAATTGCCTGGATGCTGGTGGTTCCCACACGGAACACGGCTCGGTCGCGCAGATAGCGGAAGTCGCACCGAGCGGGCAGAACGTCCAGAGGATGGATACCATCATAAGGATGGAGATAATAGGGCGCCCCGGTTTCCGCGCTCAGTTTTGCCCCACCACTGATGTGGTCTGCGTGGGCGTGGGTATCCAGGATCAGGGTTATGTCCCATCCGTTGGCTTTTGCCCAGGAAGTGTACTTTTCCGTGTGGCGGAGAGGGTCCACGACCACCGCTTCGCCTTCACTGACTGCCACGTAGCTGAGGCAACCCCGTGAAGGTCTTTGTATTTGATAGAGAGAAAGGCTCGGTTCTTGAGTTATCGGTCGCAGGATATACAGGTTTGCCCATTCGCGCATTCCCCCTGTCAGGTTATAGGCGCGGAAAGAAAGGCGCCGAAGGGCTTCAGCGATGTATTCTGAAGTGTCTCCCTTGGCACAAATGCAGAGGATGGGCTTATCAGCGGGGAGCGAGTTTTTCAAATGGGCTTCAGCGAAGGCAAGAGCGGAGTCAAGGACATCCTCACGTCCCCCTCGCTCCAGGATTTCAAAGTAGGGGATATTCAAGATGGACTGGGCAAAGGGAACAGGGATCTTCCATCGGGCGAATTCTTTGCGATTTCGTACATCTATCACGTAAAAGGGTTCTCGCTTTAGGATGCGTTGGAAAAGTTCTTCCGCAGTCCAGGTTTTGGTGTCGGTTTCTGTCCTGGTCATCTAATTTTTATTATACCTTGCGAGAATACGGGGATGGCATCTCAGAGCTTTGGGGTTCCGCGTCTTTCGCGGATATTTAGCGGGGGCTCTGGAGAGACGCGCACCAGGGGAGGGGGCTCGGGCGGGATCAGGTCAGCCAGGGTTACGGTTTCCAGTGCGGAGTCCACCGCTTTTTGCAAGTGAGCCCATAGAGAACGGAGGGAGCAATCCACATTGTGGGCGCACAGGCTTCGTTTGCCCGTGTAGCGTTTACAAAATCGGGAATCATAGAGGTGCCCTCCCAGGGCTTGTAATACGTCACGGACGAGGATATCCTTGGCGGGCTTGGTGAGCACATACCCCCCCATTTGTCCTCTCAGGCTTTTGATAAATCCGGCCCGTCGGAGGAGTCTCAGCAATTTTGCTACATTATGCTGGGTTAGCCCTTCGGCGCGGGTAATTTCAAGGATGGTGCGAGGAGAGTTTTCGGGTGCTCGTGCAATTTGCAAAAGGCACCGTAACCCGTATTCCTCACGCGCGGAGAGCTTCATCAGAAAAACCCCAATTCCAATTTAGCGGATTCGGACATTCGGCTTGGGTCCCACGGGGGATCCCACACTACTTCCACCCGGCAATCTTTAACCCCGGGAATGTGAGAGACCCGATGGCGCACTTCTTCAGGGAGCGAAACCGCCACGGGACAGCCCGGGACGGTGAGGGTCATCTGAATGTGAACGTTGCCCTCTGTATCTGCCTGCACTCCATAGATAAGTCCCATATCGTATATGCTCACGGGGATTTCGGGGTCATAAATGGTCTTTAAAACTTCAATCACCTCGGCTTCCAGGAGTCTCGCTTTGAGTTCTTCGGTGGGGCTGGGCTGAGGATTTGGGGTGTCCATTTTTTACTCCGTAGTAACCGTTGCAGTGGTGTTGGTCAGGGCGGCGTGGAGGGTATGCCAGGGCAAGGTGGCACACTTGACGCGGATAGGAAATTCTCGCACCCCCGCAAACGCGAGGAGTTTTTTTGCTGATCCTTCTCCGAAGGTTGGGATTTCAGAGTCAGTGAGCAATTGATGAAATTTTTCAAAGGTTTCTTCCACTTCCTTGAGGGTTTTGCCCTTTACCACTTCGGTCATAAGAGAAGCGGACGCCATAGAGATGGCACAGCCGGTTCCTGAGAACTTCACGTCTGCGAGAATCTCATCCTTCAACTCAATATAGACCTCGCAATGGTCTCCGCAGACGGGGTTATCTCCTGTGGCATGATGAGTGGGGTGAGAGAGCGTGCCGAAATTCCTGGGGTGCCTGGCATGCTCCAGTATGAGTTCTTGGTAAAGTGCTTTCAGTTCTTCACTCATAGCAATATCTCACGGGCTTTGCAGATTCCCGTATAAAGGCGGTGGACTTCTTCTTCTGTATTGTACAACGCAAACGAGGCGCGTGTCGTCGCCGGGACGCTGAAGTGCCGCATCACAGGCTGGGCACAATGGTGCCCTGCCCGGACCGCTATGCCTTCGTGGTCCAAGATGGTAGCGACGTCATGGGGGTGGGCACCCTCCAGGACGAACGAGAGGATACTGCATTTTGTGGGCGCGGTTCCGATGATCCGGAGGTTGGGAATTTCGCTCAGGCGTTCCGTTGCCATTTTCAGGATATGGTCTTCGTGATGGAAGATAGCCTTTCTGGGGAGGGAGTTCAGGTATTCCAGGGCGCTTTTCAATCCAATAACCTGGGCGATGGGAGGGGTTCCTGCTTCAAATTTATAGGGTGGGTCTTTATAAGAGGTTTGTTCAAAAGTAACGGTGCGAATCATTTCCCCGCCTCCTTGATAGGGGGGCATCGCCTCCAGGAGTTCCTGTTTTCCGTACAGGACGCCGACCCCGGTGGGACCATAAACTTTGTGCCCTGAAAAGGCATAGAAGTCGCAATCCAGGTCCTGGACATCTATTTCGGGGAGATGGGCAACCGCTTGGGCGCCATCTATCAGCACCCTGGCTCCTGCTTCGTGTGCTTTCTGGATAATTTCCTTAATGGGGTTGATGGTTCCCAGGGCATTGGAAACGTGGGTGAGGGCAACAATTTTGGTTTTCGGCGTGAGGAGGCGATAAAGTTCCTCTTCTATGAGTGTGCCCTTTTCGTCTATGGGGGCAACCGTGAGGCGGGCGGACCGTTCGGCGCAAATCATTTGCCAGGGGACGATGTTGGAGTGGTGCTCCATTTCCGTAATCAACACTTCATCCCCTTCCTGCAGGGCTATCCGTCCCAGGGAGAATGCGACGAGGTTGATGGCTTCGGTGCAATTTTTTGTGAAAATTATTTCGGCGGGACTTCGGGCGTTTAGAAAGAGCCTTACTGTTTCGCGTGCGGATTCGTATTGGGCGGTCGCCTTTTCGCTCAAGTAGTGTAATCCCCTGTGCACATTGGCGTAATCCGATTCATAGAAGGATTTGAGGGCGGAGATGACCTGGGCTGGCTTTTGGGTAGATGCGGCGTTATCCAGATAAGTCAAAGGCTTGCCGTGGGGCTTCACGTGGAGTATGGGAAAATCCTCTCGGATACGAGCGACGTTGAACTCCACAACCGGGCTTGGGGAAGAGGGTTTAGGACTCATCGGGTAACCCCTGGAAGGGGATCTTACCAGGGAGACGCTCCAGCAGGGCGGTTTCCAGCCTGTGTCGCATCGTGGGAAGGGGCAGGCGAAGGAGAATCTCACTGGCAAAGGCATAAACCAGGAGGCTTCTCGCCGATGCGATGTCCAAGCCTCGGGAGCGAAGGTAGAATAGCGCCTCTTCATCTATGCGCCCGATGGTCGCTCCGTGGGTGCACTTGACATCATCGGCGAAGATCTCCAGTTGCGGTTTGGAGTTCACGGTGGCTCCTTTAGCGAGGAGCAGGTTCATATTGGATTGCTTGGCGTCCGTTTTCTGGGCACCTGGGCGGACGATGATTTTTCCGGAAAAAACCCCGTGGGATTCGTCGTCCAAGATTCCCTTATAGAACTCGCGACTGGAGCAAAATGGCTGGGCGTGGTCTAAGACGGTCCTCGTGTCGTAATGCTGTTGACCTTTTAGCATATAAAGCCCGTTGAGGAAACATTCTCCTCCTTCTCCGTCCAGGACCGCGCGAATTTCGTTTCGTGTGAGGGCACCCCCGAAGGCGATGACGTGAGATGTAAGGGAAGAGGAGCGCCCCTGGCGTGTTGCCAGAAAAGAGAGGTGGTAGGTCTTCAGGCTTTCTTTCTGAATCTTCACGTGGTGGGCAACTGCTCCGTCCCCTAAGAGGAATTCCGTGACGGTATTCGTCCACGTGGCGCCCTCGTTTGCCGTTTCATATTCTTCTATGATGGTCACCTGGCTATTTTCTTCCACATGGATCAGGTTTCTTGGACAGACCAAGGTTGGAGAGTTGGAAGTGGAGATATATCGTATGGTCAGCGGGTGTTCCACTATCGTGTTTTTAGGTATTCGTAGGAACGCCCCGTCCTGGAAAAGGGCTGTGTTGAGGGCTACGAAGAATTGCCAATCCGTGGGAGCGCAATCCCCCAGCGAGCCTGATCCGTTGGATGGGATTTTTTCGGCAGATTGGCTCAACGGCCCAAAGAGAATGCCCTCTTGTTCTAACGGGGTGGAGAGGTGGGGCTGGAAGAATCCATTTACAAAAACGAGTTGGGGACCTGTGAATTCGGCAGGAAGTTGCAATGCCTCATCCGTGGTGGTGAGTTGGGCAGGTTCAAAGAAAGTGCGAGTGAGTGGTTTGAGTGGGGTGTATTTCCAGTCTTCGTGCTTGGTGGTGGGGAAACCCATCTCACAGAACTGCTGTATGGCGAGCTCACGAAGGACCCCCCACCTGCGGGAGGCTCCCTCTTGATAAAGGTGCTTGTGTTCTTCAAAAAAGGTGGCGTAGGGCTTTGTAGGTTCGGTGGATGCTTGCAAGGATGTGCTCATAGGTGCTTCATCGCGAACTCGTTTTCGTGAGTTCTTCTTCCAGCCAGGCGTAGCCTTTTTCTTCCAGTTCCAGAGCCAATTCCTTCCCTCCGGAGCGGACGATGCGTCCTTCTATCATCACGTGGACCACGTCGGGAATGATGTAATTGAGGATTCGCTGATAGTGGGTGATGACGAGGAATCCACGTTCGGGGGTGCGCATTCGGTTGACGCCATCGGCGACCAACCGCACCGCGTCAATATCCAGTCCCGAGTCGGTTTCGTCCAGGATGGCGAGTTTCGGCTCCAGCACCGCCAGCTGTAAAATCTCGTTTCTTTTCTTTTCCCCGCCGGAGAAACCTTCATTCACCGCACGATGAAGAAGGCTTTCTTCCATCCCTAAGAGTTTCATCTTCTCCTTAATAAGGGAGAGGAAGTCTACGGCATCCACTTCGGGTTCACCCCGATAGCGGCGGATGGAGTTGAGAGCGGAACGCATAAAGTAGGCATTGGTAACGCCCGGAATTTCTAAGGGATATTGGAACGCCATAAAGATTCCTTCACAGGCGCGTTCTTCGGGGCTGAGTTCCAGGAGGTTTTTCCCTTCATATAGAATTTCCCCCTCCACCACTTCATATTCCTCGCGTCCTGCGATAACTTTCGCCAAGGTGCTTTTCCCAGAACCATTAGGGCCCATAATGGCTTGGAGTTCTCCTGGGGAAAGGGTCAGGTCAATTCCGCGCAGGATTTCCTGGTCGTCAACTTTCACTCGTAGGTTGCGTATCTCAAGCATAGGTTGTTTCTCCATCGTGTTATCCCACACTCCCTTCCAGACTGATACCAAGAAGTTTCCGTGCCTCAACCGCAAATTCCATTGGCAGTTCTGCAAGCACCTCCTTGCAAAATCCGTTGACAATCATAGAGACCGCATCTTCCGTGGAAATTCCACGCTGGTTGCAGTAAAAGATTTGGTCCTCACCGATTTTTGTTGTGGAGGCTTCGTGCTCCACAATGGCGGTGTTGTTTTTGACTTCCAGGTAGGGGAAAGTGTGAGCCCCGCACTCACTGCCAATGAGGAGGGAATCGCATTGAGAAAAGTTCCGTGCGTTGTCCGCTCCAGGGTTGATGCGGACTAATCCCCGATAGGTGTTTTGCCCCCTCATAGCCGAGATACCTTTTGAGACGATGGTGCTGCGCGTGTTCTTACCAATGTGGACCATTTTAGTGCCGGTATCTGCTTGTTGCTTCCGAGAGGTTAAAGCAACGGAATAGAACTCTCCTATAGAGCCCTCCCCTTCCAGCATTACGCTGGGATACTTCCAGGTGATGGCTGAGCCTGTCTCCACCTGCGTCCAGGAAATCTTGGAGTTTCGCCCGATGGCGCGTCCCCGCTTGGTCACAAAATTGTAAATACCCCCTCGCCCTTCTTCGTCCCCTGGATACCAGTTTTGCACCGTGGCGTACTTAATGGTCGCTTCATCCAGGGCGATGAGTTCCACCACTGCGGCGTGGAGTTGGTGCTCGTCTCGCATCGGAGCGGTGCATCCTTCCAGGTAACTCACGTAACTCCCGCGGTCTGCAATAATGAGCGTCCTCTCAAATTGTCCTGTCTTGGCAGCGTTGATACGGAAGTAGGTGGAGAGTTCCATAGGACAGCGAACGCCCGGTGGAATGTACACGAAACTCCCATCACTGAAAACCGCTGAGTTCAAAGTGGCGAAAAAGTTATCGGTGTAAGGGACCACGCTCCCCAACCATTTCCTTACCAGTTCTGGGCATTTCTCCACTGCCTCGGAGAAGGAGCAAAAGATGATGCCCAATTTCTCTAATTCCTTCTGGAACGTGGTTGCCACAGAAACGCTATCAAAAACCGCATCCACGGCGACCCCCGCCAGTATTTTCTGTTCGTGGAGAGGAATTCCTAATTTGGCATACGTCTCCAGGAGTTTGGGGTCCACTTCTTCTAAAGTTTTGGGGCGGTCCTTCATCGTCTTGGGTGCCGAATAGTAGACGATCTCCTGGTAGTTGATAGGTCCATAACGAATGTTTGCCCATTTAGGCTCGGTCATCCCCAGCCAATGCCGATAAGCCTTCAAGCGGAATTCCAGGAGCCACTCAGGCTCCTTCTTCTTCTGGGAGATATATCGGATAATGTCCTCATTCAGCCCTGGGGGCACCTGTTCTTCTTCTATATCGGTAACCCAGCCCCACTGGTACTCCCGAAGGGCGTATTGCTCGGCGGCTTGGACTTCACTGCTCATAGGTAATTCCATTATGGCAAATCTGGAAAAAAAAGTCAAGATTCCTCCCCTTACCTTTACGGGGAAAGGACGGGAGAATGGCTGCCCCCCAGGGATTCGAACCCCGACTACCTGATCCAGAGTCAGGCGTTCTGCCATTAAACTAGGGGGCAGCTATCCTGGAAAGTATACCAAACGAGGGGGGAGACTCCCCCAATCCGCCCCCCTCTAAGGGAGGGTGCCCTGGGGGAGAAGGCAGGGTATGATGACGGCTATGAAGTGGCATCCCTTTTCTGCCTGGTGGACTACCCTGATGGCTCTCCTGGGCACCCTCCCTGGAGTTCTTTTTTCTCAATCGGGAGGGGGCTGACCCATTTGACCGGGGGGAGGTGGCGGGACTACCCCTGTCCCCCCTGCGGACCGTGTGTCCGAATCGCTCCTCATATCCACTTTTTTCGTCCCCAAGGAGGGGAACACCCGAACCCAGACGTTTTTGTTTGTGCGCCCTGTTAAGCAGTTTCAGTTGGGGTTAGCCTATATTTGGGCGAACGAATCGGTACGGCTGATCGGGAGTTATGAGTTGCTCCCTCAGGCTCAGTCCACGCCTGGGCTGAGTGCAGGCTTCGCTTTTCAAGACGCTTTTGAGAACAAGGCCTCTCCCTTCGCCGTGTTGACCCGGCGCTTCGTGGGGCAGAGCATTCGGGCAGAGGGATATTGGGGCGCTACCCAAAGACCCAATGAGGAGCACCTCCATCTTATTGGGGGAGTAAAAGTATCCTTGGGGAGGGGACTTTACGGGGGGGTTCAGTATACGGGTCATAACCTGCTTTCCTACGTGGGGGTTGCCCTGGATCGAGCGAGCCTAGCCCTGTGGGTGAGGGAAAACCAGCGTCCGGGGCTATCTTTGAGCCTGTTTCTTCACCGTCATTGAGTCTTGGGGCACGATGGGGGAAAAGTTTTTTTGAACCCTTTGCCCTCGTGAACACACTCACTAACAAAGCCTCATAAGAGGGATTTTCAGCATTGGAGCGAACTCTGAGTTCTGTGTGGCGAAGCCCGTTGACGCTTGCGGAGATAGTGCGGACGCACTATGGGGACGTGTTTCGCTTTTGCTCGCGAGAGTTGGGCGCTCAGATTGCAGAGGATGCGACTCAGGAGACATTTATGATAGCAGCCCAGCAGTTTGCAAGTTTTCGTGGCGACTCCTCGGTGAGGACGTGGCTTTTCGGGATAGCGATCAACGTGATGAGGAATTATCGCAGGCGGGCACAAGCCCTGCCTCTGGTTGACTGGGAACAAGCCGAGAGTGCCTCCACAGGAGATATAGAAAACAAACTGGTCTCGGCTCAGGCATTACGGCAAGCCCTTGCGAGGCTCTCCCCGAAGCATCGCGAGGTGGTGTGGCTCCACGAGATGGAGGGTTTGACTTATCAGGAATGCGCCCAGGTGCTTAAAGTGCCGGTAGGGACGGTGAAAAGTCGGCTTTTTTATGCTTTCAAGTTGCTCCGTGAACTTCTTAAGGAGGACCTATGAAAAAAGAGCGGATAGAGACAGAAATCAAGGCCTATCTTGATGGCGAACTGGACCCGGAACAGGTGGCGAGTGTGGAAGAGGCTCTGGCAAAGGATTCTGCCCTGCGTGAGGAAGCGGAGTCTTTCAACCGAATTTCCTCGTCGCTTGGAGCGTTTCAACGCGGTCCCGAAGTGCCTGCCAATGCGGTGGAGCGAGCCATTGGAGTGGCAGAGGCATCCTATAGGATGCGGGGAGTGAAGCGGTCCTGGGTGCTGGCCGTTGGGGGGGTGTTTGCTTTGGTGATGTTTGTGGGTTTGGTGCTCCCCCGTATGCTCGGGTGGCGAGCGACGGAGGAGAGGGTCGCTGTACCTGCTGGGGAAGAAGATGTCCCCAAGATGTCGCTGAAATACGCTTACGGATCCGAGGAAGGGGGAGCCCTGGGTGGAATGCAGGAGAAAAGAGTGATGCCCTCTCCCCCTTCAACGGAGGTGCGTTCTCGGGATGCGGGGGGAACTCCCTCGGCTTATGTTGCCCAACGCTACGTGATCCGACGGGCTTCTGTTCATCTCAAAGTGGACAATGTGGCGGAAGCAGAGCGGAGGGTTCGCTCCCTTGTTTCTTTGTGGGGAGGCTTTGTGGAAAGCTCGGACCAAGCGTCGGAAGAGGGACACAGGTCTCTTGTTACGATGGTTTTGAGGGTTCCCGAGTCGCGTTTTGAAGAGGCTCTTTCCGAACTGGACAAACTCGGGGTTCGGACGCGCCGACAGACCAGTGGCGAGGATGTGACGACTACGGTCGTGGATTATGAGTCTCGTTTGCGCAATTTGCGTGCGGAAGAGGAAGCCTACAGGCAGATTATGCGCTCTGCTCGGCGAGTCGTGGACCTCCTTGAGGTGCAGGAAAGGCTTTCCCGGGTGCGGGGGGAGATAGAAAGCCTTGAGGGGCAATTACAAGCATTGAAACGGCTCTCCGCCCTATCCACGATTGAACTCACCCTGGAAGAGCGACCCAGAGGAAGTGCGAACGGAGACCCCAACTGGGCGGTGGACGCCTGGCGGAGAGCCACGGAGGCGCTGGTGAGCGTTTTGCGTGGTATTGCGGTGGGAGTGATTTGGGCTTTTGTCTATGCGCCGATTTGGCTTCCTATCGTGTTTCTTGGTGCCCTGGCTTGGAGATTTGCCCGCCGGTGAGAGAGGGGGAGTTAGGGTTGGGGTATGCTCTGGGTATGAAGGGGAAGACAATCCTTATCCTTGGTGGTGGTTTTGGTGGAATTGTATGCGCTCACACTTTGAGGAAACTCTTGCCTGAGGAGCATAGCATCATCCTCCTCACGAAACAGAACACCTTTCATATAGGCGCCACAAAAACCTGGGTTATGCTTGGGGAGCGGAGCCGGCAAGAGGTCAGTCGGACGCTGGATGGCTTGAAGGCTCGCGGGATAGACGTGCGCATTGCGACGGTACAAACCATAGATGCGGAGCGAAAGAGGGTGCAAACGGATGCGGGAGAGTTTACGGGGGACTATCTGGTGATGGCCCTTGGAGCAGATTATGATATGGGGCAGGTGGAAGGATTAGATCAGGCTTATGAGTTTTTCACGATGGAAGGGGCTGAGAAAACGAGGGACGCTTTGAAAGGATTTCAAGGGGGCGACGTCCTTCTTTTGGTGTCTCGTTCCCCCTTCAAGTGCCCTCCCGCGCCTTATGAGGCTGCTTTTCTTTTGCACGACTTCTTCAAGAGACGTGGTTTGCTTCCACGGACGCGAATGGCGGTATACACGATAGAGTCGCGTCCTATGGCAACCGCAGGTCCTGAAATAGGAGACTTTGTTATGGAGGAGTTGCGAAAGCGGGAGATTCCTTACGTTCGGCAGAAGAAAGCGGTGGCAGTGGATGGGAGGCGTAAAGTGGTTCGTTTTGAGGATGGAGAGGAGCGGAACTATGATTTATTGATTGCTATACCCCCCCACGTCGCTCCCCTTTGCGTGAGGTCCAGTGGACTTACCGCCCCAAGCGGGTGGATTCCTGTGGATAGCAAGACTCTACGGCACGAACTTGCAGGAGTTTATGCTATTGGAGATGTAAACATGGTGGCTCTCCCTGGAAGGTTTCAACCTGACCAGCCCCTTGTGTTGCCCAAGGCGGGAGTTTTTGCGGAGGCAGAGGGGAAGGTGGTGGCAGGGAACATTTCTGCCGAAATTTTAGGCAAGGAGCCTCGAGCGCTTTTTGAGGGGAAGGGTTTTTGCTATATAGAGTTGGGGGATAAGCACGCCATGCGAGGTGATGGTTATTTCTTTGATCTTCCCCATCCCAGGATGGAGAGACGCGTGCCCGATATGACCCAGTATGAGGAGAAACAAACCTGGGTGCGAAACTGGTACGCGGAGAATCTTTAGCGGTTTTTCTACTCTTTTGCCTCGGGGATTTTTCGGATGGGTTGGTGGGGTCCATCACCCCTTTGAAGGGAAGTTAAACAGAGCCACCGCCCTCAAAAGCACCGGGCGGTGGCTGGCTTTGAAGCCGTCTTTACACCCTTACTTTCTTCGGCGAACTGCAAGCAATGCCAGAGCAGTCAGAACGATCATCGATGCAGGCTCAGGGACGATGCTGATGTTGTCCCAAGCCACCACGTTGCTGTTGGGTGAGGTGCCCGCTCCCCCGCCCGTGAAGAGTCGGAATGCAGTGGGCAGGGGGCGTGTCGGGTTAGCCCCACCGTGAAGGTACCACCCCGATGGGTTAGCAGTGAAGGTTTGCATCGTGGTGAGATCGGTGAGCCTGACCTCCGTGATGAGGTTGCTCCCGAGGTCAAACGTGGTGGAGAGCCGATACCAGTGATTCACCTGGAGGTTTTGGAAGTCGGGGCCGGGGCTTTGATTGTTCAGCGCTCCTCCTGCGGAGTCAAACACGTTGAATTGGACGTGCCAGCCAGCCCCTGGATTATTAGGGTCAGCCCACACGAGCAACTGGATATAGAACCTCTGGGTTGCGCTGTCTTGGAGGGAGAAGCTCCCGAGGTTATTGAGCGCAGGGTTCGTGCCGAACGTCGTCCCCAACACATCATAGGAAACCGTCCAGGTTGTTCGCGTTGACCAATCGTGGTCACGCTGAGCACGTGCTAACTGCCCTGTGGGTCCTGTGGTGGAGGCTGCGAATTGCTCCCCTCCAAACGGGTTTACCGCTATACCCAGGGCATTGCCTGCATAGGTGTAGACGTTGTAGTCAAAGCTACCCGAGACAGGGTTGTACCACCCTTGTTGGCCTCCGCCTCCAAAACCAAAGGTTAGGGGACTGCCAGAGGCACTTCCGGTGTAGCCTTCCGATGCTTCAAAGCCTGTGAAGAAGTCCGCGTAGGCGAGTCCGAGGGCTACCAACGCGGTAATCACGACACCTAATGCTCGCATAGGTCATCTCCTCTCTATGCACCAATGTGCAAGATTGAGTTTCCCATGCAGGTAACCTGTGCACCTTGCGGTGCGACGACCAGGTACCGCCTGCCTGAGTTGTTAACATTTTACAACACCCCTGGGAAAATTTCCACCCAGTATTTTTACTGGTTTTTTAACAATGGGGGAGGCTCCCCTAAGTACCCCTTGCGTCCCTCTCTCACAAGAAGGGGTGGGTTCCCTACGAGGACCGAAGGCGTTTTTCCAGTTCTTTTAGTTCCGCCTCGGCCTGGCGAAGCCGTCTTTCAATTATCAAGAGGTAGGCGAACAGCCCGCACCACACGAGAAGGGGGGGTATCGCTATTGCTACTTGCCACGGCATAGAGTTCCTCCAGTTTTTCGTTCAAGGTTGCCTGGCGCACGCGCAGGCGATAGCACCAGATGGTCAGGATGAGATGCACAAGAAGAGAGGCGATGAAGACGGTGCGGTAAATGGGATCTAATCCACCTCCGATAACCGCGCGGTTCGCCCCTGCATGAAGGCTCACTTCTTGAATTTGAGGGATTCTTGGGAGGATCCAGATCAAGAAAGGCACACTGAGAAAGGCAAAAACGGCATAGGTGGAACTGTGGGTACGAGAGCGCTCCGGGTCTGGGAAGGCTTGTCTGAGGGCGAAGTAAGCGGAGTAGATGAGGAGTTGGATGAGGATGCTGGTTTGTCGTGGGTCCCATTGCCAGTAAGCGCCCCATTGTTGCCTTGCGAACACCATTCCGGTGAGAGTTGCGAGGAGGCAAAGGAGAAATCCCATTTCAATGGCGGATAAGGATGAGTGGTCGTAATGGCGCTGTCGCTTCGCAAGATACATTCCTGCCATCACCGCTCCCCACAGGAAATAAAAGGAACACAACATAGCAGAAGGGACATGAAACATAACAATGCGAGCGCTTTCTGGTTCCTCAAAGAACTTAGCGGGCGGGAGCCAGAGATAGGCAAATATCAGCCCGGCGGTTCCAAGGAAAATGAGAGCACGGACTAACTGCGCCATACACTTGCAAAGAGGGTGGGACCCAGTGCACCAAAAAGCAGAGTAAGCCCCAACAACCCTGCGAGGGACGTCCATCCCCCGCTGAGGAGAGGATCTAACGCAGGGCGGAGGGAGGCAATTCCCATAAGGAGCACCACAAACACCACGGGAATGGAGATTACCCCGCTGAGCAAGGCGGGGGCACGCGCCTTAGCCGAGATGGCGCCACAAAGGGTGATGGCAGTGGCAAGAGCGGAGCACCCCACGAGCAACGAAACGGCGAGGAGCAGTCCGTCGTATATCGTGGCTCCCGCAAACAGCGAGAACAAGCCCACTATTACGATTGAAACCACAAAGAGGAGGAGGAAGTTATAGGCTGTTTTTCCCCAGAAGACAGGGGCAGGGTGAGCCAGGAGTCGCAAGAGGTCGGCTGTTTTTTGTTCTTCTTCCCTTAGCGTGGTGCGCGACAAGCCCACGACCCCTGCAAAAAGGAGCGCCACCCAGAGAACGCCCGTTTTGGCTCCTGCATTGAGCGGTGTGCCAAGGGTTCCGAGGGCGATGGCGGTCACGGACATCACCGCGAAGAGGAGAGAGGCATACAAGCCATATCGTCCGCGCCATTCTGTTCGCAGTTCTTTGTGCAGGATGCTAAGGAATTGGCGGAGAAAGTTGGATTTCATAGGTTGCATATTTGATTTCCGAAGGGTTATTGGTGGCATAGATCAAAACGCCCGTGTTTTTCTGGCGAGAGAAGATTTCTTCCAGGAGTTGAACGCCCTTTGCGTCCATAGAGAGAAACGGCTCGTCCAGCAGGAGGATTTTCGGTGTGGGTTGAATGGCGAGCAGAAGGCGGAGGCGCGCCTTCATCCCTGTGCTGAGAGTGGATACGGGCTTGTCTGGAATGCTCGCCCAGGAGAGCAGTTCTTCGGGGCTTTCTTCTAATCCCCTGAGGTCTCCTGCCATCTGGAGGTGTTCTCGTGGCGTGAGTTCGGAGTAAAGGTTGAGGTCGGGTCCCGCAAATCCTATGTCTTTATACGGCTTGGTTATTGCGAGGCGAACGCACCCTTCAGAAGGTCGTTCCAAGCCTGCGAGGATGCGCAGGAGGGTAGTTTTCCCACTGCCGTTGGGTCCTGTCACTGCTAAGATTTCTCCCTTTCGCAAGCGGAATTCCACGTGCCGGAAAACCCAATCTTTGCCGAAGCGTTTGCCCAATCCCTGGGTGGCAACGTAAATATCCGGTGAGGAAACCTCTGCCATCGCAGGCTGTTCACACTCGGCATTCATAGGGGTCGCATTTTGAGGAATGGTCATAGTGCTCGGGTTCTTCATCCAGACCCAATTCCAGAACCTGGGAAGACTTGCTATGATAACGATAAATGGTGACTCCCTTCAAGCCCAGTTCCCACGCACGCCAATAAATGTTCCACACATCCTGGGGAGAGGCGTCGTGGGGAAGGTTGACTGTTTTTGAGACGGAATTGTCTACGTGTTTTTGGAAGGCGTGTTGGATAGCGAGGTGACGTTCAGGGGGGAGTTCCAGAGCGGTGATGAAAAGGCGCTTCAGCTCGTCGGGCACGGATTTTACGTTTTTGAGAGACCCTGTTTCCTGCACTTCTTCTGCCACCGTGTCCCAGCGGATGCCATACTTTTCTAAATATTCCAGGAGGAGGGGATTGACTTCCCATAAAGTTTGCCCCCCCAGGACGTTTGTTCGCCTGTAGGCAAGGGCAAAGAAAGGCTCGATGCTGGCGCTGGTGTTAGCAATGATGCTAATGGTGCCGGTAGGAGCGATGGCAGTGAGAGTAGCGTTTCGCCTTTTTTCATTGGTGGGGAAATAAATGCTCGCTTGCCAGTTGGGAAAGGTTCCCCGCTCTTCTGCGAGCCGGGCGGATGCTTGAGTGGCGGTTTTCAAAAGGAAAGACATAATTTCTTCCGCAATGCGCACCGCTTCTTCCGAGCCATAGGAGACCCCTAACCGCACCAGAACTTCGGCAAAACCCATAATCCCCAATCCGATCTTCCGATTGCCCTTCGTTGCCTTTTCTATTTCCGGTATCGGATAGCGATTCACTTCTATCACATTATCCAGAAACCTCACTACTTCTTCCGTGATCGCCTGCAGGGATTGCCAATCTATGGCGGTTTTGCCATTCTGTTCTCGGACCAACTTGCTTATATTGATGGACCCAAGGTTGCAGGATTCATAGGGGAGCAGGGGTACTTCTCCGCAAGGGTTGGTGCTTTCAATCATTCCTAAGGAGGGCGTGGGGTTGTGGCGGTTGATAGTGTCCAGGAAGATCAAGCCCGGGTCTCCCGTTTTCCAGGCAGAGTTTACGATTTCCTGAAAAAGGGTTCGCGCGGGGATGCTCCCCGTTGGGGATTGAGTGCGGGGATTGATGAGGTTCCAGGAGTCGTTATGGGCAACTGCGGACATAAAGGCGTCGGTAACCGCCACGGAGATGTTGAAGTTTTGGAGAGTTTTTTCGTCTTCCTTGGAATGAATGAATTCCAGGATGTCGGGGTGGTCCACCCGTAGGATTCCCATATTCGCCCCCCTTCGCTTCCCCCCTTGCTTGATGTTTTCCGTTGCGGAGTCAAAAATTTTCATAAAGGAGACGGGACCTGAGGCGACTCCGCCCGTACCGGTTACCACATCTCCCTTGGGACGTAGACGAGAAAAGGAGAACCCCGTTCCTCCCCCGCTCCGTTGCACTAAAGCCATATTCTTCAGGGCACTGAAGATGCTTTCCATATCGTCCTCTACGGGGAGGACGAAGCACGCACTGAGTTGCCCTAACTCAGTTCCCGCATTCATCAGGGTTGGGCTATTGGGGAGGAATTCCAGGGAGGACATCCGTTTATGAAAGGTCTCCTCCCATTGAGCGCGCTTGCCGGGGGGCTCTGCAGAGGCGATGGCGCGGGCGACTCGCTGGAAGAGTTGCTCGGGAGTTTCTATCAGATTGCGGTTTTCGTCCCTCAGCAAGTAACGCGCCGATAACACTCGCAAGGCGTTGTCCGAGAGGTCCATCTTTTCAACGATTATCCCACGAGCCCGCCTCTTTATGAGCAGGAGATAGGGACGGAGAAGCGAATAGAGAAGAAAATTTGGAGAGGTAAAAGATGGCACCTGTCTGGTTGTCGCTATTTCATATATCTTTCGTCACCTTTGCGGGCGTCGCTATGCCCCTGCCTGCTCTCCAGGAGAAGCAGGAGCAACTCCGCCTGGAGGACCTGTTCCCGGAGGAGAGTTTCTTTGGGAAAACCGCAAGGTCTCGCTCGTGGTCGTATGATGACCGGTATCTGGGCTATCTATGGAACCCCTATGAGGACCGGGGTTTTGACCTTTGGGTTTACGATACCAAGGAGCGAAAATCCACGAGGCTCACCTCCCTGGAGATGATGACGAATTTTGACCGGGACGCCATAAAGATTCTGGAGCGCTACCGCCGAGAGAAAGAAGAGCGGGAAAAGCTCAAAGGGCTTTCTGAAGAGGAACGACGAAAAAGGGAAGAGGAACTTCGCCAGCGCCGACGAGAGGAATCAGCGCAGGACTATGCAGGTATTTCCGAGTACACCTGGGCTCACACGAGGTATGAGGTTCTTTTTGTCTATCGTGGGGACATTTTTCGCTTGAAGATAGGAGAGGCGCTCCCGGTTCGGCTTACCAAAACTCAGGAGGCTGAGAGTGGGGTGAGTTATACGCGCGATGACACGGGGATGATTTTCAGGCGTGGAGGGAACGTTTTTAGGATGCGCTTTGATAGTGCGCAGGTGGAACAGCTCAATCCCCCTTTACCCCAGAATATGACGATGGGGCGATACTGGCTTTCTCCCGACGAAACGAAGATCCTCATCTCTTCCTCGCGCCAAACGGGAACAAACCGGCAGGTGACTTACATCACCTATCGGGGGCGACTGGCGGAAGCGAGGACCACGGATAGGGGAATGGCGGATGATACTTTCAAAACAGAAAACTATCTCTTTCTCTACGACCTCAATGATGACCCGAAAAAGAACCCCGAGCATGAGGGAAAGCCCTGGGAGATTTACCGCCATTCAGGAGGAGAGGAGTACGAAATCACCAGCATCAATGAGGAACCCTTTTCAAGGGATTCCCAACGGCTTGTTTTCGCCAAGTGGAATCGCAACAAGAGAAACCTGGAAATTGTCCTCGTGGACATTGCCAAGAAAGAAATTCGCACGGTTTTCAAGGATACTCATGACGGAGAGCACACGACGCCCAGTATGTGCCAGCCCTTTTTTACTCCCGATGGAAAGAAGATAGTTTGCCTTCTGGAGCGCAGTGGGTTCCGTCACGTGTGGTTGGTGGATCCCCTGACGGAGGGGGCGATGCAGTTGACACGAGGGGATTTTGAGGTTTATCCGCGGAAGCTGAGCGAGGATGGAAAGTATCTCCTCGTTACTTCCAGCAAAGAGCACCCCGCGCGGATGAACGTGTACCTCGTCCGGATGGATGATGGCACTATGGAGCGGGTAAGCCAGCAGACGGGGAATTATTCTAATCCGGACCCCAATCATGCCTTCACGGCAGTTGCAGTGTCGTTTGCTTCCTGGACACACCCCACAGAGACCTATTTGATTTCTTTAAACCGAAGGCAGGAAGAGGTGGCACTCACGCAGTCGCACTCGGACACGTTTCAAAAAGTGAACAAGCTGACCCCCACTTTGTTCAGTTATCAAAACCGCCACGGGCATACGGTATATGGCTTTATGTTCCTTCCCCCGAACTGGAAGCCCACGGAAAAGCGCCCCTTAATGATTTATGTTTACGGGGGACCCCTCGGCACCGGCAAGTCTGTGGTGGATGGCTCCTTTAAAAGCGAAGCCTATTGGTTCCATCTCTACCTCGCCTATAACTATGGATATATTTGCATTACGGTGGACCCGAGAGGACAATCAGGATATGGGGCTGTCTTTGGCAAAGCAAACTGGGAGCAACCAGGCAAACCGCAGGTGGAAGACCTGGTGGATGCAGTGAACTACTTTAAAGAGAAATACAACATAGACCCACAAAAAGTGGGGGTTCACGGGTGGTCCTTTGGGGGATTTCAAACTCAGATGTGTCTCTATACTGCTCCTGATGTCTTTACCCTCGGAATCGCCGGCGCAGGACCAACGGAATGGTTGAATTACAACACCTGGTATACCGGGGGTGTCATAGCAGAAACTCCTGCCAAGAATGTCCAGGAGTGGCAAGAGAAATTTTCCCTCTTGCCGTTAACAAAGAACTTGAAGTCGCCCTTGCTTTTAGTCCATGGGTTGGAGGACACCAATGTGCTCTTTCAGGACACGATGAAGGTATACCGGGAACTTCTTCGGAACGGCAAAGGTCCCCTGGTAGAGTTGGTCGTGGACCCCACAGGCGGGCATGGCTTGGGTGGGGACATCCGGACCCTTCAACGCTTTCTTATCTACGAGGCGTTCATCAAGAAGCATTGGGGACCCTATCAGCCTTCCTGATCTGGGGGATTCTGGGCTTCAAGGGAACCTGCGCAGTCTCGGAACGTGTATAATAATTATCACCCCCATTTTGGGGAAATTCCTGGAGGATAGAATGAACCGAAGTGCTTGCCTTGTTCCATTGAGTGTTTTCGCACTTGCAGGCCTTTTGTTTGCCTTTGAGGGTCCTGAATCTGGCTTGGGCATTGGCGATACGGTGCCTGCCTTCAACCCGGTTCACGTTACGGGTCCTGATAAGGGAACGACCAAGTGCCCTCCCTGAACCTATGGCAATAGACCTGCGGTGCAGGTCTGGGTCAATACCGATGACCTCGCGAACGTTGGCAAAATAGCGCGGGCACTGGAGTCTGCAATGCAGAAGTATCGGGCAAAGGAGTTTAAGGCGTTTGTGATTTTCATCAACGCCGAAAAGAAGGACCCCCAAACTCTTTCCCAGACGCTATCAGCGTTGGCGGAAAAGTATGGGTTGGATAAGGTGGCTCTCACCCACCTCTCGCCCAATGACTCGCGCTCCGTACGCGCCTATCGCGTGAACACAAGCCCTGAGGTGAAAAACACGATCTTCGTGTACCTGAACAAGAAGGTATCCGCAAAGTTCGTGAACCTTGTGGCGGACGAGAAAGGGCTTTCAGGGCTGGAGTCGGCAATTGGTGAAATTGTGAAGTAGTCCCCAACGGTTCTGTCGGACTTGAAGTAAGGTACCTCCCCTTGGGGGGGTATCTTTTTTATATGTGAAGGGTTTTACAACAATATAAGCCTGGGGTGGGGCAAGTGTTTGGCATTTACGCGAACAGGGAGACGCCTCACCTGAGCACCGAATAGGAATCAATGTTGGCTTGAGCAACGCTGACGAACTGCCCTCAAATATGCAGGCGCGTTTGGGAAGGTTAGGGGGGCTTTCCGAGGTTCTTTCCTCTGGTGAGTTACTCTGTCGCTGGGTTATGGGGCAGGAAATTCGGCGAAACTGGAGAACAATAAGGGTGACTATGAAAATTGGCATCATCACGTTCACAGACGGCAGGAAGCGCGCCGCAGAAATGCTGGAAGCCCAATGCAGGGAGTTTCAATCACGGGTGGCGGAGTGGCTGAGGCGTGAGGGGCACGAGCCTGTGGAAGCGAGCGCCATCGCCTGGAACTATAAAACTGCGGTGGAGGGCGCACGAGAGATTATAGAAGCGGGGGGCGATGCGGTTATCTTCAATTTTTGCGTGTGGGCGTTTCCTGACTTTTCCGCTCAGGCGGCTCGCGACCTGCACCACGCACGCATTCCCATTTGCTTCCTTGGGAATGTGAATCCCGGTTTTCCTGGCTGGGTGGCTTTTTTTGCATCGGCTGGGTCTCTGGATGAGTTTGGCGTTCCGTTTGGCAGGGTATTGGGCGATTTATCGGATCCTTCGGTAGCCTCAGAGATGCGTGGGTGGCTTTCCCGTCATCAGCCCACTCCTCGCCAGAAGGGGCAGGAGGCTGGGAGGCGTTTGCGAGGGCTTCGTTATGGCGAGTTTGATGGTCCGAGTATGGGGATGTATACCGGGCATCTGGACCCAAGTCAATGGATGGAACAATTCGGCATTCACGTATTTCATCGCTCTCAATTGACATTAGCCTGGCTTTGTGATAAGGTGGAGACAGACCGTGTTCGCGAAGGGCTTAACTGGCTAAAGAAGCATTGCGGGCGTATTTTGTGGGATGAGAAGAGGTTAAAGGACGGCTTGGATGGGCATTTAGCGCGACAGGTGCGGTTTTATATTGCGTGTAAAGACTTTTGTAAAGAGGAAGGCATTGATTTCCTTGGGCTTACGGGACAATTAGACTACACAGAGTGGGAACAGGGCATCACGATGGATGTCCCTGAGGCTTTTTTCAATGACACCGCAGATTTTGAAGAGGAAGTAAAGAAGCCTCTCATTTGCGCCACAGAGTGTGACAGTAATGGTGCCCTCACGATGCAAATCCTGCATCACCTCACAGGCACTCCCGTCCTTTTTGCGGACTTGAGGCACTTTTTCTCGCGGGAGGAAATCGTCTCTCTTGGGGGTGACTTTGAGGGCGAGGGGGTGTATGACCTGGTCAATAGTGGACAGCACGCACCCTGGTTTAGCAAGCGCTCCACGGACTTTCGGGAAAACTGGCGGGAGGTTACCTTGCATCCCAGCATAGCGATGTACTTTCCTTGTGGGGGTGCCTCGGTGGAGTTTTTCGCAGACCCTGCTGACAAGGTCACGTTTGCCCGGCTCACCCGCAGAAGCGGGAAATATCGTATGCATTTCTTCACGGGGCGCTTTGTTCGCTTCGGGGATGAGGTGGACAGGAGACTCGCAAGCCAGACGACGCCTGAATGGCCTCATTGCTTTGCTACGTTTGACTGTTCGCGCCGGGACCTGGCTCGTACCTATGCGAGCAATCACATCCACGCTGTCTTTGGGAACTGGATGGGGGAACTGGAAGCAGTGTGTGAAGAGTTGGGGATAGAGGCAATCCCCCTTTCCTGATGGCGTTTGTCCGGGACGGGTATAAAGGGGGTCAGGACCTATGCCCGCGGTAACTGAGTTAGAGAATAGCGAGATTGCGGATTTGTTTGACGAATTGGCAGACCTCCTGGAGATTCAGGAAGCGAATCCCTTTCGCGTCCGTGCTTATCGGAACGCTGCCCGCGTGGTGCGGGGGCATCCCACGCCTATGGCGAAACTGCTGGAGCGGGGGGAAGACCTAACTGCTTTGCCAGGGATCGGGAAGGATTTAGCAAGCCAGATTCAAGAGATTGTTACCACGGGGAAATTAGCAAAATTGGAGGAACTGCGCAAGCAGGTGCCCGAATCCTTGCGTCAATTGATGCAACTACCCAGCGTGGGTCCTAAAAAAGCAAAACGTTTATGGCAAGAACTTCGCATAACCTCTCTGGAGGAGTTGGAAAAGGCGGCGAAGGAAGGGCGCCTGGCAAAGTTGGAAGGCTTTGGAGAAAAGTCGCAGGAGAATATCCTGAAAGGACTGGAACAATATCGGCGATTTAGCCAGCGGTTTCTTTTGGCGGATGCCGATGCCCAGGTGCGGAGTTTGCTGGAACATATGAAGAAGGCGCCGGGCTTGGAACGAATAGAGCCGGCAGGCAGTTACCGACGGCGCAGAGAAACGGTGGGGGACATTGATATTTTAGCCATAGCGCGAAAGCCAGAGCCCGTTATGCAACATTTCCTGAAATATCCAAAAGTGCAATCTGTGCAGGCAGCAGGAAGCACACGAGGGACGGTCATCCTTTCGTCGGGAATGCAGGTAGACCTTCGCATCGTCCCCAGGGAGAGTTATGGCGCGGCGCTTTGTTATTTCACAGGGTCCAAAGAGCATAACATTGCTATCAGGAAACGCGGGGTGGAGCGGGGATTGAAAATTTCCGAGTATGGAGTGTTCAAGGAAAAGTCCAAAACTCAAAAACCGCTGGCGGGGAAAGAAGAGGAAGAGGTGTTTCGAGCGGTGGGCCTCCCCTGGATTCCCCCCGAGTTACGGGAGAACCGAGGCGAAATAGAAGCGGGTGAAGCTGGTCGCCTGCCTGAACTGATTGAGCTCAAACATATCAGAGGCGACTTACAGATGCACTCTCGGTGGTCTGATGGAAAGAACTCCATTGAAGAAATGGTGAGTGCCTGCGAGGAATTGGGTTATCAGTTTCTGGCTATTACCGATCACAGCCAAGCCCTTGGAATGACAGGAGGATTGGATGAGGAAGACCTGAAGAAGCAATGGAAAGAGATTCAAGCGGTGCAGAAGCGCCACCCGCGAATCACCATATTGAAAGGATTGGAAGTGGATATCCTCGCTGATGGGTCGCTGGACCTCAGCGATGCTATGCTCAAGCGTCTGGATGTGGTCATTGTCTCCATCCATAGTCGGTTCAATATGCCTAAAGACGCTCAGACTCAACGCGTCCTTAAAGCCCTTCAACATCCTGAAGTTAACATCTTTGCGCATCCCACCGCTCGCCTAATCAATCGCCGAGACCCCATAGAGTTGGATATGGAAGAAGTGCTAAGAGTCGCTTCGGAACAAGGGGTTGCTGTTGAGGTGAACGCCCAGCCTGAACGGCTGGACCTCAATGACATCCACATTAAACGCGCCCTGGAGGTGGGTTGTAAGCTTACAATAAACACCGATGCCCATAGTGTCCAGGACCTGCTCTTTATGCGCTATGGGGTGGACCAGGCTCGCCGGGGATGGGCTCGCAAAGAAGACGTCATCAATACCTATACGGTTAAAAAATTGCAAGCCTTTTTGGCGAAGAAGTGAGACTCCCCTCCGTCTCTGTGGCAAGGGATCTCCCTCTTCAGTTATTATAAGGGCACCTCGTTCCTAAGGAGTGAAGAATGCTTTCCTTGATAGGTTTTCTTCTAACGCCTCTACTCTTTGTTCCGGGGGATGGCTCTGCCCTTCAGGATGAATATCTGGCGCGGGCGAAGGCATTGCACCGTCTGGTGCCCTTGATAGATGGGCATAACGATCTCCCCTGGCGCTACCGCACTACGGTTCAGAACGATCTCCGACAGCTGGACATTTCTCAACGGTTGTCTTCAGGGCACACCGACATCCCAAGACTGCGGGAAGGGGGAGTAGGTGCTCAGTTTTGGTCTGTATACGTGCCTGTCTCCCTCCAGGGTGCGGAGGCAGTGAAGGCGACAATGGAGCAAATAGATGTCATCTACCGGATGGCAGAGATGTATCCGGATACCTTTGAGATAGCCCTGAGTGCCGACGATGTGGCGCGCATTTTTTCCAAAGGGAAAATAGCCTCCCTGATTGGAATGGAAGGGGGGCATTCCATCAATAACTCCCTCGGGACACTGCGTATGTTCTATAAGCTCGGGGCGCGATATATGACCCTCACCCATACCTCCAACACCGATTGGGCAGACTCCGGCACCGATGAACCCAAGCATAAGGGCTTGACCCCCTTTGGCGAGGAGGTGGTGCGCGAGATGAACAGGCTGGGGATGCTCGTGGACCTGAGCCATGTGTCTCCCGAAACGATGAAGCACGCCCTGAGGGTTTCTCAGGCGCCCGTGATCTTTTCCCATTCCTCCGCGCGAGCCCTTTGTGACCACCCGAGAAATGTCCCCGATGACGTTTTGAGATTGGTCAAGGAGAATCGCGGTATCGTGATGGTGACGTTTGTTCCCTCTTATGTGTCTCAAGAAATCCTCAATCATCAGCAAAGGAGAAACAAGGAAAGGGAACGCTTGAGGGCGCAGTTCGGAACCGACGAAGAAGCAATCCGCCGAGAGATCGCTCGCTGGGATCAGGAGAACCCTGCCCCGAAGGCAACTCTGAAGCAAGTGGCGGACCACATTGAGCACATTATTCGGGTAGCGGGCATTGATCACGTGGGAATCGGAAGCGACTTTGATGGCATTGGGGATGTTCCAGTTGGGTTGGAAGACGTCTCCAGGTTTCCTTATCTAACTGCCGAACTTCTTCGTCGGGGTTATTCTGAAGAGGACGTTGCCAAGATTCTTGGGCTTAACCTCTTGCGTGTGTTGCGCGAGGTGGAACGCGTGGCGGAGAGAATTCGGCGTGAATCTTCCGTGGGCGCCCGATCCGCCTGAGGTGCTATGGAAGCTTCGCTGATTCTCATAGCGTCTGCCCTGGCTTCTATGGTGCGAATGTTCGTGGGCTTCGGATGGGCACCTTGCTCCTTCCGGTATATGCCCTTTTCGTTCCCCCTCCTGTGGCAGGGGCAATGACGGCAGTGGTGCACCTGGTAAGTGCCTTTACAGCCGGCTGTCTTTCCTGGCGGAAGGCAGACAAACGGCTGGTAGTTAGTTTTGGCGTGCCTGCAGTGGTGGGCTCTTTTATAGGAGCGGGCATTCTCGTGGGGGTTGCTTCACAATCCCTCCAGTACTCTTTGACGGTGTTCGGAACGGTGCGTTCCGTTGACCTTGTAAAGGGATTGATCGGCGCTCTCATCGTGGGTTTTGCAGTGGTAGAAGCGCTGAGCTCCAAAAGGCTTCGGGATCTGTCCCCTAAGGGAGCACCCGCCTGGGGACTCATCACGGGAGTTTTTGGTGGGTTATCGGGGCATCAGGGGGCTCTTCGGGCAGGATTCCTTTCTGCTATGAGATTACAACCAGAAGTTTTCGTAGGGACTCAATCGCTGATCGCCGTTATGGTAGATGTTTCCCGATTGGTGATCTATGGGATGGGGTTTTTGTTGGTGTCACCCTGGACGCGACCGGCGATTCTCCTGGGGGGAATAGCAGGGGGTGTGCTGGGCAGTCTCCTGGGGAAGGCGTTTCTAAGGTCCCTTCATTCCACGCTCTTGCAACTCCTGGTGATGGTGGCTCTCATCCTTTTTGGTAGCGGTATGATGCTCGGCTTCCTCTGATACGGGATTACTCGGACGGGGAGAGGCAAGTACGGAAGGGGAGCGTCCTGCAGATGTGGGATGCTTTTTTGAGGATGCGGTCTTTCCATTTATGTTGGTAGAATAGAGTCTATGGATTTTTCCCTCAGTAAAGAGCACGACCTAATTCGTCAGAGCACCCGACGTTTCGGCGAAAAGGAAATCCTGCCAACGATCAGAGAGCGCGACCGGCACCATCAGGCTTCAGCAGACCTCCTGCGCGCGATGGCGAAGGCAGGACTCCTGGGCATAAGTTTGCCTTCTAAATACGATGGGCAGGATACGGATTACATTTCCCTTGGCATTGTATGTGAGGAATTAGAAAGAGCCGATACCTGTGCGCGGGTGGTGATGAGCGTCCACCTTGGACTCCATGCCTTGACGATCCTTCAATGGGGGACACCCGAACAAAAGAAGCATTGGCTTCCCCCCCTTGCCAGAGGGGACCGCGTGGGAGCCTTTGCCCTCACGGAGCCTAACGCGGGAAGCGATGTCGCTAACATTCGCACCACAGCGATAAAAAAAGGCGGGGATTACGTGATAAGGGGAGAAAAAACCTGGATTAGCCTTAGTGACCTTGCGGATCAGTTCCTGGTCATTGCGGTCACGGACCCCGATGCCACTCCCCGAACTAAAGGGATGAGTGCCTTCATCGTGGAGAGGAACTCGCGGGGGTTTCATAGTCGTCCCATAGAGGGAAAACTGGGAGTGCGGGCGGGAAACACGGGACAGATTTTTCTTGAGGATGTGGTGGTGCCTGAAGAGAACCGTTTGGGAGAGGAGGGTGAGGGGTTCAAAATCGCTATGAGCGCTCTGGATAACGGACGCTATACCGTGGCGTCGGGTGCTGTGGGGATTATTCAGGGCTGTTTGGAGGCTTGTGTGGCGTATGCTAACCAGCGTACCGTTGGAGGGGAACCCATAGGGAAAAAACAACTGGTTCAACAGATGATCGCCAATATGGTGGCAGCGAGGGACATCGGGCGCCTTCTCTATTTCCAGGTGGGTTGGATGAAAAACCAGGGAATCCGCAACACGCGTGAGGTCTCTCTGGCAAAGTGGATAAATTGCAATAATGCCCTTCAGTGTGCGAGCGATGCTATAGAGATTCACGGAGCCTATGGCTATTGCGATGAGTTTCCCGTGGAAAGGTATTTCCGGAATGCTCGCGGGGCAATGATCTACGAGGGGACCCGAGAAATCCACACCCTCATTCAAGCGGAATACGCTCTTGGCTATCGGGAGGATAAACCCTTGCGGTGCTCTTTGCCCCCTTACCCCTTCCCACCCGATGTTTAGGAAGCACGGACTTTCGGCCTACTCGGGGGGACCACCGGGCAAGCGGTCTCTCGTCGCTTGTTGCTCTCTCCCATTGCTTGTAAAGCCTTTGGGCATATTCCTCCCACGACCAAACCTGGAGGCGCGGTTTTTCTATGGGGAAGCGCGTCTCAAAGTATCCGGGAATGGGCAGATTCTTCAGGTCGGACATCGCTTTCTGCAGGCCATAAATGAGGGGCTTCTGGGCGTCCTCTCCCATCCGCTCCTTTGGCACGTAGGTATATAAAGCAGACCTGATGAGATAGGAAGTGGCAGGGATCAATTTGGGACCTCTATCCGTAGGCCTCACGCTGAGAAAAAGGGAGGTGGTGCGGCCATCGGGGTGAGAATAAACACGGGTAAAATGATATCCTAATTCGTTAGACACAATGATCTTAGGTTCCCCTTTTGGGGAAAATCCATTCAGCCGGCTCTTGATGAATTGCATAAACGTTTCAAATTTCGCCAGGTCTAAATCCAGCATCTCTTTCTCCTTGTCGGAGACGTACTGAAACAGGGCGCGGGCGTTTCCCGTCTCTATATAGTGCAAACACTTGCGCCCTGCTTCTTCCAGTGATTCCTCATAAGAAAGATAACGATAAAGGAGTACCCGACCAAGGAGAAGCAGACTGACTCCCATCGCAATCACATAGGGGCGCCTCACCCCCCACGGAGAAACGTGCCCTTTTTTGAGGGCTATGCAGAAGTTTCATCATCCCATCACGTCCCAAAAAGATAGGTCTCCAGAAATTCGTTTCCGCATCAATCCTCCGGAGGATCCGACCACCATTCAAGAAAAAATGCATTCCCTTGTGCGTATCTATGAACTATCTGCCCGCTCAGCAGGAGCGCCAATCCACGCTTGTAGAGGAAGGCGTCCTCCATATTCGTCCCTGGGGGATTGCAGTAGGGGTCTGCCGCTATCACGATGTTCTGACGGTAGCGGGGTATGTAGTCTTTATATAGAGCGCTTGCATTGCCCCTCACAGGAAGTTCTATCATAGTTGGCCTGTATGCCAGCGCCATCAAACCTATGTAGCTCTCGGGCGTCATAAGAAAAAACGTTGATTGGCGAGTGATGACATCATACTCATAGATCCTCGTAGCGCAAGGGCTAAGCCAAATGAGATGGGAAGAATTCGTAAGGCCCCATGGGCGCGTCCTCTTCCAAAGATTTTCATCTCTATCCCTCTGATCCCAATCCGGCAATCCAAGTTTATGATACGACCTATAAGACGTAAACACGTCGGCGCCATCCCACGCCTGGCGGTAGTTCTCTATCGCAAGGTGTATCTGACGAAGTTTGCTCACAGAAGAATATATCTGCACCTGCCTCTTCACCTTCAAAAACAGAGGGAAGAGAAGGTAACTCAAAATGGCGATGATGGCGAGAACAATCAACGCCTCCGCTATCGTGAAACCTCGCTCCTTCATCTCGGGTGCCTCCTTCTCAAAAAGTCTCGCACACCTGGGCTCAATGGGGCCATCGGCGTTTCTCCGTTCGTTCCCAATCTTGAATCCTCTCCCTGGCGTATTCCCGCCAGGTGAGCGCCTTGAGAGTGATCGCCTGCGGGTCTGCTGGCTCTGCTACCTGCCTCAACTCCAGGCGCTCTAAGTCCGGCAGGGCTTTAGACAACTTGT
Organism: uncultured Fimbriimonadales bacterium; assembly: GCA_964631245.1. Classification (GTDB taxonomy): domain Bacteria; phylum Armatimonadota; class Fimbriimonadia; order Fimbriimonadales; family ATM1; genus CAZVXY01. The sequence continues at coordinate 350,193 of CAZVXY010000002.1, forward strand.
AAAGAAACAACCCAAAGGGGTCAGCCACCCCTTTGCTCCCCTCTGTGGGATAGGTCGCAATTCCCAGATCGGCAAGATGGGAAATGCCGTACCATAACCTTGGTCCATCATCGGTCTCAGTGAGAAAGAGCAAGATGCTCACCTCTCTCCCGTCAGGATGAGAATACGTTCGGCGGATCCTCAATATGGAGCCCGGGGTAATTTCCGGGTCGCCCTTCGGCTTGAAACCTTGCAGGCGAGGACGGACGAATCCGTTCAGCAAAGAGTCCAGTTTTTCATAGTCTAACTCCAGGAGGGAGATCTCATCCTTTCGTAGATACCGCATCACTCCTCGGACATCACCGGATTCAACGGCGGAAAGGCAGTTCCAAGCTGCTTCTTCCAGGGTTTCCTCGTGACGGAAGAGAGGGAGGAGGGCTTGTATCCCAAAGGCTACGACCCCGAGGGCAACAACCGCGCCGAAGGCGAACTTGAAGGGACGCCTTACGGACCAGACAGGTTTGTAGCTTGCCTGATTCATCCTTCTACCCATTGAAGGTGGTTATCGAATGGTGATACACTGACCTGTTCTTGTGTCACATGTCGCAGGTGACATTGCGGATGACGTACAGTGTTATACCCATTTTGTTTCATTGGTGAATCTACAACAAGCCCAATAGCCTTCCACTTGTCTGCATACATTGCCTCCTTCATTTATACAACACTTACCCTTTAGGCGGGACAAGTGCAGGAGCATTCCCCCATTGTCTCGGGAGCAGGCGACTTTGTGGGCACACCCTTGCTGAGTAGCACAGTTAGGGACGCCCGACGGCTCAGGTTGTCCGTTGCAAAGTGCCTCACCAGGGTCGCCCCCTTCCTGAGGCAATACTATGTGGATGAGCATTAGAGTACCCAGCAGGGATGCCAAACAGACCAAAGGACCGATGAGTTTCTTTATCATATTTCACCTCCAGAAACATTGTTAGCCTTGTAGAAAAAAAACTTCCACGTCAATCCTCCGGCGGGTCCGACCACCATTTAAGGTCTTTCATATAGCCAGGGGCATACTTGTTCACGATTTGGCCACTCAACAGTAGGGAGATCCCGCGCTTGGAGACGAGTGGGGACGCAAGAGATAGCCCGGGGGGATTACAGTAGGGATCTACTGCGAGGACAATATTCTGTCGGTAAGTCGGAAGGTAGTTGAGATAGTTGGGTGAGACATTTTCAACCATTGGAGGGTCGTAATCAGGTGCAACATAACCAATGAAGCCTGGAGGAACGATCGTAATAGGAGACGCCAAATAATGCTCTTGTAAGACCACAAGATTTTCTTCCAGGTCGGTGGAGGCACACCCGCTCAACCAATCTCGCCAGGTGGTATCCGTGAAATACTCCCAGGGCTTTTTGGGGTCCTGTCTGTGGTCGGGCACCACGGGCAACCCAAGCCTGTAATACGACCTATAAGACGTGAACACGTCGGCGCCATCCCATGCCTGGCGGTAGTTCTCTATCGCAAGGTGTATCTGACGAAGTTTGCTCACAGAAGAATATATCTGCACCTGCCTCTTCACCTTCAAAAACAGAGGGAAGAGAAGGTAACTCAAAATGGCGATGATAGCAAGAACAATCAACGCCTCCGCTATCGTGAAACCTCGCTCCTTCATCGCTTTCATCATCAGTACCTCCGTTCAGCCTTTTTTCTGATAAATGGCTTCAACCTCCTGCCTGCGCTTCTTGCGCCAGCGCTCCGTCCACTCGTTCGCCCATTCGGACCACGTCAGCATCTGAAAGGTATAGTCAGCCCTAAACAACACGACACCCCGAACGGGAAGCCTATTCAAATCGGGCAGTCTGTGGTGTAAAACAGAAGCAAAAAGCTCTACGGCGTCCGCATTCCGTTGTTCCTTCGGCACTCCAGCCGCAAGAAATGCACCCACAAGGCTAAAGACAAGATCGACGGAACGTTGTCCTTTCTCCGTTGGGTGCACCACCAAACGAAATGAAGATTCTCTACCATCGGGATGAGTGTATACACGAAATGCTACCGCCGAGCCATCCCCATAACTCTCAACTTTTATCTCTCCCTGGGGAGCAAAACCCTCAAGGCTCTCCCACACACGATCCAGCAAAGTCCTTATCTTCTCCTCATCCAGTTCCAGAAGGTCTCTCTCTACGTCCATCGCATATCGGAGAAGCCCCCGAGCATTGCGCGCCTCAAAGTACTCCACACACTTTTTAGCGACCTCTTCGGGCGTCTCCTCACGAGGAGCAAGCAGGCGATACAAGAGAAAAGCACCTAAAAGTGCCACACAAAACGCAAGGCATATCCCATAGCCCCGCCGAATGCTCATCGGCGAAAGGGAGCGAGAAGGCAAGGCGCTACGGTTCTCTCTATTCATCTATTCATTCACATTGCCGCTTCACTGA
>CAZVXY010000003.1:0-227054 GCA_964631245.1 uncultured Fimbriimonadales bacterium
AAGCGTGGGGAGCAAACAGGATTAGATACCCTGGTAGTCCACGCCCTAAACGATGGATGCTAGTCGTCGGAGGTATCAACCCCTTCGGTGACGCAGCTAACGCACGAAGCATCCCGCCTGAGGAGTACGCCCGCAAGGGTGAAACTCAAATGAATTGACGGGGACCCGCACAAGCGGTGGAGCATGTGGATTAATTCGATACAAACCGAAGAACCTTACCCAGGCTTGACATCGAGGGAATCCCGGTGAAAGCCGGGAGTCCACCCACAAGGTGGACCCGAAGACACCTGTTGCATGGCTGTCGTCAGCTCGTGCCGTGAGGTGTTTGGTTAAGTCCAGCAACGAGCGCAACCCTCATCCCGTGTTACCATCGGGTAATGCCGGGGACTCACGGGAAACCGCTCCGGTAACGGAGAGGAAGGTGGGGACGACGTCAAGTCAGCATGGCGGTTACGCCTGGGGCTTCACACATGCTACAATGGGCGAAACAAAGGGCTGCAAAACCGCGAGGTGGAGCCAATCCCAAAAATACGCCCTCAGTTCAGATCGCAGTCTGCAATTCGACTGCGTGAAGCCGGAATCGCTAGTAACCGCAGGTCAGCTATACTGCGGTGAATACGTTCCCGGGTCTTGTACACACTGCCCGTCAAGTCACCCGAATTGTCTGCACCCGAAGTCGGTCGCCCAACCCGAAAGGGAGGGAGCCGCCGAAGGTGTGGGGAGTAAGGGGGACTAAGTCGTAACAAGGTAGCCGTACGGGAACGTGCGGCTGGATCACCTCCTTATAAGGGAGATAAACCTCACCATTCTCCCAGGTTGATCTCCTCAAGCCAATGCGGGAAGCCAGCAGGAACTTCCCGCCGCAAACACTCCGACTGTCAAGGCACACCCCCTGCACCCCCCAAAAATACACAGGCAGGCGATAAAAACCTTGTGCAACTAATTACCCTTAGGCATCCCTAAACAGCCGGTCATACCGAAAACCCGACACCCCGAACCCAAACCCTCCCAACTTAAGGGATTGTTTCACTATGCTCACATCCTGCTACATCTGGACGAGCCGTGGGGCATAAGGCGTACAAGAGGGTGAAACCTTCTGGCATCCTGAGTGTCTCTAAGTAAACAAAGGCGTATATGTCACCGTATACGCGCAAAACCAAAAAAGTAAGCTAAAATGGGGCAGCACACCCAATGCCCTGTAACCAAACGAGTTACACGCCCGGAAATCAAGGCAAAGTCAGCGCTTCGGCGTGGGAGGAGGCTTCCAGTCTGCCCTCGCGGTATCTCGTGGTCAGCGACGCTCCGGAGACGATTAATTCCAATGCGTGGGGCGGATATCCCCATACTGTGGGGCAACTCTACAGGTGCACAATCCCGATCCCTGCGGCCAGGAGATTAGATCTGCGGGTCTTTCTCTGGCACGTCAACGAGATGGGCGAGACGAAGAACATCTGGATCGTCCTGCGAACCGGCTCGGGCACAGCGACCCTCTCCGATCACCGGGCGCTGGCACCCGCGCCGCCGGAGTATGCTACTCTTGCGGATCGTGGGATTTGCCTTGCGAAGGCGCAGTTGTTCGGAACTATCACGGAGGCCGGGTACCATACGGGGACTAGCCTTACTTCCACATCCGATGTAGGCCTGGGCAATCACCGGGCGCAAAACAACGGAGCGGTGACGGCGATACATGAGTTCACCGTAACAGGCACCCCGGGGCAGGTCGTGGACCTCAGAACCATTGTGACAAAGGATGACGACTTCGGTCAACCGTACGACCAATGCCTTCGTCCCGACCATATCCGGGGCTGGTGGCCCCATAGCGAGTTGCTGGCGATTGCGGAGCCGTGGGACGCGGGAGCCGACCTGACTGACCCGGGCAACCAGAAGCACTTTGGCATCTGCGAAGCCGGCGGCAAGGATCAACTGGTTTTCGCCTGGCAGGGTTCCTCTGCAGACCCGTTTGGCACGACCGCAGGCAACCGCGGGCTCTTCGGCGTGAACGCGCGGTATCGCGTGCGGTTGTATAACACTCATAACCTTGTGAGATACGTGTCGTTCAACCTGCGAGCGAGGAGGACTTGGGATCCTGATGAGGGTGATGACCCGGCGCCCTACTTCGGCGCCGCACTGGGTCTGGAAGAGGATCCGGTGCCAACCTTGGGGGGCGTGCCCCGGATCATGTGGCAATACGATTCGCAACCCCCAGGAGCTACGCCTTACGATGCAGTCAGAATCCGGTCATCGGATCTCGCCGTTCCCGCGAACACACCGGCTACCCAGCCTATCCTTGCGACCGTGAAGAACGCAACCGCTGGCAGTGCCACGCTGCCCGTTGACCTTCGCCTCGTTGCCTCACCAATAGCCACACCGATTGAAAATGGTCCATAAGGAGCAAACAGAGAAATGATGACTCTTCTTGCGGTCCTTCTCAGTTCCCTTCTGAATAGCCCTACCGGGCAAACTGGGAAATCCCTATACGAGTTCCAGCCAAGTCATCAGGTGGTGCATCTGTCGTGGGAAGACAGCACACGCCTTGTCGTGGGCACGCTTGATGGAGTCCTCGCAACGTGGGACGTCCAAAGGAAGCGTATGGTAAACCAGGTCGTCATGGGGCGTGAAGTGCGAACCTATATTTTCACCACGAAGGGTCGGCTGTTCACCAGGCACGCCGATGGAACCGTTGCCCTGCGGTCGGCCCGAACGGGTGAGGTATTGCGCTCATTTGACTTCGGCGACGAAGGAAAGTATGGCAAGCGCCAGGTAGGTCCCATTTTGCCGATGGGGCGCGGCGGTTGCCTTGTCGTCATCAATGACGAAATGAAAGGCAAGGAGTTTATAGAGATTGACCCGGATGCAGGGATATCCCCGGCTCACTGGGTGGCGCAACCTTATGCAATCTGCCCACACGGGGACAGGGCGCTCCATTGGGATCGCACAGGGCAGATAGTTCTGCTGGATGCACGGACGAGGAGGTCCTTGCGGACCATTGAGACTGGTGCGCAGCCTATTGACGTAACATTCTCAAATGATTGCAGACGCCTCGGCGTGCTGTTCGAGACGGCAGTCACAGTTTACGAGGCTGCTACCGGCAATAGAGTGACAAAGATGGAGATACCGCGCCGTATGGAGCCCCGCAAGCTGTGGTGGTCTCCCAATGGAGTCCACATCGCGGTGAGTGAGGCCACTGGAGGGCTGATGGTGTTGTCTTTGACTACGGGCAAACTAATTATGGATACCGGAGGAGGAGGTTCGTACTACAGCGTCAATGCTGCATTCTCCCCCGATGGGCGGCTTCTGGCTGTCTGGAACTCGGATGACCGCAAGGTTCGCATATTCAAGCTTCTATGACGTTGCTAATGATGCCCGTTGACCTTCGCCTCGTTGCCTCACCAATAGCCACACCTATTGAAAATGGTCCATAGGGAGGCAATGATAATCATGGTTGCGCTCTTACTACATTTGGTCCTCGCCTCAGAAACCACGCTCGGGCAGAAGGGTGACCTCATAGCGAAACTGGAGTATTCGCGAACCGATGGCGTCAATTATCTCGAGTTCGACGACAACGGCACCCGGCTCGTAGTAGGTACGCTGACAGGCGAGCTCTCTACATGGGATTTGCGCATCAAAAGGCGGCTGTCTCACATTATAATGGGGAGAGAGATCAGAAGATATGCTTTCGCAGGCCCTCAGTATCTGTTCACCCTACACGCCGACGGCTCAGTAGCGGTGAGGGACTCGACCTCCGGGGAAGTTGTAAAGCGCGCATTTGCGGGACGAAAAGCGACGTGGATCGGTGGAACCGGAAAGGCGGTTTTGGCGGTCACCTAGTCAGCCCAAGGCCCCCTCACTTACGAACTCGCGAAGTTCCCAAATCAACTGTTATATCGTGGACAGCGCTTCGGCCCGGTCGTGTTCGCGGGAAAAGCCGACTAATAGCCGTCGGACTGCCAGGAGGCAACGTGAACGTGTACGATGTGGCGACAGGGAAGCTTCGGCGGACGCTGACCGTGGGACCGTTTTCCACATTGGGCATCACGCTTGACGGAGCCCGGGTGGCAGTAGGACGCACTGGCCATCCGATAAGAATCCTAAGAATTGCTGACGGAAAAGAACTCCTCAGCCTGCCCTGGCAACTGACTCCCGGAGGAGATCTTGAGCGGTTGCAGTTCTCCCCAGACGGAAAGTACCTTGCGGTAAGCGTTTGGGGCGATAAGGTCGGCCTCATCCGTCTAAGCGACCAAAAGCGTGTTGGAACTTACGGTGGAGGCGGCTCGTACCATCCCGCACCGATCGTTGCGTTTTCTGATGACAGTAAACTCATCGCCATCGCGTTTACGGAGCGGGGAATCGAGGTATATCAGGTTCCGGGCTCCAAGTGAACGGTGCGACACGGACTATGATGCCACCAAGGGGCGAGTGGCCTCAATTTGGCGCAAGAACTGTGGTCGCGCCGGCAAAGAACGCAACCGCTGGCAGTGCCACGCTGCCCGTTGACCTTCGCCTCGTCGCCTCACCAATAGCCACACCGATTGAAAATGGTCCATAAGGAGCAAACAGAGAAATGATGACTCTTCTTGCGGTCCTTCTCAGTTCCCTTCTGAATAGCCCTACCGGGCAAACTGGGAAATCCCTATACGAGTTCCAGCCAAGTCATCAGGTGGTGCATCTGTCGTGGGAAGACAGCACACGCCTTGTCGTGGGCACGCTTGATGGAGTCCTCGCAACGTGGGACGTCCAAAGGAAGCGTATGGTAAACCAGGTCGTCATGGGGCGTGAAGTGCGAACCTATATTTTCACCACGAAGGGTCGGCTGTTCACCAGGCACGCCGATGGAACCGTTGCCCTGCGGTCGGCCCGAACGGGTGAGATATTGCGCTCGTTTGACTTCGGCGACGAAGGAAAATACGGCAAGCGTCAAGTGCTTGATATCAGACCGTTGGCCAATGGACGCTGTCTTGTCGTTATCCACGACGAGCGAATGGCGGGTGGGGGCGAGTACATGGAGATCGACCCCGACACGGGGGTTTCCCCTTCAGAGTGGAAAACTGCACCCGTGCTTTGTCCAAATGGGGAGCATTACAGCGTATGGCTTGACCGAGAGACGATCGCAGTGGTGGATTCCCAGACGAAGAAGCGGTGGCGGGTCGTCACAGTCGGGTACGGGTGGTACGGCCTGGTGCTCTCGAACGATTGCACTCACATTGCGGTCGTCAACGGCTCCCCGGGGACGGCGGGTCTTGAGATACGGGTATTCAGCACCGCCGATGGCAAGCTGCGCGCGAGGGTGGGTCAAGGCCTCGTACAAGGTGAGATTGGAGTATTCACACTCTCCCCGCACGGACAATACCTTGCAGTAGGAACGTCAGCAGACCAAGTGTATCTAATGCGCCTAAAAGATCTGAAGTGCGTCAGAGTGTACGGATCTGTCCGTGGATCGTACTATCAAATCAGCAGGATCGCGTTTTCACATGATGGAAAGCGAATCGCGATCGCGTTCGCCACGCAAGGCGTGAGGATTTATGATGTTCCGTGAAAACGCCACCCCCCTCCAGGCAGCCCAGTGGAATCGACCCTGAAGAACGCAACCGCTGGTGGTATCACGCTGCTCGTGGATTTACGACTTGTAGCCTCGCCGGTATCTGCTCAAAGAAGATGGTACTTTCCTCAGGGCGGAAAGGAGTCCTTTCAGCAATATGCTCGAAGCCATCAAGGATGTGAAACTCTGGGTAAACCAAAAAGCTATACTAAAGAGTCAGCGGAGGCACCGAGCCGTGAAGGCGCAATGCGCAACCAATAAAAAAGAATAAACTTCAAAACGAGGAAATCTTAGCGAATCGTTTTGGGTGGCCCCAGATTGCGTGCGCCATCATCGTTTGCCTGGCGCTCCCTCTCATTGCCTTTCAATTAGTGGATAGCCTCCATTACGGGCTTATGCATTCCCTTTCAAGCGAAAACAAGTTGCGCCTTTTTGTCCTCCATCATCGCGCCACCTTCTTTGGAATAACGATGTTCTTTGCGGGGTTATTCGGGGCACGCCTCGGGGCGCGTGCGGTACCTCTTCTCCTGTTCGGCTTCCTGGCGACCCTTTTCATCGTATATAACTTCCGCGGGAGTTTTCCCTGGTTCGGCACGTTTGAAGCCTATGCCTGGGAGGATTTGCATCCGTGGCAAGTGAGGTTCTGGGTTGGAGGCTCTCTGGGAATCGCCACGGGGCTCGCGCTCAATTGGCGATGGGGCGTGACGGAGTTCTGGGACCATCCCCTTACCGCTCTGGCACTCATCGCCCTTTTAGGATGCCTGGGGGGCTTAGCCTATGCAGAAGGGCAAGCCTGGTGGGACCCGTGAGAATGGCTGTACCCGCCCACCCGGCACCAAGCGGTTTTCGGGGCGACAGCGTTTTGCACCCTTTTGCTCATCGCCAGTGAAATTTCAAGGAGACAAGTATGAGGAATCTCGGATTCAATGTCTACGAGATGGTGGTGGTCATCGCCATCCTGTTGGTTATCGCGGGGCTTTTGATGCCCGTTTTGCGGAATGCGCGTCGGAAAGCCGTCCACAACGTCTGCGCCTCTAACCTCAGCCAGATCCACCAAGCCGTGCTCCTCTATGAACAGGAGCAGGGGACACTCTGGTGGGGCCCCCTCTGTCTCCAGACTGGGCTAAAGCCCTATCTGGGTGACACATACCTCGCCTGCCCCCTTGCTTCCATTAAAACATTAAAAAAATAGACAAAAACTGGGGTCGGCGAGGCGTCATTGAGGAGGAGGGCGCCCAGTATATCGCCTTCGGCGTGCCTCCGGTTTACCTGACAGGCAGAGTCCCAAAGAGTCCCAAGAAAAGTGTTCTGGGAGTGCCAGGGGCGCCTGGGCGAACGCACCCCCTCGTTACCGACTGGAATCACCGTGCCTTGGAAAACCCACCTGGTCCTGTGATTTTCATTCGGCGGAGCGGAGAACTCGTTATCGCACCCTACGCTGTAACAAGTGACGTGAGTAAACGCTTATTTCAATTTCAAATCCGAGGCAAGAACCAGGGACTACCGTGCCCTGAAATCCCTTTGGAGGAGTTCAACATCCCATGAATTCTATGGCTAAGAACCACACTTGTGAAACTGGAGGTGATAGACTATGAAACAACAAGGAATGATACAGGGCTTGTGTCTGGTGTTGGCAGGAGGAATAGCAGGATGGGTGATCGCTGTGCCCTGCTACCGGTCGGGGGAACCGAGCGCCGGGTAGAGTGTTCACCTTATGGAAGAAAGGGGCAAGAATACGATGTCCGGTAACAGCAATCGTAATCTGTAGTTTTTCCCGAAGCCGGAAACCTAATAGGGTATAACGAAGTATGCTTTTAAAGGACTTTCTTTGCCTGCAATTGAGCCGTGCGGTGGATGACCTGTTTCGCTCTGCCCGCGCAATGCCCCCAGAAAAACTTGCCTGGCAGGCATCGGAAACATCGCGGACGCCATCGGACATTCTGCGAGAGTGCGCCCTCTCCCTCAAGTGGCCCCAGAGCATCCTGAGCGGGACCGACCTCAATTCCCAACCCGCGCAGGGAGAAGAGGAGCAAGAGATGGACCTGGATGCCTGCGAAGCCCTTGCTCGGAAGAATCTCACTGAAACAATAGATTTCATCCGCTCCTATCCCGAGGATGACCTGGATAGGGTCATCTCTTTACCGTTTGCTCCCGAACTCAATCTAACCGTAGCCGAAATCCTGGCATCCCCCTACTGGAACATTACCTATCACCTCGGTCAGATCAACTATGTCCAGATGGCTTATGGGGACCGCGAGATGCACTGAGCAGATACGAAAGGAAGCCCTTAGCAATAAGGAAGAGCAATTTCACTTCAGGCTTCGGGCAAGCAAAAACACCTGAATCAACAAAATGTATCACCTTGCTCTATTATCTCTCTTATAATTAAAAAAAAAAGAGCTTTCTAATGCGGGGATCTGCTATGCGCCTTGCTTGCCTCTTGATCACGCACGCCTTTTTTCTGACGCCCGCCCTGCTTCTGGGGGACATCCGTCCCCCCATCCGATGGATGGTAGCGGGGCATGACGACGGAGCCTTCAGGTTAGCCCTCTCCCGCGACGACAACCTTCTGGCGTTGGCAGGCTTCAATGACAACGTCATCAGCGTGTGGCAAACTTCCGACCTATCCACGGTGAGGACTATTTTGGGGCACAGTGAATATGTGACCGCCCTGGCATTTGCCACGGATAACTCCACTCTCATCAGTGGGAGTTGGGACGGCACGGTGAAGTTCTGGGACCTCGGGGACGGCACGTTAGTGCGGACGATTTCTGCCATGCAAGATATTCAAGACATCGCAGTATCTCCTGATGGCTCCCTTCTCGCTGTGTGTGGTAACGATGGGATTTATCCCAATTGGCGCGGCGTGGTGCGGATTTATCGGCTGAATGACGGAGCTCTTCTGCAGACTCTGACCTATAGCACCCGCGAATGGGCAAACTCGGTCAGCTTTAGCTCCAACAGCCAATTCATCTTCGCAGGGGGGGGCGGAGTGGATGAAGGGGGAAATCCTATTGATTGTTATGTTCGTATGTGGCGGGTTAGTGATGGGGCTCTGCTCCGCACGCTTACAGGACACAACGACCCCATCGTCAGCGTTGCTTGCTCGCCGGATGGAAGCTTTCTGGCTTCTGCTTCTGAACAAGACGATAATCGTATCCTCATCTGGCGGATATCCGATGGAACGCTTATCCGGTCTTTTGTTGAACCCAACTGGAACGCGCAAGTGGAGTTTTCCCCTGACGGGCAATACCTCGCCTCCATTAGCGGATTCAATGAAACGCGAACCATCAGGCTACGCCGTACGAGCGACTGGACAATTGCCAATAGCGCTACCATACCTTACATCTCTGCCCTTTCTTTCTGGAATGGAGAAATGAAACTCCTTTGTATCGGAGCACCTAATTATGGATTCCCAGCCCTGTTCTTAGAACTTAATCTGCCAGGGCTCTCCATCCTGCGAAGCCGGCAAACCCACACTTCCCCCGTAGTCTCCTCAGCCTATCACCCAGGGGGGACATTCTTGGTCACCGGCAGTCAATACTTTGGGCAACGCCTGATGTTCCGGGACGCTTTCAATGGATCCTTCATCCGATCTGTTCCCACGGTGGGAGATTCGGTAAGAGCCATCTCCTTCACCCGCGATGGCGTTTATTTGGCTGTAGCGGATGGTGACCGTGTGGTTATCTTTAGGTCTTCAGATGGGTCCCTGGTCAATGCGTGGGTTCATCAGCCTGTGTACGCGGTATACAGTGTTGCAGTAAACCCTGGTAATTCCCTCGTCGCCTCGTGCAGTCAAAACAGAACTTTGCGCATCTGGGAGTTTCCCACGGGAGCCTTGCGAAGAAACATCACCGCAGACCTTTATGCCCTTGAATTCTCGCACGACGGATCGCTTTTAGCAGGGGGAGGCGTGGGGCAGGTCATTCTCTATAGGACGAGTGACTTCACTCCTGTTCGCACTCTCACGGGAATGAGTGGGCGCGTGTTCAGCGTCCGGTTCTCCCAGGATGGCAATTTTCTGTTGACCGCGAGCGAAGACGGACGCGTTCGCATCTGGCGAATCTCAGATGGGGCCCTTGTGCGAACACTCCAGGGGCACACAGGCGCTGTATCCCACGCCGAATGGTCGCATCAAGATAGCTTAATCTGGTCACTCAGCCCGGTGGACAAGACCATCCGTGTGTGGGACGCCAACACTGGCGCCCTCCTGTCCACTTATGACGGAGAAGCAGGGGAAGGTCCCCGAACGTTAGCGGTTTCCCCTACTGGGGATTCCTTTGTTGTAGGGCGAGAGGACGGAACGGTTTACCTTGCGGAAGCCCTTACGCGCTTTACCGCATCCAGTCTCGCGGTCGCGCGAGGGCTCGTTTTATCTGGAGGGCTTTCAGAAACGCAAACAAGCAACAACGCCTATCTCGTCGTCCGTCCCTGGCTTGTCTTCTCCTCTATGGATCCCCCCATTCAACTTCAATTCTCCTTCACCACCACCCTCCCTGTTCAGCGCATCAAGGCACGATGGGAAACCCATGCCAACCTTAACCAGGTTAACGAAGCCCTGGAGGCATTCAACTTCCAAACGCAATCCTGGGTTAAGGTTCACCAGGGCACGGTGGCACAAAGGGACGCCATTCACGAGGTGGACATCCTTCCCGGTAATGAATTTGTTCATCCTACAACGGGCGAAGTTCGCCTGCGCCTCAAATATCAACGCACCGGAATCAGCGTCATCTTCCCCTGGATTATCTCGTTGGATGAGATCGCGATATTTGCCGGAAGATAGCCGATGGAATTCGGCGTATTTGTTAATGACCCAACACTCTCCTGAAGCAAAGGATTCCCATCACGCCATTGTGATAAACACCCAATCACTTTCGTCATTTCCTTCGTAACATCACATTGGACTTAGTGCGGGCAACGATTTCATACCCACCTTCCCGAAGAACCTCAAAACAATCCACTTTCCACTGAGCGCGATGAAGGTGCTCCAGCACTATTCCCCGTGGCAAGAGGCGAGCCTCCTGAGATCGGAGGAGCGGAAGAATCGCACACTCTTCGCTTCCCTCAATGTCAACCTTCATTCCATCAATCTTGTGGATTTGGTGCTCCTCCAGAATGTCCAGCAGTGTCTTCACAGACACTTTTTCGCCAGCCGCCTCGGAAACGGCTTCCGAAGACGTTCGCGCTCCCCCAAGGTTTTTCAAAGGCACCTGCAGAGTAGCCTCCCCTCTTTCCCAGCCCACGGCGTAAGGCGCGACCACAACGTTCCCCACATCCGACGCCGATATATTGAACCTCAACCTCTCCAACGCAACGGATCCAGGCTCGATGGCAAGAACACGCCCCTCCGATCCCACGTGCCTTGCCAAGGGCAGGGAATACAAACCCACATTTGCCCCTACATCAACGAAACACCCCCCTTTGGGAATACACGTCATAAGAAACCTAATCTCCTCTATATTGTAACCGGGATACAATAACATCCCTCCTTCTACAGGGTTATCCCAAAAATGTAATCGGAAACTTGATCCAAGAAAAGTCGTATCAATGGGTCCCGCCCGGATGCGGGTCAACAATCGCCCCCATCTTCGTCGGGAGATGAGCCTGTGAAGGGGTGTCCCCCGCACACAGGCGAGGATCACCCGTTGAAGCGCCGTGGGAGCATAGAAGCCGAAAGGCTCTTGGAACACATAGAGCATTCTATCTCCCAATGGGACCCCAGGCATCTCTCGTCCCAGCCCTGAGGCGGGAGCCGCCCTCAAAGCCCACCGGGAATCTCCCCCCTTGCCCCTAAGAGGGGGACCCATAGGCTGAGCCTCCAAAATCCTCCAGCGCTTAGGGTATACTTCCCCCGCAAGGGGAGCTTGGCGCACCAGGCTGAGAGGGCTCCTGAAGCGGGAGCCGACCCTTTGAACCTGATCCGGGTAATACCGGCGGAGGGATGAGATGAAGAAAGACCTAAAAGCGAAGTCTATCAAAAGCCTTGATCCTTTAGTCTCACTCCCCGCCTCCCCAGGAAATTGTCTCGGGGAGGTGAAAGGACTGTGAAACCCCAGGCAAGGACCCAACTGGAGTATGCCCGCGCAGGCATCCTTACTCCCGAAATGGCTTTCGTCGCCCAGAGGGAAGGGGTCTCTCCCGAAGTCGTGCGTGAAGAAGTTGCCTCCGGGCGAGCCATTATCCCAGCCAATGTTCGGCATCACAGCCTGGAGCCGATGGTTATCGGGAAGCGTTTCCGCGTGAAAGTCAACGCCAACATCGGCGCTTCCGCCACCAAAAGCTCCCTGGAAGAAGAAATAGAGAAGCTGGAATGGGCTGTGCGATGGGGCGCAGACACCGTTATGGACCTCTCCACCAGCAAGAGGAACTTAGACGAAATCCGAGAGGCGATTATAGAGCGTTCGCCCATACCTGTTGGCACGGTGCCCATTTACCAAGCCCTGGAAGAAGCGAAGTTCCGCCTGGAAGACTTGACTGTGGACCTGATTCTGCGGGTGATAGAAAAGCACGCGAAACAAGGGGTGGACTATATGACCATCCACGCAGGCGTGCTCAGGGAGCATCTGCCTTATACCTATCATCGCCTGACGGGAATTGTCTCGCGAGGGGGGAGCATTCTTGCCCACTGGATGAGCATTCACAACCAACAAAATCCCCTCTACACTCACTTTGATGATATATGCGCCATCTTCCGCGAATATGACGTGAGTTTTAGTCTCGGTGATGGTTTGCGCCCCGGGTGCCTTGCGGACGCCTCGGACCGCGCCCAGTTTGCAGAACTGGAAACGATAGGGGAACTCACCCAAAGAGCCTGGGAAAACGGATGCCAGGTGATGGTGGAAGGTCCCGGGCATATCCCGATGGACCAACTGGAAATGAACGTCCAAAAACAACAGGAGATCTGCAATGGCGCTCCTTTCTACACTTTAGGACCCCTGGTGACGGACGTCGCCCCCGGATACGACCACATTGCCAGCGCCATCGGCGCCGCAATAGTCGGGTGGTATGGGGCTTCGCTCCTTTGTTATGTCACCCCTAAGGAACACTTAGGGCTTCCCGACAAAGAAGACGTCAAACAAGGGCTTATCGCTTACAAAATCGCGGCTCACTCCGCAGATTTAGCCAAGCGCCATCCTCGTTCGCGCCAGTGGGATGACGAACTTTCCCGAGCGCGCTTCGCCTTTGACTGGGATCGCCAATTTGAATTAGCCATTGACACAGAAACCGCGAGGCGATATCGCGCAGGCGACCACAGCGAAGAGAATTACAAAGATCGCAGATTCTGTGATATGTGTGGACCCGCTTTTTGCGCTATGCGAATCACGCAAGACCAAAGAGAAAAAGCGGGGGAGGCTACACTCTCGTTCCAAGACCCACGCCATTCTCCCCAACGCCCAACCAAACAAGATCTGGCGGGAAACCCCTGGCTGGATACCGATTTCTGCCTGCCGGCGGGCGTCAATCGTCGGCAAATCATCTCGGAACAATACTCACAGGAGGTAAAAAAATGAAGTTTGCTCACTCTTCAGAAAAAGACGTCACCCGCGCCATCGTGGAGGGATTCTCTAGAACCCTCTTTGACTACGTGGATTCCGATGTCATCATCGTAGGTGCCGGTCCTGCGGGGCTTATGGCAGGGCGTGAACTCGCTCGCCACGGGCTCCGAACCCTCATCGTGGAACAAAACAACTACCTGGGCGGTGGCTTCTGGCTCGGAGGCTATATGATGAACAAAGTGACCCTACGAGCACCCGCCCAAGCGGTCTTACAGGAACTCAACGTCCCCTTTGAAGAATACCGGGACGGCTTGTATGTCACCGACGGACCTCACGCCACTTCCAAACTCATCGCCTCTGCCTGTGAAGCAGGTGTGAAGTTCCTCCAGTTGACCTCCTTTGACGACGCTGTTATCCGCGAAGGTGCGGTCGCAGGTGTCGTGGTCAACTGGACCCCCGTCCAAGCCTTGCCAAGACAAATCACCTGTGTGGACCCTGTCGCCCTGGAAGCCAAAGCGGTCATCGACGCTTCGGGACACGATGCGGTCGTCGTCCGCAGGCTGGAACAGAGAGGGATTTTGAAAGCGAAGGGTTTGGGAGCTATGTGGGTGGAAGCCTCGGAGGACCTGGTCGTGGAGCATACAGGCGAGGTCTATCCCGGGCTCATCGTCGCAGGAATGAGCGTAGCCGAAACCTTTGGCTTACCCAGAATGGGACCCACCTTTGGGGCTATGCTCCTTTCCGGCAAGCGTGCCGCAGAGATCGTCCACGAAAAACTCGGGGTAACCGCATCCACGAAATAGCCTAACCCGCTGAGTATGGCGAGCCCTAACAAGGATGCCAGCGCCCCTCTGGAGCCTACGCGCCTCCAGCGCACCATCCTGTATAAAGAACCCTGCGCTTGGGTAGATTGGGACGAGCTCAAAACCTTCGTGGAATCCCAGGGCGTCCTTTGTGAACTCCGCGAAGACCCCTTCCCCACTTTGCCCGAAGAAAACCTTCGGGAAATCTCCGCCCTTCTGGCACAAGGGCGAGTTCTGAATGCCCACTCCCAGGAACTGAACGAGTGCCCCTATCCCGTGGAAAAAGACTATGAATACCGACACCTGAAATCTCCCGAGCACCGAAAGCCAGGCGCCGTCTATAGTGGGTTCCTTTTCCAGAACATACTGGCATCCCTCATCCCCGCCCCGGAACGCACCCTGAATACCCTCCACGTCTTTTTCACCCTCCGTCGGCTTGCTACCTGGGAAGACGCAAGATGGCACCTACGAACCATTCTCCTCGGTTTTCCTATGGTCGTCTCCCTCCCGGGAATTGGGGAAGCCCCCGCCCGAGACCGCGAATACTATCTCCTCACAAGCATCCATTCCACCCTCGGCGAAGCCTTTTTGTCCCATTCGCCAGACTGGCTGTCCCTCAACGACCCGCGGATGACAAATGTCATCAAGGGATACTTGCTCCAGGCTCTCTTCTTTCAATGGAAAATCCTTAAAAAAGAGGAATTTGCATTTTGCGAAAATCCATCTTGCGCCCTTTATAACTCACACTGGCAACGAGAGGTCCTTCACGCCCAACTCCCCCATAGCTTGTGCGAGAAACACCTCAAAGAAATGATGCGATATTCCACCCTCCCAAAGGAAACCACCAAAATATGATCCTCCCACGCTGTCTCACCATCGCAGGATCGGATTCAGGAGGCGGGGCAGGCATCCAAGCTGACCTCAAAACCTTTGAAGCACTGGGATGCTTCGGAATGAGCGCCATCACTGCCATCACCGCCCAAAACACCCGCGAAGTGCGCGCCGTCCAGGAAATAAAGCCCGAAATCGTCCGCCAGCAAATTGAAGCGGTAGCACAAGACATCGGGGTGGACGCCGTGAAAACCGGAATGCTCTTCAGCTCCGAAATCATCCAAACCGTCTCTGTATGTATCCAGGAACTGGACTGCCCCCTCGTCGTGGACCCCGTTATGGTAGCCAAATCCGGCGCGCCCCTCCTCCAAAAAGACGCCGTGGAAACCCTCCGAAAAGAACTCCTGCCCTATGCCCTGCTCGTAACACCCAACATCCCCGAAGCCGAAATCCTCACCGATAGGAAAATCACCACGATGCAGGACAGAATAGCCGCAGGAAGGCGACTGGCGGAACTCTGCCCTGCCGTACTCCTGAAAGGGGGACACGACACTGGCGAGGAAGTAACCGATATACTCTTTTACAACGACAAGCAAATACCCTTTACCAAAAAAAGGCGACCCACCAAAAACACCCACGGAACCGGATGCGCCCTCTCCTCTGCCATTACAGCCGAAATCGCCAAGCTCGTCTTCCTCCAGAAATGGAGTTCCGAGGAGCTCGTGTCCTGCATGGAGCGCGCCCAAACCGCGGTGGAACGCGCCATCGCCTATGGGCTTAATCTCGGCACAGGCAACGGACCCATCCACGCTTTAGCCCCTCTCAAAAACCAATCCGCCTACTGGGAATGCCTCCAGGAGGTCCGTGAGGCGCTTTGTCAGATGGGCGCCCTCCCGGGAACTTCCCCCCTGCCCCACCTCGCTACCCTCATCCCTGAAGTGGGAAGCAACTTCGCCGTGTGCACCCCCTATGCCCTCACCCTCAACGACGTGGCGGGAGTGGAAGGGCGAATCGTGCGCACAGGAACAGGCATCAAGGCGGTGATGGGACCTTGGATGGGCGTCTCAGGACACGTGGGGCGCCTCCTCCTCACTATGCGAGAATACGACTCAAGCGTGCACGCCGCTATGAATATACGATTCTCAGAAAGCATCCTCGCCAACTGCCAGAAACTGGGATGGACCCTCGGCACCTTTGACCGCAAAGAAGAACCCCCGGAAGTGAAAGCCCAAGAGGGTATGAGCCTCATCTGGGGAGTGAGAAAGGCGATGGAAAACCGCACGAAAGCCCTGGACGCCATCTATGACTACGGCGATATAGGCCGCGAACCTATGATCCGCCTCTTCGCCCCCAGCGCCCAAGACCTCGCCCACCGCATTCAGGAACTCGCAAAACTAACTCCCTAATTCCATTACCGACGTAAGAGGACCCAGAAGACGTTCGCCGCCCGGTACTCGTCCGGGTCCTCGGGATCGGCGCCCTCGGCGCGCTCCGCCTCCAGCCGCTTACGGTGCTCCTCGAAAGCGTCGGAGATGTACTTGAGGAAGATGAGACCGAGCACCACGTGCTTGTACTCCGCGGCGTCCATGCTCCCGCGCAGGGCGTCGGCCATGCGCCACAGCTCGGCTTCGTAACCGACGGTGGCGGAGTTTGTCTCGGTCACTTGCTTTTTGTTTTTCCGCTTAGCCAATTTCTACCTCACAGAATGCTCAACGATCGATGCTGATCGACGGCGCGCAGCGCCGTCCGCTGCATGCTGTTGTTAGACGTCCCTCTCACGATGCCGCCCATTCCGCCGAGAGCACCTCCGCCTGCTCCAGCACGGTCTGAGTGGCCTTCTCCTGCTTGTCCGGCGGGTAGCCGTGCTTGCGGAGGACGCGCTTGACAAGTACTCGAAGCTGCGCCCGCACGTTCTCGCGCAGAGCCCAGTCGATCGTGACGTTGTTGCGCACGGTCTGGACCAGCTCCCGGGCGATCGCGCGCAGCGTCTCATCACCGAGCACTTTGACCGCGCTGTCGTTCGCTTCCAACGCGTCGTAAAAGGCGAGCTCCTCTTCGCTGAGCCCGAGCGCCTCGCCCCGTCGGTCGGCTTCGCGCATCTCCTTGGCGAGCGCGATCAACTCCTCGATCACCTGCGCCGCAGTGATAGCACGGTTCTGATACCTGCGGATGGCTTGCTCCAAACGCTCGGCGAAGGAGCGGGCCTGGACCACATTCTTCCGCCGCCGCGTCCGTATCTCACCGGCGAGGAGCTTCCGCAGCACCTCCACGGCCAGGTTCTTGTGCCTCATCCCCCGCACCTCGGCCAAAAACTCGTCGGAGAGGATCGAGATGTCGGGCTTCTTCAAGCCCGCCGCCTCGAACAGGTCCACCACGCCCTCGGCAACGACGGCCCTGGAGACGATCTGGCGGATGGCGTGGTCCAGCTCCTCCTCGGTCCTCGGCTCGCCCGGCGCGCGCTTGGCCAGGGCCGCCCGCACCACCTGGAAGAAGGCCACGTCGTCACGGATGCGGAGGGCTTCCTCGTGGGGGACGGCGAGGGCGAAGGAGCGCGAGAGTTCTTGCACCGCGGCGAGCAGGCGGTTCTTTCCGTCCTCAAGGGTCAGCACATGTTCCTGTGCAGCGGGGATGAGGCTCAGCCGCTCCTCGGGGGGTTCCGTCTTCCAGCGCGACCAGTCAAAGCCGTGGAAGAGGTCGCAGCAAATTTCGTACTTCTCGAGCATCACCCGCACGGCCTCGTCCTGGTCCAGAGCCGCGGTACCCTTCCCGCCGCTTTCCGTATAAGTCGCCAGTGCTGTCTTGAGTTCGTGGGCCAGCCCGAGGTAGTCCACCACGAGCCCGCCTGGCTTGTCCCGGAAGACGCGGTTCACCCGTGCGATGGCCTGCATCAGCCCGTGGCTCCGCATCGGCTTGTCCAGATACATCGTGTGGAGGCTTGGGCAGTCGAACCCCGTGAGCCACATGTCGCGGACGATCACGATCTTGAAGGGGTCGTTCGCGTCCCGGAAGCGTTTGGCGAGCAGCTCGCGGCGCTGTTTGTTCCTGATGTGGGGCTGCCAGTCCGCGGGGTCGGACGCCGAGCCGGTCATGACGACCTTGACCGTACCCTTGTCGTCATCGTCGTGGTGCCAGTGGGGACGGAGTTTGACGATCTCCCGGTACAGCTCCACGCAGATGCGGCGGCTCATGCACACGACCATGGCCTTGCCGTCCAACGCCTCGAGCCGCCGCTCGAAATGCTCCACGATGTCCTGTGCGATTAGCCGAAGCCGCTTCTCCGCGCCGACGATCGCCTCCAACTGCGCCCACTTGGTCTTGAGCTTCTCCTTCCGCTCGATCTCCTCGCCCTCGGTGACTTCCTCGAACTCGGGGTCGATCTTGGGCCGCTCGCGCTCGTCCAAATCGAGCTTGGCTAGCCGGCTCTCGTAGTAGATCGGCACGGTAGCCTGGTCCTCCACCGCGCGTTGGATATCGTAGATCGAGATATAGTCGCCGAAGACCAGGCGGGTGTTGCGGTCGGTGAGGTCAAGCGGCGTGCCCGTGAAGGCGATAAAGGAGGCGTTGGGCAGGGCGTCGCGCATGTGGCGGGCGAAGCCGTCTATGAAGTCGTACTGGCTGCGGTGCGCCTCGTCGGCGATCACCACGATGTTGCGGCGATCCGAGAGCACCGGATGCCGGTCGCCTTTCTCCTCGGGGAAGAACTTCTGGATCGTGGTGAAAACGACGCCTCCTGCCTCGACCGCGAGTTTGCGGCGCAGGTCGGCCCGGCCCTCCGCCTGCACAGGCGGCTGGCGTAGGAGATCCTGGCAGCGGGCAAACGTGCCGAAGAGCTGATCGTCCAAGTCGTTGCGGTCGGTGAGCACGACGATGGTCGGGTTCTCCATCGCCGGCTCGCGGATGATCCTCCCCGCGTAAAACACCATCGTGAGGCTCTTGCCGGAGCCCTGCGTGTGCCAGACCACGCCGATTCGGCGGTCGCCAAGCTTACCGCCGGGCTGTAAGCCCGCCTCGTACCGGCCGGCTTCCTCAGCCACATGATCAGCGTCGGCCCGCAGACGCGACGCTCGCAGTGTCTCGGCCACCGCCACCTGCACGGCGTGAAACTGGTGGTAACCGGCAACCTTCTTATCGAGCTTCCCGCTTCCGTCGTCCTCGAAGACGATGAAATCCCGCAGGAGCTCGAGGAAGCGCTTTCGGGCGAACACTCCCTTCAGCAGCACCTCGAGCTGCGAGACGCCGACATCCTCCACCTGCTCCCCCGAGATCGTCCGCCAAGGCTTGAACCATTCGCGCCCTGCGGTGAGCGTGCCCAGGCGCGCCTCGAGTCCGTCGGAGATGACCAGCAGTTCGTTGGGCGCAAAGAGCGTGGGCAGCTCAGCCTTGTAGGTCTGGAGCTGCTGGAAGGCCGTCCAGATCGTGGCGTCCTCGTCGGCGGGATTCTTCACTTCGACGATGGCAAGGGGGAGCCCGTTGACGAAGAGCACGATGTCCGGCCGGCGGGTGTGGCGTCCCTCGCTGACCGTAAACTGGTTTACCGCCAGCCAGTCGTTGTTCTCCGGGTCATCGAAGTCCACAACGCGCGCTTGCGCCCCGGCAATGGTTCCGTCTCGCCGCCGGTACTCCACCGTCACACCGTCCACGAGCATCCGGTGGAACGCCCGGTTGCGGGCCTCCAGCGTGGCACCTTCGGGGCTCGTGACCTTCCGGAAAGCATCCTCCAGCGCCTCGGCAGGCAAGGCGGGGTTGAGCCGCGCCAGCGCGTCGTGCAGGCGTTGCTTCAGGATGACTTCGCTGTAGTCGGCGCGCTCCGCAGCGGGCATGTCCGGGGCGATCTCGGGACCGTGCCTGACCGCCCAGCCGAGAGAGCCCAGCCAGGCGAGGGCGGCGGATTCGACGGTGGATTCAGTAAGCGACCTCATTGACCAATCTCCGCTTCCTGGATCTGTTTGAGCGTACGGCCTTGCGCGTCCTTCCACTCGGCTCTGCCGTTAGCCGAGCGGCCGAGCAATACCCCGGCGGCAGTCGAGGGCGAGTTGAATGCATAGTCCTGCGTCAGGCGATACGCCGCGCCGTCCAGCACTAACACGCCCTGCTCAAGCAGGGCCTTGCGCAGCTCGGAGAGGTAGCCGTGAATCGAGGGGACTTCGTCCTTGACCGCCTGCGATCCGGCCCGCACGATGAAGCCGTCTGCAGTATAGACACCGCGCGCCTCGATGCCTTTGGCTCTCAGCAACAACTCGGGCTCTCTGGCAGCGTCGGGCCTGGCCTTTTCGAAGAAAATGACGCCCACGAGCGGCAAACACAGTAGGAGGTCGGCCAGAAACCCCTCTGCGTCGGCAGCATCAGCCTCCGCGAGCGCTGGCAACTGGGGCACATTGCCGTTATCTAGCTCTGCCCGCTTTGCCTCGGCGGCCAGCTTCACCAGTCGAGCTTCCAGGTATTGCACGTGTGCCTTGTTTAGGTTCTGATCCTTGCTCGTGAACACTGCCGCGTGCGTCCAGAAGTCCTTCTGCTTCGCGTGCTGCTCAAGCCGCGGCAGCACCACATCCCCTTCCCCGACATAGACGCGCGGAAGGCGTCCATCCTTGCCAGGGCCCCAGAGCACATAGATACCTGGGCGCTTCAGTTCGTTGCGCTGCCGAGCCTCTGCAAACCGAGCGCGCGGAAAGACCAGCCCCAGTCCGGTCCAGTTCGACTTCTCGACGATACGTAACCCCTCAGGCTCGCCGGATGGGATGAAGATGCGCACGGAATAGCCATGTAGCCCTGTCATAACCCCCTCTCTTTCAAAAATCGTTCCGCATCCCGCACCCGGATCCCCCCGCGGATGAGCTTGGGCAAGAGTGCATCGCGCATGGCGGCGAGGGTGCGGGATTCCAGACAGGCGGCGAACAGCCGATCAGTAAGCGGCTTTGCCATACCGTCGAAGGCTTCAACCACGCGATCGGGCGGCTTAAGGAACGGAAGGCTGCGCACGCCTTGCTGATTGATACCGGGCTGGGCCGAATTGGAGTTGAGGCTGATGATCTCTTGCGTCATCCAGTCCTGATCGAGCCAGAAGAAGAGGTAGCGTTGGTAACGCCAAGACTTGGCTCGAACGATGAACACATGTTCATTGACGGCGCATTCGGCGTGTGGAAATCCGCAGTCGAAGTAGGTCTTGCGTCCGATCTGCGCACCATCCTTGTACAGAAGCACGTCCCCCGGGCGCACAGCTGCGCCCTTCCGCTGGAGCTCGTCGAAAAATTTCCTCGGGACATACTTCTCTTTTGAGAAGTCATACTTGCCCAGGCCGATGACGTTCTCGGCGCCAACGCTCGGAATTCCCTCTTCCGCTGCGCCGCCCTTGGGCCTGCCTCCCGACACAAGCTCTCCTATCACCTGACCTAGCGTCCTCACCTCCCACCCCTCCGGCATCTCGCCCAGTTCGGAATCCGCCAGGCGGTCGGGGAAGAGGTCGTAGAGGTGGGCGGGCAGGCCGGGCAGGGACTGGCCGCGCTTCCAGCGGCCTTCCATCTTGGCGCGGACGGGCACGAAGTCCACGAACCACGCCTTGAAAAGCGCCCGCGCCATCGCCTCCAGCGTCTCGCTCATCCGTCGGTTGAGCTCGATCTTGTCGTCCAGCGTGCCGAGGATGTGGGCAATGGCGCGCTGTTCGGGGAGGGGGGGAATGCGAACTTTGATCTGAGCAAGCGCCAATCGGCTAAGTTCCTGGAATGTGGAACCGCTGGCGTGGCGCTGTAGTTCCTCAACATGCGCTTTCAGCCAGTAATATAGGAATTCTGAGCTGAAGCCAGGCTTTGGCACGAGGTTGCGGAAACCCTGGTTGGTAGCAATTGGGTTTTTCGCAATGGCCACATATCCGATAGGAGCGCGACTCGTCAGTAGCACTGTGCCGGCTGGGAGCAGCTGCGCGGAACAGCTTTCAAGCCCTTTGCGTGAGAGATTACGCTCGCCTCGAGAAATGTAGCGATCATGCGGGCCTGACAAATCCTTCGGGGTTAACCAGGGGATCTCACCGTTGAAATTGGACGGGTCGGCTGTGGAAGGCGTGCTCCCGCCGATGATGTCAGCTATTTCGCCAATCCGGTATCCCCGCCACTCACCCGCCATAGCCCTGCTCCCCCAGTTTCCTCAGCAACGCTTCCACTGCCGGCTTCAGTGCGGGCACGTCCTTTTGCACCGCTTCCCAGACGATGTGTGGATCAATCTCGAAGTAGCCAGGGACCAGGATGTTGCGCATGCCGATGATCTTGGGCCAGGGGATATCCGGTGCCAGGTTCCTGATATCTTCTGGCAGAGCACGGGCGGCCTCGCCGAGGATCTGCAGGTGCCGGAGAAACCACACCTGGAGCATCTCGTCGCGCTCAAAAGCGGCTCTCTCGCGATCCCGGTAGCGCTCGACTGCTGCGATTGCCTGCAAGATGTCCCGCAGCCTTTCCCTGGGATCTCTCATACTGGCATTGCTTCCTGAAGAACACGTTCGCGAATCCGACTTTTGAGGCCGCGCTCCGTCACGACATCTACGCGGCATCCCAGGAGTTCCTCCAACTCGTACTGGAGCCCCCCAAGGTCAAAAAGGGTCCGGCCCGGCTCGAGTTCAACCAGGAAGTCCAGGTCGCTCTCCTCGTCCGCTTCGCCGCGGGCCACCGAACCGAACACCCGGACATTCCGCGCCCCATATTTGGCGCAGATGCGGAGGATGTCCTCGCGCTTTATGCGCAGTAGCTCCTTAGCGGTCATAGCCCAGCTCCTTTAGGTTCCTCCAAATCGCTTCGTCCAGCCGGCGCGCTTCGGCCTGCTGCTCACGGAGTTGCGCCACCAGGCGCGCCATCTTCTCCTCGAACGGCTCGTCGTCGTCTTCCTGGACCTCGGCGCCCACGTAGCGGCCAGGCGTGAGCACATAGCCGTGCTTGCGGATCTCTTCGAGGGTTGCGCTCTTGCAGAAGCCGGGGATGTCCCGGTACTCGCCCGCGTCCTCCTCGCCGCGCCAGGCGTGGTAGGTGCGGGCGATGCGCTGGATCTCCTCATCGGTGAGTTCCCGGTGGACGCGGTCCACCATCCGGCCCAGCTTGCGGGCGTCAATGAAGAGAACCTGGCCCCGGCGGTCGCGCAGCGCCTTCTTCTGCCCCGCTGGCGGGCGGCCGCCCTTGTCTCGCGCGAGGAACCACAGGCAGGCGGGGATCTGCGTCGAGTAGAAGAGCTGGCCGGGGAGCGCAACCATGCAGTCCACCAGGTCGGCCTCGACGATGTTCTTCCGGATCTCCCCCTCCCCGGACTGGTTAGAGGACATGGAGCCGTTGGCGAGGACGAAGCCGGCGTAGCCCGTGGGCGCCAGGTGGTGGATGATGTGCTGGACCCAGGCGAAGTTGGCATTGCGCACGGGCGGGATACCGTACTTCCACCGCTTGTCCTCGCGTAAGCGGTCGCCGCCCCACGCCTTCATGTTGAACGGTGGGTTCGCCAGGATGAAGTCCGCCTTGAGGTCGGGGAAGCGGTCGTTGTGGAAGGTGTCGCCCTGCTCGATCCGGCCGTCGATGCCGCGGATGGCCAGGTTCATCTTGGCCAGGCGCCAGGTGGTGTAGTTGAGCTCCTGGCCGTAGATGCTGATCTGGGTGCGGGCGCGGCCGCCGTTGCCGTTGCCCGTGGCGTGGGCCTCGATGAACTCCACCGACTGAACGAACATCCCCGCCGAACCGCAGCAGGGGTCGTAGACCCGGCCTTGGAACGGTTCGAGCATCTCGACGAGGAGCCGGACCACACACCGGGGCGTGTAGAACTCGCCGCCCTTCTTGCCCTCGGCGCTGGCGAACTGCCCCAGGAAATATTCGTAGACGCGGCCGAGCACGTCCTTGGCGCGGGCGTCCGCATCGCCCACGCGGATGTTGGTGACGAGGTCGATTAGTTGGCCGAGGCGCTGCTTGTCCAGAGCGGGCCGGGCGTAGTCCTTCGGCAGCACCCCCTTGAGCGACGGATTGTCCCGCTCTACCGCCTCCATGGCCTCGTCGACGATCTGACCGATGCTGGGCTGACGGGCGTTTTGCTGCAGGCGCTCCCAGCGGGCTTCCGGCGGGACCCAGAAGACGTTCGCCGCCCGGTACTCGTCCGGGTCCTCGGGATCGGCGCCCTCGGCGCGCTCCGCCTCCAGCCGCTTACGGTGCTCCTCGAAAGCGTCGGAGATGTACTTGAGGAAGATGAGACCGAGCACCACGTGCTTGTACTCCGCGGCGTCCATGCTCCCGCGCAGGGCGTCGGCCATGCGCCACAGCTCGGCTTCGTAACCGACGGTGGCGGAGTTTGTCTCGGTCACTTGCTTTTTGTTTTTCCGCTTAGCCAATTTCTACCTCACAGAATACTCAACGATCGACCTGATCAGCGGCGGCGCGCAGCGCTGTCCGCTCACACCCAAAACGATGAGAACAAAGATGGGAAAGAAATGGAAGCCAGGGCTCACGGGAACACCCAACTCCCTGCCCTTTCATCACTTTTCCTCCTTCCTCTGGCCTTTCAAGTTGTCTTTTTTAGGCTTCCGGGAAGTTGTTCGCTCATAAAACAACGATTCCATTAACCTGGATAAAGTGGTTTTATACCCACCCAAACTCCCCACCTGTCAAGTCCCCAAAGGGGAGCTACCCCCCAAGCCCCGCAGAACCCCCTTCCCCCTCGTCAAGGGCTAAGTTTACTGCTCCCAAGGGGGATTTTGGGCTTTGAACACCCAGTCGGGAGACCCGCCATAATCCCCTGTCAAGAGGGCGGAATCGTACCGCACAACTGGGTCGACCTTTGCTTGTCCTGCTCCACCTCCTTCCGCTTTCCAAGCCCCGCAGGCATTTAGCCGCTCCTTATGCTGTCCCCCCCCTTTTATTTATTTGCATTAAACTCCCTCAAAGCCCCCCTTACACTTCCGCCCGCGCAGGGATCAGCCCCAGCTTCTTCCCGCACTTCTCAAAAGCGTGCAGGGCGCGCTCCAGGTCTTCCCGGCTATGCGCTGCACTGGGCATCGTCCGGATCCGCGCCTTCCCCCGGGGGACTGTGGGATAAGCGATAGAGAGCGCATACACCCCTTCTTCCCACAGCATCTTCTCCAGGCGCTCTGCGACTTCCTCAGAAGAAAGTTCTTCTCCATTTATCCGCGTGGGGGGGCAAAGCACGGGCGTAATCGGTGTTTCACTCCCCATTGTGTCGTATCCAAGTTTAGAGAGTTCGGTCTTCCACCATCGGGCATTTTCCCAGAGACGGCGCATCGGCTCGGGGTCATTTTCCATTATATCTATCGCCGCAATTAGGGCAGAAGCGATCATAGGAGGATGAGCAGTGCTGAAAAGATAGGGGCGCCCGCGATTGATGAGCCATTCCTTAAGGAGTTGGCTCCCCGCGATATAGCCTCCCATCACGCCAAGCGCTTTGCTCAAAGTGCCGAGCTGAATGTCCACGCGCCCATAAAGTCCAAAGTGAGACGTGGTTCCGCTTCCATTCTTCCCCAGAACACCGCTGGCGTGCGCATCGTCCACCATCACGAGGGCGTCATACTTTTCCGCCAGCTCCACGATCTGGGGGAGCGGAGCGATGTCCCCATCCATACTGAAGACACCATCCGTCACAATCATCTTTTTCTTGAAGCCCATCTGATTCGCCCGCTTTAAAATTTCCTCAAGATGGTTCATATCCTTGTGGCGATACACCCAGCCCTCCGCCTTGCGATAAGCCGCGTTACTCAAGCGAGTTCCATCAATGATGCTCGCATGGTTCAATTCATCACTGATGATGACATCCCCCTCCACCATCACCGCGGGGATGGTTCCGCTGTTCGCAGTCCACCCCGATTGAAAGACAAGCACCGCCTCTACCTGTTTGAAACGAGCCAATCGCCTCTCCAGTTCGTCGTGAACTTCCATAGTGCCTCCAATCCACCTCACCGCTCCCGCACCCACTCCCCACTTCTCTATAGCTTCCAGAGCTGCCTGGCGGACTTTGGGGTGGTTCGCTAAGCCCAAATAGTTGTTGCTGGAAAGGTTAATGATTTCCTTGCCATCCATCCGCACGCGCCCCCCTGCAGGGGTTTGGAGGATGCGGGGGACTTTGTAAAGGTGTTGTGCCTTCAGAGACTCCAGTTGTTCTGCGAGCCAGTTTTGTAAGGTAGCGTTCACACCATTCCACCTACTCTTTATTCTTATTCTCCATTCTACATAATTCGCATCACCCATTGACCCCCCTCCCCGTATGTTCCAAGGGTACTTTTTTCTTTGTAAGTAGAGGGGTGGGTACTTTTGGTGGGGGGTTGGCAACGACGGGTGAGACGTTAGGCTTTTCCGCCCCCATATTTTTGCCAGCTTTTGTCCTTTGCCGGAGAGGTAGAGGAGTGCGATGCAAAAGTTAGAATGTTCGGAGGGGTTGGGCTTTTCGGGTCAGGCGTCCCTCACCTCCCTCTTCTCACCGTCAGGGAGAGGGAGCCCGGACTTTCCCGCCAGGACGACCCTTGCCGCCGCTGTTTCCGCCTTCCGGTCCTAAACCAATGACCCAATCGGCGGTTTTGATGACGTCGAGGTTGTGTCGATGACGATCATTGTGTTTCCCAGGGCCACAAGGCGTTCCTTCTGGACGGTTATCCTCAGCCTTTTTTCCCTCGTTCCTACACTCTTCTGCGGGGCGCGGTGTTGGGCGGGACGGTGAACTCGTTGTTTTATTCGGACGATCAGTATCTCCTTTTGCGTCCTCACCTGGTTTTGTCCCAGATGGAGTCTCCGATTCAGGTGGAGATAACCTCACTTTGCCCGTATCCTTCTCCTGCGGTTTTGCGTTTGGTGGTGGAGTCTTCGGTGAACATCTCCAACGTGACTCGGAAGATTGAGGCATTCAACTTCACGACTCAGCGGTGGGTGGAGCTGGATTCTCGCACGGCTCCGACGGGGGATGACCGTCTGGAGTTTTTGCTGGCGCCGTCGTCGCAGTATATAGGTCCTCAGTTTGAGGTTCGTGTTCGGCTATCGTTTCGTCCCGTGGGAATGGTTTTGTTTTATCCGTGGCAGGCACGCCTTGACGAAGTCACCTGGCGCGTAAGCCCGTAATCCTCCGGGCAGAAAAGCCCATCCCCGAAGGGACACCTTCCCTATGAGCCTATTCGCCAGAAGATATGGTCTATCCACGCCTGCCAGGGATAAAACAGCACCAGCCCCGTTGGCTTGAACCACACCAACGCCCGCAGGCGACGCGTCCCCGGCTCCACATACCGCTCGGGATTGCTGGGAACCACGACCTCCAGCACTGTGTCTCCCGGACCCGAGGGACTGGAGCCCAGGTCATCCCATTGGTTCGTCGTAAAGTTATACAGGAAGACCCTTCTTTCTATGTTCGTCACGTTCGTTTGGGATTCAATGGCGAAACGCATATGGGAGGGGGTTCCTGTGGGCGACGTCCCTTCAAACACGATTTGGATGGGAGCCTCCGCACCCGAAAGCACGATCCAGGGGCGGAGTTTCAGATAGTTATCATCACTGGCGAGCACCAAATTGATGTCCCCCGAAAGCACCAGCCCCCGAATCATCTGGAAGGATGTAGGGTGCACGACGGTGAGGGGCGGGATGTAATCTATGATGAGTTGGGGGCGCTGGCTCGCATTGAAGTATTGACGAGAATTGAAGCGTTTCGCCGTGGGGAACTGACTTTCGTCTGCGATCACGATCCATCCGAAGTTGGACACGGGATTATCCAACCAGGACTGCACATCGGCCACCATCTCGGGCGTGGAGCCCCAGGAATAGAAGCCCAAACTTGCCCCCACCGTTGCCTGGGCGCTTGGCGTGGAAAGAAAATCACCTCCCGGCTGAGACCAGAGCACCGTATCATAAAAGCGATGGGTCCACGTGGCATCTCCCTGGGTGGCAGGGGCGCCTGACCCCTCCTGACCAAAAGCATCGGAAGTCCCTTCGCCCCAATCCGCAAGCACCCGATGCAATCGCACCGTAACATCCCCCACAATGGTGCGAGACATATACAATCGGAGTTCCGCGCGCACAATGGTGGAACCCGCGGGAATTGCCCCTGCCACATCAAACGCAAGGAGGCACCGACGGGCATTATTAGCCGCCGTGTTTCCCGCAAAGATATACCACCCCGCCCCGTTACTCAAAGAGCCAGACTCTGCGTACAAGGTGTTATCCTTGATGGGTTCGAGCGTCACCGAATCTGCCCAGAGGAGAGGGGCACCTGCTATGACGAAGAGAGGGGCAAGAAAGGACTCTCGCATACTCTGACTCCTTTAGACGCAACGTTCTTTTAGTATACCAAACGATGGCTCTCAAAAAGGGTTCCCTGAAAAAAAACCCAAATATTACGGGGATGAGCGGTTGGCTTCCACCCACAGTCGCGCAAACCCATCCACCAGATCCTGCACCACCTGTCTCACGCCCGAGGACGAGGGCTTCACCACGAACGCCTTTGCCTCATACACGGGGACCAACAACTTCTCCCCGTTGCGGATAAGGGTTGCATAGTCTCGCAGGACGAGGAAAACGTCTATCTGCAAGCGTC
This sequence comes from uncultured Fimbriimonadales bacterium, assembly GCA_964631245.1. Classification (GTDB taxonomy): domain Bacteria; phylum Armatimonadota; class Fimbriimonadia; order Fimbriimonadales; family ATM1; genus CAZVXY01. The sequence goes on from CAZVXY010000003.1 coordinate 28,194, forward strand.
CCTCTTGGTCGTACCGCTCCTGAAGCGCCACAGAAAGAGCCGCAGAATCCCCTCCAGAATCCGCACCCGACCGCACCATAAGCGCGCTCCGAGAAGATTCCACAATCCGCTCCAGTCGTGCAACAACTATATTCCGAAGGTCCATCTCCGCTTTCGGAAAATCCGTGATGGGTTCTCCGGGAGACCACTGGGTCACGGAGAGTTGAACGGGGGCAACCCTGATGCTGGTACAGCCCTTGAGTCGTGCGGAGACAGAAGGCTCCGGCTCAGTAAGAATTGCCTGGGGAAGCACGCTTACCTTTTGGGGGAACACGAGCAAAAGAAGCGATAAGGCGATGCCGTAAGTCATAGCACCATTGAGTTTACCTCCTAAGAGCAAAGAAAAGGGCTCCCCGAGGGGGAGCCCAACGATGCCTTCCCTTACGGTCCCGTTCAGTTCCAGAACGAATAGAACGTGAGTCGGAAAATCACGTCATCGCCGGGATTGGGGGCACCATCCCTGTAGGTCACCCATTCCACGTTGGGCGTGATCCGAACATTGTCCGTCAACTTGAACTCCACTCCCGCAATGTAGAGAGTGGGCTTGGCATTCGGCGACAGCACTATATAAGAAATAGTGTTCGCATTGGGTATGGGGTCATTCATCACGTCCACCCTGAAGAAGGGCTTTACCTTGGGTGACGCCTGGTATCCGATGTAAAAAGAGATACCATCCAGGTTCACATCGGGTCCAGACGTGACCTCTCGTGTCTGATAGATGTAATGGACACTCGTATCCACCGGTGCCTTCTTGTATCCCAGAAAGCCCGAGAACATAGTCCAGTCATCGGGTCCCGGCTTATCACGAAAGTCACCGTAGGCTTCCAGGTAGACCTCTGGGGTCAGCCAGTGGTTCAAGTTGACATAAAAGGCTTTTCCCTTGTTCGTTTCCGCTCTCGTTCCACTGTCGTTTCCAATCATAATCCAGTAGCCTGTCTTTCCATCGCGAGACTTTCCTTTGACAGAAATGCCCGTATCCCGAGAGTCTGCAAAGAGGTAGAGGTCCGCAGGCGTCTTCTCAATATAGCGATACCCGTGAAAATCCTCAATATTGCTGAAGGTCGGACTTGGTTGCAAGCCAAGAAGGACCTGCACCTCCTTCCCCGTATAGCGAATATAGACATCTTTCAGGAATGGGTTCAGGCGGTCTGTGCCCGTGAAATTCCCCGGGCTATTCGCCTCAAACCGTATTCGGACATCCATATTTTCCGGCAGTTTCCGATCATAGGTCAGGTAGATACGGCGAAACCAAAAGCCATTCATCCCATCAATGGAAGAATCGTGGTGGTCGCCAACCCAGTAGTAGTCGCCGAAAACAAGGCCCGAGAACTTGTCTTGCGCCTGAGTGTTCCCAGCGAAAAACGACGCAATAGCCAGCCCGAAGCCAGCCAACAGCCAAGAAAACGAAGATCCTTTCATTCTCATTCTCCTGCGTCCTTTATACCTACCCCTTAGTTAACGGACGGTTAAAACCACGACCTAAATGCCCAAAAAACCCATTCCCCCCAGGAAGTCACGGAGAGAGAGTCCTTTACCCCCCCTCAAAATCCCCTGATGACGCCATAGAAGAGGACGAGGAGCACCGCCAGCGCATACATCATAGGGTGCACGTCGCGTGCCCGCCCCATCAGAAGTTTGATCACCACATAACTCACTATGCCTGCGCTGATGCCCCGAGCGATGGAAAAAGTAAAGGGCATAAAGGTGATCGTAAGGAAGGCAGGGATGGCTTCATCCGCTTTACTCCAGTCCAATTCCGAGGCGCCGCGCATCATCAACACGCCCACGATCACGAGGGCAGGTCCCGTTGCCACCGCAGGGATAGCCGTTGCAATGGGCGTGAAAAACAGCGACAACAAAAACAAAATCCCCACCACGACAGCGGTCAACCCCGTCCTTCCTCCTTCTTCCACCCCCGCGGCGCTCTCAATATAACTGGTCACGGTGCTGGTTCCCAAACAGGCACCTGCGACGGTACCCAGGGCATCGGAAGTGAAGGCTTGCCCCGCACGAGGAAGTTCCCCTCGCTCATCCACAAACCCTCCCAGTTTCCCTACCCCAATGAGGGTCCCCGCAGTATCAAAAATGTCCACGAAGAGGAAAGCAAGGATGACGGGAACAAGAGTAACGCTCAGCAAGTTCCCAAGGTCAAACGCCAATAAGGTCTCTCTGGGCAGTGAGGGCAACGTGAACAGACTCCCCGAAGGGGGAGGTGCCAAGCCCAAAAGCCACGCCACAAGAGAAACCGCGATGATCCCAATCAAAATGGCGCCCTGGATCCGCCTCGCCATTAAAGAACCTATAAGAAGCAACCCTCCCAGAGAAAGCAACACATGAGGATCACGCAGGTCTCCGGGTCCTACCAGCGTCTCCGGGTGGTCCACTACAATCCCCGAATTTTTCAAACCGATGATCGCCAGAAAAAGGCCTATGCCGGTCATCGTGGCGGTCTTTATGGAAAGCGGGATGGAGTGAAGCACCAGAGGGCGAATCCCACCCAGGGAGAGGAAAACAAAGAGAACCCCCTCCACAAAAACCGCTGCCAGAGCCACGTGCCAGTCCACTCCCATCTCCTTCACGACCCCATAGGCGAAATAAGCATTGAGCCCCATACCGGGAGCAAGGGCAAAGGGATAGTTTGCCCACAATCCCATACAAAGTGTGGCAATCGCAGAAGACAGAGCGGTAGCAATGGTCACATCGTGTTCGGGCATTCCCGCCGCGGAGAGGATCTTGGGATTGACAAAGAGAATGTAAGCCATTGTGAGGAAAGTGGCTAACCCCGCTCGCACTTCTCGCGCCGTCGTGGAACCGCTTTCCTTTATCCGAAAAAACCGCTCTATAGTCTGCAACACACTTTGCCCTCGCCTCTACCAGAGATAATACCGGGTATCTTCCAGCCCTTGCCTCCCATCCCTTCCTTTTTCAGATAAAATATATGGAGAGAAAGTCTAAAGGCCGTGAGTTATCCCAGGACCGTTAACCGCAAAACGAGCTCCCGTAAGGAGCTCTCTTTGATCCCTTCCCAGGGGGAGCCGGGATGTGGGAAGATTCGCCCTTCCAGGCGAGCACGGTGGCGAGCCTTCTCTCTCATCCTGGTCCACCTCCTTATTGCCCTCCATATCGTTCATTGGAAACTGACGGGGCGAACTCTCACTCCTATGGAGCCCAGCGAGGCGATGCAAACTCTGGAACTGGGCTGGCTGAATGCTGGCTTCGTGCTTTTTGTGCTCCTCATTCTCAGCACCTTCATCCTCGGACGCTTTTTCTGTGGATGGGCTTGTCATCTGGTTGCCTACCAGGACCTGTGCGGATGGCTGATGAAAAAAATCGGCTTGAAGCCCAAACCTTTCCGCTCTCGTCTGCTCGTCTTCGTTCCTCTCTTCGCAGCGTTTTATATGTTCGTCTATCCCCAGATCATCCGCATCTGGCAGGGCAAACCCTTCCCACCCATCGTTTATCACTTCACCACCGAAGATTTTTGGGCAACGTTTCCTAACTTCTGGATCAGTGTGTTCACCTTTGCGGTGTGCGGGTTCCTTATCGTCCTGGCGTTGGGCAACAAGGGATTTTGCTCTTATGGATGCCCTTACGGTGCCTTCTTCGGAATCGCAGACCGGTTTGCAACGGGGAAAATTCGCGTAACCGATGCCTGCAACGGTTGTGGGCACTGCACGGCAACGTGCACCTCCAACGTCCGTGTGCACGAAGAAGTGAAATTATACGGAATGGTGGTAGACCCTGGGTGTATGAAGTGTATGGATTGTGTTAGCGTTTGCCCCAATAACGCACTCTACTATGGTTTTGGCAAACCCTCCCTGTTGAAAGAACGGGGCGTCATCCGAGCGAAGAAGAAATATGACTTCTCCATCCCGGAAGAAATTGCCCTGGTTCTTCTTTTTATCACCAGCCTCTATGTTTATAGGGGGCTCTATAACGCCATCCCCTTTCTCCTCGCCATAGGTCTGAGTTCCCTCACGGCGGTCCTCCTCGTTCACGGGAGCCAAGTCCTGTATCGTCCTAACGTTCGCGTCCAGCGCTTGCAATTCCGAAAGTCGGGGCGAATCCTGCCTCTCGGTTGGGCTTACCTCTCCTTCACGAGTGCCCTCCTTGCGTTTCTTGTCCACTCAGGAATCTGGCAATACCATTATCACGAAGGCACCCGGCTCCTCTCTCAGGCGGATGCCCTCTATCAAAACCCCTCAGCCCGTACCTCTCCCGCTATGCTCTCTGCGGTGCAAAATAGCCTCGCCCACCTTAAATGGGCTGAGCGCTACGGGCTATTCCCCGTGGCGGATATTGAAAATAAACTTGGCTCCCTTTACACTTTTCTGGAGAAAGCCGACCTCGCGGAACAACACTTCAAAAAGGCAGTAACCTTAGACCCGAAGATCTCTTCCGCTTATCGCTCCCTCGCCCACATAGCAGGTTCTCGTGGAGACCTGGAACAAGCCATAGACTATCTCCAGAAAGCAGTCAGGGCTAACAAAGACTCGGTCGCTCTCCACGTAGAACTCGGAAACGCCCTGGAATCCCTGGGACGCCATCGAGAGGCTGTGGAAGTCTATAAAGCGATTTCCAAGCGCCATCCTCAAAACGCTCAGGTGATCGCTCTCTGGGCGCTGGCGACTGCCCGAGCGGGAAACCTGCAAGAAGCCTGGATGATTGCAGACTCCGCTGTGCAAATGGACCCCACGGTCCCAGAAGGATGGATGGCAAGGGCGATGATTGAGGCGCAGGCAGAGAGACTCCAGGATGCCTATAACAGCGCCTGTGAAGCCACCGAGCGATACGAAGAGAGGAACAATAAAGCCGAGGGAGCCCAAGCGTGGCTCCTCAGGGCACGCCTCTCTATGGCACTGAACCACATAGAGCGCGCCTTCCCCGAAGCAGAAATTGCCCGCCAATACGCCCCTCAGGATGAAGAGATTCTGCAGTATTGGGCGCAAATCGCCCTTCGCACCAAAAAAGCGGACCTCCTGAAAAAAAACCTTAGCGAGCAGGCAGTCTCCAATCCCAATCTGGCACTTGCCTTAGGACATCTCTATTCCGCAGAAGGCAAATGGGAAGAAGCCGAGAAATGGTGGGCAAAAGCCTCGCACCGCCACTAAACATCTAACTGAGCAATGACCCGAACCGCCTCCATTCCATAAACGGGTTGAACGAACTGCCGTTGTTTCGCAAAGAACCTGGGCACACGAAAACCTGCATCCCGCAAAAGGTCACGAATCGCCCGCAACTCATCCCGATCATGCGCCACCAAACGCACCTCATATCCCTTCTTGTATTCTGAGCCTTCTCGGTCCTTCCTGAAAGCGTCAGGAACCCGGACATACCCGTTCCGCTTGTAGTACCTCCGCAACACGCGTATGGCAGAGGTCCGCTTCTGATTTGTTTCTTCAAAATCTTTCTGCCTTTCCAGCACAGTTCCCTCCTGCTCCTCGTCAGCAAAGTATGGTTCGCCTCCGCCCAAAAATACCCCATCCTAAGCCACCCATTTTCACCCCTTAGGGTCCTATTCCTCAACCCCCGATGCCACTTCCCGGCGCTTTTTAACAATCCAGTAAACCGCCAGACCCAACACCGTAGCAATGATGATGTAATCTGCTATATGAAAATAGTGCCTCAGGGTCTCCCGGAACTCCTGGAAGGCATATCCCACCCCCGCCAGCGCATAACACCAGGGCAAAGAGCCAAGAAAACTTAAAACCAAAAAGGGGAAGAACTTCATCCGATAAATCCCTGCAGGAAAGGAGATAAACGTCCTGATAACCGGCATTAACCGTGCCAAAAACACCGCCATCTGCCCGTACCGGGCAAACCAGGCATCCGCATGCTCCATCTCCTTCTTGCGGATCAAAAGGTACTTCCCATACTTTTCCAGGAAGGGTCTGCCCCCCTTCAGCCCCGCCCAATACGCCGCCGCACTCCCCACCGAGCACCCCAATGCCCCGGCAATGGAAACCAGATGAAAATTCAAAAAGCCCTTTTGAGCCTGAATGCCACCCAACGGCATAATGATCTCACTGGGAATAGGAATGCAGGCGCTTTCCAACGCCATCAGATACACCAATGCACCATAACCGTGAGCGTTAATCAAGTTTCCCACGGTGCCCTCTAAAAAATGAAGCAAGCTTTCAAACATCGCTGGGCACTTGCTCCGGAACTCCCTTTGCTTTCACTTCTGATTCTGCGAATTCAGCCTCTCGTTCCAGCACCGCTCGCAGGGCGACTAATGCCACCTCCAGTTGGTGATCCTCAGGCTCCCGAGTGGTCAAATATTGAGTCTGCATCCCGGGCCAAACCAGTGCTCGGAAAAGGGCGTTCTTGCGCAGTCTGCCCGCCCAACGAATCGCCTCATACACCACACCTCCAATCACGGGAACCAGCAATAACTTCGCCAAAACCCGAAGAGTGAGGTCCAGAGCCAAAATCCCGGTGCCATAATCCCGTGGCAAAAAGGAAGCGCAAAACACCAGGAGGACCAAAACCACGATGGCAAAACTCGTCCCACATCGCGGATGCAGACGACTCTGCTGGCGCACCGAGTCTAACGTCAAAGGAGCGCCTGCCTCCAACGCATTGATGGTCTTATGCTCTGCACCGTGATATTTATACACTTCACGAATGTCCTTAACCAACCCTATCAAGCCAATGTAGCCCAGAAAAAGGACGACCTTCACAAGCCCCTCTATCCAGTTCAAGGCAACACTGTCCTCCACTCCTATCAATTTGAAAGCCTCCGCAATCCACGTGGGGCTCACCACAAACAGGAGAACCGCTATTGCTAACCCCGCCAAAAGAGCCCCCCCTATCGCCGCCTTCGTCCCCAAACTCTCCACCCCTGCCCTCATAGGAACCACCTTAGACCCTTCGGGTGAAGCCATACCTTCCTCTCCCTGCTCTCCCTCTTTCCCATCCCTGGAGTCCCACCCCTGAAAAAGTTCAGGTTTAACGTCCCCAAGTTGAACTTTTGCCGAGAAATTCAGGGCTTGAATTCCCAAAAGAAGCATATCCCATATTGCCAGGGCGCCCCGCAAAATCGGTACTTTGTACCAGGGTTTCCCATAACCCCCCCCTCCAGGCACTCGGTCCTGATGAAGCACAATCTCCCCGGTGGGCGCCCGACACGCAACCGCATAATACCGAGGGGAACGCATCATAACCCCCTCCATAACCGCCAGGCCCCCGTATTGCAAAAATTCAGGCTTAGACATAGGCTTATAGTATATCCCCATACCACATTTCGGGTTGCCCGAACCTTTTCCTTACACGTAGGGAACTAAAAGACGCCATAGGCTAAAATTAAAGCGTAATGAAATGACCTCGGCACCGCCGATTATACAAAACAAAATCAAAAACGTCCCCGCAAAGCCTGGATGCTATATCTTCCGCGACTCAGAGGGAAGACCGCTTTATGTGGGCAAGGCAACCAACCTGCGTAGTCGGGTGCGGTCTTATCTGCGTCCTTCCAGCAACGTGGGCATCCGCATTGCCAGAATGCTGGTGAAAGCAAGGGATGTGGATTGGATTGTTACCGAAAGCGAACTGGAAGCCCTGATCCTGGAATGCAACCTCATCAAGGAACACCGCCCCCCCTACAACGTCCGCCTGCGAGACGATAAAAGTTACCCTTACATCACCATCACCAAAGAACCCTTCCCACGAGTTCTCTTTGTCCGAAACCCGAAAAGAGACTCGGGGCGCTGTTTCGGACCCTTTAGCAGTGCCTTTGCGGTGCGAGACACCCTCCGCCTTTTGCACCGCACCTTCCGACTCATTCCTTGCGGAAAATCTTTCACGGGAGAGCCTGTTCAACGCCCCTGTCTCTATTACCATCTGGGGCGCTGTATGGCACCCTGTGCAGGGCTTGCTGACCGAGAGGAATATGCCGAAGAGATTCGGCGGGTCACTATGTTTCTGGAAGGCAAGTCCGATGAACTCATCTCCACCCTCCAGGCCGAAATGCAAGCCTGTGCCGAAAAACTGGAATTTGAAAAAGCGGCTCGCCTCCGCGACTTGATAGAAAGTGTCCAAACGCTAATGGAGCGCCAACGAGTGGTGAATCCCGAGGGAGGAGACCAAGACGTAGTGGCTCTGGTGAAAGACGAGCGAGGCGCCGCCGTGGAAATGTTCTACATTCGTGCGGGAAAGCTCATAGGGCAACGACACTTCTACCTGGAAGGAGCGGGAGAAGCCAGCCCCAGCGAAGCAGTCCAGGAGTTTCTCAAACGCTATTACAACGAAGCCACAGACATCCCCGAGGAAATCCTTCTGCCCGTGGAGATTGAAGAGCGCAAAATCCTCCAAAACTGGCTACGCCAACGCAGGGGACGCACGGTCACCCTTGCGGTCCCACGAGGAGGGGAGCGCCTTCGGTTAGTAGAACTCGCCGCCCTCAATGCAGAGCAAGCCCTGAAAGAAATCCACCAACAAGAAGAAATAGAAGAAGCCCGCCTTGCCGAAGCAACTCAAACCCTGCAAGACCTCCTCTCCCTCCCCCAACCGCCCGAACGCATAGAAGGCTTTGATATAAGCAACATCCAGGGCACCGCACCCGTCGCTTCTATGGTGGTCTTTGAAGGGGGAAAGCCAGTAAAAAACGAATACAGGAGATTTAAAATCCGCTACCACCCCGAATCCCCCGATGACTTCGCAATGATGCGAGAAACCATCCTGCGACGACTCAATAACTATGTGGAAGCCACCCTCCAGCCCCCAAACGCCAAAAGCCCCCATAAGGACAAGTTTGGCAAACTCCCGGACCTCATCGTGGTGGATGGGGGAAAAGGGCAACTGAATGCTGCCGTCAAAGCTATGGAGGAAGTGCGGATCCACCTGCCCGTCATAGGCCTCGCCAAAAAACAAGAACTAATCTACTTGCCAAACCAATCGGAACCCCTATCGCTCCCTATGGATTCCCCTGCGCTCACCCTGCTTCGGCGCTTGCGAGACGAGGCCCATCGGTTCGCCCTTTCTTACCACCGAAAACTCCGCACGAAAAGGCTCTTCGGAAATGTGCTGGAAGAAATTCCCGGTATCGGACCCCGCAGAAGGCGCTTCCTCCTCAGAGCCTTTGGCTCCATAGAGGGAATCCGCAAAGCCAGTGTGGACGAAATCGCCGCGGTGCCCACGATGACCCGCAGGCTCGCCCTCGCGGTCAAAGAAGCGCTGGAGCACTCCTGACCTCCAGAGAAAGCCCGCCCGGAATGGAGGTCCTCCTTGCCCTGACTTGCCCAGCCCCACCTCCCCTCCAGAAATTACGGGGTAAGCCGATAAGAAGGGAGAGAGGACCTCAAGGAACTTCTCAGTGATGAGCGATAATAAGGCACCCTGTCCTGTTGGAACCCGAGTGCTCCCTGCATACCTCGCGGGAAAACTGACCGGCACGCCCACCGAAGAGGAGTTTAAAGAACACGTCCGGACCTGCGAGGATTGCAAGGCTCTGGTGACCGACCGGCGAAAAGCGATGCAGGTTCTTATTGCTTCTGCGGAAACTGCCCTCACGGAGGGAACGCCTGCGAAGCCAACAAAACCCAACACCTCCTATTCCCTTGCTGTGCCAGGGCTCAAAAACTTCCCCTGGAAACTCCTCGCAGGGGTCTCAGGGGGGGCAATCTTCCTCATCACTCTCACTTATGTGTTTGGTCCCCAAATCAGCACCTTGGGGCAGTCCACCGAAGAAAAGCAGTCATCCACAAACTCCTCGTCTCAACCTTCCTCCCCTGCAGAGAAAACCCTGAAAACAGAAACGACCGCTTCCACCTCGGCGGTCCATCTCGCTGAAGAAGAGGAAACCCCGAAGGACCTCAAGCCTCCTCTTCCCCCTCAAACGCACTCCCAGGGCACGAAGCCTCTCAACGCGAAATCCCCTACCGCAAAACCCAACCCTCGCCCCACCGTACGCCCGAAACCGTCTCGCCGATTTCCTCAAGCACCTTCCACAAAACCAACCCAACCCCTATCGGGGGCGCCCAAAGCATCCCCCAATTCCCCAAAACCTCAAGCCCGAGTGGAAATCACTGACGAAACCGGGAAAAGGATAGGGGAAACCATAATCCCCAACATGAAGGAGGCAAACCAATGAGAACATCCCTCTATCAGAAACTCTTCTCTCTCCTCATTTTCATCGCCTGGATGCCTTTGGTGGGTCAGGCGCCCGTCACGGAGTCCCCTCAGGAGGCATCCCCCATCAAAATTACCGTTCTTTCCGATGGCTTGGACGTGCGCACCGTGCTCTGCAACGTGTTCAGCCAAGCCAAGAAAAGCTTCATTGCAGAACCAGGGCTATCCCTCACCCTCTATCTCAACCTGCACGAAGTGCCTTTTGGAACCGCGGTGGACCTCATCTGTCAAAACGCAGGGATAACCTACGAAATTGATAACGGGGTCTATCACTTCTTCCGAAAGACTCAGTCCGTGCGCCGAAACGCTTCCACACCCCCCCCTCAAATCTCCCAAGGCTTGGAAGCGAAGCCTTTAGACCCCAGCGTCCTGGAGCGCATTTTCACCTCAAAACTCAGCAACGTGGACCTGCGCACCGCCATCAAGGAAATCAGCAGGAAAACCGACGTCCCGATTCAGGTGGCGCCCCACGTCAAAAACCTCAAAGTGAACGCCACCTTCCTGGAGACGACCCTGCGCTACGCCTTGAATTCCCTGTGCCAGGCTGGCAAACTTATGTACACCTTCACCCCCGAAGGCACCATCCTTATCAGCGACCCCACCCACCCCCCCACTCCCCAGATGGCTTCCACCCAAACCTCACGCAACCTTGCAAAAATTGCCCGGTGCGACCAGTGCCAGGCAGAATTGGGAAAGGGCTGGAAATACTGCCCCTATTGCGGGAACTACGTGAAGCCCCTTACCCAGGGAGGATAAAATCCTCCCTCCCCGAAAGGGGGCACAAAGGCATCCGGCGGGGATTTTGTGGCATAATAGAAATAAGTAGGGCGTAAAAAGCCCAAGGAACAAAGACTATGGCACTCAACGAGGAAACCATTCGCCCTCTGATCACGCTCACCGAGCGTGCGGCAGAGGAAATTAAGAGCCTGCTGGAAGAACAGCAAAACCCCGCTTCGTACCTGCGAGCCTGGGTCGCAGGAGGGGGCTGTTCGGGCCTTCAATACGGGATGGCAATTGACGACATAGACCCCGAGGAAGGAGACGTGGTGATGGAGCATCGTGGGGTCAAAATCGTCATTGATGAACTAAGCCTCAAATATATGAAGGGCTCCGTTATTGACTTCGTGGACGACGCCCTCGGCGGGGGATTCAAAATTGAGAATCCCAACGCGGTCCGCAGTTGCGGATGTGGGAGTTCCTTCCAGCCTGGAGAAGAAACCCTGGAAGGGCTGGATACCTCCCGCTTCGGAGGATGCGGACACTGCGGAGGATAACCCCCTGACAGAACCCCCTTCAGGGGAGGGTTCCTCTCCTTTCGTCAATTTTCCGGATGAAAGAATGAGCAAGCTGGCGCGCCTGGGATAGGAACTCTTCAAAGTCCCGACGCGCGTTCTCATATTCTCTCCGCAAAGCGTCCATCCGCATCCGAGCCTCTTCATAAATCAGGGCAACGCGGTCCTCCGCCTGCCGAATCATTTCCTCACTCTCGCTCCTCGCCCTTTCCCGCATCTCATCCCCCGCCTTCTTCGCCGCAGAAAGGATCTCCTCTGCAGTAACCGCACGCTCCCGAAGGCTCGCAGATTCCCTTTCTCGCTCTGCCACCACCTCCTGGCACCGAGCCAACTCCTGCCTCAAAGCATCACCTATCTGCCGAAGCTCCGCCATCTCTTGATGAAGTCGTTCATTCTCCTTTCGCAATTCCGCAAGTTCCGCGTCTGCTTTCGCACGGCTTGCTTCCACCTGCTGGAGTGCCTGGTTTCCCGCACTCACCGCTTTTTCCCATTCCACCTTGAGGGCTTCTTTCTCGCTTCGTTCCCCTTGAAGTTGTGTCAGCAGGGCTTCACGCTCCGCCTCCAGCGACTGCACCCGCTCCTCCAACACCCGACGGAGGTTCTCCAACTCCGACTTCTCCTGCTCTAAAGCCGAACAGCGACTGCGAAGTTCCCGTACCTCTACCTGAATGGCTTCCACTTGCTTTGCCAGGTCCGCCAAAAAGGAATCCACCTGCTCCCTTGCATAACCCCAGACCGCGCGGTCAAAGGCTTTGTGGGCAAGGGTCTCGCGGTCGGGTTCTTTTGTCGCCATAGCCGTTAGCCGATAAGGAAACCTACAGGGAGATTTCTGCTACAAATTTTATGCCAATTCTATCCCAAAAGGCATCAAGGACAGGTGCCCCGGAATCTTACCGGGACGCCAATCCTAAAAAACCCCTCTCCCAGTGGCTCCTATGAGCCTCTCTCTGCCAAAATTACAGGGTGAGCGGAGAGATGGCAGAGCGGTTGAATGCGCCGGTCTTGAAAACCGGATCTCGGCGTAAGCCGGGACGGGGGTTCGAATCCCCCTCTCTCCGCCATTCCTCCCATAGAAGGAGCCCCCATCCCCATTAGGTAACCTTCTTTTGTGAGAGAACGCATTGGGGTAGATGAAAGCGGGAAAGGGGATTATTTCGGTCCCCTCGTCATCGCCGCCTGCCTGATGACGTCCGAAGCGGAAGCCCAAATCGGTCGCATAAAAGAAAGCAAAGCCCTCACAGACTCTAAAGTACTCTCTCTGGAAAAGACCCTGAAGAAACATTGTCCCCACGAAGTGGTCCTCATCTCTCCCGCCAAATACAACGAACTCTATGAAAAAATTCGCAACCTCAACAAACTGCTCGCCTGGGGGCACGCCCGTGCCATTGAATCCCTGCTCCAGAAACACCCTACAGAAGAAATCATCTGCGACCAATTCGCCAACCCCAAAACCCTGCGCGAAGCCCTTATGGAGCGAGGGCAAAAGGCAACCCTCCACCTGCGAATCCGTGCAGAAGAAGACCCCGCCGTGGCGGGTGCCTCCATCTTAGCCCGCGCTAAGTTCCTCTCTTATCTCCGTTGGGCATCCCAGAAATGGGGTGTCTTCTTGCCCAAAGGCTCAGGAAAAGAAGTCCTCCGCTCTGCCCGGGAGTTCGTCGCCCTTCACGGCTTTCAGAACCTGAAAGAGGTAGCCAAACTCCACTTCAAAATCACGGAGCGCCTGAAACAGCCTCTCCCTGACGAGTAAAGATATACTCAGGGCAACTATGGCATCCGAACTGAAACCGGAAGAACTGAAGCCTCCCCTCACTTCCCCCCTCCTTGACCGCATAGAGAGCACACTGGATGCGGAACCCGTGACGGGAATTGTCGCCCAAGAACGCGCTATCAACGCTCTTCAACTGGGACTTGAAATACAGGAAAAAGGGTTCCACATCTACGTGGCAGGTCCCCGAGGGATTGGCAAGATGACCGCGGTTACCGAGTATTTGCATCGCTATGCCGCCCAAAAGCCCACCCCTTCTGACTGGTGCTATGTTCACAACTTTGAAAACCCCTACGAGCCCAGAGCCCTGGAACTCCCGCCGGGAAAAGGAAAAGAATTCCAGAAAGACGTCGCCACACTGGTGCAAAAAGTGCGCACGGAGCTTCCCAAAGCCTTTGAAAGCGAGGAGTATAACAAGCGCCGAATAGAAATTATGGAAACCGCTGAAAAACTTCGCAACGCCATCGTGGAGCAACTGCAAGCCAAAGCGTCCACTGCTAACTTTTCGCTTTACACGGGTCCTTTTGGGGTCACTCTCGTTCCGCTGGAAAACGGGCAACCAATCACGGAAGAGCGCTTTCGCCAACTTCCGGAAGAAGAACAGAAAGCCATCGGGGAACGCCGGACGGCTCTTTTCAAAGAACTCAGCCAATCTATGAAAAGCATCCGCGAAATCCAAAGAGAAGCCGATGCCCGAATCCAGGAATTAGACCAGCACGTTGCCCACGCCATCGTGGGGGAGTTAGTGCAAGAAATCGCCGAGAAATACCGATCCCTCCCCGCCGTCACACGCTACCTCCGGGACCTGGAAAACGATATAGTCCAGAACCGACACCTCTTTCTGCCCCGCCCCAGCGAGAACCTCCCCTTCCCCCTCCCTCCTGGCGAGGAAGACCCTTTTCGCCGATACCAGGTGAACGTTCTGGTGGACCACGCAGGCACGGAAGGGGCACCCGTCATTATGGAACTCAATCCCACGCACGCCAACCTCTTTGGAAAAGTGGAAAAGGAACTACGCTATGGCGCCCTCTATGCGGACTTTACCCTCATAAAACCCGGCTCCCTTCACAAAGCCAATGGGGGGTTCTTAGTGCTTCCCGTGGAAGACCTCCTCACCAACCTGGGCAGTTGGGACGGGCTGAAGCGTGCCATACGCACCAACGAGGTCCCTATTGAAGACTTAGCAGAAAAACTCGCTCTTTACTCCACCAAGTCTTTGCGCCCCCAACCTATCCCCCTCAACGTCAAAGTCATCCTCATAGGTAACCCGTTGTTTTATCAACTCCTTTACGCTCTGGATGACGAGTTTCCTGAACTCTTCAAAGTGAAAGCCGAATTCCATACACGCGTCTCAAGAGATGATCCCAATATCAAACAAACCCTCGGTTTCCTCCGACGGTTTTGCGAAAAGGAAAAACTCAAACCCCTGACCCGGGACGCTGTAAAGCGCATCCTGGAATATTCTTGCAGGCTCGCCGAAAGCCAGGATCACCTCTCCACAGAATTCGGCGCCATCGCCGATGTGGTCCGCGAATCCCACTTCTATGCCCAAAAGGACAATTCCCCATTCATCACCGAGGAACACATCACCAAAACCCTTCACCAAAAAATCTACCGCGCCAACCTCATTGAAGAACGCATCCGGGAGATGATCGCCAGGGGCGAAATCCTCCTTGACACCCGGGAAGCCCGCATAGGGGTTGTCAATGGCCTCTCCGTTATCAGCGTTGGCGACTATGAATTCGGGAAACCATCACGAATCACCGCAACGGTCGCCCTGGGAAAAGGAGAGATCGTAGACATTGAACGCGAGGTTGCCCTCGGGGGTCCCATTCACTCCAAGGGTGTTCTCATCCTGGCGGGGTATCTCTATCAGAAATATGCCCAACAGTCCCCCCTCACCCTCACGGCGCGAGTCGTCTTTGAACAATCTTATTCTCCCGTGGAAGGCGATAGCGCCTCCAGCGCCGAACTCTATGCCCTGCTCTCCGCACTCGCCAACGTCCCCCTCAAGCAAAGCATTGCGGTAACCGGCTCTGTCAACCAGAGAGGAGACATCCAGCCCATCGGCGGGGTCAACGAAAAAATTGAAGGATACTTCCGTGTCTGCAAGCATCTTGGCTTACACGGAGAACAAGGCGTCCTCATCCCCGAAAGCAATAAACACCACCTGGTCCTGAGCGACGAAGTGGTGGAAGCCGTTCGGGCAGGAAAATTCCACATTTACACCGCAAAAACCGTTGATGAAGGCATAGAACTCCTCACCGGAACGCCCGCGGGTGCCCCCGATGAAAAAGGACAATACCCCGAGGGCACCGTCCATCACCTTGTCCAAAAGCGCCTTCGGGAATTTGCCGAAGCGGTGAAACGATTCCAGCAAGAAAAAACCTGAAAGGACCACCCGAACCTCCCACTCACCGACAGCAGGGAAAAAAGGAATTGTGGCGAAACTAACTCTATATGAAAATTGGCCTTTTTCTCGCCCTCTTTGGAGATCGTCCGCTGGAAGAAGCCCTGGACCTCGCCCGTGCGGAAGGCGTCCAGGCGGTAGAAATAGGTGCGGGGGCTTATCCAGGGTCTCCTCACCTTAACGTGGATAAACTGCTGGAAAGCAAGACCGCCCGTGACCGCCTTTTGAAAGAAATCTCCAAACGCAACCTCATACTCTCCGCCCTAAGTTGTCACGGCAATCCCCTGCATCCCAAAAAGGAAATTGCGGAAGCCCACCATCAAGCCTTCCGAAAAGCGGTCCAACTCGCCTCGGCTCTTGGGGTCCCCGTGGTCAATGGCTTTAGCGGATGCCCGGGAGATGGACCTCAAGCGGTGAACCCCAATTGGGTCACCTGCGCCTGGCCCGATGAGTACCGAGAAATCTTGAACTGGCAATGGAAAAAGGTCGTTATCCCCTATTGGACGGAACAAGCAAAATTCCTCGCCCGCCACCGCGTCAAGTTCGCCATTGAAATGCACCCGGGATTCGTCTGCTATTCCAACGAGACTCTGCTCAAGCTCCGAACCTCCGCAGGAAAATTTGGCAAATGGATTGGCGCAAACTTTGACCCCTCCCACCTCTGGTGGCAAGGAATTGACCCCATTCTCGCCGCACGCGAACTTGGACAGGAAGGGGCACTCTTCCATTGCCACGCCAAGGACACCTTCATTGACCCCACCAACTCCCTCCGAAATGGAAACTTGGACACCAAGAGCTACGCTAAAGTCGCCGAGCGCTCCTGGACCTTCCGCTCCGTTGGCTATGGACACGACGTTAAATGGTGGCGCGACTTCGTCTCCGCATTAAGAACCGTAGGGTATGACTATGTCCTCTCCATTGAACATGAAGACCCCCTTATGTCACCTCAAGAAGGCTTGAGAAAGGCACTGGAAACCCTGCGCCTCGCCGTTATCCAGGAACCCGCAGGGCAAATGTTCTGGGCTAAAAAATGACCCCCGGGATTAAACCCTCAGGACTTTAAAGAGACTGGGAAAGATGATCACGCTTCTTTATCCTTTTTGCCGTCCTCTAAGCCCCTAAGCTTTGCAGTCAATTCCCCTTTCGCCACCCTTTCCTGCCTGCCAGAAGACAAATCCTTCAAAGTCACCACCCCCTCGTCTAATTCGCTATCCCCGATAAACAAGGCATAGCGTGCCCCGGACTTATCCGCCTGACGCAACTGGCTTTTGGCAGAACCAAAGCGCACATCCATAACCACGGAAAAGCCATTCTCGCGCAAGGACGAGACCACCTTCCAAAACTCCGAGCGACGCTCAGTCAGGCACACCGCAAAGACATCCAGGGGCTTCCCAATCACAGACATCTCGGGCAACTTCTTCTCTTCCTGTAACGCCAAATACGCCCGCTCTACGCCCATAGCCACCCCCACCGCAGGGGTCTCTGGACCCCCCAGCGAGGCAATCAGATGGTCATATCTCCCCCCCCCGCATAAGGCATTCTGGGCTCCCAGCGCCCCACTTTGAATTTCAAAAACAGTTTTGGTGTAATAATCCAGTCCGCGAACAAGCCGGACATCCTCCTCAAAAGAAATGTTGAGCACCCTCAAGCGTTCCTTTAACAAAGAAAAGTGCTCCTTGGATTCCTCCTCCCAAAATCCATCAATCGTCGGCGCCTCTTTCAGGCGCTCCTGAACCTCCTTCTCCTTGGAATCTAACAGCCTGAGGGGATTTTGCTCAAACCGCTCCGCCATATCACGACCCAACTCCCCAATCCACGGATTCACAAAAGCCCGCAAAGCCTCTCTATACTTCTCACGGCATTCTTCCATTCCCAAACTGTTAATCTTCACCTTCACTCCCGAAAAGCCCAGCAGGCGATACCAACGCACCGCTAAATCAATGACCTCCGCATCCGCATCCGGCTCACCTGAACCAAGGAGTTCAATCCCGCATTGATGACTCTGGCGAAAACGCCCCCTCTGGGGCCTCTCATAACGGAATATCGGGGAAATATAAAATAAGCGGGTCACCTTATCTGGCGAGCCCAATTTGTGTTCAAGATAGGCTCGCACCACGGGAGCGGTTACCTCAGGCTTGAGGGTTAGGCTTCGGTTCCCTCGGTCCTTGAAGGTGTACATCTGCTTCTGAACCACTTCCGTCCCCTCACCCAGACTCCGAACAAAAAGGTCTGTCTCCTCAAAAATGGGCGTCCGGATTTCCTTGTAACCGTAAAGCCTGCAAACCTCCCGAAAGCGCTCCTCCATCCACGCCCAATAAGGAGACTCGGAGGGCAAAATGTCCTGGGTCCCGCGAGGGGCTTGGTACTTCATAGCCTCTATTCTAACCCTTAAAATCCAAAACCCCACCCCCCTTCTCCCCAAAAGAGGCTACAATAGAAGGGTGCCGATCTGGGCAGTCGTTAACCAAAAAGGCGGCGTCGGCAAGACCACCACCGCGGTCAACCTTGCCGCCCTCCTTGCCCTGCGGGGACGACGGACGCTCCTCGTGGACGCAGACCCCCAGGGGAACGCTACCACTGGCGTTGGCATCTCCAAGGCTTCCTTGAGCACCAGCCTTTACGAGGTCATCACCGACTCCCTCCCTGCCCAAGAAGCCATCCTCCCTACCCGGTGGGAAAATCTCCAGATCCTTCCTTCCACCCTTGACCTTGCAGGTGCGGAGCCCGCTCTGCTGGGGCAGGTGGGAAGAGAGCAAATTCTCGCCTCCGCCTTGCGCCCCTTGCAGGATGCCTATCATTGGATACTCATTGACGCTCCCCCATCGCTCGGCATTCTCACCATCAACGCCCTGACAGCTGCGGAAGGCGCCCTCATCCCCCTCCAATGCGAATTTTACGCCCTGGAAGGGCTTGCCCAGCTCCTCAAAACTATTGAACTAATCCAGAAAAGAATTAACCCCAACCTCCGGGTTGCCAAGGTCTTGCTCACTATGTACGATTTCCGATCCCGTCTCAGTCAACAAGTAGAAGAAGAGGTCCGGGGCTTCTTTGGTCCCATCGTGGCGAAAACGGTTATCCCGCGCAACGTCCGGCTCAGCGAAGCCCCAGGCTTCGGAGAACCTGCAGTGATACGGTATCCTGATTGCAAGGGAGCGGTGGCTTATAGCGAATTTGCTGACGAAGTGCTTGCAGATGCGGAGGGTCCCTTCCCCTCTGCCGAAAGGAGCGCTATAGCCACCCTGAACTCAGAACCCGAGCAGGAGAAGCACGAAACATCTCAGGAAAACAGGAGTGAGGTTTCCAGCGATGCGTGAAGCTTTGGGAAAAGGCTTGATTCAACTTCTGAGCGAACAAGAGCAGGCATCTCTTCGGGAGATACCCATAGACGCCATTCAACCTAATCCCCGCCAGCCACGCAAACGGATGGATGAGGAGTCCTTGCATTCCCTGGCGGATTCCCTCAAGAAGGTGGGTGTGGTCCAGCCCGTCATCGTGCGCATCATAGGACAAAACCAGTACGAACTCATCGCAGGGGAACGACGATGGCGTGCCGCTAAACTCGCAGGACTCCAACGCATTCCCGCAGTCATCCGCACAGCGGATACCATAGAATCCCTTCAGATCGCCTTAGTGGAAAACCTGCAAAGAGAAGACATCTCTCCCCTGGAAGCTGCGGAAGCCTACCAGGTCCTCATTGAGGAATTCGGATTAACGCAGGAAGAAGTGGCTCAACGCGTGGGGAAATCCCGCCCCACCATCACCAATGCCCTCCGGCTCCTCCGCCTGCCTCTCCCCATCCGCGAATCCCTCGCCTCCGGGAAAATCTCCGAAGGACATGCCCGCGCCCTCCTCCAATGCGACACAGAAACGGAAATGCTCCTCATTCACGAGCAAATCATAAAGAAAGGCTTGAGCGTGAGGCAGGTAGAAAAATTGGCTCGGCAAAAAGGGGGAGACGCCCCCTCGCGGCCGACTTCCGAACCGCGAGAACTCACGCCCCTGGAGCGCGCCCTGAGTGAACGGCTCGGAGCGCCCGTTAGAATTCACTCCAAAAAGGAAAGGGGGCAAATCGTGATTGATTACTTCGGAGAAGAAGACCTTACCAGGATTCTGGAAGCCCTGGGCGTTATTTTAGACCTGTAACTCTCGACTCCCTCACCCGCCAAACTTGAAGTCCCCTGGGAAAGGCTTGCGTGGGCGCAAAGGCTTTCTCCAGTTCAAACCGCTCCTGGAAATGGGGACTGAAGTCAGGCTCCAGGGGATGCCTTTCCCCCCGAATCACCACCTTATCAGGTCCTCCAGGCTCGCTCATCCACTCAAGAGCCTGCCCTCGCATCAGCCGCTCGCGTTGCTCGGGCGTTACGATTCCCCCAAAATCAAACACCTTCACCCCCGGGCAGTAAAACCCAATGATTCCTATCTCCATTAACCCCACCGCAATGCGAGGGGGATGATCAGCCAAATACCTCCCAACCTCCTCATAGGCACCCCAGCGGGATTCTTCCAGAGGCAAACGGGACAAAACACCATAAGCCCCAAGCCCCACCAAAACGATCCAACCCCCAACCAGCGCAGGAGAAGACTTCCAAACCAACTCACACCCAAGTCGCAACCCCATAACAGCCACCACTGCCCCTACCGCATAATAGGGAAGGTAATACCAGTGATAGGGGGGGACACCCAGAACCGCATACACCCCAAAGTGGAGGACAGAATAAAAACATAACAACGCGACTCCAGGCAAGGCTCTCTCGCTTTTTGCGGAACCCCTTCTCAAGGCATACCAGGCAAAAAGGCAAGCCCCCCCTGCTCCTATAACTCCGAATAGCCACCCCATGCTTCCATACACCTCTCCATACCAACGCCCAACCCCCGAGGAATAAGACTCCATCCAATAGATGCTACGCCCTTGAGCCATCTTAGCGGATAACGTGGTGGGAATAGTCGTCCCGTAATAGAAAGCGGAGAACACAAGCCAGGGTCCCAGGACAAGGAGAAGAGGAGTTATCGCTCTCAATAACTTTTTCTGCCTTTCTGGGGGCGCTGACCTCCCCACCACCCACGCCACCCCCAACCCATACAAAAGCAAGGCATCGTGCCGGGCTAACACCGCAAGGGCAAGGAGAAGGAAAGCCCATTGAAGCCTTCCTACGGAAAGAGCGCCAACGCCCCCTAACACCAGGGCCATAAAAAGAGGGGTCTCCAGCCCTGCTGTATAGAAAGAAAGGGCTTGCAATGCCAGAACGCTCGCTAATGCCCCCGCTAAAAACCCGATACCCGAATCCCTCCCCTTCACCAGGTACCCGCCCGCCAGGGAGCTGACGACCACCCACACCCCATACCCCACCTGGGCGCTCCCCAGCGTCGCCCCCTCTGAAGAGAAACCGAACGCCTTTAAAACCCAAGCCAGCGATAAGGTGAGCAGAAGGTTCAAGGGAGAGGTACTGGGCTGTTCCCCTGTTAGGTCGGGATTATAAGTCAAGCCCTGCCCTTCCAAGGCTCTCCGCACACAGCGCAAAGGGATGAACGCATCATCGCTCATCGCCCGGAGCGTCTGAAGCCCCACCCACAAAGCAAAGGCTCCCACACCCAGCACCCAGATGTATTGCCAAAAGCGCAGTCTCAAGGAAACATTTTCCAAAGCGCCCTCATTTTGAGCCATCCGTACCAGGGAGATGGAAGCAAGCAAAAAGGGCAGCTTTTTTTCCGAAAAGGCAGAAAACCAGGAGCGCCCAAGGGAACCTTTTTGCCTCCCGAGGCGTCAATAAAAGTAGCCATACTCCTACCCTCCATTAGCCCCTCTCCTCCCAACCGGGAGGCCCCGGGAACACTCTCCTAACCGGGGCCTCCTCCTTTTTCTTACCGTTCGGTATACTCCCCCCTAATCGTATGCTCCTCTTTCTGGTTCCTCTCCTTCTGGCGTTCCCGCTTCTGCAAAAGCCCAGGTTAACCATCATCCTGGTCATTGACCAGTTCCGACCCGATTATCTCACCAGGTTCTCCGACCTCTTTCTTCCACCCACGAGTGAAGAAGGCGTGGGGGGATTTCGTTTCCTCGCAGAACAAGGGGCTAACTTCATCAACGCCAAATACACTCACCTCCCCACGGAAACGGCGGTAGGGCATGCGGTCATCAGCACGGGAAGCATCCCCGCCCTCACGGGAATCGTCGGAAACAGGTGGTTTGACCGCACAAGTCGCTCCCCCGTGTATTGCGTCCAGGACCCCGGCGCCCAGGACGTGCTCACCGGAAGAACCAGTTTCTCTCCCAAAAACCTTCAAGTTACGACTCTGGGGGAGGAACTAAAAAAGACCACCGGAGGGCAGGCGAAGGTTGTGGCTCTTTCCTTGAAAGACCGGGGCGCCATCCTTCTGGCAGGGCGCAAGGCAGACCTCGTCCTCTGGGAAGAAAGCGGCTCCTGGACCACCAGCACCGCCTACGCCCCAAAAAAGACCCTGCCCGAGTGGGTGATTCGCCTTAACCAACGCAACTTACCCACCCAATATGCCCAGGAGACCTGGACGAAAACTCTCCCCCCATCCGCCTATCTCCGAACGCGCCCTCCCACCCGCCCTTTACCCCCTCCGGGCTTTAACCGAGAGTTCCCCCACCCCGTCGGAAACAACTTCATCTACACCCCCTTCGGCAACGAGTTTGTCCTTGAGGCAGCGAAAGAAGCCATCCGAAACGAGCAGCTGGGGCAAGATGAGGTCCCCGACTTGCTGTGCATTTCCCTCTCAAGCCAGGACTACCTGGGGCATTCCTTTGGACCGGATTCGCCAGAAATCCTGGAGCTCACCGTGCGCACCGATCGCCAACTCGCCGACTTCTTCCGCTTCCTGGAAAGGAGCCTGCCCCGAGGATTGAAAGATGCCCTCATCGTGTTCACCTCTGACCACGGGATCGCCCCCCTTCCTGAAGATGAACCAGAGGGGCTTGCAGGACGCCTCAACCCCCAGCAACTCCGAGAACAGGTCCAAAATGCCCTTGAAGACAACGAAATCTCCAATGCCATCTCCCACACCGACGGGCACTCCATCTATTTAGACGAAGAAGCCATCAGCGAAAGCGACTACACCCTCGCGGACGTGGAATATATGGTTCGGGATGTTTTGCGCCTCATTCCGGGGATCCACTCAGCCTACACACGGCAGGACATCTTAGAAGGCTTCCTCTCCCACGGCACCCTGGAAACCATCATTTTGCGAAGTTTCCACCCGGAGCGCTCCGGAAACGTCCTCTACATCCCCAAACCCGGCTTTGTTATAGGTACCCTTGCGGGGGGAACCCAGCATGGAAGCCCCTGGTCCTACGATTCTGCTGTACCTTTGATATTTGCGGGCTTCCGAATCCCTCCTGGCATCCGCCTGGAGCATTGCGGACCCGAAGACATCGCCCCCACCCTTGCCCGCATCCTGGGTACATCCCTGCCCAGCGGTTGCATTGGGCGAAGCCTCCTCTCGGTAGAAGATAAAGGTTAGCTCCCCACTCTCCGGCTTCCCCCTGCTCTCCTCGGTTCCCTTGCAGAAAACACTAACCGCATCCCCCAAACTCCTCTACGCAGGGTATAACGCAAACGATGGACAAAACCGTGCCAAACGCTCTGGAAGCCCTACGGCGCGCAGGGGTGCGCGATGGAATGACCATTATGGCAGGAGGGTTCGGACTGTGCGGAATACCCGAAAACCTCATTCAAGGCTTGCGGGAACTTGGAGTCAAAGACCTTACGGTCATCAGCAACAATTGCGGTGTGGACGATTTCGGCTTGGGCATCCTCCTTCAAACGAAACAGATCAAAAAAATGATAGCGAGTTATGTGGGCGAGAACGATGAATTTGAGAGGCAATTTTTATCAGGCGAACTTGAAGTGGAATTGGTCCCGCAGGGCACTCTTGCGGAGCGAATTCGCGCGGGTGGGGCGGGTATCCCCGCCTTTTATACTCCCACCGGTTATGGCACCCTCATCGCGGAGGGGAAGGAAGTGCGTCAGTTTGATGGCAAGTGGTATGTTCTGGAACGCGCCCTCTACGCCGACCTCGCCCTGGTGAAAGCCTATAAAGCGGATAAGGCGGGCAATCTGGTGTATAGAAAAACTGCCCGAAACTTCAATCCGATGATGGCAACGGCGGCAGATATAACTATAGCGGAAGTGGAAGAAATTGTTGAAATAGGGCAACTGGATCCGGACTGCATCCATACCCCAGGTATCTATGTGAATATGGTTGTTCCCGGCACCTTTGAAAAACGCATTGAACAACGCACCACCCGTCCTAAATAACCAAACCACTAAGAAGCCTGACTCCCAGGGATCAAAGGCAAGGAAGGGATGGAAGGGATGCCTGCCCCCGCAGATGAGGTTCTTTCCCTTCCCGAGCAAAACCCTAAACGCGAAAAAATGAAGGAGGTTTCGTTGACAAAGCGCCCCACCCACGCCATCCAGATCGGAACCTCGGGGTTCAGTTATGAGGATTGGAAAGGGGTTTTCTATCCCCCAAATATGCCCAAGGCGCAATGGTTTGAGTTCTATGTTCAGAGGTTTTCCTGTCTGGAAATCAACTCAAGTTATTACTCCTTTCTTTCTCCCCGAACGGTGCAGAGTTTAATCAAAAGAGCCCCCGCAAGTTTCCGCTTTGCCATCAAACTCCACAAGTCCCTGACGCACGAAGTGGAAAACACAGAAGAATCCATCCGGAAAACCAAATTGCAGAATCGCCCCTTCCAGGAATCGGGGACGCTCGCGGTGCACCTTGCCCAGTTTCCCCACTCCTTCGTGCCATCACGAGAAGCGTGGAACTACCTTCGCCACCTCTCCCAGGAGATATTCCCCTTATGCATAGAATTTCGCAACATACGCTGGCAAACCGATGAAACAATTCAGCGTTTACGGGAGTGGGGCGTCTCCCTTTGTGTGGTAGATCAGCCAGACCTTCCCGGATTAATGAAGTTCGCTCCCCTTGTCACCCATTCTCCCGCCTATATCCGATTTCACGGGAGAAACGCCAAAACATGGTATCACCATCAAGAGACCTGGCAACGATATGACTATCTTTACTCTGAACAGGAACTGAGCGCCCGCATAGAGGACATCAAGCAAATGAGCGCCCAAGCAGAAGAAACTCTAATTTTTTTCAATAACCACTTTCAGGCGCAAGCGATAACCAATGCCACACAACTGGCAAGGCTTTTAGGGCTTACCCCAAACTGAGTGTCGACCCTAATCCCATCCTGCTATCAATCTTGATGCACCGAAAGTCCTATCCCCTCCACACTCCGCACCGCCTGCTCTTGAATTTCCGGTTCTCCCAGCCACACCTTGATGGGGTGACCCTCTACGATCAGGTCGGGAGCCAGTTCTGCAAGAGGTTCCAGAACAAAACGGCGCTCTGTAAGGGCGGGATGAGGAAGCACCAAGTCATCGCTTCTAAAGGTGAGCACATCCCCCCCCTCCTCCCTCATTATCAGAATATCTATATCAATCACCCGTGGGGCATAGCGCTCCGCAGGAGTCCGCCCCATCTCTTGCTCTACCGCCCTGAGGGCGCTCAAAAGGGCTGGGGGGTCCAGCAGGGTCTTGACTTCCAGCACCGCATTCAAATACCAGGGCTGGTCGGTGCGGTAGAGGGGGGCTGTCTCATAAATGCCAGAAATCCTCAAAACCGACCCTATCCGAAGGTCTATATAGTTCACCGCCGCCTGCAAGTTTTGCACACGGTCACCCAGGTTACTGCCGAGCCCCAGGTAGGCAAGCACCCCTCCTTTTTACCCAAAAAGTCCCAAACCCCACTCGCACCCCCTGAATTAATCTGTAAAGGTTAGGGTAAGCTTTTTCAAAACCTTCCGAAGGAGGAGGAACCTATGTCTGCGGTAAAGGAAGTACGTCTTGTTGAACCTGTGCCCCTGGCGGACAAGGTGTTCAGCACTGAAAGAGTGGGCATTAGCCGTCGGACACACGAGGAACACTTCAAACTCTACCAGGGATACGCGAACAAAACGAACGAAATCCGAAAGGCTCTGGCGGAACTCCAGGAGGATTCTTCCAAAGCCAATCAGGTCTACAGCGTCATCCGAGCGCTGAAGGTGGACTACACCTTCGCCTATGGCGGGTTTCTCAACCACACCCTCTACTTTGACATCCTGGGAGGCGACGGCAATTGCCGGGGCAAAGTTCGCGAACTGATTGAGCGGGACTTCGGCAGTTTTGATGCCTGGGCAGATGACCTCAAAGCCACTGGAATGGGGGGACGGGGTTGGGCATGGCTCGCCTATGACCATCAGGAGAAAGCCCTCTTCAACTTCATAGGTGATGCCCAAAACACCTACCCCATCTGGGATTGCACCCCTATTCTGGCGTTAGACGTGTATGAACACGCCTATTACCTGGACTTTGGTACTGCCCGCGCCAAGTACATTGACGCCTTCCTTCAGGTTATTGATTGGGATGCAGTGAATCGCCGGCTGGAAGCTGTCCTGACGAAGGCCTGACGAGGCCTAACGAAGTCCTGACCGACCCGGCAGGATTGGAGAACAGAGGACCCCGTACTTTTAATGGCTTTCTAAGGTACGGAAACCGCTCCCTAAACAGAAATCTATCCTTGAGGCGAACAACGCAGAGCACAAAAGAGTCAAAAAACAAGACTATGCGGTAAATTCCTATGGCAGACCTATCTATGCTCCGCAAGCGAGCCTTCACGCTCATAGAAATGCTCACGGTGATAGCCATCATCTCGATCCTTGCCGCCCTCCTTTTCCCCGTTCTCACCCAGGCACGAGAAAAAGCGAAAACGGTCCAATGCACCAACAACCTTATGCAACTTGTGGAGGCGACAGGGATTTATCTCCAGACCTTTGACGAACGGTATCCCCTGGGCATCACCGCAGACCCCGCAACAGGAAACTATAGACTGGGACAGTTTATGGAAGTTCCCCACCATTGGCGAAGTTCCCAATCCTCTACCCGACGGGAGGAAAACGCCACGTTTTGGGCAAATGCCCTCGTTCCCTATTTAGGCTCTTACAACCTTTTTGCTTGCCCCAGCACCACCGAACAAATAGAACCCACCGCAACCAGTGACTACGCTAACCCTTTCGTCACCCCCAAAAATGTCTCTTACACCTATAATGGCTTACTCCATTCCTATCCTGCTTCCGCCATCGTCAATCCCGCCGAACTCCCCCTTTTCTGGGAAGGGCTGGGAAAGGTGGCGGTAAAGGGCTTCGCCATCGCAAGCCCCCAACTCCGATGCACCACCGTTGTCCTCCCCTGTTTCTATCAAAAAAATGGTCCTCCTGGGGGATGTCTTATAGATAATGCAGGCAATCAGTGCGCCCACTCTATGGTAGGTCAACTGGGGACGCAATGGATACATCACCGAGGAGCAATTTTCGCCTTTGCAGGGGGGGGAGCCAAAAGCCGAACACTGGGAATGCAAACAGGACCTCTGGACACCGATTTCCGGAGGGACCCCTGGCGACGTTATGATGACCGTGGCTTCGGCATCACCCCCTGGCTCACCAGTGATCGCATTCCTGGCGCCTTCCCGTATCCTTATCTTTTCCGTCCCGATTATTCGTTTTCTGAGTAACTCTCTGTAAAGGCGCTTTGCCCACTCAGGGTCTCGGAGCATCTCTCATTCAGGCTTCTCCTGGGAGCACAGGTTTATGACCCCCAATCCCCAAATGTCAATGATTTCTTCCCGGTGATCGTTCATCATACAAAGGGCGCGCACCCCAAAATGCTGGGCAACCTCCACCGCAGAATCCCACGATTGCGGGTTAAGTTTTCCATCACGGCATACTTTCCTCACCTCATCGTGCCGGGGACAATCCTCGCACCTCATTTATCCCATAAAGACGGGGAAAAGCCATCCAAGGGAGCACTCCACGCAACCCGATTGCTCCCAGTCTCGTAAAAAAGGACGTGGTCCACCCTGTTAGATACCGCCCTCTAAACGTGGGTACCTGGCTGATCCTGGGGGCTCAGTCCCTCCCCGAAGAAGACCTTTTAAAAGCCCGCTATGGTACGGCTCTCGCCTTGTGGTCAGCGATAGGGAAATTTATGGAAGAGGGAAAAGGCTCTTTCGCCAAAATGGTCAGTGAATACCTGGAGAAACTGGAATATCGCCTGTATGAAGACCGCGTGGAAATAACGAAGGGCTCTCGGGTCAGTACCTTTGCTTATTCCGACCTTCAGCGCTGTGAAATGCCTCGCTCCTATGAATTCCGCTTTCTCTCCTCTAAGGGGACGCTCACCATTCGCCCCTATGCCTGGCTCAGCGTTCGGGGACTCAAAGTACCTCTCGGCTGGCGGAGGGACCGCCTGGAAGTGCCCTACCTCCAACTGGGAGAAGAACTCGCAGACCGCGCCCGTCTCCGCTTCCGACGCTAAGCAGTGTCCTTAGGTGCCTTCAAGGGCTGTTCGGGAGAAAGCGTATTCCCCGAAAACACCAAGCGCGCCTTGGCACTCACCACCAGCCTCCCCTCAGGTCCCTTAGAAACCACTGCCTCCCCTCCGGGGTTCACCACCCCAACCGCTAAAAGGTTGGGGTTTTTGCGAAACCAACACGCTCCCACTGCTGCGCTCCCCGTTCCACATCCCCGCGTCTCCCCAACCCCCCTTTCCCATATTCGGATGGTGATCTGCTTCGCTCCCGTTTCCCACGCCCAGATGACGGAAGTCCGCTGGGGAAACCAGGGGTGGGTCTCCAACTCCCGGCTCACACGCTGAAACACCATCTCATCAGGCGGAGCAGAACAGGAGATGACACAATGGGTGCTCCCGGTAGTGAGGGCACTCACGCGCAAAAGATGCCCCGCCACTCGCAGTTCGCGCTCAAACACCTCTCCCACTCCTTCCGCAAGGGGGACGAGAGCGGGGTCAAAGGAAGGTGCTGGCAAGGTGACGTCAATCCACCCTGCGGGGTCAAACCGAATGGGAATCTGCTCCCCTCCGTGAAGGAGCAACGCCTCTTTATCCACCAACCCATTGCGCCACAAATGCAAGCCCGCACAGCGTAAGCCGTTTCCACAAAAGTCTTCGCTCCCATCGGGATTGAACATCCGGAGCCTATAAGGCGAAGCGTCCGTGCTCAACACCAAAAGCCCATCAGAACCAATGCCCCAACGTCGGGAGCAAAGTTCTTTGGCAAGGGCGCTCAAATCCCTGCCCCCCACCTGGACCTCCTCCACCAGGATAAAGTCATTCCCTAAACTCTCATACTTATAGAAATCCATATTCCGCTCCTGCTTAGAATCTCCCATCGTCTTTTACCGATAAATACTCCAGGCGAGCCACAGCGGTTTCTTTAAGTCTGGTGTACCACGCGCCGTCGGGACTCACGAGAGGCAGCCACCAAGCACTGGGACGGAAATGGCTCCGCAAAAGCCCTTTGATAACTAACGTAGCCTCTCGTGCAACCTCCAGCCGAGCCCATTCCGCCTCTTTCTCAATCTCCCGGCGCCGAACGAACGCTTCTCTTCGCTTCCCCTTTTGAGCCAACTCGGACTGCCGAGACCATATCTCC
This sequence comes from uncultured Fimbriimonadales bacterium, assembly GCA_964631245.1. Taxonomy (GTDB): domain Bacteria; phylum Armatimonadota; class Fimbriimonadia; order Fimbriimonadales; family ATM1; genus CAZVXY01. Next base: position 57,346 of record CAZVXY010000003.1, read on the forward strand.
CGAATGAAGTGCCGAAGAGCATCCCGACGATGGCGGAGCTCTATCCGCTCTTGCTCATACTGTTTTCTTTGCTCCTCGTCCTCCCGGGAGGGGTTCCCCGCGCGCAGGCGCGCCCGATAATGCTCGCCCATCTGATGCTCTAACTCCTGCCAGCGCTTCTTCAATGCCCGTAACTCTTCATAGGCACCTGCAAGCTGCCTTCGCAAATCAGAAATCTCCCTCTGAATGGGCGCAAGGTCCTGACTCAACTGTTCATACTCGTCACGCAGAGCTGACCAGCGCCCCCCCTTTATCCCTTCCAAAATCCTGATGAGTTCGCCCGGACCCTTCGCAGAGCCCAGGCTCTCTATGTGACGGCGTTCCTGATCCACCACCTTTTGCCACACTTTCGCAAAGGTTTGGGCAGAAACATGCTCCGCCCCAAAAGGTCTTTGAAACGGCTCCGGAAGGTGAAACCATCGGTCGGTAGCCTCCAGGGCATCCCACGTCTTATACTGAACCCGAAGGATGGGCAAGGTGGGCACCGATAACCCCTGCTTCTCCAGAAGGGAATGCAGTTTTTGGGTCTGGGCGAGATAGGGTGAACCTGTTTCGTGAAAGACAAAAACAAACTCTCGGGAGAGCATACTGATTAACGTAACTGCCTTGCCAATCAAAACGCATCCCTCAAAGTGCGACGACACAACCTCCGATAAATCGCAGAGATTGCGGATGGGGGATTCCAACTTAATCAGAAGGGGCTGAGGGGTGGAAATCCTCAAAGCCCGATCGGTTAGGCGTATCGTCCCTCTGCCCTTGCCCGGTATCACCAAATCAAAAGGTATTGCCCCTTCTCCAAACCTTTCCAGAGGATAAATCTCCGTTCCCCGCACCGCCTCGTCGTAAGCGCGCTTTGCCAGGGGAGCTGTCTTAGGGTCTAAAAAAATCTCCACAAACCGAAACCTCGGCAGAGAACACGTGCTCGTATTCAGTTGCAACAGGCGCGAGGTCCGCGTATACACCACTTCTGAGAACTCTCCTTCCAGAATCCTGTGAAAATAAGGAAGCAAGCGTTCATAAAACTCTCCCAAACTCACCTCCGCCGAAGAATCAAAAACCTCCTTCAGGGTCTTTTCCAAAGCGCTTGCCTGTTCCCTCGCCAGGGACTGCTGAGAAGCATCGCACAACGACTCCAGCGTCCTCTCCACTGCCCAGCAAAACGTATCCCATAAACAGGGAAAAACATCCTTTGCCCGAATGTCTACCGACGTCCGGGGTTCGGAATCAGTGCTCGCAATGCCCCGCCACCCATAGGCTTCCGTCACCTGGTCCCACAAACTCGCATCCCCCTGCAACACACGCTCCAAACACACCCCCGCCTTCAGAAAATCCTCCCGCGTCACGGGAGTCTCCGCTCCAAAAAGGGCGCTGAACTCCCCCGCCGCAGACCAAAAACCCCGCGTACTGCCATCGTTCCTGGGGAGAGCCACAAATCGCGAGGATGCCAGGGTCCCCCCAGGGCGCTTCGCAAAGTAATCCGTATCGTGAATCCCCGCCACAAACCTGAGCGGAAGACCCTCCGAAGCGGAAACCACCGGCAACATTATCTTCAAAGGCTCGTCCCAGAACGCCGTTTGCCCCAACGCCAGAAGAGGCGCCCCGGGCGCCTTCTCACACACCTCTCGCAAGGCTACAGACAAAGGAGAATAATCACTCAACACTTCCATTCTACTCCCCAAACAACCCTCTACTCCCTGAGCCTCCTATGCCCCCACACGGAAAAGACCGTTTTCATTCCTCCCGGGTATCGGAAATCCGCCCCGCTCGCTCCTCAAACCAATCGGGAAAAGGAACCCGCTTACCTCCCGAATCCGTCAAAACGTGCCACGTGTATCCTTCTGCCACAAGCACCCCGCCCTCTCCCTTCGTCACCTGATACTCAAACTTCATCATACTTGCCTTCTTCTTCGCCAGGCGCACCCGTACCCACACCTCCTCATCATACGTCACCGGATGACGATACCTCACCCAAGCCTCCACAACCGGCAGGAACAAGCCCTGCGCCTCCCATTCCGAATACCGCATACCCCTCTCCCGACACCACTCACTCCGAGCCACCTCAAACCATACCAGAATATGCGCATAGTACACCTGCCCCATACGGTCCGTTTCCCCATAGCGAACACGCAATCCCACTTCCGTCCAGGACATCAAAAGGAGTATAACTCACCTCACGAGCACCGCCAAAACAACCTCCGAACACCGAAGGACCCTCCGATACCTCTGGCGCCTGGTGAAGAAGATACCGCCCGGAAGGGTCACGAACTACGGAAGCCTGGCACGAGAACTCTCTGCCCCCGCGGTCCTCGTGGGCAAGTGGATGGCGTCCGCTCCAGACGCTGTTCCCTGGTGGCGGGTCGTGGGAAAGGATGGTTCCCTCCGAATCCACAAAAGAAGCCCTTCCCTCGCCAGGGAGCAGAAAAGACGACTCCTGAAAGAAGGAATTACCTTCCTGCCCGATGGACGAGTCAATATGGAACAACACCAGCTCTAACGCTCTCGCTTCTCTCCCCACTGGAGAATCATCTCCAGGGCACGCTTTGCACGGCGTTCCCGCGTCTCCTGCTTTTTCGCTTCCTCCACATAGCGCACATATTCCCGCTGATGAGAAGGGGGCATTGCGGAAAAAAACTTGAGAGCCTGAGGATGTTTCCGCAAAACCCTTGCAAAATCCTCCGGCACTTCCACTCCTTTCTCCGTCTTCATTGCCTGCACCTCAAAAGGATGGCGGAGCGGGTGGGATTCGAACCCACGACCCGCCTTTTGGGGCGAGTACGCGATTTCCAGTCGCGCTCCTTAGACCACTCGGACACCGCTCCCTCAAAAGAAAGTGTACCCAACTCCTAACTCCGAGCTCCCCACAAAAGCCTCGTCCGTAACTTCACCAGAAAGTCACTCCGGTCTACTAACAGCAAACGCGTCACCCTCTCCGAACGCGTTACCGAAACCACATCCCCCGATAACAAATTCAAACGCACCTGACCATCCGCAGACATCACCGCATCCCCCGATACCTGAACGCTCAAATCCACCCGACTCTCGGGAGAAAGAACCAAAGGACGAGCCCCAAGTGTGTGAGGGGTTATCGCCGTCAACACCATCGCCTCCACCCGCGGATCTAATATCGGACCTCCCGCACTCAAACTGTAACCCGTAGAACCCGTCGGAGTCGCCACTAAAACGCCATCCGCAGGATAATACGCCACGTCCTCCCAATCAATCCGAATCCCAAACGTCGTCATCCGCGTCGTGATGGAACGCTGAACCGCTACCTCATTCAACGCATGCACGCTCGCCACCACTTCCCCATTCCGAACCAGGTCCCCCTTAAGCATCATCCGGTCATCATATTCCGCCTCCCCATCCAGAAATTGCCGGAGCGCCGTGCGAACCTCGTGGGGATCACATTGCGTCACAAATCCAAACTGCCCAAAATACACCCCTAATATCGGAGTCGCAGACCCGTCCCCCTTCCCAGACGGAACCCGCAAGCCACTGCAATGCCGAGCTGCGCGTATCAATGTCCCATCCCCTCCAAAGGTCACCACCAGGTCCGCGCGACCAATCTCCGAAAGCAAAACTCCGGGCTGACCCAGAACCTCCGCACTCTCGTGGTCAAAGGCAAATTCCACGCCCAACTTCTTCAGCCATTCCGCAGTGGAGCGCGCCGCCTGAATGGCGTCGTCCCTCTGTAAGTTGACCAAAAAATGAAGCCGTGGCATCGGGGAACCGCACCGCCATTATAAGCCTAACGCGCCCCCAAAAGCACCCAACGGAACCCCATAAATGCCCCAGACGTCCTTTTTCGCTATTTTTAGTTTCAAAATCCCTATTTTTTTCTCATTTTTTTCATTTAACCACCCGCGAACTAAACAACTTTGCCGAAACGTCTGTATAATTAACTGTAGGCGAGCCAAGAAAAAACTTCGCGCGGAGGATTATGATGACTGTGGCAAGCCAGTGGCTGAAAAACTTAAAGGGACAACTTGGGACCCAGCCCAGGGGAATAAGTTTCGTCTTTGCGGGGGGGGGTTAATTGGAATCTCTCTGCTTGGGTTATTAGGTGCCTGCAGTTCCTGCCCCGCGGAAAATGTTTTCGGCTTAGGAAAACTCTCTCTCTGGACGGTGGGAACTATCTTTTCCACAAGTATTTTCACCCTTCACCTTTTGAGCAAAAGAAACGCAAATTTCTCTCGTATGGGCGCTCTTTTGCTGGTCTCTGCGATTTTCCCGGGCGCCTGGCTTGTCATTCACCAGGCGATTTACGGAATTTGCCCTTTATGCCTCACCTTTTGGGTCCTCGTCGCTCTCGCGCTGTTCTTATCGCGTGGAGCGCTCTCTAAAGCAGAACGAGGGGGTGTTGGGATGGCAGTTATGAGCGTGGTTGTCCTGACCCTTCTGATCAGCACCCAGCCACCCATCAGAGACTCAGCAAGGACGATTCTGTCCAATGCAGGGTGCAGGCTCCATCCGCGAAAGCCGAACTCCGTCCAGGGAATGCCCCCGGGCTCCCCCGTAGCGCCGAGCCTCATTCGCGAACTGGGCACGGAAGCGGTGATAGTCCCTTCCTGTACCCCCTGTGCGGAAAGGGCTTTGGAGGAAATGTTGAACCACCGAGCCCGCATTGGCTTTCCCGCCATCCCGATTTTTGTGCCCCAAGAAGGTGTCTCCCGGGTGAACCACTTGAAGAACAAGGGGGCTCTCCTCAGGATACTGAACCCTGAATGGCTATCCCAGTTACGGCTCACTCCCTCTTCCGCCCCCCACTACTACCGATTTGAGGAGGGAAAGGTGGCAGAGTCGTTGAGCGTTGGCGACTATGTTCACCACCTCTCCTCTTCGCCGAAAGGCGAAAATTCGGGCAGGGATGAGGGGATTCGCTCCCCTCGCCCCGCCCCCTCGTCTCCAACGCAAAAACCCAAACCTATGAACACAGGAGGAACCAAACGAATCACCTCAAACTCTCGTCTCTTTTCGTCTTCACGGTGTGCGCGCTGGTGGTGGTGACGATGGCTCTGCCCGTCTACCGCGCCTATGCGCCCGCCCTCAAAGCGCAACCCCAGCGACCACCCAAACCACCCATCACCACCGAACCACGCCCGGGGGAAGACCAGTGCAGGGCAAGGCTCCTGGCTCTTGCCCAGCACTCCTCATCTACCATGCGGAAAATGGGCACCTGCCGTGGAACATCCGTGACCTCTCAGTCCCTGCCGTCTGCCCCACCTCCGGATGGGACTACCTGTTTACCCCAGGGGAGTGGTTTCTGCTGGAGTTCACCGATCCCCAAACCCTTGCGAAGTTCCGGGACATAGTGGACAACCAGATCAACTGGAACCGGATCCCCATAGTCTCCTGTCAGTGGCACCTGGACACTTCCCGAGTGGACGGCTGGTGGTGGGATGATGTGGTCAACGATTGGCGTCCCATTGAATTTGACGATACCAACGAACCCGGCGGGACGCTGGCGGTAACCCTGGAGCCACGGGTGGGCTATATGATGGTCGTGGATCCTGACGCGGATCAGCTCCTCAATCAGTTCTACACGTCAGAAGTCCGCCCCCGACAACCATCCAGCCAAAGCCAGTAGGAGGAAGAGATGAACCCGAGACGGATGCTCAGGAGGTCGCAGAAGTAGCAATAGGGGAGACGCTTCTCGCTCCCAGGTAAAGCGTTTTGTCCTTCTTTGGAGGGGAGAAATTATTCTGCGCCCTGCATTCGCTCCAGGTTCCTGCGGGCTTCGGCGTGCTCGGGGTCTATTCTCAAAGCTTCTTGGAGGAGTTTGATCGCTTCCTGCTTTTTATTGAGTCTTTCTAAGACCACGGCAAGGTTGTTGTAGGCATCCGCATACCGCGGGTTCGCCTGGATAGCGGAGCGAAGGCGCGCCTCGGCTTCCTTGAGTTCACCTTTTTGATAATGGATGAGTCCCAAGCCATTGAGCGCTTCCGCGTGTTTGGGATTTCCCAAAAGGAGTTGACGATAATGATAACCCGCGCCTTCATAATCGCGCAGGCGATAGAGCGCATTGGCAAGCGAAAGGCGCACATCGTGACGAGCAGGATAAGCCCGCAGGACTTCCCTCCACAAGGCAACAGCCTCCGACAGCTTTCCATTCTTTGCTTTCGCGGCGGCGAGGTTGAGGCGTGCCTCCACACTTCCGGGATTGAGCCCCACAAGGCGGTCAAACGTCTTTTCCGCTTCGGAAAAACGCGCAAGTTCCATCTGAGCTAATCCAAGGTTCGTGAGAGAATCCACATCGGTGGGATTGATCCCCAGAGCCTTCTCATAAGAAGCGACTGCATCCCCCAGTCGGCCGGACTTCGCTTGCAGAACGCCGAGGTTATACCATAGGGTGGCATCGTTCGGGCTGATTTCCAGGGCTTCCTCCAAAAGCCTGACCGCGTCGGGAATGCGGTTCACTTCCGCGTATGACCGGACAAGCCCCAAAAGGCAATCCAGGTCAGAAGGTTCTGCCTGATGCGCCTGCTCCAGGTAGGGGATGGCTTCGGCGAATCGCTGGAGGCGCACCAACGCTAATCCTGCATTCTGCTGAAAATCAGGGCGCTGGGGTCGCAACCGCACCGCCCTTATCAGATAATCCACCGCCCTTTGCAGGTCTCCCTTTTGAGACAAGGCGACCCCGAGGTTATTGAGGGTAAAGGGGTCGTCGGGTTTGAGAGCGAGCGCCCGCTGGTAGGCGGAGATAGCCTGGTCCAATCGCCCCTGGCGCTGGTGAAGCGTCCCGAGGTTATACCAGGCTTCAAAAAACTGGGGATTTATCGTGGCCAACTCGTTAAAGACGGATAGGGCATCCTCCCATCGTTGGAGAGACAAATAAGCGCTCCCAAGGTTATTGAGCACTTCCACATTCCTGGGAGCCAGACTCCGGGCGCGCTCCAGGGGAGGCACTGCCTTTTCGGGCATATGGCTACGAAGGTACACGTATCCCAGCCATTGCAGGACCTCGGGATTGCTCGGGGCCTCCTGCGCCAAGCCCTCCAGGCGCACCAGCGCCTCCTGAAGGTGGTCCTGCTTGACTAACTGGACTGCTTCCGCAAGTCGCTCTTGAAGGGTGGGGGTTTGAGGGGGAGCTGGCAGTGCAAAAGTTAGCATCAAAAGGATTCCCGCAGGGAATCGCATAGGCAGTACCTCCTTTTCACCCTCCCATTTTACATCAATTATAAAAAATCAAGGATTTTCCCGCTTTATGACGTAAATCATAGTTTGGAACTTCGGGTATACTTATACTGGTATTTGCCAACTGGGTCAAACGGCGGGAGCGACCAACGCCCACCCCTTAACTGGCGGTCCCTTTCCTCCCCTGGCCCACACAAGCGAGGTCGCCCCGCCGTTAGGCCCTTTTTATGGGGGGTAGAAAAGGGGAATTTACGAGTGGGCGTGTTTGAGGGCTACCGGAATAAGAGCCTCCACCGTGGTTTCTCCCACTTCTTCCAGGGCGAGAGCCACCGCGCGCTCTGCCTCCGCCCGTTTATGCCCCAGAGATACAAGCGCCTCCACCGCTTCCCTTTTCACTGAAGGCACTCCCGAACGGAGAATCCCCTTTTCCACATCCGCCCTCACCCTATCCGCCACCTCCATACATACCCGCTGAGCCAGGCGCGCCCCCACGCCCGGAGCATTCGTCAGGGTTTTCCAGTCATTTTTCAGGATCGCCGTCACCGCACCTTCCTCTCCCAACGTGGCAAGAAGCGAGAGGGCAAGTTTAGGACCCAATCGCGCCACCGTGACGAGGTGGTCAAAGAGTTGACGCTCTCCTGGCGTTTCAAAGCCATAAAGGACCATTTCGTTTTCCCTCACGTGCTGGCGAGTGTAAAGGTCTATCTTGGAACCCACCGGGGGAAGGCGCCTCGCTAAGCCCTCGTGAACGAAAACCTGATAGCCCACGCCCCCAGCGAGCACCACCACGTAGTTTTCTCCCACCTCAACGACTTCGCCACAGATCCGCGCAATCATTCCTTTGATTTTCCAGACGCTTCTACGGAAGGAAGCACCCTGAGTAAATCAAACCCATCTTCTTTTTTCTTGTAGTAAAAGAGGCGCCCCGTGAGAGGATTTATGGCTTCCTCACCAAAGGCATCCAGGTTTTCCGGCAAGGGTTGGCTGAGCAGTTTCACGTAAAGGCGGAGATAGTGGAGACTCTCCCTTCGCACCAGAGGGAGCCTTCCGGCACTTTCCAGCCACGTTCTCATCGGAGCGAGGCATAAACTGGCGATGGGTGCGCTGGCAAACTTTTCTCCTGCCACAGGCAGAACCTCTCCCCGGCGCGCCCCTTCATAAACACGCTCTACCTCTTGAAAGGCGAGCTCCATCTGCGCCCGCAACAAATCGGGGGGAATGATTTCCTTTTGCCCCGTCTGGCGATAAAGGTAATTGCGGATCTCCTGAGCCATCTGCTCGGTCGGAGGCCTGCGTCGCCCTGTGGTCGGAGCCAGGATGCTCAAAAGTTGATCTACCGTGAGTGCTTCTTTCCGTTCCACCAAAGACTGCTTCCAAGCCTTTAGCCTTTCCAGTTCGTGGGTGATGACTTCATTGAGAGGATAGGGTTGCTGGAGCAGGTCGTCCACAGTCTCCACGAGTTGGCGCGCCAATTCCCCGTCCATCTGATTCCTAACGGAAGAAAGCCCCTGCACCAAAACTTCCGTTATTCCTTCGGAACACAAGGCAGATGCCACAGACTCCGTGGCGGTGAAATCCGCATACCGATAAGCGATGCGTAGAACCCGAGACGCCCTTTGGGCATCCCCTGCATCCACTGCATCTGCCAATTCCACAGCACAAACACGCCCCAGGGCAAGCACCTCCTCCATCCTCAAGGGGGGGACCAGAGAGGGGGACGGCACCTCGCGTGCCCCCTGCACCCCGAGAAGATTCTCTAGCGACTGAGATACGCGCTCCACCGCAAGCAGGTAATCCCTTCTGTCCTGGCGGGTGGCATTGGGTGCTAAAGGCGGAGGGGGAATTCCCCCTGATTGAAGAGCGGAAAGGGCTTCCTGGAGACATTCCGAAGCAGTGGGAGGGGGCGTAGAAGGGGAGAGAACCTGAGGTTCTGGAGAGGGCGCCCGCACCCTCTCGCAGGCGAAGCCTCCAAAGAGGGCACACGCCAACACCGAAGCAATCCAAAGCGTAGCCTTTTTACAAACGGGTAGCACCTATCCACATAAATCCTACCAGCCTGGCTCGCCTCAAGGTTTCAAATAATTTAAACGCTGACTTTAATCCTCGTAGCGTGCCTTCTTGAGCCATTCCTTGGGGATGGGGCGCAAACCCGAGAGAACTTCCGCAAGCATCGCACTCTTCATAGCCCGAGCGCTTACCCGAAGTCGCACCTTTCCGTGAGGGGTCTGGATAGTCACGGTTTGAAGATTGGGAATTTGCTGGCGCGCCTTCCGGGGGGCGCGAAACTTCCATTGCCCCGAGTGGCGGTGCCGAATATGGCGGGCACTGTTGGGCTTCTTCTTGGTCACCTGACACATTTTCGCCATAGCAAGAAGGAGGATACCCCTTTTTCCGCTCCCCTGGCTGATTCCTGCCCCGTGCGCCAAAAGGCACACCCACCGAGAAAAGACCAAGGAGGGCTCGCATATCCGAACCCTCCTTTTTGCGAGTCTTTTTACGAGCCTTTACGGTTGACAGACGGGACCTTCATCTACTGCACCGTTGTTGGTCAGGTTCACCTGCCCCGTGCCATCAAAGCGCATCAGCCAAATCTCCGCATCCCCAGTTCTCAGGCTCATAAACACAATCGCCAGGCTGTTCGGGGTCCAACAGGGAGTGAAATTATCCCCCGTGGTGGTTAACTGGACGGGGTTTACCCACTGGGTTCCGTTCCACGTGAGCCTCCAGATGTCGCCATTCTCTACGTAAACAAGGAAGAGACCATTCGGGGAGAAAGCGGGGCTGTTCGCGTTGCCACTGGAGGTGAGCAGGTTTTGCGTGTTAGTGGTTAAGCTATACACCAGAATATTGCCATTCTTCACCCAGGCAATCTGATTTCCCGAAGGGTGCCAGACGGGTCCAAAGTCATCCGCCAGTGGGTCATTAGAGAGGCTGGTAAGGCCCGTGCCGTTTGCGTTTATCAGATAGACCTCGCGGGGCGGAATCACTTCGGAGAACACAATTTGCGCCCCATTGGGCGACCACTTTGGACCGCTAACGGGACCTGGGGTGGTCAGGGGGGTGATGGAGTTGGTAGCAAGGTCGTAAACGCGCAATCCCCCACCTGAGGTATACACGATTTGACCCGTTGTTGACCAGTCGGGTTCACCCTCTGGATCAGCAGGGGTATTTGTCAACTGCTGAAGCCCTGTTCCATTCGCATTGATGATATACAGTTCCCAGTTTCCCGTGCGGTCACTCACAAAGGCAAGGCGTCCCCCGTTTGGCGGTTCCCAGGCGGGACCGTCATCACCATTAGGGTCATTGGAAAGATTGAGGAGGTTGGCGCCATTGGCGTCCATCAACCAGATGTCCAGGTTTCCTGTGCGATCGCTGAGGAAGGCGATGCGCGTAGGCGCGGGGGGGTTGCTTGGGTTACAACCGCAGAGAAAGACACCGACGACAGTTAGGCTGATCCAGAAGAGGTAGTTCACACCCTTGTTCAATGCTTCATCTCCTTAGAAAAGGTTGGGATGCTTAAAAGACGATACACCCCCGAAAAAGTTCCAGCATAGGTCCCGAAGAAGCCACGAGGACTTTTGGGGTTTTTTCCGGCGGATGCACCCACCTCTATGCCTCACGGGAGCGGAAAGGGGCGCGGGTTTGCCCTCCCCGCGGTGCCCCCCTGGAAGAGGGTGGATAACCTATCTGGTATCCTTTTGAAATGTGAGCCGTGTACGGGTGCTCGATCCGCAGACTATCAACCAAATTGCGGCGGGGGAGGTGGTGGAAAAGCCTGCCAGCGTGGTGAAGGAGTTAGTGGAGAACTCCTTAGATGCAGGAGCCAGAAGGATTGAGATAGAGATTCAAGGCGCGGGCAAAGAACTCATTCAGGTTTCCGACGATGGCTGTGGGATGAGTCCGGAGGATGCCCGTCTGGCTTTAGAACGTCATGCTACCAGCAAAATTCGCCACGCCTCTGACCTCAGGAAGGTCGTGACCTTAGGTTTTCGGGGGGAGGCACTTCCCAGCATTGCTTCCGTAAGCCGTCTTCGCCTCAGCACTGCAGAAAGTGACGGGGAGAGGGTTGTCTTAGAAGTGGAATTTGGGAAGTTTGTTTCGGAGAGTCGCTGTTCGGGTGCTCGTGGCACGGAGGTGCGCGTTCGGGACCTTTTTGCGAACACTCCCGCGAGGCTGAAGTTTTTAAAGAGTGACTCCGTGGAAGTAGCCGGGATTGCGGACCTGGTGGGGAAATATGTCGTCGCTCACCCTGAGGTGTCCTTTCTCCTGCGGATAGGGAATAGCGTGAGTTTGTCTTCACCGGGAAATGGCAATCGCCTGGAGGCGTTGGCGGAGGTTTGGGGATACGACTTAGCCCGAGCGCTTGCAGAAATAGACTTCACTCACTCAGGGATTCGCGTTCAGGGTTTTGTTGCCCCTCCTCACGTGAACCGCCCTAATCGTCTCCATCAGTGGTTCTTCGTCAATGGAAGACCTGTGCGCTCCAAAACCCTTCACGCCGGACTTGACTCCGCCTTCCGCGCCTTTACTCCCGAAAGACGGTATCCCGTAGCGGTGCTTTGTCTTTCCATCAATCCCTCCGAAGCAGACATCAATGTGAGCCCGACGAAGAGCGAAATCAAGTTTGCTCACGAGGGGACCGCTTTTGACGCGGTGCGTTTGAGTGTCAAGAATGCTTTGATGGAGCACGGGATGATTCCAAAGGTAGCGGTAGGAGCAGGGATAGCAGGCGAAGGGGCTTCTTCCGAGACGCCATCGTGGGCGCCTGCCCCCCCAGCAACTTCAGCCATCCGAGGCGCCTTCCCCTCGGGAGGTTCTGCCCTTGCGTCCGTTCCTTTCACAGAGCGTCATCTCTGGCAGGACCAATCCGAGAGAGAGGGAACTTCAAAATTTCCTTTTGCGGAGCTACTGGACGACCTGCGGGTTCTGGGACAGGTTCTAAACACCTTCATTGTTGCTTCCACCCGGAAGGGCATCGTAATCATTGACCAGCACGTGGCGCACGAGCGCATCCTCTATGAATACTTCTGTGGCTTGAAACGGGGAGGACCTGTGGAGTCGCAAGCCCTGCTCACGCCGGGGACACTTTCGCTGGAACGAGGGCTTGCCATCGCCTTGCGCGAACGCCTGGACGACCTGACCCCCTTAGGGTTCCATCTGGAGCCCTTTGGCAATCAGGATTTTCTGGTAAGAGCCATTCCCGCAGTGCTGGCGGGAAAGGACTTCCGTCCCGTTCTTCAGGATTTAGCGGAAGAGATAGCGAGGTCGGAAGGGCACAGCCATCCTTCTGACGTGCGACACAAAATCTGGACCACCAGCGCCTGCAGGATGGCGGTGAAGGCAGGGGACAGGTTAAGCATTTCGGAGATGGAGCAACTCATTATGGAATTGGCAGAAACGGAGAATCCCTATCTATGCCCTCACGGAAGGCCTATCACCCTCACGCTTCCCTATGATGATTTGCTCAAGAAATTCAAGCGGTGACACTGATGCGAATTCTTGGCATTGATCCCGGGCTTCGGCGGATGGGCTATGGGGTGATTGAGGACGTTCGCCTCCTTGCTTACGGGGTGCTGGAAACGTCCCCTTCTTTGGATGTGCCGGCTCGACTAAAAGAGATTTACCACGGGATGCAAAAAATTCTTTCGGAATACAAGCCCGATTGTCTGGCATCGGAAAGGCTCCTGTTTTCTGCCAACCGAAAAACCGCTTTTGACGTTGCACGCTCTCTGGGCGTAGTCTTGCTGGCTTCCGCCGAAGCAGGCATTCCCTGGTATGAGTACGCACCTACTGATGTGAAACTGGCTATCACGGGTTCGGGAAAGTCGGACAAGGCTCAGGTGCAGTATATGGTCAGGCAACTCTTACAATTAGGTGAGGAACCCGCGTTTCCCTTACAGGACCTGAAAGACGCAGGGGATGCCCTTGCGGTGGCTCTTTGTCATTTGCATCAGCACCGACTGCGCCATTTAGAGGCCCCCCCGGGGCGCAGGCGATAGGTCTTCTTCGCACTCCCAAGCAGGGGGGGGCAACCCGAAGCACTTTCTATTTGCGCAAATACACCCAAACGAATCCGTGATCCTCTGTGGACGGTTCCAATATTCCAATCTCGTGGTAAAGAGGGGAGACTTTCTTCACCAAGGATTGATACGTTGCGTCGCGAGTGAAAAGCGTGCGAATGGTCTCCTCCAACTTGCGCCTTTCCTCGGGAGATAACGGGTCCCCCTCCTTCTTGCCAAGAACCGCATAAGCCCTTTTCATCAAGTCGGAGTAACGTTTTGTTAACTCTCCCTGGGTGTGTCTCAATTGTTCCTTCAAGATCTCCAGTCTCTTTTTCTCTTGTGGCGTTAAGGCTCTCCCCTCTTTTTCTACAAGGACGTAATCCCCCACCAGGAGGTCCAGCTTGCCATCGTTGTTCCAATCAGCAGTATAGGGTTTGAGACGAGCACCGGGATAAGGGGGGCTGAAACCAACAGGCGAGTTTGGGTCTGGCTTGCGAGGCTTCCATGCCCATTCTTCTCCTCTCCCTGCAATCACGATGTGATTATCATCGGTGGTGAGTTCCCGCGAGCCTTGTTTCACGCCTTTATAGAAACGCACAATGCCCCGGTCATCTCCGAGAAGCAGGTCTAAGATGCCATCGCCATCCCAATCGGTGACGCAGGGTCCCCCATCTTGGGCTTGTATTGCTTTTCCGTCGCACGTGAGGGGACCCGCTTCTGTAAAGGTGAAATCTCCGTTATTGAGATAGAGTTTCACGGGTCCTGAGATGAATCCGAGCACCAGGTCCCAATCGCCATCGCCATCCCAGTCCCCCACGGAGGGAGATTGCGCATATTCCTCTGAAAGGGGCTTCCCTTCGCGGGTTGTGACGCTTTTGCCTTCCGCGAAGCGACCCTCTCCCAAACCCTTCCAGAAAGTTAACCCCTTCCCATAGGAGCCACTCAAGAGGTCCGCAATGCCGTCCCCATCAAAGTCCCCAAACTGGGGAACAAAGCCTATGCATCACCCCCAATCCACCGAGGCAATTTTTCCTCCCACTTCAAACCAGACAAAGTCTTTGAACCTGGGCTGTTCCCGCGTGCCCACATTCTTATAAATTCTAAGGCGTCCCCCATCAAATTGCCCCACCAGCAAATCGGGGAGCCCATCCCCATCCCAATCCTTGAAGACGGGCGCGGAGTGTCCCGTCGTCACGGAAATCGGCTCCTCGCCTGCTTTCACCAGGAAAGGGGGAGCCAGCTCAATGCGTTGAGGGTGTCCTTCCACCCAAAAAGGTAAGAGGAATAGAGAAAGCATGTTTTTATTATACCATGCCCTCACTATGGCACAGAGGGAAGCAGGCAAGGTAACCTTTAATTGGTCCCTGGTTGGCACGTCAAAGGGTTGGGGCGGACTCAAGCGTCCGCCCTTCTGTCTGATGGAGGCAATTTCATGAGTACCGAGAAGAACACGGATAAAGTCGCCGTGCTGGGAGCAGGAACTATGGGTGGAGGTATCGCAGGGCATCTCGCCAACGTGGGTTTTGAGGTGTACCTGTACGACATCACCCGGAGCGTTGCCCAGGCGGGGCTTTCCCGGGCTTTGGAGGCGCGCCCTCCCCATTTTTACTCTCCTCGGCTTGCGGAGCGCGTGGTGCCCCTCTCCACGCAGGAGGATTTAAAGCGCCTCACGGAAGTAGTCTGGGTGTGCGAAGCCATTGTGGAAAAGGAGGCAGAGAAACGTCGCCTTTACGAAAGGATTATCCCCTATCTCCCTCGGGATGGATTCGTAAGTACCAACACCAGCGGGCTGGAGATCTCTCGCCTTTGCGAAGGAATGCCGGAGGATTTCCAACGGCGCTTTATGGGGACGCATTTTTTCAATCCGCCCCGCTATCTGAAATTAGTAGAACTCATTCCCAGCGCCCACACCCACCCTTCCGTGGTGAAAGAGATGACGCTGTTTTTAGAGGATCGCGTGGGGCGCAGAGTGGTACGAGCAAAGGACACGCCAGGATTCATCGCCAACCGCTACGGTATGTGGAGCCTCTTCCACGCTATCAAAACAAGCGAGCGACTGGGGTTGAGCGTGGAGACCGTAGATGAAATCACGGGACCTTTTCTGGGAAGACCCCGGACGGGAACGTTCCGCCTGGCGGATTTAATCGGGTTAGACATTATGGAAGACATTGCCTGGAATATCTACAATCGCTGTCCTCACGATGCCCAACGAGAGGTACTGGAACTCTCCCCTTCTATGCGCTATTTGCGAGAGCAGGGAAAACTGGGAGCCAAGACGGGAGGGGGATACTACCAAAGGGAAGGGCAGGAATATCTAGTGCTTGACCTGAAGACGCGGGCTTATCGTGCCCGCCAGTCCCCTAACCTCCCTTCCCTTTCGGAACTAAGCGAACTTCCGCTGGTAGACCGCATTGCCACCGCGCTGGAGAGGGGAGACGAGGTGGGCGAATTTTTGCGGGAATATTTCCTTCCCACGCTGAGATACGCTATGGTTATCGCTCAGGAAATCGCCCACTCAGTGCAGGATATTGACCAGGTGATGAAATGGGGATGGGGCTGGGAGCTGGGACCCTTTGAATGGATAGATGCCCTCACCCTGGAAAGATTAGAAAAAGCGACCAAACTCTCGGACACCGCCTTTGGGAGCGCCCTGAAAGACTTCGCTCCATTTTATCGCAATGGTTCCGCTCTCAACTTAGAAAATCTCCAGCACGAAGCTCTCCCCCCCGATGACCGCTATCAAACCATAAATCACTACCCCATCCTTAAGCAGGGGAAAAACTGGTCGGTGCATAGAACGGCGGAAGATGCTCGCATCTTTCGGTGGGAAACGAAATCAAACGCTCTGGATGCAGACATCGTGCAGGCATTGAAAGAGGAAGTGCTCGCCCAACCCGGCGTGCGCTGGATCCTTGCCAACGAGGGGCGAGGGTTTTGCGCAGGGTTTAACTTGAAGGCTTTTCTGACTGCGGGAGAAGAAAAGCGCTTTGGCGACGTTGAAAATTGGCTCATAGCCCTGCAAGAGGCGGTTCTGGGTTTGAGAGCTGCAGATTCGGTCTCTGCGGTCTATGGCTTTGCTCTGGGAGGGGGAATGGAGTTGGCTCTGGGATGCCGGGGCATCGTGGCTCATCCCGAAACGCAGTTGGGCTTTCCCGAAGCTCTCGTGGGGCTTGTGCCTTCCGGGGGAGGCACTTCCTTGATGCGTCTCCGGAGCCAGGAGGACCTCCATCAGTTGAACCAGGTCTTTCGGCAACTCATCCTGGGCGAAAAGATACCTGCCCACCAGGGAAAAGAGGCTCTTTTTCTCCGAAGCACTGACAGGCTCCTGGTAAATCCCGACCAGTTGCTTTTCCAAGCCATTCATATGCCGACCGAAGAGGAGCGCCTGCCGGATTGGAAGCCCGCTCCCCCACCCCTGGCAGGCATCCTTGGGGAAACCATTCATCGTCTGCGCGCCAAAGGCGAAATAGGGGAATATGGGACATTTATCGCGGAACAAATTAAGCACATCTTTGTAAGGCCTGCCACGCTGGAGCAAGCTCTGGAAATGGAGCGCGAAGCGTTCTTGAAGTTGTTGGGGCATCCCCTCACGCAAGCGCGCATCAAACATATGCTTGACACAGGAAAGCCCCTGAAGAATTAATATGAGGAAGGTGCTCTGTTGATATGTCCAGAATAAAAATCCTTGTTCCCATCAAGAGAGTGCCAGACCCCTTTGCCAAAATCCGCCTTCGTGCGGATGGGTCGGGCATAGAAACCGCGGGCATTCGCTTTGAAATAAACCCCTTTGATGAGATCGCTGTAGAAGAAGCAGTGAGAATCCAGGAGAAACAGGGGGCGGAGGTCGTGGTGGTGAGCATTGGCACCCAAGAATGCGAGGAGCAACTTCGCAAAGCGCTGGCTATGGGGGCGGACCGGGCGATCCTGATTGAGACCGGGGCTCCCCTGGATTCTCTTGGCCTCGCCCGCATCCTCTCTGCCGTCTTTGATAAGGAAGCCCCCGACCTGGTTCTGATGGGCAAGCAAGCGGTGGACGACGACAACAACCAGGCAGGGCAAATGCTTTCCGCACTCAAAAACCTTCCTCAAGCCACCTGTGCCAGCGCCATAGAAATCCAGGAGGGCGTGCTTCGCGTGACCCGCGAAACAGATACGGGAGAAGAAACCCTGGAAATGCCCCTCCCCGCGGTAGTCACCACGGATTTGCGACTGAATCAGCCGCGGTACGTGCCTTTGCCAGGCATCATCAAGGCACGCACTAAGCCCCTGGAAAAGATCCCCCTGGAAGCCCTCGGCGTCGCGCCCGAATGCTCCATCCGTATTGAAGAATGGATTCAACCCGAGCCACGAAAGGCAGGAAGGAAAGTGAACGATACCGACGAACTCATTAAACTTCTTAAAGAAGAGGCGGGGGTTATTTAGATGGCAGAGGTCCTCCTCATTGCCCTTCACGAATCCGAAGCCCCTGCCCTGGCGCGGTTTGCCCATCAACTCAATCAACCTTATGACCTTCTTATCATCAAAAAACCCTCAAAAGAACTCCCTGGATTCGGTGCAGAAACGGTTTATCTGTGTGGGCTGGACGAAGTGCCTCCCGCCGATCACTTCTGTAGTGCCTTGCGGGAATTCGCCGGGAGTTATTCGGTTATCGCGGGACCTGCCACTATGACTGGAAAAGACCTTTTGCCACGGTTAGCAGGTTCCCTCAATCGCCCGATGGTGAGCGATGTCCTCGCCACGAGGGGACCCAAAAAATTTTTGCGCCCGATGTATGCAGGAAACGTTATGGCGGTGGTTTCTGTGGACTCAGAGAGATATGTGGTTAGCGTCCGCCTCACCGCTTTTTCTAAGGGCGCCCTTCCTGATGGGACATCCAAGACTCAAACTCTGGAATGGAAAAGCGAAGGAGTTACCAGAAGAGTGAGCACCAAAGCCTCTTCCGCGAAGCGACCTGACCTAACTCAAGCCCGCGTGGTGGTCTCTGGGGGCAGGCCCCTGAAAGATGCAGAAACTTTTGAGCGATTGATTGGCGGGCTTGCGGATGTTCTTGGGGGGGCGGTTGGTGCCACCCGCGCCGCAGTAGACGCAGGCATCGCTCCCAATGAACTTCAGGTAGGGCAAACAGGGAAGGTGGTCGCTCCCGACCTCTATATCGCGGTGGGTATTAGCGGAAGCACCCAACACATCGCAGGGATGAAGGACAGCAAAGTCATCGTGGCTATCAACATTGACCCCAACGCTCCCATCTTTGAAATTGCAGATTACGGATTAGTCAAAGACCTTTATGAAGCAGTGCCCGAGTTGATAGAAAAATTGAAGCCTGCGGCGCAGGGAAAGGGCACCTAACCCCCAGCCTTCACCCTTCCACCCGACAGAAAAGTGCTTTCCGTCACATTTTTCGCTCCGAAGGTAACGAAGCCAAAGGGTTTGCGGTATATAGATTATATGAAGTGCTTCCGGTTGCCACACAGGTTTTTCATCCCTCTCGTTCTTGCTTGCGCGGGGGTCTTCTATATCACTTCCTGCAATCCTGCTCCCAAAGGGCAAAGCGCCTCTTTGAAGGACTATGAGGATGCCCTGACGCAAGCAAAGGCAACGGGGGGGCTTGCCCTTCTTGATTTTTATGCCGACTACTGAGGGTCCTGCCGACAGCTGGAGGCTGTCACTTTCAGAGATGAAACAGTCAAGAAGGCTCTCCAGACAACTCCTCGCCTGAGACTCAATGTGGAAAAGGAACCCGGCAGGTCTCTCGCAGAAAAGTTTGAAGTGTCCGCGGTTCCATTTCTGCTTTTCCTCAATGGAGACGGGGAGGTGGTTCACCAGTTCATCGGCTATCGTTCCCCCCAGGACTTCCTGATGGAGCTGGAAAAAGCCTATCGGCGCATAGGCAAGGAACCCCCCACCGAAAATAAAAACTGAAGCAACGCAGGCAAGCCTTAAGCAAAGCAGAGAGCTTTGGTAATTACCCTCGCGGTTGTACCTGCCCTCGTGACTCCCTGGCTCCCGCGCAGGTACCTAACCCCTATAAGGCAACCCACACGCCCTCCCACTCTGTCCCTCGCAAGGGACCGTGGCAAAAAGGCTTCCTGAAAGCGAGCGCCGGAAGGAATAGCCTCTTAGGCTACACCTCGGGGACGTTCAGTTCGTTGTAGGTCTTCTCGTTCACGAACTTGAAGAGTTTTTCTCCATTATGTTCCGCTATGAGTTGGTAGCGATATTGCGTCTTGCCGTCCTTCGTTCTCCGAACGATTTTCTTCTTTCGGATCTGGCTTTCGTCCACGTCTACCGACTCTCGCTTTTTTAGGTTGTAGAATTTCACTTTCACCAGTTCGTCCTCCCTGTGAATGGGTAGATTCCGGCAGAGCCGTCAGGACCATTGCTCCTCACCGAGATGGCACGCCTTACCTTGCAGGACGCACCACAACGGCACCGTTCCCGGCTTGACCGGTTGCCTTTTAGAATACCCCCATTTTGCTGGGATGCGTATGGGAAAAGCCCGTTTGACGCTATAATTTAGGAGAAATGATGCGTGGTCCCGTAGAACTTGCAAACTGCAATAATGTTGAAATTGAAGATGCCGACCAGTACGAAAGTCGTGCAATAAGCCGACTGCGGGATAAAGGGTTACGGATAACCAAAAGCCGCCAGCGGATAATCCATCTCCTTGCAAGAACCCGTAGACCCCTTGGAGCCTATCAGATTAGGGATTTAGTTAGCGAAAAAGGCTCTCCCATAGACGTAGTGAGTGTTTACCGAACACTCACCGCCCTGGAGGAAGCAGGGGTGGTGCATAAAATTTCTGCTCTGGGGGGGTATGTGGCGTGTACTGCCAGCCGTTCGGGTCCCCACTCCACGGAGCACCTGGTCTGCCACGAGTGTGGCTGTGTGGAAGAGGTCCCCATTCCCCAACAAGCCTTAGCAGAAATTAGCATAACGGGCACCCGGCATGGCTTTGACGCCAGGCACTTGAGCATAGAAGTCACAGGCATCTGCTCTCACTGTCGGTAGCTTCTTTCAGAAACCCTAACAGGAAAGGGACTCGTAATAACTAACAATATAAAGGCATACACTCAAGTTCTGGAGGAAGCGATGCGTTCTATGCTCAGGTTCTCAATTGGATTCGCCCTGTTCTCTAATGTGGTTGCCCTCTCCCTTTCAGGACAAGATGACCCCCTGAGGGCAGAAAAGTACTTGACTCCCCCCCAAGAGATCGCCCGGGTAGTTCTCGCTCCTCGCCATTTGAATATCACTCTCAGTGAGTTGGACCCAACCAGAACATATTTTCTCATTACGCAATCGGACGGGCTTCCGCCCCTTTCGCGCCTCGCAAAGAAGCATTACAATCTTGGCGGGGTGGATATAGATCCTCAGGCGAATCGCGCCCGTTCCCTCACAATACGGGGCTTCACCCAAGTTTCCCTTTTTGACTGGAAAAACAAGAATTTCTTCCCGCTGGAGACACCCAGGGATGCCCTCTTAGGGCAGTTCCGATGGTCACCCGATGGAAGGTGGCTCGCCTACATTGCCCATTTTGAAACGGGGTCTTATCTTTATCTGGCAGATACCTCCACGAGGAAATCCCGGAGACTTTGCGAAACGCCCGTGAATGGAGTTTTAGCCCAACCTCTTGAGTGGTCTTATGACTCTCGGTATCTCCTCACGCTTCTAATTCCAGAAAACCGCGGACCCCTTCCGGAGGCTCCCCCCACTCCCATCACGCCGAGAGTGCAAATGAGCGCAGAGGGGCGAAACGTGGTGCGCACGTTCCCCAGCCTTCTGCAAACTCCCCACGATGTCCAACTACTGAAACACTTTGCAACTTCTCAGCTGGCGCGGATTGAGGTCCCATCAGGACGGATACACCCAATAGGAAAGCCTGCTCTCATTCGCAGTATTGACCCCTCCCCGGAAGGCGAATTCATCCGTGTTACCATCCTCCAGGAACCCTTCTCGTACTTAGTGCCGGTAAGTCAGTTCGGGTCCAAGGAGGAAATCTGGGATGCGCGAGGAGAAGTCAAGGCTACTCTTGCGGATAGGCCCCTTCGTTTTGGGGGGGCAACTCCACCCGCCGATTCCGGGAGGCAGGAGGAAGAGCGGAGGAGCCTTACCTGGCGACCCGATGGTAAGGGGCTTAGTTTTCTGCAGAGAGCGCCTCGCGAGGCCCCCCGTAGGGGGGACTCCCAGGAGCAAGGCAGGGGGAGAGGGAGTGCCCCTGCTCAGGGAACGGGTGCCCAGCGCGAGTCACGGGGCGATAGAGTGATGCAGTGGCTCCCGCCTTTTGGAGAAAACGATGTGAGGATTATCTATGAGAGCCCAAACCCCATTTCCAGCGTGAGGTATTCCGATGATTGCCAGATTCTTTTCATAACTGAAACCTCAGGCACCCAGGAAAAACTTTATGCTGTCTTCTTAGAGGACCCTTCCAAGCAATATGTGATTTATGAACGGAACACCAACAATTTCTATGACAATCCTGGACAGCTAGCGATGCGCCCCAGTGCCCAGGGCCCTCTTGCGGTGCGCATTTCTTCGGATAAGCGCTTTGTATATCTGGTTGGAACGCGCTATTTCCCAAATCCCGAAGAAACAGGTCCCCGAGGGTTTGTAGACCGTGTGGAAATTAAGAGCGGACAAAAGGAGCGAGTCTTTGAAGCGACACCGGATTGGTCCGAGCGAGTGGTACACTTTTTAGATGACGATGCGGAGCGCTTAGTCATTTCTCGCGAATCCCCTACGGAAGTGCCCAATTCCTGGCTATGGCAACGAGGGAAAGGATTCATCACCCAACTTACAGAGAACGAGGATTACACGCCCGAAATGACCCACTTGAAGCGTGAACGTTTCCAAGTGACGCGTGCAGATGGCTTTAAGTTTTGGGTAGAAGTCACCTATCCTCCCAACTATGTTGCGGGGGCTCGTTTTCCCGCATTCTTCTGGTTCTATCCCAGGGAATTCACCAACCAGGAAAGTTACAATAACTCCCGGCGAACGTTCAACAAAAACAGTTTCCCCAACGTAGGACCCCGGTCTATGGAAATTCTCGCTCTCAGGGGATACGTTTTCGTGGAGCCGGACTGCCCGATTGTAGGTCCCCAGGGGCGAATGAACGACTATTACATTCCCGAACTTAGAAACTCTCTCACCGCCGTGATTGATGAATTAGACCGCAGGGGAATCATTGACCGAAATCGTCTGGGGATCGGCGGGCACAGTTACGGTGCCTTCTCCACAGCGAACGCTATGATCCACACGCCTTACTTCAAAGTTGGCATTGCGGGAGATGGAAACTTCAATCGCACTCTCACTCCTGCCACGTTTCAAAATGAGAGTCGGATCCTTTGGGAAGCACGAGAAACTTATCTCCTGATGTCGCCCCTGCTCTGGGCGGAATGGTTGAATGGCGCTCTGCTTCTCTATCACGGGGAAGAAGACCAAAACGTGGGCACCGCTCCCATAAACTCGGAGCGAATGTTTCACGCCCTTGACGCTCTGGGCAAAAAAGTTGTCCTTTACCTATATCCTTATGAGGACCACTCGCCCCAGGCAAAAGAGACGATTTTAGATCTGTGGGCGAGATGGATTGCTTGGCTGGACCAACATCTCCAAAATCCTCAGGAACAAAAAGCAGGAGGTGGGGGAAGTTAGGATTTCCCTGCCCGGGCGATGAAAAATCGCACCAGGTCAATTTCGGCGCGCCACGGCTGAAAGAGGGTAGTGCGTCTCAGCCCCACGCGAGCCAGGACACGCCCGGTGCCTTCTTCCACAAAGCGCTGGGGATTTTCAGTAAGGCTTACCACCGCAGTGTGGTCACTGGTTTCTACGGGGCGCACATCCACAGTCTCCCACCTACCTGCCACGAAGTCAAATAACTCAATCTTCTGCAAAACAGGAGACCTGCTCACCGAACTTTCTACCACCACCCTAACCATTTCCACCTCTCGGGTAGGCGACACAGTAGAGACTTCTAATTGCACCGAGTCCTCAATCTGTGATGCGGTAATTCCTGAGAAGACCCTCAACCGAACGTCATCGCTTTCCAGTATCCATTCAAGTTGGGGGGAAGAAAGCGCAAACCCGCGAGCGATGCGAAGGTTTTGAGCATCCAGGCGCTCCACCTGATGCCCCTGAGGGTTTTTTTGCGCCTCCGTCAACTGGTTAATCCATTCGCGAACCTCGGGCGAGACCGCGTTCTGGGCGGCTAACTCCACGGTGGGCTGGATCCATCCGTCGTGGGTCATCGGAAGGGGCTTAACGCCTTGCCCTCCGGTGCCATCGGTAACTCCTGCGCCCGCGCTCCCGTTAGCAAGCAGGATGCTTCCCACCACGCGGGCATCGTGTCCCTCGCCATCGCCATTGGGGTCGGGGTCTACTATAGTAAGGACATTAGCGTGCTGGCTGGTGACATAGGCATAATAACCGCCCCCGCGCTTCGCACCCCAGTTCACGCCGTGAGCTCCTTTCGGCGCAGGCAACCAGGCAACCACTTCATCTGTTCGCGTATCAATGATAGCGATGTGATCGGGAGTGCCCGTTGGCTGGCGAGGAACCGTGGTAAGGGACAAAACAGCGGTAGCCACCCATTTCTCATCGGGGCTTACTGGGGTTTGGATGGGAGCCTGGAGGGTGTGGAGGAGGTCCAATCCCCTTTCCCCATCGGGGGCGAACGTTACAGAGATGTTTTTGACGATTTTGAGGTCGTCCACATTGATCACCGTAACCACTCCACTGACCACATTTGCAACATAAGCCTTGTGCACTCCGCGGACGTGGCACTCACCTACCGCGATGGGCATTTGGAGCGCCCAGCGGAGAGGGTCATTGGAATCCTGGAGAAATTCCTTGATCACTTCCCCCGTTGCGGTGTCCACAATACTTATAGAGCCTGCAACGCCGATGCCTTTGAACACATTTGGGACCACGATACGGTCCCCTTCGCCACAGGTGAGCCAGTGACCATGGGGATGATTTCGCCCGGTGCCCGTGGGGCGCTCATCCACTTTATGGAGCCCATCCGAGCGGTCCTCCACTTTCGCGATACCCTGCTCGGCACTCAAGGGTATGGTGAGAAACCCGCGCTGAGGGGATTGGGGAGTGGGAATGGTAATAATATGGGTGGGTGCCTCACCCACTGCGATGCTTTCAAGAATATTCCCCGTCTCACGGTCTATTTTGTTAATCCATTTGCCAAACCAGTTGGAATTGTAAATCGTATCAAGGGAGAAGTTCGCCCACATATTGTGGGGATTATTCCAGCGTCCTTGCGCCCCCAGCCCATTGACCTCCCTTTCCACCGTAAACGTAGCGGAATCCACCACGGTGATAGTGCCAGGCTTCGGGACACCTCTTTCATCTACCTGCCCCACCACTCGCTCAAACTGCGTACCAACCCACACTTCCCCCACGCCTGGAATGGAGGGCCTGAATTCGTCCTTGGCGGACCGAATATCCCACTTGGCACGCTTGTCCTCGTCGGTGGGAGCAATAGTGGTGATGACGCCCAGAACCGCCGAGGCGGGAAGGGAGGGAACGCCCAGATGACCGAGGAAGGGGAGCTGCTCGGCACTCACATCAGGGATAGCCCCTTGGGAATCTCGCACGGCTACGATTCCCGTCATATAGGGATGAATTTTGCAGACAAAGAGATAAACACCCGGTACATCAAAGCGCACGGAAAGGGTGCCATTCTGGGAACTGTCCTGATCCATCGTAACCCGAGAGCCCACGGGTTTAACCAATAAGGTAACCGTATGGCGGGTGTTCGTACAACAATTTCCAATCACGAAATCCACTTTCTCGCCTGGATTGATGATGCTCACGGGCGTACCTGTGCTCTGGCTTTTAAACCAATTCCCTGGCTCATCGGTCAGGTGCATCGTATCATCTGCCATAAGCAGACCAGCGAAGAGGCTCAAAAGACACAAAAACAGTGCCTTGAATTCTTTAGGCGTCGTCATCATAGTTCCCTCCTTCTTATTGCTAAGAGCGCAAAGCACACCTCCCTGATACACAACCAGTAACGCTTTCTGTCAAATCTCCTCTCCAATGCCAAGCAAAGCACCCCAAAGGGGACAAAGGCTCTTCGTTCCCGGGGCACGAAAGGCTAAGTTATTGCCTTCAGGAGCGCTCGGGAGCGGTCCTGGGCCGTTTCCGATACTTTTCCCAAAGTTGTTTCTGCTTATCCGTAAGGTCTACTTCCCTACCCCGGATCCAGGCACGAAGGACCTGGGTTCCCGGCTCTAATAAGTCGCCATTCGTGAGGATGAGGGTGCCCTCATAACCTGGAACGATAGCTCCCAGGCGGTGCCCCAGCCCCAGGATTTCGGCGGGCCAGAGGGTGATGGCTCGGACTGCGTCTTCCTTAGGAACTCCGTAGGCGGAAGCAAATCCCGCCATCTCTCGGATCTGCCTGACATCGTGAGAATTGTTGCTTGCCAAACAGAAGCGAACCCCTGCCTTCAGCAGTCGTGCGGGAAGGGTGAAATTCTTGTCTACGGGGTCTTCCGGACGCCGTGGGGGAGAAATGACGGGGAACAGAATGATGGGAACCTGCTTTTTGGCAAGATAATCCGCAATCTGGTCCGCTTCTGTACACCCCATCAACTGGAGGGCAACATTCTCCTTTTCTGCCCACTCAATCACCGCTTTGATGTCATTAGCAGAGTTCACTTCTACCAGAAGAGGCAACTCCCGAAAAGCAACGCGTGCCATCACCTCCATCTTTTCATCTCGGGGTATGGGGGGTATGGTCCCTTGCTGGGCAAGTTTTCGTAACTCCATGTATTCCCGTGCTTGCTTCAGGTACCCACTCACGCGTTGCAGAAGGGTATCCGTTTGGGGAGAAGCCTCCTCCTGACGGAACCTGGCAAAACCGCCTCCGCCTCCTCCGATGCTCAGCACCACAGCGATACCGCCCTGGATAGTGAAATCCTCCCAGGTGTATCCATCCAGGCTGAGAAGGGCTGCCTGACCGGGAATTCCCTGACCTGTGGGGCGCGTGAGGACCGTGAGAACCCCGGCCGAACGAGCCACATAAAGAAGAGCGCTTTCCGGATTGATGGCTCGCTCCACCCGAAGCTGGGGATTGAAGTCTCCACGTTCCGAAACATCCACGCTCACAGGAATGCGAGGCACCTCCACTAACCCGAGTGTGGTCGCGGAATCTATGATGCCAGGATAAAGGTGCTTTCCTTTACCATCCACGCGGATAGCGTCTCGTGGGATGGTGACCTTCCCCACTCCCGCAATGATCCCCTTCTGGTCAATGAGCACATCCCCCACAAAAGGCTCGCCTTTCATCGGATGGATGGTCGCCCCCGTGATGACCACCGGGCCTCGGGGATAACGGGCATTACCTGCCACCCCTTCCACTCGCCGCAAGCCCGGGACAGTGATGGGTCGTATCGCGTCTTCGGCATCCGAGTTGCCAGTGGTCCTCCCGGAGCGCCCAGGCTGGAGAATCTCGCGTGCTTTTTGAAGCACTTCCAACCTCCGCTCCATCTCCTTCTGGTGGTGCCGGCGATCGTAAAGCTTGATGCCATCCACATAGGTTTCCTCCACAAGGCTATAGATGCTCACGGGAGAGCCGGACCATATGACGAGGTCTGCATCCTTTCCTGCCTGAAGAGAGCCCGTAAAACGATCTATGCCCATCTGTTTAGCAGGCTCAATCGTGACGAAACTCAATGCGGTTTCTGCATTCACTCCTCCGTATCGCATAGACTTGGCTGCTTCTATATTAAGGCGGCGAGCGTGGTCATTACTATCGCTATTGATACTCACGGACACCCCTCGTTCCCACATAAGCACCGCATTATAGGGAATGGCATCATAAGCCTCTAATTTATAGCCCCACCAGTCCGCAAAGGTAGAGCCTCCTATCCCTGCCTTTGCCATTTCGTCTGCGATCTTATATCCCTCTAACACGTGTTGAAAAGTTTTTATCTTCACGCCGTAGGTTTCACACAGACGCATTAGCGCCAGGAATTCATCCTGGCGATAACCGTGGCTATGGACAAAGCGTTTCCCTTCTAAAAGCTCCACCAAAGCCTCCATCTGCAAGTTCTTGCGAGGTTCCGTTTTTAGAATCCCCTTCCGATAAGCCTCCCATTCCTCGCGATAGGCACGAGCGGAATCAAACGCCTGGCGTATCGCATCCTCCACACCCATTCGCGTTCGTGGACGATCCCCAGCACGCGTGCCCTCTTCATCAATGGGGTTTTCCCCCAAGGCGAACTTAACTCCCTCCGGAGCGCCCGCCACTATCATCTCCTTGGGGCGCTTGCCCCACCGCCATTTCGTCACCGACGTTTGCCCCCCGATGGCGTTGGCAGATCCGTGGAGTTGCTGACCTCCCACCGTTCCCCCCGCTAACTGCCGATAAATGTTGATGTCGCGATGGTTGATAACGTCCTTTATGCGACACTCAATGCTCACCATATTCGTGCCCTCATTCACATTCCCACTTATGGCAGTATGGCTGTGGCAATCCCAGATGCCAGGAGTTATGTGTTTCCCTGTTGCATCCACCACTTCGCATCCTGGAGGGGCAAGGAGGTTCTTCCCTACGCTGACGATTTTGCCATCGCGAATCAAAATATCCGCATTCTGAAGCACGCCTGAGGAAGACATTGTCCAGATGGTGGCATTCCTGTACAACCGAAAGGCTGGCTTCTCTTCCGCTGGTCTGGGAAAAGGAGAGTAATCCACGGGCAACACTCGCAATGGCTCAGAGGTCTTCAAGTCCTCCGGTTTCTTTCGGGAGGGCATAGGCATATCCACTCGTTTGCCATCAATGAAAACTGCCATAATTTGACTGCTCTCCTCAAGCAGGTCCCCCTGGACCACGAGAAGATTAGCGACCTTGCCCGCTTCCACCGTACCCACGCTTCGGGATATGCCCAACAGTTCGGCAGGACGAGTGGTAATAGCGGATAAAGCAGTGTCCTTGCTGAGTCCTGCCCGTACCATCAAGCGCAAATCGCCCAGCGGATCCGAAGAGTCGGAGGGGGCATAACAAAACGGAATATTCTGCCGTTCCAAATCTGCTCCCACCTGAAGTTCATTGAAGTAAGACTGCACTGTGGAAAGAGAGTTCCGCTGATCATCTTCTTCCAGGCGAGGGGGAGAGGGGACGGAATCCCGCAGGATAATGGGCACGGGAAGTCCCTTCACGCGGTCCGCCACATAACCCGCATCTCTTCGAAAGGCATACATCGGCTTGAGGTTGAACTCTTCCACTATCTCCATTGCCTGCAGGGCAGAGAGTTCATCCAGGTTGTCAAAAATGGCGAAGGCATCTCTCCGCAGAAGGGCATCTACCGCTTCCCAATCCGGGTCATAAGCGGGGCGAGGCAAGCCCGTGGGGTCAGCCTCGTATCGCCGCATCAGTCGCCCATATCGTCCTGCGTCGTAGAGGCTCTGGCGCGTGAAGGCTATCCCCCCCATCAGGGAGCTGGGGTAGCCGCGCCTTTGGGCAGGCTGGTCGGAAGGAGCAGGTGGGGGGCCTCCAAAGCCCCGTACCACAAACTGGATGGGGATGCCCACATCTGCCAGCACAAGGGTCTCCGGGGAGAGAGAAGAGGTGAGAGTGGAGAAAACAGCCGTGCGAGGACCCAAGATCCCTGCGTTGGCATAAACGTGAACCACTCCATAACCTTTTCGGGCTAAAGCGTGTATCACTGCGATGTTTTCCGCAGTGACATTTGCCAAACGCAAGCGAGAGGAAACATTAAAGGCGCGATCCCAAAAATCATTTTCAATTTTGGGGCGCGTGGCTTCAAGACGCTGGTCCAAGCCTCCGATCGTAAGGGACATCAAAGGATGAACGAGACCGGGGTAAACGGTTAAGCCTTCACAATCTATGACGCGTGCCCCCGAAGGCACCTGCAACTCCGGCGCAACAGCCTGAATGACTCCCTGGGAGATGAGGACATCTGCCTTTTCCAGCACGCGCCCCGGAGCCACGACCACGCGTGCCCCCTTAAGTAAATAGGGCAACTCTGCAGAAAGGCTCTGAGCATAAGCGCTCCACGTGAAGGAAATGAGACCCCAAACAAGACTGAGCCAGCACAGGCTCTTCACGGCCACAAGGGAACAAAAAGCTCGCATACCCCTTTATTTACCGCCTACGGGGAGAGGATTGCCACGCCTGCAAAACCCGATCCCTCACCACTGCCCATTCCTCCCCCTCTGGGGGATTCTCTATGTAAATCCTCTCCACTCCCGTCCCCTCCAGCTCCGCCAGCACCGCATACAAATTCCTTCCCACCTCCTGGGGGCTATCTCCAATCCACCATACCTGCCCCTCCCTGCGAACGGGACCGAAACGTAACTGAACCTCGCGAGCCTTGAGTTTCTCCGCAACACCCAACACCAAAGGCACCGCAGGAGCATAATGCGGACGGCTCGGTTCCCCAGTCGCCACCTCCACTCCAGGAACCACTTCCGAGAGTTCTGAAAGGCTCACTGCCCCCAGGCGCAACACGCGCGGGGGAGACGAGGAAAGGTCTAATAAAGTGGATTCTATTCCTAACTCGGTGGGACCACAATCCACCACAAAGGCAGGAGCAAGGCCAAGTTGAGTCACTGCGTCCTCTGCCCGCGTGGGAGAAAGGCGTCCACTCACATTGGCGCTCGGCACCGCCAGGGGAGCCCCAACAAGTTCTGCCAACCTTCGGGGGATGGGATGATTAGGCACACGAACTCCTACGGTGGGGCGCCCTGCAGTAACGATTTCAGGAACCCGCGGATTTTTCCGCAAGACGAGGGTTAGGGCTCCGGGCCAGAAGCGCTCTGCCAGCCGATGGGCTTGGGGAGGGAAATCCGCACAAGCCCCCACCGCTTGCTCCAAACAAGAGCAAAGGAGACTGATGGGCGTATCGGGGGGGCGGCGTTTTGCGGAAAAGATTTTTGCCACCGCCTGCTCATTATAGGCTTCTCCCGCTAAGCCGTAAACGGTTTCGGTTGGGATAACCGCTATTTCTCCCGCACGCAAGGCAGAGGCAACCTCTTCTAAGACAGGGTCTCGGGAATCGGAAGGCCTCACCCAAATCACAGGCGTAATCTCCTGAATTCCCTTGCCCGCACGCATAAAAGCGGAAACACTCCCTTCTCTTTACTCCCGCACCAAAGATTCCAATTCAAACCTCTCACACCGCAAAAAGGTTTACCCCGAAGCCCCTCTCTTTGCCCACCCATCATCCCCTCCGCAAAACCTCCTGAAGACCCCGGAGAGCCTTTCTCCTGTGAGAAAACTCACAAACCCACTGCCCTGCGCATTACCTCGCGAGGAGCAGGGCGACCCAGCCACCATTCCAGGGAGAGGGCTCCTTGCTCCACTAACATCTCCCGCCCATCTATCACGGGATGTCCCAAGGATTGGGCTTTTTTCAAAAAAGGCGTAAGGGTCCATCCATAAACCATATCATACACAACCGCTTCGGGCTTCACATTCTCCCAGATGAGCGGTACAGCAGGCGCGGAATCGTCTTTGCTTTCCTCGCGACCCACAGAAGTGGCATTGACTATCAGGTCGCAACCTCTTGGGTCTGGCTCCGGAAGCGCCAGAATGTCGCCCCACATTCCCAGCACCCAGGCAAGCCGTTTGGCGCGCTCGCCCGTGCGGTTATACACCCTTACTCGCCAACCCAATCGGAGGAGCCCATAAGCGGAGGCGGCTCCCGCATCTCCTGCCCCCAGCACCAGAGCCTTGCCAGGCAGTAAATCGCTGATGGGTTTCAAAAAGCCAGGGACATCCGTATTGCGGGAGGCTATGCCCCACGCTTCAAACTTTAAAACATTCGCCGCCTGGATCATTCGCGTGGCGCTGTCCTGAGAACGTCCCAGAGACGCTGCCCTGCGCTTGTGGGGTGCAGTGACGTTAACGCCCAGGAAACCACACTGAAGAAGGTGCTCCACACACGCAGAAAATTCTTCCCCGCTCACGCGGAATGCCTCATAGGAGGCGGAAAGTTCCAGCGCTTGCAAGGCGGAATTCTGCATCACTGGGGAAAGGGAATGCTCCACGGGGTCCCCAAGGAGTGCAAGGCGAATTTCTACGTCCGCCTCAGGTGTCACTTCTTTCCAATTTTTAGCGGTAGTGGACGCCATCTCCATAGGAGCGATATTACCCATCAGCAGGCAAGGCTTCTCACCACGTCTTTATGCACTCTTTCGGAACGTCCAGAGTTTATGCCCTATAAAATTCAACGGGGCAACCACCGCTGTCCCCACGATAAGGGCAAGGTAGTAATTCCATTCCCCTGCTCCGGGTTTGTGGATTTGACTTGCCACCAGGACATTAAGCATCATACCGATACCCGTTACCGTAACAAAACGAAAAAATTGCAAGGTGCGTTGATGGTTATCCCTTATCTCAAAGGTCCAAAGACGATTTAACAAAAAACCGTTAATCACCGCCAGGGTAAAGGAGACCGCTTTGAAGACAGAAAACGCCCCGTCAAAATCGGGATGATCCAGGAAAGGAAACGCCGAGATAACTAAATGGTGAACACTTTGGCGCAAAGCCCCACCAAAGCCTGCATAAAGGAGTCGGTGCACCCCCCAGTCAATTAGCGTGCTGGTAACCCCCACCACGCAAAAACGATAAAATTGAGCAAGAAGACGACGCTTGTTGGCACGGCAGAGGGCTTGAAAAAGTTCGCTGAGGGTACGGCTCATCGCCATTGACTCCCCAGGGTGTTATCCACGCTCATCACCACGAGGCTTACCAAGATCCACGCGATCACCGTGCCCCAAAGCCAGGGGTCTTCCAGCAGGGCTTTATCCGGATTGCCCCCCCCTTTGTTTTTATACACACACTGGAGGTAGCGGGCAACCCCGAAAAGGGGAAACGGGATGGTGAGGAAAAGCAAGGGATGGGAGCGGGCAGTCTGAGATTCTATGGCATACACTCCATAAGCAATGACCGCCGAGGTGGCGCTCAGGATGATCAACTGATCTAAAAGTTGGGGGGAATAACCATAAAGGGAGGGACGAGACAAAGCACCTTTCTGCTCCATCAGGCTCAACTCATGTTTGCGCTTAGAAAAGCCCAAAAACAGCGCCAGCAAAAAGGTGCACAAAAGGAGCCAGGGACTGATGGTCACGGAGAGTGCCCCCGCACCCGTAACCGCACGAATCAAAAAGCCAGCAGAAAGGATAAAAACATCCAGAAGAGCCACACGGCGAGCGATCAAGGTGTAAAACAACTGATTCACAAAATAACAACCCAACCCGATCAAGGCGTTAAGGTGCGCCGACGCGGACAAAAAGAGGGCACCCATCAATAAAATCACGGCGGAGACCAAAGCCCCGCGTACACTCAACCGCCCCGAGGCAACAGCCCTCAGCCTTTTTTCCGGGTGATGACGGTCCGCCTCTCGGTCAATAACATCGTTGATCAGATAACCTGCGCTGGAGCCGATGCAAAACGCCAGGAAAGTGAGCACCGAAGTCACGAGGGCATCTACCTCGCGAAACTTGGCGGAAAAAATAAGCCCTGCAAATACCAGAAGGTTTTTGCTCCATTGCCGGACGCGCAAAACTTCCAGGAACATACCCACGCCCCCTTTATTCTCCCTTACCATAGCTCCCTTCACTCCCTTACGAACGGAGCGTCTCCGCCCACGTTCCCTTTGTCCGCACTCAAATCCACACACCCACGGAGAAACAAAAAGACCAATCGCTCCACGACCCGGCTGATCTTCGTGCCTATAAACTCCCGCGGATGGATGGGGGAGACCAAGATCGTCGTAAGCCCCACACGATTCCCTCCCCACACATCCGTAAAAAGTTGGTCCCCAATCATCACTGCCCTTTCAGGGGTAGCGTTGACCATCTTGAGCGCGCTCAAGAACCCCTCCACACTCGGCTTCAGGCGTCCCTCCGCATAGGGAACCCCTAATTCCGTACTCAAAGTGTGAAGCCTTGCCCGAAAGCGCGAATTACTCACCAAACAGAGCCTTAATCCCACATCCCGGCAGTGGGCAATCCATTCCCGGGTGGAGGGGGGAATCGCCATATCTCGCCAGGGAAGGAGGGTATTGTCCAGGTCTAATAGAACCGCATCAAAGCCCATCTTCCGTAGAACTTGTGGGTCAACATCCTGAATAGAATTGGCGCGAAAATGAGGGCAGAGAGACCGCAAGAAGCGCGGAGCACGAGAGCGATCAAGTCGGATCACTTAATGCCTCCCCGAGCCTGGGTTCCTTCCGTAACCTCAGCGGATACGGAGGAACGCCCCCCCTTGCGGGCAAGGTGTCGGATGTTTTCCAGGTGGCTGGAATAGTCGCGCGAAAAACGATGAAAGCCATCACCCGAAGCCACATAATACAAGAAGTTATGAGATTCAGGACGGGCAGCCGCGAGGATAGATTTAAGACCAGGAGAGCAAATGGGTCCGGGCGGTAAGCCCTTTATCCGATAGGTATTATAAGGGTGACGCAACTCGTAATCTTTTCGGGTTATGGGTTGCCAACTTCCTTTAGCGTATTGCACCGTTGCGTCCACCTGGAGGGGCATATTCCGTGCCAAACGATTATAGATAACCCCTGCGATGCGGGCGCGCTCCTCATCCCTTTGGGCTTCTCGCTCCACCAAAGAGGCAACAATCACCCACTGGCGCATTCGGGCGCCTTCCGGTTTGCCCAACCTTGCATAAACCTTTTTCTCAAAGTTCTTTAGCATCAAACGGGTTGCTTCTTCCGCTCCCAGAAGGGGAGGCATCTCATAGGTATCCGGGAAAAGGTAGCCTTCCAGAGACTTTGAAGGCAAGGGAAAGGAAACTGCATCCGCAAACCGCTTGGGGTCAAAAAAACATTCCATCAACTCCGACCGGGAAGCCACCTTCGCTTTATCCAGCAATGAGGCAATCTCCTTCAAGGTAAGCCCTTCACGAATGAGCAACCGCTGGGTGACGGGCTTGCCATTGAAAATCTCTTGAAGGACGCGTTCGCCTCGCCAGGCGGGAGAAATCAGATACGTACCCGCCCGCAAAGGCTTCTCCTTTCGGAACAATTTAGCATAAAAGCGCGCCACACGTGCACTTTTCAGAAAACCCTCCAACTCCAAGCGACGATACACTTCCTTCATAGGGGTGTTCGCTTTAACCCGAAAGTAGGCAGGAGATGCCTTATCCTGTGGGGGGGCTAAACCAAACCAAAGCCAGCCCTGGAGGAGAAGCCAGCAAAGAAAAACTCCCCCAATCCCCACCGCCCCTATCCGCAAGGCTCTCTTCACGCTTTTTCTCCATCCAGGCGTGAAAGGTACTCCTGAAGAATGAGACGGGCGGATTCACTGTCCAGCGATTCCTTCCGCTTCTTCGGCTTGAGATGAGAGAGAGAAAGTTCCGCCGCAAGAGAGGTCCATCGCTCGTCTTGATATTCCACCATCAGCCCCGATTCCCTTAGGACATCCCCCAGACGCCTTACCAGCGCTGATTGGGAGCCTTCCTTCCCAGAGGGCAACAAGGGCAAACCCAGGACCACCCTCTCACATTCCTCCGCCCGGGCAATCTCAGCCACCCTCTGGGCGTCCCGCACCAGAGAACCCGTCGCCCGGATCGCCTTCCGTGGAAAGGCTAATCGCGTTTGCGTTTCCCCCACCGCGATGCCTATTCGCTTAGAGCCGTAGTCAATCCCCAAAATCCGCATCGTCAGAACCTAACGCAAGCCAAAAAGTCTTTAGGCGAGAATCTCCTCATTAGTAAATTAAGTTACCCTCTGAGCCCCCGGGGATGCTCTCGCGAACCAGGGGAAAGGGAATATCACCCTCGCTCGCGATAACTTTTTTCCCGGATGTAAACCGCAACGCCAGTGAAGGACAGCAGAACACCCAGCAACAACAAGATTCCCGCCGCCCCAAGAGCATGAAACTCTTTCTTAGGTAAAGAGATCCAGTTGAAAATTTGAATGGGGAGAACTGTAAACGGGTCCATGGGTGATTGGGGCACCTTCGTCACAAAGGTGAGGGCGCCTATGGTGATCAAGGGAGCCGCCTCCCCAATGGCTCGCGAAAGCCCCAAAATGGTTCCCGTGAGTATCCCCGGGAGCGCCAGGGGCAGAACGTGATAGCGCACGGTTTCCCAGGGGGTTGCCCCCAAAGCCAGCGAAGCCTCACGATAGGTTCGGGGTACCGCGCGCAGGGCTTCTTGCGCGGCGGTAATCATAAAGGGAAGGATAAGCAGGCTCATCGTCAAGGCACCTGCTAACACACTCCTGCCCAATTGAAAGGTACGCACAAAAACTGCCAAACCGAGAAGCCCGTACACGATGCTAGGCACGCCTGCGAGGTTAGCGATATTGACCTGTAAAAAGTGGGTGATTCGGTTCTTTGGAGCAAATTCCTCCAGATACACGGCGGAGCCGATTGCTAAGGGAACCGTAAAAAGCGTCGTCATAAACATCAACCAGAGGGTCCCCACGAGGGCAGGAAGAACCCCTGCTTTCTCTGGGAAGCGCGAGGGAGACGAAGTTAAAAATCTCAAACTAAATGCAGAAACCCCATCGTGAAAGACATCATACAGGAGCGCCAATAAACCGAAGACCGCAAACAGAACGGAAAGAGCACAAAGAAAAGCAAAAACCTTCTCTCCTAAAATCCACCCGAGCACCCGCAGGAAAAGACGAAAGGATTGACTGGTACCTTCACGCATACTTCTGCCTGAATTTATGAACAAGTCTCAGAGAAGCCATATTCATCACCAGAGTAATCAAAAACAGCGTCATCCCCACTGCAAAGAGTGTTTGATATTCCACGCTTCCATGGGGGGTATCCCCAAGGCTCACCTGTACAATGTATGCCGACATCGTCTGGATGCTCTCTAAAGGGTTGAGCGTGAGTCGTGGGGTCGCACCCGCCGCCAGAGTTACCGCCATCGTCTCGCCCACCGCGCGTCCCAGAGCAAGCAAAAAGGCAGACATAATCCCCGAGAGCGCCCCCGGAATCACTACTCCACGCACCACTTGCCCTTTGGACGCTCCCAGGGCATAGCCCGCCTCGCGCATCTCGCGGGGAACCGCCCGAAGGGCTTCCTCCGAAAGGGAGCAAACCGTGGGAAAAATCATCAGCCCCACCACTACCCCCGCGCTCAACGCATTGAAGACGGGAGTCTCGGGAAAAATCAGGCGAATAAGAGGGGTTACTGCCGAAATGGCAAAGTATCCGTACACAATGGTAGGGATGCCTGCGAGGACCTCTAACAGTGGTTTCAAAATTCGGCGCACACTAAGCCGGGCATATTCACCCAAAAACACCGCTCCCAGGAGTCCCGTGGGAATCGCCAGCACCCCCGCAATCCCTGCCACCAAAAAGGTCCCGCAAACGAGAGGTCCAATGCCGTAATGAGCAGGCTCAAAAAGAGGCGTCCACACACGCTCCGTCAGAAAGCGCCACAAAGAGACGTGGCGGAAAAACGCCAGCGACTCTCCAAAAAGAACCAGCACAATCCCCAAAGTGGTGGCCACACTCACTCCAGCACATAAAAACGTCACCAAACGCACCACAAACTCTTTCCGCTTCCTCCACAGGCGCAAGGTTGGGGGAGAGGAGACCCTCTCCCCCTTTTGAGGCTCTCTTTCTGCGCGAGGAGAAGTTTGAATTTGCACAACTTTCAGAGCTTTTCTAAAGCCCCTTGGAGAGAACTGTTGTTAGGTCTTTCATCTGCTCGTGAGTCTCAGAAAAAAGGGAGCCTGTCAACTCTTTTTCCACGCGCTGACGAACAAGAAGATACACCTCATCGGGAAGGGGGATGTAGCCTGTTTCTTTCACCACGGGCTTCATTTCGTCGCTCAAATAAAACTCCAAAAACTTCTTTACTTCCGAACGCCCAAATGCCTCCTTGCGCACATAAATGAAGAGGGGACGGCTCAGAGGAACGTAGTCGCCATTCCGCACCGCCTCCAGAGAAGGATACACAGGACCCTTGCCTCCATCAATGGGCACCGCCCGTATGCGGTCCTTATTCTCCTCATAATAAGCAATTCCAAAGTATCCGAGGGCATATTTCTCTCCTGAAACTCCGCCCACCAAAACGTTGTCATCCTCGCTGGCAGTGTAATCCGCTCGGCTCGCTCCACTCTTCCCGCAAATCACCTCCGTGAAATAGTCAAAAGTCCCGGAATCTGTCCCGGGACCGAAGAGCCGAATTGGCTCGTTAGGCCAATTAGGTCTAATATCCGACCATCTCTTGATCGTGCTTCCAGGTTCCCAGATCCGCTTCAATTCCTCCACGGTGAGATGGTCCACCCAATCATTTTCCTTGTTCACCACCACTGCCAGCCCATCAAATGCCACAAGGACCTCTAAAAACTCTATTCCCTTCTGCTGAGCCTGAACCAACTCTTCCTTCTTGATGGGTCGGGAAGCGTCTGCAATATCTATCTCGCCATTGAGGAACTTCTTGAATCCTCCGCCGGTACCGCTGATCCCCACGGTCACGGTAACGTTGGGATACCGGTTCTCAAACTCCTCCGCCATTGCAGAGGAAATGGGATATACAGTGCTGGAGCCATCTATCGTGATGGTCCCCCTTATATCCTCTCTACCTTCTTGCACCGCTTGATCCGCCCGGGGCCCGCAAGCCCCCGAAAGCACCATCACTGCCATTCCCAGGAGGAGCGTTCCTTTGTGAACCCTGAAGACAACTCTTTTCTTTCTCATAGCGTCTTCATTGTGAGCTGACCCTTCACCCCCTCGCAAGGAAAAAGGGGGTTTTGTCTTGTTTTTTTAATCCTTCCTTTACAAGCCTTCCTTTACAAGCCCGCTTCGGCACAGAAGGCAACCTTCTGACGTCAAAATATGGTGTCCCTTTCTCCGCTCATCCAAGGGGGCGGAGTACTTCAAAGCTTATGCCACAAGAATCAGGTGGGAAAAAGCGAAACCACCCCGGAAACAAGTGGGTCATTCTCCTCAAGCGCCTTATATGGTCCCTGACCGCCATTTTTCTGCTATTTTTCGTAATAGTCATTGCCTATGCTTATGTGGTTATGCTGGGAGTGGCTCCCCGCATTCAAGAACTCCACCAACTCAGCAGTCAAATCCTTAAGGAGCCCACCCTCATTGTCTCTGCCGATGGGGAAATTCTTTACCGAATGGCGACCGAACGACGCGAGCCCGTCTCCTGGCCCGAGATTCCCAAAGGCGTCATCAACGCAACAGTGGCGGCGGAGGATCGGCGCTTTTGGGAACACGAAGGCGTGGATTTCCGTGCCATCCTTCGCGCCCTCTGGGTCAACCTCCGGAGCGGGAGTTTGCGACAGGGAGGGAGCACGATTACCCAGCAGGTCGCCAAGCGTCTTCTTACCACGGGAGAACGCTCCTTCCGGCGAAAAATGGAAGATGCCTGTTTGGCTCTCTTGATGGAGAGGGAACTCACGAAGGAACAGATCATTACCCTCTATCTCAACGAGGTCTACTATGGATCAGGGGCTTATGGCATCAAGGCGGCAGCAGATGTGTACTTTGGGAAGGACCTGAATGAACTCACGATTGCGGAATCGGCTCTCCTGGCTCGCTTGCCTCGCAGGCCCTCCGATGAGAATCCTTTTGTAGACCCCCGAACCGCCATTGCCAACAGGAATTATGTGTTACGCGTTATGCGGGAAGAGGGTTGGATTACTGAAAAAGAATTTCAACAGGCTATCCAGGAACCTCTAAAATTAGCCCGGCAACAACAAACACAACTGGGCATCCTGAAGGCACCCTATTTCGTAACCTATGTGTTGGATGTGCTCCAGAAGGAATTTCCCAATGAAGAGTTTTCCCGTGGAGGCTACCGCATAGAAACCACCTTGAGATGGGATATTCAAAAGATTGCGGAGCAAGCAGTGGAGCGCACGATTAAGGAATTCCGAAAAAGAAAAGTCACCGAAGCAGCAATAGTGATCACCAATTATAGTGGAGAAATTCTTGCAATGGTGGGGGGAAGCGACTTCAAGCGATCTCAATACAACGCCATCACTCAGGGCAGGAGGCAACCGGGCTCTGCCTTCAAGCCCATTGTGTATGCTACCGCTTTTGAATTAGGAGCCTTACACCCCACCGGCTCTGTTTCCAACGAGCCCATTGTGGTACAGGATCGCTGGACGGGCAAAATTTGGAAGCCCCGCGGGGGCGGAACAGGCGGTTCCGTAAGCGTTCGCACCGCCATTGTCCGCTCCATTAACGTTCCTGCGGTTCATGCCATTCGCGCCGTAGGGCCTACCAACGTCGCCCGCTTTGCTAAAGAGATCTTTGGAATCCGCTCCCCCCTCACCCCCGTGTTGCCCCTCGCGCTGGGGTCCAGTGCGGTTCATCCTCTGGAACTTGTATCCGCCTACAGCGTATTTGCCACAGGGGGAAACCGCGTGGAGCCTTTTGCTCTTTTGAGGGTACGGGCTCCCGATGGCACCATCGTGCGAGAGTATCAGCCCCAGATTGCAAGGAACGTGCTCAGTGCCTACACTGCCGAAGCTATGCGAGACATCCTCCGAGACGTCGTCCTCCACGGCACTGGTTACAATGCGCGAAGCGTCCTCAACGCTGCTGGCAAAACAGGTACCACTAACGACCACCGAGACGCATGGTTTTGTGGCTTTACCGACCGGCTCATCGCCGTGGCATGGGTCGCCAATGCCACCTATGATCCCTCTCGCACCCCCTCCTGGCGCTATGACCCTATGCCAGGAATGTTTGGGGGCACTGTCGCCGCCAAACTCTGGGCTTATGCCTTAAAACCTGCCCAAGCCTTGATAAAAGAACAACCTTCTGAATTCCGCCCGGTCGTTCCCTCCCTTCCACCCGTAGAACGCAAATTGAGCGTCGCCATCTGCTCCGACTCGGAACAACGAGCAATCCCCGGAAGATGCCCCCACATCACTACCCGCCAACTCACCGAAGATGAAGCCAACTCGCTGGAACCCTGCCCCCTCCACAAGGAGCCCCCGAGAAGGGAGTCCCCTACACCTCCCGAAATCACTCCCCCTGATAACCCTCCCCCCGTCACGGGACCTCCCCTCAACCCACCCCCGGTCAACTTTGAGACCATAGAGGTAGAGGTTTGCATAGAATCGGGAGACCTCGCCACCACTTATTGCCCTGTCAAGCGACCCCAAAAATTCCGCAAGGGCTTTGAGCCCAAGCGAACGTGCCCCCTCCATCACCCGTAACCCCCTCGCCCACAGAAAAAATCTTCTCCATCGGTGACAAAATGGAAAAGCGATGGAGCGTGAGTTAAATTTAACCTCAAAGGCTTACACTCTCCCCGCCCTCACCCTCTTTATCCTCCTCGCCATCACCGCACGCCTCTATTATCTCCAGATCATCAAAGGGCAACATCTGGGGGAAGTTTTTGTCACCACGCGCGTTTTCCGAGCCCCCATTGTCCCTCCACGGGGAGATATCATAGACCGGCACGGGAAAATCATCGCTACCAACCAATCCAAACTCACCGTCTTGGTAACCCCTGAAGAAATCCAGAATAACCCGTCTGCGCTCGCTCTGTTATCCCGTCTCCTCGGCATTCCCAAAGAGGAACTCAGCCGGACAGTCCAGGAGAACCGCCATCTTCGTTATGCTCCCTTCATCCTCAAAGGGAACATCTCCCTGAAGCAGGCTATACAGATAGAAGAACGGAAAGCCCTGCTCCCTGGCGTTTCGGTGCAAGCTCAACCCATTCGTTATTATCCTTATGGCAAAGACTTCGCCCATATCGTAGGATATGTGGGTGGGCTGAGCGCTCAAGATGTAGAGCGCCTGACCTCTGCGGGATATGAACTCCCTCACTTCATTGGGAAAACGGGCGTGGAAGCCCAATACGATTTTCCCCTTCTCGGCAAATTTGGATACCACCGCGTGGAACGCAGGAAGAAAACTCTGGTAATTCGTTCCACAGAACCCCCTCAACCAGGCAGTCGCCTCCAACTCACGTTGGATGCGGACCTGCAATCCTATGCCCAAAGCCTCCTGAACGGGCGCCAGGGAGCCATCGTTGCTATAGACCCTCAAAGGGGAGATATTCTGTGCCTCACCTCCAGCCCCGCCTTTGACCCCAACTGGTTCACCAAGCCCATCTCCCGAAAAGATTGGGCTCGCTTAGTTTCCCACCCAGGAGCCCCCCTTCATAACCGTGCCCTCTCCAGCGCTTTCGCACCCGGCTCCACATTCAAAATAGTCACCCTGATCGCGGGCATCCGAGCAGGACTGCTCAGCCCCAGCACCACTTTCTATTGCGATGGAGCCTTTCAACTGGGAAGTAGGCGCGTGCGATGCCTTGGGCACCACGGACGGCTGGACTATGAACGCGCCATAGAGCGCTCCTGCAATGTGTTTTTCGCCAATCTTGCCCATCGCGTCGGGAGGGAGCGAATTGTGGCCACCGCTAAAGAGTTTGGCTTCGGAGAATTAACCGGAATTGACCTCCCGGAAGAAAAGACGGGCATCCTCCCCACAGAGGAGTGGCTCCAAATGACCCATCGCCCCTGGTATCCTGGCAACACCGTCAACCTCGGAATAGGGCAGGGCGAAATTTCTGCAACACCCTTGCAAATGGCTCACTACATCTCCATCATCGCCAATCGGGGTAGGGGATATAAGCCTTACACCCTCCTGAGGGAACAATCCGCAGAATCCCCCTATGCGGTAGCGACCCAACCCACAATAAGTCACGAAGTTAGATTAAGCGACCTATGGTGGGAGAGAATCCATCGGGCACTCACCCGGGTGGTCGCCACGGGCACAGGGCGCGCCGCTCAAATCCCCGGCATCACGGTGGCAGGCAAAACGGGAAGTGCGGAGCACCTTCGAGGTCGGCGACCGCATGCCTGGTTCATCGGCTTTGCCCCCGTGGAGGACCCGAAGATCGCGGTGGCAGTCCTGGTGGAATCGGGAGGACAGGGGGGACGAGAAGCGGCACCCCTTGCCCAAAAAATTATGGCGCGGTATTTGGGCGTTAGCCACGAAATACAGAACCTCGCCCCTTCCCCAAGAAGCACCCCCTCTCAGGAGTAAAAGAAGAACTCAGGGGAAGGCAACTCGCTCACACCACCGCCTGCATCAAAAGGTCCGTCAAATCCTGCTCGTGTTCTAACTCCCAGATACGGCGAAGGATTTCCCTGCGCTGGCTCTCGCGCCACATCCCCTTCGTGAGGCGCATATACTTGTCCACCACCTCTTCGTCGCTCATCGGGTTGAGCGAATGCCCCCGAGGAGCGGAGACTTGTCGTTCGTACGTCTTTCCCTCTTTGGTAGTTACGCGCACTCGGTTCGGGATGCCTTCAGAGGGGTACATTTTGTCAAACTCAGGTTCTGGCTTCACCACAGTCCTCGCAACCACTTCCAGCAACCGTTCATCGGTAAACCGCTCAGGCTCAAAGGTTTCCTGCCACACGGTGCCGTCCACCAAAGCGGCACAAGTGATGTACTGCAAACTATGGTCTGCGGTTTCTCGGCTTCGGGGTCTGCTTTTCTCGGGGTCCTTAGCGATGATCTCCCAACTTGCTGTGAAGGTAGAGATTTCCACGGAAGCAATTTCTTCGGGTTCAAAGGGACGGCCATGCTCTTGCACAATCTCCAATGCGCAATCAATAGCGCTCTGGCTGTGATACTCGGCGGGATACTTCTTGATGTAGGTCTTGAGGATCATATAAGGTTCGCCGGAAACACCTCCCCACCGCTCTATATCAAAGCGCTCCCCTCTACATACCTGGTCAAAAAATCCCAGTTCTCCCTCAAAAATCGGTGCGGGTCCCGTCATTCCCAGATGCGCCAAAAGGGAAGCAAAGACACCGTTCCTGCTGGCATTGGCAAAAGCGCACCCCTTCCACATACTCAATTCACCCGTGCGCGTGATACGCATCGCATTGTTAGGAGTGGCTGACAATCCAAAGGCATGAACGAATTGCTCCTCAGTGAATCCAAGGAGAAGACCACATCCTGCCACCGTGGAAAAAGAACCATACGTAACGTGATCCCAACCCTTAGCACGAATAGAAAATGCATCACAAAGACGACATTGCACTTCGTAAGCAAGCACCAGCGCGGAGATAAGGTCCTGACCATCCGCACCAAAAGCCTCCGCCACCGCAAGGACCGCTGAAAGGTTATCACTGGGATGGGCAGGCTCCTTGCTGAGATACGTATCATTGAAGTCCAGGTAACGGATCATCGTTCCATTCGCAAAGGCGGACAGTTCCGGAGTGCTTTGATGGGGGGTACCTAAGACCGTCGCTCCGTAAGAGCTTTCTGCAGTCCGAGCAACCTCTCGGGCGATTTTGCAGGGTTCTGCCAGATAGGACCCCATTGCACACGCAAGCGAATCTATGATTCGGCGCTTCGCTTCGTGAACCACTTCCTTCGGCAGAGACTCGTAGCGGAATCCCGCACAGTACTTGGCTATCTTTTCGGCAAGCGTCATTTTAGTCCTCCTCTCAAAAGCGTAGGATACCCCCCGAACCGCCCAAACCCGCGAGGCGTAATATAAAATAAAATTCAAAGGTCTCGATGAAAGGCACGAGTTCACTTTGGGCTTCTGACCTCTCAGGGTCTCCCGAGGCATCCCTGCATATCTGGGTGCGTTTTTCAAGAGTATTCACTTCTGACGACCAGAAAAGCCCTGCTCCGCCCTTCCAGCAAGGCTGGGCCCACCACCCCTTGCAAACGTCCCGGATAAAGAAAACGAAAACCAGGAGAAAAGGAAATGGAACCCACTCCCCTCTGGTAC
This sequence comes from uncultured Fimbriimonadales bacterium, assembly GCA_964631245.1. Lineage (GTDB taxonomy): Bacteria > Armatimonadota > Fimbriimonadia > Fimbriimonadales > ATM1 > CAZVXY01. Next base: position 101,215 of record CAZVXY010000003.1, read on the forward strand.
ATCCGAAAATATAATTTCTTCTCCGAATTCTCCGAAGAGGAACGGCAACGGTTGGCTAACTCTGCGGAAATGATTTCCGTACCTAAGGGGCAAATCGTGCAGTTCCCCCATCAATTACGAGCATCCGTTTGGTTAGTGAAACAAGGCCGTCTCCAACTTTTCCGCTATGCTCGCGACGGGCGCACGATAGCCCTGGACCTTGTGGGACCCGGCGAAGTGGTGGGGGAATTGAGTACTGTGGCGGAAGGTGCGGACTGCGACGGTTTAGAAGCCCTGGAGCCAAGCCTGCTCTGCCGAATTCCAGGCGAACTTCTTCGCGTCCTTTGTGAAAGGAACCCTAAAGCGGGTCTATGCATCACCAAAAGGCAATGGCTGAGACGAATCCAGATAGAGCATCGGTTAATCAATATGCTTTTTTGCCCCGTTCGCACCCGGGTGGCACGCCTCCTGATTGATCTCTCCGCACGGTTTGGCACCCCCTCGGGCACAGGCATCCCCCTCTCCATCCGACTTCGCCATCGGGATATTGCGGGGTTGGTAGGAGCCAACCGCGAAGCGGTCACCCGAGCCCTCTCTACCCTGCAAAACGAGGGGGTTATCACTTATCGCCGTTCCTGCCTGGTCATCAAGGACTTACAGGCTCTGAAAAAAATAGCAAGGCAATAGCATTTGTGCGTTCGGACACACCTTTTGTCTGGCAGAGAGACGTAACCTAAAGACTAAGGTGCGAGCGCACCACACATCTCGGAGGTAAATCATGAGATACAGTAAATGGGCAGTGCTTGGAGCGTTGCTTGTGGTGATAAGCGTCCTCGTGCTGGCGTTTACTCAAATGAAGGATATGAGGTCCCAGGCAGTGAAAGATGCGGTGAAAACCCTGCGCGCGGAGAAACAAAAACTCATTGAGCGCGGGGAGTACGGATGCTGTCTGAAGACCCCGTGCGACCAGTGCCTCATCAATATGGGTGCCTGCCCGTGCGGGAAAAACGCCAAGGAGGGCAAGCCCGTCTGCCACGAGTGCAAGGGCGGGTGGTATGCCAATGACGGTGCCATTCGCGGGAAGCGAGCGGGGGACATCAAGGTGATGCCCCGAATGCCTATGCCCGACCACTAATTTCAACGCCCAAGCGCATCCATCCATCGCAAAGGGCGCCCCTTCTCCCTCTCCACAGGGCGCCCTGCACTTTTTATAAAAAATCTGGGGCGGCGAACGGGATTTGAACCCGTGGCCCCCTGAGCCACAGTCAGGTGCTCTACCGCTGAGCTATCGCCGCCACTTTATCCTTCTTCAGAATACCCCATTAAAGCCCCCGGAGCCCTCTCCCTCCCTCTCACGGGATATAGTTATCTCACCTATGCGAACTTCGCACCCTCTGGCTTTGCGCCTTAGAGAGTTTATCCGCACACACGAACTCCTGAAAAGGGGCGAGCGGGTTGCGGTCGGCTTTTCCGGCGGACCCGACTCCACCTGCCTTCTCCACCTCCTCCTCCAATTGGGCTATAAGGTCATCGCCCTGCACCTGAATCACGGACAGAGACGCGAGGCAGACGAAGAGGAGCGCCTATGCGCCCTTCGGGCAAGGGAATGGGGAGCCGAGTTTCTCTCGGAGAAGTGGAGCGTGCCCGACTTTGCCCGGCAACAGGGCATCAGCCTGGAAGAAGCAGGAAGAATCCTCCGCTACCGGTTCTTTGAAAAAATCAGCGCCGAGAAAGGAGGACTAAAAATTGCTACCGCTCACACAATGGATGACAGCGTGGAAACGATGCTGATCAACCTCGCAAGAGGCACCGGGATGACGGGGCTCACCGGCATCCCCATCCGTCGGGGAGCCATCATTCGTCCCCTGCTCTGGGCACGCCGACAAGAAACGCGAGCCTATTGCCAGGAACATTCCTTGCCCACCTTCGCGGACCCCACCAACCTCTCCCCTGCCTTTATGCGTGGACGCCTCCGAAAACGCCTTCTGCCCCTCTGGGAAACCCTTCATCCCCACGCGGTAGAAAACGCAGACCGCACCGCCAAAATCCTTGCAGAAGAAAATCACCTCTTAGAAGAGCTGGCGAACGAACTCCTCGCGCAAAGTGAAAAACTTCCAAAGGTGCTCCCCCGGGTGGCACAGAAAGTAGAGCGCCAATTCTATGCAGAAAAACTCCGAAAGGGGAACCAAGCCCTCATCCGCCGAGCCATACTTCAAACTCTAAAATCCCTCTCTTTTTGGAATGCCCCTTTCCCATCGCCTACCTTTGAAACCCTAAATTCCTCGGCGCAAGCCCTGCTGGACCGTGAGCAAGCCTCCTTCACCCTTCCTGGGGGCGAGGTGGTCATAGAGGTCTTTCCTCAGAGGCTCCGGGTTCGGTCCTTGAGACCCGCTCTTCCCTTCCGGGAACCGTTGAGGGTGCCGGGGTCTTTTACCAGCCCCGAAGGGCTTTGGAGGCTCTCCGCAAGGGTGTCCCCCTCACCCCCCCGCCCCAAGGAAGCGAAAGACAGAGAGATGGTGGGGATCCCCCTAAGAAATGTTCCGGGAAAACTGCTGGTCCGCTCTGCCTCCCCCCGCGACCGCATCCTCTTGCCACAAAAGGGGGCTGTCTCCGTCCTCAACAAATGGCAAGAACTGGGGCTTTCCGCCCCCATCCGGGCAAGGCTCCCCGTGGTTTGCGATGAAGCGGGGGTTCTCTGGGCACCAGGAATGGAAGCCCCTAAGCGCCGGGCGCTGAGAAAACGGCAGGGGTGGCTCGTACTCACCATAGAGGCTTGCTCCGAAAACCCGATGGTATAATAAGGGTGTTGCAGGCACCAGGAGTTCGTCCCCCTGGTTCCGGCGTAGAAATAAGTAGCAGAAATCTGAAACCATTGGAGCAAATGTGAATCCAAGAGCCCTGAAATTCATCTTGACTGTCGTTATCCTTTTAGTGGTCTTTTGGCTCCTCTTTCCCAATGCCTCCCGAACCGGTTTCTGGGGACAGGGAACCAGGGAGCTCTCCCTTACCCAACTCAGGGAAGACGCCAAGAAGGGATTGATCCAGAGCATCACCTGGGAAGGAGAAAAACTGCGCGCGGAATATGCAGACGGGACCACCAGGATTGCCTTAGGACCTCAAATAGATTCTCCCACTGGGGCGAACTTATTTGAAGAATTGAGCCAGGCAAAGACGTCTGCAGGAACCCCCCTGGAAGTCAAACGGACCCAGCCTTTGTTGAGCGACCAATCTATGGGCTGGCTGTGGACCCTGGGGCTTGCGCTCATCGTGATGCTCTTCATTTACCTGGTGATGATCCGCCCGATGCAGGCGGGGGGGAGCCAGGCGCTCAGTTTCGGAAGAAGCCGTGCCAAGCGGGTGAGCGATAACATTCCCAAAGTTACTTTTGAGGACGTTGCAGGAGTAGACGAGGCGAAGGCAGAACTCGCGGAGGTCGTTGACTTCCTGAAGAACACCAGGAAGTACAGTGCCCTCGGAGCCAAAATCCCCAAAGGTGTCCTGCTAACGGGACCTCCTGGATGCGGAAAGACCCATCTGGCGCGCGCCGTGGCAGGCGAAGCGGGTGTGCCCTTCTTCCACATCAGCGGGTCGGACTTTGTAGAGATGTTTGTGGGGGTGGGCGCCGCACGAGTGCGAGACCTCTTTGAAACCGCCAAAGCCCACCGCCCAAGCCTCATCTTTGTAGACGAAATTGATGCGGTGGGACGGCAACGAGGAGCAGGCTTAGGGGGAGGACACGATGAACGAGAGCAAACCCTGAACCAACTCCTGGTGGAACTTGACGGGTTTGACCCCAATACGGGCGTGATCGTTATCGCCGCCACGAATAGGCCCGATGTTTTGGACCCCGCTCTCCTCCGTCCCGGGCGCTTTGATCGCCACATCGTCGTAGATGCCCCCGATGCCCACGGGCGAGAAGCCATCTTGAAAATCCACGCCCGGGGAAAACCCTTAGCAGAGGATGTGGACCTCTCCAGCCTTGCTAAGAGAACTGTGGGCTTCACCGGGGCAGACCTTGCTAACCTGCTAAACGAGGCAGCCCTTCTCGCTGCAAGAAGGAACCGCACTAACATCTCTATGGAAGAAATTGAAGAGGCGTTTGACCGCGTGGTCGCAGGACCTCAGCGCAAAAGCCGTGTTGTTGACCCCAAAGAGCGGGAAGTGATCGCCTATCACGAAGCAGGGCACGCTATCGTGGGAGAGCTCCTGGAACACACTGACCCGGTGCATAAGGTCACTATCCTTCCACGTGGACTTTCCCTCGGAAGCACCTGGCAGGTACCCGAGCAAGACCGATACCTCGTGAAAAAAACCCAACTTCTGGATGAAATCACCGCCCTCCTTGGCGGGCGCGTCGCTGAAGAACTCGTCTTTGGAGAAGTGACCACCGGCGCCAAAAACGACCTGGAACGGGTCACCGACATTGCGCGAGCAATGGTCTGCCAGTACGGGATGAGCGAGCGCCTGGGCACTCTTGTCCTCGGGCGCCGAAACGAAAATCCTTTCCTCGGCAGGGACTACCTGGAGGACCGCAACTACAGTGAGGAAGTTGCCAAGGTTATAGACGAGGAAATAAGGGACATCATAGAAAGTTGCCATCGGCGAGCAACAGAAATCCTTACCGCTCATCGGGAGAAGCTGGATCGCGTGGTGGAAGTGCTCCTGGAAAAAGAGACCCTGGAGCGCCCTGAGTTCCTGAGAATCTTACGGGGAGAAAGTGAAGTCATAAGTACTTCTGCCTCCCCGGAGCACCCCTTGGAAGAATCCGCTGAGCAGACAGAAGAAGGAAAAACGGGCGCTAAGAAAGAAGGAAAAATTAGACCGCAGTGGAAGCCTGGTACCGCGGAGACATAACCGGCAGGTTGCGCCCGTCTGGAGTTCGTGTCATACTAAGATGGGCGCCCTCTAAGGTATTTGGAGGGTGGTATGGCAAAGGTGCAGGAGAATAAACCCGCTCCCGGCACAATTGAAGAGCACTACGAAATCGGTTTTCAATACCGATGTGAAGGTGAATATGCTCTGGCAAAAAAAGCCTTCGCACAGGTGCTCGCGCTTGACCCGCGCCACATCAAGGCACGGTGGCAATTAGCCCTTATTAAAGGCTTTGAAGGAGATTTTGAGGGCTCCCTCGCAGACTTAAGGGCACTCGTGGAAGAAGCACCTGACGAATTGGAGGTCCGATACGACTTCGCTATGACCCTGACAATGCTCGGTTTCACCGAAGAAGCTTGCGAACAATTCCGTGAAATTCTCCGCCGAGACCCAGGGCACGAAAAAGCCAAACAACAACTCGCGTATTGTTCATAATTGTTCATAAATGATGCGAGCGACCATTCTCCTTCCAACGGTCGCTCTTGCCCTCGTCGCCTTAATTCCCACAGGCAAGTTTTTCTTCGGAAAAGTCCCTGCGCCCGTTGACCAAATTCACCAGCTCCCACCCTGGAATCAGCCTAAGCCTTCCCACCCCTGGGACATCCTGCAGTTAGACGGCGCCCTTCAATTCCTTCCCTGGCGGGACCTCGTCCTGGAGGCTTTCCGGCAAGGGGAGGTGCCCTTGTGGAACCCTTATTCTCTCAATGGGTCTCCCCTTCTTGCTAATTCTCAATCCGCACCCCTTTATCCCCTGCACCCCCTTTCTGCTTTCCTGGGGTTAGATGCGGAAACCCTTTTGAGCCTATCCGCGTGGCTTCACCTCTGGCTTGCAGGCTTGGGAGTTTTCTTCCTCGCCCTCCGCCTGAAAGCAACGGAGTGGGGAGGGTTGATGGCAGGCAGTGCGTTTTGCCTAAGCGCCTTTATGATCGGGTGGCTTCAACTCCCGAGTGTCATCATCTCCGCCACGTGGATACCCTGGTGCCTTCTGGCGCTGATCTCCCTGGTAGAACGCCCCACAGGAGTTAGGGCGACCCTTCTTGGACTCTGTTCCGCCCTCCTTCTGCTCGGGGGGCATCTCCAGATAGCGTTCTATGGACTCCTGATGATCATTATGGGTGTCCTTTTTGCTCTCATCCTGAAAGGTCCCCGAGGGGCAATCCTTGCCCTTCTTGCGACAAGTCTGGGAGCCTTGAGTGCGTCACCCCAGTGGCTTCCCACCCTTGAACTTGCAAGGGAGGGACACCGCATGGGGGCTCCCTCGGAGGCGGGATTTCAAATTTATCAGCGCCAAGCACTCGGAGCCAGACATCTCTTTCTCCTCGTTGCTCCCACGGTTTTTGGGATGCCCAATGAAAACAGCCAATGGGTGCCCCAGGGGTTTACAGGTTACTGGTTAGCCTATGCGGAGATCGGGCGCCATTATGCGGAACTCCCTCTGTATGCGGGGCCTGCCATTTTGCCTCTGGCTCTTCTCGGCATCTTCCGGGCGAGAAAAAATCCGTGGGCAGCCTTCCTGGGCGCGCTGGCTCTCCTGTCGTGCCTTCTTTTCCTCAACACCCCCCTCTTGCGCCTGTTTTACTTCTTTATCCCCGGCTGGTCCGCCTTTGGCTCTCCAGGGCGAGCAGGAGTGCTCCTCACCCTTTCCCTATGCGCCCTGGCGGGTTGCGCCCTCGGCAGGAACCAGGAGGAAAAGGCTCCCTATGCCCCTTTCATCAAGGGACTGGTTGCCCTTTTGTGGGTCTCCGGTGGGTTTCTCCTTGCTTTCATGCTGGCTTATCCTAATCCCCAAATGCCCTTGGAGCCCCCCACTCGAGAGATGGCACGTGAGGCAGTGGAGCGGGCGCGCCCCTTTTTATTGCTGTCTGCAATGGCATGCGTTCTTCTTGCGAGTGCCTGGTTTCCCAACCCTTTCCGAAGGTTGGCACCCCTTGCCCTCCTTTTGCTGAACATCGGCGCTCTGGGAGTGCTTCACAGTTCTATGAATCCCGGAAGCCCCAAGGGAATGTATAAAGAAAGTTTCCCTGGGCTGGAGGCGCTCCAACGCATTTCCCCTTCACCCATCGCAGTTCTCAATGCGGATTGGTCCCTTTATTCTCCCACCCCTAACTTGGTCGCCCCTCCAAATAGCCTGCTCCCTTACCGTATTGCAGAAGTCGGGGGATACGATTCCCTCATACCTGGGGTGCGCAAACAAAAACTGGATGATATTAACGGGCAGGATAGCGCCCCACTTGCAAACGGCAATATGATGCTGATAAAGCCAGGATGTGATTTCACCGCCCTGAGGAACTGGGGAGTGGAATACGTCCTCACCGGAAGTCTTGAAGGACTCCCCGAAACAGCCTCCTTGATCTACCAGGGCGAAGGATGGTTTTTGGTGCACCTGGAGGGAGCGGAGTCCCCTCAACCCCGCCGAGCGCACACCGCCTTCACCTCCCTTACCTATGAAGTCCCCCAGGGAATCCCTTTTCTGTTCACCCCCGAGCAAGAGGTCCCAGGATGGTACTATCGTGCTGAGGGTCAATGGCTTCCTTACACTCGTGGAATAAAGAACCCCCTCGGGGACAAAGGGGGCACCATCACCCTTCGTTATCGCCCGAGAGGGTATTTAATAGGTGTGCTTCTGGGGATGCTTGCCCTCTGTGCCCTTTCCGCATGGGGGTTCTCCAGCAAGCCGATGAGGAACAAGGATTATGAAGCACGTTGAAGTAGAGCAACCCATTCACGATGATGTCCATTCAGAAAAAAACCGATATATGACCCTCATTTACAATAACGACTATAACACCTTTGACGAGGTCATTCAGGCAATTATGCAGGCGACGGGCTGTTCCTTTCAGGAGGCCTATATAGAGACGTGGGAAGCCCATACCTTCGGAAAGGCACCCATCCATTTTGCCTCCCAGGAGGAATGCCTCCGGGTGGCTCGCGTGGTTTCCAAAATCGGCGTCAAAACAGAGGTGTGCAAGGAATGGGAAGCGTGAGAGAGGTGTTCCCCTGGCTCACGAAAGGTATAGATTTAGGAGAAAAGGCGCCTTGCCCCTTCTGGGAAAGAACAGAAATAAAGGGGCAAAGCACTTCTACTATTCCCGAAAAGAAAGAAGATGTTACCGACGACACTTCTGACGGTAAGGGATGGGCTGTGGTCGTTTATGATAACGACTATAACACTTATGAAGAGGTTATCCAGATACTGCAGTTAGCCACAGGGTGCAGCCGAGAAGAAGCCTTCTGCGAAGCGTGGGAAATAGACCACTATGGGAGTTGCGTGGTCCACCGCGCCGGACGGGGAGAATGCGAAAAAGCGGCGAGGGTGATCGCCACGATTGGAATACGGGTGGAAGTTACAGAGGACACCTAACGCAAACCGCCGCGGATAAGCGCCTTCCCGTTAGTCCTTTGCAGAAACCTTCCGAAATCGTTGTTCGCGGAGCGTGTGGGGATTCAAGACCAAAAACCCATTTCGCCACTCAAAAGGCACCTTGATGGTGCCCTTGACCGGGATGTTAGGTTCGCCTGCCAAGCCCTCCCGCATCTCATCAAACACCAACAGGTGGTATTCCACCCGGTATCGCCCTTGCGTCACTACGGTTGTCCCCTGCACGGTCGCCTCTCGCAAAAATCGGTTATCCGCCCCAAAAGTAAGACGAATGCGATAATTCCCTTCTTCCCACCCCCAAACGCCCACCAAATTCTTAGACTCAGAGGAGAGACACCCCACGAGAACCCCCGCGCACACCAGGAGCCGAACAAACATTAATAGCCTCTCACCCGCATCTTAGCACGGGAGGAACCATCCCGATTTTCAAAGTTCCGCTTTAAGACCCTGAGCCAGGGCGATTTTTTTATCGTGGTTGATCGTAAAGGCAGTGCGGTGAGTGATCGCATCAATCAACCCTTCCGCCGAGGGATGCCCATTGCCCGATTTCTTCACGCCTCCAAAGGGCAAGTGCACCTCAGCTCCGATACTCGGAAGGTTGACATATCCGATTCCATATTCCGCGTGGTCACGGACATAGCGCATTTTGCGGAAATCCTCCGTGATCACCGCCATCGCTAATCCGTAATCTGTGTCATTGTAAATTTCCACAGCGTGCTCCAAGCCATCACAGGGGATGATGGCGCAATGAGGGCTAAAGGCTTCTTCTCGCAGGCAGAAGGTGCCTGGGCGATGCTCCATTCGGTACACAAAGGGTTTCACAAAATAGCCATAATCATATTCCTCCCCTTTGAGATCTCCGCCTTCCCGCAGGACATCGGCTCCCTCTTCAATCGCCTTTTGATTATGGAAGTGGTATTTCTTGCGCCCCTCCTCATTGATGAGGGGACCATAAAAGACATCGTCCCGCAAACCGTTCCCGATTTTGATCCGGTCAACCATTTGCAAAAACCTCTCCTGGAATTTATCCACTATCTTCCTGTCCACAATCAACCGGTTTGAAGAAACACAACGCTGTCCTGCTGTTTTGAAGGCGCTTATCACACAAGCAGGGACCGCTATGTCTAAATCCGCATCCTCTAACACGATGACCGCATTTTTTCCACCCATTTCCGTCGCCACGAACTTATAGGCTTCGTTCGCCGCCTGACGCTGAATCAATTTCCCCACCGCATAACTGCCTGTAAACACCACCACGTCGACCTTGGGATGCTGGACCAGCGCCGCGCCTGCTCGCTCCCCAATCCCGTGCACAATGTTCACAACCCCTCGCGGAAAACCCGCTTCCTCCATCAACTTCACAATGTAATGTCCACAAAGGGGAGTCTCTTCGCTCGGCTTGAACACCACGGTGTTCCCTGCAACCAGAGAAGGCATCATCTCCCACATAGGGATTGCCACGGGAAAGTTCCACGGGCTGATGCACGCCACCACGCCTTTCGGCTTCCGCCGAATGTAGGAATCCTTCTCCGGAATTTCACTCGCAACCACCTGCCCATAAGGAAGGCGCCCCAGGGCAGACGCAAACTGAACCATATGGATGGCTTCCACTACATCTGCACGCGCTTCGTTCAAGGGCTTCCCGCATTCACGAGTCACCAGACGAGTGAGAAAGTCTAAATCCCTCTTTAGGAGTTGTGCCAGGTTGTCAAGAATCTCTCCTCGCTTCACCCACCCTAAGGCGTACCACCGCGGAAATGCCTCCCGGGCAGACGCCACCGCTTCCTCTACGTCTTTCTCATCAGAATCCGGCACCGTGCCTATCACTTCCCGGGTGTCGGCGGGATTCCTGCTCTCCAGACGATTGCCAGAGTGGCTATCTCGCCACTCTCCATTGATATAGTTCTTGCCTTCAAGGACATCTCGTGTACTTCGGTGCGGTTCGGTAATCATCTCTGTGTTACCTCCATCCCCAGTATACCAGCAAAAACGCCACCCTTCGGGATATAATGATTTCATGAAACCAGGGATAGCCTTCTGGATTAGCCTCCTCATTTGCTGGAGTGTGGGTTGTTCCTCCAGTTCCACACCTTCCGCAAGTTCGCCCCCTTCCTCGGAGACGCGCCTCGCTCAAGGGACCTCCCCCAAGGCTTCTCCTGAACCCACCCAGGGGGCTCCCCCCTCCCAAGGGACTCCTGCAGAAACGAACGTGTCCTCCCCGCCCGGAGAGACTCCCAAGCCACCCTCCACGGGAAACCAGGCAAGCACCCCTCCCACGGAGGACCAAAAGGCTCGTCCCTCTGCTGTCCAGCCCACCGAAGCGCCCTCCCCCATAGCCCTCGCTCCCTCACCCCCTCAATCCTTGCTTCTTCGGCTCAACCTAAAACCCGGAAGCACTTTCCGATATGAGACCACCGTTAAGACGGAGAGCGCCGGCACACCAATGCCGTCAATGAAAATAATAACCAAAGTGACCGTGAAGCAAGCCACAAGAGAAGGGTTCCTCCTTGCGCAGGTTATTGAAGAAGCGAAGACCGAAGGGGAATCAAGCGCTCCCTCTACCGGACTTTTGAAAAACCTGCAAAACCTGAGGATGGAAGTTGAAGTTAATAAACAAGGCAAGGTCATCAAACAAAATTTCCAGAGCGAAGACCCCTCAATGAGGCGAGCCCTTCAAAACTTTGGGGTTCCGGGAAGGTCTTTGTCACCCATTGGGGTGACTTTTCCTGCCAAGCCCGTCCAGGTGGGCACTCGCTGGAGCGAGAAATTAAACCTCGCCCAAACGCTTTCAGAAACTTTCAAAGCCTTCGGGGCTTCTTCCCCTCAATCCATTGATGCGAAATTTGATGTGAAAAAGGACGAAGCCTCCTATTTGGTGAAGGGGATTCACAAAAGAGGGGCGCAAACAGTAGTCGTCATTGAAGTCAATCTTTCCGCAGATGTAACAATGACCCTCCAGCCACCCCCTAACGCTCAAACTCAACAGCCCCTCTCCGGTGCCCTAAAACTCACAGGTTCGGGCACTATGGAAATAAGCGCCGACACCGGCACTATCCTTTCTTCAACTATGGACGCCACCGTAGAGAACAGTTGGGGCACCTTCGCCACCAAACAAAAGACTAAAACGGAAACGCGCCTGCTTCCATAAGACAAAGACATAGTGCCAGCCTGAAAACAAGCAATGGCTTATCACCTTCCCGAACCGTATTACGCTACGGGAGAAGACTCCCGCTTCAACGCTTCCAAATACTTAAGACAGCAGGCACGCACGCGGGCACGAACGCGATTGATGTATTTCGCGCGCTCCGTAGGGGAGAGGGCTCCCCGAGCATCCAGAAGGTTGAACACATGGGAACACTTCAAAGCCCAATCAAAAGCAGGATAAACCAAAGGCAACCTTCTCTCCAATCCCTGTTCCCCTGGCATCGGAATACGAAAACGCGCAAGGGCTTCATCCCAGATTGCCTCCGTCTCAATAATTCGCTTGCTTTCAGCCTCACACATATCAAACAACTGAAAAAGCATCGCAGTGTCCGCTAATTCAAAGTTATACAGGTTGTGCTGGAGTTCCAGGTCGTACTCCACATTCCTGTAGGTAACGCCCGGTGCCCACTCCAGATCCTCCCAGAAACTCATCCCGCCCGTCTTCAAAAGGCAAATGCGCTCGGGCCCATAGGTGATCTCCACGCTTACAGGGTCTAACTCTATACCGCCCATCTGCTGGAAGAACGTAAACTGGGTGATCTCCGCACCATTCAACCACACCTCCCACCCCACACCCGAGGCACCCAAACTGGGCGATTCCCAATCGTCTTCCACCAGGCGCACATCATTCTTCGTAACATCAAAACCTATTGCCTGAAGGGACCCAATGTAAACGTCCACGATGTCTTCAGGGCTTGGCTTGATAATGACCTGATATTGATAGTAACGAAAGTTACGCATAGGGTTTCTGGCGTAACGACCATCCGTGGGCCTTCGCGTAGGTTGCACATAAGCACATCGCCAGGGCTCATTCCCCAAACACCGAATCACCGTCGCGGGATGCATTGTCCCTGCGCCCACCTCTCCGTCATAAGGCTCCAGGATGACACAACCCTGCGCGCGCCAGTAATCATCCAACTGCCGAAAAAGGTCCTGTAGGGTCATAAAAGGAAGTATACAAGATCAGGCACGAAGACCCACTTCAAAAAGCGCCTATTCCCCAGATGAGCCTGCATGGGAATCTGCGTCACCGCAAGGATGCTCCCCAAGGGAAAAAATCCCCTCTAAAAGGGTTTCCCTCGCGAGCCTTACTCCTCCCCAGAGGTCAATTCCCAAAGCCTGCCTTCAAAATCTCGGTAATAAGCGGAGTATCCCCAATCGTATCGGCGAGGACCAAAGGCAGGGGTAAGCCCTTCGTGTTCCCTCGCACGCACCGCCTGCTCCACATCCCGGACGCCAAAAGCGATGTGGTCTACGCCCGGGGGAAAATCCGGGTCCGTCGTTTCGCCTTTTTTATGCAAAAGGAGTGTGATTCCATCCAGGTCAAAGGTGGCAATCTCCTCGCTTGCATAGGTGGGCTTTTGCCTCAGAAGCCTCTCAAAGAACCCACACAACTGGGGAACATCGTCGGTGAACAAGGCTATTTCTACTACTTTCATTCAACACCTCTTCTAACTCCATTCTACCAAGCATTCCGCAGTAGGTAGGATAAGCCTATGCTTGAAGGTGCCTTCGTGGCAATGGTGACCCCCTTTACGGAAAAAGGGGAGATTGATTTGCCTGGGGTGGCTCGCCTGCTCGCTTACTTTGAGCATCACGGGCTCACAGGAGTGGTCGTGGCGGGAACCAATGGGGAAGGTCCCAGCCTTTCCTCCACGGAGAAACGAGACATAACCCAATTCGCTGTCAGGCATTCAGGGAAGCTAAAAGTCATAGCGGGTTTGGCAACCTGTTCCCTTACCGAGGCGCGCTGGTTAGCGAAGCGAGCCTCAGAATCAGGCGCTATGGCGGGATTAGTCCTCCCTCCTTTTTATTTCCCACCAAACTTTGAAGGAATTGAAGCCTGGTTTCGTGAATTAGCCACGACGGTGGAATTGCCCCTGATCCTCTATAACATCCCCCAAAACGTTGGCTTCTCTTTGCCCCCGCCTATGGTGGAGAGGCTCCTGCGCCTTCCCTCCATTGCGGGCATCAAGGACAGTTCTGGAAACCCAGCCCTTCTGGAAGAATATCTGGTATCCGCCCACAAAAGTGGCAAAGAGGTGCTGGTGGGAGATGAACGGTTACTGCTCTCTGCCCTTTATCAGGGGGCTTCGGGGACCATCAGTGGGCTGGCAAACAGCACCCCTCACCTCATCGCCCGGCAAGTGCGGGAGCGGAGCGAAGTACTTCAAGCCCTTATAGAAACCGCCTGCCAAAACCTCAAGACCCATCCCCAGCCTGCAGTGCACAAATACGTCCTCCACCTTCGTGGGATGCCCTTCTGGGGTATGAGACCTCCTCTGGTGCCCCTTTCACCCGAAGCCCAAGCCCAGGTTGCGTCTTTCCTGCAGGAATATGCCCTAACATAAGAAGGACAGTGCCTGCCCCAAAAGCCTCAGGGCGACGTGAGCACCACCCGATGGACGGGAGGATAGAAATTAGTAGAGAGGAGTTCCCTTTCTTGAGCCTCTCCCTCTAACTTCCGGCGAAAAACGCGCACCAAATATCCCCGCTTACCAGGATTGATCAACTGACATCTATCAGACGCCACCCTAATCTCAGGCTTCCCGACGACGGAAAGTATTTCCTGCTCCACCGCATACCGCGGTGCCCGCCCCTGCCCCAGGAACACGACCACCAAACGGTCTCCTTCCGGGCGCGCTTCTATTTTCACGGGAAAGGAATAGGGGTTCCTGAATACCAGGTCAACATTGGGGTTTGCTACGGCGGCGTCCAATCCAGGAGGCACATATCCCGGCGCGAACTGATGAGGATGTCTTTCCAAAATTTCCATCCCCGCCAGGAGCGCGGAATTATAAAGAGTGGAAGAAACCTGGCAAACGCCTCCACCATAAGCGTCCACCAGTTGCCCATTATAACTCACCGGAGCACGGCGATAGCCATCATAGCGCCCCCACGAGCCCACACGTTTGTTGAAAGAAAAAACTGCTCCCGCAGGCACGACAACGCCATTGAGTTTTCCACACGCTCGGATCGCGTTTTCTCTCTGGGAAGGCGTGCGCCCCGTCAAAGGCGTCGCATAGGCAGATAAAACCCTCCACTGAGCTGGCGAGCTGGAATAAATCACCCCAAGAACAGCTAACACCAACAAAGCACCTATAAAAAGCCAGAATTCCTGCAAAGCCCTCATCCCTTGATCACCAGCATCAAAGCGTCCGTTTCCGCACGCGCATCGGGATTATACATATTGCTCAAAGTGGCAGGCAACGCACGATACGCACCTGGCGTCTCTGCTCGGAGAGTGAACTCCAACTCCGAGGTTCCCGCGGGCAGATCACGGAAGAAAAAGACGATTTTATCGTCCCGTATATCCGTGCTTGTCCACCAATAAGACCGCTCATAAGACTCCACTTCTGCACCCCCGCGCTCCATAACCACACACCCAGCAGGGACTGGGCATTCCAGCATAAAATACTCACGGGGTTGCTCGGAAAACAGGCGAATCTTGCAGTGCACCAACTCTCCCGAATCCACCCTTTCCACTGTTGCCTCCGATGGCATCCAGCGAAGCGTACCATCGTCCAGATGACGGACCTTCAGCCTGTAGAACGACCTCTCTACAGTCAAGTCGGAACTCCTGATGATCCGCCCTTCCAGACCCGTGGTTACCACCTGTTTCACCTCCACGGAAAAGTAAGCCATCCCCACCCCATCCTTCACAAGGGTAAGCACGTTTTTTCCAAACTGAAGGGCATCGTCGGGGATCTCCACCCTCAAGGCGGGGGAAAGAAGGCTTTTCTCTGTAACGGAGAGACGCTTAACCTCGTGTCCGTTGATCTGGACGCTCAGCACATAAGAAGGCTTTGCCTCGCCCACAGCGCGGACGTATTCCGCAATCCCCAAAAGCGCGCGAGAGGTATCCCTCGTGCTCATCCACGCCCCCCCTCGCTTCTGCAGGAGCAACCAGCGAATGACCTTGGGCAAAATAGGATGATTGGGGTTCGCCCTTGCCACCGCAGAAAGAGCGAAGGCGGTGGTCTCCACCCCATACCACCCCTCTGCCCAGTAAGCCAGAGAGCCTTGAACTCGGGCTTGAGAAACGAGTTCCGACAATATTTTCTCTCTCCGTGCTGGGTCACGATTAAGAAGAGTGAAAATATCCAATAGCAGAATAAGTCGCTTCGGGTCGTGGATGTCCCGGATGTCCACCCGTTGGAGGTAAGCCCTCACTCCTTCCTCTCGGTGATGCAACGCCAGTGCCCTGCCCAGCAAAAGTTCCCCTTCCAGAGGATCGCGTGGGTCCGCAGGCTTGCCCTTGATAGTTTGCTCGGCGAAGTTCAGGGCGTCCTCCAGCATCCCCTTCGGTGGGGGATAGCCTGCTTCCGCTCCTCGGGCAAGCCCCTCTAAAACGTAAGCAGTCATCCACAAGTTCGAGTTATCCGTTTCCCACCATCCCCATCCTCCATCCGAGTGCTGGAACCGAGCCAGCCGAGAATAGGATTCCGCCACTATGTCAGGGATTCTCGCAAAGGAGGGAGGAGCCTCCAACCCCAATTGAGATACGACCCGGGCAACAACGACCGCTGGGAGCATCCTGCTCATCGTTTGCTCGGTGCATCCATAGGGATAACCGATGAGTTCTTCCAACCCGCTCCACAGAGAAGAAACGAGGCTGGGCGTAACCACCAGGGAGAGGCGTCCCGCCCCTTTCACGGACCCTTCCATCAGGGTGAAGGGGATATGCACCTCCCCTTGAGCCACCTCCCCAGAAAACCGCTCCGTCACCAGGCGCCCAAAAGGCAAAACGGGCACCTCCTGCCTCACACCATCCCGGTCGCCGTTCTCTGCCACACCTACCACTTGAACAACCAGGGACCCGGGGCGAGGCACGAAAACTTCCCACTCCAAGCGCTCGCTTTGCCCTGCCCCCACTCGCACCCGGCGCTCCACAGGAGAAGACACCTCTCCCCCCGACACAGATAAAGAGACGTTAACCGTGGTTGCCCGAACTCTCTCGTTGTGAACCAAAACTGCATAGGTGAACCGATCCCCTTGCGTTAAAAATCTCGGCACCTGTCCCCGAATCATCAAAGGCTTACTCACCCGAACCTTTGCCATACCACTACCCACCTGGGTGGTGTCGGTGATCGCTTTCACGGTAGCCCGCCAGGTGGTCAAATTGTCGGGTAAAGGCACGGTCACCCGCGCTGTTCCGTTTTGGTCAGTTTGAATGACGGGTATCCACGCCGCGGTGTCCAAAAAGCGAGTGCGAACCTCGGTGACAGCCCCCTTGTCCGCCTGCCCGAAATAGATCTCCTCGAAAGAATAGCGGGTGGTAACCTGATTCCTCTGTCGGGGATAAAACGCATCATAAATATCCTGCACGTCCTCTTGAAGAGCATAAACAGACTCGTCCACCACCGCAAGAGAGCACTCCGCAGGCACCGGTTTCCCCTCGGGTGAGTACGTTCGGATGGTGTAAACCACCTTCTCCCCTGGGAGATATTCCCCACGCTCGGGGATTACCTCCACACGCAGAGCAGAAGTGGGCTTTTCTACGTTTACCCTCTTCTCTATCGTGTAAAACTTCTTATCTTTCACAAAAGTGACTGAAAGGTAGGCATTGGGAGCCCAAGCCCTGTCCACGAAGAGAGAAAAGGTGGTGCCAGAAGATTCGAGGGGAAGGAGGCGTGCCTCTCTTATGCTATCTGATTCCACCGTCACGAGGGCGCTTCCGCCAAAAGCCTGGGTCGCTAACAAAGCAGTCAGGCGTTCGCCCACGTTATAAGAAGACTTATCCAGGTGAAGGGTGGGTACCTCCTCTGCGGGCACGGACTCTGCCCCCCCGCCCACAGCGGAGTAAAGGTAGACCTGCCCCACTATCCGATTCCGTCGGGAATCCTCGCCCTCCGCTTCCACCACGATGGCACCCCGTGTCCGCGCTTCAAAACGCCACACCGCCTTCCCATTGGTATCCGTGGAGACTGCACCCCGTGCCAAAAGGTCCCTGCGAATCCCCCACTCCTGCTCATAAGCAGTGAAGGTAATCCGCTTTTCCGAAAGGGGCTTGTTGGTCTCGTTGTCCCAAACATAGGCAACGACGGTCGCAAGGGAGTTGGGAGCAAAAACATATCGCTCCGCCTCCAGGGCAAGGGAAAACTCCCCTCTAACCACCCGGAGAGTGCCCTCGCCTTCCTCACTGCGATGAGAGGTATCAATGACCGTTGTCCGGAATGAGTAGGTCCAGTCTTGATAACCACCCGGGGGCAAGTCAGAAGTATCTATGATGAAGCGTGCCCGACCCGAGTCATCGGTTTTCCCTCGTAGCATCCTCACCCATTCCCCCCCATAATAACCTCCGCCGTGCTCTTCTTCCCACTCTTCAAGTGACGCTTGCCAGGGAGCCCTTCCCTCTACCGCTCCATAATAAGGGGAGCGATATATCATCAGGAAAACATCCGCCTTAGGCACAGGAGCCCCAAAGTAATATCTTGCTTCCACCTTCACTTCTGCACGATCCCCCCGAATCACATACGACCTGTCAAAGAGCACCTTCACGCTGAACTCGGGCTTCCTATAAGCGGAAACGGGAATAAAAAGCGACTGGGTGGATCCTTTATACCGACACGTCAGGGAATAGATCCCTGTCAAGGCTTCGCGATTCAACGTCACTTTGCCTATAAAAGTGCCTCGGGGAGAAAGGGGCAATTTAGTCCTCTCAATAAGTTCTTCTTCCGGATCGCGGATCTCCACCTCCACCTCTACCCCCGTGGGGAGTTGAAAATCATATCCCTGCAACTCCCGAATGACTCCCTTATAATGCAGAACATCGCCGGGGCGATAGATGGGTCTGTCTGTTTGTAAAAAGGCACGCCAGGGCACGCGCTCTCCCCAACTCTGCGCCTCATAGGCATATTCAGAAACAAAGGCAGGGGCTTCCTGATGTCTTGCATAGTAAAGAAGGTTGCCCGAGCCTTTCAGGGATGACACTCGGGCTCGTGCCAAGCCTTGAGCATCCGTTACCACAGGAGAACCAAGAGGCTTGCCCTGCCAGTACAAAGTGATGGGCACGCCAGCCATGGGCTCGCCTGTGCGCACGTGAGAAACGAAGCAAAGAACCCCCTGTCCCGCTCGTTTGGTAATCAGGGCAATGTCGGTTGACGTGATCCAGGTCGCAGAAGGAGAGGCACCTTCCACACTTGCCACCACGAGGTACATCCCATAGGGGAGCCTTGGCAAGCGAATCTGCTCGGTGAAAAGCCCTTCCACATCTCGCGTGGTGATGGTGTGGGTTACGGATTGCGCCAGGCGGAAAGCAGAACTATCAGAAGGCACTGAACGAGAGCTCCGCCACCTGAGCGACCAGAGAAGGGCGTCAAATCCCCCCTGGGCGATAATAGCTTCCACACTCGCCCGATATAAGTTGATCGTTATCACATCTCCTTGCGAGAAACCGTTGACCAAAAGCGTTGGCTCCTCGTCTGCCGTAAAGGTGTGAATATTGGCAGTCAATTCCAGGTAGGGACTTGCGGGTTCCGTCATAAGCGTCAGAGGCTCATTCCGCCCTTCCCGAAAAACAATCGCCTTCCTGTCCATAGAATGAACCTTGCCGAAGGCTTCCACCAAACACTCCCCTGCGGGGACCCGGGGTATGACAAAGCGCCCCTGAGCATCCGCCTTTACAAGAGTCCGAAACGTCTTATCTCCCTGAAACTCAAATGAGGTCTCCACCACGACCGTCGCATAGGGAAGGGGCTTACCGCTTTCTTCCATAAGCACCACGCCCTCCACACTGGCGACCGGCACTTCCTCGTAAACCCCGAGGGCGAAAAGACAACACCCCACGATAATCCCCACCAAGACCCACCAAACCTGCGACCTCATCATATCCCTCTCCTACTTTCCCTCCCCGCTACTCCCACCCGCGAAACAAGCCAACTCCCTACCAAAATCACCCCAAGCAGAATCACTCCCAGCACCATTGCCCAGCGAATTTTTTCCTCCCGATCCAGAACCTCCACCCTGCCCATGTATTTGTATCCAGCGGTATACAAAGCACCCAACGCAACAGGCAACACCACCCCGCTCACCCTTACCCCGTTAGCACGAGCCGCCAAAAGCATTGGCGAAACCGCAATGCCCCCTATAAGCCCCAGGGCTCCCCTCACCCCTGTAAACAAGGGCAAAAAAAGCCCTCCCACCGCCACCACCACCCCCAAAACCACGCACGCAAGACCCGCCCCCACAGGTGGCAAGCTCTCTCGCAACCAGGTGCCCGCCTCCCACAACGTCACTGGGAGCAAAGCACCCAGCAAAATCCCGACAAAGACATAGTGCTGACCGATCTCCAGAGTTGTGAACTCACCACCATAAAGGCTCATAAAGAGACGATATAAAAGAAGCCCACAAGCCAGCCCCAGAGGAGACAAAAGATTCCGGAAGCCCATCACCTGAGCGGTAAGCGCTCCCGAAAGCACCGCCACGCCAATGCCATACCCCCTTAGCAATCCGAAACTCACAGTAGCCCATAAAACCCACAGGAGGCCCGCAAGGAAAAGACGGCTAAGGCTTTCCATCCCCTGCCCCACCAGCCCCGCACTAAAAAGCGAAAGCAGTGACCCACCCACAGCCAAAACAACCCAGTTAGGCTCCTCAAGATAGGCAACCCCCAAAAGCCAAGCGCCCACACCAAAGACCACAAAAAAATCTAAAATTGCATCAGGGGGAAAATCCTTCCCAGGGGCCTCCGAAAGATGCTCGGAAGAACCCGCTATTCCAGAACTCAACTGAAGCCCAATAGCAGCAACCATTACCACCAAAACCAGGAGGACCAGCACCGTCTCATAAGCCTCCCCTCCTCGCTGGCGTGCCAGAGACAGAGCAAGCGCAAGCAACGCAAAAGCCCACGCGGAATCCCATCCCCATAAGCCACGACGCTCCCTATCCAGAGAAAGGAGGCTTGCCAGCAATACCGCCCCCACAATCCCTCCCAACCAAAAACTCACTCCATCGGGAGAAGAATTGAGCAAGCCTGCAAAAAACGCACCCGTCGCCCCAAAAAGCCAGGGCGAGAAGGGGAATTCTCCTCCCGACCAACACCGCTCCCCCACACAAGCCAACCACACCGTGACCGCGCCAACCAGCATCCCCCACGCAGGACGGCTAACCTGCGGGAGCTCCTCCCCCCAAATCCGCCCCACCACTTCCCCCAAAAGAGCCACACCCAGGATTAGAAAAAGTCCCACGGGAAACCTTATACACTCAGCGGGAAACCTCTCAGGATGAGGGGCGCCTGCACCCTTTCTCGCCTGCCGTATATCCCACGCCACCCCAAGGAGACACATCACCACAATGCCTGCAAACGCCACCTCATTCCCTACATTTTCCATCTACCCATATAGACGCACCCACCTCTCAAAAGTGTCCCATCCCCACAAACCTTCGCATTAAACGAGGCGCTAAAATAAGGGACTATGCGAGACTCTTTGAAACGCATCGTCGCCATTCCCCTCCTCCTTGCCATTGCCCTCTGGGCGACCGCCCAAACCATCAAAAAGCCCCTTACCCACCAAGATTACGACCGCTGGAAAACCATCTTCGGTTACCAACTCTCCCCCGACGGACAATGGCTTTTTTACACTCTCCGACCCTTAGAGGGCAACAGTACGCTGATGCTCGTCAACACCCAAACAAAAACAGAACGAGTCATTGAAAGAGGCACCTCCCCCCGATTTACTGCTGATTCCCAATTCCTTGTGTGCCTTATAGTTCCCAAACAAGAGGACATCAAACAAGCGGAACGGGAACGCAAAAAGCCCGAAGAGCGACCCCAGAATAGCCTCTTCATCCTTAACCTGCTCACCGGCGAAGAAATCACCCTGGAACGAGTGCAATCCTTTACCCTGGCGGAAAAAGGCTCTGAATGGATTGCCTATAAGCCCATCCCTCCCACGGGAAGTGGTCAGAAACCCGAAAACCCCTCTCCATCCCCTCAGCAACAGGAAGAACACACCAAGCCACCCAAAAAGCGTCAACCCTTTGGCTCCCCCCTTGTCCTGCGAAACCTGAAAACCAAAGAGGAAATTCCCCTGAACAACGTCCTCAACACCCTTTGGTCCGAAACGGGAGATTCCTTCCTCTATAGCGTAAGTGATAAAGAAGGAAAAGAAGACGGCGTTTACCTTTATCGCCTGTCCACAAAAGAAAAACTAACCCTCCTTACGGGCATAGGGGATTACAAACAACTTGCGATAAGCAAAGACGGCAAAAAAATCGCCTTCCTTTCTAACCGAGACCACTATGAGCCTGAACCCGGCGTCTATGCCCTCTACCTATGGCAAGAAGGACAACACGAGGCAGCTCCTGTTGTCACCCAGAAAACGCAAGGGATGCAGGAAGGATGGTCTCCCAGCGACCGCCGACAAGTCTACTTTTCGGATAAAGGTTCACGAATCTACTTTGGCACCGCACCCACGCCACCACCCACCAAGCCCGCCCAAAGCCCCCCCGAAGAAGAAAAACCCGTCCTCGACATTTGGAACTGGAAAGACCCCCTCATCCAGCCTATGCAGTTGCGCCAGGCAAGCACCGAGCGAAACCGCACCTTTCTGGCGCTTTACGACATAAGCTCCCATCGCTTCGTGCAACTGGCTAAGCCCACCTTGAGAGAAATCACGGTGCCTGCGGACGGAGAAGGGGATTATGCCATCGGGGAAGACCCCCTCCCTTACCAGCAACTCATCTCCTGGGACGACTCCTATAGTGACTACTATGTGGTGAGCCTCCAAACCGGCAGTGCTCGCTTACTTGTGCGAAAAAGCAGAGAGAATGTCGTGTTGTCCCCCACGGGACGCTATGCCTTCTGGTATGACCTCAGCACACGTCACTGGATGGTCGCGGACCTGGCAACGGGCACCACCGTGAATGCAACCCAGAACATCCCCTATCCTCTCTGGGACGAAACCAATGACCGCCCTATGGAACCAGGCAGTTATGGCTATGCGGGATGGACCTCTGGCGACCGCACCTTCGTCGTCTACGATGCTTATGACCTCTGGGCAATAGACCCACGGGGAGAAAAACCGCCCCTATGCCTCACCGCTCAATTCGGACGCCTCCATTCCCTGTCCTTCCGCTTCGTTCGCCTCAATACTGAGGAGCGAAGCCTCCCTGATGGCAAACCCTGGCTTCTCTCCGCAGTCAATCAGGAAACCTATGCCTCGGGCTTCTATCATCTTTTGCCCACAGGCGAATTGCGCCAACTCGTGATGATGGATAAACGCTTCTCCAATCCACTTAAAGCAAAAGAGGCAGAAGTCCTCGTGTTCACTCGCCAATCCTTTGAGGAGTTCCCCGACCTCTGGGTGAGTGACACCTCCTTCCAAAACCCCCGTAAGATGAGCAATGCCAATCCCCAACAAAGCGAATATCGCTGGGGAACGGCGGAACTGATAGAGTGGCAATCCCCGGATGGAATCCCCCTCAAAGGGGTCCTCATCAAGCCAGAAGATTTTGACTATTCCAAGAAGTATCCGATGATCGTTTACATCTACGAAAGGCTCTCCGACACCCTTCACTCTTATAGCCAACCCGCCCCGAGCAGTGCCTCCATCAATACCTCCTTCTTTGTCAGCAGGGGCTATATCGTCTTCAGACCCGATATCGTCTATGAAGTCGGCTTTCCAGGAGAAAGTGCCCTGAAATGCGTCGTGTCGGGCGTCCAGGCAGTCCTGGAACGCGGATACGTGGACCCAAAGCGCATTGGCATCCAAGGGCACAGTTGGGGAGGGTACGAAACCACCTTCATCATCACCCGTACGAACCTTTTCGCCTGCGCGGTGGCAGGGGCTCCCGTCGCAAATATGTTCAGCGCTTACGGGGGCATTCGGTGGGGCAGTGGAATGGTGCGACAATTCCAGTATGAAAAAACCCAGAGCCGAATAGGAGGCTCCATCTGGGAATATCCTATGCGCTTTTTTGCTAACTCACCCCTGTTTACCCTGGATAGGGTCCAAACTCCCCTCCTCATCCTCCACAACGACAACGATGGAGCAGTGCCCTGGTATCAAGGAATTGAACTCTTTACCGCACTCCGCCGTCTGGGGAAACCCGTCTGGATGATCAACTATAACGGAGAAGACCACGGCATCAATAAACTTCCTAACCGACGCGACTGGAGCGTGAGAATGCAACAGTTCTTTGACCACTACCTCAAAGGAGAACCCGCCCCCCTATGGATGACCGAAGGCGTCCCCGCCATCAAAAAGGGCGAAACCCTGGGATACGAAACACCCCCCGCATCAGGAGGATAACCGCTCTCAAGCCTCCTCCGACGAGCCACGCCGCCCAATCCCATAAAGCCTGAACCCAGCCCACGCCACCACCGCTCCCACAAGGCTCTGCACCAACAACAAACCTATACGCGCCACCACCCCCGCAAAAGAACGCGCTATCTCCGCAACATCCGGATTCTCCCGCTTGATCAGTTGGTCGGGAGGGACGAGAAATAGGTTCACACTCTGGATAAAAGTATAAAGGAGCAAGCCCAAACCTATAAGGAACGCAACAGAGCCTAAAAGCGTGGCAAGAACATCGCGCCGAAGATTAGGCATTTCCACCCCATATAGCAGAAAGGAAAGACCTCACAGGAACAGGCATGAATGACCAAACGCTCAGGGCTATCCCAGAAGGAGTGCCCATCCAATCCCTTCGCATACCTCCGATAGTCTACCCATTCCTCATTCTCGCAGAGGGAGTAAATCTTGCTTCAATGCCCCTTCGCTCATCACCCCGCCATCGTCCAGCCCATTCTCTCCAACACTGTAAAGCCGATAGGACCCCCGGAAAGGATAGTATAGAAAATCCGCACCCGAAAACGGGTCGGTGCGCAAGGACGGGGAAAATCCCGAAAGGTCCGCTGGTAGAGGACTTCCCTGGACCACCCGAGCATAAAGGGCTGAATCCACCGCAAAGAGGCGAAGCCACGCCTGGTTAGTAACCCAGCGACGGCGTAAAAAACGAGCGCCCCCAAAAAAGTGCCTGGCAAGCCTCCACCAGGGGCGCTCCCCACTCGGTTGGGGCGGATCAGCCCACAAATGGGGAGGCTTGCCCACCTCTTGAACCCAATATTCTATTTCCCGCCTCGCCTCCATCGCAAAGCCCTCAAAAAATCTAACCTGCTCCGAAATCGGGGCGGAACGCAAACGCTCCAAATAGCGAATCACCCGAGAGCCGTCTTGCCCCAAGCCCCTCTCCAATTCCTCCAGGCGCCCCTGCAAATACCACTCCTGCACCGCCTCCACACACCGGAGCATCGTCGCTTGCTCGTGGCGGAGAACGAGCTCCAGAGAAGGCATTCCCAAAATGACCTCTTGAACCGTGCGGTGCACCCATCGCAACTGCGCCGGGGTGAGTTCAGGAAAACGAGCCCACAGGACACGAAGACAATCTTCCATAAGGGTATATCCCAGATCCGCATCCATCGCATCCCCTCCCGAAAGGTCTGCCCCCAAACGCAACCCCAGCGCAAAAAGGGAAATCGCCTGCTCTTTTTTCTTCTCTTGCAATAACTTCTCTATTTGCCACACCAGAACCCGCCCTAAAAAACGCCACGCACGACGCTCCACAGGGGGAGACAAAGGGGGATAAGGCTCAAAGACAAAGGCAATTTTGTCCTGCTGAGCCTCCCGAATCTTTTCCCACAGAGGCGAACATCTCGCCATCGCCGCCTCTTTTTGCCCGGGGGTGAAACTCGCCCGCCAGACTAAATCCGCACACCTTTCCTCCACCAGGTGCGCCACTTCTTGGTACACACTAAAACCGGGATTGGGAGGTTCGGTAACATAATCCTGTAAATGGTCCGGAAAAGGAACCTTTCGCGGCGAAGAACACGCCCCCAAGCCAAACACCACCACGCCAACCGTGGCACAGGCAAAACCACGCATTTACTCCCGAAGATACCACGAACAAACAAAAAACATCCCCTGCACCCCACCCGCTCTTTCAACCCTCGGAAAAGAAAAACTCCCCTCCTATACCACTCCCCTTTCTCATCGGGAGCGGAGCGCCCGTGAAAGCAGTAATCCTCGCCGCAGGAAAGGGAACCCGCCTGCGCCCCGTCACGGAACACATCCCCAAGCCCCTCCTCCCCATCGCAAATCGCCCTACCATTGAATACGCTTTTGACCGAATCCGTGAACTCGGCATACAGGAAGTGTGCATCGTGGTGGGAGAAAACGCCGCGACCCTCCAGCAAGCCCTCGGCGAGGGAAAAGCCTATGGCTTGAAACTCCATTACGCGCGACAACCCGAACCCAAAGGACTGGCTCACGCCCTCTCCTTCGCTCAACCCTTCGTGAAGTCCGATCCATTCCTCCTTTACCTGGGCGATGCGGTTTACACCACCAGCCTCGCACCCCTGAAACAACGCTTTGAGGAAGCGGAATGCGCCAACCTGAATATGGTGAAAGAAGTGGAAGACCCCACCCGCTTTGGCGTTGCGGAACTACAGGGCGAGCGCATCGTCCGCCTGGAAGAAAAACCCGCACAGCCACGATCTCGCTATGCTATGGCAGGCGTTTATTTCTTCAAATCCCAAATATGGGAGGTGCTCCCGGACCTTCAGCCGAGCGCCAGGGGTGAATATGAGATCACGGACGCTATCCAGCACCTTATCCATAAAGGGGAGGTCGTGTTAGCAGGGATTTACCGTGGTGAATGGTTTGACACGGGAACTCTGGATTCCTTCTTGCAGTGCTCACGCTTCCTCCTGAATGAGGGGATACTCATCGGCAAATCCGCCACCCTCCAGGCAAAGGCAGGCAAGCATATCTGTGTGGGTGATGAGGCATCCGTCCACTGCGATTTCATTGAAGATAGCGTCATTCTTCCAGGGGCTTATGTGGAAGTCACGGGCGAAATCCGCCATTGCCTCATCGGAGGGCACGTACAAAAAGAAGGCTCCATCACCAACGCCATCCTCTATGGAGAAAGGGAGCGGTGAAAACTTTCTACCTCTCCCCTTCCCCTCTCACTTCTTGAGCCTCCCCGCCCCGTCCGTTCTCTCCCAGGGGAAGGCAGGATTACCAAAGTGTCCGTTCTTCGCTGTAAGCAAATACCGTATCTCCTTGGATCGCAATCCCAGGTACTCAGTGATTTCTCCAGGTGAAAAAGGAAATTCTCGCTTCACGCGCCTTTCTATCTCATCTTCTGGAATGGTGTGCGTGCCAAACGTCTCCACGGAGATATGGATCGGGTCCTTCCTGCCAATGGCATAAGCAACCGCCACCTGCGCCTTCCGAGCCAAGCCCGCCGCCACGATGCACTTCGCCACATGCCGAGCCATATAGGCTCCGCTCCGGTCCACTTTCGTGGGGTCTTTCCCGCTAAATGCGCCCCCACCGTGAACGCAAAAACCACCATAGGTATCCACCACCGTCTTCCGCCCGGTCAGGCCCGTGTCTGCCTCAGGCCCCCCCTTCACAAAACTGCCTGTCGGGTTTATCAGGTATTCCGGTTCGGGTTCCACCTGCACATACTCCCGATACTCTTCCAGCACAGGGCGAATAATATGCTTCAGCACCCGCTGACGCACCGTCTCCTGAGAAAGATCTTCACTATGCTGGCAGGAACAAACTATCGTGCTGATCCGAACGGGGCGGTCATCCACATATTCCGCCGTCACCTGGCACTTGGCATCCGGGCGAAGCCCCAGCTCACAACTCCGCTTCGCCTCTGCCTGACGCCTCATCATCGCATGCGCCATCGCCAAAGGCAACGGTAACATCTCCCGAGTCTCATCACAAGCATAACCAAACATCATCCCCTGGTCCCCAGCACCCCCGATGTCCACCCCTTTCGCAATATCGGGAGATTGAGTGTTAATGGAAATGAACAAAGCGCACCTATCCGCATCAAAGCCATAGGAGACGTCCGTGTATCCCACCGACCGAATGGTGTCTCGCACCACACTCGCTACATCAGGATTGGCTTGGGTATTAACCTCTCCCGTAACGACCGCAAAACCCTTCCCCAAAAGTACCTCTATGGCGGTACGGCTGTTAGGATCCTCTGCCAGATAAGCGTCCAGCAGCGCATCCGCAATTTGATCCGCAACTTTATCAGGGTGTCCCTCACTGACGCTCTCTGACGTGCGAAAATAGGAACGCAACATAGGCGCCATTATACCAACACCTTAGGCGCCCCCAAAGCAAGGGAGAGGACCCACCCCGGGACCTCTACGGCAAAGGCGAAATCACACCTTGATATCAATCACCGCGCTCACACCCACACCTGGCACCCGCTTGATGTCGCGAATCACATCCTTGGATTCCACGGGAATGAGCGCCTTGATCCGAACCACTTTCCCCGCAAAGTCGCCCTCAAGTTGAGCCACCGCCTTCACCTTCTGGACCAGGGCAGGGGGACCCATCACTTGTGCCGCACCGATGTGGGCGCCTTTGCCAACAGAGAGAATGGGAACCACTTTGGTCATCGTCGCCTCTGTGTCTGAAAAGCCTTGAAGGCGATTTACCGCACGGTTAATGTCCGGACCAAATCTATCCACCGCCGCGCCGATGCCCACTACCTTGATCAAATCACCCAACTGGGCAAAAGCCAGCACAGCAAGTGCCAACACCAGGACACTACCAACAATCTTCTTCATTTCAATCCTCCTGTTTATTCTTACGCCAAACAGGCAAAAAAGGAGCCGGGCTCATCGCCCGGCTCCCTCTCATCTCGCGAAGCTTAGAACTTCACGGACCACTGAGTGGTGAACAGCCCGCCTCTGCGATTGCCCGGGGAAAAGGTCCCCAGGGCAGTGAGCAGGCCATTGTCATCGTAGTCACTGATCTCGTACAGGAATCGGAGGGTCTGGTTGTTACCCATATCGTGCCAGAAACCGATCCTGTACCAGTTGATCTCGTTATTGTCTCCCGCTCCGAAGAACGGACCACCACCGATGCCACCGGAGTTCGCCAGGTCGTACTCCACGCGCTCCCAGCCGAGGAACACATTCCAGTTCTGGCGGGGCTGCCAGTTCAGATAGGCGAGAACGCCAACGATATCGTCATCCTCAGAAATGTTGACATTCTCTGCGCCTTCATACCAGTAGCCTTTCGCCGAGATACCGATGTTCCCACCTTCCCAGGAAACGCCTGCATAGGCACCGCGGATGTCCACCGGGTTCCAGAGAAAGCCCAGGCGACCCCAATCACCAGGAGCGCCAAAGTAGGGCTGAATCTCTCGGTAGCCCGCATGGACCTTGAGGTTTCCGCTGTCCCAGTTGAGCTGAGCCCACCAGGCGAAGTTGTCGTCGTCCAGGCGCGTGCTGGAGTTTTCATACAGGTCAGAACGGCTGTATCCGCCATTGAACTTTAGATTCTTCGTGACATCAAAGTTCAAGGCGCCACCCCAGACCGCCACGCGGTTCACAGGACCGCTGGCACCAGGCGGCGCAAGGACCAGGGAGTTGCTGTCCAGGAAGATGTACGTGAGCAACAGATCTCCCTGGTTACCCAACTTGACTCCGAGATCAAAGCCCAGGCTCTGGTCAATGGGAACGGAGCCGTTGGCGCGGTAGTCCTGACCACTTCCAGCCGACATAGGCCAGATCTCGTTTCCCCAAGCGTCTTCACGCTGGGAGTTCCGACCCGCCCAGACGTTGAGACCGACAGTGCCCCAGTTGAAGCCAACTTTGCCGCCATCAAAGTACCAGTTATGGTTATCCCACCGATCGTTCTTGAAGTACGGAGTGTTGTCAATCCGCTTGAAGAAGTAGGAACCATTCTGGTACCCAAGGCGACCGAGCTCCAGCGTGAAGCCCTGTCCGATGAGGGAGGTGTCATACCGGACGCCGAGGTCCTGGAAGTAGACGTTCTCCGGCTGTTCAAAGAATGGCAGATCCCACATCACGCCCGACTGGTTGCCATAGATGGTCGCTCCGGGGGGAAGACCACCAGAGGGGAAGTTCACAAACGTGAGCAGGTTGCCTACCACCACGGTGGCATGCCACTGGGGTCCCGACTCATTGGTGCTGGCGAAGCGGAAAGCCGCTTCATGCCCGATGGTCAGGTCACGCGTCACCCCAACGGGTTCACCAAGGTAGGAACCCCTGCCAAAGCCTGTGGGGCGTCCATCCACTGTGATGCCGAACAGACCGTCATCGGAATAGCCTGCGTGGACCACTAAGTTGGCGTCCCCGGAGATGGCAACCGAAGGTTTGCGCTTCTCCAGTTCATCCAATCGCTTGGCGATGTCCGCCAGGTCGCGCTTCATCGCTTCCACGTCCACGCCCAGCTCGGCAAGGTCTCTCTGGAACATATCCGCCATTCTGCGCAGGTTGGCGATGTCATCGCCCCATCCTCGCATACGGTTGACGTCACTCTGAAGTTGACTCAACGCATCGCGAAGAGGCTGAAGGTCCTGCGGGCGGACGTACTGTTGTCCCTGGAGGCTGCGAATCTGCTCCTGCAAAGCCGTGATCTGGCTCTGCACGCCTCCAACACTACCGCGAAGTTTCTGATAGGCAGCGTTGATCGCCGCCGCCAATTCTGCCCGACTCGCGGGACGACCCGCGCGGAAAAGCCCATCCGGATAGCCCACCAGGATGCCTTCCCGCTTCATATTCAGAAGCGCGGAATACACCCAGTGATATTCCGGAACGTCGGGGAATTGGTCTTGAGCAAGCACGGGCGCGAAGAGAGAAAATCCCATCACCGCGCCGAATGCTGCAACGAGCGTTCGGTTCATAGAGTCTCCTCCTTGAGTAGAGATTCCAAGCCCTATCGGAATCCCCACCAGCCGACATCAAGCACCGAGGTCTTCCACGTTACCCTCTGCGCTCCAATGTTCTGATGGCAGACACCGAGAGCCTGGTGTGTCCAGCCCTTATGGGCTGGCATTCCAGTATACCCCGAAAAACACGGATGTCAAGCCCACTTCCCTTTTTGAGTACAATTACCCCCGGTCGTGAAACCTGCCCTCCTCGGATTAACCCAACAGGAGTTAGAAACGCTCTTCCCGGACGACGAGCACCCCTCCGTCCGCGCCCGCCAGCTCGCTCTTTGGATGTATCAAAAAGGAGCGAAAAACTTTAATGAAATGACCGACTTACCTCTAAAGTACCGCCAAAAATTAGAGGCTGAGTATCAGGTCTCCCCCCTCAGCGTACTAAAGGAGCAAATTTCTCCCGACGGGGTGAGGAAACTCCTCCTCCAATCGGGTGACCAGCAGGGATTTGAATGCGTCCTTCTCCCCTATAAAAACAGGGTCAGTTGTTGTCTCAGCACCCAGGTCGGATGCCCGATGGGTTGTGTGTTCTGCGCCACCGGACTTAGCGGGTTTGATCGCAATCTCACTGCAGGGGAAATCGTTGGACAGTATCTGCTTCTCCAATCCCTTAGCCCCCACAGAATTTCCCACATCGTCTTTATGGGGATGGGCGAACCGCTCCACAATTATGACAACACCCTCAAAGCGATCCGCCTTTTCCATCAGGAGGTGGGAATTTCTTACCGACGGATGACCCTTTCCACCGTGGGGCTGGTGCCTCAAATAAAGCGCTTAGCGGGAGAAGGCTTGCCCATCCACCTCGCCATCAGCCTCCACTCTCCCTTTGACGAGATTCGCGACCGCCTCATCCCGGCGAACCGAAAGTGGAAGGTCTCAGAAGTCGTGGAATCAGCAAGGTTTTATGTACAAGAAACGGGGCGAAAAGTAACCTTTGAATATCTCCTCCTCGCAGAAGTTACCGACACGCTGGAGCAGGCAAAAGCGCTCGCAGAAATCGCCCGTGGGTTCCCCTGCATCGTCAATCTCATACCTTTTAATTATGTGGAGACCCCCGTGCCGTTTCGCAGGCCCTCTGCCCGACGAATTCGTGCCTTCCGCGAGGTGCTGGAGAACGCAGGAGTTACCGTCACCCAGAGGCAGGAGCGAGGACATCTTATATCTGCTGCTTGCGGTCAACTTAAAGGAGAGCACGAGGGGCGTTTTGCCAAAAAGAAAAACTTCCAAAAGCCCATAGTGTTACAACTATGAGTCTCAAAGGACACCTTCCAATGACCCCACTCACCCTTACCGGTCTTCTATTGATCTTATCCCTCATTCATTGCTCTCCCCCCCCTCCTTCTGAAGATTTAGAAGCAATGGAGGAAGAAGCAACCCCCCAACCTCTTTCCTTAGAATCCAAAGGAATCACCCTGGTATATCGCGACGAGGGGGGGCGGACGCGCTGGCGATTATATGCAGACTCAGGGGAGACGACCCTAAGCGAGCAGGGAACCTATGGCACCCTGCGCAAGGTCCGCCTGACCCTCTTCAGCCCGCAGGACAGAAACAACTCCTCAGAAACCCCCTATGCGGTCATCACTGCAGAATCAGGATGGGCTCACCAGGCGGTGGGATCCTTTCTCTTAGAAGGAAAGGTTCACGCCCGGACAGTGGAGGGAAACTTTGAGCTTACCTGCCAGAAGATTTATGGCACGTCGGATACGGGCGTCCTGGAAGCTGAAGGGGACGTGAACGCCCGCTTCGGGATGTGGCTTTTGGGTCCCCTTCAAGAAGCCAAAGCCCACTTCACCTCCCTGGAGCCTTCCACGGGAAAACGGCTTTCACCCTCTCCCACAGGGATCCGCCCGGAAGAGCTTCCCCAACCCCTGAAACTTTCCAATCTGGTTGCCAAAAGCCAAAGCACCTGGTCCTTTCGGAGCACGGATGGAGAAGTAGAAATTACGGGAATTCAAGAAGGGCAGAGCGAACTTGAGGAAGATGGATCTTTGCGAGTGGTTGGCTCAGGGCGAACTCTGCGCGCGATATGGAAGAAACAAAACCTTACGGTTACAGGACCCCGAGTAGAAGGTCTCTTCTTTTCCGAGGCAGGTCCCAGGTCTAACACCTATCGGCTGGAGTCGCTTAGGGTGGAGGGAGGCGTGACGGGACAATGGACAGGCATCACGGAAGGAACACGATGGACGTTGAATCTATGGGGAGGCTCTGCAACGTTTTTGCGCCCTCAAGGGATTATGAAAGTGGAAGGAGACGTTCGGGTGGAGAGTAACCATCCCACATTGGGGGGAAATCTCACCGCTCAATCCGCCACCCTAACCCTGGACCCCTCTGCCCTCACGCAAAACCGGTATGAGCCTGATGGACTTCTGGCAGAAGGAAAGGTGACCTACGAAATGGCGGTCCAGGCAGAGCGCCCCGCCAGGTTATTGGCGAAAAATTTCCATCGTTTATCCCTTAAGGGTAAAAGCACCGACGAGACCCTGCTCGCCTGGGGTGAGGGAAGCCCCTTTGATGTCATTCTCCAGAGCGAAGGACGAGGGAACACCACTTTCAGGGGGCACCGCTTTGAGGCAACTTTCTCAAAAAGAGAAGTTTCCGAAAAGCAAGCCTGGCTACTTTCTCGTGCACACTTCACTTCGGGAATAGAAATGACCACTTCGGGAACCCTTACCCGTGCGGACGGGACGCCCCAACCCTGGACAGTGGAAATCACCTGTCCCGAAATCCGATATGAAGAAGCAACATCCACTATGGATCTTTTAGGCGGAGTGAAAGTGGAAGGGAACCACCCCGTGATCGGGCTGAACGGAGGGATTGCGGAGGGTCCCAGAATGCAAGTGATCTTCCAAAAGGGCACCTTTGACCCTATAAGAGTGCGATGGATGGGAGAACCACCCCCTCAAGCCAGTCAAGCAGAATGGGAAAAGAGAACGCATCCGCAAGCCTCCACAAGGAAGTCTCTTCTGCCGTGACCATTCGCGCCGAAGGACTCGTCAAAAAATATCGCGGGAGAGCCGTGGTCAATGACGTTTCCCTTTGCTTAGAAAGGGGACAGGTCGTCGCTCTTTTAGGTCCCAATGGGGCAGGAAAAACCACCACTTTCAATATGATCGTGGGTCTTGTGAAACCCCTTCAGGGACGGGTCTACATCGGTGACGAAGAAATTACCCGCTGGCCTATGTACAAGCGAGCAAGGGCAGGCATCGGCTATCTTCCCCAGGAGCCTTCCATCTTTCGCCGACTCACGGTGGAAGAGAACATCCGCCTGGTTCTGGAATTCCGAAAGATGTCTCGCAAAGAGCAGGAATACAAAACGCACCAATTGATGGAAGAACTTGGTATCATCCAGCATCGGTTCAGCAAAGGCAGTGTCCTCTCAGGAGGGGAAAGGCGGAGAGTGGAAATCGCGCGAACCCTGGCAACGGACCCCAAATTCATCCTTCTGGATGAACCCTTTACGGGAATTGACCCCAAGACCATTAATGAACTTCAACTCATCGTGTCCCAGCTGAAGCAAAAGGGCATCGGAATACTCATCACGGATCACAACGTCGGAGCGACCCTCGGAATAACGGACTGGAACTATATCCTGGTGGAGGGAAAGATCATTGCTCAGGGGGATCGGGAGGCAATCGTCAACAATCCCGATGTCAAAAAACATTATCTGGGAGAGCAGTTTGAATGAAGTTTCCTCTCTTAGACCGCTTAGTCTTTCGCGAGGTGGTGGGACCCTGGATTTTCGGAGTTGCCCTCTTCACCATCGTCCTTATGGCTTCCACTTATCTTTTCCGTCTCACGGACTTGCTCGTCAAAGGAATTGAGCCCTGGCTCGTGGGGGAACTCGCCATAATGTATTTGCCCGGTATCGTCGTAAAAACCTTCCCAATGTCCGTTCTTCTTGGCACCCTTCTGGGAATGGCGCGCCTTTCTAACGACTCTGAAGTGGTAGCAGTCCTTTCTGTGGGGGGAAGCCTTTATCATCTTATGCGTCCCGTCATCATCTTTGGGCTTCTGGTCGCCTTCATCACCTTCGCCTTCGGGGAGTGGATGGTTCCCCCTGCCAGCCTGCGCGCCGCTCAACTCCAGCTGGAAATCTCTAACAAGTTGAAAATGGAACTGGGAACTAATTTCTATCAACCCCTTTACGTCAATGGCGTCTTTCGCGGACACATTATGGCGCGAAACGTCTCCCTTACTACCGAGACCCTCTATGGCGTTACGGGAACCTGGTTTGACGATAAAGGTACACCCGTGCTCTTCTTTGCCGAGGAAATGTATTACGCTCCCACCAAGCGATGGCGACTCAAAAACGCCACCGTGTTCCAAGACCTGACGGGGAGGATGATCGTAAAAACACAAGACACGGAACCCCCGGGAGGTGCCTCCTATGACTTTACGCCGAAGGACGTCCTCACCACCAAACTCCGAGACCCCGATGCTCTCTCCCTGCGAGAACTCGGAAAGCAAATAGAGCGCCTCCGAAAAAACCCACGGGGAAACAAAGCACGTCTCCGGGACCTGGAGGTAGGCTACTGGATGAAGTTCGGCATCCCCCTCAGCGCAATGGTATTTGCTATGATCGGAGCGCCCGCCGCCATCCGCCGGGGCAAGCAAAGCATCGGTGTGGGAGTGGCGGTAAGCGTGGGCATCATCTTCGGCTATTACGTGCTTTATAACTACCTCACCATCCTCGCCAAGGGAGACATCCTGGCGCCCATCCTCAGCGCTTTCCTGCCCATCGCCATTGGATTCACCGCAGGGGTGATCCTCTTCTGGAACAAAAACCGATAGACCACACCCTTCCCAAGGGGGCTGACATATCTTGGTGCCTCACACGTCAAAATTAAGCCTGCAGGGAATTGCACCCGCTAAGGAAACCTATGGACATCTCGTCTCTCACTTTCGTTGTCATCTTCGCCGTGATGGGCGGGCTGGTTGCATTCATCGGCGACGTCCTGGGGCGCCGACTGGGGAAAAAACGCCTCCGCATCGGCAAACTGAGACCCCACCACACCGCCACCACCGTCACCGTCATCGTGGGCACCCTCATTCCCATCCTTACCACCTACGGCATCGCCACCATCAGCAAAGAAACCCGCCGATGGCTGGCAGAAGGAACCCGCCTGGTGACGGAAGTCCAGAAACTGGACAGCACGGTGAAACAACTTAGCCAGGACATTCAGGAAAGAGAAAAGCGAAGGGAGCAATTGCGACAGGAAAACGAACGGCTCAACCAGGATACCATCATCCTCGCTCAGCAGGTTCATCAATCCCAAAAGCGGGTGGAGAATGTTAAGCGCCAACTCTCCCAAACTCAAGGACTCCTGAGAAACATTCAGGCGCACGTTCAAGAACTTCAAGAAAAAAGACAGCAAGCAGAAGAACAAGCGCGCCAGGCACAACATCACCTGCAGGAAACCCGCCAGAACCTCCTGCAAACAGAGAAAAAACTGCAAGAAGCCAGCCTGCGCATCGCCTCCCTCCAGGCAGAAGAGGTAAACCTGCAAGAACGCCTGAAAGAGGCTCAAAAGGCAGAATCGGAAGCCAGAGAAAGCGCCCGCTTGGCAGAAGCGGAACTGGAACGCACCCAGCAAAATCTCCTCCAACTCCGCGAAACGGAAAACGCCCTGCGCCGAACCATTGGATCTCTCATCCAGGGCGTTCAAGCGGTGCGCACCAGCCGTCTCCTCTATCATAGAGGAGAAGAACTCGCCCGAACAACCCTAACCGGGGGCGTCCCCCCCGAAATCGCCCGTCAGAAACTGGAAGAACTATTAGAGCGGGCTAACGTCTCCGCTCGCGAGCGAGGAGTGATTCCCGATGCCTCAGGAAGAGCCGCTGCCCTGCAGGACCGTCTCCGCCCTATGCCCGACGGCACCTTCGTCCGCATAAGCGTGCAAGACCAAATCGCAGGATTAATCTCTGCCATCACCGCCACCCCACGCGACCTTGTTATGATCGCCACCTCCTACTATAACTACTTTGAGCAGGATAAAGACGCAGTGCCTCTGGAAATCAACGTTTACTTCAACAGGACGGTCTATAGACAAGGACAACTCATCGCTTCTACAATCATTGACGGAACCCGACAAGAATCCGAAATCTTAGATGACCTCGTGAGCTTCCTCACGGACCAGGTAAGGACCAAAGCCCAACAAGCAGGGATGATTCCCGTCCACGGTAAACAGGAATCATTAGGGCAAATCGGCTTTACCGAAATCAATCAACTCATCAAAGCCATCCGGCAAAAAGCGAAACCCGTCCTGGTGGAAGCCATCGCCGCCCGTGACACCAAATCCGCCGAACCCCTGGAACTCACCTTCCGCGTGAAGGAACCATAGGCGCACTAACCTTATGAGCAAATACCTAAGGCTCCTACTCCTTCACACCCTTTAGGATGAATTCATCACACCGACGACGCGCCCTCCTGCAAAAAGGGGAACCCAACGGGAAATCCCACAGTGGCGATGGAGGGGTGATAAACCCAGGCTGGCGCCCTGGGCTTGACGCCGGGCAAGCAAGGGGCAGTGGTGGCGTTGGTGCGGGCGCGGCTGGAGAGGCAAAATCCCTGTAAGGGCGACGCATGCGTCGCCCCAACGAGCCCCAACGAACCCAATGAGCCCAACGATGACCCGGTCCCCGAGAAAGGAAAAAATGCCCTACGATCCACAAAAACATCATCGGCGCTCCATCCGCCTGAAAGGATACGATTACCGCCATCCCGGCGCGTATTTCATCACCCTCGTCACGCAGGATCGGGCGTGTTTGTTCGGCGAGATAGTAGACGGGGAAATGCGGTTGAACGAGGCGGGGGAGATGATTCAGGCGGTATGGGATGAATTGTCGGTGTTTTATGCCGGTGTGCAGACCGATGCGTTTGTGGTGATGCCCAATCATATGCATGGAATCATCATATTGACGGGGCAACCCGTAGGGGCAGGTCCCCGTACCTGCCCCGATGAACCGGGGCAACCCGTAGGGGCAGGTCCCCGTACCTGCCCCGATGAACCGGGGCAACCACAGGGGATTGCCCGTACGTTGTCGCTGCCGGATGTAGTGCATCGGTTCAAAACCCTGACGACCAAACGGTACGCCAATGGGGTCAAAACGCTGGGATGGCCGCCATTCCGTGGTCGCTTGTGGCAACGCAATTATTACGAACACATCATCCGCAACGAACTTTCTCTAAACCGTATCCGACAATACATCACGGAAAACCCCCTACGCTGGCACCTGGACCGGGAAAATCCTGCCCGAACAGGCGAGGACCCGCTCTGGGATGAAATCCTTGCCAACGAAAAGAGGCAATAGCATCGGGCAAGCAAGGGGCGGTGGTGGCGCTGGTGCGCGCGCGTCTGGAGAAGGCAAAATCCCTATAGGGGCGATCAGGAAAGGGATTAGGGCGTGGTGCCACGTGCCTATGGAGGGGGATGTGGAGTACAATCTCTCCGTTTCCTCAGTGGCTCATCCACAAAAATCTTGGGCTTATCCAAAAAAACGGATGTCTCTATGAAAACCGTTCTCGCCATAGATCCGGGCAGGAGCAAGTGCGGGATAGCGGTCGTTCGCGGGGATGCGGAAACCGTCGTCATCCTTGCGCGCACCATCTGCGAGGTGGAAGACCTCCTGCCCACACTCTCTCAATACTGTTCCGAGCATTCGCCCGATGTCCTCGTTATCGGCAACGGGACGAACTCCAAGGACATCCAACGGCTGGTTCGCACTGCCCTGCCCGCTTTCCCCCTTCTCATCGTTGATGAGCGGGACACCTCCCTGCGGGCGCGAGAAAAATACTGGGAGGTGACCCCAAAGCGAGGGTGGCGGAGACTCCTACCCAGCAGTCTTTTAGACCCCGGCAAGCCCATAGACGACTTCGCCGCGGTGGTTTTGGCAGAGCGCGCTCTCAAGGTGGAGTGAGTTCTGCAGAATGGATGAAAGCCTCAAACAGGCGCTTCGTGGCAGGGTCATCCGGGGTACGCTCCGGGTGCCACTGTATCCCAAACCAAAACCGCTCACTCTTCTCCTCAATTGCTTCAACCACTTGAATCACATCCCCACCTTCCGAAAAAGCCGAAGCAACGTAGTTTTCTGCCACCTGCCTCACCGCCTGGTGATGATAGCACTCACCCTTTAACCGTTCCGTTTTGAGGATACGCGCCAACCGAGAGGATGGCTCCACGAATATAGGCACCTTGCCCGTATGCTTGTAACCCAATTCATCGGGCAAATGTTGAATCAAACTCCCCCCCGCCATCACATTGAGGAACTGCATCCCGTAACAAATCCCGAGGAGCGGTTTCTGCGTTTGCTTCCAATGCTTATAAATCTCTTTTTCCATCTTTAAACGCTCAGGATCTATTTCTTTCGTCTCATTGTGGCAAAAGGTGTCTCCGTATTCCTGAGGGGGCAAGTCCTTACCTCCCGTAATGAGCCAGGCATCCGCTATCCGGAAAATAGAGGAAAGGCCCTCCTGCCTTGCGGGAGTCAGGACCACGGGTTCCCCTCCCGCCTCCCGAATCTGGTGAAGGTATCTCTCTAACTTGTCAGAAGGCTTGCCCTCGCGATACTCTTCGTCATCGGTGGTAACAAGGACTCGGACCACGCACCCTATTTACCCGATCCCAATGCCCGAGGTGAGGCTGGGACCGATAAGATAATTTCTCATCATCCCCATATCCTCGTGCTCCAGATTATGACAGTGATACAAGTAAAGCCCCGGATAGGGACCCCACTTGAAAAGTAAACGCACCGATTCTCCAGGCATCAAAAGAAGAGTGTCCTTCCAACCTGTTTCCACAAAGCCCTCGCGAACGGTCTCCCATCCCTCACGAAAGCGCGGGTCTATTTGCCTTTCCCCCACCTGGAACATCGGTCCGTGGAAATGCAAGGGATGCGCCATCAAGCGGTCTCCCACGTCGTTTTTGAAATGGACCACTTCCAGTTGGTTCCATGGCACTCTTTCTTCAGGTGCCACGCCCAGCATCTCAAACACCCTGCCATTAATGGTCCAGGCACCTTCCCAGCGAAATTCAAAAACCCTTGGAGAGTTCAAATTGCGCGCGTCTTTCCACCGGTAACCCTCAAGGGGTCGCAGGAAGCCGGGCAAAACGAGGTTGTCCCCCTCTTTACGCTCCACATAGAAACTCATCACTTCCATAGGCGCGCCCTGCGGGGGAACGCCAGGCGGGTCACCGAAGTTCACTGAGGAGCCTCTCCATTCCGCACTGATCAACTTCCGAACCGTCCCCAGTGAAAACGGGCGAAAGTCCCCCCAGAGTTCCACACGCTCGCCGGGTGCCAGCATCACGTAAGGCTTAATCACGGGACGCTCTAACAAGCCTCCGTCGGTTCCAATCACCACCAGGGGGGAGCCATCCTCCCACGCAAGTTTATAGATCCTGGCGTTAGACCCATTCAGAAGACGCAAACGGTAAACCTGGGTGGAAACGGGAAGGACAAAATCAGGATAACCATTCACCAAAACCCGATCCCCCAGCATCCCGTGATGCCCGAGCATACGGAAGTACAGGAGTTGATTGTTATTATCAAACAAGCGGTCCTGGATGACCAACAAAACGTCTCGGGGTCCTCGGGGCAAAGGCAAGGAAGCCTCTACCTCATCTTCAATGATGATGCCCCCTGCCAAGCCGAAATAGGCTTGCTCCCCACTGAGCATATGAGCGTGGGGATGGTACCAATAAGTGCCTGCCCGGTTTATGACTTCAAAGGCATAGCGGTACTCTTCATTAGGCTCCACGGAGAAGCGGGGATGCCCATCCATCCGCTCGGGGACATTGATGCCATGCCAGTGCACTGTGGTG
The DNA here is from genome assembly GCA_964631245.1 of uncultured Fimbriimonadales bacterium. Taxonomy (GTDB): domain Bacteria; phylum Armatimonadota; class Fimbriimonadia; order Fimbriimonadales; family ATM1; genus CAZVXY01. Next base: position 141,202 of record CAZVXY010000003.1, read on the forward strand.
GGGTCCACCAACTCATTCCGGAATACCACTTCTAAACGCTCCCCTTTCCTGAGATAAAAGACGGGACCAAGGTAAGAACCTTCAAGGTGCCGAAGGCGCGTGGGGTCACCCTCTAAAACTTCGCCATAATAGCGCATCACCGAGGTAGGGGAGCCCGGGAAAATACTCACCTCATCCGGGTGTGCCTCCAAGCGAACCCTAAGAAGGCTCCCCTTCTGCCCCCCCAGCCTCCCCCACGACGGAGACAAAGAGAACGCACCCCCCACCACAGTGAGCAACGCGGTGAGGAACTCGCGCCGGTTCATCCCCATTTTTCTATCAGGCATACTTTCCGAGGCGGGCAAATGGAATGCCAACCAAAACCCATAGACGCACCAAAGGGGGCGATTTGTTCACCCATTTCGGAAGGTATAATGCTTTTTTGCGGGCGGTTAGCTCAGAGGTAGAGCACTTCGTTCACACCGAAGGGGTCGCAGGTTCAAGTCCTGCACCGCCCACCATCCCTCTCTGCAGACTCTCCCTGAAGGCCCGGAGCGCCAGAAACCAGTAGAAGCTTCAGTACACGCGCCTGCCTTCTATCCACACCTGAGTGGGACGGATTTCTGACCACGCCACTCCAAACCCAAACGGAGACTTATTCAGGATCACGAAGTCCGCCCGATAGCCAGGCGCTATGCGCCCCAGGTAACTCTCCGCGAAAACCGCATAAGCCCCAAAAGAGGTGTAGCAACGAAGAGCCTCCGTGACGGTGATGTTCTCCTGGGGTTGCCAAAACTTGCCATCCAACGTTTTCCCCGTCACCGCGGTCTCCATTCCCAAAAAGGGATTCAAGGAAACCACGGGCCAATCCGAACCAAAAGCCACCACCGCCCCCGCATTGAGGAGAGAACGAAAAGCATAGCTCCATCGACACCGTTCCGCACCAATATAAGCCTCTGCATATCGCCCATCATCCGCCTTGTGATAGGGTTGCATAGAAGCCACCACGCCCAACATCCCAAACCTTAAAATGTCCTCGGGCAAAAGATGCTGGGCGTGTTCGCTCCGGCAACGACGGGCATATAACTGAGGACCATATGCCTCTTTGAACATATCCAGCAGAAGGTGGTTCGCCTCATCCCCAATGGCGTGCACGATGCTTTGATACCCTGCCTGCCCCGCATATTGGAGGTTTTTCGCCAGGGTGCCCTCCGCCACCCCTTCCCGCAAAAGACCCCGCCATCGCAAGTCATCAGTCGGGGCCCCCTTGCTATCGGAAACGGGAAGGTACGGCTCTCGCATATAGGCTGTTCGCGATCCTAAACTGCCATCCATATATCCCTTAAAACCGCGAACCTCCACCCAACCCCTTTTGCCACGAAACACCTTCAAGCGCTCTCCCGCAGACTCCCAATCCTGGGCAGTGGGATACAAGAAAAACCGCACAGAAAGATCATCCGATTTCGCCAGCTCTTCATAGGCAGGCAGGTCCCCAATGGAAGGGATGTCGCTGACCGCCGTGATCCCATAACGGTTTGCCTCTTCCATCGCTTTCTTCAACGCAGAGACCTTCTGCTCTAAAGTCATCGGGGGAATGAGGCGAGATACCAAGCCCATTGCGGATTCTCGCAAGATGCCTGTTGGCTCACGGGTTACGGGATGGCGGTCAATGACTCCCCCCGGGGGGTCAGGGGGACCATCTCGGGTGATTCCCGCCAGACGGAGGGCAACGGAATTAACCAGCGCAGAGTGCCCATCCATACGGGGCAAATAGACAGGATTGTTGGGCGTGACGGGGTCAATCCACTCTTTGGTAGGTTGCTCCGGGTTCTTCCAACTCTCAACCGACCAGCGCCCACCCAAAACCCACTCGCCTGGCTTGAGTTTCTTCGCCCACTCCCCCACACGACGGATAAAGTCTTCTTTATCCACCGCATCACGGAGTTGTAATTGAGAAAGCATCGTGCCCCCGCTTAGCATATGAACGTGGCTATCCATTAATCCGGGAATGACGACAGCTCCTCTGGCATCTACCCGCACGGTTCGCTCCCCAATAAAACGCTCCTCTCGAGCCCCCACATACACAAAGGATCCTTCGCGGACCGCTGCAAACTCCGCAAAGCCCACGCTTCCGTCCGTCCAGATTCGCGCATTTTCTATTACCAGGTCCGCAGGTTGAACCCAGAGCGTGAAAAACACGGCAAAGAGCACAAGGATAAGTTTAGCGCAAAAGATTATCCGCTCGTCAAAGAGCTCCATCCCCCGCTAAACCACACCAGAACAGATGACCCGACACCAGTGACCCACAATAGGATCATCCCAAACCGCCTTCAAAGGGCTTTTCCAAAGTCGTAAGGTGGGGAAAAAACACCCACAGGAGTTACGATATAAGAAATGAACTCAGCAGGGGTCACGTCAAAGGCGGGATTCCAAACGGAGCACCCTTCCGGCGCAATCCTTTCGGAACCCACCTGCGCGACTTCCTCAATGCCTCGCTCCTCAATAGGGATCAAATCACCCGTTGGGGTTTGAGGATCTATCGTAGAAAGGGGGACTGCGACGATGAAGGGAACACCGTGCTCTCTCGCAAGGATTGCCAGAGTGTAAGTCCCTACCTTGTTGGCAGTGTCGCCATTGACTGCTATTCGGTCTGCCCCCACGACTACCGCACTTGCCCCTCGCCTCTTCAGCCACCACCCCGCAGAGCCATCCGGGATGACCGTGAAAGGCACGCCCTCCCGAATCAACTCATAAGCGGTGAGGCGAAGCCCCTGCAATCGTGGGCGGGTCTCCAGAACCACAGCCTCTTTCAACTTCCCCTTCTGAAAGGCTCGCTTGATGATCCCCAGCGCTGTGCCAAGCCCTGGTGTCGCCAGACTCCCGGTATTGCAAAGGGTCATCACCACCGCCTCCGATGGGAGAAGTTCCGAGCCTTTCTCGCTGATGAGTTCATTGGCTGTTTCCTCCTCCTGGAGGATTTGGGTAGCTTCCCCGATCGGATCGGAGGCACAAGCAACCCTTTCCAGAGCCTTGAAGAGGTTGACCGCGGTTGGGCGAGTTTGCGCAAGCCCCCGCATCGCTTCGCTTGCATCCTCCCCCGCTTGCCTTGCCATTGCTAACCCATACGCCCCCGCCACTCCGATCAAGGGTGCCCCCCGAACCGCCATCACCCTTATGGCTTCCGCCACTTCCTCCCACTTTCGCAAAGGAAGCCAAATCTCCTTTTCAGGAATATAACGCTGGTCTAACACCCAAAGGGTTCCCTCTTCAAAACGAAGAGCCTGCATCTTTTCCGGGATAGTCCTTCTCCAGCTTGTCAGAATTTTCTCTCATCCCACGCAGAATACCCCCTCCCGCAAGGGACGCCTTTGGGCCCTGAACCCCAGAGAGCCACCCAAAAGGCAGAACTCTGGTAGAAAGCGCCAAACTTAATAAAGTGCCAATCATCTCTCGGGTGGGGCGAAAACGCTGGAGAACCCGTGTCGCCATCGGGGTTCTCTATGGGCTTCTCTCCGCAGGTGCCCTCACCACTCTCTATCCTTTCCTCCTTATGCTCTCCACGGGAATGAAAGGACCCACAGACCAATATGACAACCGACTCATTCCCGCCTACTTCTTTGATGAAGGGGAGCTTTTCCGCAAATTCGTAGACGACAAATATTCAGGAAATGTGGACGTCGTGGGAAGCTTCTTCGGAGACACCCTCGCCAGCACCCTTGTAGCCAGTACTCCCCCTCCCACCCGCCCCACCGTCCAGCCCCTCACCCCCGAAGAGGCGAGACGCTTTGAGGAATTCCTCCTCTCCCTCCCCTTAGACCAGTGGGAGGCAGGCTTCCGCCTTGCTCCCGGAAGGATGTCTTCCCTCCTCTCTTTGAGGTATCAGGATTGGCTCAGAAAAAAGTATAAAAGCGTCCACGAACTGAACCAGGCTTACACCGAACAGAACGCAGTGTATCAAACGGTGCAACCCCCCGCCGAGCGCTACACCAGTCGGAGATGGACAGAACCCACGGACAGAAAGTTTCAGGAATGGCAAGAATTCAAAAAAACACTCCCCCCGCATTACAGAATTCCCATCACCCTTTCCCGCCAATGGCAGAATTTCCTCCGCTCCCGAAGCAGTAACCAAATCCAAGCTCTCCCTCCCGAGATTCGGGGCAAGGCGAAAGAGTTTTCTCAAATTCCCCTCGCTCCCGGAACCTCACTTTATCAAGAATTCCTTACCTCCTATCTCCCTTCCAGATACCTGAAGGACAACCCCGAAAAGCGGTGGCAAGCCTTGACGGGACAATCACGGCTTCCCCTGGCAGAATATGATGCCTACTATGTCCAAACGCACTCCTCCGAATTGAAAAAACAATATGCCACTCGCAACTACGCCTTCGTTCTGGACTACATCGCCCTGCACGGCAGAGCCCTCTGGAACACGGTATGGTTCTGTCTCCTTGCGGTCCTCACCCAACTCACCGTAAATCCCCTCGCCGCCTATGCGCTTTCTCGCTTCCGCCCGCCCGCCACAGCCAAGATTCTCCTCTTCCTGCTGGCAACTATGGCATTCCCCACCGAGGTCACGCTCATCCCTGGCTTCCTTCTGCTCCGCGACCTGGGATTGCTCAATACCTTCGCCGCCCTTGTGCTCCCCACAGCCGCCAGCGGGTATTCCATCTATCTCCTCAAAGGCTTCTTTGACAGCCTGCCAAAGGACTATTATGAAAGCGCTGAACTGGAAGGGGCAAAAGAATCCACCCTCTTTTTTAAAATCACCATCCCGTTGAGCAAGCCCGTCCTGGCAGTCATCGCCCTCACCGCCTTTATGGGGGCTTATAGCGCCTTTATGTATGCCTTCCTCGTGGCTCAGGACCAAAAGATGTGGACCCTTATGGTCTGGATCTATCAGCTTCAGCAAAACGCCCCTATGTCCGTTATGATGTCTGCCCTTACCCTCGCTGCCCTGCCCACCTTCCTCGTCTTCCTCGCCGCCCAACGAGTGATATTGAGAGGTATCATCCTCCCCAGCGAGAAGTAAAGCGGGGTTCCGTAGAGTCTTTTGTACAACTTACTCCCCAAAATATAATCTCTCCAAGCCCGTCTTAAGATAAAATAATCTACCAATGCCCGAGTTTGCCCTGTTTGCTCGGTTACTGATTTTTGTGGGACTTGGATTTCTCGCCCTCGGACTCCTCTTGCTCGCCCTCCAGCACCTCCCAGGTTTGAAAGTCGGGCGCCTCCCAGGAGACATCTATATCCAACGCGATGGGTTTACCTTCTACTTCCCCATCGTCACAATGCTGATCCTCAGCGCCCTCATCTCCTTTATCCTCTGGATCATTGCCCTTTTGCGAAAATGAAGAAAATCAAACTGCTCACCTTTGATGCAGGAGGCACCCTCATCAACCATCACTGGGACCCCGCAGAGGTACTCATCCTATCCGCGCGAAAAGTCGGCATCCACGCTGAGGGAGAAACACCCAGGGAACTCTATAGAAACCTCCTGAAGGCACGAGAAGACGAACGACGAGAAGCAGAATTGAGAGGTGACCAGGCGGAGATACAGGCATTCTGGCAAAAGACCATCGCAGAATGGCTCCACGCACAAGGCGAAGACCCAGAACTCTCACGAGAAATCTACTTCATCGCCAGAAACACCCTACTTTCCCAAAATAGCCCTATATGGCGCCTCTATCCCGACGTCCTACCCACCCTCACTGCCTTAAAAGAACAAGAATATAAACTCGCCGTCGTGAGCAACTGGGATTCCACCTTATCTGAAATTCTAAAAAACCTGCACATCGCTCCCTTTTTTGATACAATCATCCCCTCCTTACCCCTGGGAGTGGAAAAACCGAACCCCGAAATCTTCTGGAAAGTCCTCCAGCAAATGGAAACCTCCCCCGAGGAAGCCCTCCACATCGGGGACAGTTGGGAAGATGACGTGATGGGCGCAAAGATGGCAGGGATGTCTTACCTATACCTTGACCGAGCGCGCCCACCCCATCCTCCATCCCGCCGTATCTCTTCCCTAAAACAGGTATGGGAGTACCTCCTATGAATTGGGACGAACTGGACTATACTCTTCCTGAAGAAGCCATAGCCCAGGAGCCCATTGAACCCAGGGATGCCAGCCGAATGATGGTGGTTTTCTATCCCGGGGAGGAAATCCACCATTCGCACTTCCGAGACCTTCCCTCTTACTTAGAACCCGGCGACCTGCTCGTTCTCAACGAAACAAAAGTTACCGCAATGCGACTGATCGGGCAAAAGCCCACCGGAGCCTTCGTGGAGGCACTCCTCTTTGAAGAAAGAGAGCCGGGCGTATACCGAGCCCTGGTGCGCCCCGGACGAAGACTCAAAACGGGCGCCGTTATCCTCTTTGAAGGTGACCTGAAAGCCCAGATCGTGGAGGAGCAGGAAGGGGGGTTCCGTATTCTGCGGTTTGAAGACGGCGAGGAAGTCAGGGAAAAAATTCAGAAAACCGCCCAAACTCCCCTCCCCCCTTACTTCCGGGGGAGACTGCCCGACCCAAACCGGTATCAAACCGTCTATGCGAGGATCCCCGGGAGCGCCGCCGCCCCCACCGCAGGCTTGCATTTCACCCCCGCAGTCTTCCAGGCGCTCCAGGAAAAGGGCATTGGCATTGCAACCCTCAGCCTCAGCATTAGCATTGATACTTTCCGCCCCCTGGACACTTTTAACCCCCAAAATCAAAAACTTTATGGGGAACATTTTGAAATCCCCGCAGAAACTGCAAGAAGGATTGCGGAAGCCAGGGGGCGAATTATTGCGGTAGGGACCACGAGCGTGAGAGCCTTAGAATCCTCGGCGATTGGGGAAAGGAAGGTGCGTCCGGGAGCAGGCGAGACGCAACTCTTCATCTCGCCAGGATACAGGTTCCAAGTGGTAGACTCTATGATCACCAACTTTCATATGCCCCGCACCAGTATGCTGGCGATGGTTTCTGCTTTCATCGGTGTCCCGCGCCTGAAGAAGTGCTATGATATTGCTCTTCAACAAGGGTACCGATTCCTGAGTTTCGGGGATTGTATGCTCATCCTTAGGAGACGCCCAAATGCCGGATAAACCCGTTGATCCCTTCCAATACATAGAAGAAGCCTTTGAGAGGGCAGAAAAGGGGACCTGGAAAAAACCTGCCCCGGAAAAAGCCCCCACACCCACCCCCGTCACTCCCACCTCGCGAGCGGTCGTGGAGGCGGTCCGCGAAGCGATGACTCCCCCCACACCCCCAAAGGCAGCCACCAAACGCAAAAAAGCCAAAGCATCCTCGCCCCGCTCCACCGCTCCGCGCCCCCGGGCCCGACCTCACGAAGCACCCCCGGTGATCCCCAAAGAACTTGAAAAGGTGTGGGCGCACCTGCCGAAAAACCTGGAGTTTCTCCTCAAAATCTTTGATGACAGCATCACCCGAAAATACTACTCCTCAGGATTTAAGGAATCGCGAGAAGAACTCATCCAAAGGCTCATTGACCCCCAACTCACTCTGGAAGAAACAGCCCGCCTGTTAGGCGTGTGCCCCACCACAGTTCGCCGATACACCAACCGCGGGTGGCTGAAGCATCTGCGCACGCCAGGGAACCAGCGACGCTTTAGACTCTCCCATATCGTGGAGTTCGTGGAAGCCTACGGGTTGAGGCCAGAGTGAAGAGTCTGCGCATCGCCATCTTCTCCGATAGTTATGTCCCCATCACTAACGGTGTTTCTCAAAGCATCAACCTCCTCGTGGATGAATTGCGATCCAGGGGGCACTCCGTTAGCATCTTCACCGCGCGTTTTCCCGGGCATCAAGACAGCGACCCTAACGTTATCCGTTTCCTCTCCGTGGTCACTCCCTTCGCCAAAGACTATCCCTTGGCCATCCCCCCTTATTTTCCTTATTATCGCTATTTCCGTCAAGGAAACTTTGATATTGCTCATACTCACACGCCCTTCCTTGCAGGAAACATCGGGATGAGATGGGCTCGGCGACAAAGGGTGCCTGTCGTCACCACCTATCACACCCTGTATGAAAAATACGCCTACTACATCCCCTTTATTCCCACCAGAATAACCCGGCGATGCATCTCCGCATATACCTACTGGTACTACAATCGCTGTGAAGAGATCATCACCCCAAGCCAATCCGCTAAGAGATTTCTGAAACAACACCACGTCTACAAACCCATCTCGGTCATCCCTACAGGCATCCCTCCCCCTCCCCTCCTGAGTCGGGCAGAAGCCCGTGCCCAGCTGGGGGTCAAACCGGAAGAAAAAATGCTCCTTTACGTGGGGCGCCTCGCCCGAGAGAAAAACATTCACTTCCTCTTAGAAACTCTCGCACTCCTTGTAGGAAAAGAGCAGGTCAAACTCTGGTTGGTGGGAGATGGACCCGCCTGGCAAGAATGTGCGGAAAAGGTGCGAGAATGGGGAATTGGCGACCACGTGGTGTTTGTGGGGGCAGTGCCCCGCAAAGCGGTGGACCTTTATTACGCCGCCGCTGACCTCTTCGTCTTTGCCAGCGTAACGGAAACCCAGGGGCTGGTGCTTGGCGAAGCAATGTCCTTCGGACTGCCGGTTGTGGCGGTGCGAGGGGGCGGAGTCAATCAAGTCGTTCAGGATGGGATCAATGGGTTGTTATCCTCGCCTGACCCAAAGGAGTTTACCAATAAAGTCCTTCAAATTCTGGAAAATGAAAGCCTGTGGCACCAACTTTCGGAAGGGGCTCGCAGTACTTCCAGAAACTGGAGCGTCTCTGCTATGACGGATGCAGTTCTGGAAGTCTATTTCCGCGTCCTGGAACAAACCCTAAGCCAAATTCCCAGAGGGAAACTCCAGAAAAATGTCCATTCGCGAATACCTTGAAGAACGAGAACGAGAGACCTTAGCCCCTTACGCTACCTTATCCATCCATAGCAAAGGGAGGGCACTCCCCGAAGAACCGGACCCCCTTCGCACCTGCTTCCAAAGAGACCGGGACCGAATTCTCCACAGCAAAGCCTTCCGACGCCTCAAACACAAAACCCAAGTCTTCATCGCCCCCGAAGGAGACCACTACCGAACACGCCTGACCCACACCCTTGAAGTCTCCCAAATTGCCCGAACCATCGCCCGTGCCCTCCGCCTCAACGAAGACCTCACCGAAGCCATCGCTCTGGGACACGATGTGGGACACACACCCTTCGGGCACGCAGGAGAAGAAGCCCTGGACAACGCCCTTCGCCGACGAGACCCGAGCAAACGCTTCCGCCACTACGAGCAAAGCCTGCGAGTGGTCCAGTACCTGGAAAAAAACGGACAAGGGCTGAACCTCTGTCAGGAAACCTTAGAGGGAATCGGAGCACACAGCAAAGGCACCCAGGACCTCTCTCCCGAAGACGGGCAATCCGCACCTTCTCTGGAATCCGCAGTGGTGCGCATCGCCGACAGAATTGCCTACCTCAATCACGATGTAGACGATGCCCTCCGCGCAGGCTGGCTGAAAGAAGAGGACCTTCCAAAATCCTTGCGCGAACTGGGAACCAACACCAGCCAGAGAATTGGAGCAATGGTGAACGATGTCGTATCCGCCAGCCTCGGCTCCCCCGTGGTGCGCTTCACCCCAAAGATGTTTAAAATCACCAATGAACTCAAGGACTTTATGTTTGAAAAACTTTATTACGACTATGCCAACAAACTCCCCGAGGTCACTAAAGCGAAACGACTTGTGGCAACCCTTTTTGACCACTTTGCAGACCACCCGGAGCAGTTGCCCAAAGGATATGAGGGGTTGCAAGGGGCGGTGGACTTCGTCTCGGGAATGACCGACCGATATGCTATCCGAATTTACGAGGAACTCTTTGTGCCCTCGGGATGGGCGCTGGAGCGCTTCCCCACGACATAAAAGCGGTAAAATTTTCACCCTATGACCTCTTCAGGGGAGCCTTTCCTTTATCACGACGAGTTGAATGAGGCTCAGCGGGAAGCCGTCCTCCACCCGGGAGGACCTCTCTTGGTGTTCGCGGGTGCGGGCAGTGGAAAGACGCGAGTTATCACCTATAGAATTGCCTATCTCATCCATCAAGGAATCCCCCCTCACCGAATATTTGCTGTAACTTTCACCAACAAAGCCGCCAACGAAATGAAAGAACGCATCCAACGCCTACTGGGAGGCTCTGCCAAAGGGCTGTGGATAGGGACCTTCCACGCCCTCTGCTCCCGGATGCTCCGCGAACACGGACACACCATAGGCTTAAGCCGAAACTTCATTATCTTTGATGAAGACGACCAGATCGCCTTGGTGCGTGAAATTCTGAAGGCAAAAGATTGGGATGATAGGTCTCTCTCTCCACGGGCTATCCTCAATGAAATTAGCCGAGCGAAAGAAAAACTCCTCACTCCCGAAGAGTATTCGGCTCGCTCAGCCGGCTTTATAGAACGCGTCACAGCTGAAATATTTCCGGAATACCAGGAAAAACTGCAAAAACAGCAGGCGCTGGATTTTGACGACATCATTCAATACACCGTCCGTATGCTCAAAGAGCGAGAAGAAGTGCGGGCACGATACCAGAACCAATTCCTCCACATCCTTGTGGACGAGTTTCAGGACGTGAACTACGCCCAATACGTCCTCATACGCCTCCTCTCTCAAAAACATCAAAACGTTACCGTGGTTGGCGACGACGACCAATCCATTTATGCCTGGCGGGGGGCGGACGTCTCGCTCATCCTGCGGTTCCCCTCAGAGTTCCCAGGCACCAAAGTCGTGAAGCTGGAGAAGAACTATCGCTCCACGAAAACCATACTGGAAGCTGCCTACGAGGTCATACGCCATAACCGACGCCGAGCCGATAAAAAACTTTATACCGAAAATCCAGTAGGCGTCCCCATTACGATAACCGAGTGCGGAACGGAGCAAGACGAAGCTATCCTCGTTGCGGACACGATCCTCCAAGATGTGCGCAGTGGCAAAAGAAAACTCAGCGATTTCGCCGTGCTCTATCGCACCAATGCTCAGAGCCGTGCCATTGAAGAAGCCTTTCTGATGCTCCGCATCCCTCACGTCCTCGTGGGTGCCCAGAGGTTCTATGAACGCAAGGAAATAAAAGACGCCATCGCCTTCCTCCGAGTCACCGCCAACCCCTATGACGACGCGAGCCTGCGACGAGTGCTCAACGTACCCCATAGAGGGATCGGGGATACCACTATGAAGCGCCTGGAAGCATTCGCAGAAGGAAACCCCTTGTGGACAGCGGTCACAAACCTGGGCTTCCAGAACTGCCTCAAACCAAAAGTGAGGTCCGCTATCCAAGCCTTCGTGCGTCTCATCACTGATGCCCAGGAAATCGCCAAGCGCCCCGCCACAGAACCCGTTCTCCGTCACCTCCTGCAGGGCAGTGGCTACATCACCGCTTTAAGAGAAGAGGGAACCCAGGAAGCCCAAAGCCGACTGGAAAACCTGCAAGAACTCCTCAACGTCTCTGCCCAGCACGACGCAACCGCAGATGAACCCGGACTCAACACCTTCCTCCAGGAAATCGCCCTCCTGACAGATGTGGATACGTGGGACCAAACGAGCGACGCGGTAACCTTGATGACAGCCCATTCGGTCAAAGGGCTGGAGTTTCCCGTCGTCTTCCTCATCGGAATGGAAGAAGGGGTGTTTCCCCACAGTCGCTCTATGACCAACGATCACGAACTGGAGGAAGAGAGAAGGCTCTTCTACGTGGGAATGACCCGCGCAAAAGAAGAACTCCACATCACCCACTGCACCCGCCGGGCGCTCTATGGGCAGGCTAACTTCAACGCCCCAAGCAGGTTCCTCCACGCCATCCCAAAACACCTCACCCTCTCGCTCAAGGAACCCATCATCCCCCTCGGCTCGCCCCTGAAACCCTCGCCCGATGCCCCTCTCACCCCAACCCGAACCCTCCAAGCCCCGCAATGGAGACCACCTTTTGAAATCGGACAACAAGTGCGCCACCCCAAATTCGGAATCGGAGTGGTGATCGCCTGCGAACCCCTGCGCGACGATTGCGAAGTAACCGTCGTGTTCCCAGGAGTTACCGGGACCAAGAGACTGATGCAAAAAGTGGCGCGATTGGAGCCTCTATAAATCACCACCACGCCTCCCCTTCAAGAGCCTCCGAAAGCCAACGGGCATATTCTTCGGCGGAGATTTCAATGGCACCCAAACTCCGCAAGTGGGGAGTCATTATCTGGACGTCCAACAAAAGGTAGTTAGATTCGCGGAGTTTCTCCACCAACTTCCATAAAGCCACCTTGCCCGCATCCGATTCACGATGAAACATCGACTCCGCCATAAAAGCCCTTCCCAGGGCAACCCCATAAACCCCACCCACTAACCTTCCCTCTCGCCACGCCTCCGCACTGTGAGCCTGCCCCCGTTCAAAAAGACCCGTATATGCCTCCACGAACTCTTCAGAAATCCAGGTAGAACTCCGATCCGCACACGCACGCATCACTTCCCTGAAGGCTCTATCAAAAGTAATCTCAAACCTCTTCGCCGAACGCCGAAGAGACCTGCTCACCCGAAAACCCTCCAGCGGGATAATCGCACGTGGGTCGGGGCGAAACCATAAAATCTCCCCCTCGCAATCCATAGGAAAAATCCCCAGGCGGTAAGCCACCTCTAATATATCCGGAGTGAGCGGTTGCCTCTCAGAAGCCATATCTCCTCTGCAGGTTCAGGCGGGGGAGGAGCAGGACCATAGACTCATCGCAACCCCCGCCCCCTATCTAACGTATAATACCGATAGCCGGGCACCGCGCACGGCAGGAGTATGGGAAGATGAATAACAGGAGTATGGGAAGATGAATAAACCGCTTCGCATCGGCATCAGCATCCTGGCAGCGCTTATTCTTGGGGGGCTTCTCTGGAGTCTTCTGGGTGGCCTCGTTATGCTGGGAATCAAACTCGCCCTGATCATAGGAATCGGTTTGATCGTCTATGGCTTATTGTCCCGAAAGTCCTTAGGGGGTGGGAAAAGCCGCTGGCTCCCCTAAAGCATTCGCTCCGCAAAGTTGGGTAGAAAGTCTTCCTATGCTTTCTCTTTGCGGGGTTATCGCTCTTGTGGCATGCGGGATAAACGGACAAAAACCTCCTGGTGAAATCATCCGAGACTCTTACGGAATCCCCCACATCTTCGCACCCACTCTGGAAGGCGCCTTCTTTCACGCCGGATATGCGGTCGCGGAGGACCGACTGTGGCAGATGGAACTTGCCCGCCGCAGTGCCAGGGGGAAGCTCAGCGAAATTCTCGGACGAGGAGCCCTCGCCAGCGACCGAGACGTCATCCGATTTGGATACACAGACGAGGAATACGAGACCTTCTTCCGATCCCTGGACACAAGGACCCAGGGAATACTGCAGAGTTACACCCAGGGAATCAACCAGCGCATCCAGGAACTCACCGAGGCGGGCAAATTGCCTGCAGAATTCGCGGGAAAACCGCCCCAACCCTGGACACCCATTGATTGCCTCGCCATTACCGTCAATATGGTCCGCCTCTTCGGAAGAGGAGGGGCAGGAGATTTGCGTAATCTTCTCGTCCTCACCTACCTCCAGGGACGCCTAAAGGAACGGGCGATAGACGCCTTTCAAGACCTCCTCTGGCAAAACGATGATAGTGCTATTCCCACTTGCCCCCCGCAAGACGATCCCTTCAAAGCCCGCTCTCCTTTCCCACCCTCACAACAAGAGGTACTTCTCTCTCACATCGGGAAACTCCCCAAAGTCAACCTACTGGAACTTCTGCCCGCCATCCGAATAGCCGAACAAGCCGACCTGCGCGAAATCTCTGCCACCTATGGACTCCTCCACCGGTGGGGAAGTTATGCGGTGCTCATCTCCCCCCAAAAAAGCACGCTTGGGGTCCCCTTGCTCCTTTCAGGACCCCAAATGGGATTTCAAGTGCCTTCCGTAGTCCACCAGATGAGCATATCTTGCCCCGAATACACTGCAGTGGGTATGGATGTGCCCGGCATTCCTGGAATCCTCATCGGGCACTCGGAGGCACTCGCCTGGGGGCTTACCAGCGGGGTAGCGGATACGGACGACGTCTTCTTCGTGAAATTGAATCCCGAAAATCCTAACCAGTATTTCCATAACGGCACCTGGAAAGACTTTGAAGTGTGGGAGATCACCGTGCCCGTAAAAGGGGAAAGCCCCGCCAAAGCCTCGCGGGAGATGAGCGTCTATGGTCCCGTCATCATTAAAAGCCCCTCCACCGGTGTTGCCTATGTTCGGACGTCCACCCTTTGGAAGAACGAAGTGGCAGGCTTAGACGCTATACTCAAAATACCCCAGGCACGAAATGCCAAACAGGTTCATAGCCTGGCTCTCTCCATCACCGCTAACTTCAATCTGTTCCTCGCAGGGACAAATGGTGACATCGCCTGGTTTTTCTGTGGAAGGGTGCCCTTGCGTTCCCCAAAGGTAGACCCACGACTCCCCGCCCCGGGCGATGGAGAACACGACTGGCAGGGCATTCTGCCCCCGGAGAAAATGCCCTATGTGATAAACCCACGGCAAGGATGGATCGCCAACTGGAATAATAAGCCCGTATCCTGGTGGCCCAATCACGACACTCCTGTGTGGGGACGAATTTTTCGCAACGAACTCTTAGTGAAGTATCTGCGCAATAAAGAAAAGGTCTCCCCACAAGACTTAGAACAACTCATCAAACACATTGCCACCCATCGCATAGAACCCGACTATTTTGTCAAGGAACTTTTAGCCTGCGGAGGGGTGAATTCCGCGACGCCCCTGCAAAAGCGCGCCCTGGATTTCCTCCGCTTCTGGAATGGAGACTTCTCAAATGGCTCCGTCGCCCCCACCCTCTACCAAGCCTGGTTTCAAGAACTCCAAAAGGAACTATTCCAAAACGATTATGGAAACTTTCTCTCTCCCCAACTTTTCTATACCGCCGTCCAGCCCACCCTGGTCTGGAACGCTTTGCGGAAACGCACCCAGGTGGATTACCTAAAGGGGCGAACCCCATCAGAAGTATTGTGGACGGCGTTCCAGAAAGCGGTGGCCACTCTGGAGCAAGAACGAGGGAGCGATCCTGCCACGTGGACGTATTCCGCCACAGGCATCTTCGGGCAAAAACTCCCCCGCATCCTTTACGATAACAGGGGAACCTATCTGCAAATTGTGGAACTCTGGCAAACCCCCCGGGGGAGATTCGTAGCACCCCCCGGCGTCTCCGAAAACCCTGAGTCGCCCCACTTTAGTGACCAGCATGCCCTCTCCGCCCAGTGGGCGTTCACCCCTATGCTCTGGCGCCGGGAAGACTTCAAAAACCGCTAACCCCAGGGACTCTTGAGAGGCACCCTTGCTCCCGAGGAGAAGAAAGGGGTATCCTATAAATGGTTGGGGATGTAGCTCAGCTGGGAGAGCGCTGCAATCGCACTGCAGAGGTCGTGGGTTCGAATCCCATCATCTCCACCAAATATTTTTTATCCCGCGGGACACGAAAGATGAACAACAAGGCAAACCTTTGGGTGGCGCTCGCTTTGGGGTTCTCCATCGCCTCAGGTGCTGTCCTCGCCCAGCAAGCCACGGACGTCCCCACCTGAACAGGGTGACCCGGCGAAGGGCAGTTGCTCGGTCAGAGCACTTTGCAAAAAAGATGGGTCGTAGCTTATCGCTATGCGGACGTCCCCCAGAAGCGACCCCGCTCCCGATTCACTCTGGACTATAACGTCAATGAACTCTTCCAGATCGGTCTGGAATATAATTTCCTGGTAGAGGAACTGGGCTTTCGTTCCACCTTAGTTCTCCTTCAGGAAAGCCACCACACCCCTCAGGTGCACCTCAACACCTCTTCCGACCGAATTGGAACTCCCGAAGGATACCAACAGGTCTCGCTCAACATCGCGAAAACTCTCCCCGGAACCCCCATGGCTCCCTATGTTTCCCTTGCTTACTCCGGATTCAATGAAAAGTTTCTCCTTCCATTCGGAGTTAACTTAGACGTACATCCCCAGTGGAACCTGCTCTATATGTACGATGGCAGAAAGTCGCACGCACTGGTAACATTCGCAACGCGGGACTTCTACCTCCAGGGTGGACTCGTGTGGTTGAAGCATCCCCTCTTCACCATTGGAACGGGATTTTGAACGCAAGGGCCCGCGCCCCCGGGCATCCTTAAAAACGCCCCCGAATGGTATCTTTAGGAATGTGACAGGCGTCCGCTTGGTTGGAGTCACCAAAAAGTTTGGACCCGTTATCGCCGTAGACAATCTCTCCCTGGAGGTCCAGCCAGGCACCTTCACCGTCCTCGTGGGACCCAGCGGTTGCGGAAAAACCACTGTATTGCGCCTCATCGCAGGATTAGAAGAAGCCACATCGGGAGATATTTTTATCGGAGAGCAGAGGGTCAACGAGGTACCCCCGAAAGATAGAGACATTGCTATGGTCTTCCAGAGTTATGCCTTATACCCCCATATGAACGTGTATGAAAATATGGCTTTCGGATTACGCGTCCGACAGCTAAAAAGCCTCCTGTGGAGAACCATTCATTGGAAACAAGCCGGAAAGATAAGGGAAACGATAAACCAACGCGTTCGCGAGACAGCCCAACTCTTGAACTTAGAGCAACTCCTGCATCGCCGACCTTCAGAGCTCAGTGGAGGACAGCGACAGCGAGTCGCCCTGGGCAGGGCGCTCGTCCGCGAACCAAAAGTGTTCCTAATGGACGAACCTTTGAGCAATCTGGATGCAAAACTGCGAGTCCAGATGAGAGCCGAGCTCATTCGTCTTCACCGCCGGCTCGGGGTCACTACTCTCTACGTTACCCATGACCAAACCGAGGCTATGACTATGGGACAAAGGATTGCGGTGATGAAGGACGGCGTGCTCCAGCAATATGACACCCCAGAAGCCATTTATCGCCACCCCGTCAATACCTTCGTCGCCACTTTTATTGGAACGCCCCCGATGAACCTCATAGAAGCACCTGTCCAAAACGGAGCAGTAGTCCTTGCAGGTTCCTCGCTTCCACTTCCCTGCAAAGCGAACCCCTCCCGAGTCATCCTTGGCATAAGACCCGAATCCTTCCGCCCCGCCCCTCCTGGAATACCCTTCCCCCTTAAGGTAGACGTCGTGGAACTCCTCGGTGCCACCAAAACGGTGTATCTTCAAGGGGAATGGGGACCTATGACCGCCATCCTCCCTCACGACGCCCCTTCCCCGGAAGGAGAACCCCTCACCCTTTACGTGAAAGAAGGCGACTTCCACTTCTTTGACCCACATTCTTCTCAAGCGCTTCGGTAAACTCTGTTTGTGTGGTTTCGCTGGCTTAAAAAGAAAAAAGCGCCCCCTTTTAGTCTCAACAAACACTTCTATTTAAGCGCGCTGATCCCTTCCGAAATACTACCCCCCCTCCTCCAAATCGCCAACCGCCACGGGAGCAACGGAGCGGTGGAAGGGCTGGGCGCCCCACTGCACCCAGGGGCTGACCGGGATCTTCTCAACAATCCCATCACCGTAGGTGCTTATGCCTTCACGACGCGAGAAAAGACAACCGTTGTTCGTATGGACGTGTTCCGCACCGAAGATATGAAAGACTTCAAGGTCCCATCGGATCCCTACTTCCAACAAACCGCAGGCTTAGTAGGAGAACGACTCCGTCGGGCTCAACTCGCACGCTTTCTCATCAATTTCTCTATCGCAGGATATGACCCCCAAGTCTATCCTTCTGTTCGCTTCTTTCTGGACCTCGTCCGTCGGGTCGCAAGCCTGGGGGAAGGAGTGGTCGCAGACCCACTCGCGGAAACCTATCGCCTACCCGAAGAGTGGACGTATCCCGTGCGGTTAGACTTCCGACTGGACTTCCGAGAAATCGGCGCCATAAAAGTGGTCCCTCTCTCCGATGGGCTCTGGGTCAGCACCCGCGGTCTTTGCAAATTCAACCTGCCGGAGTATGAAATCTACAGCGTTCCGAACGACCTCACCGATGTAGCGATGAGGATGTTGATCTCCGCAGGTCAACAAGCCCTTATTGGCATACCCATAAAAGCAGGAGAAAGCGCCTTCGCCCCCGATGCCCCCCTCATCGCCCATCCAGGCACCCGCCAACAGCACGAATGGGGAGACAGACCCGCTTTGGAATTCAAACCCCCCACAGGAAAGACCACACGAGACACCCTTCTCGCCTGGCAAAGGCTTGGAAATTAGGAATCACGACGCCGAGCCCTCGCAGAGAGCACCCTCTCAGCGGAAAGACACACCCGCCGAACCAATTCCTCCACCTCTGCAAGTGTATTGGTCTTTCCAAAAGAAAACCGCAAAGCCTCGGAAGCCTCTTCCTTAGTAAATCCCATCGCCAAGAGTACATGGGACGGTTCCAAACTCCCACTACTACATGCAGCACCACTGCTTGCATCCACCTCTTGAAGGTCAAGATTGATGAGCATCGTTTCAGCGCTTGCATAAGGTATCCGAAAATGCGAATGCCCCGGCAACAAAGGCACAACAGGAACGCCTTCAGGGGTATAGCCTGTGAAAAGAGGCAGAGGTAAGCCCTCTTGAGCGCACCTCTCCCTCAAACGAAGCACAAACGCATCCCGCACCTGTGAGATCCGCTCCGCACGCGTGGTGTCCTCCTGCGCCAGGCGAACCGCTTCCCCAAACCCTACGATTCCCGCCACATTCTCCGTCCCTGCCCGAAGTTCTCGCTCTTGAGTCCCACCCCACAATAAAGGCTGGGGCTTGACGCCAGAACGAATATACAAAGCCCCGACTCCTTTGGGACCATAGAGCTTGTGCGCCGAAAGAGAAATATAATCCGCACATAAATCCTCTGCACGAACAGGAAGAAGGCCAAAGGTTTGAACCGCATCGCAGTGATACAAAACCCCATACTCCCGGCAAAGGGCTCCTATCTCCCCCGCAGGATTGATGATCCCTGTTTCGTTATTCGCGTGCATCACGCTCACCAATAAAACATCGGAAGATAACCGCTCGCGGACGTCTTCCGCTTCAATCCGCCCATTCCGCCTGGGAGGGATCGTCTCCACTTCATATCCCCACAACTTCAATAAAGACTCCGTTTTCAACACACAATGATGTTCCGTGCCCCCAAAAAGAAACCGTCGCCGAGATCCCCCCCAGTGTGTCCACGCGGTGCCAAAAATCGCCAGGTTCACGCTTTCCGTACCCGAGGAAGTGAAGACCACCTCGCGCGAGTCTGCCCCCAGGGCTTCCGCTATCCTATCCCGTGCCAGGTCTATCGCCGTTCGGGCACGACGCGCCCCCTCGTAAAGACTGCTCGGATTATGGAAGCGCTCCCCTAAGTACGGGAGCATAGCCTCCAAAACCTCCGCATCTAAGGGTGTGGTTGCGGAATGGTCCACGTAAATCCTTTGCACGTATTTCTTATTTTGACCGCTCCGACAAACTCACCTGTACCAACCCCCCAAGCAGGCGAGAAGACCCCCCTCCCCCTCACTTAGAAGTCTTTCCCGATTCCCGAATGTCCACAGGAGGCACCCACTCCCCGGCACCTCTAACCTCTCGCAAGCCCGCTGACCCAACCACCTGTTCCTCCGTCCACTTATAGGGAACCAGCACGGTCACCCGGCGATTCGCATAATGGAAAGGATTGGCTGGGTCCCGGAGGCGACGGTCCGCAAACCCACGAACCCCGAGGACGTTATGGTCGCGGACGCCTGCCTGGCGAAGAACCTGGAGGGTGGCGAGGGCGCGGTCTTGTGACAGATTCCAGTTGTCGTATTTGGCGCCTTCTGGATAGGGCTGGGCATCCGTATGCCCATCTATCACGATATGCCGCGCCCTCTTCGCTAACACCCTTCCTAACAAGGAAAAAATTCGTCTCCCTTCTGGCTTTATCACTGCACTGCCGGTCTCAAAAAACACTGACCCTATGCCTTCCAAAAACTCTATCACCAACCCCTCGTCATTCAAACGCAGTTCCACATACTTCTCCAACTCCTTCAAATCGGGCTGACCTTGCAAAACCTTCTCAAACTCTTCTTTCACCGCTTCCAATTCTCTTCGCTCCTGCTCTTTCCAGGCAGGTCCCTGAGGTTTCGGCTCCTCCTTGGGCTTCCCCAACTCTTCAGAAGAGGACTTCAACAAATCTTCCATGCGGTTACCACGCGCCTTCTTCATAAAATCCAGCGGGTCTCTGAAATACCCCGCTATGGCACTCCGCGTCTCCTGGTCTAACCCTATAATCCACATCACCAAAAAGAACGCCATCATCGCCGTCATAAAATCAGCAAAGGCAACTTTCCAGGAACCACCATGATGCCCCTTACCGTGCTTTTTTACTTTCTTGACAATGATGGGTTGGTCCGCCATCTCTATTCACTCTCCCCAAAAAGAAAAGATTCCATTCTTATGCCGCCTCCCGCTGGCGCACGTAGTTTTCCATTTCGCTAAAAGTGGGGCGCACTTCTGGCTCAATGTTCCTTCGAGCAAACTCCACGCACGTGATAGGGCTCTCTCCGCGAGCAAAACTAAAAAGGGCGTACCGAATGCAGTGAAGATATTGCATCAGTTGCTGGTTTCGCTTATGCATCGCAGAGGCTATGGGACCGAAAACTCCATAACACAACAAAACACCCAGCAACGTCCCCACTAACGCCGCCGCCACATGATGCCCAATCTCCGCTGGGTCCCCTCCGATAGAACCCATCGTGATGATCACCCCCAAAACTGCCGCCACAATCCCAAATCCAGGCATTGCATCCCCTGTGTTTTGCATCACATGCGCCGCATGCCCCTTCTCCCTCTCAAAGATCTCCAAATCTATCTCCATCATCTCCATCAAATCATGAGGGCTCACCGCTCCCGTCAAGATAACCTTCGTCGTGTCGCTGAGAAAAGCCAGCGCCTCTTCGTTCGCCAAGAGTTCCGGACACATTTTGAAAATCTCGCTCTCCTCAGGGTGCTCCGCATGGCGCTCTAAGGCAAGCAACCCGTCCCGACGGGCAAGGTTAAACATCTGAAAGAGCATACGCATTAAAGACAGGTAAGATTGCTTGGTATAGGGGCTGGGCTTGAGGAGAGCCATAACCTCCTTGATCAATTCCCCCAAGAACTTAGGGGGATTCCCCACTAAAATGGACCCCGTCGCTGCCCCCATAATTACAATAATTTCTGAAACTTGAATAAGCACCGCCACGTGCCCGCCGGCAATGATAAAACCGCCGAGCACCGCCGCCAATACGACGAAGAGACCAATTACGAGCACGCCGTGCCCCCTGAGGGGACGGCGAGAGAAGGCGCCATTTACCCAAAATATCGGCAAATGAGCGAGGCCGGCTCACGGGGGAAACCCCTTTTCCCCTCAATCCGCCAGGCTGAAGGGGGTGAAATTTGTATCTCTATCGTAATAATCCTCCTGCTCCGCCCGCTTCAGCCAGTTGACTATTAAATAGGTTATCGGGGTCCAAAGAACCTCCACGCTAACCTTGAAAAGCCAGTTGAAAAGGACCACCTGACCCATCTTCTCCGGGGACCAAATTCCATAAAAGGCAAAGGGATAAAAGATGAGGCTATCTGCCCCCTGCCCCACAAGGGTAGAGGATATGGTGCGCGTCCAAAGAAACCGCCCGTTCGTCCATACCTTCATCTTCGCCAGAACATAAGAGTTCAAAAAATCTCCCACCCAATAGGCGATCATAGAGCCAAGCACCACGCGCCACGTATTCCCGAAGACAACCTGCAAGGCGGGTTGCATCTTCTCATTGAAGGGTTCTCCTGGGTCAGGAGGCAAATAAATGATCACCCAACCCATAATCGCTGCAAAACCCAGAGCGATAAAGCCCGCCCAAATAACCCGCCTCGCTCGCGCATAGCCATAGACTTCGGTCAGGACGTCTCCAAAAATGTAACTGATAGGAAAAAAAATATTGCCCGCTCCAAAAGTGACGCCAAAAAGTTGAGCCACTTTCCCAGGACCAATCAGGTTAGAACAGAGCAAAACGGTGACAAACCCCGCAGTCCACAAATCGTAATATTTATATCGGCGGGGCACAGGAGGCGCGCCTGAACGCTCCACCGCCTCCTTCGCCACCTGGGTCTCACTCATAGCACGGGACTTCTATTTGTTAGGAGCAGGCTCCGACCTCCAACTTTGCCAATAACTGGGGTCCTCTATCTCCAGGGCTTCTCGCGTGAGCTTCAAAGGATGAAACGTATCCATCATTACTGCCATCTCCTCGGTGCGCGTGGCGCCAAGAGAAGCCTCCACCACACCGGGTTGAGGACCATGAGGAATCCCAAGGGGATGGAGAGTGATGGAGCCTTCCTCAATGCCCTTTCGGGAGCCGAACCTCCCGTTCACATAATAAAGGACCTCGTCCGAATCCACGTTAGAGTGGACATAGGGCACGGGCACAGCCTCCGGATGAAAGTCCAGTGGTCTCGGGCAAAAGGAGCAAACTACGAAGTTCTGACCCTGGAAGGTCTGGTGAATGGGAGGGGGCATATGCACCATCCCCACAATCGGCTGGAAATCATTGATATTGAATGCCCAGGGATAAACATAACCGTCCCATCCCACCACGTCAAAAGGATGATAATCATAAAGGTATTCCGTGTGGCAATTGCGAGCGCGCACTAAAACTCGGAACTCCCCCTTCTCGTCAAAAGTGTGAAGTTCGCTAGGAGGACGAATGTCTCGCTCGCAATAAGGGGCGTGCTCCAGGAGTTGACCGTACTCATTTCGGTATCTTTTAGGAATCTCAATATGGGAATGCGCCTGGATGACAATCATTCTTTGAGGAGTGGTGTCCATCTTCAACCGATAAATAGTGCCACGCGGTATCACCAGGTAATCCCCGGGCTTATACGGAATGTAGCCAAACATAGTCTCCAGAACCCCTGAACCGTCGTGCACAAAAATCAGTTCATCCCCATCAGCATTTTTGAAAAAGTAATCCATCTGGTCTACAGCATTAACCTGTTGCCAGATGACATCTGCATTGCCCATCAGGGGCACGCGCCCGCTTATGGGGTCCCCGCACGGCTTAAGCAAACGCGTTTTGAGATGACGATGCCGAAGGGGATCCGTCTCAAGAAAATTGAGGGAAACACTCCCCTTCGGCTCCCAGTGGGCTACCCGTGTGGGCATATTGATGTGATAGGTAATGCTCTCTATACCACTGAAGCCGTGGACACCGATGACCTGCTCATAATAAAGCCCGCCATCGGGTTTGCGAAATTGAACGTGCCTCTTGGGGGGCACCTGTCCCATCCGAACGTATCTCGGCATCGGAAGTTACCTCCTTGAATCTGGTAAGGCTCGTGTCGCCCACCCTCCGCCTCCCCGGGCAGTGCCAGAAAAGGACGAAGGAGAAGGGCCTTCTTATTTTACCCAACTTCCTCCCCTGGCAGGATACAATTCCAACGTGCTCATCCCCAGCGAAAAAGAAATGGTGGAGCTGGGCGCCAAACTTGCCCAAAAAGCCCAACCCGGGCAGGTCTTCCGACTCATTGGTCCCCTCGGGGTGGGAAAAACTACCCTGGTAAGGGGGTTCTTGAAAGGCTTGGGCTATGAAGGAGACGTCCGCTCCCCCACTTTTAACCTCCTTTACGAGTACCCCACCACCCCCCCTGTCTGTCATATTGACCTCTATCGCCTGGACGACACCCGGGAAATTTTGCACCTGGGCATAGAGGATTACCGAAAAACGCATATCCTCCTCGTGGAATGGGCAGAGAAAGCGGGAGACATCCTGAACGACGAAGCGATCACCATAACCCTCTGCTTTGCCAACGGCAACCGCAGAGTAGAGATAAGCAATAAGTTATGATCTGGACCGCTTTCAGCACCAGTTCGCCTCTGGTCAGTGTGGCAATCCTCCGCGCGAACGTCGTTCTGGCATCCCACCAAGGCTTCGCCCCGGGAAAAGCCAGCGATGCCTGTCTCCAGTACCTTCAACAGTTGCTAACGGAGACGGGTCTCTCCCTCCAGGACCTGGCGCTCTTTTCCGCAGACGCGGGACCCGGCTCTTTCACAGGCGTAAAGATTGGCGTTACCATCGCCAAAACGCTCGCCTATTCCCTGGAGCGCCCCTGCTCCCCCCTATCCGCCTTTGACCTCATCCACCCTCACCATCCCACCGCTATCCCCATCACCAAAGGAAAGTATCTGGTTCGCGCCGCAAGAAACGAAGAGCCTATGTTAGTCCTTGAAGGGGACGACCGCCTGTTGCAAACCGTGGGATACGGAGAGCGATTCCCCACCCCGCAATACCCCCTGGCAGAAAATGCCTCCTCTTTATATGCCGAACTCCAGAGGGTCTCGCCTATGGAACTTGTGCCCTATTACGGGCTGGAGCCCAGCATCAGTTACCCCAAAAAGCCCTATAAGCGAAAGAAAGAGGAGTAGAATAAAAGCCTTTCCTATGCCTAACCAGGAGTCCAGCACAGAAAAACAAATTAAAGAACTGGAGCGATTGCTCCCTCCAGATGTCCCCATTAGGCATAACGTCTCGCTTGCCTTATATACCACCTTGCAGGCAGGGGGGCAAGCCCGTTGGCTTATTGAAATCAGAGACCGAGACCTCCTGGCTTCCCTCCTTCAGTTTTTGCAGGAGAGGGGAATACGCCACCTGTTGCTGGGTTCGGGGAGCAATGTGCTGGCTTCCGACAACGGGTTTTATGGCGTGGTCATCATCAATGCCTGCCGAAAAATTCAATTGAACGGAGGAGAAGTCTGGGCAGAAACGGGATGTTTATTCCAGGATTTATTTCTCACTACCGCCCAAAAAGCCCTCACAGGATTAGAGTTCGCCGTGGGAATTCCGGGAACTCTGGGGGGAGCGCTGGTATCCAACGCAGGTGCTTATCGCTCCGCCATTTCCGAATTCCTTACAGAAGTAGAAATTATGGAAAGGGGGGAGAGGAAATGGGTTAAGCCGGAATACCTGCAATTTGATTACAGAAATTCCATCCTCCGCCAACCTAACCCACCTCCCATCGTGCTCCTTTCTGCACGCTTCCGCCTCCTACCAGGAGACCCAAAGCACATTTACGACTTAGCGCGCGATTACCAGCGCCAAAGGATTATGAAACAACCTCCCCAGGCAAGCGCGGGCTCTTTCTTCAAAAACGTCTATTCCAAAGAACTTGCCGAATCCCTGCCGCGCCTTCCCGAAAAATTAAAAGAAGCGGGGGTCGTTCCCGCAGGTTTTTTGATAGACGAATGCGGACTGAAGGGCACAAGAATGGGCGGAGCCCTGCTTTCTCCCAAACACGCCAACTTCGTGTGTAATGTGGGACACGCCACCGCGACGGAAATCAGAACCCTCGCAGAACTTGCCAAAAAAGCCGTCTACGAACGCTTCGGCGTCCTCCTGGAAGAAGAAGTCCTTTACATAGGCGACTGGAGAACTGCCGCGTGAGCACCCAAGCACACACGGGCTTCGCCCTTGCCCTCCTAAGCGCTGTCTCCTTCGCCGCTTATATCCTGCCACGAAAGAAAAGCAAACTCAACGTTTGGGAGTATCAATTCTGGTTAGGCTTCGGAGTCCTACTTGGGATGATAGGACCCGCAATGGTCCTTCAGCAGTCCCTTTTTTCTTCCCCGCAAGCAAACCTGCTGGGTTTCCTCTGTGGTCCCATCTGGGCGATGGGCTCCATAGCGTACAGCCAGGCAGTAGACCATATCGGAGTGGCAAGGAGCACCCCGGTGAAAAACCTCGCTCCCTTCTTTGCTGGCATTTACGGAATCCTCATCTTCCGGGAATACACCATCACCGAACCCAAAGGGCTTGCCCTCGCGGTGTCAGGCATCGTCCTTATGCTTTTCGCCACGTGGACTCTCGGGAACGCCAGCGCCCCCGAGCACGAAACGGCGTTTGCCTATGACGTGAATCGCCCCCCGCACGAGAGACGGAGAGCCTTCTACCTGGGGGGTCTTTACTCCTTTACCGCCGCTTTCTTTTATGGGCTTTATAGCATCCCCTTGAAACAAGCCCTGAAAGCCGGCGCGGACCCCTACTCGGTCTGCGCCTGGATGGGGCTTGGTGTCTGGCTCTCTTCTCTAATCTTCTGGTGCCTTACCCATCGGCGCCTCCTGCCAGGCAAACCGCCCCGACAAGAACTCGCCCTGGCGGGGATGGCGGGGCTTATCTGGTCCAGTGCCCAAATCCTCGGCACCGTCGCTATGCTTTACACGCCTATGTCCATCAGCTGGTCGGTAAGCAACTTGAGCACGCTCCTTGCGGTAGGGTGGGGCATATGGGTGTTTCGGGAAGTCCGCTTAGACAAACACAAGTGGGAAACAGGAATCAGTTTAGCCTCGTATGCAATGGGGCTGGTCCTGCTGGCTCTCGCCGCACCCATCGGGCACGTCTAACCCTCACACCTGGCTTAACGCTTCTCCGAGGTCCTCTATCAGGTCCTCCACTGTCTCCAAGCCCACCGAAAGCCGAATGACCCATTTCCCCTTGGTCTCCTCTGAGCACGCGGGAACACAAAGGCTCTCATGCCCACCCCAACTAACCCCTATCTGGAAAAGCCTCAAGCTCTCACAGAAGCGCAACACCGTAGCCCGCTCTTGAAACTTAGGCTCAAAGGAAAGCATTCCACTGGCGCCCCGCATCTGACGCCGGGCGATCTCATAACCCTTATGAGTGGAAAGCCAGGGATAATAAACCTTCTCTATCTTGGGATGCGAAGCCAGAAACTCCGCAACTTTCAAACCGTTATAAAAATGGCGCTCCATCCGTAAAGGAAAGGTTCTCAAAGAGCGAACCAAAAGCCACCCCGCAAAGGGATCCAGCGTCGCTCCCACTAACTGGGCTTCTTCCCAATTAAGCCTCTCCAACCTTTCTTTGCTCCCACACACCGCGCCCGCCACCACATCACTATGCCCTCCGAGATACTTCGTCGCACTATGAACCACGTAATCCGCACCATACAATACGGGATTCTGAAAATAGGGCGTCGCCGTGCTGTTGTCCACCACCACCACGCAATCGTGTTCCTTCGCCATAGCACAAAGCGCCGACAAATCCTGGATCTGAAAGAAAAAACTTCCAGGACTCTCAAGATAAAGAAGGCACGTCGCCCGCCGAAAGGCTTTCCTCACCGCGTCCAGATCCGTCACGTCAACGAGGCTGGAGCTAATTCCAAAACGGGGAAGGTAATCGCGAATAAGCCTGCGCGTGGGACCATAAGCATTATCGCTAACGATGATGTGACTGCCTGCTCGGGCAACCGAAAGCACCGCAGACGCCACCGCAGCCATACCGCTTGCCAAAAGCCTACACCCCTCCGTCCTCTCCAAGCCCGCAATCTTCCGCTCCGCTATCTCTATCGTCGGGTTGCCGATGCGAGTGTAAAAGTAATGGGCTTCCAACTGCGACTCGCGAACTAAGAACTCCTCCCCCTCCTCAAAAACAAATAGCGAGGTTTGAAACAACGGCGGAACCACAGCACCCTCATACTCATAGGTATCTCCAAGGTGCTGGCAAAGGGTCTCCACACCCCAGTTTGCAGGAACCTTCTCTCTTCGCATAGGGATAACTTTAACCGAAAACGCCCCCAAAGAATGGGGAAGGCTCCCCTCCTCTATAAAGGACCCACCCCCAGACCGCTATAAAGAGCGAACCCCAAAACGCCGAAATTCCTAAAAGAGCCCCGCTCCTTGAGCAACCTTCTGCCCCTCAAACCACACTCGGGAGAATGCCTTGGCAAAGACGGACTTTGACCTCATCGTTATAGGAAGCGGGCCCGCTGGCCACCACGGAGCCATCCAGGGTGCCAAACTGGGTAAGCGGGTCGCGGTCATTGAAAAACCCCGCTGGCTGGGAGGCGTCTGCTTCCACACGGGCACCCTCCCTTCCAAAACGCTCCGAGAAGCAGCCCTCTACCTCTCCGGCTTCCGACTGCGCGGGGTCTATGGACCTTCCTATCGCGTCAAGCAAAACATCACCCCCGAGGACCTATTACGAAGATGCTTTTTTGTTATCCAAAAGGAAGTAGAAGTGTATAAGGCACAATTCGCCCGAAACAACGTAACCCTGATTACCGGGACGGCACGATTTATAGACGCCCACACCATTGCAGTTGAAGAAGAAGGGAGGGAAAGGCACTTCACCGCAGAGAAATTTCTCATAGCGGTGGGAACGGTGCCCGCAAAATCGGAGAAGTTCCCTGTGGACGGGAAAAAAATCATTGACGCCGATTGCATTCTCCAACTCCAGGAAATCCCTCCCACCCTTATCGTCATCGGGGGAGGGGTCATCGGGATGGAATATGCCTGCGCTTTTGCCGTTCTCGGAAGCCGGGTGACTGTGGTAGACGGGCGCAAACGGCTCCTTGAGTTTCTGGACGATGAAATCTTTGAGGCGTTGAAGTTCTATATGCGAGAAATGGGCGTTACCTTTCGCCTGGGCGAGGCGGCAAAAGGAGTAGAAGTCACGAACAACCGAGTGCAAGTGACCCTGGAAAGCAACAAGGTCTTAACCGCTCATACAGTCCTTTACACTGCAGGCAGAATCGGTGCAACCCAGGAGCTCAACGTAGAATCCGCGGGGATTATCCCTGACGAACGAGGACGACTCAAAGTAAACGAAAATTTCCAGACCGAAGTCCCCCACATCTACGCCGCAGGAGACGTCATTGGATTTCCCAGTTTGGCATCCACTTCTATGGAGCAGGGGAGGATCGCCGTGGCAAATGCCTTCGGATGCTCCCATTTCCGTATGCCCTCAATCTTCCCTTATGGCATCTATACTATCCCCGAAGTCTCCTTTGCCGGCAAAACGGAAGAACAACTCACTCAAGAGGGAATACCCTACGAAGTAGGAATCGCTAACTATCGCGAAATTGCCAAGGGCAATATCCTGGGAGACGACACCGGAAAACTGAAAATCCTCGTGCACCGGGATACCCTGGAACTCTTAGGAGTTCACATCATCGGCGACGGAGCCACGGAATTAGTCCACATCGGGCACGCCGTTATGGCACACCACGGCACCCTCCATTACTTCATAGACCACGTCTTCAACTACCCAACACTCGCAGAGTGCTATAAGGTCGCCGCCCTGCACGCCCTCAACGCTTCCCTGCTTCACGCCCGAGCGGCGTAAGGGCTTGGGAGGCTCCCCAAAGGCAAAAGCGCTAAGGAATCCCGATATATTTGTGGGTCTGCAGGCTGAGCCTCCACCTGGGGTGCGCCAGGCAGTACTCCACCGCAAGGCGCACGTTGCGCTCCCGGTGGGGTCCATCCATAGGCTGAAGGAAAAAATGCCGAAAGGAAAGGTGAGAAAACTCCTCCGGGTCCAATCCCTCCTGAGGATAAACTATCTTCAACTCATCCCCCCAGGTTTGAACGAGGGGAGCACGAGCCTTGGGCGAAACGCAAATCCAATCCACCCCCTCAGGAACAGGAAGCGTGCCGTTCGTCTCCACCGCTACTTCAAAACCCTTTTGGTGCAAGGCTTGTAGGAGACGCTCATCCAGTTGCAAGAGAGGTTCCCCTCCCGTGCAAACCACAAAGGGCTTGCCCCCCGCCGGGAAAAGAGAAGCCACCACTTCCGCCAGATCAGCGGGGCTTTCATATTGACCGCCCAGCGGACCATCTGTCCCCACAAAGTCTGTGTCACAAAAAGAACAAATGGCTTTCTCACGGTCCTCCTCGCGACCCGACCAGAGATTACAACCCGCAAACCGAAGAAACACCGCAGGCTTGCCGACGTTCGCCCCCTCCCCCTGGAGGGTATAGTAGATTTCCTTAACGGAATACACTCTCGCCATCACACACCATCACGAAAACGCAATTGCACCAGACTCGTTAAAATATTAAACCCAAAACCAAAGCCCTATAGCACGCCCACGTGAGAATACTTCTTGCCCAACAGCACCTCGCTATCCCCACCCAGCCACCGGTCTATCACCTCTGCATAAACCTGGCGGAAGTCTATCTTCCATCGCAGGTCACCCCGGTCCAGATTCACCAGGTCTGGGTCCTCGCCATAAAATCCGCCTTTGACCGCACCGCCAATTAAAAACATCGGCGCGGCCGCACCATGGTCCGTCCCCGCACTGGCGTTCTCATAAGTCCTCCGCCCAAACTCGCTGAAGACGAGCACCGTAACCTTTTGTGCCTTCCCTATAGCAGTCATCTCGTCCATAAAGGTTCCCACCGCATCGCTAAAGTTTTTCAGCAAACGCCGATGCTGTTCTGCCTGCTGGCTATGGGTGTCAAATCCCCCGGCGGAGAAATAAATGATGCGAATCTTGGGTACTGCCGCAATGAGCTGGGCTACTTGCTTGAAGCCCTGCCCGAACGGGTCATTCCCATATTGGAACGTGGACTGATAGCGAGAGAGATTCTTCTGCAACTCCGCCATTGCATCCAACGCGGTGAGATTCGCACGGCGAACTGTATCTCGCGCTGGGCTCTCACCCTTTTCCATACCCTGCACATCCCGCAATAACTTCTCCACATCCGGGTCCCCCACCAGCGCCTGAACGTCCGCCAGACTGGCAAAACAGGGCACGGAAGCCTGCTTGCCCACGAGCGCCTGAGGCTTCGTTTGAGAAATCGCCAGAGCAAATACGGGGTTGGCACTTCCCTGACGCATCTGCAAATCCAGATACCGCCCAAGCCAACCATAGGTCTCCTTATCGTCCGGGTCGGCGGTCTGCCAGATTTCCATACTCTTAAAGTGAGAGCGGTTGGGATTGGGGTAACCTACGTTTTGAATCACTCCAGCCTGCCCCGATTGAAAAACTTTATGAAACCCCTGCATTGCGGGGTGAAAACCAAGAGATTCATTCACCTTTATCACTTCTGATTCTTTAATGCTGAGCACAGGACGCAGACGATAATAATTAGCATCCGCATAGGGCACCACCGTATTCAGCCCATCGTTGCCCCCTGTGAGTTGACAAACCACGAGAATGTTGTCCGGGTCTATCTTCTTTCCAGCCGCCTGCCGAAGGAGGTCCGCCCTGGCTATCTTCGCTAACCACGGGGGGGAAACAACGCCAATCGCAATGACCGCACTGCTCTTCAAAAAATCTCTGCGAGTCAACAGGTCAGACATTTCATCACCTCATCAACAAAGTTGAAACTCAGGAGTCGCAAAAAGCACTGTACACAATTGACGCAACAACGCGTTCGCGGAACGGGGAGTCCGCAGAGCAGAAACTCCACCCCCGTCCCTGCAGGCTTCCATCAGCACCTTCCTTGTTTCTTCCGTCACTCCTGCATCCGTCATTGCCAAAAGGGCGTCCACCACGTCCGCCTCATTCTGGGCGCGAAACTCATTCAAGATAATGTTACCCAAAAGCGCCCCCAGCCCGCCACCCCCGCGCCCTTGAAAGAGCACGTTCGCAAACTTAATCCGCTCCAGCATAGTAGCGGTGGAAATCCAGGCAGTGCCCCAATCCCATCCTGCTACATCGGGAGGATAAAGAAGCGTCATCCCCTGTTTGCTCATCTCACGAGCAATGGCACCCGAGACGCCCACCACTTCCCGCGGAAGAGGCGTGACGGGCGTCGCATCGGGGCTTCGCAGGTTCATCAAAACTGGTCCCATCCCAAATTGTCGGCATAAAGCGATGGCGAAATCAACAGGATTTTTCACCTGCTTGCGAACACACTTCGCCGACCAAAACTCGTCCATCTCCGTAATCGTCTTCAACAAAGCCTTGATGTCCCCCTCTGTGGAACGATAAACCTCACTCAGTTTCTCCACTATCTTGTTCTCCGGATCTAAATAGGCAAACCACTCCCAGAGTTTCTTCGTGACATACTCCGAAGTCTCCCGCCTGCGAGACAAAATACCTATCACATCCTCTCCTTTCAAGTTTCCCACCACACCCAGCACATTCTTCTCCCCATCATCATGCAACACAGGCCTGAACCGAAACTCCACCAAAGGTTTCTCTTTCTGGACTAAATCCAGAACCTCTTCTTTGGTCGGAGGGCGGTCAACTCGGCGAGGACCATCCGTCCTCTGAAGGCTCCATCCCGTGAACGCACGCGCCGCCTCCTGAATGTCCTTCTCCGTATAACCCCGGTCCACACCCATCGTAAAAAGCTCCATCACTTCCCGTGCGAAGTTCTCGTTCGGCTTGCCCTTCACGTTCGTGTTCGTGTCCAACCATAAAATCATCGCGGGGTCTTTACTTATCGCCATAAGAAGGGTCTCGAATCTTCCGTTGGAATGCTTTCGCAAGGTCTGCAAATATTCATACATCACAGGACCAAACGAAACCTTCTCTGCACTCACCGCAAAATGGTCATGCCAGAACAAGGTGAGCTTCTCCTGCAAAGGACGCTGGGTCACCATCATCCGAAGCACCCACCATCCCGCCACCTGCGGAGGCTGTAACACCAGCGTCGAATCCCTCTGGAGAGCGAACTCCCACACGCTTACAGGAAATCCCTCCTCATACTTCTCAAAATTAATCAGCCGTTCTATCGTCCCCTCCACGCCGAGGCGCTCATAAAAATCCATCTCCTGCCTGCTGGCGCCAAGCCCAAACCGACGCAATAAATGGGCTATCCGGTCACGGGAAGTCTTCAAAGGGCTTTGAAACTCCTTCACCATTTGTTACCAAGTATAGACGACCATAGGAAGGCTGGGTTCACTGTTCGGGCACTTCGGGACTTTCGCCCCGGTTCCCCACCCCAGATATTTGGCAGGATAACGTATATTCTCATCTATGAAACGGATGAACATCGGCGTCATCGGCGCAGGGCGGTTTGCCCAGTTCTCCCTCCAGATGTTTTCCCAGGTGCCCGGCGTGTCCGTTTGGGGGCTCGCAGCCACCTATCCCCAGGGAGTCGAAAGGATGAAAAAGCGCTTTGGCGACCTCCCCGTGATGGAGCCAGAGGAACTGGTGGCAAGAGAAGAAGTGGATATGGTCTACATCTCTGCCCCTCCCTTCCTCCACTATCCTATGGCACTGCTGGCTCTGCGCGCTCAAAAGCACGTCCTCTGCGAAAAGCCCCTCGCCCTCACCCTCCAGCAAGCCGATGAACTCTTGAAAGAAGCCAGAGAAAGAAATCTCCTCCTCATCACCAACCTTATGCAACGATACAACCCCCTTTACCCCGCCATCAAACAACTCCTCACGCAAAAGCCCCTGGGAAAACTCCTCCGAGCCACCTTTGAAAACTACGCCGCCGATGAAGGCTTGCCACCTGACCACTGGTTCTGGAACCCCGACCTTAGCGGAGGCATCTTTGTGGAGCACGGAGTCCACTTCTTTGACCTTTTTGAAGGCTGGCTTGGTCCGGGAGAAATCCTTTGCGCCCAGCGCCTCACCCGCCAGGGAGGAATAGAAGAACAGGTCCACTGCACGGCGCAATATGGCAATGTGCTGGTGGATTTCTACCACGGCTTCCATCAAGCCAGCAGAATGGACCGGCAGGAAATGACCTTTATCTTTGAATGTGGGGATGTCCGACTCTATGAGTGGGTCCCCTGCAGGGGACGCATCTATGCCCTCGTGGACGAAGCGAGCACGAAAACCCTTTGCGAAATTTTTCCAAAACACCAACTGAGCGTCCTGGAAGTCTATGACGACAGCCAGCGAGCCTATACCTCCCGATTTCAAAAAAGAGAAGCCTCCCAAAAAATAGAACTCCGCTTTGGAGATGACGTCCCCAAGATGCAACGCTATGGCGAACTCCTCCAGAACCTCCTGAAGGATCAACTCCTTTACTTAGAAAATCCCAATCACCCCCGCCGAATCACCGAAGAAAACGGACGATCCTCTCTCCGATATGCACTCCAGGCGCGAGACCTCGCCCTGAAAGAAAAAGAATAAAAGCAGAACTTTTTACTGAAACCTCCACTCCTTCGCCCGCTCCCTTATCTCCTCCAGGGTGTAGGGTCCCTCGGGCTTGAAATCCTCCACCCAATAAAAACCCTCTTCCGCACGCCCCTTCCAAAACGCAGGGAGAACACTCCACCCAGGCAGGGAACGCTGTAATTCCGCTATTCGCGAAGGACCCACTCCATTCGCCAGGATAGCAGGTTGATGAAGCAACCAAAGGGCACGGAAATAACCCGTGCCGAAAACCCCAAGCCTGCCGGCAAACCCTCCCGAAGCCTCCAACGCCCGTAACGCTTCTTCCCAAAGTCCCTCGTCTTTTGTGATGAGCGCCAGATCCCGAAGGTTGCGAACCGCCAGGGCAGTGGAACTCTCTAACGGGTCATCCGCTAACTGCCGAAAAGGAATCAAAAAACCTGCAAAACCCAACTCCCCAGGCAGATGATTCCAGAAACCTCCCCCCGGAGCGGAAAAGAGTTCCCGCATACGAGCCGTGACCCGCAAGGCGGTGCGGAGGG
Source organism: uncultured Fimbriimonadales bacterium (assembly GCA_964631245.1). GTDB lineage: Bacteria > Armatimonadota > Fimbriimonadia > Fimbriimonadales > ATM1 > CAZVXY01. The sequence continues at coordinate 175,474 of CAZVXY010000003.1, forward strand.
CAGTTTCATCTCGCGTCGCCTTATATCTCTCAAGAGCCGCCCTCGCCATCCAAGCGTAGTCCCCCAGATAACTGGTCACCCGTGCCCTTCCCGCTGGCGAATGGAGAACACTCCCAGAAGGCTGGACAAAAGCCCTCTCGCTCGCCCGATAAAGCGACTCCGCAGACTCTACCAAGCCCGCGTCCCCCAAAAAAACGGAAGCCCCATAAAGGGACGCCAGAACTTGCCCCTGAACATCTGCATAAAAAGACCTATCCTTAGCAGGCGAGGGGCGCTTCTCACGAATCTCCCTAAGTTGACGTAATGCTTCCCGAAACCTTGCTCCCTCCTCACCCTCCACCACAGGGACACGGGTCAGGCTCAAAGGCTCCACATTGCCCTCACCCGCGAGAGCAAAGAAGGCTCTCACCTCAGGGGGCAATTGGTCCGCACGCCATTCGTAATAAGCGCTGTCTTCGCGAACTCCCTCATCCGTCTCCTGTCCACACATCACCAGTTCCACAGAAGAATCTCTCATCTCCTTCAAAATCCACTCCAATGTCTGGCGCGCCACAAAAGAAAGCAAAGGTGTTCCTGCCCGTGCACATTCCAGCGCCAAAAGCGCACTATGCCCCGACGCCTTCGCAAATTGAGGGCGACGCCAAGCAGGCTCCACGCCAGAAACAAAAAAACCCCCTCCCACCCAATCATAACAAGAAGAACCGCACAACGCCTCCAACCACCAGGAAGAGCCATATCCCGTCTCTAACAAAAGAGCGGGAACCGCAGGATTGAGGGGAACCGCCACCACCTCCCCAGAAGGAAACGATAGCGTCCCGGGCGAAGTTTTGAAAGTCTCAACCAGGTTGCGGGCAAACGCAAGAGCCATCTCCCCCGACAGGGGAAGCGGGCTAAGCGTTTCCTCTGCCATTCGCCGTCGTACCTCCCCCTGGCTATGAACCGTGGAAATCACCTCGTCCCGACTATAAACCCACGCCCGCGCCTGGCGCGTCGTCCAGTCCATCAATCCCGCACCCGCCTGAACCGCATACAAAGAGCGGTAAGGAGTTTGAGCGTACACCCTCCCCGCTGGGTCCAAAACCGCCACGACCGAACCCTCCTGAAGACTAAAGATAGGGCTATTCAAAGCAAGAGCCTGCGCCACCCACGGCATCTCCGCATAGTCCACCCGAACACACACATACTGCTGACGCAAAATCCTCAAAAATTCGCCATCATAAAAAGCATATTGCGTCAAAGACTGGGACCGCCGGGAAAACGAGGTCCCGATTTCCAAAAAAATGGGCTTCTGCTGGAAATGCGCCACCTCAAAAGCCTCGGGGGAAAAGGGATACCAATCTAATGCGTGCACCGCCCCCTCGCGAACGTAAGGGGAGTATTCCACGATGAGCCGATTAGGCTTCGGGGCGGGAAGATACTTGCTCGCCCACTTCACCAGCACCCCCGTCAGAACCAGAAAAAGCACCAGATAACTGACCACCGCGAACCGAGGAGACCGTCTCGCCTCAGGCATTTCTATAATTATATGCTACAATTCTCTTATGGCTATCTCTCTGGACGAACTGAGACATATAGCGCACCTCGCAAGGCTGAACCTCTCGGAAGAAGAACTGTTAGCAATGCACCACGACCTCAACCGCGTTATGGAAAGTTTCCGCCAGCTTCAAGAACTCCGACTCTCTGGAGTGGAACTCACCCCCCACTCCGTAGACATCACCAACGTTTGGGGAGAAGACACCGCAGAACCGAGCCTGAGCCACGAAGAAGCCCTTGCGGGAGCCCCCTCCGCCGAAGCAGGGCTCTTCCTGGTGCCCACCATCATTGATTGGGAATGAACCTTTGCACCCTTTCCGCAAAGGAAATGCGCCGTCTCCTGGATGAGCGCTCCATCTCGGTAGAAGAGCTCGTCAAAGCCCACCTTGCCCAGATCCAGCGCCTGGACCCCCAAATCCACGCCTTTATCTCCGTAACCGAAGAGCAGGCACTCCGAGACGCTCAAGAAGCCCAGAAGAGAATAAATCACGGGGAACGAACACCCTTGCTGGGAATACCCATCGCCCTCAAAGACAACATCGTCACCAAAGGAATCCCCACCACCTGTGCTTCCCGAATCCTGAAAAACTATATCCCACCCTACGACGCCACGGTGACTACACGACTCAAAGAGCAAGGAGCGGTACTGCTTGGAAAAACCAATCTGGACGAATTTGCGATGGGCTCCAGCACCGAATATAGCGCCTTCTTCCCAACCCGAAACCCCTGGGACCTCCAGCGCGTTCCGGGAGGGAGCAGTGGGGGAAGCGCCGCCGCAGTCTCCGCCTGTATGGCACCCATCGCCTATGGCTCGGACACCGGCGGAAGCGTGCGACAGCCCGCTGCCCTCTGTGGGGTTGTCGGGCTTAAACCCACCTATGGCAGAGTCAGCCGGTACGGACTCGTTGCCTACGCCAGTTCCCTGGACCAAATAGGACCCATCACCCGCACCGTTGAGGATGCCATTACCGCCTTTGAAGCCACCTCGGGCGTGGACCCCAAAGACCCCACAACCGTGGAAGCCCCCTATGACCCCGCCAAGGCACGAACGCCTCGCCTCAAAAACCGCAGGCTCGCCCTACCAAAAGAACTCTTTTCCAATGCGGTCGCCCCCAACGTCCGCAAAGTCCTCTCCTCCGCACTGGAACAGATCACAAAAGAAGGGGCAGAAGTGGAAGAAATCTCGCTCTCTATGCTCGCTTACGGAGTCGCCACCTATTATATCATCGCCCCATCCGAAGCCAGCAGTAACCTGGCTCGCTACGATGGAGTACGCTATGGCTTGCGCGTGCAAGGAAAAGACTCCGTGGAAATGATGTCCGCCACACGCTCGGCAGGATTCGGCAAAGAAGTACAACAACGCATCATTATCGGCACTTATGCCCTTTCCGCTGGCTATTACGATGCCTATTATCTCAAAGCACACCAGGCACGAACCGCTATGAAGAAACAATTCCAGGAAACTTTCCAGAAGTTTGACCTCATCGTCTCGCCAACCAGCCCCATCGTCGCCTTCCATTTGGGAGAAAGGTTGGATGACCCCCTCGCCCTCAAACTCGTTGACTTCTGCACCATACCTGTCAACATCGGGGGGTTCCCCGCCATAAGCCTCAATGCGGGATTCGCCGATAACCTCCCCGTGGGAATCCAGCTCATCGCCAACAGTTTCCAAGAAGCGGAGCTCTTCTCCACCGCTCTCGCTATGGAAGAAATCCTGAACGCACGCTCCCTACCGCCTATCGCCGAGGGATGAACGACATTCAACGCGCTGACCTTATTATAGTTGCCAAATCCGCTCTGAACCCCTTACGGTTAGCGGGGCTCGCCTTCGCAGGATGGATCGGTACTCTCCTGCTGGGGGGAACCGACCCCTGGCCCTGGGTGGGCATAACCGTGTGGGGAATGGCACTCGGACTCTATGGCACCGCCATACGAAACGACTTCCTGCGAAAGCGATTCCGAACACCCGAGCACCGCGTCCTCTGGGACCTCATTGAAGACCGCCTCCGACGCTTTCATAAGGCAGTCAAACGAGCGCCCCAAGAAGTCCGTCGCGCCCTGGAAGACACACCCCAAAGGGTAGACCGCACCGCACAAAAACTCTATATCGCCCTGCGAAAAGCCGACCTCGTGCGCCAGGAAATTGAGCGGAGCGAAGGAAGGGTCATCCCACCGCCTCCCATTCTCAAACCCCACTCCAGCGACCGCGAAACCACCGAACTCTACGTCCTCGCCGATAAAAACATCGCCGAATACCACAGGAACCTGGAAGCGGTCTCTGCCCACGTAACGCGCACAGAAGGGCAATGCGCCGTCTTCCTCAGCGCCCTGGACTCACTTCGCGTCCAACTCCTGGGACACCGTCTCCGAACCACCGCCCCCGCCGTGCCCCAACCCGAGTTCCGGGAAGCTATGGCAAGCATCAAGCGCCAATTGGACTCCATCTCCAAGGCTCTCGTAGAGCTGGAAGTTTTTCTATCAGAAACCCAACCCCTCACCCCAGAAGGGTACCTCCGCTACCAAGCCCCTCCTCCCGGCGAAGAACACCAAACCCAGAGAAAATCAAACCCGGAATAATAGCGCCCTCAATCTAAGGTAATCTATTAACAAATGCCCCCGTAGCTCAGTGGATAGAGCAACTGCCTTCTAAGCAGTGGGTCACAGGTTCAAGTCCTGTCGGGGGCGCTTTACGCCCTCCACCCCTCCTGCGTATCTCTTCCTCTATCCAGCGCATCCTTTCCTTCCTTCTCTCCTCCTGAAGCATCTGCAAGCCACTCACCCCACGACTGCACATACCCCTTCCCTGTAGCCCATCCCTTAATCCCTATCTCCTCCAACTTCCCTCGCTCTCTCCTCACCGCATCAATGAGAACCACCAGATAGTGCCTCTTCACCTCACCACGAAGACGCTTTTCCTCCCACAACCAAAGGTTGGCTAAAAAACCGCCCAGAGGCACCACGCCACCAATCCCAGGCACCTCCCAGAATTCACGAAAAAGTTCGTTTCCTTACCATCACAAAAAGAGTTACCGTAACAGCGCCAGTCCGTACCTCTCTGGGATAACCCTGAAAAAATAGGGGCTCATTCCACTTGACCACCTTACATCTACGAAACTTCTGCAAGATCACTTCACCCAGAAGACGCTGGCACTGCTCCGGAGTCAACTCTAACTCCGCCTTATCAGCAGGGTGGAGAAATTCGTAAAAAGCCTTCCCGTCCCTCTCGAAAACCGCCCGCAAAAAGGAATCCGCCACCCTGTCCACCCGGCGCACTGCAAACGGCTGAAACACATACAACACCGCCCCCGCAAAAAGCACCAGGGACACAACCCACCAGAAAACTACCCGAACCTTACGAGAACGCCCCATAAAGACTACGACACAGTCTGAGTATAAAGCAAAGCCCCGAAAGAAATACTCGCCATCTCAAACCTCCTTCACAAAAGATTCTCTTCAAAGGAAAAAAATCGCATCGCTCAATCCTCCCAGAAACTATAATGCCAGGGGTCGGTCCACCCCCAACGCTCCGCCACGTCGCCATTCAACAACAAACCTATACCACGACGGGAATTATAGCCATCATAACCCTTCCCATAGCCACCGTGCTGAATGCAAAGACCAATAAGAGACCTTTCCTTCATCTTCCGCACGTGATGAAGCCACGCAAGAACCCTATACTTCAACCTGGGGTGATCAACCCAATCAATGAAAGGATACATCGTGAGGTAAGGAAGCTGCAAAGGGTGAACAGGACAATAGGAATAGCTCTTCTTTTCCTCACGGGGCACCACAGAAGTGACCCCCATAGGCAACCCCATCTCCCACGGCAAGCCATACTTCCCAACCCCATCCCAATCCTCACGATACGCTACCACCAATCCCCCAATCTGACGCAAATTGTTCATACACACATTTTTCAACACTTGCTTCCTCACCCCGCTCGCCAGCGGATACACTATCGCCGCCACCACCAACAGCACCGTCACCACCACAATCAACTCCATCAACGTCCAACCACGAGTCATCGCTTCACCTCCTCCAAATCAGCCCCGGGAGTAGACAGCCTCTTCTGCTCCGCAAACCTCCGTTCCGCATCCACAAGCCACTCTCCCCACGGCAACGCATACCCCTTCCACGTAGCCCAGCCCTTAATCCCTATCTCCTCTAACTTCGCCCTGTCACGCTTTACACCTTCAAGGCAAGACTCTAAATAACCACTACTCCATCTCCCATAACGACGCTCGTATTCCCAATCCCATACAAACTTCAGAAGAAGGTTGATACCCACTGTGCCCCCTATCCCCGAAACATCCCCTGCATTGATCCCGAACGTCTTCCGCTTACCATCGCACTCCAGAACCACCCAACTATATCCCAAACCAGAACCCCCACTATGAGGACCAGCCCAAGCCACTACCTTACATCCACGAAACTTCGGCAAGATCACCTCATCCAGAAGACGCTGGCACTGCTCCGGAGTCAACTCTAACTCCGCCTTATCAACAGGGTGGAGAAATTCGTAAAAAGCCTTCCCGTCCCTCTCGAAAACCGCCCGCAAAAAGGAATCCGCCACCCTGTCCACCCGGCGCACTGCAAACGGCTGAAACACATACAACACCGCCCCCGCAAAAAGCACCAGGGACACAACCCACCAGAAAACCGCCCGAACCTTACGAGAACGTAACATAACCCCTTACGGCGGAGGCTCGGGAAGGGGGCACTCCGCTCCCCGCTCCGGTGGTTGCACCTGGACACAGCGACCACGACCCTCTGCCTGTCGAACAACGAATTGCCCCGCTATGTAAACAGTGCGCTCGGTTTTAGTGCATTTGCATGCCACCACCCGAAACGTACACTGACAGCAAAGATTGGGGTCAAGCGGATCAGGATTCTGGCAGTAATTCTCAAGATACTCCCACCTCTCGCAGTCCGCCAAGCAATCCGGGTCGTTCCGACATCGCGAGTTGTCGCAAGTCGTGCTCCCACTGCTCCTGCAACTATTAGGGAACAAACCCCAATCGCATCTGCCTGTGAATCCACCCGTCTGCGCCGGTAACAGGGAACCAACGCCCCCGAGAACCACGCCAAGAACCACCGCAAGAACCAAGCCCCCCAGGGACACAATCCCCTGCGAATGCTTCTCAAAAGAAATACTCGTCATCTCAAACCTCCTTCACAAAAGATTCTCTTCAAAGGAAAAAAATCGCATCGCTCAATCCTCCCAGAAACTATAATGCCAGGGGTCGGTCCACCCCCAACGCTCCGCCACGTCGCCATTCAACAACAAACCTATACCACGACGGGAATTATAGCCATCATAACCCTTCCCATAGCCACCGTGCTGAATGCAAAGACCAATAAGAGACCTTTCCTTCATCTTCCGCACGTGATGAAGCCACGCAAGAACCCTATACTTCAACCTGGGGTGATCAACCCAATCAATGAAAGGATACATCGTGAGGTAAGGAAGCTGCAAAGGGTGAACAGGACAATAGGAATAGCTCTTCTTTTCCTCACGGGGCACCACAGAAGTGACCCCCATAGGCAACCCCATCTCCCACGGCAAGCCATACTTCCCAACCCCATCCCAATCCTCACGATACGCTACCACCAATCCCCCAATCTGACGCAAATTGTTCATACACACATTTTTCAACACTTGCTTCCTCACCCCGCTCGCCAGCGGATACACTATCGCCGCCACCACCAACAGCACCGTCACCACCACGATCAACTCCATCAACGTCCAACCACGAGTCATCGCTTCACCTCCTTGGAAAGGGGAGCAGGGACAAACTCTCCGCCTGGCTCCCTTTGAAAGGAAACAACCCGAAAATCTTTGTCCAGAAGATAAGCCCGAGGAGTCCAAACCGCATTCAAACTCTCCGACCATCTGCCATCATCCACCACCACGCGAAACTCTTTAAGGTCCGATGATGAACGCAAAACCTCCTCACGACTCCCCGCCAGAGCAATCACCACTTCCACCACCTCACCCTTCCGCTCTGCAAGAAGGGGAGAAATCTGCTCCCGAAGAGTTTGAACCGCGCAACTCTGACACGACCCACCCATCACTAAAAGTATATCCCCTTTGCCACGGGAAAGTGCCCTCCCGAAAACATCTTTCAAGGGCAAAGAGACCGGAGCGCCCTTGCGAGGATCACCAGAAGCGTCGTAATAGAAGCCAGGCGCCCCCCCTCCCCTCTCCGACCCAGCGGACACTCTCTCCATCCAGTCCAACAACGGGTTACAGCGGATGAGGGAGCCTATCACAAAGACCCAGCCCGCCATCACCGCAACAGCAAAGGGGCCCGGCATAGAAGAGCCTGCCATTTCCGAAACCTCACCCCTATGATACAAAAAAAAAAAAAAACGTTGTCAAGCTGTTAAAAATACTGGGTTTTTAAACCCCAATCTCCCCCCTTCCCAACAGAGACACCCCCTTATAATGGGTACTTTTTCACACTCCGCCCGTGAGTTTCAGCCGATTGAGCGCTCGCTCCATCGCCGCCTGCGCCCGAGCCACGTTCACATCCGGCGTGGGATGGTCCAGGCGCTCCCGCGCCCTCTGAAGGGCAGAAAGCGCTCGCTCACGGTCAATCTCGCTGGCGCGTTCCGCTGCATCCGCAGTAACGATGACGTGGTCCCCGCTTGCCTCCAGAAACCCTCCGGCGATAGCGACACTTTGCATTTGCCCTCCCGCATCCCGATAGGTAAGCACTCCAATCCGGAGTTGGGTCACAAAGGGCTCATGCCCCGCCATAATGCCGAAATACCCCTCCACACCCGGAACAATCACGGAATCCGTGGCTTCATCCACCACGAGACGATCAGGCGAGACCACCGTGAGTTGAAACGTCTTCATCTCACACCGCAGAGAGTTCTTTCGCCTTCTCGTATACGTCCTCTATGCTCCCGCACATAAAGAACGCTTGCTCCGGGAGATGGTCCACCTTGCCCTCTACAATCTCCTTAAAACTGGCTACCGTATCCGCCACAGTCACGTAGCGCCCCGGGGTTCCCGTGAACTGCTCCGCCACAAAGTTCGGTTGCCCCAGGAAGCGCTCAATCTTCCTCGCTCGCGACACGATGAGTTTGTCTTCGTCAGAAAGTTCATCAATGCCAAGAATGGCGATGATGTCCTGCAGGTCACGATACCTTTGAAGGATTTGTTGCACTTCCCGCGCCACCCGATAGTGTTCTTCCCCTACAATTCTCGGGTCAAGATTTTTGGACGTAGAAGCCAGGGGGTCCACTGCGGGATAAATGCCCTTTTCCGCAATGCGCCTTTCCAGATATACATAGGCGTCCAGGTGGCTGAAGGTGGTAGCGGGTGCGGGGTCTGTGGGGTCATCGGCGGGCACGTAAATCGCCTGCACCGACGTGATGGAGCCTTTATTGGTAGAAGTAATCCGCTCCTGGAGTTCACCCATCTCACCTTGAAGGGTGGGCTGGTATCCCACGGCGCTGGGCATCCGCCCCAGAAGCGCCGACACTTCCGAGCCCGCCTGCACAAACCGGAAAATGTTGTCAATAAAGATCAGAACATCCGAGCCCATCTCATCTCGGAAATATTCTGCCATCGTCATTGCGGAAAGAGCCACGCGAAGGCGTGCCCCCGGGGGTTCGTTCATCTGCCCAAACACCATCGCCATTTTATCAATCACCCGAAGTTCTTTCCCCGTGGCGTCTTTAAACTTGGTGCGTTGCATCTCCAGCCACAGGTCATTCCCCTCGCGCGTTCTCTCTCCAACGCCCGCAAACATAGAAACACCGGCGTGCTCCACCGCGATGTTCCGAATAAGCTCTTGAATCAAAACGGTCTTGCCCAAACCTGCACCCCCAAAAAGCCCGATCTTGCCTCCCTTGTTGAACGGGCACAACAGGTCAATGACCTTCAAACCCGTCTCCAGTATCTCTACCTTCACATTTTGCTCCTGAAATTGAGGAGCAGGGCGATGAATGGGCCAACGCTGTTTCGCATCCACAGGTCCCAGTTCGTCTATTGGCTCCCCTAAAAGATTGAAAACCCTGCCCAGAGTCTCCGGACCCACGGGGACCGTAATAGGTCCTCCCGTATCCACCGCCTTCATCCCCCGCACCAAACCGTCCGTGGTGTCCAGGGCAATTGTTCGAACCACGTCGTCGCCCAAGTGCTGGGCAACCTCACACGTCAAATTAATCCCACGCTCAGGGTCCTTGATCTCTATAGCGTTATATAACTCCGGCAATTCCTCCGATGAAAAGCGAATGTCCACCACAGGACCCAAAACCTGTACTACCGTTCCAACTCCAGCCATTGACTTTTTGATTCCTCCATTGAAAATTTCTATGACACGGACTTTTGTGTCCGTCTTCTTTCCTGGTGCCCCCTCAAGGAAAACAAAGTTAGCGCCCTTCCCAGAAACTCGCCCGGAGCACTGGGAAGGGAGCGCCTTTCCCGGAGCGAACACACAAAATCTTTACATCCATAAGTGTACCCCCTATTCAAAGCCCGTTTCTACCCCTCCTCTGTGTTCATCCGACCCTCGCGGATCTGCTTCATAATCTGGTCATAGGAGGGATTAAGGTCCAGAGGCACGTAATGCTTCATCCCCACCGTGTACCAAGGAGATGCGTAAATCCCGTCTATAATAACCCGCCCGCTGGACTTGGTCACGGGGTCCAATTCCCCATACAATTCCGCCAAGCCGCGCCCCTTCCAGACTGCCTCCAAATTCGTCCCGAACCAAATAATCTTTCGCCACCGCCCCTCCAGGATAGCCTTCCCCTCGCCAAACCACACTTGGCGCCCCATCCCCCGAAACTCCTCTCTCACATTGCCCGTCACCTGCACCACCCCCTCAAACCGAGACACCATAAGCGTCCCCTTAAAACTCATCTCCACTCGCCCTTCTCCCTCCAGCATAAACGAACCTATGCGGGTGCGAAGGCGCATCTCACCGTGCTTCCCCGTGGGCTTATAATTCGCAGTGCCCTGAGGGGCTGGATACTTCACCGGCACCACGACTTCAAAGTCCTCCGTCAAAAGGTTAGAAGGTCCTTTAGCCTCCTCCTTAGGCTCGGCAACTAAGGCGGGCTGACACCCCCAAAGGGCAACCGCCACAAGGAGTCCAAAACCTAATATCCCGTAGGTCACAGGAGTTTTCCCGCGGTTCACCCTTTTAGAATACCCTACCCATCCGAGTAAAATACACCCCGTGAAGCCCGGAGCCGTGCTTACCCTCCTCGCAGTACTCGCGGGTATCAGTCTTGCGGTCTATTCCTTTATCCAGGCGGGCGTTCCCTATGTCTCCGCCCGCGTTGCCCTCCAGCAACCCGGCTCCCGCGTCCACGTAGCAGGGCGCGTGGACCACTCCTCCGTCCAATACGATGCCCGTAGCGGAGTCCTGAGATTTATTCTCATTGACCAGGAAGGCACCCGCCTACCGGTTCATTACGTCGGCTCCAAACCCGCCAATTTTGACCAGGCACCCACCTGCTCCATCTCAGGTGTGGTTCGGGATGGCGTTTTTGAAGCCACAGACATCAAAACCCAATGCCCCAGCAAATATGAATCCGTCTCCTCACCCTGAAGACCGCGCCCTTACAAAAAACCAATGAACCCTATTACCCCCCTTGCGAATAACATTCAGAGAGCAACAGACCGCGATGCATCACGAAAGTCCCCACACTCCAGAGCCACAAACAGGTAAAACATTACACCCTTTATGGAGATCCCGAAGGAACTCTTGAAAGAACCCCCTGTATGGGGAATGGTTTTAGGGGCGATAGGAAAAGGTGCCATAGGCTTTGGGTTCGCCATCTTTCTCCTCACCGCTCTTTCTGCCCTGCGAACAATGCGGGCAGAAAAGGGAACACCCTCCGCAAGGGCAAGCCGAGCCTGGACGTCCGGACTGTTCTTTGTGGGGTGTGCCAGCGTGGGGATTGCCTTTATCTGCCTGATCGCTCTCCTTTTGGGTCGCCAATACCAGTATCAATACGTCTGGACACAAACCGAAAACGATATGCCCTTCCTCTTCCGCCTCAGCGCAGCCTGGTCTGCCCAGGAGGGAAGCTTCCTTTTATGGACGCTCACCAGTACCCTTATGTCCCTTATTATCCTTCCGCACACAGGTGCCTACCGCACCAAGTTCCTATTCTTTCTTGCCATCCCCTTATCGGCGCTGTGCGGAATCCTCGCCTTTGAGTCTCCCTTCAAACTTACTCCCATCGGGGATGACCTGCGCGCCCTCTTACCCAAAGGGCAATCCCTCGTCATCCCACCGGATGGCTTGGGGATGAACCCCGTCCTCCTCAACTATTGGATGGCAATCCATCCCTGGGTCATCTTCATCGGCTTTGGAAGCTTGATGCCCCTCTTTGCCTGGTGTTCGGCGGTCGTCTTCTCCAGAGATTGGCACTCCTGGGTCCATCCCCTAAGACCCTGGGCGATCTTCGCCACTACCGTTCTGGGGCTCGGCATATCCCTCGGAGGGCTTTGGGCTTATGAAACGCTTGGATGGGGAGGGTTCTGGGCTTGGGACCCGGTGGAAAACGCCAGTCTGGTGCCCTTCCTCTTCTCCTCCGCCTTCTTCCACACCCTTTTCCTTGCCCAGAGGGGACAAGCCCTGCCCCTCAGTCTTTTCTTCGGACTTCTCCCCTTTGCCTCCTTTGCTTACGGAACCTATCTCACACGCAGTGGTGCTCTGGTCAACGTAAGCGTTCACAGTTTTGCAGAAATGAATCAAGGGGCGCATCGGATTATGCTGGGCGTGGTCCTGGCAGTTGTGGGATTCGTTTTGTTCTGTGCCTTCAAAATGAAACGCCAGCACCCGCACGCCCTTTATCCCTCCCGCCGCCCCCTGGGAGCACGAAGCAAAGCCATCCTGATCGGCGTAAGCGTCCTTTCACTCACCGCCCTTATGGCAGGCATTGGAATGTCCGTCCCTTTCTTCGCCTCCGTTATCAATGCCCTTACCTCAAAAAACCTAACCGTCCGCGTCATAGAAGAAGCCGCTTACAATCGTTTCGGTGTTTTCCTCTTTCTGCCCCTTTTCCTCCTTATGGCTATTGCTCCCTTCCTCGGATGGACCCAAACAGACAAAAGACGCCTTCAAACCCTCGCCAACTGTTTCCTCACTTCCGCGCTTCTTTTCGCCTGCATCGTTTTTCTCCTCGTACTCCAAGGGTGGACGATGTCCTCCATGGGCAAGATGCCCAGCCCCTTGCTCCTCATCCTTCTGGGACTCATATGGATCACTCTGTTCAGCATCACCGCTAATGCCTGGAGGACCTGGGAAAGGTGGCGCGCCGGCTCGGGTGGAATGGGAGGGTTTCTCTTCCATTGCGGTATTTCCATCCTTTTGCTGGGGCTTATCGTCTCACGGGGCTTTCAGAAAGAAGTGGACACCGCCATCACCCCCAACGTTCCTGCAATTGTGGAACCCCTCCCGTCTCAATTGCTTGCCCTTCGCCTCAACGCCCTCCCAGGCAACGAAAACCAATGGATGAGAAAAGACAACTTTCTTGATTTCGCCATTGAAGACTTACGCACGGGCTTCAGGCTCCCCGTCAAGCCAAACTTTTATCTGGAGCATAACACGAACACGGGCAATATACAAATCATCAGTAGACCCTCCATCAAAAGAACACTCCTCTACGACCTGTACTTTATGGTCACCAGCTTTGAATTTCCGTCTAACGACTTCACCCTAAAGCCAGGAGAAACTAAAGAAGTCAACGGATACACCATTTCCTATCTGCGACCCACCCGCCAGGGAGAGCCAGGACAAGCAGGCACTCGCTTTGGAACCCTTTTGCAAGTCAAAGTCGCCAAAACCTCTCTGGACATTCACCCCGAACTTCAAATCGGCGACGGGGGACGCATCCACCGCCACCCTGCCTCCATCGCCCCAGGCATTAACGTCTGGCTGGAACGGCTGGACGCCAGGGACAATACCGCCACCTTTTCCCTCGTGGAATCAGAACCCATCTTTCGTGCCAAACTCTTTATTACCCCGTTGAGCCTCCTCGTGTGGCTCGGCACGGGTATGATGACCCTTGGAGGTCTTCTTGCGTGGAAGAAACGCTTGACCTCCCCACCTACCCCTACCCACCAAAATGAGGCTGACTAAAATCCTGAGAGCCAAAATCCATCACGCACGCGTCACCTACAAAAACACCGAATACGTAGGCAGTCTGGAACTCTGCCCCGATGTTATGCGAAAAGTGGGGCTCCAAAATGGCGAAGCGGTGGAGGTCTGGGACGTGGAAAACGGAGAGCGCTTTGAAACCTATGTCTTTGCAGGGGATTTTGGTGTGGTGGGTGTGAATGGCGCGGCTGCCAAAAAAGTCAATGTGGGGGACCGACTCATCATCGCCGCCTTCACCTGGACCGATGAAGCCAAAAACCCCCTGCCCCAGGTGGTCCTTCTGGATGAGACCAATAAGGTCGTAAGAAAACTACCCCCCTTTTCCAAAAATGGATGACATCTGGAACACACTCAAATCCATCGGGGCTATCCAGCACGGGCATTTCCTGCTCTCTTCAGGAAGGCACAGCGATCTCTACTTTGAAAAGTTCCGAATCCTGGAGCGCCCCGACCTGCTTGCACGCCTTTGCCAGCCCATCGCCCAACATTTCCAACACCAAAACATACAGGTGGTGCTGGGACCCACCATAGGGGGTGCCCTAGTTGCCTACGAGGTTGCCCGGCAACTGAATGTCACCGCCCTCTATGCAGAACGCGACCCGAACAACCAGCGAACTCTCCGACGAGGAGCCTCCCTGGCCCCGGGCACTCACACCCTCATCGTAGACGACGTCCTCACCACAGGGCTTAGCATCCGCGAGGTCCTCGCTCTCGCCAATGAGCACAAAGCCCACGTCATAGGCATCGGAGTCCTGGTCAACCGCGCCGAAGAAGAAATCCTCTTTGATGTACCCCTCATCGCCTCCCTCCGCCTGGAAGCCCGATCCTATCCCCCCGATGCGGTGCCAGAATGGCTGGCGCAAATCCCCCTAACCCATCCCGGGTCTCGACCAATGCCCCCCGCTCCCTGAATTCCCAAAACGTCTACTTTAATGCCACTTCGAAAATTCCCCTTGCTAATTAGGCGATAAAGAAAACATAATAATTAAACCTCTATTCCCACGCGTGCCGAAGTGGCGGAATGGTAGACGCGGCGGTCTCAAAAACCGTTGAGGGGCGACCCTCGTGTGGGTTCGACTCCCACCTTCGGCACCATCTCCCAAAACCCAGGCTCACCCACTCACTTTATAAATGCGGATAAAACCATCCGAACCTGTGGTGAGCAAGTACGTGCTATCTGCACTCCAGGCGAGGGAAGAACCCATCAAGTTTTGGTCCTGAAGCACCGCAATCAACCGGTAGTTCTGTACACTCCAAACCCGCACCGTCCCATCAGAGGAACTGCTCGCCAAAAACTTCCCGTTCGGGCTTAGGCTAACCCGAATCACCCAGTCGGTGTGCCCGCTCAAGTACGTTAGGCGCTTTCCAGCCCTGAGGTCCCATATTCCGAGTTTTCCATCTCGCCCCGCACTCACTGCCAGGGTGCCTGGAGCATTGACATCTCCGTCATTAACCCCTGCATTCCCGTGTT
The DNA here is from genome assembly GCA_964631245.1 of uncultured Fimbriimonadales bacterium. Taxonomy (GTDB): domain Bacteria; phylum Armatimonadota; class Fimbriimonadia; order Fimbriimonadales; family ATM1; genus CAZVXY01. The sequence goes on from CAZVXY010000003.1 coordinate 190,612, forward strand.
CCCCAAAAGCCTTCAACAAAGCGCCCGTCTTAGGATGATACAAGCAAAGCCCCTTGCCCAAGGTTGCCACCACAAGGCGACTGCCATCCCGGGTGAAGCGGGCGCCATACACATTCACACCAGCCCCCCTGATAGTCAACGCCACCTTACGACCTTTCAAATCCCACACCCGAACCGTGTCATCCTCACTCGTGCTGACCAACCTGCTGGAGGCAGAATCAAAAGCCAGGTGCTGGATGGCACGCTGATGCCCCGTAAGAACGAAAGCGCTACCTGTGGCGACATCCCACACCCGTATCTCCGCATTCTCTGCCCCGCTCGCAATCCACTTGCCATTGGGGCTCCAGGCAACCGCCCTCACCGGAAACCTGTGCCCCAAATACACTTTGATCGTTTGCCGAGTCTTAGCATCAAACACCTTCACCGTGTTATCCGCCATTCCCGCAACAAAACGCGTCCCACTCGGGGCAAAAGCAAGGGCAAGTCCCTCTTGCCCCAGAAGGGCTCCTGCGGGGGTCACTGATGCTCCCGCCATCACCAAAAGCGCATTTCCCACGGCGAAAATCATCTTCGCTCCTCCTTGTGTCCTTTATTTTGACCTGAAAAACCCTCTTCGTGTCCTCCCTTTCCCTGAAAACTTATAAACACCCGAATGTTATAAACTCACTAACAGTGGAATTCATCGGTTGGTCTTACGATATTGCCCGTGAACAAAACCCCAATGATGCCTTCTTATCCGAAATGCTCGCCCGCTCCCTGAACGCCGGCTACAACGCCGTGGGTTTTTATTTAGAGCACCGCTTCGCCTATCCCTCCGCACCGTGGGCAGTGGGTCCCGGAGCGCTGACTCCAGAGCAAGTATCTCACCTGTGCCAGGAATTCAACCCCAGGGGGCTTCGCCTTATCCCTTTCCTCAATACCCTGGGACATATGGAGGGCTTTATCCGCGCCGAAGGAGGACAGCACCTTGCAGAAGGAGCAGGGGAATGGTCCCTTCAAATCTGCCCAAGCCGAAACGAGTGTCGGGAATTCGCTCGCTCCCTTGTGAAGGACGCCATCCAGGCGTTTCAGGATGAATGGGTGCACCTCGGAGGGGATGAAACCCATCAACTCGGTGAGTGCCCCCTGTGCCGGGAAAGAGCCAACCGAATGGGGAAAGCTGGGCTTTATGGAGATTACTTCGGCGAGTTGTGCCGATGGGTGCTGGAACTCAACCGAAAGCCCTGCCTATGGGGCGATATGCTCCTTGCCCATCCCGAAGCTCTGGCTTACCTCCCAAAGCAAACCGTCATCTTTGACTGGCACTATGATAAAGGCGCCAGGGACACAGCCGAATTCTTCCGTAACGCAGGGTTTGACGTTGTCTGTTGCCCCTCGGTCCACTCCTACGATGCTGGGTGGTGCCATTGGGAACTCACCAAGCAGAACATTGACCAACACCTCGCAGACGCCCGACAAACCGGAGCCCTTGGCGTCCTCGTCACCACCTGGGAACTCTCTTACTTCACCAATTACCCCTCCATCCTCCCCCTCATTTATTCCGCCGGGCGCCGACTCGCAAGGGGAGAGGAGTGGAATCAAGCCCTCATTGCCGAAGGAGGCTCTAACTACGCCAACGCGGTGGAAATCCTTGGAAACAAAATCCCCAAGATCTCTTCCTTCCTGAAACCAGGCACCTGGCGGCCTCTACGCGACCGTTTCGTGATGCGACTCAACCCCTTTGAACTGTGGAGGGAATGGAGATCCGAAGCCTGCGGACCCGTGGGAGATGAAATCCTCAAACTGTGTGAGGAAGCGGAGGCATGCCTGGAGTCCGATCACCCCCTCAGGTTCTCTATAGATCTCCATCGGGTGGCAGTGCTCTGGGTGAGGGCAGTGGAAGAAGCCTCCCTCGCTTATCAGCAAGGAGAGGCGGTGAGCGCGTGCGAAGCCCTCGCCAGGGGAGCAGAGCATATTCACCGCCTTGGAGAGGGGCTAATACGTGCCTGGGAGCAGGGCGGGTCCCGCGCTGACCCTATGCGACTAGTACGACTGCTCCAATACGTCGCCGAAGTCGCCCGAAGGATTGCAGAAACCGCGCGCCACAAGGAAGGCTACCGCCCCGCTTTTGAAACCCTCATAGATCCTATGTATGTGCCTTACGACCAAGCCGGGTGGCGCACCCAATTCCAACCCCCTAACCCTAAACAAGGCTCAGAATAACCCGGTTCGCCATCGCAAATCCCTCTTCTGTCAGCACCATCCGATTACCTTCGCATTGAGCCCATCCCGCATCCACCACCGCGCGAACCTTTTCCTCTTCCAAGCTCACTTCTTCTAAAGAAAGACCCTCCTCAAGCCGAAGACGAAGCATCAAAGTCTCCAACCTCAACGTCGCCTCATCCAAACACTCCACCTCACACCATAAATCCTCACCCCGCTCCACTGCCTCACAATAACGCAAAGGATGCTTGATGTGCGTGCGCCGAATGTTTCCCACACGCTCCACCGCCCCCGGACCATAGGCAACATACTCCTCTCCTCGCCAGTAACACAAATTATGCCGGCACTCCCTTCCCGGCAGAGCGTAATTGCTAATCTCATAAGCCCGATACCCCGCACCCCTCGTCCTCTCACGCGCCAGATCAAACATCTCCCGCTGAACCTCCTCCTCAGGCAAAACAAGCAAGCCACGCTTCCACTGCTGGTAAAACCTCGTGTTGGGCTCAAGCGTGAGATTATATAAACTGAGGTGCTCCGGCTGAAGGGAAATCGCTTTTTCCAGGTTCCTTTCCCATCTTTCCAAACTCTGCCGGGGAAGCCCAAACATCAAATCTATGTTGATGTTTTCAAACCCTGCGGTGCGAGCAAGCTCATAAGCTCGGTATATCTCGGACGAATGGTGCACGCGCCCCAATACCGTCAAATCCTCATCCTCAAAACTCTGTGCCCCAAGACTCAAGCGATTGACCCCCAAATCACGAAGATACCGAAAACGACTCGCATCCACCGTCCCTGGATTCGCCTCCACCGTTATCTCACAACCGGGCTCCAGGGGATGCGCATCCCTGACAGCCTTGAAAATCGCCTCCAGGGAAGCAGGCTCCACATAAGTGGGCGTCCCGCCACCGAAATACAAGGTCTTTGCAGGACGACCCCAGTGGGGCGTCCTCCCAACCTCCGCCACCAACGCGCGAACCGTCCTCTCCACAATTTCCCCTTGCATCGCATAGGAATTGAAGTCACAATATCCACACTTGGAAGGGCAGAAAGGAATGTGAATGTAAACCGCTACGGACTCCACCCCCAAAAGTGTACCCCCTTCCGGCAAAACCCACAAACCCTGAAAAATACACCCCAGCTGTCCCTCTCCCCGATATAATGTCAGGCGTGTCTTTTCCACCGCCCGTACCATACGACTCCATCCCCAAACCACCACGCCTGCTCAATATCGGGATCATCGGGTGCGGGGAAATCGCAAACATAGCTCACTTGCCCGCCTACCAAAACGCAGGCTTCCCCGTCATCGCCTGCTACGACATAAATCCATCCTCAGCCAAAGCCACCGCTGAAAAATTCGCCATACCCCTCGCCTGTCAAACGCTGGAAGAAATGCTGGAAAACCCAGACGTGGACATCGTGGATATCGCCTTCCACGTACCCGGACGCTTAGAAGTCGTCTCTGCCTCCGCCGAACGCGGCAAACACCTCCTTATACAAAAACCCCTCGCTTATTCCCTAAAACACGCACAAAAGATGATCCACACCGCACAAACCCACCACGTAAAACTCCAGGTCAATCAACAAGCCAGATGGGCAGGAACCTTCCAACTGGTGAAATCCTGCATCGCAGAAGGACTCATCGGAAGCCTCAACTTCCTTTCCCTACACGTAACGGGATGGCAGGATGACCCCCAAAAATGGTACAGCCGGCAACCCAACTTTACCATCGTAGACCATGGCATCCACTATCTGGACCTCCTGAGATTCTGGGCGGGACGTGAGCCCAAACGAGTGGTCGCCATCCATTCCCGCCCATCAAGCCAGGTAAGCCTTGCCCCCCTCGTGTACTCCGTCATCCTTGACTTCGGAGATGACCTGCACGCCTGCCATTCCTTCAACGATAAATGCGAAATCCCTGAACCCTGGTCTTTCTCCCTGCGCATAGATGGGGAGAAAGGAACCCTGTGGGCAGACTACAACACGGTCCGCCTTCAAACGAAGGAGGGAACAACCTGGAAGTACACCCCAAAAATCAAATGGTTCCCCGACGCTTTTGCGGGTCCTATGGCAGACTTGATGACCGCCGTCCTGGAAGATCGCGAACCCCTTTGTTCCGGCACGGAAAACCTGCACACCCTGGACCTGGCACTCGCCGTTCAACAAAGTGCGGAATCTGGCTCTTTTATCACCTGGAACCCTCTCACGGGCTTCTCGGAACTCTCGCCCCAGGACCCCATTTCTTGAACCTCTCCCCACCTCCCCTAACCCGATAATGAAAGAAAGGAAAGAGACGCTTATCCCAAGGGGGTATCATTAACCCAATGCTGGAACGCCTGAAAGAAATAGAAAAACGTTATGAGGAGGTTCAAAGGGATTTAGAAAACCCGGCTATCACCTCCGACGTGTCCCAACTGGAACGCTTGGGGAAACTCCACGCCGAGTTGGAACCCATCGTATCCGCCTACCGCCGATGGCGCCGACTCAAGCAGGAACTGGAAGAAACAGAAAGCCTCCTCCACGACCCCGAACTCAAAAGCGAAGCTCAGGAAGAAATCCCAACTCTCAAGGAAAAAATCCGCGAGGCAGAAGAGGAAATCAAAAAACTCCTCTTCCCAACGGACCCCAATGACTCAAAAAATGTCATTCTGGAAGTTATGCCTGGGACAGGAGGAGAAGAAGCCGCTCTGTTTGCCAGTGACCTCTTAAGAATGTATACGCGCTATGCGGAACGCAAAGGGTGGAAATACGAAATGTTAGAATTGGAAACCACTGGAATCGGAGGAGTTACTCACGCAACCCTGTGCATAAAAGCCAAAGGTGCCTACTCCCGCCTCAAACACGAAAGCGGGGTTCACCGCGTTCAGCGCGTACCCAAAACCGAAGCCTCAGGAAGAATCCATACCTCCGCCGCCGCCGTCATCGTAATTCCCGAAGCCGAAGAAGTAGATATCAAAATTGACCCCAACGACCTGGAAATAGAAACCTTTCGAGCAAGCGGAGCAGGAGGACAACACGTCAATAAAACAGAATCCGCTGTCCGAATTCGCCATAAACCGACTGGCATCACGGTTACCTGTCAGGATGAAAGAAGCCAGATCCAAAACCGCGAAAAGGCGATGAGACTCTTGCGCTCACGCCTCTACGAAAGACAACGACAAATGCAAGAAGCCGAACAATCCGCCGTCCGAAAATCCAGTTTCGGGACGGGAGACCGAAGCGAAAAAATCCGAACCTATAACTTCCCCCAAAACCGCGTCACAGACCACCGAATTAACTACACCACCCACAACCTTTCGGAAATCCTGGACGGCGACCTTGATGACCTCATCAACGCCCTCCTCCAGCACGAGCAAACGACTCTCTTAGCCACCCAATCCGCCTGAAGGCACCTCCACCCCCATAAACACCTCAAAAAACCTACCGGAGGAGATCCAGCACGGAAGACGATAACTTATGCGTTTGAGCCAACACCGCGGTACCCGCCTGCTGAAGGATCTGAAGACGAGTCAGCTCCGTCACCTCATAAGCAAAATCCGCATCCCGTATGCTGGAGTCTGTCGCCACAAAGTTTTCACGAGCCACGCTCAAAGAACGGATATTGCTCTCCAGAAAGTCGCGTTGAAACGTCCCTATCTCCCCACGAATCCGAGAGACCTGCCCGAGGGCTTCATCCAAAATCTGGATTGCCTCCTCGGCACCCTGAGCGGTCGTCACATCAATGGTCGCCACCGACTTCCCCGCAAAAAACGTGTTCCCAAGAGAAGAAGCGAATAAAGGAGGCAAAGAAAGGACCGCCAATTGATTCGCCTCGGGCCCAAACTGGACGCTTACGCCACCCGCCGTCACTATCGCCACTTGAGTGGGAGAACCTAAATTCAAATTGCCCTGCTCCGTCAAACGAAGAGAGTTCCCAAAAGTGTCTGTCAAAAGAAGCCCGCTCTGCCCCTCATATCGCCCACCCCTGAAAGTAACCGTCTCTACGCCCTCAACCGTGGTCATCGTCACATCCGCAAGGGCATCCACTCCCGCGGCGCTCGCAAATGCGGACGTGTTCACAATGTCATTGGTGTCCGAAATCTCCACCTTGAAACGAGAACCATAATCCCTCTGAACGAAAACAACATTATAAGGACCCGAACCGCTAATCTGAGCAGTAACACCTGTCAACGAGGAAGAATTGTTAATCCTCGCAACGAAATCCTGGAGCGTCTCTGTGCCACTGGTCACAAAAGCAATTCCGTTTATGGTCACCACACCCGCTGGGAGGATATCCAGAGGAGAAGCATAAGAGACATCGCCAACCACTTGAGCGCGTGCCGCCTGCGTCGTCACCGCTACGGTGATAGGACCATCCACAATCCTGTGCCCATTAAACGTCCCTGATAAATAAACACTCGCGACGTCATCCGGCAAAAGCAAAGAAGCGAGGGAACCAGCGGTGCCGTCTAAAAGTTTCCGCGTCCCCCATTGCGTATGAGCCGCAATGCGGTCAATGCTCTGAATCATCGCACGGATCTGATTCTGAATGCCATCCAGAACCTGAGAATCCACCACCGCACGGTTCCCTGCCCGTACCGCAAGCGAGCGCATCTGCTTCAAAATCTCGTGCACTTCCTGGATGGCACCCTCCGCTGTCTTCGCCATATTCACCGCATCTTGAGAGTTCCGCATCGCCTGGTCCACCGCCAAAATCTTGGCGCGAAACTGCTCGCTTATCACCAAGCCTGCAGGGTCCTCTTCCGCCGAATTAATCCGCAAGCCGGAAGAAAGATGGAGCACCGGCTTCTGCAGGTTCTCAGTGGCTTCCTGAAGATGACGCAAAGCCTTAAGGGCAGCAAGATTGGTGTTTATTCGCAAACTCATTTCAGCCCTCCAAAAACCCGCGCAAAAGGCGCAGGCGAGGATACCGTTCCCATTTTCGGAACACCCGGATATTTCCTCAGTAATTCCACCAGGTACCCCCCGCAGAACTCCCAGTTTGAACTCCTCCCCTAATCCCCTGCCCTAAAGAAATGCCCTGCCTTGCCGATATACTCTTTGGACGCACAAATCCACCACCTTGGGGGTTGCGGGCTTTGTTCTCCTTTCACCGCAACCCTCTTTTTTCTTCCAAAAGCCTCACCTCCCTTTGCCCCCGCCCCCTTTTTGAGCAAGAAACCTCTCCACGTCCTCAGGAGCCAAAACCTGAACCGTGGGCTTCGCTTCCGCCAGAAAGCGATCAAATTCCCCCTCCTCCACTAAGCCTTCCTCCACGAATTCCCCAAAAAGAAACCGGAGAACCTGAGCCTCGGTGGGGGGGGAAGAGTAAGCATCCATCCAAAGACCGGGACCTGAAGGGGTATGGTAGGCAACCCCGGCAACATAAACGGAACCCATCACCTTTGCCCAATACTCCAGAGAGGCTTCGCTAATCCAGGCTCCAGGGAGCATTTGATACCCTGCCTCTGCCAATCGCCGAGACGCTTCCGCCACATTGCCCAAAAACGTAGAAATCACCTGAAACCCCCTCTCAGGATCCGCATACGTGAGATGAACCTGATGAAGGGTCTTTCGGTAAAACACCACCTTCGCATTTGGCGAGCCAAATATCTTCAAAACCTCTACAAACTCCGGAAACTCCACAAGCAACGTCACACCCCCAGTATCCCACAACCAAGAAGAAAAACGAGCTCCACCCCCCAACCCCCCCCAACAGGTGGGATACAATAAAACGCAATGCCTCCCCAACCAGCCCTGCTTATCAATTTATCCCACAGCCCCTTCGCTCAAGCCCAACCCCTCCCCCTCTCCGCTGTACGCCTGCGAGAAGGCTTCTGGAAAGAACGCCAGCAAACAGTAGCGGAAAGAGGGCTCCCCCACGGATGGAACCAACTCCAGGAATCGGGCGCCATAGAAGCCTTTGACATCGCAAGCGGGGAAACCAAAAAGCCAGACCGCGGTTTCGTGTTCCGAGATAGCGACGTGTACAAATGGATGGAGTCTGCCTCCCTTGCCATCAGCCTGGGATACCAACACTTCCAGGCACCCCTTAATGCCTTAGCAGAAAAAATTAAAAAAGTCCAAGATTCTGATGGATACCTGAACACTTACTTCTATGGAGAACGAAAACCGCTCCGCTTCACCAACCTCCAGTGGAACCACGAAATCTATTGCGCTGGGCACTTCATCCAATCAGCGCTGGCTCACAAACGGCTCACTCAAAGCGAAGACCTCTTCACCCCTGCCCTCCTCCTCGCTGAGTGCCTCTGGCGCCACTTTGGACCCTCAAGCCAAAGGGGAGCCTGCGGACATCCCTGCGCAGAAATGGCTCTCGTGGAACTCTATCGCGAAACCCGAAACAAAAAATGGCTGGAACTCGCCGAACGCTTCCTCAACGTGCGAGGAACAGACCCCCCTCTCTTTGAAAAAAAACCCTACTTCCTGGACCACCTCCCCTTCCGACAACAACGAGAAGCAGTGGGGCATGCCGTGCGCGCCCTCTACCTTTACGCAGGAGCAACAGACCTTTTTCTGGAAACGGGTGACCCCTCCCTCTGGGAAGCCCTCACCGCCCTATGGACCGACCTCCACGAAAGGAAAACCTATATCACGGGAGGAGTAGGCTCTCGCCACGAAGGGGAAGCCATTGGTGATGCCTGGGAACTGCCGAACGCCCGCGCCTATGCCGAATCATGTGCGGGAGTCGCCTCCGTGATGTGGAACTGGAGAATGTTTATGGCTCATCCACACCCCAGGTTCATAGATGCCATTGAGCGCGCTCTTTATAACAACATCCTGAGCGGAATCTCTCTCAACGCCCAACGCTATTTCTACACCAACCCCCTGGAGTCTGACGGCTCCCACGAAAGAAAGGAATGGTTTGCCTGTGCCTGTTGCCCTCCCAACCTTTATCGCACCCTCTTGAGCGTCCACAACCTCTTCTTCGCCCAAAATCAAAACACGCTCTATATCAATCTTTACGACAACGTCTCCCTGAACACGGAATGCTTCTCCCTGGACATCTTTATGAACTATCCCTTTGAAGGCGAAGGGGTCATCGTGATCCATTCGGATGGCGAAAAAACCCTCAACCTCCGCATACCTCACTGGTCTCAAAACACCACCCTCACCACTCCTGATGGAAAACTCTATCCCGAACCGGGCACCTATGCTTCCCTCACACGAGAATGGCGCTCCGGTGACCGAGTGGAAATCTCCTTAGATATGTCCCCCAAAATATGGCACGCCCATCCCCGTATGAGGGAAAACTCCCACTGTGTTGCTCTCACGCGAGGTCCCCTGGTCTTCTGCCTGGAAGCCGTGGATAACCCCCACGCAAGCGTTCGGGACGCACGAATCCATCCCGAAGTTACCGAAGCGAGCGGTTCTCCCCTCCCTGCCATCCCCTGCAGGCTTCTTCTCCGCGGAGGCGTGCCCCAGGAAAAAGATGGAGACCCTCACCTCACCTCCCTTCCCCCCTATCGCCTTCACACCTGCAAGGAAATGCCCCTCCGCGAAGTCACCCTCACCGCGATCCCCTACTTCGCCTGGGCTAATCGCCAACCCAATGAAATGATGGTCTGGATCCCCCTCCTATGCCAGGAATGAAGCGCGTCCCCCCTTGCCTCCTCGCGCTTATCTTGATGAACTTCCACTCGGATGCCTTTAGCCTCCCCAGGGAAGCGGAGGCAATCCGGGCTTATCACTATGCCCTCCACAACGTGGATGCGCGCCGTATTCAAAAAACCCTTCTCACCATCGGAGAAATACCCCGAGTCGGCTCCCCTCCCACATCTGTGGAAGAGTATATAAAAGGACCCAATGGGCTTGGCATCTTAGGAAAAGTCTACGAAGAAGATTACGACTTGACGGTCCCGCTCCCTGCCTCCCCCGCACGAGCGGAAACACCTTCTGGCAACGTAGCGCTGGAGCCTCTCTGGCCCAATGGCGTGCAAACCAGCACGTGTGACATCACGGGAACACTCCTCTATGTAGGCAACGGCGACCTCGCCCGGTATGAGGGGCAACCCATTGAAAACAATATCGTCGTTATGACCTTTAATTCAGGGCAAAACTGGCGTCACGCCGTTCAACTCGGGGCGCGAGCCGTCCTTTTTTTGCCCCCCAGCGAAGCCTACAGAACCGAAGCAGAAGCAAAATGGTCCGCCCTACCCATCAACTTCCCGCGGTTCTGGGTCTCCGAAAACGACGCCCATAAGTTACTGCAATCCGTAGGAAAGACCATCCGCGTTGAAAGCCAGCAAGAATGGAAGGACATCAAAGGAAAAAATTACTTCGCCATTCTTCCCGGCACCGACCCAAACCTGCGACACGAATGGATCGTCCTCGCAACTTATATAGATTCTATTAGCGTCGTCCCCTCGCTCCCCCACGGGGCAGAGCAACTCTGCGGAACCGCCACCCTCCTGGAACTGGCAAGACTCCTGAAACAAAGACCCCCAAAACGAAGCGTGCTCTTCCTGCTCACCTCAGGACATTTCCAAGCTATGCAGGGAATAAGGCACTTCTTGGAGAGAAGATTACAAGACGGGTGGGCACCCACGGGAGGAAAAACCCCTCTATTCGCCTATTGTCTGGACCTGAGCGCCGGCTCACCAACCCTCGTGGCAACCGCACAAGGGTGGTGGATAGATTATCGCCCGGAAAACATTGAAGGCGAACGGGCGGTCGCCCGCGCCCTGCGAAATCACATCCCACAAATAGCGAGAACTTTCAAAATCCCCGAGGCATCTCTCTTCTTTGATGGAGTCAACAACCCGGACGGACGCAACTGGAAGAACTCCATCCCGGGCAGATATGCCGTGGAGTCCGAAATATTCAACCTCACCGGGATGAACTCCATCACATTCTTTACCGCAGAAGACGCCCGCCTCTTCCAAGACACCCCATCGGATACCGCAAACCGTGTTTCTCTCGCCAATCTCCTCACCCAGGCGCGCACCCTTTACGCTCTCCTCCACCACGCCCTCAACGACACCCAAAACGAATCCGCGGGCGGCACCTTCGCGATACCCTATAGAGGGGGAAGCCCTTTCAGGAGGTCCTCCCTCATCGCGGGCTTCGGCACCATCACGGGACGCGTCCTCACCTATGACCCCACGCGAAGCTTCATCCCCGATGTGCCCCTCCCACGAGCCTTAGTGGCTCTGCGAAACTCCTATCGCTCTTATATGGGCGTACGAGGAACTCTCATCGTCCGCGCTAAAACCGATGCCCGATACACCCTCTATGGAATACCCCTCGCAACCTGCTACTATGAGTGGCTCCGCCAGCCCCTGAAAATCTGGGCATACGTGCAAGACCAGGAAGGAAACATCACCTTCACCCTGGATGCCCGCCGAGAATACACCTTCCCCACTCAATTCCTGATGACCACAGTGCGAAGAGAAGTCCCCCTCGTCCTGTTTGAATGTGTCCCACTGGAAATACACGGACTGATTGACCCCCACCTCTACACCGCCTATAAATACGCCACCCTCTTAGACGCCTACAACAATGGCGAGCCGAGAAGATATGCCCTTGACCTCCCCGAGAAGCCCCCTGTCCCGGAAACCCAGGCAGAAGATTCTGCCGTCCTCTTCGTCATCCCGAACTCCAGAGTCAAATTCCTCGCAGGAATGATCCCAGGCGAAAACAGGGCTATCCTCACCCAGAGCACTCCCGAAAAAGAAGAGGGAACAGGCTATGACGTCCTCTCTGCCCGCAAAATCTTCCTGCATCCAAGCCTCTCCATAGCACGAGATATGTGGGCTGTTAACGAAGCACGACGACAGCGGTTGAAAAGACACGGGATTACCTTCTCCAGCGTGGACCAACTCCAAGAATCTGCCAGGGAAGAAATCGCAAAAGCGGAATCCGCACTGAAACGCCTCCAGTACACCCAAGCAGAATCCCATGCACGCGCCGCCTGGGGGTATGCCCTCCGCGCCTACCCCATTCTCTCCCAGAGCATCCGGGAGGTCCTTTATGGGCTCCTCTTCTACCTCGCCCTGACTTTGCCCTTCAGTTTCTTCCTCTCCCGCCTCCTGACCTCTGCCCAGTACTTGATGCATCAAATTCTTTACGCTACCGCCTGCTTCATCCTGGTCTTCTATCTCCTGCGATGGATCCATCCCGCTTTCCAGATCACAGGAAACACATTCGTCATCTTCGTCGCCTTTGCTATGGGTGCCCTGAGCCTCATCGTGATCACCTTTGTGACAGGCAAATTTGAAATGACCCTCTTCAAAATGCAAAAAACCGCCCAGGGACCTCAAAGCCAACCCATCGGCAAAGTAGGAATTGCCCTCACTGCCCTCCACATCGCCCTCGCCAATATGCGCCGACGAAAAGCACGAACCGTTCTCACCTGCACCACTCTTATCCTGCTCACCTATGCCCTTCTCAGTTTCACCAGTGTGGTCGTAGAAATCCGATTCAACCAAAGACCCGCCCCCGGAACCCCACGCTATCCAGGACTCCTCCTCCGAAGCCCTGACCTTTTTCCCCTGGAAGAAAACACGTTCCGAAGCCTCCGAACAGAGTTTCCTAACGCTCCCATCGCACGCAGGGCTTGGCTCTATGGCGCCCCCCAGGGAGCCCAGAGCGTGTTGTTCGTCTCAGGAGTACAAAATAAGGTCCCCATAAGCGCCCTTCTGGGGCTTGACCCGGAAGAAAAGGACCTCACCCGTCCCCAGGAGGCTCTTCTGCCCAACGGGCGATGGTTCCAAAAGGGCGACGTCTATACCGCCATCCTCCCTAAATCCCTCGCCGAACGCCTCGGAATTTCCCCTGAGGAAGTGGGCAAAACGAAAGTCGTGTTCGGAGGCGTGCCCTTCCTGGTGACCGCAATCGCCGACGATTCCAAATTGAAAAATATCCTTGACCTGGATGGCGAAAACATTATGCCTGCAGATTTCGGCATCTCTCGCGAATTGCAAATGCGGGGACAAGGGGGAGACATCGCTTTCCGAAAATACATCCGCCTGGACCCCAGTATGGTGATGATCATCCCCGCCGAAACCGCCCTTCAGATGAATGCAGACTTGCGAAGCCTGTCCGTACGCTTTCCATCCTTTGAAGACGCAACGCAAAAAATGCACCAGATCATCCCCCGCCTCGGGCTGAACCTCTATGCAGGCGTCTCCCATAAAAATAAACCCCAAATCCAGCGATACAGTGGCATCCCCGCCGCCCGCACACGGGGCTTAGAATATGTGATCCTGCCCATCCTCATCTCCGCATTAATCATCCTGAATACTATGACCGCCAGCGTCACCGAACGAACCCGGGAGATAGGCACCCTCTCCGCAATCGGGCTTGCGCCCAAACACATCTCCGCCCTTTTCTTTGCGGAAGCAGTGATTTATGCCGTCCTCGGAGCCGTGGGAGGGTACATCCTTGCCCAAGCGGGAACCAAAGTCTTCGCCAACCTGGGGCTCTTCACCGGAATCTCCCTGAACTATAGCAGTGCGACCTCCTTGCTGGCAAGCGCCATAATGTTTGCTGTCGTCCTCGGAAGCACCCTCTATCCCGCAAAGATCGCAAAACGCATCGCCTCCCCAGGCTCCGAACAAGAATGGTTCTCTAACCCTCCTGATGAAGACCAATGGGTGGTACCCCTCCCCTTCACGGTAGCAAGAGGACAAATCCCCGCCCTGATGGGCTTTTATCGGGACTGGTTTGAAGGACACTTAGGCTACGCCCTTGCCGACTTCGTCTCTGAAGACATAACCCTGAACGCAGAAGAAACCCAGGACCCTCAGAGAACATCCCTCAATGTGCGTTGTTGGCTTGCGCCCTATGACCTCGGCGTGCAACAAATCGTGCAAATCTCCTTTTACTCCACGGATGTTCCCGACACTTATCGCATCGCCCTCCATATCACGCGGGAAAGTGGAGACCCCGAACACTGGATAAACCTCAATCACAGGTTCTTAGAAAACGTAAGAAAGCAATTCCTCTTTTGGCGTGCTCACTGGAAACAGAAAGGAACTCCTCCCCTCGCAGAAGCAAGAAAAGACCCCACCCAGCAAACACCCTCCCAAATCCCACCCCAGCACTAATCCCCTGCCCTCCGCACCTCATCCCTTATCCGCAAGAGTTCCTTCATAACGGGATACAGATCGTGCTCCGTGTTGGAAGTGCCAAAGGCGTCGTGAAGAACCCTGTAAAGCCCATAAAGCCTCTCGTAAATAGCGTGGTTCTCAGGCACAGGATGATACTCCTCCTCACGGACACCCGTCAACCGCTCCCTCGCCTCTTCATAAGACGAAAAGGCACCACCCACCACCGCACCGCACATCGCAGAACCCAGCGCACAGGTCTCGGGCGACCGGCTCACCTTCATCACTTTCCCCGTTACGTCCGCATAAATCTGTAGCAAAAGGGGGTTCTTCTCCGCTATGCCCCCGCAATTGATGATCTCCTCTATCACCACCCCATATTCCTCAAGGCGACGAAGAATGGTGAGAGCCCCAAAAGCAGTCGCCTCAATCAAAGCACGGTAAACCTCAAAGGGACGCGTGCTCAACGTCTGACCCACTAACAACCCCGTCAAACGAGGGTCAGCCAGAATGTTGCGGTTCCCATTATTCCAATCCAGGGCTAATAGCCCCGACTCGCCAGGCTTCAAACGCCTCGCCCCTTCCATCAGTTCCTGATGCGTCCCCCCACACATTCGCTCCGTAAACCAATAAAACAAATCCCCCACCGCACTCTGCCCTGCCTCCAGCCCATAGTGCCCTGGCAGAATGGATTCCCTCGCTATCCCTGCAATGCCAGGTATCTCCGGGAGCGGGCGATCTAAGGGCGACACCGCCATATCACAGGTGCTCGTCCCGAGAATCTTCACCAATGTCCCCTCACGCACCCCTGCACCCACCGCACCCAGGTGGGCATCTATCGCCCCAACCGCAACCGGAGTGCCCTCACGCAAACCCGTCAACTCCGACCACTCACGGGAAAGCCCTCCCGCCGAATCCGCCACCGAGCGAACCTCTCCACAAAGAGTTCGCCTCACACGCACTAACCCCGGATGCAACCCCATCAGAAATTCCTCATCCGGATACCCACCCCAATCTAAATGATAAAGAGCCTTATGACTCGCCGAGCAGACCCCCCTCACAGGTTTCTGCGAACCTGTAAGCACTTGAGGAATCCAATCACAAAGTTCCATCCACGTGAACGCAGCATCAAACACCCGGGGCGATACCCGTGCACATCGCAAAAGTTTCGCCCAGAACCATTCGCTGGAATAACTCCCTCCACACTTGCCCAAATAAAAGGGACGCTCCCGACGCGCCTTTTCGGTTATCTCCTCCGCTTCCGAATGGCTGGTGTGGTCCTTCCATAACCACGCCATCGCCGACAAATCCTCCGAATACGCCTCGGACAACGCCAGGGGAACCCACGACTCGTCCAGAGGAATGGGCGTGCTCGCAGTAGCATCAACCCCTATCCCCACAACCCTCTCCGGGCGGAACTCCTCGTCCCGGGAGCGTGCCTCCTTCACCCCCTCTACCAATAAATAGCGAAGAGCCTCAAGGTAATCCCTCGGGTGCTGACGAGCCAACTCAGGCTCCCTGTCATCCAGCAAAACACCGTTTTCTCCCGAAGGATAAGGGAAAACCAAATGGGCGACAGACTCACCCCTATCCAACCGCACCACCAAGCAACGCGCCGAATTCGTCCCGAAATCTAATCCTATAGAGTACTGGGGCATACCCTCTTTCTACCCAACGGGAAACCAAGCGAGACACCCCCCCAACCGTAACCCCCGCCAGGGGGTAAAAAAATCGCTAACCAGTGCCCACCTCTGCAGATGAACCCAGAAACTCCATCCCCACCGTGAACCTTTTTGGGGTCCCCTTCGCCCGATTTACGGAACAGCAAGCCATCCAATTCATCCTGAATTCGCTCGCTGAGGGACGAGGAGGGTGGGTCGTGACTCCCAATGTGGACATCCTGAGAAGGATAGCCAGGACTCCCGAGTTCCGAAAATTGTGCCAGGGCGCCACTTTGTACCTCGCAGATGGGATGCCCATCGTCTGGGCGAGCCGGTTGCAGGGAACCCCCCTCCCGGAACGGGTGGCAGGGTCCACTCTTGTGAACTCCCTTTCGCAGTCCGCCGCTCAAAAAGGCTTCTCCGTCTTCCTGCTGGGGGGAGACCCAGGCACCGCAGAAAAATCCGCTCAGGTCCTCAAAGATCGCTCCCCCGACCTTAAAATCGCTGGGACCTATTGCCCTCCCCTGGGATTTGAGAAAAACCCTGAGGAAATCAAGCGCATCCAGCAAATCCTCTCCACCACCAAACCAGACATCGTCTTCGTAGCCCTCGGAAGCCCAAAACAGGAAAACCTCATCGCAGAAATGCGCTCCCTTCTCCCGAAAGCCTGGTGGCTTGGAGTAGGCATTAGTTTCAGTTTCCTCGCAGGTAGAGTGAAACGAGCGCCTCTCTGGATGCAGAAGGTCGGGCTGGAATGGCTCCATCGGCTCTTTCAAGAACCACGCCGGCTCGCCAAACGCTATCTCCTTGAAGACATTCCCTTTGCTATCCTGCTTTTAGTCTCTGCCTTCGCGAGACGCTTCCGCCCTAAACACTAAAACACCCCTCAAAACCCACGGGAACCCCCTCACCCCATCCCAGACGTATACTTTAAGTAAAACTTCATCCCGTGTCGGACGTCCAAGTCTTTGGAGGCAAATATGAGTAAGAGTATCGGCTTGTTCCTCTGCGTGACTTTATTAACGGCAGGATACGTTTTCAGCACAGCCCAGAGCGACTGGAAAAATCCCACCACTATTCGCGCCGTCTTTCAGGAAGAATGGCAAGGGGAAACCAACCTCGTTACGCTCCTCTCCCAAACCAACCGCCTGCGCCTCCACACCACCCAAGGGGTGGGAGACGACCTGCAAGGCATCCCACGAATTGAAGTGATCTCCCCAAAGGGCGTCTTCACCTGGATAGAGGGCAAGCCCCAGGTCGCCCTTCAACTCTTTGAGCCCAGTGCTCTGGGATACCTGGAATTCCTTGCCAGACCTCGCTTCAGCCGATACGACCTGGAATTCAATCTAACAGGCATTCAGCAAGCATTGGGCAAGCGCGTACTGCCTGAAAAAGCCGAAACCATCGCAGGAAGGGATTGCCTCGTTCTCACCATCCCGGATAGACCTGACTCCACCACCATAGATTTCCAAAAGCTCTGGATTGACCGCGAAACGGGCATCACCTTGAAACTTCAGGAATACCAAAAGGGAGAACGGGTGTATCAACGAGAAGCCGTTGAAATTGATTACCGCGCCTCTGCCAACGAAAGCGACTTTGAGCCAGCACCCAACGCCCTCATCCTCCGGGGAGTCATCTCCCCCCAGACCCTCCTTAGAATGCCGGAAGGACGCCCCTTGAGCGAGGTGCAAAAAGACATTTCCCAAATCAACGAAAAGACTAAACACATCTCCGCTAACTGGGCAAATCCCCTCACGCCTCAAAACTTTGTTTATGCCCAAACGCTCTTCCTGCAAGGACAAGCCATCAGCGGGTCGGTGCTGGGGGGAACCCTACAGCAAGGAAGAAATCGTAACCAAGCCAATACTCGCCGGAACAGACTCGCCGAACCGCAAATCCTCTATATCCAGAGTAACTCCGCGGGAGGTCCCACTCAAGTGGAAGTGCGTGTGGAAAGAGGACGGGGAGGCAGACAGTTGATCGTCTCTACCACACCAGGACAGGCAAATCCCCCGACAGGCGGAGCAGGGGGACAAACGGGTGTCACAGGAGGAACTTCTACCGCCACTCCCGTGCTCTATGCCAAAAGCGACTTCGCCGATCCGAAGACAGGACGCACCCTTTCTTTCGTGCAAGCCTATGGCGCTTCCGCTCTCTCCGCATTTCATCCCCTGCCCCTCACCAACCCCGAACCACTAAACGACACAAGACTCACAGAAGCGCGAATATACCGAATCACCCAACCTTACGAAATCATCATCCTCGTGTGGCGAAGAGACAAAGTAGAATACGCCCTCACTTCTCCCTCGCTGAGCGTGGAGGAACTCCAAAAAATCGCACAAAACCTTATGTCACCAGGCCGAGGCTAAGGCGCTCCGCCTTCCTGCGCCACTCGCTTCCTGCCTGGGTCAACGTCACGAACTGGGCTCCACGCCGAACATAATAATCCAGCACCCCCTCCAGTCCCGAAAGGCAATTGACATAATCCCGCAAACCTAAACAGATCAATTCCTGATCTCCAAGAGCCTCAAGCATAGGCAACAACTCCTCAAACGAGGACTCCACATAACCATAGCGCCCACCCGCACATGCAATGGGCACTTCCAAAACCTTGCTATCCCCCGAGAGACGAACATCTTCATAACTCAAAAAGTAAGGAACCGTAGGACCACCCGTCCAGTCCACAAGCATCCTGTAATCACTGCCCGATACGGAACTGGAATCCACCCAAATCCCTATATCCTCTAAATACTTGATGTCCGACGCCTGCAAAGCAAAACACCCCGCCCGAAAACTCGTCGGCTTAACACGATGCGACTTCAAAATATCCTTCGCCATCTGAATGATCTTCCCACGCTCCTTCGGATCATCCACATAACCACGGTCATTCTCAAAGTGAACGTTCAACCCAACCTCATGCCAACTCGGAATCTTATGAAAATATTCGCGATAATAAAGTTCCGTATTCGCCGAGGAATCTAATCCCGAAACGTGAATGAGCCACGTAAAGGGCACTGCATACTTCTCCGCAAGACGCACAATCTCCATCGTATAACAACGGTTATGGTGCGCCGCTTTGCAATCCACCGTCAAAACTATTGTGCTCATAGCCTTTTCCTCAAATCCCCCCTATTATAGTCAATGAACCCCAAAAGGAGCCTGCACCCCCTACCCCTCTTTCTCCAGCCAGATGCCCTCGTGAGTCGCCTCCAGCGTGTATCGCTCCCCCCTAAGCCAAAAACCCCGAACCCGCACCCTCCGCCAGGAAGGAGGCAACTGGCTCCGAGCCTCAAAAAAATACCCATCCCCTAACGGTTTCAACAGGAAACGCGAATCTCCTGCTGGAACCGCCCCCCCTCCCTTCCCCGAAAGGGGTGGAACTGAAGGATTTTGGGTCACCCGGATACCCAGAAAACCATACAAAACCGCCCCCACGCATCCCCCCGCGCCCGTGAGAAAATAAACCCTGTCCAGATTTCGCCTCTCGCTGAACCCCATCCACTTCCGCAAATACCCTTCCCAGGAAGCCCGCCAACGCCGATAGGCTTCCTCGCCACGTCCAAGGCGCGACGCAATAACCGAATGAACGCTCTCACTCATAGCAGGACCCAAAGGGCTGACCCGGTCCTTATAACGGTCAAACATCACCCCGTTTATCTCCTCGCCAAAGTCCCACTCCAGAGGAAACAGCGCCAAAAGAGCAGACGCCTGCTGATAACCCTTCAAGGGGTCCTTCTCATAAGTCGCAGGAATCCCATCCACCCTCGGAAGAACCACACGCTCCCCAAAATCCCGAAACATCCTTCTATCTTCCTCCGACACTCCCCGAAAGGTGCCTGCCACAGTCCAGGCACAATACTTAGCCAATAAATTCGTCACCAGATCGTTGTCTCGCAGGCGCCCTTCGTCCGGGCTCACCACACCCAAAAGGTGAAACTTGCCCCCCCTCTCCAACGCTCGCACATAAAAAAACCGAGCTATCCTTATCTGCGCCTCCTCCGCTTCCTCCCGCCGAATAAAACCCAATGCCTTCGCTCGCTCCAACCACCAAAAAACCCACCCCCCAACATGCAAAGCCTCCCGAAAAGCGGGAGGCGTCTGGTCACCCGCTATCCCCGATTCCCACGGCACACGCCACCAGCGAGAAGAACCAAAAAACTCTCGCCAAAAGCGGAGCCTCCATTCCGTAGCCTCAAGAGCAACCGAGGGACGCAAAAAAGCATACACCGGCAACATCCACGCCTCCGCATCCCAAAAGCGATGCCCCTTATAACGCTCGTCGCTTAATCCCATCGGCGGGAGTTTGGCGTTACCATCCGCATAAAGATAAAAAAGAAACGAACGAATCGCCTGCTGGTCCTCCACCGGTCCCTCAATCTCTATGTCTGTCTTCCATCGCTCACTCCAGATAGCCTCCGCCTCACGCAAAAGGCTCCCCCAAAAAGGCACCTCTCCCGATTCCGCAACCCCCACAATTCGCTCCAACACCAAGGGCTCTCTGCCAGCCTTTGCCCAAAAAGCCCACCCCCCTTTGATAGGGAGAAAACTCCAGGATGATGCGGGCAACCACTTGTGCCCCACGCGCACAGGAAGAACCACCCGACTCCCCAAAACCCTCGCCTCCGGTTCAGAAATAGGGATCCCCTCTAACCTCACCTCATAAAACCCTGGGGACATCCCCACAGGAACCCCTGCACCAGAAAACAAACTCTCCACCCGCACCTCCTTCCCCTCCCCGCAAGAAACTTCTAAACGCTGACCAAACAAAGACCGCTCAGGATGCACCAGTGCCTCCACACGCACTCGCACTTTCTCATCCCCAGCCTTGCCCTCCCATTGGGCAAACCAAAGACCATTCCGAAAGTTCAACTCCCCCCAATAGGCAGAACCCTCCTCTAAACGCACCTCCTGCCCATCCACAAAAATTCGCCAGAATGCCAACGAGGGCACCCGCACCACTGCATCCTTGAACATCACCAAGGAAGGCACCTCAAGCCCATCCTTCCCAACACCCAACCCGCTGGGAAATAATCGCACCCCTAATCGCCCATTGCACAAATACGCCCGTTCTCCCTTCGGCGACCTCTCCTCCACACCCCATCCCCACACACGAGGAACCCCAGGCACCTCACCCACCTCCTCTTTGACCCCACACCCCAATAAAAAAGCCACACCCATCAAGCCAAGGCACCTCAACCAGGCGCCCAGAGAAAAATTATCCTTCACCCTCGGCTTCCAGAAAACGCTCCGCATCAAGAGCCGCCATACAACCCGTCCCCGCCGCCGTAACCGCCTGACGATAAACCCGATCTATCGCATCCCCACAAGCAAACACCCCACTTATGTTCGTCCGGGTAGAAAAGGGCTCCACCTTGATGTATCCTAACTCGTCCATCTCCAGATAATCCTTGAATATGTCGGTGTTCGGTTTGTGACCTATCGCCACAAACACTCCGTCTATGGGCATCTCCCGCTTCGCCCCACTCTGGGTATCCACCAAACGAACACCCGTGACCTTCCGCATCGGCTCCGTCTCGCCATAGATCTCCTCCACCACCGTATTCCAGATAAAAGAAATCTTCGGGTTCCTAAACGCACGCTCCTGCATAATTTTGCTTGCTCGTAAACGGTCCCGACGATGAACCACATACACCCGGATGGCATGACGGGTGAGAAAAGTCGCCTCCTCCATCGCAGTATCTCCGCCCCCCACCACGATCACCTCCTTCCCCCGAAAGAAAAAGCCATCACACGTCGCACACGCACTCACCCCGTATCCCCCAAATTCCTTCTCCCCGGGAATGCCTAACCACTTCGCCGAAGCCCCCGTCGCAATGATCACCGTCCGGGCAAGGTACTCCTCATCCCCGGCATAAACCCGAAAGGGTCTGTTAGAAAAATCCACTTTCGTAACCTCTTTATCTATCACTATAGTCCCAAAACGCTCCGCCTGACGCCGAAATAACGCCATCAACTCAGGACCCAAAATGCCATCAGGAAAACCAGGATAGTTCTCCACATCCGTGGTGATCATCAACTGACCGCCGGGCTCACTGCCCGTAAACAGAACAGGCTCAAGGTTCGCTCGGGACGCATACAACCCCGCCGTATACCCCGCAGGACCCGAACCTATGATCACGACGCGGTGGAGGGAGTCCTTCATAGACACCATTTTTCCATAACGCCCCGAAAAGAGCAAGTGTTCGCAATGAAAGCCCCCTTTTCAACGTATTTATAAACACAAGGGAGATTTGGCATACCCTTTGCCTTATAGATAGTAAGGAGCCAAGGGCACCAACATAAGACGACTTCTTAAACGACCCTGCCCTCCCTGCCCCACAGCCGGTCCCCCATAGGGGACCGGCACCCCTTTTAAGGTCCTCCTTATCTTTCTGTGATAAAATATCTCGGTATGTTTTACAGGCAAAGGTGGGCAAGTCCAAAAGCCTTCTTGATAGGGATAGGAACCTTAGGGCTTCTCGGAGTCAACCCTTCCCCCGCTTTTCCCCAATCGTTCAATCTCCCGGGATACTTCGTGGAACCCGTAGTAACGGACGCAGGGGGACGGGAGCCTGTAACCATGGAGTCTTTGAACGACGACGAGTTCCTCCTCTGCGAAAGGCGAACGGGAAGAGTCCGCTATTACAGGAACGGGCAATTCCAGGGCATCGTGCTGGACCTCCCTGTCAACAGCCAAGTGGAGCGGGGACTCCTCGGAATCTGTAAACACCCCGACTTCCCCGCAGAACCCTTTATCTACCTCTACTATTCCCGCGCCCAAACCGACGGCGGAACCTGGCTGGACAATCGCGTGGAGCGCTTCCGATGGGAAGGAAATGCCCTAAATTACGAATCCACCATCATTGTCTTCGGACCAGAAGCCAACCAAAACAACGAACCCTATCACAATGGGGGCTACATCCGAATTGGACCCGACAGAAAACTCTACATCTTCACCGGCGATATGGGCAGGGGAGTGCTCTGGGACCCCAATCAAAGAACCATTGAACAAAACGGAAGCAAAACCCTCGTCGCAGGGGTGGGCGGAATTCACCGCCTGGAATTAAATGGCGCCATACCCCCCGATAATCCCTTCCTAACCCATCCGGACACTCGCATCCGAACCTACATCGCCTATGGCATACGAAACGGCTTCGGAATGGACTTTGACCCCCTCACCCAACGACTCTGGATAACGGAAAACGGACCCGAGGTCTACGATGAAATCAACGTTATTGACTTCGGCTTCAACGGCGGATGGAAAAAAATTATGGGACCCGATTATCGCGACGCCATCTATAACAAAAATTCCTATAGAGCCTACAACGCCAGCGACCTCATCTATCTCCCCAATGCGTTCTACCGAGACCCAGTCTTCAGCTGGTTAGACCCCATCGCCCCCACCAGCATCCTCTTCTGCCACTCCCGCAAGTTCCGCCCATCAGAAAGAAACAAAATCTTCGTCGGAGACGTGAACACCCAGCAACTTTACCTCTTCACCCCTAACCCCACTCGTGATGGAGTCATACTCCTCCCTGGATGTGAAGACGGCGTCGCCGATACCCCACAGGAAAGAGACCAGTACGCCATAGGAAGCAACTGGGGAATCGTGACGGATATGCGAATCGGACCCGATGGCTACATCTACGTGGTGAGTTACAGTCACGGAAGGGTCTATCGGATTCGCCCCATTCTGGATCCCAACGTGCCTTCAAAATTCCAGATGATTCGCGGAAGGGTTATCTCAGGAGACTTGCAAAGCCTGTGGGACTCGGATGATAACTTTCTGCGCCTTTATCCCGGATCTGTCCTCTCTTCCGCTGAACCGCCCATCCAAATCCTCCTCCAGACCACCCTCCCCGTAGCCAACACCGAAGAGATCCGTGTAACCATAGAATCCGCAAGTGATACCCCCAACATCCGCCAAACCCTGCAACTCCTTAACCCCTTCACAAACGAGTACGAAACCATAGATACAAGGCTCCTCCCAACCTCGGACACCACCCTGGAAGTTATCATCCAGGATAACCCCTCCCGCTTTATCCACCCCATCACCCGCGAAGTCAAAGCACGACTCCTTTACCAGCCCGTCGGCATCGTCCTCCGATTCCCCTGGGAAGTCAGAATAGATTGGGCGGTCTTCTCCGTAAAAGTGCGGTAAAACAAGCCCCTTAAATGACCGATAATTTCCTCATAGCTTTTTATCCCAACACGCAAGGAGTGCATCCATCGCATCAAGCCTTCCCTTTCTCCCCGAAAACCCCAACTCAGGAGGCAATGAACAAGACCTCCTAACCACCTTTCTCTCCCAAAAAGACCCCATAGCAATTCTAGACCCATCCGGCGTACCCATCGCATCCAATCAAGCCTTCCTCGCTATCTCGCAGAACCTCTCCTTAGACCCCCAAGCACCCCTCCCCCTTCATCTGCCCCCCTTTGACCAATTCCACCTCCTGCCCCTCCATAGCCATACGGACAAGCCATCTTACTCCCTCCTTTGCCCCAAGAGAAAACCCCACTCCCTACCCCCGCAAGAAAAGGTAGTCCAACCCCACGACCAACATCAACACCTCCAAATAGTAGCCCAACTCTTAAAGGCCCAGACAGATGAATTTCGCAAAACGCTCAGACAAATGCAAACCAACCTGAAAGGTGCCATCCGAAGCCTCACGAACGCTATAGATGCCCGAGACCCCTACACCGCGGGTCATTCCTTCCGTGTATCCCAATATGCTCTCGCCATCGCCCGAAAAATAGGGACCTTCTCTTGGGAAGACCTCTCCACACTTGAAATCGGAGCCCTCTTGCACGACATCGGAAAAATTGGCATCCCCGACAGTATCCTCCGTAAACCAGGAAAACTAACACCTGAAGAATATCGCACCATCCAACTACACCCCATCATCGGATATGAAATACTGCGAGACATACCCCAGTTCGTTTCCGCTCTGCCCATCGTCCGATTCCATCACGAACGCGGAGATGGCTCCGGTTATCCCGATGGGCTCACAGCCCTTCAAATTCCTCCCCTCGTAAAAATGGTCTCTATCGCAGATGTCTTTGACGCTCTCACCTCTCCCCGATACTACCGAGGTCCCCTCAGCCCCCAGGAAGCTCTGAAAACCCTAAAAGCAGAAGTAAAACGTGGGTGGTGGGACCAAACGTATTTTGAAACCTTTCAGGACCTGTTCCTCAGCGGTGAACTGGCATTCATCTTCCGATTGGGACGCACTCCCAGCACCACGCTCTCCCAAATCTCCGACCTAAGCACCCCCCAAGCCATCACCTGACCACCTCCCCCAAGGCGAACGCCCCCTAACCTTTCAAAAAACGCTTCCCTACAATCAAGGCGGATTGCAATTTCTCACGCACTTCTACAAAACAAGCCGTGTTGGGCTCCGCAACCTCCGCCCTCAAAAGGGCAAAGCCTATCCCACAGCCCAAAACAGGGGAGAAAACTCCACTCGTGATCACCCCAACGACCTCACCGTTAACAAAAACGGAATACCCCTGGCGAGGAACAATCTTCGTCTCCATTCTTATTCCCATAATCTTCCGGGGAGGACCCGCCTCGCGCATCCGATTAATCGCCTCTGACCCGATGAACTCCTTGGACTTAGAGCAAACCCAGCCAAGACCCGCCTCTATCGGATTGATCTCTTCAGACAACTCATGCCCATATAAAGGAAGACCTGCCTCTAAACGCAAAACATCCCGCGCGGCTAACCCACAGGGAACAACACCCGCATCCCAAAAACCCTCCCAGACGAAAGCCCCTTGCTCCCTATCCACGATCACTTCAAACCCATCCTCCCCAGTGTAGCCCGTACGCGCCAAAAAAACCTCCACTCCCTCCACCTCCACCCTCGCCGTGCCAAAACGAGGAATCTCCTTCACAAAAGACCCTGCCCACGAAGCCACTCTCTCTACCGCCTCAGGACCCTGGATCGCAATCATCACCGTCTCAAATGTTCGGTCCTCCATCCCCACCCCCTCTCGCGTATGAGACTCCAACCACTGCCAATCCTTCTCCCGATTCCCTGCATTCACCACCATCTGAAACTCGTTCTCCGAAATGCGATAAACCATAATGTCATCCACGCAAGTCCCCTCCGGATAACACAAAAGGGAATACTGCGCGGAACCATCTACTAACTTAGAAACATCGTTGGTGGTCACACGCTCTAAAAAAGAAAGGGCGGAACTCCCGAAAATCCTATACCGACCCATGTGAGAAACATCAAACATCCCAACTTTCTGGCGCACCGCAAGGCTCTCAGAAATCACCCCGGAATACTGTAAAGGCATCTCCCAACCCGCAAACTCAACCATACGAGCGCCAAGCCTCTGATGACACTTATGAAGCCCCGTGCGCAACAAAGAACTCATCAAATACAATTTACTCAAGAAGACCCTCTCCCCGCCATCCCCGCATCCCAGTCAGGGAAAAAAACACGAAAATAATTCGCACCATCAACAGGAGAAGCCAAAACCTAACAAGCGCGATCCCTAACCGAAAGGAGATATTTAGCCAGAGCCCTCTGCTCACGCTCGGAACGGGGGCAAAAATGAAGCCCCGCCACTAATAAGCCATCGCACCCCTGGCGCTCTGCATAACGCACGTCTACCCGCAAATAGAGGGGACCCTGCTCCGAACCCAATTCTAAGAGAACTTGCTCTCCGGGATGCAAATCCTCCCGCGTCCGAACCTGAACACCCCCGATACTCGCATTGGTGATCAAAGCCGAGCCAACGCGCTCTCGCTCCTGACCTCTTTCACGCCACAAAACCCCCATCTCCAACAACTCATACCGGGGGCGCTCTCTTCGCTCTTGACGCTCAGTCTCCATAGATGAAAGGGCACTTCAGCCCCCCTTTATATCGGAAAACTTCAAAGGTCTCTTCAGGGTTGTACCGAAAACAGGGCGGAAACCCTATCCCCCATCAGAGGCACTCGTAATCAATACGTGGCCCGTCTCCGGGTCGTACTCAATCACCACCTTGAGAGCTACGGAGACAAACGACAGGGGCACAATGGTGCGACCACGATCAATGTAGGGCGCCCGCTCCAATTGCACCACCTTGCCCCCCACCTTCGCATATGCCTGACCAATTTGCAACCACACATCTCCGGATGCCCCAGTCCCCGTACAAACCTTTGCCTGGTTGTCCCACTCTAGGTGACCCCCCGCCCGCTCGTACAAATGGCGGAATGGCGCAAGCGGTATCCCCACTTCTATACGAGGAGCCACATCAAACCGCACTTTGTCACCGTCATAAATGACATCAAAAGTACCCTCACGGTTGAGCCTGGCTCCCTCCTCTATACGTATCATCCGAGAACCCGTTGGGGAAGACACAGGCTCCACCACCGCTGGACTCGCTTCCCTCGGCGAAGAAGGCTCGGCAAGGCGATGCCCCGCCACTTCCGCCCGCAGTCCAGACCCACCCATTACAGGCACAGATCGCCCCACGGGGGGCTCAACCACTGGCTCCGAGAGAGCAGGGGGAACCCCAGGAGCCTTAGGAGCAGCAAGGGGAACATTCAAGCGAGGCTCCACGGGAGACATCCGCAACCCCACTGAACTACCAGGCACCGCTATCACGGGAGGGGCAACGATATTCCCTGCTTCCCCTCCCCCAGAACTAACCCGCTCCGTTCGTCCTCCAGGATTATCCACGTAAACCCGCACAACAGGAGACTTATACGTTGTCTGCGTCTCATCAAAGAGCCAAACTTGAATCTCGTGCCACCCATTGGGCACAGTACGCGTGTCCCAGTAAAACACAAAGGGCGGATAGTTCCTAAGTGACCGAAACTCCTTATCCACATAAAGTGACACGTATCTCTCCCGCGTCTGAATACCAAAGTCCACTTGAATTTCAACAGTCCCCGAAACTGTTTCTCCCATTCTGGGAATCTTCACCTTCACCGGGAGCCCCTCTGCCTGCTCCACGCTTATCACCACCTTTTGACTCCCCAAGACCTTCCCCGCACCGTCCACCAAAAACACCTCCACCAGATTGTCCCCGGGCTGGAGGTCGTTCAAGGGCAAATTAAACCGAAACTCCCCCTCGGAACGCTTTTCGTCCAAAGCCAATCCCCCCACCAGTTGACCGTTGAGTTTAAAATCTGCCCGAACAGCCTTGACCCCCTTATACTGGACCGAGACCGCAGGACTCCCTACAAGGGCAACCATCTTCACATCCTGGGTGCACACGAAGGGTGGAAATACCGCCCCCACAGAAAGCATCAAACTCCCAAAAAGAACAAGCGACAAAATCCGCCAGATCATTGTTGCCATCCTCACTTCCCTCCTCTCGTCAGGAGTTATGCAAACAACCCCACAGCATCCTGAGCTACAGGGCTGTTGCACTTAGGGACGAGTTATACCTCTTTGTTAGTTCGCCGTGCCCGCAGAAAATCCTACCAGCCGATAGCCCAAAACCCGCAGGTCCCCCGTCAAGACAAAACCCTCTAACACAAAGTCAAAGTCTGCAGAAACCTCTCCTTCCATCTCGCCCTTTGGAAAATCAAACTCACCGACGAATAGGAAAGCGCCCCGCTTCTCCATTTCCGTGGCAGGAGCAGAGGCTTCCCCCATTTGAACCCGAACCCCCACCAGTTGGTCGCCTACTAAGGTACGCATAAAAACACGATAGCGCCCCGGAGACGGCAGGTTCACCCGAAATCTCAAGGGTTCACTGGCACGAACCTTTCGCCCCCTTGCATCCCAATTCACCCTCTGACCCCCCCTCTGAGAAACCCTAACGGAAGGAGCCCCTTCCGAGGGTTCACCCCACGTAAGGAAAACCTCATATGCAGGGCGTCGGGGAACCATAACAAACTGCTTGGGGGGCACCTTCACTTCCCCTGAGACACCATCGAGATTGATCCCTTGCAAGGACACTTCCCGTGAGGAGTCGTTATAATACAAAACCCACTCCGAGCATTCCGTCGCATACACGCGGTTCCGCGCTCCATCCAACACACGGATGTTGTATCGACCAGGATCTAACTCAAAGAGATGAGAAACCCCATAGCAGACTAAAGATATATATTTTTGCCAGAGCTCCCCTTTCCCGGGCATAAAAATCACCAACCCCTTCCCAAACTTCCTGCTCCAGCTGTTTTTCACTACCTCAGGATTAATGGGGTCCTCAAAGTACCCGGAAAGAACCGCAGGGGGATCACCTGCACCCGGACGGCGAATCGTCACTTTGGAGACTCGCACCCTGCCACTGCCCTCTAAGCCTTCAAAAGAAATGTCCAGCCATCCCCGCTCGGTCAGTTCGGGCCCCACAGGGAACTCAAGCACACCCAACTCCTTCCCCGGCTCTACTTCCGCAACCACGCTTCCCCCTACACGAAGAACCAGGTTCTGGCTCACCTCCTGCCCTTCTGCAAATTGGACGGAAACAACCACCCCTGATCCCGCCTCTACCGGCAAACGGATGAAAGCGCTTTCGTAAGCGAGCCTCCCCCCGCTCTCCCCTGGTCCCCATCGCCCACTCAAAAGTTCCTCATCCCCTTCTGTACCAAGGAGTACTTGATAATGCGGAGGAATTTCCCCAACCCACATAAAGCGGGGTTGAGCAGGTGTGAGATTACTTGCATAACCAAACAACTCCTGATGCACAGAGACATCTCCCGTGGGGTCTTCCATCTTTCCAAAGTCATATCCAAAAAGGACCCCCCCTTTGAAAACCCAATCCCGAATTGCCTTCAAGGTTTCCCTCTTCCAGATCGTCCCCCCCACTAAAACTCCCACTCGGTATCTCTCCAGCGCTCCTTGGAGAACAGCAGACTCCTCTAAAACATCAAAATCCATATAATCCCGGAGGGGCACTAAAATGCGAAGCACTCCTGGCGGGGCAGGATTCGCTCCCTGAAGCATCGCCCACGAAGAGGGATAGATGACCGCGACCGAGCAAACTGGCTTGGTAACGGACAAGGGTAATTGGAATAACAAACTTTCTTTGTTATCCCGATAAGCCTGAGGCCAATCAATGTGACCTCCTGCTCCCAGGGCGAGGCTTTCCGCAAGTCGTTGGCGAATCCCTCCGGGTTCACCCACAAAGGGCGCTTCCGTCCAAGCATAGGCACCCGTAGCCTGCAGGGAAGCCCTAACCCGCCCCAGGGAAAGTGCCCAATTCAACGCAAAGGGGTAATAGCCCACCGTGCCAACTTTCACTATTGCTCCCTCCCCTGACGCGGCACGGACTAACGAGTACACGTCCACTCCCAAGCGAGCACTATCCCCCGAGGGACTGATCGGCACCATTAAGGGAACTTCGGGAAACACTTCACGAGCAACTTTAGTTATATTGGATACCAACCCCGGCAAAGCACTGCGATACCAATCTAAAAAATCCAGCCTTGCAGGCAGAGGATAGCCCCTACCGATGGGCTTGGGTACACGAGGGGATGCCTCCATTCCCCACACCCGATAGGCCTCCTCCACATCGCCATATTTGGCTTTGAGAAAAGCCTGCCAGGAAGTCTGTGCCAAAGGCTCTCCGCACCAAAATCCTGGAAGGGGAGGATCCATTCCAAATCGCTTGACCCATTGGGACCCCTGTTGAGCATCTCTCCTGACCCCTCCCGTGAAGAATGAAGCATCCCCATATTCACTCAAAATGCCTACCCCCAGCGCCTCCAGAGCAGAAACCCTACCCCGCAAGAAAGCCAATTTCTTTGCTACCCAGGGGAGCCGATCAGGATCCCACGGGGACCATATGGGCACACGCTCCCCACTCAGCCATTCCACCGAGCCTTCCTTCACTATCAAGGACTCCTCGTAGGCAGGAAAGGCAGTGTGAACCACTAAGCCCCACCGTCCCCCCTGTCGCTCTATAGCCCGGTGTTGAGCCAGCAGGGAAGTTACAGGATAACGGCTTTTAGGGTCATCGGGGGCTGTCCAGGGGTCCGTTTGGGAAAAGTAATACTTGACTCCCAGGTCCAAAAGATCCCCTATCATCCCATCCTGAGGTACAAAAGACCCGAGCCAAAGAGGCTCACCCGGGATAGGTGTAAGGGAAGCAGGCTCCTTGAGGACGGGCACAACCACCTGTTGGGGAGACTTAATCCCCAAGGAAAATACCGCAGTGGAGGCACTGAAAACTGCCCAGAAAAGCATCTCTCTGATAATCAGACGACCTAACCCCACAAGGGTGGCAACGGACTACGACTTTCGGTAGCGGAGGAACACCTCATCTGCCACCCGGTGCGCTTCCAAGAGGCTAAAACGGGGCATCTCCATTGCGGGGAAGGGCTCGCCGTCCGCATAAGTAGGCAAACCTCTACCAAGTTTTACTCTTGGTGCCAGCGTGAGGAATAACTCGTCAACAACTCCAAGCCTTAGCAACTGTCCATTGATGTTCGCCCCCCCTTCCACCAGCAAAACCTTCACTCCAAAATCTTCATTGAGTCGGCTCAAAGCGGAACTCCACTCCACCCCCTCCTGTCCACTCCGCAAAACCCTCACTCCGTCCAGGGGAGGGTTTATAGGTGTGTTTTCCGGGCAAAGGATGATGGCTCGCTCTGGCGCCTCAGTGAAAAACCGGCTCTTCCACAAGAGATTCCCGGACCGCGTAACCGCAATTCGGAGCAGATTTTCCTCATAGTGGATGGCGGAGGAACTGCGCTGAGTCACGCCCCCGATGAGCACCGCATCACTTGCCTGTTGAATACGGCGCATAAGCATCCGGTCAACCGAACTGCCCAGGTTTTCTCCCGCCTCCCCGGGTTCTGCGACGACGCTTTTGCCGTCAATTGTCGTAATCATATTCATCACCACGTAGGGCTTCCCAATCCCCTCAGGAAACCGAAGGGTCGCATAAATATCTCCAGTAGGGCTTTCGTTTATCTTCACGGGGTTTTTTTCTTTTTACTCCTAAATTATAATCCCCACCCGTCCCCTAAAGCCTTATCCCCATTCTTCTAAGGAAGGGAGGCGTAGCCCAGGGGATTCTTTTTGATTCGTGCCCACCGTCGTGGATAGCGCGGAGGGGTGGGGGCGAATTTCGTGAAAACGGGAAGCAATCTCCTGGGTAGCACCCCGGGCACTTCCACCCATACAACCCGCGACAGCTCCAGCCCCAAAAGGCGGGCAGGGAATTCCTTAATTTCTTTTTCCTCTGCAGGGGTGCGTAAAGGGACAAAAAGCCCCCCCTGAGCCACAAAAGCGGAACTCACCTCTGCCTGAATAGGAAAGGGCGCTAGAGCCCTCCCCGTAACGAAATCAAATGCTTCCCGGAAATCGGGATTATGCGCAGATACCTCCGCCCGATTTTGTACTACCTGGTAAAGAACTGGCAGGTCGCCCTTTTCCCCAAAGGTCTCTCGCAGGAAATCAGCCATTTTCTGGGAACTGTCTAAGCAGGTAACCCGTACGTCGCTCCTCACGATCCCTATCACTGCCCCGGGAAAGCCAGGCCCGCTCCCGATGTCCAAAACCCGAGCGTTAGGCGGGATAAGGGGAATGAGAACAAGGGAGTCCAGAAAATGTCTCGCCCAGCATTCATCCTTGGATACCCGGGTGAGATTCATCTTTTTATTTGCTTCGTAGAGAAGTTCCTCAAATAGGCACAGGTTATCAAGGTGTTTTTGGTCCAATAAGACCCCTATCTCGCGAGCTCCTTCCGCAAGTCGCCTTGTGTCCATCACTCGTTTGGCGGGGAATTAATCTGGTTCATTGCTCTGGCAACCCCTTGCAGGGCTATCAGCCTGCAAGCCTCACAAGCCCGCTCCACAGCGGATTCTATAAGGGGCACCTCCTGGGGCAGGAAGGGACTAAGAACATAGTCCACCCCGGAGCCAGAAGGTGAGCCAATGCCGATCCTTATTCGTGGAAAATCTTCTGTGCCCAGGGCTTCCACAACACTTGCCATCCCGTTATGGCTCCCTGGTCCCCCCTTTGGCTTGACCCGAACCCGCCCCACTTCAAGGTCCATATCATCGTAGATCACGACCAACTTTGAAGGGGGTGCCTGGAATTGAGCGAGGAACGCTCTGGCTCCTTGCCCGCTCTGGTTCATAAAAGTGAGGGGTTTCCCCAGAGCAATGGGAACGGCGACGTCCCCTTCCTTCACAGTGCCAAAGCCCCACGTTACAACTCCTCTGCGCCGGGTCAAGGGGATCCCCAGGCTCTGTGAAAGGGCATCTATTACCCAGAAGCCCAGGTTATGACGAGTATTTTGATATCTCTTCCCAGGGTTGCCTAAGCCCAAAAAAAGCCATTCGGGTTTAGGAGGTGGTTCTCTCCGAAACAGGCGCACGGTGAATTATGTCGTTAACCCTCGGGGGTGAACTCTTGCATAGGTCGCTTCCCGGGCCACGAAATGACCTTGCCCCCGAGGGTGAGGATAAGCGCATTCCCCCTTGCGGACTGGTTTCTATCCTCTTCCCAAAACTGGTTGAACGTAGTTGCCCAATGCCAGTGGCACTCAGAGACAGGGGTAAGCTCGCCCCACTTGCCAGGACCCCTGGCGGGCCAAGGCTTCCACCAACCCCACCCAATCGCCTTCTCCCAATTGGGCACCCAGGTATAACTCACACCGGTTCGCAAAAACTTGTTCCCCTCCAGGCGATTGGTGCCTTCCCATTGTCCCTCCTTGGGGTCAAGGGGGCAGTGGAGTAGGCGGGGAGGGGTGATATATGCGGGCACGAGGTGGCTAAGGCGTTCCGGAATTTGAAGGTCATATTCATCCCTGTAAAGGTTAATGGCGGTTCCTATTTGAGCAAGCTGTTGGGCACACTGAGATTCTTTTGCTTTTCGCCGGGCGCCATTCAAGAAAGGCAATAAAATTGCCACCAGTACCGCCAGTGCGGCGATGGCAAAGAGCATTTCCGTAAGGGTGAACCCACGGGCGCGCATTCTATTTATCAAACGCATATCTCACCGTACCCGTTACTTGAACAAGGATATTCAGTTTACTCCAGGTCCCCAGGCAGGCGCTCTTTCTGCCCCACGGGGACAGGGGGGCGCCGTTTTTTGAAAAAAAAGTACTAAACCCCTTTCCACTGGAAACAGGGCTTGGGAAGGCATTAGACTTTTTTACGTGCGTGTGGCATGTGTCAATGTCGGGGATCGGTACCCCAATTTTTATGTAGAGCGACTTTATCAGATGTGTCGCCGGCACCTTCCCCTGCCTTTTGAATTCGTGTGTCTCACCGACCACCCGCGGAATCTCAGCAAAGAAATCATTCAGAAGGGAGCGGAAAAGCCCGCCTTAGATGGCTGGTGGAATAAGATCAGGCTTTTTGACCGCTCCCTTTTTTCCGATGAGTTCCTTTTTCTCGACTTAGACACCATCATCCTAAAGGATTTGACTCCCCTGATAGAATTTGTTAGGGAGCATCCCGAATCTCCCCTGATCACCCTGCGTGATTTCACTTTTGGGACCTTATCTTCCGCAATTATGTGGGTCCGCCCCAACGAGGTGACGGAGGGAATATGGAGGGCGTTTATAAAAGGGGAAAAATTTGAAGATCTCCAAAGGCTTCGACGAAGTGTGGGAGACCAGGATTTCATTTGGGCTTATCTCAACTCCCGCCACTTAGCAGACAAGGTGACTTTCTTCCCCGAGCCCTGGTTTGTCTCTTACAAAAAACTGCGCCGCCTCCACGCTTCGGATCGCAATGCGGTTCGGGAGAAGTTGAATCAGGCTCTGATTCTTTGTTTTCACGGAGAGCCGAGACCCCATCAAGCAGTTGACCCCTGGCAGTCTTTATGGCTTCTCTTGCGCCACAAGCCCCTGCGGGTGTTCTCTTACTGGCGCTTTTTAGAAAAAGAGTTACGCGAGTGGTGGAGGTAATCATACTCGCACAACGAGGACACTGCCCTTTGTTCGTGTCAACATCTGGTGGGCGACACTTCCTAGCAAGAGGCGCCTGGCACGCGACAAGCCTCGTGCCCCCACGATCACGAGATCCGCATTTTCTCGATCGCAAAGCGCCATAAGTTCTGCTCGCGGTTCCCCGACCAGGACAACCGACCCAACACGTTCAGCAAGATGTTCCAATTTGGCTTGCAAAGTTTGATTTTTAGCGTTTAGAGCCTCCTTAGCCGGCGCGAGATGTTCCTGGGAAATAGGCGGAAAGGCACCCTTCCAGGCAGTATCTAAAACGCTCGCTATGAGGAGGGATTGAAACTTTCCGTGAATGAGTGCGGGGAGTTTTTCGCCGACTTTTTCGCAATAAGGACTATGGTCGGTGGCGAAAATGGCGCGCAACCCCTTTTCTTCTGCAAAAGGCTTCGGTCGACACACCAGCACGGTAAGGTCGGTATCGTTGGCGAGACGCCTTGCAACGCTACCCAGGAACATCTCTTCCAACTGGGTAGTCCCTCGGGCGCCTACCACTGTAAGGTCCACACGCTGTTCTTTTGCAAAGCGGGCAAGGATTGGGGCGGGGTCTCCTTCCAAAAGATGGGCTTCCGCTTGGAAGCCCCTGTCGCGGAAGAACTGGTGGGCACGAGCAAGGACTTCTCTTAGCTCTCCGGTCTCTTTTTGATATATTTCCTCCAGCTGTTGTTCTACCATTTTCCCTATTACAGGAAGGGCAGTGGGGGTTAGGGTGGGAAGCTTATATACAACGCTCACGCAAAGGATCGCGTCCTCTGAGCCGAGGGGATAGCGCAAAAGGAATTCCTGGGCGAACAGCGCATTGGAAGAACCATCTGTAGCGAACAGGATTTTCACACAGGAATTGTACAGCATTAGCTAATGGAATGGCACAAGGATGGGAAAAGATAGATTGGAATGCCCCTGGAGGGGCGCTTCCGCTCAGCCTTTCTGATAAATGGCTTCAACCTCCTGCCTGCGCTTCTTGCGCCAGCGCTCCGTCCACTCGTTCGCCCATTCGGACCACGTCAGCATACGAGGCTGAAAAGTGCCCTCGGTTTCAAACCTGACGATACCACGAATGGGAAGCCTATTCAAATCGGGCATGGCTTGACGGGAGGCGTAAGCGAGGAGCTCTAAATCGTCCGCGTTTCGTTGCTCCTTCGTCAAGTAAGTTTCAAGAATAGAAACTGTAGTGCTCAGAACAAATTCCTTCAAGCGGGGCCCCTTTTCCGTAGGCACCACCACCATAAAAAAAGAACAACGTCTTCCGTCAGGGTGGACATACACGCGAGAAGCCCAAACCGCCGTCCTCGTGCCAGATCGCTCAATCTTCACTTCCCCTTGAGGGGCAAATCCTTCCAGGCGCCTCCACAAAAACTCATTCAAGAAAAGGGACATCTTTTCCTTATCCAGATCCAGAAGTTCCTTCTCCTCATCCGTGAGGTACCAAAGAAGGCCTCTCACATTGCGTCCCTCTAAGTAACCCAGGCACTTTCGTGCGACCTCTTCAAGCGGGTCCTCCCGTGGCGACAGCCACCGGTATAAGAGCGAAGCTCCCAGAAGAGCCACACAGAAACCAAGAGCCCACACATATCCCCGCCGAACGCTCATCGGCGAAAGGGAGCGAGGAGACAAGGCGCTACGGTTCTCTCTATTCATCTATTCATTCACATTGCCGCTTCACTGA